>JAGRNT010000019.1 GCA_020440605.1 bacterium | reverse complement strand
TCCGCTTTTTGGTCAGCGGACCGGTGTCCTCTATCGTCTGCTTGCCGACGCGGCCGAAGCGCGGATCCTCAGTGGCATCGTCCTCATCGCTGGCCTTCGTATGCAGCACACCACGCGGGCCAAAACGCTGGCGAAAGATGGGGTCCTTGGGATAGTCGGGGTGTTCCGGCTCTTCCTCTGCGTTCAGGTGATAGAGGTTGCCGTAGAATTCATCGAAGCCGTGGACGGTGGGCAAATACTCGTTGCGGTCGCCTAAATGGTTCTTGCCAAATTGGCCGGTACGATAACCCTGGGGCTTCAGCAGGTCGGCGATAGTCGGGTCTTCGTCCTGCAAGCCCAGGTCAGAGCCGGGAATACCGACCTTGGTCAACCCGGTGCGGATAGGATTCTGGCCCGTGATAAAAGCCGACCGGCCGGCGGTGCAACTCTGCTGGCCATAATAGTCGGTAAAGTCTAGTCCCTCCTTCGCCAGCCGGTCGATGTTCGGTGTGCGATAGCCCATTGTCCCCTGATTGTGACAACTGAGGTTGTACCAACCGATGTCGTCGCCCCAGAGGATGAGGATGTTGGGTTTTTTGTCGGGCATACTGGGATCTCCTTCAAGACTTCATATTTCGATTGACCGCCGACCGCGATTGCGGCGACGGCAGGCGCTGCGCGCCGGGGATAGGGGCTGGCCGGCCGTGACACAACTTGAACTTGCGACCGCTACCGCACGGACAAGGTTCGTTGCGGCTTGCTCCGGCGAAGGCCTGCTTCATAATGAGCATCACCTCTCGCGGGTCGCGGTCGCGCTGGATCAGCCCGGCCATGATCTTCATCGGAAAATCAACGTGGTGGAAAAACGCCTTGAACCCGGCGCACAGGTAGTTGAGGCCCGGCTCGCCATCAGGCGTCATCAGAAAGCGATTCTTGGGGCATTCGCCGTGGCAGGCGAAGCGCACGTCACAGGTGCGGCAGTAGGCAGGTAACGTATCCAACTTATCGCGGCCGAATTTGACCTGCCGCTCGGAAGCGACCAGCTCAATCATGTGGGACTTGTCGATATTGCCCAGCAGATAGTCCGGCTCGACGAAGTGGTCGCAAGTATAGATGTCGCCGTTGTGCTCAATAGCCAGGCCCGTGCCACAAGTCTCGTTGAACACGCACATGCCCGACGAGGCCATACCCATCCAGTTACGCAGCGAAGCTTCGAAGGTCTGCACGAAGATGCGGCCCACATCGCGTGACACCCACTCGTCGAAGATGACGCTCAAAAAGCGGCCGAATTGTTCCGCCCCCACCGAGCGATCTGAGACGGCCGTGCCGCGCTGGTAAAGCGTTAGCCCGTCGTCATTGATTCGTTCGACCACGGGGATAAATTGCATCCAGTCGGTACCGGCCTCATCGCGCAGAAAGCGATAGACCTCCAGCGGGTAATCGCCGTTGACATGATTGACGGTGGTCAGCAGATTGTACTCGACGCCATGAGCTTGCAGGTGCCGCAAGCCACGCATTACCCTGTCGAATGTGGGCCGGCCACCCTTGTCCACCCGGTAAACATCATGGAGTTCGCGCGGTCCGTCCAGGCTTAAACCGATGAGGAAGTTGTGCTCCTTGAAGAAGCTTGCCCACTCATCATCGATCAGCGTGCCGTTGGTCTGCATGGTGTGCAGGAAGGTCATGCCCGGCCGGCGGTACTTCTCGGCCAGGGCCATGGCCCGCCGATAGAAGTCCAGCCCCATCAACGTCGGCTCGCCGCCCTGCCAGGCAATGGTTACCTGATCAACCGTGTGGGACTCGATAAGCTGACGGATGTAGTTATCCAGCATCTCGTCGCTCATGCGGAAGGCGCTGCCTGGGTAGAAGGCCTCCTTATCGAGGAAAAAGCAGTAGGCGCAATCGAGGTTGCAGGCTGCGCCGGTGGGCTTGGCCAGCAGATGGAAGGCTGGCGGGGCGTTGGAAGGACGCGCGAGAGAAACCGGCCCCAAGACTGGTATGGCTTCGACTTGAATCATGGGGACTCCCGGGAGTCAAACACAGACCTGAAAGGTAGGCTATAAAGATACCGTCAGTCTGAATGTGGCGACGACTACTTGACGGGGCGTTCCAAACCCCTCTTCACTGTATAAAAGTTAGAAATTGGGCAGAAGACACAGGATTCGAGGCTAAGCTCGAAACCATAAGATTGACTTTACCAAATGACTGATGCGTCGTCAAGACAGCTAAATAGACAGGTAGGGTTTTTCAGTGGTCGAGGTATAGCGCCGGATTCTTATCCGACGGCCGAGAACGAGCAGGGTTGCGGATTCGGTTAAGAAACAGGCGCTACGGAGAGCGATCAATTACTGAAAAACCATGAATAAACAAGCCATTTGTGGCGTTCGGGCAATCAAATGTATCTTATTAACGACTACTTTCAGATCGATAGACTCGCCCCTGCCATGCTCAGCAAAGCTTGACAATTCATTTATTTGATGTTAAACTATTAGATATCAAATCTAATGAGGTGAGAGTTAATATGCAATTACATGGGCTTCACCACGTAACGGCCGTAACGGGTGACGCGCCCGGTAACCTGGCCTTCTACACCGGCGTACTCGGCCTGCGACTGGTCAAAAAGACAGTCAATCAGGACGATGTGTCTGCCTACCATCTCTTCTACGCCGACAAACTCGGTAGTCCCGGCACGGATATGACCTTCTTCGACTGGCCGCGCACCGGACCCGACCGGCGCGGCACCGACAGCATCATAGCCACTCACTTCCGGGTGAACGGCGACGCGGCATTGGAGTACTGGGTTGCTCGGCTGGGCGAGGCCGGTGTATCGCACGGGCCAATCGAAACGCTTAGCGGCCGCGCTACACTTCGCTTCGAAGACCCCGAAGGACAACGACTGGCGCTGGTCGACGACGGCGGTGAGTCTTTCCACGGCGAGGTATGGACAGGGTCAGGCGTGCCGTCGACCTTCGCTCTGCGCGGCTTCCACGCCGTTACCCTGAATGTGCCGCGTCTTGACCGCGTGGAGCCGATCTTCACCGATTTACTGGGGTTCACAGCCACCGACCGGCGGCCAAACCCAGACAACCCGGTCGAAGAGCTAACCGTCTACACCATGAATGGCGGCGGGCCAGGGCGCGAGGTTCACGTCATCGCCCAACCCAACGCGCCGCGAGCCTGGCTCGGTCACGGCGGTGTTCACCACGTCGCCTTCCGCCTGCGCGATGACGCCGAGCAGCAAGCGTGGCAGTCCCGTCTGAACGAAGTAGGGCTGCCCAACTCGGGTATCATCGATCGCTTTTATTTCAAGTCACTCTATTTTCGCATCAGCAATGGCATCCTGTTCGAGCTGGCGACCGACGGTCCCGGCTTTGGCGCGGACGAAGACATCGACCGGTTGGGCGAGCGGCTGGCGTTGCCGCCATTTCTGGAGGGGCGGCGGGCGACGATTGAGGCGGGGTTGCGGCCGTTGGATTAGATATCGCTACGGCAAAATGGGTAAGCTGGACAACGTGGAATCTTGACACTCAATGAAAAGCTACACCAAAGTCGATTTGATGATACTATGCCCAATTCATGGTAAATTTTTCGAATTAGTAACGAACAACTCAGCAGGATGGAGAAAACCGGAATGAAATGGAGTACGTCACTGGAGAAGGTGATAGTCGGTTGTCTCCTCATGGCGTTTCTAGCGTCGTGCCAAAACAATGAACCGGAAACATCTGTGGCCCAACTGACCGCAGTTCCGGAACCACAAGCAACCATGGCGCATACGGCAACAGCTACGACCGTTCCCCCCACCCCATCGCCAACCAATACCTCCCAGCCCACACCTTCGCCCACTGCAACCCAGGAAGCAACCGTAACGCCAACCCCCGAACCCATGTTTACCGAACTGTTCATCATCCGAAAGGCCAACGATAATCTAAAAAATCCCGGCGGAATCGCCACAGATAGCCAGGACAACCTGTATGTTTGGGATGCCGGCAATAGTCGCCTGCTCAAGTACAACAGTGATGGTGAATTACTGCAAAGCTGGGAAAGCCAGGGTAGCGGCGAAGGTGAATTCAATTCTCTGGGCTTTGGCGGCATTGCCATTGATAACAGCGACAACTTGTTTGTGGTCGACAATGGCAATCATCGTATTCAAAAGTTCGACAGCGCGGGCAGCTTTGTCACCCAATGGGGCAGCCGAGGAATGGACGACGGGCAATTCCAGCGGGCCATCGGCATTGCCGTAGACGATGATGGCCTTGTATATGTCACTGATGACGCCCGTCCGGAAATTCAGGTTTTCGACAGCGATGGAAACTTCATCCGCAAATGGGGCAGCCGCGGTAGTGGCGACGGGGAATTCCAACATCCCACAGGCATTGCGGTAGACGCCGATGGCAATGTTTACGTGGCCGACTATGAAAACAAGCGGGTGCAGAAGTTCGACAGCAGGGGGAACTTTTTGCTAAGCTGGGGGATGACGGTCGATTCCGGGGGCACGCCGGAGGGGATTGGCGTGGACAATGACGGCCGTCTCTATATTACTGATTACGACCGCGGCCGTGTGGAAATCTACACCGCCGATGGTGGGTTTATAACGGCGTGGAGAGGAGGACCCAGCGTCCGTTTCAATCGCCCAGTGGCAGTTGACTTCGACTCCGCCGGCAACGTGTATGTGAGCAATCAAGCGAGCAACTCTGTCCAAAAGTTTGCCCTTCCCCCATTACCCTGAGGAACAACAGAAAGATCTCAGAGGGGCGTGCAGCAAGCGACACGCGCCTCTTATAGTGGATTCTCTGAACAGAAAAAAGGCCTTTTGGCAATGACCTACTCTCCCAGGAAGTTGCCCTCCAAGTACCATCGGCGCTGTCGAGCTTAACTTCCGGGTTCGGGATGGGACCGGGTGTGACCCTCACGCTATTGACACCAGGCCGTTATTATAACGCCCTCACTGAGGATGTCAACACCTTTCGCGAAAATTGCCGGAAATCCCGGAACACATTCCTGCATCCCGGGATCTCCGGCGGGCCGGAACCCGCTCTAGTAAAGCGGGGAGGCCAGATCCACATAGTACAGGGTGTTGTTATCAGGCTGGGAGCTGGCAGGCAGCAGCTTCTGCACCATCGCGCCGTTGCCGTTGTCATCCACGGCGAAATCATCATCGTTTCCGCAGATCAGCGTGTTCGCATCAAAGATGGCGATGCCTTCAAGCTTGTCGTGGGGATAGTTGTTGTAGTCCAGCATGTTCACAACGAGTGTCTTCGAAACCGGTACGATGCCCTTGGAGGACAGGCCGGCAGCATCAATCAGCTGTTCCACCGTCTGTCCGTCATACAGTCGGCCATTGGGACCATTGGCCGGATCGCTGATGTCGGTGGCCCCAGTTATGTCGATCCTGTAGATGCTCTTGTAAACGGCACCGGCTCCGAAGTATGAGCCGTCGCGTTCGATCACGAGGAACTGGCTGTCGCTGCCGGGAATCGCCAGAATCTCACTGTTGGACAGACCGCCTTCATTCTGGACATAAGCATATTCACGGGTCACCCCGCTGGCGATGTTGAAGTAGAGGATGCGGGTGATAGCGCTGCCGGCATCCTGTGTGCTGGCCTTGTCCGGATTGCGCATCGTGCTCTGCATCGCACCGACCAGCCATAGTCCGTCATTCGTGACAGTCAGTCCTTCCATGCCGCGGTTGGCGCGCCGGGTGGCATAGACTGCCGGCAGGCTGCGACCACCGGTTCCGGATCCAAAGGGATTGATCCGCTCGAGCTCCCGGCCATCCGCCGCGAAGTGAGCAATGTGCGGGCCATATTCATCGCTGATCCAGAAGGTCCCATCAGCCAGGGCCACCAGCCCTTCGCTGTCGATTCCGTATGGATCCGTGCCGAGCGCCTGGCCATTCAGATCTTCCGCAACCTCACCTGTGGCACCCATACCGGCCGGGTTCGGCAGGCCGGTGAACAGCGTGCCATCCGGACGCTTGAGCTGGATATCCCGGATCTTGGTCAGGCCCGTACTGCTGACCTTGAAGTGTCCAATTGTCGGGCAGAAATCCGCAATCGGGAAAATCTTCCCTGTGCCGGCCTGGTTGTCGATGTTCGGACCGCGGTCGGTCATCATGTAGATCTCATCCGGCTTGCCTGGCACATTGGCGATGGCGCTGCCATAGCCGCCATTGCGGACCTCCACGCCATCACCCTGGGTGAAGAGAACTGACGGGGTCGATACCGAGGCCTTCTGCGGTGGAGTGAACACCGGGTCGGGATTGTCGGATCCACCGCTGCCCGAACAGGCCGCGGAAAGGGAAACAACCGCCGCAAGCAACAGGCTGCTGGCAGGGAAGGGGAACTTGACGAAACTCGGATGCACGTTCATGCAGACCTCCGGAATACCTGGGTTGAAACGCGGCCCCAGCATAGGCATTCAGGGTGTGCTTGCGGTGAACGGACAGCAGCAGTTCGGAGGAATTTTTGTGGTGTTATAAAAAATCGACAGAAGGAGGCTGGAGTGGAACTCAGCCCTTGGCGACCTCGTCCTTGTCGGACTTATCGTCGTCGTCCTTGATGGCTTGCTTGAATTCCTTGATACCTGTCCCCATGCCGCGCATCAGCTGGGGTAGCTTGGTACCTCCGAACAACACCAGGATCACGATCAGGATGATGATCAGTTCCTGGCCGCCGGGGACCCACAACAGGCTTAAGAAGGCATTGGACACGGGTGTAAGTATAGCACCGCAGTACTTCAGGTTTCAGGCCGCACCGCATTCTCTGCAAATGCAAGGTGGACTCGGGCAGACAGCGGCATGACAGACCAACCCTGTTAGTTAATGCAGCGAGGCCCCCCCGTGCACAAGCACCTAGTAAGGCACACCTGACATCCGGCTGCTTAATGGATGATGGATGATTCAGATGCGTCTGCTATCTCTATTCCGGGCAGAATCGCAGACCCAGAATATTCTCCTTTATGGCCAGAGGCAGCCATATGCACGCATTCAACATAATATATCTTATGTGCAGTTGATGAACATTCTGACAGGCTTTCCCGTTTATGCTATTATCCGCGCGCGCAGTCAGGATCAACTCATTTGCGATTCTGGAGTCTGGAATGGACGACAACGGTTATCTGCCTGATTATTACATTCGCAAGAAGCAGCGCGACCGCATGTACACCACGGTCTGGATGTCCGTGCTGCTGGTGGGCATCGTGGTCGCCGGGATCTTCGCGGGCAGTTTTCTCTGGAAGACCGTCGGCGTTTCGCTGCGCAACCGCGGCAAGCCCACGGTCAACAAGGATCAGGCGAATGAGCTGAATGAGCTGCAGACCGAGGACCGGATCGCCAATGCCATGGCCAATCGCCAGGGCAATGTCGGTGACCTGAGTGAGGATGCAACCATCACACCCGTTGATGGACAGACCGGACGTCCCGTAGAGGAGCCGGATTCTCTGATCAATGCCGGAGCACAGAGCATCAATGCCGACATTTCGGACATTGAGTACAGTGAGAGTTTTCCTCTCGTGACCGTAGCACTTGAAGCCGGTGATCCCTCGCGCAAGGCCAACCCGAATTCCCAGCCGGCGGAAGACAGCCAGTCCGGCGCTTCCGAGGATAAGCAACCCAGCACCGACAGCACCAGCGTGCAGACTGATTCCAGTAACGCCGAGGCAGATAAGGACAAACCTGCCGAGCAGCCGAAAGCTCCCGCCGAGTCACCGGTGATCGGCAACGTGACCTACCACGTCTACGCGGCAGAGGTTGGATCCCGGGAAGAAGCCCAGCAGGTGGTGGATAAGCTTGCGGAGTTCGGGTACCAGGGCAGCATCATCGATCAGAAGCCCTTCTTCCTGGTCAAGGTCACTCAGACAAGCAAGGGTGAGGAAGCACGTGTCTGGGTGCAGAAGCTGGAATCCGCCGGTTTCAAGCCGATCCTGACCCGCAAGGCAAAGTAGCTTCAACCGAGCATTCGTCGCAGCTGCTGTGCTGCAGCAGCCGGATCAACATTGCGCTGCAGAGCGCTGATGGCCGCTATGCGCCGCACACCGAGTGTGGTCAGCTCTCCGATGTTCCCGCTGTCAATTCCACCGATGAAGACAATCCGCTCCGGCTGATCCGAATCCAGCGCCTCATGCACGGCGTTCAGTCCCAGCGGAGCGCCATACTGGAGTTTCTCAGGCGTGCTGAAGATCGGACCGAGAAACACCCAGGCAGCGCCTGCATCCAGCGCTGCCTGAGCTTCTTCCACGGAATGCGCGCTGTAGCCCCATTGGATGCCCTCCCCCGCCATCTCCGCCTTTGCAGCCAGCTCGTGCAGTTCACCATCAGCGACTCCGAACTGGATGCCGTCCGCATGGGTCAGCCGCGCCAGCTCGCTGTCATGACTGACAACGAAAGGAACCCCGTATGCCTGGCAGGCCCGGCGTGCCTGCAGCGCGATGCTTCGCATTGCAGCATCTTCGATGTTGCGGAGTCGGCAGAGTACGGCGTCAACGCCACCGGAGAGTGCCAGGGCACAGGCTACAGCTGCCTGTCGCGGCGCACAGGCTTCGTGATCAAGCACCAGCCACAGCCGGCAATCAAGTGTCCAGCTGGGGTTCAGTTCAGTATTCAATCCCGAACGAGCTCAGATCAACCACGGTGGGCTGGTTGCGGATGTATTCCCCGAGGTTGGCGTCATAGAGCCCAAGCACGTAATGGATGTCGAGGATCCGCGCCGGAAGGGGAATGATGAAGCGGTACTTGCGCTGGAAGGGATCAACCATCACCTGTACACCCGGCACAAGCGAGCTTCCGTCCCCGGCCAGGTTCAGTTCAGCGCTGCGGTCCGTGATGTTCACGCTGTACGGGTGGTACAGATCCTGTGAGTTCGTTGATATGTCGATGTCATAGCGCAGGTCGATGTTGTCGTAGTTGCCGTCTTCCTTCTGTACCAGGGTGCTGATGAACAGCTGGTAGCGGTTGACGTTGGGACTGTTCTCAAGGATGTCCACCATCACTTCGAAGTCCCGGTAGTTGCTCAGTCCCGTGCTCGGGGAACCTTCAGCAAGGTTTTCACCGGTACGGACCTGGATGCGCTTGTGCGGAGTGTAGAGGCCAGAGGTGGGCGGATTCCCGGGATTGCCGCTGCTGGCAATCACTCCACCGGAGGCAGGCTGGGCCACCATCCCGCCACGCTCCTGAATGCTGCGCACGGCTTCCTGCTGGCGCTTGAGGAACTGGCTGGCCTGGCCGGCATTGATCTCGTTGTAGACGACATTGCCTTCCGGATCGATCAGGAAGGTCGCCGGAATCGCATCCACGCACCAGCTCTGACGGTTGCTGCTGTCCCAGCCGGAGCCCTCGTAGACCACCGGGTAGTCAATCATGTACTTCGAGCGGATGTTCTCCAGGTCCTTGAGCGTGCTGTCGTCGTCAAGACTGACGGAAATCACCGCCACTTCATTGCTGTTCTGGAATTCCTGATCGAGTGCTATCACCGACGGCAGCTCGCGCATGCAGGGAGCGCACCAGGAGGCCCAGAAGTCAACATAGACCCACTTGCCCCGGTAGTCCTCCAGCGAGTGGAACTGCCCGTTGAGATCCGGACCCGCCAGCTGGGGAGCCTTGCTGCCGATGTCGATCCGGCAACCCGCTGCCGCCTCCGCCTCGGGAGTATCCGCGCCAAACAGCAGCAGCACTGCACAGAATGCACTGAGGATATAGCTGAGCTTGCGATTGACCACCATTCCTATTCTCACCTCGTTTGGATCCCGGGAGGATCCGGGCGGTAAACCCCATCTCGTTTCCGCCGGGCCGACGACGTCCGGCCTGCTTCTTAATCGGCTTCGCATTGCCCCGTGTATAACGCCGATCCCATTTTAATACCGGGATTATACAAATATCCGTTAAGTGGCAGGCTATTCGCTGTTCATCAGCCCTGCCAGTTGGGACTGTAGGCCGCAAGCAGTTCGACGGCGGCGCTGTAAACCTCATCCGGGTCGATGGTATGCAGGCAGGCACTGATGTTCTTGCCCTGGGTCTTGTCGCATTCACTGCAGATCTTCTCGCTGCGGATGATGCGTGCCTTGTCATAGTTGTATGGGCCGCAGACGGAGGGATTCGTAGCACCGAACAGGGCTACGACCGGAGTATCCCGCCCGGTCGCCAGGTGCATCGGCCCGCTGTCCGGTCCGATGTACAGGTCCAGCTTGTCGAGCACCCAGGTCAGTTCCTCGATGGTCGTCTCTCCCACGAGATCCACCACTGTGTTGTTGTAGCTGTACACACCCTCAAACAGCGGTCGCTCATGCGGTGCACCAAGGAACACGAGATCGATGCTGTTGACCGGGAAGCGGTTGATCAGCGCTTCCATGCCCTGCCCAGACCACATCTTGTAGTTGCGCGTCGCTCCGAGGCTGATCCCGACGATCGGCCGGCTGCGTCCCAGATTCGGTCCGAGCTTCTCGCGCAGCCAGCGCCGGGCACGGTTCTGATCGATATGTACATACTCCGTGGTGGACTGCGGCTCCAGCCCGAACTGGCGCAGCAGGTCGAGCTTGGTTTCGATCAGATGCTGGGGGATGTCCGAGATGCGCAGACGATCAGTCAGCAGCGCATCCCGCATCTCATTGCAGTAGCCCACGCGGCGCTGGACCTTGCCGAGCTTGGCCATCAGCGCACTGCCCAGGCTGTTGTGGAAGATGAAGCCGAGGTCGAAGCTGCGCTCGGCCAACAGGCGGGCCGCATTGCGGAAATTGCCGATGTCCCAGTCACCCTTGCTGCGATCGTAGGGAATCAGCTCGCTGATACGCGGGTGATGCTTGTAGACGCTGATACTGGCGGGAGCGCCGAGGATGCTGATCATCGCATCCGGGTAGTTCTCACAGATGCAGTCCACCGCCGGGCTCAGCATGACGAGGTCGCCGATCATGGACCAGTCGATGATGATGATTCTGTTGGCCTGCGTCTCCTGCTTCAAGGCACCAATTATAGCCCGGGGCCATCCGCTATTCCGGCGGCATAAGCTGTCGGGAAATGGAACAAATCACACTTCCGCAACATCCTGCATATATCCTCTAATCACATGGACCAGAAGCCAGAAGAGTTCCGCGAGGAGACATTCCTCAATACACCGCGCTGTGCCTTCCGCCGCGTCAGCCACGGCACGGCCTCCTGCACGATCAGTACTGATTCCTATGTCTCAGAGGTGGACCCCCTCACCTGTCAGAACTGTGATGTGCCGGGAATCGTTTCCGAGCCGCAGTGCCGCTATCTGAGTGTCGGAACCGAACTCAAGCCTTACCGCGGCGAGGGCCGAGTTGTTGTCAGCATGGCCTGCAAGGCGCTCAATATCCGGCTCTACAGTCTGAAGACCTGCGAGGAATGCTCACTCTGCAGCCCAGTCCCATCCATCGTCAACGAGATCACGCAGCCGGCCACGACAGCCAGCATCAGCATCAACATCGAGGATCAGCTGGTCGCGGATCTGGCCCGTGACATCCGCATGGATTATGGAGTGCAGCTGGATGACAGCCCGCCCCTGACGCCGATCCGCTGCTGGCGTTTCCCCGAGGGCAAGTGCCGCAAATTCCCGGTCTACCAGGGCCGCAAAGTCACGGTGATCCTGCGCAAGACGGATCAGAACGATTATCTGTACAGCGAAGCCATCGCTCCGGCCCTCAAATCACTCAACCTCAATCCCTACCGCATCGATGAGGAAATCACGGACGACGAGAAGCTCTGCCGCTGCTGCGAGAACTGCCAGGAGGGCGGCTATACCCTGCTCAACCTGGATGAATGGGACACCAACTCCCTGATGCTGCTGGGCATCAACTATGGCCTGGGCCGGCGCAGCGCCCTGCTGCACAGTGTGACGGCCCCTGCCCCGCCGGTGCTCAGTTACATGCAGCATGACATCGTCGAATACGAGAACGTCGAGATGCTCAAGCAGAATCTGATTGAGCACTTCAGCGCCTACATCAAGCCGGAGGCCTGAGCATGATCCATGTGCGCCTCCCCGAGCGCGTCCGCCTGGTCTGTCCCAGCTGCCGGGAAGCCTGTGAACTGGACGTGAAGCTGCTTGATCAGCGCAATGAACTGCACTGCCCCGCCTGTGGCAAACGCAGCGGCATATATCAGATGCTGGACAGCAGGCTCAGGCGCAGGATCTACCAGGCCGTACGTGATGAAATGGAGAACCGCATCCATATCCTGCAGCTGGAGCAAACGCCGCAGGACTGAATCGGCAGCCGCAGAGGCCGGCATTATTCTAATCTGCAGTAGTTTCCCGGGCGTGGTATAGTATGCGCGATATTTTTCCGGGAGCTGTCAATGACTGGCAAGAAGAGGGCATTGATCAGTGTTTCTGACAAACGCTACATTACGACGTTTGCGAGGGACCTCGTCAAGCTCGGTTATGAGATCTATTCGACTGGGGGCACGTATCTGAAGCTCAAGGAGGCGGACGTTCCCGTCAAGGAACTGTCCAAGTCCATCCGTTCCCCGGAAATCCTCGGCGGCCGTGTGAAGACCATTCATCCGATGGTGTTCGGCGGAATCCTCGCTGACCCCAATGATGCCGAGCATCAGAAGGACATGAAGAAGGCCGGCATCAAGCCATTTGACATGGTGGTGGTCAACTTCTACCCCTTCCACGAGAAGGTCAAGGCCGGCAGCACGAAGCTCGCCGAGGCCATTGAACTGATCGACATCGGCGGCCCGAGCATGGTCCGCGCCTCGGCCAAGAACCATCGCAATGTCTGCATCGTCAGTGACATCGAGCAGTACCGCGAGGTGGTGCGCTACATCAAGGACCACGGCGATGTCTCCGACGAGTACCGCCTGAAACTGGCCCGCGATGCCTTCAAGAAGACATATGAATATGAAGCCGCAATCGCGGCCTATTTCGAGGAAGCGGCTCCGGTCGGACTGAGCGATGCCAGCGAGGACATGACTGTCGAGCTGCCGAGCGAGATGTTCGAGGATCGCATCACGCTGACGCTGAAGAAGAGCGAGAAGCTGCGCTACGGTGAGAACCCGCACCAGCAGGCAGCCCGCTACACCATGACCGGCATTCCCTCCCTGCCCTTCAAGGTCCACCAGGGCAAGGACATGAGCTACAACAACTACCTCGATGCCGCGGCTGCGGTGTCGGTGGTGGCCGGCAACTTCTCGAAGCCCTACGCTGCCTGCGTCGTCAAGCACACCAATCCCTGCGGGATCGCCATCGGTGACAACGCCGTCAAGACATACATCAATGCGCGCGAGGCGGATGCCAAGAGTGCCTTCGGCGGAATCGTCAGCCTCAACTGCGAGGTCAACAAGGCCCTGGCTGAGGAACTCAAGCGCACCTTCCTTGAGGTGATCATCGCCCCTGCCTATTCGAAGGAGGCCCTGGACACGCTCAAGCAGAAGAAGAACTGGCGTCTGCTGGAGGTCGACCTCGACCTGGTGCGCAGTGTGCGTGAGCAGAGCCCGAAGGTCAACATCAACATCTTCGGCGCACTGCTGCAGGACTTTGACAACGTCGAGGAGAAGTGGGAGAACCTGGATCTCGTCAGCCAGACCAAGCCCGATGACGAGCTGCGCGAGGACATCCTCTTCGGCCTGAGCATCATCCGCCACCTGAAGAGCAATTCGCTGTGCGTCGTGAAGGACGGCGTGATGATCGGCGCCGGGCTCGGCCAGATGTCACGCGTGGATGCTGCGGAGATCGCCATCAAGAACGCCGGCAAGGACTGCAAGGGTGCCGTGCTGATCAGCGACGGCTTCTTCCCCTTCGCCGACAGCATCGAGATGGCTGCCAAGGCGAAGTTCGGCTGCGTCGTGGCCCCGGGTGGATCGAAGCGGGATGTGGAGGTCGTGGCCATGGCCAACCAGCTCAAGGTACCGCTGATCTTCGCCCCCAACCGCCACTTCCTGCACTAGTCTGGGTTCAACTACAACGTATCTCGCATGACGACTGCCCGGTCTGACAGCGTTCGTGCGTTGACACGCATATGTATCCACCTGGCCTGCCAGGCATATTGACAATCCGTACCGGGGAAGCGGCGGCCTACTTGGCCTTGGCCTTCTTCTTCGGCTTGGGCTTGCGGTAGAACGGCAGGTTGACGATCTCGGCATTCATGCGCCGGCCGCGGATCTCGATCTGGACCTGCATCCCCGGCTCCCAGTATCCCTTCTTCAGGCTGGCCAGTGCGATGCCCTTTTCCAGCGATGGGCTGAAGCTGCCGCTGGTGACCTCGCCGATGTCCTCACCTTCCGCACTGTAGACCGGTGCACCATGGCGCGGGGCGGCACTGCGCTTCTCCTCAGTGACAACGAGGCCCACGACCTTGCGTCCGGGTCCGGCCTGCTCCTGCTCGCGCAGCTTCTCCACGCCGATGAAGTCCACGCCGGTGCGCACATACCAGGCCAGGCCGGCTTCCAGTGCGGAGGTCTCATCATCCAGCTCCTGGCCATACAGGCTGTAGGCCATCTCGAGGCGCAGGGTGTCACGCGCACCGAGCCCGATCGGCTTCACGCCGAACTGCTCGCCAACCTTCATCAGCGCGTCCCAGAGCCAGCCGGCATCCTCGTTGGCAACGATGATCTCGAAACCGCGCTCGCCGGTGTAGCCGGTGCCGCAGACGATCAGGTTGCGGCTGTGCAGCTTCATGCGCTTCCAGGTGAACTGCGGCATGGCGGCAATGCCCTTGATGCCGAAGGCCTCCAGCAGCGCGTTGGTCTTCGGGCCCTGCACCGCCACGAGGGAATGTGCCTCGCTGGCATTTTCAACCTTGCAGTCGAAGCGGTTGTGCTTCGTGACCCAGGCGTAATCCTTGTCAATGTTGCTGGCGTTGACAACCATCATGTAGCTTTCGGGGGTCTGCTGGTAGACGATCAGGTCATCCACCGTACCGCCCTCCGGCGTGGGGAACAGCGTGTACTGGCACTGCCCGTCGCCGATACGGCGCAGGTCGTTGCAGGTCAGGTGCTGGCAGAGATCAAAGGCCTGCGGGCCGGTGATGAAGAACTCACCCATGTGGGAGAGGTCGAACAGCCCCACCCCGTTGCGCACCGCCTCGTGCTCCTCCTTGATGCTCGAATACCACAGCGGCATCATGTAGCCCGCGAATTCTCCCATCCGCGCGCCGAGATCAAGGTGACGCCTGTGCAGCGCCGTATGCTTAACCGCATGGTGCTCCATTGCCATTCCCGTGTTCCTCTGAGTGCTTAATTCGTGAAGTCGGCGTAGTAGCGCTTGACGATCTTCACGTAGTTCTGGGTCTCCTTGTAGGGAGGGATGCCGTTGTATTTCTGCACGGCACCGGGGCCTGCATTATAGCTTGCGAGAACCCTGTCAAGTGCGTCCGGATGCTTGGCCCAGCGGTTGATTTCCCGCTCCACGTAGCGCACGCAGCCCCAGAGGTTCTGCACCGGATCCATCGGGTCGGAGATCCCCATGCCCTTGGCGGTCGCCGGCATCAGCTGCCCCAGTCCCAGCGCTCCCACGCGGCTGCGGGCATTCTTGTTGAAGCGGCTTTCGGCGCAGACGATGCTCATGATCAGGCGCGGGTCGACCGTGTTGACATCGGCCTGGTCGCAATAGTTGAGGATGATGCGCGCGATCATCTCGGCATCGGCCTGCGAGACCTTGCTGTTGAGCTTGCGGATCGCAGCGCTGTAGGCCGACTCTTCCTTGTAGATCTTCAGTTCGGCGTAGCTCTTGGGGATCGGCTGGAGCTTGCTCTTCCAGTTCTTCATGTCCCCGCCTTCAATATGCCCCCAGCTGGTGGTAGCACCCTTGTAGGTGAAGTCATCGGCACTGGGCTGCGGAGCGCTCTTGCGGTCCTTGGCGTATTCCTCGAGTGCGGTCCAGATCTTCGAGAAGGCCGTGCTGAACTGCTCGTAGCTGTCCTTGTTGAATTCGCCGTCGGGTCCGCACCAGTATTCGTGGATGGCCTGCTCCATGGTGTTGCTGCGGCTCATGATGTAGCGCAGTTCACTGAGCATCGTATGCAGATCGGCGGTGACCTCAGGGTAGCTTTCACGGGTCTGGCCGGTGGTCTTGTCATAGAGCTGCCAGGAGTCATAGCGGGCATAGCTGATGCGCTGGCCATAACGGGCTTCCGCCCCGATCACGGCCAGGGCCAGCTCAGGGGGAACGCGGTAGCGGGAGGCCGCACTCTCGATCTGCAGGTACAGCTCATCCAGGTATTGGCGGTTGTTGTTCTGGGTGGCCCAGGAGAGCACGGCGCGGTAGGCTTCCTCGGCACTCATCTCCTGCCTGGCTTCCGCCCTGCCGGCCCATGCTGACAACATTGCGCACAGCAGCGCGGCCACGCACGCCAGGCGCGCGGCCTGCCTCAACCACTCACCGGATGAACGCAGTCCAGCGGCGGGATATCTCATCTGCTAAACCCTCTGTGCCATTGACGCTGTTATCTATGACGTCATCGGCATATTTATGTTTTTCCTCCAGCGGCAGCTGGATGGAAAGCCACAGCTCGGCCTGGCTGCGATCGATGCCGTTGCGCTGCATCAGCCGCTCGATCTGCTGCTCCCTCCTGCAGCTCACGAGCCAGACCCGATCGACCAAATATAGCATATCAGCCTCGATCAGCAATGGTGCGCAGATTACCAGTGGTTCACTGCGGCTCTGGGCATCCTCTGCCAGTCGCCGGCAGGCGGCAATCACCGGTGGATGCAGGATGGCGTTCAGATCCATGCGGGCCTGTGCATCCTGCAGAATCAGTCCGCCGAGCTCCCCCCGAAGCAGAGCACCCGCCCCGGAGAAGTATCTCTCTCCGAAGCGGGTGCGGATTGCGTTCAGTATGTCAGGCTCGTGATCGGTCAGGCAGCGGGCCAGATCGTCACAGTCCACCACGCGGGCTCCCAGTTGCCTGAGAATCCCGGTCACGGTGCTCTTGCCGCTGGCGATGCCGCCCGTGATCCCGAGGATCATCGCGGGACTCAGCCCTCGCTGCTTTCGTCAGCAGCCTCGCCGTTCTCCTCGGCAACCGGCTCCTCAGCAGGAGCAGGCTCCTCGGCCGGAGCGGCCTCCTCGGCGGGAGCAGCTTCGGCAACGGGAGCCGCGGGAGCCTTGGCTTCCTCCTTGGCAGGCTTGTCCTTGCCGGCGACGTTTGTCAGGTCCAGCTTGCTGCCCAGGATGTCGCCCAGCGTCACGCGGCCGGCCGTGGCGGTGATCTCCGTGCCCATTCCACCGGCGTCGCCGATGCCCTTGACCTCGGCGGGAGCGTCGGTGATGGACTCATCCACACGGCGCAGGCTGACGCGGATGCGGCGCTTGGCGGTGTCGATGGAGATGATCGTTCCGGCGGTCTCGGCACCTTCCTCGAACATGTCGTTCGGATGGTTGATGCGCTCCTCGCTGATTTCGCTGATCGGGATGAAGGCCTCGAAGAACTCGTCGAGCTTCATCACCATGCCGCTCTGCATGAGCTGGGTGACGTTGCCCTCGACGCGCTGGCCGACGCTGTAGCGGCTGTAGACCTCGGTCCAGGGATCGCGCTCGCAGGCCTTGGCGGACAGGCTGACACGCCGGTCCTCAGGCTGGATGCGCAGCACCTTGACACGCAGCGGGTCGCCCACGCTGACAACCTCGCTCGGATGGTTGCAGCGGCGGTGGCTGATCTCGCTGATGTGCACGAGGCCCGTGACGCCGTTGTCCATCTTGACGAAGACGCCGAACTCGGCCAGGCTCTCCACCTTGCCGTCCAGCTCCTCGCCCGGGATCATCGTCATCAGCGGATCCTTCATGGTCGCCTTGCGCGACAGGCTGATCTTCTTCTTGTCCTTGTCAATCTGCAGGATCTTGGCCTGCACCATGTCACCGGCCTTCAGCACTTCGCTGGGCTTCTTGACATGGTCGAAGCTGAACTCGCTGATGTGCAGCAGACCGGTCAGCGTATCGGTGATCTTGACGAATGCACCGTAGGGGGAGAGCTTCTCGACCTGGCCTTCGATCACCATGCCTTCCTGCAGCATGCCGAAGTCGCGCTCGAGGCTCTCGGTCTCCTCCTTCTCAAGCAGGTCGCGGCGGGTGAACACCAGCTTGCGCGCCTTGCGGTTGAGGTCGAGGATCTTGGCCTTGTAAACGTCCCCGACTGTGGGACGGCCCTTGAAATTCGTGTGGTGAATGAAGCCCTGGAGCAGTTCGTAGGCCTCGGCCATGTAGCCGTTCTTGACCTTTTCGACGACCTTGATCTCGATGATCTTGTCTTCCTTGCGGTCAGCGACCAGCAGGTTCCAGGCGGCTTCGTAATCGACGCTCTTCTTTGAAAGGTGATACTCACCGTTCTTCTTCTTGATGATGCGGACCTTGACCGGGTCGCCCACCTTGAGTGTCGCAAGCTCTTCCTGGAAAATCTGGTCGAGCTCGAGATGGCCTTCAGATTTAGCGCCGATGTCCACGAAGACTCCGTCTTCGCTGATCTGGACAACGGTCCCGTCCACAACTTGACCTACTGCTAAGGATCGACCAGCAAGATCCTCTTCCAGCAGGTTGTTAAACTCGTTTGTCATTGAATACTATCTCCGATCGGATTTGAAGCGGACACTATGCTAGCACCGGAACAGGCCCCGGGCAAGCACAGGCCGAACATTGTAACCTGTTTCTCTGGGATATCCCAAAGCCTCCGGATAGAATTAGCCGATGGACAAGGCATTCATCACGGGAATCACCGGCCAGGACGGAAGTTACCTCGCCGATCTGCTGCTCGCGGAGGGGCTGGAGGTGCATGGTCTGATCCGCCGCAAGGCCAGTGCCAGCAACTGGCGGATCCACCACCTGGCAGGCCATGAGCGCATGCATCTCGTGAATGGCGACCTGATGGATGTCACGAGTCTGACCCGCAGCCTGCAGGCCATCCGCCCGAAGTATGTCTTCAACCTCGCGGCCCAGAGCTTCGTGCCCTTCTCCTGGGAGGCACCGGAGGCCACGAGTGGCGTGACAGCGATCGGCGTGCTGAACATGCTTGAAGCGGTACGCATGGTCGACCCCACGATCCGCTTCTACCAGGCCAGCTCCAGCGAGATGTTCGGCAAGGTCCGCGAAACCCCGCAGAAGCGTACGACGCCTTTCTACCCGCGCAGTCCCTATGGAGTCAGTAAGGTATATGGTCACTGGATGACCATCAACTACCGCGAAAGTTACGATCTGTTCGCCTGCAGCGGGATCCTCTTCAACCATGAAAGCGAACGCCGCGGACTGGAATTCGTGACCCGCAAGGTCACCTGGGCCGCTGCCAACATCAAGCGCGGCAGGCTGGACCATGTCTCACTTGGCAATCTGGATGCCCAGCGTGACTGGGGCTATGCCCGGGACTACGTGGAGGCGATGTGGCGGATGCTCAACCAGGACGAACCGCGTGACTACGTGATCGCCACCGGTGAACAGTCCAGCGTACGCGAACTCTGCGATGCGGCCTTCAGCGCCGTGGGCCTGAACTACGAGGACCATGTGCGGATCGACCCGCGCTTCCTGCGCCCGGCGGAGGTCAATACCCTGCTTGGCGACATCAGCGAGGCGAAGGATCAGCTGGGCTGGTCACCGCAGACGAGCTTTCAGGAGATGATCGGGAAGATGGTGGAGGCGGACCTGCACCGGGTGGACAACAACATCACATGGGAAACCTGAAACCGAGGAGCTAGGATCTCGGATCCAGGGTGTAGCAATCCAGGATTCAGATAGAGGGATGGAAAGGTCAGCAGTCAGGGGCAGGGGTGAGTACGGCTTTCGGGACACGAAGTGTCACCAGTAAATCCCGGTCGAGCGCTGCTCGACTCCCAACATCCCTACGCCCCACACCCTCATATGCTCCACCCTACACCACCGCTCCTACACCCTCGTTGTGGTATACTTCCCCCTCGCGGTCGATGTACTGTGAGTCCATGGCTTGAGTGCCGCAGGACCCCGTGGGAGCCGGGACCGTTCCCCTGCCCTTGGCAGTTAGTGTATGCATCGGACCAGCACGCTTGATGAGGTTGTTCCATGAACATCCGTGGCTCACGCTGTAAGTATTCGCGCGCCCTTGGCCGCAAAGTTGACCAGAAGCTCGAGGACAAGGATCCCCTCAGCCGTCGCGGTCCGATACGCCGCCGCGCCCGCAAGAAATCCGACTACGGTCTGCACCTCACGGAGGTCCAGGTCTGCCGCATGATGTACGGCATCTACGAGCGCCAGTTCCGTAACTACTTCAAGAAGGCCAAGGCCACCGGTGAGAACACAGCTGATGTGCTGCTCACCAGCCTGGAGCGCCGCCTTGACAACGCCATCTACCGCAGCGGCATGGCCACCACCCGCCGCCAGGCCCGCCAGATGGTCGCACACCGCCACTTCTCCGTGAACGGCAAGCCGCTGGACCGCCCGAGCTACCAGCTGCGCGTCGGCGATGTGATCGAGGTCAAGGGCGGCAAGCTCGCCAAGCCCTTCTACAAGACCCTGCAGGAGGAGCTCGTGGATCCGAACCCCGGCTTCTGGCTGCAGCGCGATGGCAAGGACGGCTTCAAGTTCAAGGTTGACCGCCTGCCGAATCCGGATGAGGCGGAGCAGAATTTCGATCCCGCCTACATCGTCGAGTTCTACAGCAAGTACGTGTAGTCCTCACAGAACCAGTACATTCACAGGCCCCGCTCCGGCGGGGCCTTTATGTTTTTCTGGAAAATCAAACACAGAGACACAGAGCGCGCAGAGAATTCTGGCAATCCAGTCCTGCAGATATGGCAGCTCTCGCTTACATCACGACCCTGATAAGTCCTTCCTTAAGCAATGGCACGCAGAAATTGATCAGCAGGCCTTTCCGGATGCCCGAGAGTCGCAGGTAGGTCATCAGCTGTGCCTGATGCAGCTAGTCCAGATTGGCAACTGACTTGTATTCCACCACCAATGAATCCTCGACAACCATGTCCATCCTGTAACTGGTTGCCAGATTGACGCCCTTGTACTCTATGGGCAGGTCAACTTCACTCCGGAATGCCAGTCCCCGCAGGCTCAGTTCCTGCTTCATGCAGTAGACATAGGCATTTTCCAGGAGCCCAGGCCCAAGTGCCTTGTGCACTTCAATTGCTGCACCGATCACGCTACCAGTCAGTTGATCTCTATCCGAACTTTCCATGATGTCTAATCATGTCATATTTTGGCTTTATTGTAAAGCTCTGTGTTCTCTGTGACTCTGTGTTTGATTTCCTACTGCTTCAACCTGCTGCTGCATGCCGGGCTGACAGCAATACCTGTACTGCGCTGAGCTGTTTTTATGTTGTCAACTAAGCAGTTAACGGAAGGGCATGGGTATATAATCAGACCCTGGCCCCGAGGGGCCGGTACAGAGGAAGGCATGGAATTGGATTACAGAGCCCCCGGCGTCATTCGCCCCGCTTCCGCATTCGCGCTCATGCTGGCCGCGCTGCTCGTGGTCATGCTGCCGGCCGCGGCCGTCTCCGCGGATCCCGATGCGGATACCGCCAGTGTCAGTGTGGCCTCCGAGGTTCCCGCGGTCCAGCCCGACATGGATGAACTGGAGCGCCTGCTCGGCGAGCTGACCCCCGACAACCGCATGCTGGATCAGCTGCGCCACAGCTCGGACCCGCGCGACATCCTGCTGGAGCTGGCCAGTGAGTATGAGCAGCCCCTGCCCCAGCTCACGCTCGGCGAGGCCCTGGACCTGGCGATTGTCAACAACCATGCCCTGAACAGCACCCGGCTGACCGCCCAGGCCGCCTGCCAGAACGTCGAGGTCAACTGGACCGCGCTGCGCCCGCAGATCGGGCTCAGCGGCAGCACCTTCTGGCAGTTTGACAACGCAGAGAAGAACACGAACACCCAGAACAACTCCAGCTCCACCGAGGGCAAGAACATCCGCAGCCTGGCGCTCGGGATCACCCAGCGCATCTACGACTTCGGCCTGACCCGCGACCTCGTGGACAGCGCCGAGACCCGCCATGCGATCCAGGTCCAGAGCGTGGACATGACCGAGCAGCAGCTCGTGCAGAGCGTGGTGGAATCCTACTGGGATTTCAACCTGGCACTCGGCGAGGTCAAGATCCGCAAGAACGAGGTTGAACTATCCGAGGAGTTCCTGCGCCAGAGCCGTGCGCGCTATGACGCCGGTACCGTGCCGCGTCTCGACGTGATCCGCTCGGAAGCCCGCGTGGAGGAGGCCAGGCAGGCGCTGGTGACGAGCCGGGCCCAGCTTGGCAACGTGGCCACGCGCTTCCATGCGCTGCTCGGTGTCAACGATGCGCAGTACGTGCCGACACTGGCCACGGCTGACATGCTGCTGCCGGGCATGCCGGCGGGTGATCTGGAGGAGTACATCGTCTCCGCGCTGGAGACCCGCCCCGAAATCAAGCTGCAGTACGCCTCCCTGTTCAGCAAGGACCTGGAGCGCAGCCTGGCGGAGAACCGCCCGATCATCGAGGCCTTCGGCAATGCCGCCTACCAGGAGCCGAACAGCTTCGGCGGATCCATGAACTACCAGGTCGGCGTGCGCCTGAACTGGACCCTGCATGACGGCGGCCGCAGCCGCATCGAACAGGAGGTCATCGACACCGAGTTCGCTGCGATCAGCCAGGACATCCTCGAACTTGAGACCCAGGTCCAGGCCGACGTGACCATCAGCTGGAACCGGCTGATGGCCGCACAGCAGAGCCTCGGCGTGGCCGAGAAGAATCTTGAACTCAGCCGCGAGGGCCTGCTCAGTGCCGCCGTGGGCTATGCCGCAGGCGTCGTGCCCTTCATTGACTATCAGGATGCCCTCGACAACAGCGTGGCCGCAGCCCTGCTCTACCTGAGCACTATCGCGGAGATCCGCAAGGCCTGGGTCAATCTGGAGCGCAGCCAGGGCTTCCCCTCCGGCTATCCCGGTGACAGCCGCGCCCTGATTGAGCAGAGTGGCAGCGTGGAAAGCATCCAGGGTCTGTAGCACTCCGCCGGGGCATCCAGCCTGATGCCATCAGATAGAATCTTCGCAACTGACTGCGAGAGGTTCCTGATGCTGTCTGCCCACAAGCACCTTCCTGTCCATTTAACGGCCCTGCTGTTGCTGCTCCTGCTCGGATCCTGCGGGGGACGTGACCAGCAGCCTGAGCTGAACAATGCCCCGCAGCAGCCGGATCCCGGCCTGCAGCTCAGCATGGAACTGCCTGCGCCGGATCTGAGCGAAAGCCTGATGGCAACACCGTTGCGCAGGGGAACGAGTGACATCTCCGGCATGGCGGATGGCTGGACCCCCAATGTAATGGGAACCGGCAGCTTCTCCCAGGATGGCAGCGCACTCGTGATCAGCACCGGCAGCAGCGAATATGTCGGCGCTCTGTACCGCCTGGTCTTCGCAGACGGCGCGATCTATCAGAAGCAGGTACCTTACATCTATCCCTACGAGATCCATGTCAAGACTGACAACGGGGGGCCTGTCTACGTGATGCTCCCGGACTATCCCTCGAAGCGCTGGATGGTCCACGACGGCCAGGCCCAGAGCGGTTCCACGATCATCGTGCCCGCCGGTCTGGCGGGCAACCACGGCAATCGCACGGGGAGCATCGTCTTCGGCCTCGTGGCCTATGACGGCAGCAGTGTGCGCATCGAGGGCATCGACCTGATCCTCCCGGACATTCCCTCCGGCAGTGATCCGGTGGACTACCACCAGTTCATTGAGGCCGCGGACGGCACTATGCTGGCAACGGACATCTACCTGCCCTATGCTGAGACCAACCCCTTCATTCCGGATCCGCCCTATCCCACCGTGCTGATCCGCACCCCCTATGACAAGTCCCTGATCGAGACCAGCCTCGTCAAGCTGCTGACCGACATCAACGTGACTGTGATGGTGCAGTACTTCCGCGGAAGACTGTCAGACAGCGGGGGCTGGCCGGACAGTGGCGGCACGGAAAGCATCTTCCGCGACCACAACGGTCCGGAGCACTACGATGCCATCGACACCGTGGACTGGCTGGAAGCCCGGCACTGGTACGGCGGCAAGCTGCTGATCAGTGGCCCGAGTGCGCTGGGGCTCTGGAACTACCAGGCGGCCTCCGGACTGGGTGACAGGCTGGCGGGCTTCTACCCGATCGTCGCCAGCGGCAATGTCGCCGAGTGGGCCATGGTGGACAACGGCGTGCTGAAGCAGAGCAATGTCTCGCACTTCCTGATTGCCAACAACTATCCGCCGGCCCTGTTCGACGAGGTGCTCGCCAATTTCAGCGAGCAGTCCTACATCGATTCCTTCGAGACCGCCGGCAGTGCCGGTGACGTACAGGCACCCGGCTACCATGAGACCGGCTGGTGGGACGTCGAGGTGGATTCCACGATTGACAGCTGGAAGGCCCTCAATGACAACGGCGGCATTGGCGCTGCCGGCAAGCAGTGGCTGGTGATCGGCCCCTGGGAGCATAATTCACCCCGTGCAAGCGTCGTCGGCGATCTGAGTTTCCCCAATACTGACCGGCATGATCCCTCTGTCCTGCCCAGCATGCTGCCCAACGAGACCTGGGATGGCGTGGAATGGGGTGCCGCCCTGCTGACGATTCCGCTCAAGCAGCCGCCCTCCAGCAATCACGTGCTGGCCTACTTCGTCGGTGAGGAGCTGGACAGCACGGAACCTGCCAACACCTGGTACGAATTCCCGGACTGGCCGCCGCCGTATACGCCGCTCTCCCTGCACATGACGAGCAGCGGCAGCCTCGATGCCACTGAGGAAGCCAGCCCCGGCCTGCTGGGCTTCAGCCTGGATCCTGCCAACCCGGTGTCCACCATCGGCGGCAATCTGCTGCCGACCATCTGGGACAGCGTGCCCCTGCCGGCCGGGCCGTACAACCAGGCTGCGCTGCTGCCGGACAGCCGCATCCTCGAGTTCACGGGCACGGCGCTCGGTTCGCCGATGAGCATTGCCGGCCCGGTGATGGTGCAGCTCTTCGTCTCCACGGACGCCGTTGACAGCGATGTCTGCGTCAAGCTGATTGACCGCTACCCCGACGGCACGCTGATGCTCGTCAGCGACAGCGTGATGCGCCTGAGCCACGCCTCCCCCGGCGACCACTCCGGCGGCGAGACCGTGGAGCTGAACTTCAACCTCGGCAGCCGGGCCTATGTCTTCGGTGCCGGGCACCAGGTGGTGCTGCATGTCCAGGGCAGCAACTTCCCCAAGTACAACCCCAACCCCGGCAATGGCGACAAGTATTACGACCTGCTCAACCCCGGTACTGCCGTGGTGCAGAACAATTCGCTGAAGTTCGGGCCCGGCCAGTCCAGCCGGATCATCCTGCCGCTCTACGATCCCAGCGTCTAGCCGAGATCAATCAGAGCACGGCCACTGGAGAGTTCCGTCACAGCATGCCGGAACGCATCAATCTGCTCGCGGGGCAGGCGCAGTTCAATGCGCACCCGGTCCGTGAACTGCTCCTGCAGAACCTCCGCCTCATGCGGGGCCAGCAGCAGCCGCAGCTGATCGAGGATCGGATAATCAATCGTGAGTGTCAGCGGCTGCCAGTCAATCTTCTCGGTGGTCGGCAGGCTATCGAGCGCCAGCTTCACCCCGCCGCCGTAGGCCCGGGTCAGCCCGCCGGTGCCAAGCTTCGTGCCGCCGAAGTAACGTGTCACCACCGCGGCGATCTCTCCCACCTTGCAATGCGTCAGCACCGTCAGCATCGGCCGCCCGGCAGTGCCCTTCGGCTCGCCGTCATCGCTCATGCCGATATGCAGCTGGCTGCCGGGAGGACCGGCGATGTAGGCCCAGCAGTTATGTGTGGCATCCGGGAATTCCGCGCGCAGCTCAGCCACGAAGCGCTCCGCCTCCTCACGGCTGGCACAGTGCGCAATGCTCGTGATGAAGCGGCTGCGCTGGATCTCCTCCTCGACGCGATGCCTCCCCGCGGGGATCAGATATCTGTTCGGCTGCTCAGCCACCGCACAATGTTAATGGCAGTCATGCTCACTCACTGAATCCATCGAGAACAGAGAATCATTCCAATTGAGGGAAATCTCCCGGAATCCATGAACATTCACTTCCGGGCGCACATCCTGATGGGTATCGGACCTGTTCCGGTAAGGGATGAAAACCAGTTCAGACGAAAGCCGCCATGTGGGATGGGGGCTTTTGTTTTTTCTGCGGAACATCCGGCAGGCTTCGGCCGGAAATGAAACAGCCCCCGCCGGTGGCAGGGGCTGAGTATTCCCGGTATATGGAGGTAAGGGGATTCGAACCCCTGGCCTCGTCATTGCGAACGACGCGCTCTACCAGCTGAGCTATACCCCCGGGAAACGGGCTAACTAATATAACACAACCACCACGGGTCCACCTTATCAATTTCCAGCTTCATCCTCCGAAGTGTCCGGGAGTGCCTGCGCTTCATCCATCAATCCCCCGGTCTTGCCGCTTGCCTCACGCCCGTCGAGGAACAGCTGCTTCTTGGAATTCATGATTATCGGTCCCAGGCTGCCGAAGGAGACATAGACCCGTGTCATTTCCTCGACGGAGATATCTATGTCAACAACATCCTCGCAGGGCACCATGTAGCTGAAGCCCGATGCCGGCACCGGCGTGCTGGGCCAGTAGACGAAGTAGTGCGGCACATCGCCGACCATCACCGGCTTCTTGCTGGCAAGTACGCCGAGAATCTGCGTATTCTGTGAAATCCTGGCAATCACCACATTGCTCATAGACTGCACGGCATCCTCATCCCGCTGCTTGAAGAGGTCCACCACCTGCTCCGCGCTGTTGTAGACCGTATTGATGAAGGGGATCTTCTTGATCATGCCCGTCACATGGCTGGCGATGTACTTGCCGATGGCACTGCGGATGTTGTCATAGCGCGTGCCGGCCTGGCCCCGGGTGAACAGGCCGACGAGGAAGATCAGCAGCAGGATCACCACGAGCGTGGCAACATACAGCAGCACTGCCTCGAACTGCTTCTCGGCGTGGCGGCCCACGAAACGCCCGAAAGCGCTTTCCGGTCCCAGCCAGCCATAGATCATGTTGAACAGATATGTCAGCACCGCCAGTGTGATCACCAGTGGCAGGATGGCAAACAGGCCAGCGGCCATGATTGATCCGATCTTCTTCAGCATCCACTCACTCCTTGCATCCGTCTATTCGCCGTACCAGTTGACCAGCGGGAAACGCCGGCCGCTGCCGAAGGCCTTGCGCGTGACCCTGAGGATCGGCGGGGCCTGCCAGCGCTTGTACTCATTCATGCGGATCAGGCGGAAGGCCTGTTCAGCCTCCTCCCGTGTGTAGCCCAGCTTCAGCAGCTCCGCCAGACTGCGCTGATTGACAACGATCTCATCGACAAGCGGGCCTGTGCGCTCGTAGTCAAACGGATCCACCTGGTTCTCACGCAGTTCGGCGCTGGGTTCACGCTCCATGCTACGCAGCGGAATGATCTCGCTGCCGCGCCAGGCGTTGTACCAGCGGGCGAGCTGGTAGACCTGCGGCTTGGAGAGATCCCCGATCGGGGCCAGCGCGCCGCACATGTCGCCGTAGAGCGTGCTGTAACCGAGGGCGTACTCCGTCTTGTTGCCGGTGGCCAGCACCAGGCTGCCGCGGTCGTTGGCAACCTCCATGAGGATCTTGCCGCGCTCGCGGGCCTGAAGGTTCTCCCGCGTCAGTCCGCTCCTGTACTGTCCCATGCGTTCCATGAAGCGCTGCTCAGCCAGCGCCACGCTCTCCTCGATCGGAAAGACGTGGAACTCCATCCCGAGGTTTCGCGCGAGCAGCTCCGCATCGGTGTTGCTAATCTCAGCGGTATGGCGCGAGGGCATCGCCAGTCCGCAGACGTGATCGGAGCCGAGCGCTTCAGCGGCAAGGCAGGCCGTCAGCGCGCTGTCAATTCCGCCACTCAGGCCCAGCAGGGCGTCACTGAAGCCGCTCTTCCGGAAGTAGTCTGACAATCCCAGGCAGAGTGCGCGGAACAGGTCCTCGCTGCCGTCATGCTCGTGGGTATCGCTCAGTTCCGCAGATTCACTGAACGGATCAACCAGCAGCATGTCCTCCGCAAAGGCCCTGCCACTGGCGATCAGCCGTCCCCGGCCATCCACGGCAATGCTCTTGCCGTCGAAGATCAGCTCATCCTGGCCGCCGACCATGTTGCAGTACAGCAGCGGCAGGCCCGTGCTCTGCGCGTGCTCGCTGCAGAGTTCAATGCGGCGTGCCTGCTTGCCCTGGCGGTAGGGCGAACTGCTCAGATTGACGATCAGCTCCGCACCGGCCGCCGCCAGCCTTCTGACGACCTTGATGTCGTAACCGTCATCCCAGATGTCCTCGCAGATCGTCACGGCCACGCGCCGGCCCCCGATCAGGATCGGCTCAGGGTTGTCACCGGGCCTGAACCAGCGCCATTCATCGAAGACATCGTAGGTCGGCAGCAGGCTCTTGCGTATGATGCGCTGCAGTTTTCCGCCTTCGATGTAGGCAGCCGCATTGTAGATATGTTCATCTTCATCAGTGTCAATGAAGCCCACCAGCGCCGGCAGTGCCAGCCTGCTGCAGACCAGGCCCTCCAGCAGCTCCCGCTGCTCACGGATGAAGTGCGGCTTCAGCACCAGGTCCTGCGGCAGGTAGCCGGTCATGCTCAGCTCGGGCGTGAGCAGCAGCTCAGCCCCAGTAGCCCGGGCTTCTTCACCCGCCGCGATGATCCGTTCGGCGTTGGGCAGAAGCCCGCCGACGACGGCATTCAGCTGTGACATGGCGATCAGCATGCGCAGATTATAGAGCTCAGTGCCGCCGCAGCCTGCTGGCGAGGATGTCCCGGTACATCCCGAGGCGGGCCGTGAAGCCGGCGATGCAGCCGCGCTTCTCCTCCTTCATCACCTGCGCGGCTCCCGGCCATTCCACGATGCACTGTTCCACACCAAGCTTCTCCAGATGGTCATTGAGTGAACTTTCCACACCGAAGCGGCTGTCCCAGTCCGTGAAGCTCTCCAGCAGCTCCCGGCGGATGCAGCGCTGGCCGCTGATCAGTGGTGAGATGCGCTGCGCCAGGCTCGTGAGGGCCCTGCCCCCGGTGAACACTGCGAGGCTGGCGGAGTGCCGTCCGCTGCGCACAGGTTCCAGCAGGTCTGCGAGATGGCTTGCCGTGACATTCAGCAGGTCCGCATCGAGATAGCAGAGCAGTTCCGCCTGGCTGGCCTCGAAGCCGCTGCGCATCGCCTGGCTCTTGCCGCGATTGCGTTCATGCCGTACTAGCTCCAGACCGGATTCCGCAGTGACAACTGCAGCCGTGTCATCGCTGCTGCCGTCGTCAACCACGATCACGCGGCCGAACAGGCCGCTGTCGCGGGCGATCCTGGCAACAGCCAGCACGCGCGGTCCTTCATTGTAGGCCGGGATCACCGCGTCCACGCTCTGTACCACAGTGCCGGTATCCGCGGCAGGCATCAGGCCCCCAGCTGCTTGAGCACCCAGGCCGGCGGGGTGTAGTGCCAGTCGCTGAGCTGCTCGAACTGTGCGCAGATCCGCAGCAGCAGGCTGTCGTGGAAACCCGGGCAGACGAACTGCACCGAGGTTGGCAGCTGTTCGTCGCCGGCAGCCGCGAAGCCGTTCGGCATACTCAGGCCGCATAGTCCGGCAAGGTTCACGAATACCGTGCAGAGGTCGGACATGTACATCGCCACCGGGTCGTCCATGCGCTCGCCGATACCGAAGGCCACGTTGGGGCTGGTCGGACAGAGGATCACATCCACTTGGGAGAACATCTCCGCCATGCTGCGGCTGATCTCGGCGCGCATCGCACGGGCGCGGTTGTAGTAGGCATCGAAGTAGCCGCTGCTCAGCACGTAGGTTCCGAGCAGCACGCGGCGCTTGACCTCCTCGCCGAAGCCGCGCGAGCGCACGTCGATGTAGCGCTCCAGCAGCTCCCGGCCCTCAGGCTCGGCCCCGTAGCGGATGCCGTCATAGCGCGCCAGGTTCGAGCTGCACTCAGCCGCCGTGATCACGTAGTAGGCCGGGATGCAGTAGTCGGCAACGCTGAAATCAAGTTCGGTGATGCTGGCCCCGGCCTCGCGCAGAATGTCCAGCGAGCGCTCGTAATTGGCAAGCACCGCCGCGTCGATCTTCGCGGGATCGCTGAACTGGCGGATCGTGCCCACGCGCAGCTTGTTCCAGTGCACCGCCTGCTTCGCGGACTGGTAGTAGTCAATTCCCTCGCTGGCCCGGCAGGTGCTGTCCAGCGGGTCGGGATGGCTCATCGTGTTCATGGCCAGAGCGGCATCCAGCGTGCTGCGTGTGAAGGTCCCGGCCTGGTCGCAGCTGCTGCTGTAGGCCACCATCCCGTAGCGGCTCAGCAGGCCGTAGGTCGGGCGGTAGCCCACCACGCCGCAGAAGCTCGCCGGGATGCGGATGCTGCCGCCGGTGTCCGTCCCGAGTGCCATGAAGCTCTGGCAGGCCGCGACGGCGCTGGCGCTGCCGCTGCTGCTTCCCCCGGCCACGCGTGTACGGTCCCAGGGATTGCGCGTTGGGCCATAGGCGCTGTTCTCACCGGAACTGCCCATCGCGAATTCATCCATGTTGGTCTTGCCGACGAGGTGGTTGCGGGCCTCGCGCAGATGTCCGACCACGCTGGCGTCGAAGTCCGGGGCATAACCCTCAAGGATCCGGCTGCCGGCCGTGGTCGCCAGTCCGCGCGTGGCGAACAGGTCCTTGGCGGCGTAGGGCATCCGGCTCAGGCCCTGCGGACGGTCCGGACTGAGGTCCAGTTCCCAGCCCGGCTCACCCTGGAAATCCGCCCAGGCTGTGAAGCCATTGAGCTCGCCGTCTATCTCTCGGGCGAAGCCGAGCTGAGTCTCCATCAGGGCATTGTGGTCCAGGTCTCCACTGCCGATCTCCTCCAGCAGCTCATGCGCAGTACGCGCCAGCAGATCCCGCATCAGCCTTCACCCTCGAAGTCGATGATCATCGGCACGCGGTAGTCGTGCACCGTGCCCTCGGGCCATTCGTAGTCACGTACGCTGTCGGTACGCATCTGCAGCCCGCCATCCACGCCTGCAAGTCCGGCATCCGCCGGCTCCCACTGCGAGAGGCTGTCAACCATCGCCAGCATGCTGGCGAACTTTCGTTCGAAGTCAGCCGTTTCGCGCTCATCCAGACGCAGTCGCGCCAGGGCACACAGATGCATGAACAGCTCGTGATCCATGCAGCAATGATAGCAAAGCCCCTGCCCCGCCTATGCCGGGATTACTGCTCCTGCGCCGGGGGCGGATCCCGCCAGAGGGCCTGCCAGGCATCACCCTCCAGCGCCGCTGCCAGACTGCCCGGCAGGTCCGCGAAGAAGCCATGCGTCGGCCAGCCGCGGATCAGGTCGTTGCCGCTGCTGTCGGAGTTGTAGCTGTCATTCCCTCCTCCGCTGTCAATGAACATCGAAAGTGATGTCCCGCCGTGGTAATCGTTGCCTCCGGCGCGGGCCTGGCCGGCAGGATAGTCGTAGACATCATCACCGAGCATGTCCCACATCAGACAGACTGAGTTGTGGGCACTGGCGGCCTGCGAGAATCCGCCGCCGCCCTCGTAGCGGTCATTTCCGTTGTAGTCAATGAACACCGTGCAGGATTCATCCCAGGCCAGTCCCTGGCTAACGCTCTGACGCGTCTGGTACCAGTCATTGCCACCCTCCTCCAGGAACACGCCTACCGCCTGGTGCGCGCAGAAACCCTGGTTGTAGCGGCTGCCGACGTAGTGGTCGGCATCCTGGCCGACGTCGTGGAAGAAGCCATAGCCGAAGTAGTAACCGCCACCCTGGCTGAAGTTGCCGGCCTCGTTGTAATCCCGGCCTTCCAGGTCCACAATGCCGGCTATCCCACCGGAGGCAATGTTGCGGAAGCCCTGGGCGCAACCCTGGCTCCAGGAATCGAAGATTCCAGCATCGCCATATCCTGTGGGGTACCGGCCCTTGGCATAGCGTTCATCATCGCCGCTGGCATCCAGCAGCAGTGCCGCCCCGCGCGATCCGCCGAAGGCCTGGCTCTTCATGTGCGCATCCATCCGGTCATCCCCGGCGAGATCAAACAGCACGGCACTGCCGAACAGCGCCGCTGCCTGGCAGAATTCCGCACCGCGGTAGCTGTCATCCCCGCTGTAGTCGATCAGCGCACCACAGCCAAGGAAGGCCGTCCCCTGGGCCCACTGCAGGCCGATGTAGCTGTCATCCCCGGACATGTCGATCAGCAGGCCGCAGCCCATGCTGCCGCTGCCCTGGCAATAGGAAGTGGTTGACTCATAGGCATCATTGCCACCGAACTCGATCAGCAGGCCCAGCGGATGTGCGGGTCCCGTGGCACTGCCGGCGCTGTTGGAATAGAAGTCGTCACCGCCCAGATCGATGCGGCAGACGGCGTCATCACTGCGCTGCCAGTGACTGCCGGTACCGCTGACGACGATGTCACCGGCGGGAGTCTCCATCCGCAGCAGTTCAACATCGCCCAGGTTGTCAGCATAGCGCGCCCGCAGTCCCTGCTCCAGCCGGGTCAGGAAGCCCACCTGGGCCAGGGTCGCCATCCGCAGCTGGGCCTGTTGCAGCTTCGCATGGTCAACCCGCTTTGCCAGAGCAATCAGACGCTTGTTGTCAGCCACGCGCCGGCTGTTCTGATCCTCACTGTCAATATATGTGTACTGGCGGAAGGCTTCCGTGAGTTCCAGGCGCTGGGCATCCATGAAGGCCAGCTCCTCCTCACTGAATCCGGCAAAGGCCTCGCGCACAAGAGCATCCGACTCCGTGAGCGTGGTTGACAGGAGCGCGAGGTCATCATCGAGCGTGCCATCCTTGTTGTCAGCCAGTTCCGGGAAGTCCGCGCCATAGATGTCCATCATCTCGGCGAGGGTATACTGGATCTGGGTGTAGCCGCTGATCCCCGCTACCATGCTTTCCGTGAGCTTACCCGTCAGGCTGCGGGTCACCGCCTCGCCCTTCAGACCGTCACGCAGCAGATAGGCCGTACGCTGGAACCGGTAGCCATCATCAGGAGTGGCCCGGCGCATGAGGCGCTCATTCAGGTCAGCACAATCGGCCCCGATTCCGGCCTTTTCAATCAGTGCATCACGGAACTGCGGCAGGCTGGCCCGCAGATCCACGACATCACAGGGCAGTTCGTCATTGGCGGGAATCGGCTCACCGAGCGTATCCGGCCGCGGACCGAGCATCACGCTGATCTCAAGTTCCACCGGCTGGCGCTCGGCATTCAGGCTCAGACTCTCGCCGTTGCCAAGTGCTGCGATCCGCTCGCGCAGTTCCTCCAGCGGGAAATCACTGATCTGCTCGCCAGCGCCATCACGGAGCACGACGCTCGGTATGCTGCGGAATACGGAGAACAGCAGCACATCACCGATCTCCCTGCCTTCCAGAGCTGCGGAGAGCATGGCTGAATAATTGCCATCCACGGCATCCGTCATCTGCACGCCATCAATCGCCGTGATCACGTCACCGCTGCGCAGGCCGCCTGCTTCCGCCGGAGCACCGGGCACGACCTCGATCAGAAGGCCCGGCGGATCCGTGTTCGGCGTGGGACGCAGCCCGAGGTAGGGATCACCCGCCGCCTGCGCGAGACAGACCGGCAGCAGCGCGCACAACAGCGCCAATGCAAAATGGCAATGCTTCATCCTGATGAATCCTGGCTGTGGGATGCCACTACTGTAGCACCCACGGCCTGCCCTAACGGGCAGTGGCGATCTCGCGGGTCTCGCGGATCACCGTGACCTTGACCGTGCCGGGATACTCCATCTCCTCCTCGATGCGCTTGGCGATCTGGCGGCTCAGGTCATAGGTCAGGATGTCATCCATCATGTCCGGCTTGACCATCACGCGCAGCTCACGCCCGGCGGAGATCGCGAAGACCTTCTCCACACCGGCGAAGCTCATCGCCATGTCCTCGAGCTGGCGCAGGCGCTGGATGTAGCTCGTCAGCGCTTCACCGCGGGCACCGGGGCGCACCGCACTGATGGCGTCGGCGACCTGCACCACACAGGCTTCGATCGTCATTTCCACGTCGCCGTGGTGACCCTCGATGCAGTTGATGACAACGGAGTTCTCGCCGTACTTGCGGCCCATGATTCCGCCGACCTCGGTGTGGCTGCCCTCCATCTCGGGACCGGCACCCTTGCCGATGTCGTGGAACAGGCCGCCGCGCTTGGCATTCTTGACGGGGATTCCCAGTTCGGCGGCGATCACGCCGGACATGATGGCAACCTCGATCGAGTGCGCCAGCACGTTCTGGCCGTAGGAGGTACGGTACTTGAGCTTGCCGAGGCCCTTGATCATCTCCGGGTTGACGCCGGTCACGCCGACCTTGAAGGTCGCCTCCTGGCCGGCCCGCCAGATTTCCTCATCCACGGCCTTCTGGGCGTCGGAGACGACTTCCTCGATCTTCGCGGGGTGGATCCGGCCGTCCTGGATCAGGCGCTCCACGGCCTGCCTGGCAACCTCGCGGCGCACGCCGTCGAAGCTGGAGAGCATGATCACGTTCGGGGTATCGTCGATGATCACGTCCACGCCGGTGGCGGCCTCGATGGCACGGATGTTGCGGCCCTCGCGGCCGATGATCCGGCCCTTCATCTCGTCGTTCTTGATCTCGACGGTGGTGATCAGGCTGTCGCTGTAATGGTCAACCGCGCAGCGGAACACGGCCTTGAGGATCAGCTTGCGGGCGATTTCATTGGCCTCATTGCGCGCCTCATCCTCCAGTTCCTTGCGGATCTTGGCGGATTCATAGCGCGCCTCGTCCTCAATGCGGGCCAGCACTTCGCGACGGGCCTGATCCTGATCCATGTTGGCAATGCGCTCGGTCTCGATGCGCATCAGATCCTCATGGTTCTCAATGGTCTTCTCACGCTTGTCGAGGTTGGCACTGCGCCGGTCCAGTTCAGTGCGGCGCTTGTCCACCTTGTCGAGCTGCTCGGTGAGCGTCTGCTCAGCCTTGACGTGCAGTTCCTCACGCTTCTCGAATTCCTTGACACGCCGGCGGAGCTCCTGCTCGCCTTCCTTGGCGCGCTGCACGCTCTCACTCGCGCGGTCGTTGGCCTTCTTAGTGATCTGTTCGGCATCCTTGCGGGCCTCGGCCAGCAGATCAGACGCACGCTTGTCCGCGCGGTCCTGTGTATCCTTCAGCAGTGCCTCGGCCTTCTTCTCAGACAGTTCGCCGCGCTGAGCCATCGCACGCGCGCTGAGGAAGTAGCCGATCGCGGCCCCGACCAGGGCGCCGACCACAATGGCAATGACTGCCAGTAATGTGGGGGTCATCGTCTTCTCCAGGTTTTATTTACGCCTTGGAGCTACGAGGCTTCCTCAGCCGCGGGAACCTCCGGCGCGGCTTCGGCATGTCCCAGCTGGGGCAGGCCGTGGATCTTTCGCAGCTCGTTCTCGAGCGAGTTCTGGAGAGCGGGATTTTCCTCAAGGTACTGCTTGGCGTTCTCACGTCCCTGACCGAGCTTCTCGTCGCCCATGGTGTACCAGCTGCCACTCTTGTTGACGAGCTTGTTGTCCACCGCGAGGTCGAGGATGTCACCGGACTTGGAGATGCCTCTGCCGAAGATGATGTCGAAGGTGGCCTTCTTGAAGGGCGGTGCCAGCTTGTTCTTGACGACCTTGGCGGTCACCTGGTTGCCGACGATGTCCGTTCCCATCTTGATGCTGTCCGAACGCCGCACTTCTATCCGCATGCTGGAATAGAACTTGAGCGCCCGTCCACCTGTGGTGGTTTCCGGATTGCCGAAGACCACACCGATCTTTTCACGTACCTGGTTGATGAAGATCAACGCCGTCTTGCTACGCGAGGTGATTCCCGTGAGCTTACGTAGGGCCTGGCTCATGAGCCGGGCCTGCAGTCCCATGTGGCTGTCACCCATTTCCCCGTCGATTTCCGCCCGGGGAACGAGGGCCGCCACACTGTCGATCACGATGATGTCCAGGGCACCGCTGCGGACGAGCATCTCGGCGATTTCCAGCGCCTGCTCACCCGTGTCGGGCTGGCTGATCAGCAGTTCATTCACGTCGAGGCCAAGCCTGGCCGCGTATTCGGGATCCATGGCGTGCTCCGCATCGATGATCGCCACGCGACCACCCAGACGCTGGGCCTCAACCATCATGTGCATAGCAAGTGTCGTCTTTCCGGAGGATTCCGGTCCGTAGACCTCCACGATCCTCCCTCTGGCAATGCCGCCGATTCCAAGCGCAATGTCGAGGGACAGGCTTCCCGAAGGAATCACGCCATCCTCAACGCGTATCGCACGATCTCCCAGCTTCATGATCGAACCCTTGCCGAACTGCTTTTCGATCTGGTCCGTAGCCATCTGGAGAGCTTTCAAGCGATCATCTGTTTGCTGTCTCGACATCACCAGCTCCAAACTCAAAGGTAATTATAGAATAGTTTGTCCCGAGAGCTTCCCCCAGCGGAGAAGTAATCAACAGGCCATATGTGCATGTTAGCACTAAACTAAACACTTGTAAAGGGCATGCGTCAAAATCCGTCAATATTATTGACCGCTTGTCAGGTTCGCTTGAAACATCAACATTGCCGCGACTTGTATGCAGCTTGCAATCCGAAGCGGAGCGGGGGTGCTAGAATTGCCGCACCTGAGGCTGAGGAAGACTGAATGGATCCCATTGCATTTGCAATAAGCGACAACCTGCAGATCCGCTGGTACGGCATCATGATGGCGGTTTCCATGCTGCTGGGCAGCTACATCGGTGCCCGCCTGCTGGACCGGATCGGACGCAAGGGCGACCTGATCTGGGACGGCCTGGTCTACATCATCTTCGCCGGAATCGCCGGAGCACGCCTGGTCTATGTCCTGACCAACCTCAGCGACTTCGTGGCGAATCCGCAGGAGATCATCCGCGTTGACCACGGCGGCCTGTCCTTCCACGGCGGCATCATCGCCGGGGTGATCGCAGCCTACTTCTACTTCAAGCGACACCAGATCAACTTCATTGAGGTCATGGACAGCTTTGCGCCGGGCGTAGCTGTCGGTGTGATCCTCGTGCGCATCGGCAACTTCATGAACGGTGACATCCTCGGCTTCAAGTGGGAAGGTCCCTGGGCCATGAACTTCCCCTACGATGCCTATCACACTGCGGAGACGCGCGACGAAATCATCCTCCGCCACCCGACTGAGCTGTATGGCCTGCTCGTGGGCGTGATCACCTTCATTGTCTGCTACGTGGTCTGGCGCAAGATTTATATTGACAAGGTCCTGCCCCGCGGCGCGAACTACATCACCTTCGTGTTCTGCTACAGCCTGCTGCGCACCACGATTGAGGATCCCTTCCGCCATGTCGATGCCCAGCACCGTATTCCACTGATGGGCAGTTTCACCCTGACCGTCTCGCAGATCGTCGATATCGTGCTGATCCTCGTCTGTATCTGGGCTTATACACAGCTGCGCAAGTGGGATGAGGCGCGCAAGACTGTGGAAAACCGCGGCAGTGGATTCGGCGGCGGAGAGTCCCGTCAGGAGCGCCGGGCACGACTCAGAGCTGAGAAGGACAAAGCTTAAGCGAAAGTTAAATTTTTGTTAAATTGTCGCCTTTGCGTTGACCTTTTGGGGATAAATCTTACAATTCGGCTTGTATTCGGCCCTGATTTGCCCAGTTTTTTGCATTTCGCGGGAAATTTGTAAGCATTTGTGATAATATTAACTCAGGCGGTGTCAACCATACTGCCTTAATTAAAGGATCACCAATAGTTTCAAACGGTGATTGTTGAATATTGTAGGAGTTTCGTATGCCCAAGATAACGAGCAATGAGGGCAAGCCTTACGCTGAGATCGGTACCCTTCTGCGCAACCTGCGTCTGCGTCGTGGCATGAGCCAGTTTGATCTGGCGGATGCTTCCGGTATCAACAACAGCTACCTTTCCCGCATTGAAAACGGCGAGCGCCGTCCGAGCCCCAAGATTCTCAAGCGCTTCAGTGAGATCCTGCAGTTTCCCTACGACGAACTGGTCGTGACAAGCGGCATCCTCAGTGAAGACTTCGTGAAGTCCACTCCCAGTGAAACCAGCGGCGGGGATCCGACCACCCAGGCCCTGCAGCAGCTGATTTCCGGGATCCAGGGCAAGCCCGCCGGCAGCAATGGTTCCAGTGCTGCCATGGCCGCCGCGCCGCGCCGCGCGATGCCCGTCTACGACACCGTTCCGGCAGGCCTGCTCAAGGATGCCAACGTGATCGAGGCCCATGCCGACATCGAGAAGCTCGTTCTTTCCGAAGACGAGATGATGTACGACCCCAAGAGCTTCGGCCTGATCGTGCAGGGTGACAGCATGCTGGAGGCTGGTATCCTTGACGGGGACACCCTGATCGTCAGCCCCGCCACCCAGGTAAGCAACGGAGATATCGCCGTGGTGCAGGTTAACCGCCGGCAGACCACGGTAAAGAAGGTGTATTTCGAGAATGAATCGGTGATCCTGCAGCCGGCGAACTCAAACTACCGGCCGCAGGTGCTCAAGTATCCCGATGAGGTGGAAATCCTCGGCAAGGTGGTACTTGTGCGGCGTAAGCTTATCTAGGGAGCCGTGACAACAGGCATGAGCAAGGTAAACGACCAGCATCTGGACGAAATCGCCGCTGCGCGCGCACAGACTGATTACGGCCGGGCCGTGGAACCCTGCGGACCGAGCTGCGGATGCGCCGGACCTCAGCGAGGTGCGGAAGAGGATTTCGAAACCCGCCTCAAGGCCGCGCTGGAAAAGGTTCGTCCCTTCCTGCAGATGGACGGCGGGGATCTTGAGCTCGTCGCGATTGAAGACAACAATGCGCTGATCCGCCTGATGGGAGCCTGCCAGAGCTGTTCGATCTCCACCGTGCATATGAAGATGGGCGTGGAAACGGCGATCAAGAAGGAAATTCCCGAGTTCGGCGAACTGATCACCATTGAGTAGGGAGTTCAGATCTTGAGCGGCAATGTTCAGTCAAGCCTGGCTATGCCATGGCAACTGATGGTGCGGCCTGTGTCCGTCTGGACCGAGCTGCAGACACGCGGCTCCCTGATCACAGCTCTGGCCTGGCAGTGGTTGCTGCTCTGCCTGGCTGAACTTGTTGCCAGTCCCGTCGTGCTGGAGGCCGCCGGCAATCCGGCAGAAGGCAGTGCGCGCTGGCTCAGGCCACTCGGAGTACTGCTGGCATTCATTCCTCTCACACTGCTGATGAATGCACTGCTGGCCACGCTCTGCTGGCTGCTGTTCCGTCTGCTCGGCCTGAATCGCAGTTATGCCAGTTTCCTGCACTGGAGTGCCTATGGCATGCTGCCCTTCGTACTCGGGACCTTCCTCGGACGCCTGAGCCTGGAACTGCTGCACCCCCAGCAGATCCCACAGGTTCTGGCAGCACCCCTGCAGTTCCGTGGAATCAGCATCGGCCTGGCAAGCTGGCTGCCGGCGGGCCAGCAGGCTCTGGGCTTCGGCTGGGTCAGCCTCAGCTACCTCGACGTGTTCGGTATCTGGAGCCTGATCCTGCTGGGATTGGGCCTGCGCCATTACCTGCGAGCCGAGCGCAGCCAGAGCATGCTGGGCAGTCTGGCCCTGCTGCTGCTCAGCCTGCTGCTGATCACGGGTATCTGGCGTATCTTCCATCAGCTTGCAGTGGCCGCCTGAACCCGTCTCATCTTCCTTCCGTACTGCCCCCTGCCCTTCCACGCCTGCTAACATTGTGCTGCCCAGCCGGGGTGAGTCAGACACTGAAACCGCCCCGCCTCCCGCAGCGTCATACCGCGGGTTGGCCCGGCTGTGGGCATAAGGAGATGGGAGGAAGACATGTGGCGCAGGCTTGGATTCGTGCTGCTCGCGTTGCTTGTGATCGGCGTCATCGCCGGGATCATCATCAAGCAGAAGGACGGCAAGGGCATCATCAGCAAGGGTGGCTCGAAGGGCGGAGAGGATGAGGAAACCGAGTACTTCGAGCAGGCCCGCATCGGCGACCTGAAGATCGTCGTGGAGGCCACGGGCACCACGGAACCGATCACCGACATTGAGGTCAAGAGTGAGGCCACGGGCCGCATCACTGATTTCTTCGTCGAGGAAGGAGACCGCATCGAGACCGGCGATGTGATCTGCCGGCTGGACCAGCGCAACCAGCAGCTGCTCGTTGATCAGCAGGAGATCGTCCTCAAGCAGGCCCGGCTGCGCTATGACGAGGCCCGCAATGCCACGAGCGAGACCACCCGCGCCTCGCTCGAGACCCAGCTCGAGAACGCCGGAAACCAGCTGGCCGCCGCCCGTGACAACCTGCAGACCCAGCAGCAGAGCTTCGAGCGCATCGAGGCCCTCTACGAGAAGGACTGGGCCACACAGCAGGAATATGACAACGCCCGCAACCAGCTCGTCAGCCTGCGCAGCTCCGTTGCCAGTGCCGAGGCCTCTCTGGCGCTGGCGGAGCAGAACCTGCGCGCCTTCGACGAAAGCAGCAATGACAACAGCATCAGCCTCGCGCGCCTGAGCTACGACTCCGCCGGGGTACAGCTGGCCGAGGCCCGCAAGCAGCTCGGTGACAGCGAGATCGCCTCGCCGATCAGCGGGATCGTGCTGGAGAAGCTGCTCGACGTCGGTGACAGCGTCGTCAGCATCAACTCCTCATTCAGCGGCGGCAACACGATCATCAAGGTCGCCGACCTGAGCCGCATCAAGGTCCGGACCTACGTGGACGAGATCGACATCGGCAAGATCAAGGTCGGTCAGAACGCCACGGTGGAGGTCGATGCCTTCCTCGAGAAGGAGTTCAGCGGCAAGGTCACGAACATCTACCCCCAGGGCGTGCAGGCCGGCAGCGGCCTGATCAACTTCGTGGTGATCATCGAGGTTGACAACGAGGAGGGCCTGCTGCTCGGCAACATGACCGCCAGCGTCAAGATCGAGGCCGACGTGCTCAGGGACGTGCTGCTGATCCCGCTGGGGGCCACGCGTGCCGGCGACAAGCCTGACACGAACATCGTCTACCGCCTCAAGGAGGGCGGTGAGATCACCGACAGCAAGGCCGAGACCGAGGAGATCGAGGTCCGGCTCGGTGATACCGACTACTACGACATCATCGTGCTCGAGGGCCTGGAGGAAGGCGACTACGTCAAGGTCCGCGGCTTCGAGACACAGATCCAGTTCGGCGGCTAGGCCCCGGACGGAGGCTTGATGAGGACGATCTGGCTCAGCCTGATGATCGGCTACAGGATGCTGATGCGCAACAAGCTGCGCAGCCTCCTGACGCTGCTCGGCATCATACTCGGCGTGGGGGCGGTGATTGCCATCGTCAGCCTCGGCGAGGGCCTGCGCCACCAGTTCACGGCCAACATCAGCTCAATGGGTGGCGATGTGTTCTTCATGACGCCGATCTCCCCCAAGCGCCCGGGCCAGGCCCGCCAGCAGATGCGGATGTTCACGATGGACGACATGCGCGCCGTGGAGGAACAGGCCACGCTCGTGCGCGACGTGATCCCCGCCATCGACGTCGGCGTGATTGCCAAGCAGGGCAACAACACCACGAACGGCCACGTGCTGGGGGTTGATGCCGACTACATGGACGACATCCCTGAGATCATCGAGGAGGGCCGCTTCTTCACCCAGGCCGAGGTCAACGGTGCCTCGCGCGTGGTGGTGATCGGCCATGACATCATGGAGGACCTCTACGAACCGCATGAGAAGGCCGTCGGCAGCCGCGTGCGGCTCAACGGCACGAACTACACGGTGATCGGCCTGATCGAGAAGCGCAAGAACATCTTCGACGGCGCTCCCAATCCCGATACCGGCTTCCTCAGCCCGGTGACGACCGTGCAGAAACGCATCATCGGCAACGACGACGTGTTCTGGGTCAGCATGTACCTAGCCGACGGTGCCGACGTGCGCGCCGCCAAGGAGGAAGTGGCGACGATCATGCGCCAGCGCCGGCGGATCCGCAATGCCTCGGACGACGACTTCCAGTTCATCAGCCCCGACCAGTTCCTGGAGATGGGCAACCAGTTCCTGAACGTGCTGATCTCGATCTTCGGCGGAGTGGCCTTCATCTCACTGCTCGTGGGCGGCGTCGGGATCATGAATATCATGCTCGTCAGCGTCACCGAACGCACGAAGGAGATCGGCCTGCGTCTCGCACTCGGAGCCCCCCGCCCCGCCGTACTCACCCAGTTCATCATCGAGAGCATCATGCTCACGCTCACAGGCGGAATCTTCGGAGTGCTCAGCGGCTACGGCCTGGCGACGATCGCCGCCAAGCTGCTGGAGAGCACGCTGGACGGCACCTGGATCGCCGTGATTCCCTTCCAGTGGCTGGTCTACAGCGTGCTTGTGTCGGTCTTCATCGGCCTGATCTTCGGGGTCTACCCCGCCTGGAAGGCCAGCCGCCTGGATCCCGTGGAGGCGATGCGCTTTGACTAGTACATTCCTGCTCTCGGTGTTCCGGCTGGCCCTGCGCCAGGTGTTCAAGCACAAGGTGCGCAGCTTCCTGACGATCCTCGGCATCCTGATCGGCGTCGGCGGCGTTGTCACGATCGTCTCCCTCGGCGAGGGCCTGCGTGAGGTCTTCAAGGGCAACATGGCGAACATGGCCAGCGGCGACGTGATGTTCGTGATGCCGGACGCCCCGATGGAACCGGGCCGTGTCCCGGAAGGCGTCAAGCTCTTCAAGGGCCGCGACGTGGATGCCATCAAGGAATCCGAGTACGTCGTGGGCGTGATCGGCGGCAACATCAGGAACAGCGCGCTCGTCAAGCACGGCTGGCGCAGTGCCAACCTGATGATCTACGGCTCGCCCTGGAACTACTTCCCGATTGACAACCTCGAGATCGACTACGGCCGGCTCTACACCCGCGGAGAGGAAATGGGCCGCGCGATGGTCTGCGTGGTAGGTGCCGACATCAAGACTGAGCTCTATGACGAGCAGGAAAGCATCATCGGCTCCTTCCTGACCGTGGAGGGCGCACGCTACCGAGTGGTCGGGGTGCTGAAGAGCAAGAGCGCGATGGACGGCGGCGGACAGTTCAACAAGAGCATCCACATCCCGATGGAAACGGCCGCCGCCCGGCTGTTCGGCAATGATGACATCTACTGGATGGCCATCAAGATCCACGATTCCACGAAGCTGCAGCAGGCCCGCGAGGACGTGGAAGCCCGCCTGCGTGCCAGCCGCCGCATCAAGAGCGGCAAGGATGACGACTTCAAGCTCACCACCCCGGATGACTGGGCTGAATTCGCCAACGGCTTCGTCAATTCGCTGATCATGGTCTTCGGCGTGATCGCACTGATCGCACTCGTGGTCGGCGGGATCGGCGTGATGAACATCATGCTTGTCAGCGTGCAGGAGCGCACCCGCGAGATCGGGCTGCGCAAAGCGCTCGGGGCCACCTCAGGCATCATCGCCGTGCAGTTCCTCGTGGAAAGCGTGACGCTCACCCTGGTCGGCGGTGCGCTCGGCATCGCCATCGGCTATGCCCAGGGCGGACTCGTATCCATCATCATGAAGAATGCGCTGGACGTCTCCTGGCAACCGAGCGTTCCGCTGCAGTGGGTGGCGATCGTCGGCCTGGCGATGCTGGCCATGGGTCTCGGCTTCGGGGTCTACCCTGCCTGGCGCGCGGGGCAGCTTGATCCGATCGTCTCACTCAGATATGAATAGCTCCCGCCCTGCTGCGGGTAGAATGCAGGACGTGAGCTCCTCCCAGCAGTATGCCAGCCTGGAATTCGACCGCCTGCTCAGCCGCATATCCGGCTTCGCGGGCAGCGAGCTCACGCGCGGTCTGATCAAGTCCGTCGATGTGGTGTTCCATCCTTCGCGCATAGAGCAGAACCTCGATCAGACCGAGGAATACATCCGCTTCGTGGACAGCAACCCGAGCATCGAGCGTCCGGATTTCGGCCGGCTTGAGGATCTCACCGCACTATGGGCCGCGATGGCCAGTGGCGCGCAGATCGACCAGGCCGAGGCCCGCCAGCTGATTCGCTTCTTCGCCCTGACCCAGCAGTTCGAGCAGTGGCGCAGGCATTTCAGCCTGCAGCGCTATCCGCGGCTGAGCGAGGTCTGGGCCGCCTGGCAGGGTCTCGACGATCTCGTCTCGCTCACTGGCCGTGTCTTCAACGAGGATGGCGAGGTCCGCGACAGCGCCAGTCCCGAGCTGGACCGCCTGCGCCAGAAGCTGCGCCGCTTCGAGAGCGAGGTTGCCAACAGCCTGCGCGACGTGCTCAGCAGCGTTGAGCAGCACAGCGGTGACAAGCCGATGGTCACGATCCGCAGCAACCGCTTCGTGGTCGTGATGCCGCGCGGCATGGCAGGCTCCTTCAAGGGCAGCATCGTTGACGTCTCCGGCAGCGGCCAGAGCATCTATTTCGAACCCCAGCAGGTCTCGCAGCTCAACAGTGAGCGCCAGCACCTGTTCATCCAGGAAGCCCAGGAGGTCGGGCGGATCCTGCGCGATTACGCCATGCAGGTTGCCCAGCGCCGCCAGGTACTCGGCAGCAACCTCGCGATCCTGGCCCAGACGGATTTCGTGATCGCCCGGGCGCGCTTCAGCCGCAGCATCAACGGCAACCGCCCGCAGATCGTGCCCGGCGGCGGCTATCGTCTCGAGAAGGCGGTGCATCCCCTGCTGCACGGCGAGTTCATCCCCGAGGATCTCTACTTCGAGAATGAGAAGGCCCTCGTTGTCAGCGGTGTCAATGCCGGTGGCAAGACCGTGCTGCTCAAGCTGATGGGAATCTACAGCCTGATGGCCTGCCTCGGCTGCTTCGTGCCCGGCCAGGCCACCCTGCCCGTGATCAGCGGGATCATGGCCGACATCGGCGATGACCAGAGCACGATTGCCAACCTCTCGACCTTCACCGGGCACCTGCATTTCATCAGCGAACTCTGGAAGCAGCTTGGCGAGATGCGCGAGCGTGACTACCCGCTGCTCGTGCTGATCGATGAGATAGGCACGGGCACCGAACCCAGCGAGGGCAGCGCCTTTGCCTACGGCCTGATCCGAGCACTGCTGGAGCATCCCGTGCTCGTGGCGGTGACAACGCATTACGACCTGCTAAAGACCCTGGGTTTCGAGCGCAGTGAGGTCAAGAACGTCAGCCTCGAGTTCGACCAGCAGGCCCTGAAGGCCACCTACCGCGTGCTCGATGGCCAGCCCGGCAGCAGCTACGCCCTGAAGATCGCCCGTAACTGGGGCATTGATCCGAGCGTGCTCTCGATTGCCGAATCCGTGATCGGCGAGGAGGCCGGACGGATGTCCGGTGCGATCGGCGAGATCGAGCTGCTGCGCCGTGAAGCTGATGAGCAGCGCGCGGAAGCCGGACGCCAGACCGCCGAGCTGACCCGCCTGCGCGACGAGAATGCAGCGCTGAATGCCGACCTGCTCGAGGCCCGGCGCAAGGTCAGCAAGCAGGCGGAGCAGCTCAAGCAGCGTCTCGAGGAACGCATGGACGAACTGCTGCGCACCACCAACAAGAAGCTGCGCGAGCGTACGCGAAAAAGCGTCAAGAAGCAGGATGACTACGTCAAGGCCGCCAGCAAGACCGCGCGGATTGCCAACCTGCGCAAGGCCGAATTCGGCGAGGAGTTCCAGCGCATCCTTGAGGAGCATGAGCTGCCGGTCCAGACCGTGGCAGTGCCGGACCGCGAACTGCGGGTCGGCGACCAGGTGATGATCGAGGGCAGCGCCCTGCGCGGCGAGCTGCTGGAGTTCACGAAGAACGGCAAGGAATGCAACATCAATGTCGGCGGCAAGAAGCTGACGATCAAGGTCGGCAAGCTCAGCCTCGCTCCCGGCCAGAATGACAGCACCCGCCAGGCCGGAGCACTGCACTACATCGACCGGGCCCGCTCACGCGCTGAGCGCAACTTCCGCGAAGGCACTGCCGAAAGCAGCGACACCATCGATCTGCACGGGCATACCGTGGAGGAGGCGACGGCGGAACTGGACGTGTTCATCAGCCAGTGCCTGCTTGCCAACATCCATACCATCCGCGTGATGCACGGCGTCGGCACCGGCCGGCTGCGGACATTCGTACAGGGCTATCTCAAGCGGCACGGCAACGTCGGCAACGTGCGCTTTGCGGAAATCAATGACGGGGGAGTCGGTGTGACGGTTGCCGATCTTCACTGAACCGCGCTGAAGTCCACCGCATCATCCCGCACCCTGTAGACCGTGATCCGTACCTGCGGCTTCGGATCCAGTGAAGTCTGTTCAATCTCGAAGCGCGTGTCATACCACTCATTGGCATAGTTGAATGAGTAGCCATTGGGTATGGAGATGTACTGCGTCTGGCGGAAGCCCGCTTCCTGCAGCCTGTCCCGGTAGAACTGCTGGATCTCATCCAGCGGGGCATCCACCTGGCCGGACACGAACCACATGTCCATCTTCTCGCCGAGGCTTGATTCCGCTTCCTCGCGCTTCGACTCCAACACTTCCAGGCCCTCATAGAGCGGGAACAGCCATGCCGGATACTCCGGATCGACACCGGCCTTCTCGTTGGCACTGCGGAATTCCTCGCGCTTCCGGGCCTCATCCTCAACCATCGCCTGGTGCAGCGCACGCAGATCCTGCTTCTGCAGCGCCTGCTGCTGCACCTGCTGCACCTTGCTGCGGTCCGCGTTCGTTGAATCGCTGAACTGCTTGACCGCCAGTCCCACGAACAGGCCGGCCACCAGCAGGAACGGCAGGATCCCTCCGAATCCCCCACTGCTGCGGCTTTCCGCCTGCTCCTGAGCCTGACTCTTCTTCTTGTCTTTACTTGCCATGTATCTTGTTCGGCATTGTTGAAATGTTTGTGATCACTGTGGACCAATCCGATTATATGACATCCTGCCGGGTCCGGCTGCGTGCATGCGCGACCGACTCCGGCAAGCGGATGGGCTGTTGAGAGGGAATACCGAGGGGCCTGCCGCGGGACGGAATGCATATGATGAGACTGATGAGAATCATGCTGGTGACTGCCGTGCTGCTGTCTGCCGCACTGCTTGCAGGGCGGAAAGCCGCCGAGGCCCAGACGCAGTCCCGCAATGTGTCGATCCTCTACACGGGGGACACCCAGGGGCACCTCACGAGCTTCTACTACGACTCCAAGAAGCCCGTGGGCGGCATTGCCAAACGGGCGATCTACTTCGCCGAGAAGCGCCGCCACTCCGACATGATCTGGCTGACGCTGGACAGCGGCGATGCGATCTCCGGCACGCCTCTGAGCAATGCCTTCGAGGGCTGGCTGGACATCGAGGCCATGAACCGGCTCAAGTATGACGCGATGTGTCTCGGCGTGCATGAGTTCGACTACGGCGTGGAGCGCTTGCGGGCCGTGCTCGGCAAGGCGCAGTTCCCCGTGCTCAGTGCCAACATCGTCAACGCATCCACCGGTGAGACCTTCGTCAAGCCCTACGTGATCCTCGAGCGTGACGGCCTGCGCATCGCGATCTTCGGCCTGACAACCGCTGAGATTGACGACCAGCTCCCCCCCGAGAAGTTCAGCGGGCTGCAGGTGCTGGACCCGATTGCCACCGCCGAGAAGCTCGTGCCGCAGCTGGCGGCGCAGTCGGACATCATCATTGCGCTCACCCATCTCGGCATTGACGAGGACATCCGCCTCTCCAGCAAGCTGCAGGACATTGACGTGATCGTCGGCGGCATGAGCCATTCCGAGCTGCAGGTCCCGATGAAGGTCGGGCGCACGCTGATCGTGCATGACGGTGAGTACGGCCGCAATGTCGGCCTGCTGAAGCTGGCCTTCCAGCAGACCGGTGCGGACTGGGAGAACAAGTACTTCGATTCGCTGCTGGAGCCGATGGCCGGCAAGTGGGTTGAGAATTCCGACATGGTGGACTGGCTGGCAGAGTTCCAGTCGCAGCTCGGAGAGCGCATGTCGCGCGTCGCCGGGACCAGCAGCCAGCGTTTCAGCAATCTGAAGATCTACAGCAGCGAGACCGAACTCGGCAACTATGTCTGCGACGTGCTGCGCCAGCGTAGCGGCGCAGACGTGGCCCTGCTGCCGGCGGCTTTCTTCCGCGGCGACATCGAACAGGGTGACGTGACCCTTGCCGACCTCTATACCGCCTTGCCCTACGACCATTACGGCATGGTGCTGACAGTCAGTGGTGCCGAGCTGATCCAGATCCTCTCCGAGGGTGCAAGCAGCATCGGCCGTCCGGGCTTCCCGCAGGTCAGCGGGGTAAGCTTCGGCATGGCCAACAGCAAGGCCTATGACGTGCGCGTCAACGGCGTGGACGTGCAGCCCTTCGACACCTACCGCCTGGCAACCTCAGACTATCTCGCCTCCGGCAACCTCGGTTATGCCACGCTCGGTACGATCAGGTCCCGCCGCAACACCGGCTACCTGATCCGCGACATGGTGCTCGACACCCTGCGCACCGGCCAGCAGGCCAGCGCGGCACTAAGCGGGCGCATCAACTTCGTGGTCCGCGATGAGCAGCCGCAGTATGTCGCCGAAGCCGGCAACCAGGGCAACGGTGGCCAGAGTTCCGGCGGCGACAGTGTCTACCAGCCGGTGCAGGACAACAGCCCGCTCGACGACGGCACTTCCGAAACTCCGGTGACCGACGACATCCCGCGCACGGATGACAGCTACCAGCCGGCCATGAACACCGATCCGCCGCCTACGTCTGACAACGGCCAGGATCTGGTGCGCTATGACCGCTACGGCAATCCGATTGACGACAGCGCCGTGCCGGAGGATCCCGTGACCATGGACGACAGCCGTCTGGATGACATCGCCAGCGACGTCGAGGACACCGTCCCGGATACGATTGACAACGCCGGGGACCAGGCCCGTGAGGTCGTGGAGACCACCATCGACGACGTGCTTCCCGACAACCGTCCGCTCAGCAGCGGCAGCCTGCCCGAGGTGATGGGCAGTGAGACCGTGGAACGCAACGGCCTCGTCTACAACTTCACCGTGGTACCGGGCCGCGATCCCGGGACCTACCGCTTCAAGCTGGATGTGCTGAACACCACCAGCCAGCGCGTGCAGCTGGACTACGAAACCTCTGAGATCCACAACTTCCAGGTGCGGGACGGTGACAGCCTGATCTGGGACTACAATGCCAACCGCTTCTTCGTGCAGAATCCCCAGCGCCAGACCATCAATCCTTCCGAGGCCCTGAACTTCGAGGCGCTCTGGGAACCGCGCCGCACCGACTCAGGCTTCGTGCCGCGTCCGCTGCGCGTGATCGCGGTGCACAATGTCAGCGGTGAACCCGTGGTCATCGAGTTCATGCTCAACGCAGGCTGAGTTGTTTCCAGCAGCGATAGTCACCCCGATGATCATGGCAGGGATCCTGCTGTGCATCATGAGCATCGTCGACACCCTGGCCTACAGTGTTCGCACCGCCGGCGTCTATGCCGGACGCCTGGCCACCAGCCTTTCGCTGTTCAACGCTGTGGTGATCATCAGTCGCCTGAGCAACATGTTCCAGGCGCCGATCATCGGCAACTTCAGTGACAGCGTCAACCAGGGCGACTACACCGTGCATGACGTGCTGAATGCCCTGCGTGTCGACCTGCTGTTCATAGTCGGCGGAGTGCTGATCGGGGCCGCTCTCACTCCATCCTTCATTGCGATCTTCAAGCGCGGGATCGTGGTGATGGGTGAGCGCAAGACCCTGCCGCGCACCGTTGCCTACGGCCTGAGCCGCCTCGGCCATCTGCGCAGCTACCTGCGCATGCCACAGCGGGCCAGCATCAGCCGCAATCTCAGCCCCGGCAGCATCCCCAAGTCCATCCTGTTCTGGAACGTGTTCATCACCTGCTTCTACAGCATCGGCGTGATGAGCACCGCATTGGCCAGCAGCTACAACCACAGCCTGGCGGCGACCTGTGCCAACCTCTCAGGCATCGTCAACGGCATTGCCACGATGCTGCTGTTCGTGCTCGTGGACCCGCCGGCCTCGTTGATCATTGACGACTGCATCTCCGACAAGCGGCCGCGTGAGGACGCCGTGCGCCTCAACCTGCACATGATCATCTCGCGCCTGCTGGGCTGCCTGCTGGGCATCCTGATGCTGCCGCTGATGGCCCGCTACGTGCTGGCCGCGGCTGAGTTGCTGGACAGGTGGCTCTGATGTTCCTGCGCCGCATCCAGGAACTGCTGTCATCCGCACCGGAACGTCCGGCACCGTCGGTTGAGGAACATGATTCCGCCCTGCACCGTCTGGACCCGCTGCTCTTCCTGAACATCTTCGAATCACTGACGCGCTACGACGCCGAACTTGCCAATACGCTGGCCGACCGGCTCGGCATCACGCAGCAGGGCCTGCTCGAGCTCGCCGGCAGCGGCAGACTGCTCGGACCGGGACAGCTCGGCGAAATCCTCGATGCCCTGGATCATCACACGCGCTACCAGGACATCATGGACCTGGCCGGCCGCAATTGCTACTCGCTGCAGTGTGCACGCGACGGCGAGCTGCGGCGCATGCCCCTGCCCGTCCTGGCCCGCCGCATCGGCGAACGCCTGCTGCCCTTCCTCGGTGAGGCCAGCCTCTCCATTGACACCCGCGGCCGGGTGTTGATGCTGCGCCTCACCAACAGCATTTTCGCCACGGACCGCTATTCCATGAACTGCCTCTGCGGCTTCTACGTGGGCTATCTGCAGCAGCTCGGCCAGGAAACCGGGATGCGTGGCCTCGAGGCCCGGGAGTCCAGCTGCGCCTGCCAGGAGGAGGACGAGCGCAGCTGCCTGATCCAGGTCGCCACCTGAAAGGCGGCGCTGTCTATAATCTGGCACATGTCATTCTCCGACGAGCAGCTTCAGCAGATCGCCCGTGCCGTGCTCCAGACCGAAAGCGCTGCCCTGATCAGCCAGCGCGAACTGATCAATGAGCAGTTCTGCAAAGCCTGCCGGCTGATCCTCGACTGCCGCGGCCGCGTGATCATCTCCGGGATGGGCAAGAGTGGACACATCGCCCAGAAGATCGCCGCCAGTCTGACGAGCACCGGCATCGCCACGCACTTCATGCATCCCGCTGAGGGAGTGCATGGCGACCTCGGCGTGGTACACCGCCACGACCTGCTGCTCGCGATCAGCAACAGCGGCGAAACGGCGGAAATCACCAGCCTGCTCGGCCCGGTCAGCACACTCGGAGTTCCGGTGATTTCGATCACGCGCAATCCGGAAAGCACGCTGGCCCGACACAGCGATGCCGTGCTGCTGCTGGCTGACGCCCCCGAGGCCGATCCCCATAACCTGGTTCCTACGACCTCCACGACACTCACGCTCGCGCTCGGTGATGCCCTGACGATCACGCTGATGCAGATGCGCGGCTTCACTCCTGAGGAATTCGCGGTATTCCACCCGAGCGGGATGCTCGGCAAGCGCCTGACGCTCAAGGTGGCGGATCTGCTGCGCGGGGATGAGACGAACCCGGTGCTCAGCCTCGGCAGCAGCTTCAGCCGCGCGCTGGAGGTGATCACCAGCTACGCCCTGGGCGGGACGAGCATCACCGATGGGTCCGGCAAGCTGGCGGGGATCCTCACCGACGGCGATGTGCGCCGGGTCTTCAGCCGCGCCGGGCACGGCAGCGGCACGGTGGCGGATATCCTGGCCACCCCTGTATCGGAGATCATGACTGCTGATCCCAGCTCGATCCGCAGCGATGACCTGGCCTATGACGCGCTCAAGAAAATGGAAAACCACCAGCCGCGTCCGATCATGGTGCTGCCGGTGCTCGACAGTCTGGACAGGCCGGTGGGCATGCTCAACATCCACACCCTGGTACAGGCGGGATTCAAGGCCGGAAGCCAGCAGTGATTCCAGGCCTTCTGCAGGTTTTCTGTGAATTGAATCGTCGCTGACCGATGGTAATTCCCGGAATTACCCTGAGAATTACCACCGGCCAGTCAGTTAATTCTGGTTCACTTTCTGCAGCGTATTCCGGATGATCCGCATACCGTGCTGCAGATTGCTCCTCAGCATTTCCGTGTTGCGTGTGACCTTGTAGTGCATCATGGCTCCCTCCACCAGGCAGAACAGGAAGCTGGCGAGTTCGCGAGGATCGGACCCCGGTTCCAGCCGGCTGGCCTGCCGCAGCTTGTCGAACTGGTCGCTGAACACATCGATCACCGCGTTGACAACGCCGTCGATCTCGCGGCGGAAGTCGTCGGAGACTCCGCTCAGTTCCAGTGCCAGGTTGCTCACCGGGTTTCCATGACCCTTGAGCACTTCAGGTGACTGCGCTATCTGGCTTACCAGCTCGGTGATGTTGTCCCACGGATCGGCCTCATCCCTGATGATGCTCTCCAGCCATTCCAGGACCTTGCTGCGTCCGAACTCGCGGATCACTGCAAGACCGAGGTCATCCTTGCTTTCGAAGTAGTAATAGAAATTACCCTTCTGCACATTGGCTGCAAGCAGCACCTGCTCCAGCTTCGTGCGGGTATAACCCTGGCTGAAGATCAGATTGGCCGCGTTTTCGACAATCCTTCGTCTAGTAGCAATAGCCTTTTTTGTGTATGGCATAAGAAGTATCCCTACAGAAATGACTAATATGATTCTAACAAGGCATTCGACAAGGGGGTTAACTTGTTGGCAAAAAGGAAACAAGCAGAGGATGAATAATGATTAAGGTACATTAAGTGGCTAAAGTATAGAATTTCCATACCGGTAATCAGTGTTTCCAATACCTGATCAGGCAATTTCAATGCCACTCGCAATGCTCCGGCGGATCCGATGGGCGCAATGGCCAGGCGAACTGCAGGATATAATCCTCCGGTGTCCCAGCAACAGCCAGTGGCCCTCACTGTGGCCGGCAGCGACAGCGGCGCCGGTGCCGGCATCCAGGCGGATCTGAAGACCTTCAGCGCGCTCGGGGTCTACGGCCTGAGCGTGCTGAGCGTGATCACCGCCCAGAGCACCAGCAGCGTGGATCGCGTGGACAGCCTGCCGCCGGATCTGGTACAGGCCCAGCTGGAAACAGTCGGTGCGGACTTCCGCATCGGCGCTCTGAAGAGCGGTGCCCTCGGCAGTACGGAGATCATCCACGTGCTGGCTAACTTCCTGCACGCCAACCCCTCCCTGCCCTATGTGCTCGATCCGGTGATGATCAGCAAGCACGGCTACCGCCTGATCGCCGATGAGGCCCTGCAGGCCCTGCGCGATGAACTGCTGCCGCTGGCACTCGTTGTCACCCCCAACCTGCATGAGGCCGCCGAACTGGCGGGCATGCACGAGATCCACAGCGAGGAGCAGATGTACAGTGCGGCCCAGGCGATCCATGCCCTGGGCTGCCCCAATGTGATCATCAAGGGCGGGCACAGCGCCGACTCACCGACGGACCTGCTGCTCGGTGAGGCTGGAGAGCTGCTGCTGCCCGGAGAGCGCATCGACTCAGTGCATACGCATGGCACCGGCTGCACCTTCAGCGCGGCGATCACGGCCCGGCTCGTGCATGGCGACAGCCTGCCCGAGGCCTTCCGCCGCGCAAAGCAGTTCATCAGCGGGGCGATCGCTCATGCGCAGATCTTCGGCCGGGGGATCAACCCGGTCAATCATTTCTGGGAAAGCAATCCGCGCTTCGGCGTGGTCAATTCCGGGCCGGATCCGGCCGGCCCGCCAACTGGAGCCTGACAAGTGGTCATTCCGATTCCGATCTACATCGTCGTCTTCATCTTCGGACTGGTGTTCGGCAGCTTCTTCAATGTCTGCATCCACCGCTGGCCGCAGGAGGACCGGAAGGACCATGAATGGGTCAAGACCCCCAGCAACTGCCCCAAGTGCCGGGCCCCGATCCGCTGGTATGACAACATCCCGCTGATCGGCTGGCTGAGGCTCGGCGGCAAGTGCCGGGACTGCAAGGCCCCGATCCACTGGCGCTATCCCGCAGTGGAACTTGGCAACGCCCTGCTTTGGGTGCTGGGCCTGTACCTCGTCACGACATATGGCCTGTCCAATGTGGCCCCTGAGAACATCGGGATCGTGCACATCATCCTCGTGATCTTCCTTTCAAGCATCTGGCTGATCGGGATGGTCACCGATTTCGAGCATACCGAGATTCCCTACGAAGTGAGCATTCCAAACGGCATCGCCGCTGTGCTGTTCATGTTCCTCGCAGCCCCGCATACCATCAGCCAGGGCTGGCTGTCCTGCCTCTACGGCCTGCTGTTCTTCGCCGGCTTCATCTTCATCTTCGCGCTGTTCGGCGGAATGGGTTATGGCGACGTAGACGTGGCGCTAGGTTTCGGTGTGCTGTTCGGCTGGCCTCTGAGCGTGGTGGCACTGTTTCTCGGCATCCTCAGTGGCGGCATCATCGCGATTCCGCTCTGGCTCAGCCTCAAGCTGCGCGGCAAGGATACGAAGACCGCCGCCATGCCCTTCGGACCCTGGCTGTTCCTCGGCTGCTACGTCAGCCTGTTCTTCGGCACGATGATCAAGGACTGGTACCTCTCCACCTTCCTGCCTGCCGCCCCTGCGGGATCAGGAGCCGGCGGTTCAGCCTGGCTGCACATCCAGGATGCGGCGCTCGCCGTCATGCAGCTGTTCAGCTGATCAAACTGCCTACTGCCGGGCCAGCGGGCGGATCACCTCGACATCATCATCCACCGGCCTGGCCTGGGGTACGCTGCCGAAACGAAGCACGCTGATCGTGATGTCATCCGCGAACACCGGCTTGTTGCCGAAGCTCGCGCATTCCGAGAACAGGCTGCCGATCAGCTGCGCAGGAGCCTGCTCGCGATGGCGGCGGAACACATTGACAACCCCCGGCAGCCCGAACATCTCATTGCCGGCATTGGTGTGCTCCGTGATCCCGTCCGTGAGCAGCAGCGCCATGTCCCCCGGCTTGGGGTGCAGCACCACCTCGCTGTACTTCTCCTCGGCGAAGAAGCCCAGCGGCGCGCTGCCGCTCTCGATCTGCTTGATCTTGCCGCTCTCTGCTTCCATGAACAGCAGGGGCACATGCCCGCAGTTGACGACGGACATCCGTCCGCTGGATGGTTCATAGCGGATGTAGATCGCCGTGAAGTAGTAATTCTCCGTGAGGAAGCGTGTACTGAGCTGGTTGATGTGCTCCATCACCTGCGGCGGGCTCAGGTCCCGCTCCTGGCTCATCGAGACGAACAGCACCTTGAGCTGGCTCGCGATCAGTGCGGAGGCGATGCCATGCCCTGAGACGTCGGCGATGATCAGGCTGAAGCGCCCGAATTCATCCTCCATAAAGTCGATGAAGTCACTTCCCAGATCCTCGCTGGAGCGATGCTCGAAGTTCACGCTCAGGTTGCGAAAGACCTTGTCACCCGGCGGCAGGATCGCGCGCTGCACGCCGCGCGCCATGTTCAGCTCCCGCTCGATGCGCGAGATGTGCTGCTCGAGCATGTGATTCTGGCTGCGCAGATGCTCATTCGCGACCCGCACCTCCTTGCGCAGCCGGCAGAGCTGCAGCTGCAGGTCGACACGCGCCATCAGCTCCCCGTTGTCAATCGGCTTCGGCATGTAGTCGTTGGCGCCGATCTTGAAGAACTCCACGCGGTCCTTGTACTCGGTCATGGAGCTGATGATGATGATCGGGATGTCCTTCGTGCTCGGATTGCGCCTCAGGATCTTCGTGACCTCCACGCCGTTGAGCGCCGGCATGATCACGTCCAGCAGCACGAGGTCGATGCCGCGCTGGTCCACGATCTGCAGTGCATCGCGGCCGTTCTTGGCAACGATCACCTCATAGCCGCGGTTCTCCAGGCAGCTGCGGGTGTGTTCGAAGAAGGTCGGCTCATCATCGACAACCAGAATCTTGGGATTGTAATCCTCTATGGTCTGCTCCTTGCCGGGAGTGTAACAGCGCAGCCGGGCCTGTTGTCACGCTTAACCGTAATGTGGGAGCGGTTTTACCCTTTACCGAAAGTCAGTGCTGACCTGAGCTGTCAGCGAACGAAGTCCACACTGCCCTGGAAGGAATAGCGGATCTCATCCCAGTAGAGTGTGATCGGGATTTCACCGGCATCCACGAGCTGGTCGGCCAGGGCGTCAAAGGCCTCCTGGCTCAGCCCGCGCCCGCGCCGGAACACGAGGCTGACCGCCGCTTCACCGAGGAAGTCGATGGCCGTTGCCGATACGGCGAAGCTGTCGATGTTGTTGTTGAGCAGCATGTTGTCAGAGCTGAGCTTGACCCGGGTCCAGTCCACACGTTCACTGCCCTTGCCACGCGGCTGGAGCGTGAAGCTGAAGCCCTGCTCCTCCATCACCACGGGGCGCTTCGGCATCTCCACGCTCAGTTCCTCCTCCACGGCCGCAGAGCTGCCGACCGGGAAGATCAGCACCTGCCCCTCCGGCCAGCCCAGCTCGATGCCCGCATCCAGCCTGAGCTGCAGCCCCGCCCCGAAGTCCACCGCCGAATCCCACTGCCCGGTCGGGGCACTGATGCGCACGATGCTGCCCTCCAGCGTATTCTGCGGCAGGGCGGCCACGATCGCCGGAGCAGGCAGCAGGCTGGCGCGCACGATGTCGGCACTGTTGGGAATGAAGGGCGCGAAGTCCACGCTGCACACGAGGTTCTCGCGGTCCAGGCGCAGGCTCTGCGGATCGAGGTTCAGCCCCTCCGCCGCGCCCGTCATCCTCGCTGCCGGTGCGGGGAAGTCAAAGGCGATGTCCGTTGCCAATACCGTATCCGGGCCATCATGCAGGGTCAGCTCCACGATTCCCGGCACGAACAGGCCGCTGAACTGCGCTGTCCAGTTCTCCGCAGCCCCGCTGAGCGCCAGATCCCCGGCATAGCTGATGTTGCTGAAGGCCACGCTGTAGTTCGGATTGTCAGGGATGAAGGTCCAGCTGCCGCTGAGCAGCGCGGGCAGCACCGGCTGTTCACCGCTGTAGCGCAGGTGTACCGTGCCGTCCATGCCGGTCGCTCCCTCCGTGAAGCTCGTGAGCTCCACCTCCCAGGCGCTGCCGCTGATGCGGTTCTCAGCCGTCCCGCCGGGAGCTGCACTTGTTGCCATTTCCCGCACGCCGCTGATTCCCAGTTCCAGCTCGGTGCTGAAGGGACTCATGCTGTTGGCAGCGTCCACGATGCGCAGCAGCAGGCGCTCGCCGGCATGCCAGTCCTCGCCCTCGGGGCCGAAGATGCAGGTGATCCCGTTGTTGGTGAAGCCGCTGAACAGAAGCTCACTCTCGCCGCTCTGGCGCTGCAGGCTGTAGCTGAGGTTGTCAGCGTCCAGTTCGGAAAGCCGGCTGCCCTGCAGCGTGAAGCGCGCTGGGTTGCCCCCCGGCTCCATTTCGCTGGATGCCAGATTGAGGCTGATCAGATCGGGATCAGCCTGCGAATTCCAGGCGGGATTCGTGTTGCGCGGCTGCCAGCCACCCGGGTTGCCGCCGGCCGGCGCCAGCCCACCGCTCTCAGTCGCGGTATTGCCCTGTCCGGGATCCCCGCCATCCGTCTGCGGATCCGAGCCACTGACATTGCTGACGCCGTTCTGCGTCGGCTGGGTGATCAGTCCGGCGGCCTTGACCGTCAGATCCTCCAGCAGCAGGGTTTCATCCGCCTGGCGAACGATCAGGGTGTAGCGTCCCGGGGCAAGTTCCATGTCGAAGCCGAGGATGATCGAGGTCGCATCCTCCAGCCGCTTCGAACTGGGCTGCAGCGGCTGTTCCTCATGCAGGAGCTGGATGTTGAGTCCGTCGAGAAATGCCTGGTCAAAGCCGGAGCCGATCAGACGCACGCGCTGGCCGGCCGTCGGTTCCAGCTCGGCGGGGCTGAAGCCCAGCACATAGGCACCCTTGCTGCTGCGGATCGTCAGTTCAATCAGGTAGATCGGCGTACTGTCGAACATCAGCCGCCCGCGGATGCTTCCCTCCGGCAGGGCCCCGCTCACGGCAGCCACGACCTGCGTCGGGCCCGTACAGCTGAACACCGTCTGCAGGCGGCGCAGTTCCAGCGCACCCTTGCTCCACTCGATGTTGAGATGTCCAGCCGCCGCCTCGGACATGCCGTCACAGGTCAGCAGCAGCGCGAAGCCGTTGTCAGCCTCGGCGATCACCTTCGGGTCGTAGTCCGTCACGACCGGCACCACGAGATCGCTGTCAATCCGGAACATCTTCTCTGCGAAGGCCTCCTCGCCGAGATGGTTGTAGACAAGGATGTTATAGTCACCCGCAGGTGCCGTCTGCGGAATGCGGATCTGGGCCACGATCTCATCCGCGCTGGCCGAGAGAACCTTCACGAGCTGGATGCGCTGCGGGAAGAAGTCCAACGAAACGCCGCCCTGCGGCAGGTCCGTGCCGCTCACGGTCAGCATCACGGTCTGGCCCTGCTTGGCACTGGGCGGGTCAACCTTGGTGATCTTGCCGTCAAGCGCCTGCGCGGCCTGCGGCAGCAGCACGAGGCTGAGCAGCGCGGCAAACAGGCTGGCAATCAGGCTTTTCATCTCAGAGCTTATCTGTGCAGGATCTCCGACAGGTCGAGGCCTTCATTGCCGCTCATCACGTCCAGCGCCATCCCCGCTTCCAGTCCCTCCGGAAAGACAATCCGTACACCGTTCTGGTCCTGCACGATGCTGAGCAGGTCGCTCTTCAGCAGGGCCAGGTCCGCGGAGAGATCGATCCCTCCGCTGAGCATGAACTGCGACCCGTAACCCGGGTCAATTGTTCCCGCAATGTTCTGGGCGCTGAAGCTCAGGTCCTGGTCCGGCTGCCGCAGCGAGCCGCGCACGGGGTTGCCCGTCGCCAGGATGTCGATCAGCGTGCCGCTGTGACCGTTGTCAATGAACTTCGCCGTGACGCTGCCGGATGAGAACTGCAGCTGCTCTCCGCGGATCTCCGTGGCCAGGGCATGCAGGCTGCTGAGCTGCATCTGCTCATCCAGCGTACCCGTCATCGAGGCTCCGCTCAGCAGCAGATCCTGCATCAGCGGCGGGGTGGCCCCCGGTCCGGAGCGCGCATCATCCGCCACCGGCAGCCTGAGCTGGAAGGCCCCGGGCACATTGATCAGCCGCGAGGCAGTATCCATCGTCACCTGCGCTGTGCGGAACTCATAGCCCTCCGCGTTCTGCACGACGACATGTTCCAGCAGTTCAATGCGATACGTCGCCGCCGGATCACCGGCCTCGCCCGTTAGCAGCACATTGGCGGATTCAGCGCGGAAGGCCATGCCTTCCTCATCCAGCCGGCCACTCAGCTCACCGGGGATCCAGAGCCGGTTCTCATCGATCAGGACCTCCACGCGCTGCGTGAACAGCCGGCTGCCGGCCTGGGTCAGCAGCACGTCTCCAGTGGCTTCGGCACGGCTGCTTGCCTGGTCATAGCGCAGACTGTCAGCCACCAGGCGGTAGTCCTGATACTCGAACTGCACGCCGCCGGTATAGACTGCCACCTGGTTGCCATCGTGGATCTCGATGCGGGTCCGGCCATTGCTGCGGATCGTCAGCAGGTCGGCATCGGGGTCCACCTGCTGCGCGCCGGACACTGCGGGCTGCAGCAGCAGCAACGCACAGAGACCGGCTGGCAGCAGGAATCTATTCATACAGCAGTACGTCCGCGTCCAGCGGGATGAACTCCGAGGCCGTCAGCCGCAGCTCCTCACTCGTGGACCCCGCGAAGCCGTAAACCTCCACGCGTACGCCGTGCGCCTTCAGATGGCGCACAAGGTCGCAGAAGTCGCCGTCACCACTGACCAGCGCCACCACGTCCACACGGTCCATCAGGCTGATCGAGTCAATGGCGATGCCCATGTCCCAGTCACCCTTGGCACTGCCGTCGGGGCGCTTCTTGAGCTCCTTGCTCTTCACCTCGTATCCCACCTGGTGCAGGAAGTTGATGAAGCTGCTCTGGTCTATCTCCGGGGTCTGCACGATGTAGGCCAGCGCACGGATCATGCGCCGTCCCATCGTCACCTTCTCCGCGAGCTGCTGGAAGTTGAGCTTGCGCTGGTAGAGCGCGCGGGCGGAGTAGAACATGTTCTGTACATCTACGAACACCGCCAGTCGCTGACTGACGTGGATCGGACGTCGGCGTTCCATTTCTTGAGATCCTGAATCTATATATTTACGCGGCCAGATCCCATCACGGGCCACGGGCTGATTCTACATCATCGCTGGCGGGAAGAGCCGCTTCAGTTCTGCTCTTCCGCCGTATCCGGTTCGGGTCCCGGAGTGGTATCGAGCGCCTCAGCGGTCAGATGCCCCTCCATGTCCTCCTCGGGCTCCAGCTTCGGCTCATCCGGCACATCGATGCCGCTGGCCAGCTTGCGGGCCACGTCCTCACCCTTGCTGAGGATCGCGTCATTGGCACGCAGGTAGCGCGTCAGCTCGGTGCGCAGTTCCTGGATCTCCTTGCTCTTGGCGATGATCCGCTCGTCAAGATCACGCAGGTAGGCATCATCCTTGAGCTGGTTGTTGACGTCGTACCAGATGTTGGGTGCAATGCCCTCCTTGTGGATCTCCGTATGGCTGGGGGTGTAGTACTTGCCGATCACCACCGCCAGTGCGGAATGCTCGTCACCCTTCTCGTCGTAATCCATCGGGATCACAGCCTGCACCACGCCCTTGCCGAAGCTCTGCTCGCCGACGACCGTGGCCTTGCCATAGTCCACCAGGGCCTGGGTCAGCACCTCACTGGCACTGGCTGTACCGTCGTTGATGAGGATCACCACGGGTACATTGAATTTCTGCGTGCTCGGATCAGCGCCGAGTCGTGCGCTTTCATCACTGTTGCGGGTCTCGACCTCGACGATCATCCCCTCCTCGACGAAGCAGTCAGCCACGTCGCGGGCCGCAGTCAGAACACCGCCGGTGTTGTCCCGCAGATCGATGATCAGGGACTTCATACCCTGGGCGCTGAGCTCCTCCATATTCCTGCGGAAGTCCGGGCCGGTCTCCTCGGCGAAGTTGGAGATCTTGATGTAGCCCACGCCTCCGTCATACATCTCCGCCACGGCGACGGAGCTGTACTCCACATTGCGGCGTTCAATCTCGAAATCAAGGAATTCCGGCTCACCGGCACGGAAGATCTTGACCTTGACGGTGGAGCTGATCGGCCCCTTGATCTTGGAGGCAACCTCCGGCAGGATCATGTTGAAGGTGTCCTCACCCTCAATCTCCGCGATCACGTCGTTCTTGAGCAGGCCGACTTCCTCAGCAGGAGTGTTGGGGAACACTGTCACGATTTCCGGGTAATGCCCGTCGGCACTGAGACCCATCAGGATCCCGACTCCGGCGTATTCACCCGTGGTCTGAGCACTCAGATCCTGGTAAAGCTCGGGGTTGTAGAAGTGGGTGAAGTCGTCGTTGTAGGGTTCCTCACGCAGCACGCTGAGCATCCCGGTCACCGCAGCGTACTCCATCTTCTGCTTGGTCTCGCCGTCCAGCTCAGTGTAGTAGTCCCGGTCCAGCAGGTCAAACGCCTTTTTGACCAGGTTGGGATTCTGCATGCCGCGGATCCGGCCCAGCAGATCGGAAGTGCCACTGCCATCGCTGGATCGGGCAAGTTTCATGCCGAGGAACAGGCTGGCGACGGCGACTAGCAGCAGTACGCTGAGGCGCACGAGGAAGTTGGTCATGCTGTTGTTCTCCAAGAAAACCCTCCGTGTCGGATGCAGTCAGGACTGCCCACACCCCTATGGATGTTCGGAAGTGGCTAAAGTGTAACGCAGGGACCCGCAAACTCCGGGAAGATGGAGTTACATGCTCTTCGTCGGATCGATCGGTTCACCCTTGATGCGCACCTCGAAATGGCAGTGGTTGCCGGTGGATGTACCGGTGCTGCCGACCTCGCCGATCTTGTCTCCCTGCTTGACCTCCTGGCCTTCCTTGCAGCTGAACTTGCTCATATGTCCGTAGAGCGTCGTGCGGTTGTTGCCATGGTCGATGATCACGGTGTTGCCGTAGCCACCGTAGTACTTGGCGACGATCACCTTGCCATCACCGCTGGCCCGGATCGCCGTACCCTTCGGGGCACCAATGTCCACGCCGGTATGCATGCGCTTCGTCTTGTAGATCGGATGGATGCGGTAGCCATAAGGGCTGGTGATCGTGCCGCTGCAGGGCTTCTTGAAGCTGCCCTTCCACTCTCCGCTGAATGAGGCGGACTTGTTGCTGGCAATCGCGGCCAGTTCCTTCATGATGCGCTTGTTGGTTTCCTCAAGCTCGCGGATCTCCTTGAGGTAGACCTTCTTGTCCTGCTCGATCGCCAGGTTGACGCTGCGCTGGTCCTCGCTCAGGCGCTCGAGGTTCTTCTTCTCCTCCTCCAGGCTGAGCTTGATCTTCTCGATCTCCTCAATCTGGAAGCCGATCGCCGTGACCTTCTGCTGCAGTTCCACCTGGGCGGCCTTGGTATCGGTCACGATCTGCTGGTCCTGTTCGAGAATGGTCTGCACGAAGAACATGCGGTCCACCAGCTCACCGAAATCCGCCACGTTGAACATCACGTCCACGTAGCTCAGCTCGCCCTGCATGTAGAGCGTGCGGGCCCGCTCACTGAGCCGCAGCTTGTGCTCGCTGACCTTGGTCTCGAGCTGGATCTTCTCATCCTCACTCTGCTTGCGCTTGGTCTCGGCCTCGTCGAGCTGGGTCTGGATGCCGTCGATCTGCTTGTTCTTGGCGGAGATCTGCTGGTCGATCTTGGCGATCACTTCCTGCACGGAATTCTGTTCGCCGTTCAGCTCGCGGATCTTGTCCCAGAGTTTGTTGGCCTGCTTGCTGTTTTCCTTCTGCTGCTTGTCCAGCTTGGCACTCTGGCCCCAGGAGACACCGCCTCCGAGGCAGAGGGCAGCGAGCAGGATCGCCGTCACGCGACGGACTGAGTTCAGCTTGCCTTGTGCCATGCTCATCTCACTCTCCTTGTCCCACTCCGGATTCCGATTGTAGCAGTTCCCATCTCACTTCAGCTGCTTGCGCACGCGGATCGATTCCAGCTGCAGTTCCAGCTCGCGTGAGAGGAAGTTGTTGACGGTCTTCAGCGAACCGAAGAAGCCGACCAGCACCCCGAGTCCCACCAGCAATACGGCGAGCGCCAGGAACAGATAGCTCTCATCCACACCGAGGCTCGGCATGGCCTGAGCAAGGTCCGTCAGTGCCAGGGCCTGCTTCATGCTCACGAGCAGCGCGAAGATGATCAGATACGCAATGCTTGCCCCGAGGAAACCGAAGAAGATCCCCTCGAAGATGAAGGGCCAGCGGATGAACCACCAGGTGGCTCCCACCAGCTGCATGATGCGGATCTCCGTGCGCCGCGCATAGACCGACAGCGCAATGATGTTATTGATGCTTGAATAGGTGAACAGCACCAGCAGGCTGATCGTGATCAGGCAGACGATCACGAGGATCATCAGGATCTTCAGGTATTTCTCCACCACCTGCGATCCATAGCGCGTGGCCAGTGTGCCGGTCAGCTTCTCACACTGCGCCACCACATCCGCGATATGCTCCGGGTCATTGGCCTGGATCACGAAGCTCGCCGGCAGCGGATTGTTCTCCAGCAGGTCGTTCAGTTCAAGCGTGCTGGAACGCGCCGAGAAGATTGCCAGCGCCTCATCCTTGGAGCGGAACTTGACGCTCTTCACGAACTCCATGTTGCCGATGTCCTGCTCCATGGCGTTGATCTGCTTGGCGCTCAGGTCATCCTTGAGGAATACATGGATCTCCAGCTGGTCGCCGAGCTTCTTCCAGGCGATCGCACCACCGACCAGCAGCACGAAGAATATCCCGAGCACCAGCAGGCTGATCGTGACCTGCGCCCCATAGGTCAGGTGCAGGAAACGGCTGTGGCGCAGGCTTTCCACGAACTCACGGAAGAGGAAGAAGAAGCTACGCATGCGGCTCCTCCTCCGGGCTTTCGTGATATCCGCCCTCGCGCCGGTCGGCATACACTTCGCCGTTGCGCACAACGAGCGTGCGGCGCCGGAAGCGGTTGACGATACTCGCATCATGCGTGGCCACGAGCACAGTCGTGCCGCGCTCATTGATGCGCGTGATCAGTTCCATGATCTCAAGGCTGGTATCCGGGTCCAGGTTTCCGGTCGGCTCGTCCGCGAGCAGGATGTCCGGCTTGTTGACGATCGCGCGTGCGATGCACAGCCGTTGCTGTTCGCCGCCGGACATCTCGCCGGGGTAGCTCTTCAGCTTGCGGGCCAGCCCGATCCAGTCCAGCACCTCGGGGACGAGCGTGCTGATCTGGCGCTGGGTTGCACCGCGGATGTGCAGGGCGTAGGCCACATTGTCATAAGCCGTCTTCTGCGGCAGCAGCAGGAAGTCCTGGAAGATCACCCCCACGCGCCTCCGGTAGTAGGGAATCTCGCGCACGCGCAGGCTGGAGATGTCCTTGTTGAACACCAGCACCTTGCCTTCGGTGGCAACCGCATCCCGGTAGATGAGTTTCAGCAGGCTGCTCTTGCCACCGCCGGTCGGACCGACGATGAACGCGAACTCCTGCTTCTCGATGTGCAGGTTGACTCCCTTCAGGCCCGTGGCCAGATTCGGGTAGGTCAGACCCGCATTAACAAACTTGATCATTCAGCTTCCCGACGTATTCCCTGAGCACCAGATTGATGAAGCGCGGCAGGCTGCCCAGCCGTCCTAGCCGGGCCGGGTCCTGGATGGCGCGGTGCAGCCACTCCATCCCGCTGTCCTGCACCCACTGCGGGGCGCGCTCCTTCACTCCGGCATAGACTTCGAGGGAACCACCTACTCCCACCATCAGTTTCGCACCGCAGCCCAGACGTGCGGAATCAATGAACTGTTCCTGTCTGGGGCTGCCCATTCCCACGATCAGGATTTCCGCAGCGGACTCCTTGATCAGTGAGGCAATTTCCATGTCTCTGTCTGCCGCGAAATATCCATCGTGGCATCCGGCTATGTTAACCCGTGGCAGACGCGCCTGGAGATTCGCCGCTGCGGCCTCAGCCACGCCCTGCCGGCTGCCCAGCAGATAGACCCGCCGACCCGCCAGGCGTTCCAGCACATCCAGTGCCAGTTCCACCCCGGGGTAGCGCTGCACGGCATGCACACCCAGAAGCTTTGCTGCCAGCTGAATCCCGACTCCGTCCGCCACCACCGCATCCGCACGCCTGAGCAGCTCCGCCACCTGCGGATCACGGTGCATCGCAATCACCATTTCCGGGTTGATCGTCAGCACCTGTGTACTCAGACCAGCGCCCGCACGCTGCACGAGATACTCAATGATCTCCTCCCGGCCGCCGGTCAGCACCGGCAGGCCGAGCAGTTCGGCTGTGTCTGCGTATGGGGACATAACTGAATTCAGGTAGTAGTTATTCGGGGGGCTCAAGTGAGCTGATTAACAGCCGATGGATTAAGCATGAGTTCAGTCCCGGCAGCCACGGTCCACCTGAGGGATCCATTCCAGCGCGAGCTGCCCGCCAGCCCCGCTCTGCTCCCGGCTGAACCAACTCCGGAAGCTGCACCGCGCTTCAGCGCGCTGCTGCGGGACGCCATGTTCGATGTGGACATGGGCATCGGCCTGGCGCTGCATGAAACCCCCGCCCGGCGCGTCCCTCCTCCGGCCACGGCAGAGCGCATCGACAAGGCCGCCGCCGATATGGAAGCCCTGTTTGTGAGCCAGATGCTGAAGGAAATGTGGAAGACCGTGCCGGAAACCACCTTCGGCATGCAGGGTACCCCCGGTGAGATCTACCGCGACATGTACATCGACAACATGGCGGAACTGATCAGTCAGGGACCCGGGATCGGGCTGAAGGCCGTACTGCGTGAACAGCTGCTGCAGTCCGAGGCCGGAATTCAGCCGAAACTGCCGGATTTCTCGTGAACTGATTCACGTTAAATAATCCAGATTCCATCAACATGCTCGTGGATTTATCGGATAAGTGTTGTCCACTATAAGCCATTTTCATGGCTGCAAATCCCCTCCCCCTGGCCTCCCCTTTCCGACAAAGATCAGTAACCATGCGGGGAAATCGCGAAGTGGGACAGAATAAATCCTGATTTGACATGGTATACTCCAACTGTTGCCATCCGGCAATCCATCCAGGAATTTTGCAGTTGGAAAGCATGCTAAAAATCACGAATTTACATGCGGGAATCACCGGTCAGGAAATCCTGCGCGGTGTCGATCTCGAAGTCGCCACGGGCCAGGTTCATGCGATCATGGGCCCCAACGGCAGCGGCAAGAGCACGCTCGCCAAGGTGCTCGCCGGCGATGAAAGTTACGAGGTGACCGCGGGCTCGGTCAGCTTCCGCGGTGAGGACCTGCTGGAGCAGGAACCGCACGAGCGCAGCCGCAACGGCCTCTTCCTCGCATTCCAGTACCCGGTTGAGATCAGCGGCGTGACAATCGCCAACTTCCTGCGCACCGCCCTCAATGCCCGCCGCGAGAACCCGATGAGTGCGATGGAGTTCTACGGTCTGCTGCAGGACCGCCTGAAGGAGCTGAAGCTTGATGACAGCTGGTCCACGCGTTATCTCAACGACGGCTTCAGCGGCGGCGAGAAGAAGAAGAACGAGATCCTGCAGATGATGCTGCTCGAACCCACGCTCTGCCTGCTCGACGAAACGGACAGCGGTCTGGACGTCGACGCGCTGAAGATCGTCAGCGAGGGCGTGAACCGCATGCGCTCCCCCGAGCGCAGCATCGTGATCGTGACCCATTACCAGCGCCTGCTGGAGTACATCAATCCGGACTACTGCCATGTGATGCTCAACGGCCGCATCGTGCAGAGCGCTCCGGGAATCGACCTGGCCCGCCGCATCGATGAGCAGGGATACGAGCTCATCCGCGAGCAGGCCAGCGTCTGAGGGGGCCCACATGAGTGATACACAACCCAGCGCACCCGACCTGCTCAACATCGGTTCCTATGAAGCCGGCTGGCATGACGCGGATGCGCGTTACAGCTTCAAGGCCGAGCCGGGACTGAACGAGAACGTCGTGCGCCAGATGAGCGAGATGAAGAACGAGCCGAAGTGGATGCTCGACTTCCGCCTGCGCTCACTGAAGCATTTCGAGGAGCGCCCGATGCCCTGGTGGGGTGGCAGGATCGACGTCGACTTCGACTCGATCTACTACTACCTCAAGCCGGACACGGGCAACAACCGCAGCTGGGATGACGTGCCCGAGGAGATGAAGCAGACCTTCGAGCGCCTCGGCATCCCCGAGGCGGAGCGCCGCTCCCTGGCCGGCGTCGGTGCGCAGTACGACAGCGAGACCGTCTACCACAACCTGAAGAAGGAATGGGAGGAGGCCGGCGTGGTCTTCCTCGACATGGACAGCGGGCTGCGTGAGCACGAGGATGTGGTGCGCGAGCACTTCGGCACCGTCATCCCGCCGGAGGACAACAAGTTCAGCGCACTCAACAGCGCGGTCTGGTCCGGCGGCAGCTTCGTCTATGTGCCGAAGGGTGTGAAGATCGACATCCCGCTCCAGGCCTACTTCCGCATCAATGCCGACAAGGCCGGGCAGTTCGAGCGCACGCTGATCATCGCCGATGAGGGTGCCTTCGTGCACTACATCGAGGGCTGCACCGCCCCGACCTGGACCAGCGATTCCCTGCACAGCGCGGTGGTGGAGATCATCGCAAAGCCGGGCTCGCGCATCCGCTACAGCACGGTCCAGAACTGGAGCAACAGCGTCTACAACCTCGTCACCAAACGGGCCGTGGCCATGGAGGGTTCCACCGTGGAATGGCTGGATGGCAACATCGGCAGCCAGCTCACGATGAAGTACCCCAGCGTGATGCTCGTCGGTGAGGGCGCGCGCGGCGAGGTGATGTCCATCGCCTATGCCCAGGACGGCCAGCACCAGGACACCGGTGCCAAGATGGTGCATGTCGCACCCGGCACCACCAGCCGGATCATTGCCAAGTCAATCTCCAGGGGTCTCGGACGCAGCACCTACCGCGGCCTCGTGCGCATCCACAACGGCGCGCGCGGTGCCAAGAGCAGCGTGGACTGCGATGCCCTGCTGCTCGACCGCAACAGCCGCACCGACACCTACCCCTACATCGAGGTGGAGGAGGACAGCGCCAGCGTCGGCCATGAGGCCCGCGTCAGCAAGGTCAGCGAGCAGCAGATGTTCTACCTGATGCAGCGCGGCATCGAGGAAAGCGAGGCCCTGGCGCTGATTGTCAACGGCTTCATCGAGCCGATCACCAAGCAGCTCCCGCTGGAGTACGCGGTCGAGCTCAACCGCCTGATTGAACTGGAGATGGAGGGCAGCGTAGGCTGATGGACGCCAGCACGAGCAGCAGGACGGCCGGTGCGGAATCGCATGCCGGGCCTGCCAACCTGACCGAACTGAATGATCTATATCGCGGTCTGGCGGCGGTTCTGCCCCTGCCCGACCTGCGCACCGAGGCCTGGCACTATGGCCGGCCGGACCGTTTCCTGCCCGGCGAACTGCAACCGGCAACTTCCGCGCAGCTCTCCGCCCGGGCGCAGTCCGTGCTGGAGCTGCTGCAGTCTGAGCAGAAGCTGACAGTGCTTGAATTCCAGGCTGACAACCTGGAATTCCACCTCAACCGGCAGGCTGCGGATGGCGAGCTGATGCTCGTCCAGCGCTTCACTGCTGCGGATGCCTTTGCCGGCAGCCCCGCACTGCAGCCCTGGCTCGGCGATCTCTCTCAGCGTGAGCCGGAGCGCCTGGAGGCGGAAGCACTTGCACGCCTGCAGCAGATCCTGCTGATCCACGTTCCGGCCGTCCACAGACCGGACAGCGCGCTGCACCTGCTGGTCGACATGCCCGCCGACGGCCAGGCCCGCTTCGAGCAGATCGTTGTCAATGTGGAAAGTGGTTCGGAGCTGGAACTGCACCTGCACATCGCGGGTGACGACGTGGCAGGCCAGAGCCTGCTGCACCTCGGCCTCGACATCACCCTGGCTGACAATGCCGGATTCCGGCTCGTGCGCTACCAGCACACCGGCAATGGCTGTGACATCCGCGGCATGGAGCGCCAGCGCCTGGGCCGCGACGCACGCTGCAGCAGTGTCTCGCTGTTTAGCGGCGGCCGCCACCTGCGCCATGATGTGGCGACGCACCTGCTCGGCAGCGGCTGCGAGAGCATCCTGCGCGGCCTGTACCGCATGAGCGGCCGGCAGACCGCCTCGATCTTCAGCCACCAGGACCATCAGGTTGCCAATGCCCACAGCGACCTGCTGTTCAAGGGCACGCTGCTGGACCGCAGCGCGGCCAGCTACCTCGGCCAGATCAGCGTGGCCCCCGATGCCCAGGGCACGGATGCCTACCAGAGCAACCGCAGCCTGCTGCTTTCGCCTCAGGCCCGTTCCTCCAGCTCCCCGCAGCTCGAGATCGAGGCCAATGACGTGCGCTGCAGCCACGGTGCCAGCGTTGCCAATGTCAGCGCCGAGGAGCTGTTCTACCTCGAGACCCGCGGCATCGATCCTGAGACGGGACGCCACCTGCTGATCAGCGGCTTCCTCGCGGAGGTTGCGGATCTCGTGCCCGAAGGCGCACTGAGGGAGTATGTCTACGGCGAGATGCTGGGAGGACGAGGCTGATGGCACGCCACAAGGTCGCCCGCTTCTCCAAGCTGCCCCAGGCCATGGCCTGGCCCGTAACCGTCGAGGATTACGACATCATGCTCGTACGCCTCGGGGATGAGGTCTTCGCGCTGGAGGACTGCTGCAGCCACCAGGAGTTCCCGCTCAGCCAGGGTGAGATTGACCGCCAGGCCTGCAGCGTGCGCTGCCGGGCGCATGGTGCGACCTTTGACCTGCGCTCGGGAAAGGCCACGAAGGCCCCTGCGTTTGCACCTGTCCCCGTCTACAATGTTACGGTCGAGGACGACGATGTCTTCGTCGAGATTTCCGACTGAATTCCCGGACCTGGAGCGCAGCATGAACAGTCACAGCCCTGCGGGCAGCGGCGTCAGCACCAAGTATGACGTGGCACGCATCCGCGAGGACTTTCCCGCCCTCAGGCGTACCGTCAAGGGCCAGTCCCTGGTCTATTTTGACAACACAGCGGCGACGCTTAAGCCCCAGACGGTGATCGACGCCATCACCCGGGTCTACTCGGACTTTCCCGCGAATGTGCACCGCGGCATCCACCAGCTCAGCGAGGAAGCCACGGAAGCCTATGAGGCGGCCCGCCTCAAGGCCGCGAACTTCATCAACGCCGCTGATCCGGATGAGATCGTCGTCACGCTCAACACCACGGATTCCCTCAACCATGTCTGCGGCAGCTGGGGCGAAGCCAACATCGGCCCCGGGGACGAGATCCTCACCACGGAGATGGAGCATCATGCCAACTTCGTGCCCTGGCAGCAGCTCTGCCTGCGCAAGGGAGCGAAGTTCCAGGTGGCGCGCGTGCTGCCCAGCGGCCAGCTGGACCGCGAGGACTTCGACCGCAAGCTCAGCGAGCGCACGAAGCTCGTGGCCGTCGCGCACGTCAGCAACGTGAGCGGCGTCGTCAACCCGATCAGTGAACTGGCGGCCCAGGCGCACCGCGTCGGCGCGGTGTTCGTCGCCGACTGCGCCCAGAGCGTGCCCCACATGCCCGTCGACGTGCAGGCGCTGGGCGCGGACTTCGTCTCCTGCAGTGCCTACAAGTTCCTCGCGCCCTTCGGCGTCGGCCTGCTCTGGGGCCGCAAGGCGATCCTCGATGCGATGCCGCCCTACCGCACCGGTGGCAACATGATCCACTCCGTCAGCACGGAGAAAACCCGCTTCAACGTGGCACCGCACAAGTTCGAGGCCGGTACCCCGAGCATCGCCGACGTGATCGGCATGGGCGCTGCGATTGACTACCTGCAGGCCATCGGCATGCAGGCAATCAGCGACTATGAACATGAACTCTCGCGCTACATGCACGAGGAGCTGCTGAAGCTGCCCGGCCTGAGCATCGCCGGGGACTGGTTCCCCGGCAAGCCCGCGATTGCCAGCTTCCATCTTGACTATGCGCACCCGCATGACATCGCCCAGTTCCTCAATGAGGAAGGCGTCGCCGTGCGCAGCGGCCTGCACTGCGCCGAGCCCCTGCACTGCAGTCTCGGCCTGAGCAGCACCACCCGTGCCTCGCTCTACCTGTACAACACGCACGACGAGATCGACCGGCTGGTGGCCGCGATCAGGACCGTGGAGGAGATTTTCGCCTGATGGACCTCAAGACGCTCTACCGTGAAGTGATCCTCGACCACTACAAGACCCCGCGCAACACCACGCCGCTTTCCGCACCGAGCTGCGAGGCCGACTGCCGCAATCCGAGCTGCGGGGACAAGGTGCGCGTGCAGCTGAAGCTTGATGACGGCCTCGTCAGTGAAGTGGCGATCATCGGCAATGGCTGCGCCATCTCGCAGGCCAGCGCCTCAATGATGACTGAGGCCGTCAAGGGCCGCCGCGTGGCCGAGATCGAAGCCGTGATGGAGGAATTCCGGAGGATGGTGATGGGTGCCGGTTCTGAGGCGGACCGCGAGGTGCTGGGCGACCTGATGATCCTCGAGGGCATTGCCAGGCTGCACGCCCGCGTGAAGTGTGCGATGTGCGGCTGGAGTGCGCTGGATGCCGCACTCAACGAGAACGGCTCCGATGTCAACCTGGATGAGGATACGGAGCTGCCGGCTTCCAGCCAGCACTGATCAGCCTTACAGCCCTGTTCAGGCCTCGTTGCGCATGCTGGCCCGGTACCAGTTGAAAGCCACCAGCAGGCCGAGCACGATCGGCAGGATGAAGATCTGCGCGCTGGCCTCGCGGTTCAGCTCATAGTGCCAGTACGGCGCTTCCCAGTCCACCCAGAAGATCGGGAAGCCCTGCGAGATCCCGGCGAACATGTAGATCACGTAGGCCGCGATCAGCACTCCGATGATGAGGGCGTTGAACATGGCTGCATCTTAGCAGAAACGGCTAGAATTGTTGCCATGCTCAGACTGTTCACCGGGATGGATTTCCCCGGCTCCCCCGACCCCGACACACAGCGCCAGCCCGCGGGCTATGACTTCAGCCTGAAGAGCATTGCCGCCTTCAGGGGCCCGGCTGCCCTCGACTTCAGCAATGCGAAGCGTGATCTGCCCGAGCTTGCTGAACTGGCCTGGCCGGAGGACGGTTCCCCGATTGAACTCAGCCCCGGCGGCTACCTCGTGACATACAACGAAACCGTCAGTGTGCCGGAGCATTCCGCCGGGATCCTGCTGCCGCGCTCCAGCCTGATGCGCTGCGGCGCCACCCTGCACTCCGCGCTCTGGGACCCGGGCTACACCGGCAAGGGCCAGGGCCTGATGACGGTCTACAACACCCTGCGCCTGCACCGCGATGCGCGCATCGCGCAGTTCATCCTGATCGCGATCGAGGGCCAGGTTGAGTCACTCTACAGCGGTCAGTACCAGGGCGAGAATCTCTGACTCAGTGATACAGCTCAGCAGGTGAGGCATGGTCCGCCTCATCCGGCAGCATCCAGCGCAGCAGCGCCGGGCGCACGTAGTCACCCTCGCGCAGTTCCAGCGAGCCGTCCAGCACGAGACACAGGCAGCGGTCCTCCCGCAGCTCCAGCACGCGCAGCGTTGCCAGTTTCAGCGGCTCGTCCCAGACCCCCTTTCCGCTCATGTCCGTGATGGTCTGGATCCGCAGCGCATGCAGCTCGTCACCGGAACTGATCCGCTGGTCGCCGCCGAGACTGACAACGGCGGTATCACCGCTCAGGGCCAGCACGCGCCCCTGTACCGGCAGGCGCTGGTACATGTCGTAGAGGAAAGCCCCGATCGCCTTGTAGGTCGCCAGGCCGAGGTTGCTTTCATGGAACTGCACCCCGCGGTAGTCAAGCTGGCGCAGCAGCGGACCGCTCAGGTGGTCAATGCGCACGCCGCGCCGGCTTTCCCGGCCGCTGTAGTCGCCATCCACGAGCACGCTGCCCGTCAGCAGGTCAGTCAGCCGCACATGCAGCCGGCACTCCGCCAGTTCGTCGCTGCCTCCGAACATCCGGCTCAGGTCGTTGAAGTCATCCCCGAGATCCATGATGTTGTCGCGCGTCGTCAGCCCGAAGGAGATGACATCGATGCTGACCAGATAACGCGCACTGTCCTGCGCCGCTTCCGGCAGCAGCTCCTGCATGATGCTGTCATCCAGCATGACCGGGGCAGCGGCCTCCGCCTGCAGCGCCACGCTGGCCTCAAACATCCCGCTCAGATTCAGCTGCTCGGCGAGGATCCAGGCCAGGCCCTCACCGACCTGCGGGATCGGGTGCCGCGCGGGTTCGACGACCAGCTGCTCCGCCGCGAAGGCGTGCAAGCTACCGCACAGGAGCACAAGCCCCGGGAAAATCGCTGTAAAGCGGCGAAACAGTGTTGACGCTGGCATCAAGGCTCCGTATAATCCTTGTTCCTGCCGGCGTAGCTCAGTGGTAGAGCAACTGATTCGTAATCAGTAGGTCATCGGTTCAAATCCGTTCGTCGGCTCCACTTCCCTTCCACGACCCTCTCAGGCCACGGGCTGTGCCACCGACTCCTGCTCCTCCGCGATGCTGCGCATGATGCTGTGCTCCTCGTCGCTCAGTACGTTCTCCACGTCGAGGATGATCATCAGGCGCTCGTTCAGCTTGCCCACGCCGGCAATGAAGTCACTCCTTATATCGGACGCCATTGCCGGGGGTTTACTGAGCTGCGAGCCCGTCAGCGTCAGCACCTCATTCACGTCATTGACCTGCATGCCCACGGTCACACCGCCGACTTCCACGATCAC
>JAGRNT010000018.1 GCA_020440605.1 bacterium | reverse complement strand
TGTGCGGTAGACGTTGTACTTCTCCACCCGCCGCCCGAAGTTGGTGCCGATCGGCGAGAGGTCCGCGATGTTGATCTCACCGTTGGAATCACCATCGACCATGCTTTCCACGCTGCCCGGCGGGAAGGGTCCCGCACCGTTGGTGCTCTTGCCGAAATGGGTGCCGATCGGGGCCAGGTCGGCGATGTTGACCTCACTGTTCTGGTCGTAGTCGCCCTGGCAGGCGTAGCCCCATGCCAGGGTAAGGGTCAGTTCATCGAGGCCAAGCTTTGCCGCACTGGCTGGGGTGATCGGAGCAGCGAGTGTGGCCCTGGTGCCACTGAGTTGGCTGCGCATCGTCTGCTTCAGCTCCTCCCACTGCGCCTGGTCCATGCCCTCCGGCAGCGGCAGGCTGTCCAGCTGGCTGAGCTGTTCCGCCATGAAGGAGGCCGGGTCCTGTACTGCGGGACTGAGCTGCTCGGGGCGGGAGGCGTGGCCACCGCAGGAATGGAGCAGTGCCAGCACGGCGACGCTGAAGACCATGAGTGCCGGGCGCATACACCGCCGCGGCAGGATGGAAACGATCATGACATACCTCTCAGACCGCTGGGGCAGCGATATGCACTTGCTCCCTCTATGGCCTGGGTGCCTCTCGTTCCAGCAAAGAACAACAGGAAATCGGTTTGTGAAGTTTAGCTTAAATGAGACGGTTCTGATACCCGCATTCAGAAACTGAAACAGCCCCGTTGCCGGGGCTGTTCCTTCACCTTATCCACACCAGTCCGTTGGTGCAAGAGTACTGTCGTCAGATCATCTGCACATCAAGGGCATTCCAGCCGCCGATGCCATCCTCCTCAGCGCTGAGGTCAACCTGCATCTCCAGGCTGAAGTCGCCCTGCACCGCCGGATCGCCGGCCATGTCCAGCCAGATCGTGTCAAGGCTGGTGGCGAAGCTGAAGCCTTCGACCGCGATGCTGCTCATATCAAGTGCGGTGATCACGCCGCTGATGTTGAATTCATGCGGGTCGGTACCCCAGTCCTCCATGCCGACGATCGTGGCGATCCAGCCACCCAGGCCGTCAGCAAGGGCTTCCAGCTGCACATCCATGTCCACGCTGAAGTCGCCAGGCAGGGCCGGGTCCTTGTTCAGGTCCTCCCATGCCGTGCTGCCGTCAAAGCTGACCGTCACACCATCCACGCTGATGGAGCTGCCGTCGATTGCGCTGACCGTACCGCGCAGCCTGAGCTCGCCATTGTTGGTCTCGTTCTCATTCTCCAGCTGCACCTTCACGGCGCTGAGACCACCATTGCCATCATCCAGGTAGCTGAGCTCGACGTTCAGGCCGACGAGGAAGTCCGCAGGCAGGGCCGGGTCACCGTTGCCATCCAGCCAGACCGTGGTCTCACTGAGAGTTGCCGTGATCCCGGCGACCGTGATGCTGGCAAGGTCGATGGCCTCGATCAGACCGGTGACCTTGATCTCGTTGCCTTCATTCTCGAGCTCCAGCTCGATGGTACGGGCCAGCCACTGGTCGCTGCCGAAGCGCTCACCCTTGATCTCGACCGGCATCCCGACCGCGAAGTCGGCGGCCGTCAGCAGCTCATCATTGTCACCGAGCCAGATCGTGGACTCATCCGTGAGGAACACGTTGCCATCAACGGTGATGCTGCCTTCAGTGATCTCATCGATCAGGCCCTTCAGCTCATTCTCGATCTCATTTTCGCCGCCTTCGGGGGCGGTGGTGCCGGCCCAGCCGCTTTCCCAGTGGCTGAAGTTGCCGGGGCCGGTGCCATTGATGGCACGCACCGCATACTTGTATTCGGTGTCGAGCAGGATGTCGAAGTCCTCATAGCTGTAGTTGATCTGCTCAGGGAGGACCGGGATCGTGCTGATCAGCACGGCATTCTCATCCTCGCCATCGGTGTCGGTCTCGCGCCACAGTTCATGGCTGAGGGCACCGTCCACGCTCTCCCACTGAATCACGATCTTGTCCGGCAGGCCCTCGCTCACACTGATGCGGCCGCCCTTGCCCGGACGCAGCTCCTCGCCTTCCTCCAGCGGACGGCTGTCCACGCTGAGCTCGATGATGTTGAGCTGGGCCGCATTGTCAACGACGACCACCACGAACAGGTTGCCGGCCTTGCTGGCAAGACGGCTCTGCTCCGCGGTCAGATCGTGGTTGAACACGCCGCCGGTGCTGCTGATCAGGAAGTCCCAGACGCCGTCGCTGTAGTTGCTCAGGCCGACGGAGAATTCGTCACCGCCGTTGATCAGGGCGGAAATGCTGAGGTTCTCGACCTTGCGGCCGCTCAGGCCTCCGATCTGGTAGAGCGCCCAGGCGGCATCGGTTTTAGTGCTGGAGAGCACCATTACGCCCTCGCCCGGCAGGCCGTTCACGAAGTCGATCGCCGTGTCACCGGCAAATGTCTCAACTGCGCTGGCACTGCGGCCGGATGGGCTGTCATCCTGCGGCAGGCCCGGCAGCCTGTGGCTGTCATCATTGATGCTCTGCCCGGAAGAATTGTCATCGATATTGCTGAGGCCCATTGAGTTCCCGGCCCCGCAGGAAGCGGTGAAGAGCATGGCGAAGGCCATGAGCACCGCGAGGATTCCGTTCCAGTTCCTGATGTTGGTATGCATTGCTGCACCTCCGGCTTGATGCTCACAGGATATCCCGGACAAGGTGCATCCGAAAGGGCCACGTTTTCGGTAAATCGACGGGGACACTGAGACCGGATTCACCGCAGGGGAGGTTCACAGGCTTGGCTTGTATGGGCTTGAGCCCAGTCTGAGTCAGGTCCAGGCCGTTGCTGGAGCAGGTCCAGTCATGCTTCGGTGTTGTGGACAGTTCCCAATTGAGACATGATCGCAGTAAGTGTGTTCCGGTCCGATTCAGGGTTCACGGCGTACGGCGTAGTAGAGAACATGGGCATTCAGGTTCTGGTCAAATGCAGCATAGAAGAGGCAGGGTTGGCCAGCTGCATTCTCGAGCAGTTCAACATCCAGGGCACCGCCATGTGATTCTCCGGCATTGACGAGCTGATGCTGCCACTCCTGCAATCCGAACTCCGCTTCCGGATCCGCGAAGGAATACCAGAGTTCCGTATCCGTGCCGGCCCGGTAACAGACCGCCGGCTTGCCGTCGATATTCGCGCCGGACATGGTTGGCACCGGGATATGGTAGTCAAAATCCCTGACTGAGATCCGGCCCTCCCAGCCTTCCTGCTCGGGAACCGTGTCATTGAGCACCAGGAAGAGACTGTCATTTTCCATTCCCAGGGTGGGACTGTCATAGTGGAAGAAGCCTGGCTTTCCGTTGACGCTCAGCACATCGTGGGCTGCCCAGCTGCCATCCTGCCAGATGGACAGGGTTTCGCGCTTGCTCCAGTTGCTTGGTTTGCCCCCGGTACTGCTGTCGCTGCTGCGAAGATAGGGTTGACCGGAGGCCCCCACGTAGCTGATTGAGGGCTTGCCCCTGTCGATGAAGAGCAGGGGTTTCTGGGGATGCTCATTCACCTGGTCAGCTTCCTCAATCAGGATGCTGTTGTCCCAGTCACCACTGGTTAGCCCATCCGTGCTGCTGCTGCGCCGGTACACCAGGTTCTCCCCGCTGTCGACGAAGGCGATCGCGGGGTGGTCCGCAACCGGCGTCAGGCTGAGCGTGGGGCCGTAGTTGCTGCCGGAACTGATGATGTCGGGGTTCAGCGTCCAGTCTGCTGGACCGCCTTCCGGAGTGGAACTGGCACCGTAGTACAGTCCCCAGTTGTTGAGGCCATTGATGAAGGCGAGGGCCGGCAGCTCGTTGATGCTTGACAGCCCGATGTCTGAGTAGTTGTCAACAGGTCCGATGATGCCGGAAGCTTCCTCAGGCCAGTCCGCGCGGAGATCAGCGAGGGGCACGGTGGCCCGGGCATAGCTGACGACGCCTTCGGCGGAAACGTAGCACACCGCCGGATTGCCAGCGATGATCGCAGCATCGATCACCTGCGTCGTATTGATCTTCACCTTGTATCCCAGATTGACCACGGTCCAGCCGTTGTCGGTGTTCAGCACTAGTTTCTGGACCCGGACGGAATGTCCCTGTGAGGTCAGGATGGCGAGATGCATGTTGTTGAGCGTGGACAGGTTGCCGCTGTTCAGGTCCACGGAAATTCCGCTGTGATGGGGACCACTGATGTTCCAGCGACCCGATCCGTAGTCGCTGATCGCCAGCCAGTATTCGCTGCCTGGCGAGACTTCAACAACGGTACTGAGCGTTGTCGGGTAATCGTAGCCACAGGCAAAGGTCCAGATGCCCCAGCTGCTGTAGTTGGCTCCGCTCGGCAGGAGGAGATCATTGCCGTCAATGATGGCTGTGGCAGTGCTGAGTGCAGCCATGCTGCCGTTCTGCTGCAACGTGAATTCCTGGCTTGCACTGCGCAGGGAGTCCATCGCTGGCAGCTCCGTGGAGAATTCCTGCCCGGGAAGGTGGTCCGGTACTTCGACAGGTATGCCATCGGTCCGCAGGCCGCCGCAGCCGGCAAGACCCACAATCAGCAGAATGAAAAGTGTCAGAATGAATCTCATTGCAGTAACCTCCCGGGCCGGCCAGCACTGAGCTCCGTGCCGGTGCTCTCCCCAGCCTGATGGTTCAGGGTTCACGGCGTACGGCATACATCAGTTTGTAGCCAATCTCGTTGTCATAGGCACAGAAGAAGATGCAGGGCTGGCCTGCGCTGTTCTCAATCAGGCGGATACAGCTGATTCCGTCATGCAGCAGTCCGTTGCTGACTTCCTGCTCAACCCAGCTTCCGTAGGGAAAGGCTGAGAGTGGATCGCTGAATGTGAAAAGCAGGCCAACTCCGCTCATGGAGCGATGCGCCACGGCCGGCAGTCCGCCGATGCCTGCTGCGGAGTGCAGCAGAGTGCTCAGTCCGGAAGTGCTTCCCACATTTCGTCGATCTTCCCAACCTACAATTGCGGAGCTGCTGTCCGCATTCACGAACCACATCACATGTTCCTCCGTCGGGCTCTGCTGGCTGTCGATGTCGAAGAATGCCGGACTGCCTTCAAGCAGGAATGTGGAATGCTCATACCAGTCGCCATCCAGCGTGCTCGAGATCACTAAGGGCTTTGACCAGTCAGCGGGCTTGCCAGCGAGGGCCGTGTTGCTGGCAACTGCAACGGTTTCACCTGGGCTACGGATCAGCGAGATAAAGGGTTTGCCACGATCCAGAACCAGTTGCGGACTCCACATAAGGCCTGCCTGCTGCTGTTGATTCATCACGATCAGCCTGTTGCTCCAGTCCGCTTCAGCCGATCCCTCCGGAGTCTTGGAGCGCACGAACTCAATGTGCCGGCCGCTGGAAATGAAGGCGAGAGCCGGATGGCCCTGCAGCTCCACTAGCGATGTTCCGCCGTAGGCTCCGCCGCTGCCACTCTCCACCTGCACGGCTGCGGACAGCCAGTCAGCGGGCAGGGCCTCGCTGGTGGATGAGGATGTGAACATCGTTGCCTGATAGGGATCTCCGAAGGCAAAGGCAATGGCGGGCCTGTCGCCGATGCTTGCCAGTGAGACATCCACGATGGAATCCGTTGCCAGCGCAACCTGCACGGGAGCCTGCTGCCAGTCATCGATGCTGTCCGCGATGCTGTCCGTCGCACTCAGGTACGATATGCCGCCACTGTTGTCAACATATGCCACTGCGGGATGCTCATCCACAAGGCAGGCGTCCAGCGAATCAAACAGTGTCCCGTTCATGGCCACGCCCAGGTCAAGCACCTTCCAGCCGTTGTCAGTGCTCAGCACCAGCTTCTGTACACTGACGGAACTGCCGCCGCCCGTCAGCACCGCGACGTGCAGGTTGTTGAGCGGGGACCGGTTGTCGATGCTCAGTCCGAGGGCCACACTGCTCTGGTAGGGCCCACTGAACTGCCAACGGCCTGAGGCGTAATCACTGAGGGCCAGCCAGAATTCGTCACCATCCGGCACATCCACGATGGCATTCAGCTGCGTCGGATAATCGAATCCTGCAGCAAAGCTCCACATCGCCCAGCTGCTGAAATTCGAGCCGCTGGGCAGTAAGAGCTCAGTGCCATCCACTATCGCACCGATTGACTTCATCGCCGCCATGCTGCCGTCCTGCTCAAGGCTGTGACTGAGGCTGGGAGAGCGCAGGGTGTCGAGGGAGGGCAGGTCGCGCTGAGCTTCCATGCCCGTGTCCGTCACCGGCAAGCCATTCCCGGCAGGTGCAGCCTGCCGTCCGCCACATGAGCAGGTGAAGACGAGCATCAGGATCAGGATTGGCAGGCTGTGTTTCATGTCCGGTTCCTCCGCTGACCAGACATTATTCCGCTGGCTGTATGCTCCCAGCCGTACAGTTGGGACTGTTTTTGGGCTTACAGTTGGAAGGGGGGATGAGGGATGCTGGATGCGGGATGGGCAAAAGGCGGGAGGCGGGAGGCACTGCGAAGCTGTGCCATTGGAGGCGCAGTGGAACTGCGCTATGTGGGATGTGGAGCGCGTGGCGAAGGCAGGCGTGTGCTTTGCAAACGGGGGACGGGCTCGGAGCTGGCGTCTCAGCCGCAACCCGTTGTGAGCTGCTCCCAGAGAAGTTCGCGCTTGCCGTCGGCAGCCGCTTGGGAAATGTCCACCATGAGTTGTTCTATATAGTCTGGAGTTCGGAAAATCAGGATGGCCTTGTAGCCTTCCCTGCCGGCACGCTCAATGCCCCAGAGAGTCAACAATGCATAATAGGGTTGATCTCCCTGGTCGTATTCCTTCCAGGTGGATAAGTTGCGCACCTCCGGACCTGGTCTGACCTTGAACCCATCTTCGGCTAGATAATCCAGCAGGGATTCTGAAGGAAGCTCGGGATAACGTTCGTATTGCATGTCAGTCGCACTGGCAAGGCTGATGTAGATTTCGGCCTGGCGGGGATCGCCATATGGCTGGTGTTCAGTGTACCCGCCACGAACGTATTGGTTGTTTTGGTCCAGACTGCCCATTGCCACATCCACACCGCTCAGATAGTCCTTCAGAATCAATCTGGCAACTTCCTCAAACTCCTGTTCCGGCATGTCATCAGGAATGCGGTACTTCAGCGGGATTGCCGGATGCGTGCCCAGGCTGTTGTCCGCAAGCATGCGGTTCAGGGCATTGGTGGCAATTGACTCAGTGCCGGGAACGAACATCCGGAGTTCGGCATCCGTGGCAATATCGCGCCGTGCAACATTGCGGACGTAGCGATAGGACAGGGGAATGCCGATGCAGATGACGAGGATGACAAGCAGCAGGCCGCGATATGGCCTGAGTTTGCTTGCCGCCTTTACGTCCCTGCCCACAATGCAGATTATATCGTCATGGCAGGTGAGGCAGTCATATTGCCAAGCTTACAGCTTGGCCTCCAGGGGCACAGCTGCGCAGTGCCTCCGATGGTGCAGCTTCGCAGCACCTCCCGTGACTTCCACGCGACCCGGGGAAGCTGTGCTTCCCCGCAGCGTCAGACCAGCGAGTGCTCGCACGAGCTGGCAGATCAAATCAGACCCGTGAGCCCTTGGGCGAACGGGAGACTAAAGAATGTATTGCGCGACGTCCTTTTCCTTCAGCAGGCCACCGAGCTTGTCCTCGATGAAGGCCTTGTCGATCCGGATCCTGCGGGGCTCCTCGTAGGGCGCTTCAAACGCGATGTCCTCCAAGAGCTTCTCCATCACGGTGTGCAGGCGGCGCGCGCCGATGTTCTGGCTCTCCGCATTGGCCCGGCTGGCAATCGCCGCCATGCGCGTGATCGCGCCGCCGGTGAACTGCAGCTCCACGCCGTCCGTTGCCAGGAGCTGGCTGTACTGGCGGATCAGGCTGTTCTTCGGCTCGCGCAGGATGCGGCCGAAGTCGTCCTCCGTCAGGCTCTCGAGCTCGACGCGCAGCGGGAAGCGGCCCTGGAACTCCGGGATCAGATCGCTCACACGGCTGACGTGGAAGGCGCCGGCCGCGATGAACAGGATGTGCTGGGTGCGCACCGGGCCGTACTTGGTGATCACGGTCGTGCCCTCCACCAGCGGCAGGATGTCACGCTGCACGCCCTCGCGGGAGACATCCGGTCCGCTGGAGCTGCCGCCCTCACGGTGCGCGATCTTGTCAATCTCGTCAATGAACACGATGCCCGCCAGCTCGACGCGCTCGATCGCCTCGCGCACGATCGCATCGTTGTCAATCAGCCGGTCGGCCTCCTCCTGCATCAGGATGCGGCGGGCCTCGCCGACGGTGGTGCGCTTCTTCTTCTTGCCCTTGTCGCTCATGCTGCTGAACAGGTTCTGCAGGTCCATCCCCATCTCCTCCATCCCCTGGGCGGAGAACACCTGCATCATGTTGTTGCCACTTTCGCGGGCCTCGATGGTGACCTTCTCGTCGTCCATCTCGCCTGCACGGATGCGCTGGCGCAGCTTCTCGCGGAGGCGCTTGACCTGTTCCAGTGCATCCTGGTGCTGCTGGCGGCGGCGCGCGGCCTCATCAGGGTCGTCGGATGAGGCGGGTCGGCCGGGCAGGGGCTGGATGTAGTCAACCAGGCGCTCCACGACCTTGCCGGCGATGGTATCGCTTACCTCATCTATGCGCTCCTGGCGCAGCATGCGCACGCTGTTCTCGGTCAGTTCGCGGATGATGCTGTCCACGTCGCGGCCCACATAGCCGACCTCAGTGAACTTGGTGGCCTCGACCTTGACGAAGGGCGCCTTCAGCAGGATCGCCATGCGTCGCGCGATCTCCGTTTTGCCGACACCGGTCGGTCCCATCAGGATCAGGTTCTTCGGGATGATCTCATCCCGCAGTTCCTCCGAGACCTGCAGCCTGCGGAGGCGGTTGCGGATCGCCACCGCTACGGCACGCTTTGCCTCCATCTGCCCCACGATGTAATCGCTGAGCCTGTCCACGATCTGCTGCGGAGTGAGTTCCTCGAAGCGTCGAGCCGCATCCTGCTTGTTCATGCCTGCCATAGGAAGCTAGTTTATCCCTGCGCAACTGAGATTGTTGTGACCGGGCAATTCCCACACAGTTGAATCAGCAGGACCAAACTGCAACAATCAAGATTTCTGCAATTGCCGCGCCGGTTAAGCCCAGTTAAAATCTGGCGGTACCACAGTCAGTCAGACAGTCTGCTGAACACTACTTTTTTTGGAAGAGAGGAAAATGGATATGGAGCGAATGAAGATCATCGCTTCCGCGGTCCTGGCCAGCCTGCTGGCAGGTTGCGCTGCCACCGGCAGCTCACTCCCCGGATCGCCCACGAAGCAAGCCGACACTGCTTACTACTACGGGGTGGTTTCCCTCGGAAGCGCAACACATGTGATCAATGTGATCGATACCGGCATGGATGATGGCAACTACGACATCATGCGCATCCTGCTCCCCAAGGGCGGGGCCCAGAGCATCCAGACCGAGATCATCTATGGTGACGGACCATATGGCGAGGACTACTACATCCTCGAGATCTGGGACGACTACGATGAGCTGCTGGAGGATCTGGCCTTCATCGAAGGCCTCTAGGCATCGGCCGGTCCGGGGTGGGGGATCAGACCCCCGGTCCGCCCCCCGGGCCGCCTTTGCCGGGATCACCGAAGCCGTCCCAGAAATCCTCGGGATCCACCAGCAGCTGGGTATCCGCCAGCAGGACCGGCATGCCGGCAGGGCTGATCCCGAGCAGGCTCAGCGTGTAGAAGTGACCGGGCCAGAGCGGGACATAGATGAAGCCGGTACCGACTTCTCCATATGGCTGCTCGTAGTAATCGCCGGTGAGTTCATCGCGGACGGAGATCAGGTACTGCGGGTAGCTGCCGTCGAGTGGTCCGCCACCGCGGCCCACGCTGATGGCAACCAGCTCATTGCCATCCTGCAGCTCGGCGCTGATCCAGTATTCACTGAAGTTCTGATCCAGCGCGTGGATCAGTTCCGCCCAGGACACGCCGGCAGGGATGTTTCCGGTATCCGCACCGTCCTCGATGCGGAACATCTCGATGTGCACGAGTTCACCTGGAGCCAGGGACTGGATGTCACCGAAGCCGATGAACAGGGCATTCTCGCTGAAGCGCACGCTGCGGTCCTCGCGGATCGCCCCGTCGCTCCAGGACTGGATGCTGCCTTCGCCCATGATGATCAGGGAGTTGACGTAGTCGATGCTTTCCACCGGGCCGTCGAAGACTCCGTGCAGCAGGGTCTGCTCCACCGGCTCCACGCCGGGGAAGAAGATCTCCTCCACGAGCTGGTTGCTGACGCAGTCGCGGTCGCTGTCAGCGAATTCCAGCTCGCCCGCGAAGCTGCCGTCATTGTCACTGTCCCGGCGCAGGATGCCGCCGTTGTAGTCCAGCAGTGCGGAGTACTGCTCAACTCCGCTGCCGTGGTCGATGCTGGCATTCAGTTCGGCGAAGTAGCTGCCATCGGGCTGAGGCAGGTAGTGGATGCTGACGTTCATAATGCTGCGGCTGTACTGCTGCGGCAGGCTGAAGGGCACGGAGGTGGTCACCCGGCCCGGCTCGCCGCCCTGCAGCCCGGGGATGTCCGGGAGCTCATTGCCAAACGGGCTCTCCAGCGGTTCGTAGCTGATGTCCAGCAGGTACTCCCGGCCGCGCGGCACACTGCGGAATCGGGCCAGTGAGCCGCTTTCACTCTCCGGCGTGCTGATGATGTCGCGTGCGCCGTTGATATCCTCGATAGGCTTGATCACACGCGTGCCGGTCTTGTTGCCGAATTCGTTGTCAGCCAGCTCCACGCCGTCAATGCTGACATGCACTTCCAGGTCGGGATTGTCACCGCCGCTGCCGAGTCCATGGTGATGGTAGACACTGCGCAGTTCCAGCAGCTCAGGAGCATCGATTCCCGGCAGGTGCAGGTAATGCCGGCGGGGCAGACCCGGACCCTGGGGATCGCCTGCGAGCACATTCAGCAGGTTCTCATCCATGCCCTGGTGCAGCGATCCGGCATAGTAGACCCTGAATCCGATCAGCTCGTCGTTGAAGTGCTGGCCAATCACGCTCAGGTCTGCGGAATTGATTTCCCCGTCGCGATTGCCGTCAATCCAGTGCAGCGGCTCCTCCTGGTTCCAGCCGTTGCCATTGCTGGTTGTCCCGAAATTCTTGCCCAGCGGCGTGATGTCCTGAATACTGACCACACCGTCCAGGTCATAGTCACCTGGCAGCCAGGCCGGCCAGCTGAGCAGCAGCGCCTGGCCGACGGGGTCAAAATCCATCACGGCAAACGGCAGGGGCTCCTCCCGGATCTCGTCCTCCGTCGCACTGGCCAGGCGGGCCGCTGGGTCCACTTCGGGAATGAAGCGCAGGCTGCATGCATCAGGCAGGGTGTTGCCGAGCGGCATGACGGCAGCCGAGAGTACACCATCCTCAAAATGCGCGAAAGTCAACAGATCCGCTCCTGCCGGATCGCCGGAAGCATCCTGCCATTTCAGCGAGCCGGGAACCATGTCGTGAGGCAGGCTGAGGCTGAAGAAGCTGCCCTCGCTGGCAGGTGCGTCCACGCTGATCACGGCACTGCCCCGCTCCATCCCGAGCTGCAGGCTGGCGCTGCTGGTGCCGTGCAGGGCCTCCAGCGTATAGCCCGCAAGGCCATCACCGCTGTCCTGCCCGCCGCCACAGGCACTGAGCAGGAAGACAATTGCCAGAATGGTTGTGATTGCACTGGTTCTCATTTCAGCAAATCCTCATATTTCATTTCCGGACCCTCCAGCAGGTCCGGGTTGTCTATGCAGCTGCGGATTACATCACAGATCGTTCTCGCTCCGCGGCGGATGTCTTCAATGCTGTTGCGGGAAAAGCTCATTCTCAGGCCGTTGATGTCACTGCGGTCGGGCATGACGAATGGCGAAGGTGCGAAATCCACACCTGCCCTGCGGCTCAGTTCCAGGAGTTTCATGGACTGCATGTATGGAGGGAGTTCCAGCCAGATATTGAATCCACCCTGTGGTACCCGGTACCGGCACTCATTCGGCAGGTGCTTAGACAGGGTTTCCACCATGGCATCCCGGCGGCGTTTGTATTCACGCTGCGACTTGCGGATATGCCTGTCGAAATGGCCCTTGACAATGAAGTTATGCATCAGGACATGCAGGAAGTAGCTGTCTCCCCGGTCAGCCGCAAGCTTGGCATCCAGCAGTGGTTCTGAGATCGCGGCAGGCGTTGTCACCCAGGCGATCGGCAGTCCTGGAAGGAAGCACATCCCGTAGCTGCTGGCATGGATGACATATCCACCGCTGTCCATTGACTTCAGTGGGGGATTGTCCTCTCCCTCATAACGCAGTTTACGGCCCTGATCGTCCTCGAGGATCGGCACGCGGTGCTGCATCGCCAGGCGCAACAGGTGCTCGCGGCGCTCGCGGCTCATGCAGATCCCGGTCGGGTTGTGGAAGTCCGGTGTGCAGATCACGGCGCAGACCTCGCCGCGCGCCATCGCCGTCGCCAGGAATTCCGTGTCCATGCCCTCGTTGTCAACCGGTACCGGCAGGTAGTCGATGTGCTTGGCGATCAGCAGGTTCAGCAGGTTGGAGTAACTTGGGCTCTCGATCGCAACCTTCTGGCCCGGGCGCACGATGAAGTCCAGGATCAGCGAGAGCGCGCGCTGGAATCCGCCGGTGATGATGATGTCGTTCTGGCCTTCAGCCATCGGGATCCCGGCCAGGGCCATTTCCTTCTCGAGATGCTCCACCAGCGGCTGGTAGCCCTGCGGGTGAGAGATGTCGAAGAAGAAGCTCTGCGGGTTCCAGAGCATGTTGGTGGCGACCTGCTTGATCCGCTCGAAGGGGAACAGCTCGGGGTCCGGGTAGTTGTGCGTGAAGCGGATCATCTCATTCACGCGCTTGCCGGGCAGCATTCCGAAGAACTCGCTGCGGAAGAAGTAGGGCTCCCAGCGCATCGGCGGGAAGTCTGCCAGCTCACCGCTCATTTCGTTTCGCCGGCCGAGATTGACTCCGGTGGCGATCTCCGGGCGGGCGCAGATGTATGTTCCGCTGCCGGGCCGGGTCTCGATGATGTGCCGGGCCGCCAGCTCCTCGTAGGCCACACTCACGGTGTTCTTGGAAAGACCAAGCGAGGCAGCGAGCTGGCGTACGGAAGGAATGCGTGTGCCCGCCGTCAGCAGGCCTTCCGCCACCAGTTGCTCAATCTGCTGGCGGATCTGCTCATAGACGGGTTCGCTGCCCTGCTTGTCGATGTTCAGGTTCATTTCATCCGGTGTTTAGAGTCTACCAGTACTGTCCCAAAACACCTGGGACAGTTACACGGCTTTAAGGCTGGGACGCTTTTCTGCAAGTCAAGCCCTCCATGTTGATAACTAACAATGTCTCATAATTGTTTCTTCAATTCGGATAAACAGCTGGCCAAGCCTGGGTGCAGAAACTGTCCCAGCAAAATTGGGTCGCTTCCGACCCTTTCTTTCCGGTTGAGGATGCTTAGAATCTGAGTATCCGATCAGGAGGTGGACTTATGAATACTCATTCTGGGAAGACAGGACGCCTGTACCGGCTGTCTGTCCTCATCTTCCCGCTGGTGCTGGCGCTTGTTCTGGCAGCCTGCGGGGGCGGAGGCGGGCTGACGGCTGAACCGGCGGCTTCCCTCGACAACACAAGCAACACGGGCCAGCCTGCGCTCTCGAGCACGGGCGAACTGCTGCCGCTGGGCAGCCCCCTGCCGGCACTGCCGCAGGACAGTGGTACGGCTGACGCGGCCGGCAGCCGCAGCACCAGTGCCGCGAAGACCTACAACGGCAGCGATTTCCTCATCGCCGCCGGCGGAACCGTGGATGGCACGAGCCTGCTGCTGCAGAGCAGTGCGGATGATCCGGCCTGGGCCATGTACAAGTCCGGCGGCCTGCAGGGCGAGAAGGTCCTGAGCTTTGCGCTCGAGACCCGTCCCGGAGACCTCGAGACCACGTACTACGTGGCCCTCGGCAGCTTCAGTGACAACCGCTGGCACTGGGTGGTGGAGACCACGCTGCCTGAAGTGAATGTTGACTTCAGCGACAGTGACCAGCAGTGGATCAGCCAGCTTGGCAACCTCTACTGGGTCGTGCTGGTGGACGGCGGCAAGCAGCTGCATGTCGACCAGGCGACGATCACCACGGGCAACGGCAACCCCGGTGGCGGCCCCGGCGGCGGTCCCGGTGACCCCTGCTTCGCTCTCGGCCCGATCGACTCGATCGACGACCTGAGCATCATTGTCGCCAACCATTACTTCATCCACAATGCGGACACGCAGTGGCTGGACATGATGGGGAATGAAATCGACAGTTACGAATTCGCTGTGGGGATGTTCGTGCTGGTGGAAGGCTACATGGCCGAGGACCCGGTGATCGGTGGCGGCTGCATTGCGACAACGGTGCAGATGACCGACCCGAACGGCGGCGGCGGTGGCGGAGGCGAGTTCTTCGTGATCGACGGCCCGGTGGTGGAGGCCAACCCGGAGTTCTTCACAGTGGACGGCTTCAATGACTTCGCCTCGCAGGTCGTCATACATGATGAGCAGACCCTGTTCATCAATGCCGACGGAACGCCTGGCAGCTGGGAGGATCTCGTCGCCGGTGAATGCGTGCATGCCGAAGGTGAGATCCTCGAGAACGGCAGCTGGCTCGCGCGCCTCGTCATCATTGAGAATGGCAACGGCGGCGGCGGTGGTGGCGGTGGCGGTGGCCAGAGCTTCGTGCTCGACGGCATCGTGACCGCGATCAATGCCCAGAGCATCAGTGTCGCGGAAGGCCCCGACGGCCTGCCGACCACGGTTGGCCACGATGACCATACCCTGTTCCTCCTGCCTGACGGCATGGAGGGTGGCTGGCAGGACGTTGCCATCGGTGACTTCGTGCATGTTGACGGTCAGATCACTCCTGCTGGCGCGATGCTCGCCGATGTCGTGATGGACTTCGGTGACAGCGGCAACGGCGGTGGCGGCGGTGGCGGCGGCGAAGGCTTTGTGCTCGACGGCGTCATAACCGCGATCGATGCCCAGAGCATGAGCATCTCCGAAGGGCCGGCCGGCATGCCTGCCACGGTGAACCACGACAGCCACACCCAGTTCATGCTGCCCGACGGTATGGTCGGGGGCTGGGAGGATGTGGCCATCGGTGACTTCGTGCACGTCGACGGCCAGATCCTCGAGGACGGAAGCTGGCTGGCGGATGTCGTGCTGGATTTCGGAGACGGCGGCAATGGTGGCGGTGGCAGCATCACCATCGACGGGGAATTCCTGTCCGCCGATGAAAGCACGATGCAGGTACTCAACTTCGAGACCGGCAACGTGATTACGATTCTCCATGATGAGCTGACCATCTGGCTGCTGCCCGGTGGTCCCGGTGGCTGGGATGACATGGAACCCGGCACCCACGTGCTCGTGGAGGCCCAGACTCTGGATGACAACAGTCTGCTCGCGCTGGTGGTGTTCGCCACGGACGTGCCGCCGCCGGGCCTGTAGCTGTGCATCGCGGCCCCGGAGCCAGGCTTCCGGGTGCCGCAGCTCGCTGGAGATCCGGGCCGTACCCGGATCTCGCAGGCTGCACTACACAACCTGTACATGCGAGGCAGCGCCCCGGTCACGGCCGGGGCGTTGCCATTTACTGGCTGCAGCTGCATGGGTTCTGGGTTATAATCCCGCTTACTTACCCTGGGCTATAATCCAGCTTCAGGAGTATTCAATGTTGCAGACACGACTATTGACTTTGTTCGCTGCGGTGCTGTCCCTGACCGCCCTGGCGGGTTGCGGCGGAGCCAGCCCGGACATCCCCTCCGGCAGTGTGGAACGGGATTTCAGCGCAAGCCTGCTGGAGCAGGCGGACCCCCGGCTTGGCAGCATCGGCTCAGTCAGCCTGCGCGGCACACCTGAAACCCTGCTCGTGGAGCTCAATGGCCTGCAGGATGCCCGCGTAGCCTATGTCGAGCTGACATATGACGCTGCACGCTGGCAGCTTGATGATTCCAGCCTGCCTGGCCTGGGCAGTGGAGCATCCCTCAGCCTGCTGGGAGAGCTGCGCCCCGGCATCCTGCAGCTCGGCAGTGTGCTGATTGATCCGCTGAATGCTGAGGGACAGAATGGCGCTCAGCAGTTCGCTGTACTGAATTTCACCAGACGGGTGCAGCCTCAGCGGAGCACCAGCCTGGTGAACACAACTGACAATGCAAGGCCGGTCCTGGCCTTCGATCCCCTGGCCAGTGAGCTCTTCTGGCTGGCCAGCAACCCCGGCGATTACGACCAGAACGGGCTGGTGAGCATCTCCGACCTGACACCGCTGGGCATAAACTTCGGTGCAAGCGGTCCCTTTGACGAGTTCAGCGCTCAGTGGGTGGTCGATGGAGATGGCAACAGTGAAATCAACATATCCGACATCTCCCCCATCGGTGCCAACTTCGGCAACCAGGTGTCCGAATACCAGGTTTTCAGCGCGACCGACCTTGCGGACTTTCCCGCCAGCAATGGAGCTGCTCCCGGCAACGAGACCCAGGAGGGTAGCGTGGCGGTCAGCGGGGGGACTGGCAATCCTGCCAGTGACAGAATCGAATACAGTCTGGCAATCACGCCGGATCCGCTGCGACGCTACTGGGTGAGGGCATTTGACGGCAGCAGCCACGGCACTCCGAGTGATCCGCTGGATGCGGCATCAGTCGGCACCCTGGAGCTCGGTGTGGACCTGGGTACTGCAAGCCTGGATGTGCCGCTGGGAGGTGATGGCAGCCCGGCGGATCCCTATGTCATCGAGGAGGATTCGGCATATCAGCTTCTGCTGACGTTGACTGGCCTTGGTGCTCCGGTCCAGCCGCCGACATTTGACATCAATGGCAACGCAGCAGCGATCGTGGATACCAGCAAACAGCTGCTGGTCGCTTCGGGAGACACCTCCTCATTTGATGTGACGGCAAGTTGGGACAATCTGACGAGCAACACCCTTTACTTCCGCTTTAAGGGAGCGAATGTGCTGCTGCTGGACATTTCTCCGCTGAGCAGCAACCAGCCTCTGCTTGGCAATGGCGCTCAGAGTGAGCCGTATGCGATTGCTCCGCTGGGTGGTGTGCAGCTCAGGCTCCTGGACGGTGACGGCAATGACATGACCGCAGATCCGGATACGGGTTACCAGGTCAACACAACTGAGAACCACTCGGTCGGGGCGAACGGTCTGCTCACTCCCGATCAGTTCGGAATCGCAAACTACAGCATCATTGCCAGCAACAACGGCGTGGATTCCAATGAACTGTTCATCCGTCCCGCCCTGACCTTCCCGCCGATTCTCAGCTATGACGTCAACAACCCGGTGGTACCGGGAAGTGGATCGGAATTGGACCCGCTGCTGGTCGCTCCCGGCCAGACCTACGCTTTCGACGTGATTGACATCTTCGGCCTGCCGGCTGCCGGCCAGACCGCCTACACAGTCGATCCGGCGACGGCCGCCACTGTCAATGCATCCGGTGAGATGACCGTCGACCCACTGGCACTCGGGGCATTCAGCGTCATCGGCCGGGTCACTGAAAATGACACCAACCGCCTCTACTTCAGCGCATACATTCCCAAGACCTACGACTTCAGCATTCTCGGCACACCCCTGACCGGTAACGGCAGCCAGGCAGATCCCTATGAGTTCTACCGGGGCGTTGATATCACGCTTGATGTCGGCAACATTGACGGGCCTGCGCCCAGTCCGCAGTTCACTCTGAGTGACGTGCAGCAGGGCAGCGTGGCCGGCAACCAGCTGACATTCCCCCTGAGCGCCGTTGCCGGCACGATCTTCAGCGTGCAGGCAACCCACGGAGCGGATATCGTCAACAATGACACGATCTACTTCAGGCCGGTCAACAACCCCCCGGTAGCGGATTTCAGCGCCAACTTCGTCACGGGAAGCGTGCCATTTGAAACCACGCTCATCACTAATCTCAATATCATGGATATGGAGGGACCGGTGAGTGCGCAGTGGGACGTGGATGGCGACGGCCTGTTTGATGACGTCGGGGATCCGGAGGCTGCCGAATGTGTCTTCCTCACCCCCGGAGTCTACACCGTCAAGCTCAAGGTCACGGATGCGGATGGTGCAACGGATGAGAAGACGTTCGACCTCGAAGCCACCGCAGGATACACCTGGAGTGAGACGAAGGTTGTCAACTGGGGCAGCCGGGAGACCGGCCTCGTTTCCGTCGGGGCGGTGCCCGGCATCGTGATTGACGACGAGAACTGGCATGACTTCAACTACGGCAGCAGCAAGACAGGCGGAACGTTCACGAACATTCCCGATTTTACCTCCGACCTCGACCAGTGGCAGTACCAGGAGGCACGGGTCTACAACATGAATGGCAATCCGGTGGTCTGCTACATGGTGCAGGACACCGTCAGCTCGAACTATGAAGTGCACTTCCGTGCAGGGCAGAATCCGCAGGGCACTCTCTGGAGCTCTGCCAGAATCCTGGATGCTGATGCCACTGCCGGAGTCACTGACATGTTCGTGGACGGTGTCATCGTGGTGGTGCTGTATGTCGACTCCGCCGGCCACCTGATGAGCCGCACTTCCGTCGACAGTGGTGTGAACTTCGCCGCAGCGGTAACAGTCGATGACTCAACGACCATCCCGCCGGACTTCGCCGTCTCGAGTGTGAACGGAACACCCTGTGTCGTATATCAGCGTGGGGCAGATGTGGTCTACCGTGAGGCTGACAACCCCGTTGCCAATGGCTGGAGCACAGCTCCCGCCACTATCAAGACATCCGTCACGGGCAGCAAGTTCGACCTGCTGGGTGGCAATGTGGCAGTTGCCGCATACCTGAATGAATCAGATCCCAGTAACAAATTCCTGAACTACTCGATCCTGCGCAATGGCAACTGGACCACATACCTGAAGAACCAGCAGACTGTTGATACCGGTCCGCAACTGGCGCTGATTGACGACAAGGCCACCATGCTGTTCTGCCTGGCAAGCGGAATGTACGTGATCCGGGCCTTTGACAGCTCGATCTCGGACTGGACCGTCCAGCAGCTGATCAGCACCCGGATCCCCAACGGCATGGACATCGCCGATGTCGAGGATACCTGGGGTGTCTGTCTCACCGACACGACACACATTTCCGACACCGGTACCTTCTACCTGTCATTCAGCAACTGACAGGCGCAGACTCACTGAACGCGAAAGGCCCCGGGAAATCCCGGGGCCTTGTCGTTTCTCCTGTTCTTCAGGTCCGTAGAGCTTTTGGTCCGTAAAGCTGCCGGTCCTAGAAGTTGTTGGCGGTGATCAGCGGCATGGGCACCACGCTGCCATGGTAGGCCGCGTTGCTGTCCACATAGACCATCTGGCCCATGTTGTCCAGATCCATCTTGATGCCGAAGCCGGCCGTGTTGTAGATGTAGTCGATCATGCTGACCGGGCCGCTGACGTCCAGCAGCATCTCGTTGGAGTCTACACCGAACTTGTAGTGACCGCTGGCGAGGTTCATGCCCCAGTTGCCGGCGGGATCCGTCATGGTGGTGTAGATCACACCGGTGTTGAGGTCCTCGAAGCTGACCTGATAGCCACCGTGGCCCATGCCGGTGGCATAGTCCTCGAAGGCCTGGCCCCAGACGTTCCAGACGGTCGGGTCCGGATCAATCGGCTTGTCGCGGTCCTTGTAGTCCAGCACGATGTCGGTGACATGCAGACTCTGGGCCGCAGGCACCAGCAGCAGCACGTAGAGGTTGCCGGCGGGGCTCGTGAAGTCGTAGCCGGCCGTTGTCATGTCCACACCCCAGGTCGGGGCCGCGCCCTCAGGGCCGTAGAACTTCCAGTTCATGGCGGTGTAGTTGGCGATTGCGCCGAAGTAGACCTCACCGGCAGCACCGACCTGAGCCTCGACCTTCATGCTCAGCAGGTCCGGCTCCAGTGCGCCGACCGGAATCTGGTAGAGCGCATAGGCGAAATCCGGGCCCTTGGGTACATGCGTGAAGACCGGCTTGCGGCCCTTCAGCAGATAGCAGGCCGGATCACCCGGATCCACACCGGCGTTGTGATGCAGCACGGGAGTCAGGTGGTCGGGGCTGGAGACCCAGCTCGCGCCCTTGGCCTCGAGCACGATCTGCTGCTCCTCTTCACCGTCGAAGGGCAGCAGCGGCAGGTCATCCAGGTTGATCTGCTCCTCAAGCTGCTGCTGAGAGCCCTGGTCCTGGTCATTGCCGGCGGGCTGCTCGATGCCGATGTTGGAGCCCCCGCAGGAGGCCGCCAGTGCGGCGAAGATCACGATCATGAGTGAGATGGCGAAACGATTGAGCTGCTTCAATGGATTCTCCTTTGGCCGGTCTTGAAGCTGTACCGGATTTGATTGGCCTGGATTTTCCAAACCGTTCGTGTTACCCGGCTGCGGGGGATTCAAAACAGATGCTGCGCAAACTGCTGCTGTGGTGGCAGGCATACGAGGGAATTGAGCAGCCAGGCGGGTATCTGACTCCCCGTGGCCGATGCTAGAGTAGGAGCCTGCGTCTCCAAAACTACCGGTATTGAGGGATGCATTGCTTCAGGAATGCACTTGCCTTGATTGGTACCATGCCGGTTGCAGCTGCGGGAATGTCGCCGCACAATCCTGATCCGGGATGACTGCGCTGCAGTGATCCACATATAGATTCTGGAGTTCTGGATGAAAAGACACGCACTGGGAATTCTGCTCCCCTTACTGCTGCTGGTTTCCTGCGGCAGCAATGACAATCAGCTGAACTCAACATCCGGCGGCAGGGATTTCAGTGCCGTGCTGCTGGAAGATGGCCTGCCGGAAGCCCCGGGCAGTGCTGCTCTGACGCTCCTGCAGGATGGCGGCAGGCTCAGCCTCGAACTGCAGGACATGCACGAGCTCAGGGCGGCCTATGTCGAGCTGCGCTATGATCCGCAGAAGTGGCGCTACAGCGAGGGAGAAATCAGCGGCCTGCCTGGTGGCACGGCAACGCTCGACCTGATTGCCGAGCTGGAACCGGGAGTGCTGCAGCTGGGCAGCATCCTCAGCCGGCCGCAGGACAGCCAGGCTGCCAACGGCAGGCATCTGCTGGCCAGGCTGGAGTTTGAGCCAGTGGAAGCAGGCGCGATGCGTGATGCTGCCTCGATCTCCGCTCAGGCTGGTGCTGCCCCCTCGCTGGTGCTGAATGGCTCCAGTCTGGAGTGGTTCCTCTACAACCCCGGCGACTATGACCAGAACGGCCTCGTGAGTATCTCTGATCTCACTCCGCTGGGCATCAACTTCGGTGCCAGCGGTCCCTTTGCCGAAGCTGATGTGGAATCCGTGGTGGACGGCGATGGCAACGATGAGATCAACATCTCTGACATTTCGCCGATCGGTGCCAGCTTCGGCAATTCCATCACCGGCTACAGCATCTTCACCAGCTCTGACATCGCGGACTACCCCGCTGCCAATGATGCTGCACCGGGCAATGAAACGAATGCCATGACGGTTGCGCTCGCGGATGCAACGGGCAACTCCTCCGCGGACCGGCTGGCCTTCAGTGCCAGCCCGGCCCTGACGGGAGGCAATCACTACTGGGTCCGGGCCACGGACGGTACGGACTTCGGCACCCCCAGCAATGCCGTGCAGGCCAGCCTGACGAGCAGCGTGCTGACCATTGAACATGACAGCACCGGTGGACCAGCGCCGATCTCCGGCAGCGGAACTTCCGGCAACCCCTACATCGTTGCCGAAGGTGTCGCCTTCAAATTGAAGGCTACAGACAGCCTGGCTGGCGACGTGACGAGCTCGGCCACCTACACGGTCACGGGCAATCCGCAGGTCAGCTCCCTCGGCGCCGGGCAGATTGATGTGGGACTGGGTGATGCTTCGGCCTTCAGTGTGAGTGCTGACGAAGGTGGCAACAGCTCCAATACCCTGCACTACAGCGTGCAGGTCACACCCAGCAGCCTCGTGCTGTCGATCGATCCGGCCAGCACCACGCAGGCCCTGTTTGGCAGCGGCACCGCCGCGGACCCGTATGCTGTCAACCTGGGGGACATGATCCAGCTCAGACTGCAGGATGCAGTGGACGGCGATGTGACATCGCACGCCAACACGATGTATACGGTCACCTCTCCGGCGGGTGACAGCATTGATGCGAACGGCCTGCTCAGCGTGGATACCATGACTCTTGGAGCATTCACGGTGGAGGCAAACTATGACGGCACTGCTTCCGGCAGCCTGACTTTCCGCGCCACGATCAATCCCGCACCACTCGTACGCCTGGACCCGAGCACTCCACCGGTCTCGGGCTTCGGCACCGGCGGCAACCCATATGTGGTTGATCCGGGAAGCAGCTACAAGCTGGCGATGTATGACGAATTCACGGACCAGACAAGCGAGGGGAGCTTCAGCACGGATGAGCCGACGAAGATCAATCTCAGTGCGGATGGTTCCTTCACCGTGGATCTGGCCGCGACGGGATCATTCAAGGGCCAGGGTGAGCTCGACGGACGGGCGGCCATTCCATGCGTTTTCGTGCTGTCAAATGCGCCGAAGGAATACACCTTCGTTGTCAACAACGGTGGGGATGTGATCAGCGGGCTGGGTACGATGGCCAGCCCCTATGTGATCAAGCGCGGAGCCGTGGTTGGGCTGACGGTCAATGAAGTAGGTGGCGGCAGTGTGACCGGCAGCGCAACTTTCACGATCAGTGACACGAACCAGGCCAGCGAAAGCGGCGGCAGCATGACGATCCTCAACACGGCAACGCAGAACTCGGATTTCAGTATCTCGGCCTCAGTCGGCGGAGAGACTGCCATGCCTGAGTTCATCTACTACACGCCCGTCAACCGGGATCCCAATGTGACATTCACTGCCAGCACGCTCAGCGGCACGGCACCACTGGATGTGAGCTTCGATGCCAGCGGGACTTCGGACTCCGACGGCAGCATCGCCTGGTCGCTGTGGGACATCACCGGAGATGCAGTGGATGATGAAGTGCTGGATGATGTGATGCCGACGGCCACCTTCCTCAACGCCGGAACCTACGACATCCGTCTGCGGGCTGCTGACAACGATGGCTCCCAGGATACGCATACCGTCACGATCACCGTCAGTGCTGGTCCGGCCTGGGCGGAGAGCTACGTGATCAGCTGGGGTGCGAAGAATGTCAACATGCTGGACTTCAGCGGTGCGCCGGGTCTGGTGATCGATGACTTCTACTGGCATGACTACTTCTATGGCGACTCCGCCAGCGGGGGAACCTGGACTGATGTGCAGAACATCTCCGCCGAGACGGATGTGGAGGACTTCGGCGAGGCCCGGATGTACATGGTGGACGGCCGTCCCGCGGTCATCTACTCCTCTGTTGACAACAACCTCGGGATGTCGCAGATCAAGTTCCTGCGGGCCACGGATGCAGGCGGCACTGCCTGGGGTACTCCGGTTGTGATCACGACAGGCAACACCTGGCATGACTGCGACATGGTGCCCACCGGAGGCACGGGTGTTGCCGCGCTCTACATCAACGGCAGTGCCAGACTGGCCTGCCGTGTCAGCAGTGACAGCGGTGCCAGCTGGGGCAGCGAGACGGTGATTGACAACAGTATCGCGGTCTATGAAACCGGCCTCGCCGCCACGCTCTACAAGGGCAAGCCCACTGCGGTCTGGTCCGGCCCCAGCAGCCTGCGCTGGATGAGCGCGGATGATGCGCAGGGTTCGGCCTGGAGCGGTCCCTACTTCACGATCGTCGGTGAGGACCAGCAGTTCGCGATCGACATCATGGAGACGGACGACCTCGTGGTGTCCACGCTGGACGCCCGGGTGGCACTTGATAACAGAGCCCGCGTGCTGGCGCGTCAGGATAACAATGCCTGGATCGAAGTACTGAGCGAGGGCATGAGTGTCAAGTCCGTCGCGCCGGAGCTGGCGATGATGGACGGCAAGCCGGCTGTGATCTTTGCCACTCCCGCAGGGGTGCGCGTCAACCGTAGCTGCGACTCCCGCGGCTTCGTCTGGCCCGCCAGCCTCGAAATCTCCACACGCAGCGTGAACGGAGTGGCCCTGCAGATGATCGGCGGCACCTGGGGCGTTGCAGTAACGGACAACATCCATGCGACGCTCAAGGGAACCTACTACCTGGGCTGGTAGCCCGATTGGTACACAAGTGATGCACGAGGCCCGGTCCCCTGTGGCCGGGCCTTTGCATGCTAGAATCGCTGTTCCAGGAGGAAGAGGCAATCAGGGCTGGATCCATAGCCACGCTGGCAGTGCTCGTGCTCGTCTGCATGCTCTGCTGCGCGCGCCCGGCGCATGCGATCCGCTATGAGGACATTCCCGCCGATGTGCTGGATGTCCTGCCCCAGTTCATCTTCCAGCTGATCGATCCGCAGGCCCTGGCCTACCTCACCGCGGAGGACCTGCGCGAGTACGCCGACGCCTATGAAGAAGGGCGGATGCACTTCATCGCCGATGTACGTGTAGTGGAGCATACCGGGCATCTCCAACCCGAGCTGGCCACGCTGATCCTGCAGATTCCCCAGGGTGCACCTTACATTGAGGAGCGCTTCGTGCGCCTGGCCAAGCAGGCCTACAGCCGCCAGATCTTCTCCAGCCTGAGCTGGCAGGTCTGGGAGAACAAGGACGGCAGTGTCAATATTGACATCCGCTACAGCTCCCAGAGTCCGCAGAACTGGATCCCGGAGCCGAGCTATACCGGCCTGGCCGGAACGCTCGTCGGTGTGCGCTACAACGACTTCTACTACGACGACAGCAACAAGAGCCTTTCCGCCAGCCTGGGAGTAGCCCTGAAGGAGACCGACGATCCCTACGGCAGTTTCAGCTTCACGGACAATACGCTCAACGGCGGGCGCAACTCCGAGAGCTATAGCGCGAGCGTGGCCAACAGCTGGCGCACCCGCAAGCGTGACACGGCCGGTGAGGTGGCAGAAATCCGCACCCGGGTCTCACGCGTGGACTATGCCTACGGCTTCAACGGCGATGCCCCGCTGGGCAAGCTCCCGGGCAGCTGGGGCGTGGGTGCCGGAGTGTTCAAGCATGAGGGCTTCGTCTATGCCGGCAACCCGAATGGCAGCGGGCTGGCCCCGCGCGGCGATTTCTCCCCGACCGGCAATGGCGTGGAAACCTATGTGACATGGAACAGCGGGGAGCGCGACTCCACCTTCCTGCCGAAGAAGGGCTGGAGTTACAGCGCGCGGGCCTCGAAGACCTTCGGCAACTTCGATTCACAGCGCTTCCGTCTGGACCTGCGCCGCTACATCCCTGTCCACAACATCGCCGGGCCGCAGACCCGCACCGAGCTGGAGCCGGGCATCGGCGTTGAGCATGACATCCGCGAATTCTTCGACACGGCGAGCATCGCGGTCCAGCTGCAGGCGGATCTCGCCGATGGCAAGGTGCCCTGGGCCTATGAGGAAATCGCCGGAGGTGCCGGCAATGTGCGTGGCTATACCTACGACACATACGCCGCCACCAAGTTCGTCGGGGCGCGGGTGGAGTACCGCTGCACGCTGGACAAGTCGCGCAACTACGAGGCCTTCGTGTTCAGCGACAACGGCTTCATCGGTGAGAACCTGAATGAAATGGAATCACTGAATTCCTGGGGCGTGGGCGGCCTGTTCAAGCTGCCGATCTACGGCGGCTTCAAGGTCGGCGGCTGGGTCGGGCAGGCCTGGGACGGCAGTGACAACTCCTGGGGCCTGGCCTTCGGCAGCCAGTTCTGAGAGCTGCATCGCCTATAATCTGGCAGGCCCGCAAGGCCCGGAAGGCAGCAGCAGATGAAGCACAGGGACATCCTGATCCACGGCGCACGAATCTTCGATGGCACGCAGCTCGGCGGCCCGGCGGACGTGCATCTCAGCGGCAGCCGGATCCACGCTGTCGCCCCCGCCGGATCGATTGATCCCAACACCTTTGACGGACGGACAGTGCCCGGCGCGGGCCTGCTGCTCAGCCCCGGCTTCACTGACCTGCACTGCCACCTGCGCGACCCCGGCCAGACCTGGAAGGAGGACATCCGCACGGGTACGGCGGCCGCGGCGGCGGGCGGCTACACCACGGTGGTCTGCATGCCCAACACGGACCCGCCGGTGGACCGCGGGCCGGTGGCGGACTACATCCGCGACCGCGCCGAGCGCGTCGGCTACTGCCGGGTCTCGCCCTCGGGCTGTCTCAGCCTCAACCGGCGCGGTGAAGCGCTGGCGGATCTCGCGGCGCTCTACAGCGCGGGCGTGCGCATCTACACCGATGACGGCAGCGATACGCTCAGAAGCGACGTGTTCATGCACGCCTTCGAGTTCCTCTCGATGCTGCCCGGCAGCCGGGCCCTGATCCATACGGAAGTGGTGGAGCTGGCGCGCGGCGTGATGCACGAGGGCCTGGTAAGCGCGATGCTCGGCCAGAGCGGGATTGACTATCTGAGCGAGGACCTCGGCACGGCGCGTACGGTGCTGATGGCGATCCAGACCGGGATGCCGGTGCAGGTCACGCACATGGCCAGCCGCGGCGCGCTCGAGCTGGTGCGCTTCGGCAAGCTGCGCGAACAGCAGGAGGGCATGCCCGGGCTCGTGACCTGCGACGTGACGCATAACCACCTGATCCTGACGGACAGGGCAATTGAGCAGTACGGCACCCAGGCCAAGATCAACCCGCCGCTGCGCGAGGAGCGCGACCGGCAGGCGCTGCTCTGTGGGATTGCCGACGGCACGATCGATGCGCTGGTGACCGACCACGCGCCGCATACGCTTGACGAGAAGAGCCAGGAACTGAAGCTGGCCCCCTTCGGCTTCAGCGGCTTCGAAACCAGCTTCGGCCTGCTGGGGAAACATGTCGTTGGCAGCAGCACGGCGGCGGGCGAGATCACGCTCGAGCAGGTGCTGCGCCTGATGACGAGCGGCCCGGCGGATATCCTGAACGGCAGGTGCGAAAGCTGGCGCCAGGCCCGCACTCCGCAGATGACGACGGAGGCGATGCGCGACTTCCTGCCGCGTCCGGTGCAGTTCAGCAGTGGGCGGATCGCCGCGGGCGAGGTGGCGGATCTCGTGCTGCTGGACACCGAGGCCAGCTGGCAGGTGGAACCGAAGCAGTTCCGCAGCAAGGGCAGGAACACGCCGTTTGCAGGCTGGGACTGCAAGGGCCGCGCAGTGCTGACGATCTGCGGCGGACGGGTGACACATTCAGGGATGGATGGCATCGAGCGCGAGGAAGCAGCCGATGGCACTGCTTGATCCGGCACGCCAGCGCAAGTGGTGGCTGCTGCTCCTGGCAACGGCGCTGATCCTCTACACCGGGATCCGCTTCCTGCTGGAGTACCGGCACGGCACTGCGGGCCTGGACCTGATGGAATTCACCGCCATGCAGCTGGCCCTGCCGATGGGACTCGGGCTGGTGCTGCTGTTCTTCTACCTGAACAAGCCCGGAGGCCAGACGAAAGTCTGACAACAGGGACCGGGGACCGGGGATCAAAGGGAAAAGAGGAATAAGTTGTCAGTAGCGGCTGCTTCCAGCAGCCGGTCTTTATTGCTTTGTAGCGGCGGCACCCTGCCGCCGGGAAGCCAGATGTAAGTCTGGCAACGGAGCTGCGGCCTAGGCCGCACAACGGAGCTACACGCTTCAGCGGTAGTCTGATGGAATGCCACGGCTCGCTGAGCTCGACTGGCAATGAGGAAATCCGCGAAGGTTCTGTTCAACGCAGAGCCGCAGAGAAATCCATGGGGGGAGTACCGGAAAAACCGTACCGGCGCGCGCTTCGCGCGCCATGAAGTGAATGCGCCGAAGTACTTATGCTGGACAAACCTGGCAACATGCGGCTCTCTCTTGGTTGCTTGGCTGTTCATGCAACCATGATCGGGTCACGAAGGCAGAAGGACACGAAAAATGCCAATCGCAGATCCACTCGCGGAACTACTTGCTCGAATACCGCTGATAGTATGCTGGCATTGCCGGGCGACGCCGGTACATTGTCAGATTCTCATTCTGCTTCTGCTTCTCATTCTGACTAGCCTTCCCCACCAGCCCACTCACCGCCATCCGTGTCAGTCCCGGCGACATCGCCACCACCAGCGAATTCGCCACCGGCAATCGTGCCTCCGCTGGACCACTCACCACCGGCTTGCATCGAGTCTCCGCCAGCCCATTGGCCGCCGTTAAGGTAGAGCGTGAAGTCCGCAGCGGGGCGGGCCTTCTCCCTGATCACTGCTTCGCGTTCCCGCGGGTCACGTGGCAGGGCCTCGGGTTCGTCGGCGCGGTCCGTCCAGTCCAGATGCAGGTTGATGCTGCTTGCCACCGGAGAGAACATGTACAGCCGCAGGCCGTCATACTCCAGCACGGCAGCCCGCCTGAGCATCTGTGTGAACAGTTCACGGCACTGCTCCTCGCTGAGCTGCGGCTGGCTCAGGTCCAGTTCCGTGCCATCCTCGCGCGTGACCTTCACACCGTCGCGATTTGCGGGCCAGTCCAGGTGGCCGTAATCACGGAAGGCCTGGTCATACTGCGGCGGGAAAGCCCACAGCAGCATCGGATAGTCAGCCAGGGTGGTGAAGTCCCCGACCCCCTGCTGTCCTGCCACCAGCTTCGTCTTGCTGCTGGCAAAGGAATTCGACTTTGACAACAGCTCTGACTGTGACAGCAGCTTGCCGGACTCATCGAACATCTCCAGCCTGATCAGCCAGGTGCCCTCCGTGCTGGCACCAGACGGGGTCTCGATCTCACCAGCCTGCCGCCACCACTGGCCAGCCAGCCTGGCTTCCATTTCCTCAGGGGAGATCTCGCGGAACTCACCAGACGGTTTGGCCGGCTCCTCGGCCAGTGCCGATGAATGGACAGCACACAGCATAGTCACGGCAATTGTCAGAATCATTGTCAGTTTCATGTTGTCCACCTCCGGTAAGTCACAAAGTCAAACAGTCAATTGGTCAGTCATGATTTCGCCGCCGGCCTGTTTGACATCCCCACCCTGTGTGATCTGCCTCCTCACACAAGTGCTCGTCGGTCTGCAGGACAGCTCAAAACAAGTTCCTCGCTGCCTGCGCGGGGAAATCCCCGCCCTGGATGTCCGGCGGCTATTGAGTCACCAAGTCACTTCGTCACTTCGTCACTTCGTCACTTCTTCCACTTCCCCGACTTCCTCCACTGCTTCAGCCCAGAATTCATCCCCGACCTGCACCCCGTCAGCAGTGATGAAACCGAGGTCCTCGCCCGCCGTGAACAGCACGATGTCCGCGATATGGCTCGGGGTTTCCAGCCTGTCCAGCTCGAAGGGGATGTCCTCGGCCTTCAGCACGTCCTCATCCTCGCTGAATACGCCGTTGACGATGTGCTGGTAGTCCAGTTTGTCAACACTCAGATCGATGCGCGGATAGCCTGGTGCATAGATGAAGATGTGCAGCCCGTCCACGCGCAGCTCCTGTGCATGCTCCAGCAGCAGTGCGCGGCGGCCCTGGTCCATTGCGTGATATCCCTCCACCGGCCTGCCGTTCTGCGGCCCCGTGCGCTCTGCGGCACTGCTCATGAGCGGCTGGCCCTGCGGGTCAAAGTAGCCGGGCAGGAAGTTGTCACCCGCCTGCCATTCCCCAAGCTTGCCGTCCGGCACAAACCAGACCATGAACCCATAGGCCACCGCCTGGCCCCAGCTTTCGTCATCCTTCCGGTATCCGCGCGTGCGGCTGCTCATGGCCTCCGCCACGAAGCCGTCCAGCACCGTGATGCTCTGCTCGCTGGTCTCGCCATTTTCGTCATGCAGCTGCATGCCGATCGTCCAGGCCCTGTGCGGCAGTTCCACGGTGTAGGTCTGGTAGCCCACGTCGCCGACGGGCTGCGGCTCCCTGCCGACAAGCTCATCCTGGGCCGTTGCCAGGTTCGCCAGCAGCAGGCCGCCGGCCAGCCCGGCCACGATTGACTTGATCATCCGCTTCATCACTTCTCCTCCTGCTTGGCAGCCACTTCAGGAGCCAGCACCACCGTGTTGCCAAAGGGGTCAAGCCAGCCCAGTGCTCCCGGGCGGGCCTGCACCGTCAGTGCAGCCAGCGGACTGCGGCGGGTGTCGACGTCGATTTCCTTCAGCAGGCTGCCCGCCAGCGGCAGCTCCGGGGCGAGCATCGCCTGTACGCGGTAGCGGTTGTCAAGCTGCTCGATGTCGAGCTCAAGCCTGTCACCGGCGTCGCTGTAGCAGAAGATGTGCAGCTCTCCGGCCTGCAGTTTCGTACTGTGCTCAATGATGCGCTCGAAGGCCGCGCGGCTCATGCCCTGTGGCCAGTCCGAGCTCCACTGCCGGTGCTCAATTGTCCAGGGCTCGCCGCTGAGCAATTCTTCCAGCGCTTCATCCCTGACCACCCAGACGAGGTTGCGCACCTGCCAGGTGGAGATGAATTTGCCGTCCTGCCGGTAAGCGCGGGTGATGTTGTCACAGTACAGTGCATCCCGCTCACGGCCATCCAGTGATACCAGCACCTCCTGGCCCAGACCGCTCGGGTCATCCACAGGACGCACACGGATATCCACCCAGAAGTCCGTCCCCGGCAGCTCCTTGGCGCGCCAGCCCTGCGGCTGCTCCCGTTCCAGCGACTGCGTGGCAGCTTCACCGATGCCAATCGATGCCAGCTGCGCGGCCTGCATCACATTGATGGCGGGATCGGACTGAGCTGCCTGGGCAGTGCCCCCGGCAAGCATGAACAGCAATATCGAAAACAACGCATATGCGCGTGGAATCGTCATCCCCAACTCCCTGCAAACCCGAGTGTGCTACAGACCAGTTTACCCCGGCTTTGTTCCGCGGCGCAGCATTGGCAGAACAATGCCGCTAAGGCGATTCAGGGATTGAGGTGCCGGTACCAGGACCAGGCCATCAGGCCCACGAGCACGAAGAAGCTCAGTCCCAGCAGGAAGCGTGTCAGGCGGCGGCTCATGCTAGCCCCGGTTGCGGCCCATCAGGGCCGTAATGATCAGGCCGAACGGGCCGAGGATGAATCCCAGGAAGCAGCCGAGGCAGCCATTGCCCTGCCGTTCTCCCACGAAGTAGGAGATGATCGCCCAGAGCAGGCCGCCACCGAAGAACCAGGGCAGCAGTCCCTGATCGAACTGGATGAGGGCCGGGAACAATTCAGGCATGGCATTAACGATAGCATCCATAACGCCAGGTTGGACGGATATCGCGGCTCAGGGTTTCGCCGGTATCATTCCGCTTCCGGGTTGAGCAGGCCGGCAAGTCACCGCAATGAGAATTCTCTCCGCACTCAGATCGTGCGCGTGCGCAGGCTCTTGGTGCGGGCCTCACTGCCGCGCCATTCATAGCCGCGGCGGCGCAGGGATTCCATGCGCTCATCCAGGGCATGCTGCAGGCTTTCATCGGCGATCCCGGCCTCGATGCAGCGCGGCAGGATGTGACGCCGGAACTCCACCACCTGCGGATGCACGCTCAGAGCGCGCATGCTTTCCAGCACGTCGCGGGGACCGGCCCGGCCGTCCAGCAGCAGGTACATCAGGTTCACGCGTTGCCAGAGTGCCTGGTTGAGTGAGCTGCCCGGATTGACGAGGAAGATCCCGTAGGCGCGGGCCAGCAGTTCGCGCTCGCCATGCCGGAAGGCCCACATCGCCAGTACATGCCAGAGCTGGCGGTCCTCCATCAGGCCCTCCAGCCGTCCCAGCAGCAGCTCGAGCTCCCCGCGGTCCAGCGGCCGCAGGCCACTGTTGTCGGCAATCAGCCGCCAGAGCAGCAGTTCGCGGGTCAGGAGCAGATCACAGACGAGATCCGGGCTGCGCTGCTCCAGCAGGTCAAGCAGCAACCTCAGCTGCCAGGGCGTGGGGGGCAGGCCGCTGACGTCCATGCGGGCCTGCATCTCGATGCTCAGCAGGTGTACGCGCAGCACCCGCTCATGCTGGCGCGCCAGGCTGCCGCTGCGGATCTGGGAAGCGAGCTGCTCCAGCTCGGCCTCCACCAGCTCCGGCGAGCAGGTATAGACGCGGTCGAGCACGGGGCGCAGCAGGCTGCTGAGCCAGTGCAGCAGCCGACGGTACTCCGCCGCGATGTCCGGCGGATAGTCCACGCTGATCCCGCAGCGTGAGCGGAAGTCACAGCAAGCCTGCATCAGCCCTCCATGGCTGTCCGGAACTTCCACGAAAGCAACATATATGGGAGTCCCGGCTTGTTTCCTGAAGCATAACCCTGCCAGATGCAGGCTTGAGTGTGGCAGGGCTTAGATCGCGGTGAAGGAGACTCAAAATCAGCGGGAGTACAGCGGTGGCCGGGAGTCTCGGAGGGGATCCTCCCGGGCCACCGCTCCAATACAGAGGTGAGTCATTGGAATATTAACGAATTATGGGTCTGCCAAAGTAAGCAAATACCGAAATCCGGGTTCACTGCCAATGAAAAGGGCTCCCCTGGGAGGGGGAGCCCTGTGCTGATGAGATTGTGTGACGTCGTGGGAAGCCTTAGGGGTCGACTTCGATGATGTTCATCTGAGCTCGCACCTGGTTGTTGTTGGTGCTTGTGTCCGGATAAAGGATGATGCCGTAGAACTCGCCGGGGCCGGGGATGAAGTTCTCGCCGTTGGCGATGGCTTCATTCACGAAACTTTCCGCAAGCGAGCCCGGGGTGGTGTCGATCCCGTCGCTGAAATACCAGACCGCATTCTGGAACTCGGTCTTGATGGCATTGGAATTCCAGTTCTGGTTCCAGATCCCGCTGCCATTATTGCGGCGCTGGGTCAGCATCCAGTTGATCAGATCATAGTTGTCCTTCTGGCCGAAGGCCGGAATCGTCTGATCGTAGCTGCTGTAGAGCGTGACAAGATAGTCGCGGTTGGTGAACATTGAGTGATGCTTGTCGATGCACCAGCCCGCCCAGTATTCCTGGCCGTTGATCTCAAAGGATCCGGGGGGCAGGCTCAGGGCAGTATTGAAGCGGATGTTCCAGTAGCTCATCTGGCCGAAGTGGAATCCGCGGTAGCTGACCGGCTCCGTGGGCAGCTCGGGGAAGGGCATCACGCGGGTGGTGAAGCCACCGCCCCATTTCTTGCCCCAGCCGAAGTCCCAGCTCGGGCTGCCGTCATTCCAGTAACCACCCCAGGCGGTTTCAGTATTGCCGGATGCGCCGGCAGTGGCATGCGTAGCCAGGTAGATCAGGCTCTTGCCTTCAAGTTCGCCAAGCGGGATCTCAAAGGTGTAATCCAGCACTGCCGGATCGAATTCCTGCTTGTAGGGAAACTGCCCGGGGGCACCCTTGCTGGGCTGATCGGCGCCGACATAGACATGAGCCTCCTGCAGAGGCCAGGCCGGATCCATGCTGTAGCTGACATACAGATTGTTCTGGTCGTTGCTGACGCTGACCGTGCCGGCGAGCTGGTTCTGGCCTGCAATCAGGTCCCAGGTCCAGTCCGCCTGCGGGTCGACGTAGATGCTGCTGGATTCACGAACGGGTGCTCCCTTGCTGATCAGCTCGGATACCTGTTCTGAAGAGGGCTGCTGGCTGCTTCCACCGGAGCAGGAAGCACAAAGTATGGCTGCCATGATGGCAGTCAGGACTGCGTACCGCATAGAACCTCCAACCTGCGCCAGGGTCAGAAATGAATAAGCACCTCATGCGAGGAGGCAGCGCAAAGTGCGCTGAATATAGGGCCAATTGAGAATGCGATCAAGTTAAATTATGATGAAGTGTGGGTTCAGGATCGATTCAATTCAGCACGCAGCTAATGCTGGTCCTTGCCGCCGATGGTTTCCACGCTGATCGAGTCATTTGTATATACGCATAGTTCGGCAGCGACCTTCAGCCCTTCCTTGACGATCTGCTTCGCGTCCAGTTTGGTGTGCCTGAGCAGGGTCCGCGCACTGGCCAGGGCGAAGTTTCCGCCGCTGCCCACCGCCAGGCAGTCATCATCAGGCTCGATCACCTCACCGGAGCCGCTGAGCAGCAGCAGGCTGTCGCGGTCCGCCACGATCAGCATCGCCTCCAGGCGGCGCAGATAACGGTCGGTGCGCCAGTCCTTGGCGAGTTCCACGGCGGCGCGTCTCAGATTGTTGAACTCTGTGAGACGGGCCTCGAAACGGTCGAAGAGTGTCAATGCATCAGCCACACTGCCGGCGAAGCCCGCGAGCACCGTGCCATCCTTCATGCGGCGGATCTTGACCGCGCTGCCCTTCAGCACCGTACTGCCGTTCGTGACCTGGCCGTCCCCCCCGAGCGCGGTCAGGCCACCGCGGCGCACGGCAAGGATGGTGGTGCCGTGCAGCTCACCCATGATTCCGACATTATTTATATGACTGGACATTTCTCGCTGAATCCTTCACAATTGCTGCTGCAGGTCCCATTCTAGCCGCCCTGCCGGGTTGGAGCGGAATATTGCAAATTGGTGTGAAGTGATTTACGAATTTTCGCACCAGTGCTATAATCCGTGAGTTAACCATAGCGGTGTTTGCCGCTGTGTTCGTAATCCGACTCTTACGGGGCTCTAGTGAATGAGAGTCTACCTGCCAGTTTGGAGGGTTTGAAATGGAAAGGATTTTGCGCATGGGTCTGGTGATCATCGCCGCCGTGCTGGTGCTGGGTGTCCTGCCCGGTATCGCCTCGGCCCAGATGGTGCCTGAATCGGTTGATCCCTATGAGCTTGCACCGCAGAACGTGCACCTCTACCCGGTCAGCCTAAACGCCCGCGAGCCTTATTACTATCTCCCGCCGATCTTTGCTCCGGCACCGATGTGGCGCGGCGCTCTCAGCGAGGCTGAGATCAATGCCTTTGCTCCGCACAACTTCGTGGCCTACGAGATCCCGGACAGCACCGCGCTGACCGCCTGGGGCACCACCAAGGGAGACAAGCGCTTCACCCTCGAGGCTGCCAACCAGCAGGAGTTCATGATTCTCCCGCCGGAGTCGCAGCGCGGCAACAACGCCAGTTACTACCTGATCAAGACCGGCATGCGCTTCCTGCCGAAGTGCAGCGCCGAGGATCTCCAGGAGATCCTCATGCGTGAGCTGAGCCTTGAGCCCGGCACCGTGGACAGCATCGCGCAGTCCCTGCCGACCGATGTGCTGCAGATGAACTACGACCGCGTCGAGGACGTGGCCAACCTGCAGCCCCCGCTGAACCCCGCGATCCGCGGCGAGCTGGGCACCAGCCAGTGGCCCGTCGATGAGATCTACATCAGCTACAACGGCTTCCGCCGTGAGCCCAACCGCATCCGCACGCTGCCTGACACGGTGCCCAACTGGTTCACCTGCAAGGGCAAGCTGCTGGCGCTCAAGCACCACGATGGCAAGGCCTATCTGATGACGGTGGAGTTCGAGGGCTATGAGCCCTGGTATCCGATCGAGGTCGCCAAGAACGTGATGCGCAAGATGCTCGCGCTGAGCTTCAACGAGTACGTCGAGACCGTCCCGTACTACGACTTCGAGAAGCCGCTCAATGGCAAGGAATGGCAGCGCCACGGCGATGTCGATACCTTCAACACCTGGAGCCGTGCCGGCAGCGGCAGCGCTGGCCAGGGCGCCTACTAGAGTCGGCGGACTGAACTGAACATTCTTCCCTCCCCTCCGGGGGAGGGATTTTTTTTGCTTGCGGGATAATGAGCGGGATGGATCTGGCAGAGCAACGCAATCCGGGAAACGCTGGCATGCTGGCCCTGCGCATCATGTGGGTGGCGCTGGCCGTCAACCTGCTGGCCGCACTCGCCAAGTTCATCATCGCCCGCCAGAGCCACAGCGGCATGATCCTTGCCGATGCCTACTACACCGCACTCGACAGCATGGTGGATGTCGTGCTGCTCAGTGTGATGGGCTTCGCCACCCGTCCTCCGGACAGCAACCACCCCTATGGCCACGGCAAGTTCGAGGCCATCGCCGTGATCGGCGTGAGCGTGGCGATCCTCCTGATGCTGAAGGACCTCGCCGAGCAGCTGCTCAGTGGCTTCCGCGGCCGCAGCGTGCCGCACTTCGACCCGCAGTTCCTCTGGGTGATCGGTGCTGCGATTGTGGTCGGGCTGGCACTGGCGGCCTGGCAGATCCTGATGGCCAAACGCCTCTCCTCCGCCGGACTGGCAGCGGACGGCTGGTTCACACTCAGCGGATCGGTACTCTCCGGGTTGTCCATCGTCTCATTGCTTTCCGCCCGCAGCGGACTATGGTGGCCGGACATGCTGGCAGCCTGTCTGGCAAGCATCGCCCTGCTGTTCGCCGGCTGGCGGGTGGGGCGTGACGCTCTGGCCAGCCTCACTGACGAGGCCCGGGTTGACCCCGCGGAAGTCCGCAGCCTGGTGATGGCTGTCCCCGGCGTGGACCATTGCCATGCTGTCCGCAGCCGCGGAATGCCGGACTACATCCAGGTGGATCTGAACATCCACGCTGATCCGGAGATGACCCTGGAGGAGGGGCATGCCCTGGCCCACGAGGTGGAAGATGCTGTCCGGCATAACATCCCGGGCGTTGTGGATGTCTCAGTACACGTGGAGCCGACTGAGCGGCACTGAGGAGGACGGATGAAAGTTCACGTTTCCCGGCACTTCCGGATTGTCCAGCGGGTTCTCCGTCTGGCACAGACAACCGGCATGCTGCTGCTGGCAGCCTGCACAGGCGGCCGCAATCCCGAGGCAACGAGCAACAGCTATCCCGATGGCAAGACTGCCCGCAGCCTGCCACAGCGTCCTGCGGCGGAGTCAGTGGACTGGATGCAGCAGGAATTCAGTGTCGGCGAGGAAACACTCAGCCTCAATTACAGCACTGCGGTGCTCAGCCTGGACATCGTCCGGCCCGATGAGCACCAGCCGAAGCTGGACAGGATCCTGGCAACACTCTATCCGGACATGGGTAGCGCGCTGGAGGCGGCGGTGGGCTGCGGCACGGGGGTGCTGCCGAGCATCGACATGCTGGATGTCTACCAGAAGTACACCGATGACCGCCTGCTCGCGGCACTCGAACTGGAACTGTCAACGGGGGACATCGTCCATCCCGGCGGACGCCAGCAGTGGCTGGCCGAATTGCTGGCCGCGATTCCCGTCGATGATGATCCCACCCGTCAGCGTGCCCGGGCATTTCTGGCAACCGCGATCCGGCTCGGAGGCAGTGAGGCCCTGCTTGAGCCGCAGCTCAGTGCCATGTCAGCCAGGATGCAGAGTGATTTCGAACGCAACCTGCTGCGCAGCAGCGTGATCGGCTTCTACAGCCAGAGTGAGGGGCTGAGCGCCGTGTTCCGCCGCGACCGCTTCCTGCAGGGGCACAGCGGTGTGGATGGCAGCAGCTGGCTGGGGAGCACTCCGGCGGAACGCCTGGCACTGCTGCGCGAGATTGACAACGCGCTCTCGGGCAGCATCGCCCTGCGCGATGCCTACAACGACTTCCTCGCCGTGCAGTCCCTGATCACCAACCCCCCGGCACTTGGCACTCTCAATGAATTGTCATCCGCAACGGAGGAATCCCGCATCGCGCTCTTCCCGCATTCCCGTTCGCTGGAGGAGGAACTGTTCACGGGGCAGGTGATTGCCAATCCGATGGACTTCCTGCGCCGGTCCCTGCTCGATGGCAGCGCTGAGCTGAAGACCACTGATGACTCAGGCTGGTATGACTACCAGCAGCAGGCGCTGGAAACACTGCTGCTGCCTGAGCGCGGCTCGGAATTCAGCAAGCTGGCGCTTTCCCCGGCCTACGTTGCCAGGCTGGAACAGGCCTTCGAGGCCACGATCACCCAGCGCCGCGAGACCCAGTCCAAGAACCTGATGGCCGGCGAGGTCAGCGCGGCCCCGCGGCTCGAGGAGCGGCCGGCACTGCACCTCGAACCGGCACCGACGCTGTATCTGCGCACGGCGCGGGCCTACCGCTTCCTGCATGACAGCCTGGCGGGCCTGCCTGCCAACGCCGCTGGCAATGAACAACTGGATTGGCTGCTCAGCGAAAGCGCGGCGGCGATGCGCCGTTACTACGCGATGCACTGCCTGAGCTGCGCCGACATCGGCCTGCCGCTCGGGATCAGTCCGCAGGAACTGGCGGGCATCTTGCCGGAGGAGCATGAGCCTGCCGCTGCTGATCCGCTGTTGCTGGGCAGTGGCGTGCTTCTGGATCCGCGCTTCACGGAGGAGGAGCGCCTGCAGCTGGCCACCCTGATGCAGGAAGCTGCCGACTGGCTGGCACTGGCCCTGCAGCGTGACCCGCAGTACGCTGCGGCAATGGCCTACGACCCGCGGGTCTGCGTGCCGGCGGCCTTTGATGCCTCCGGGATCTACAACTGGGGCGTGATCGGAGTGCGCCTGCTGCTGCTGGAGTCCGCCTATGTCGATCCTCCGGTCTGGAGCACGGCGGATGAGCTCAATGAGCGCAGGCTGAAGTCGATGTTCGCCGAGGGCCAGCAGCGGCTGATTCCGGTCTATGAATATGCGGACTTCAAGTCCGCAGCCCCGCTCTCGCGTGAACAGTTCCGCCAGTGGTGCGACCAGTCTCGCTCAAAGGAGGAGTTCAGGCTGGTGGCGAATGCCTACGGCGGTACCGTCGGCAAGAGCTGGCTTGAGCAGTACGGCGTCTGGATCGTGATCCTGATCTGCCTCGCACTGTTCCGCGACCGGCTCTTCCCGGGGATCTTCGGGGCGAAGAAGGAGCAGCCCGGCCCCGATGGCGAGGACGGCGGGGAGAGCCCCGCCGTCGGCTGAGCGAGGCCTGCGTCTCCGCTATAATGAATCCCCGGCGGCATCCGTCCGTCTGGATAGCGGCATGGTATTCAAGCGCAAGCCCAAGGAGCAGGAAAAGCACATTTCCCACAAGGAGCGTGTGGACCGCTCGAGCGCGACTTCCGACCACAAGGGCCTCGACGCCGCCCTGGGCCGCAAGAAGGGCATCAAGAAGACACTCGTGGCCCGCGACCTGGTGAAGAGCTACCGCGGCCGCAACGTGGTGGACCACGTCACGATCACCGTCAACACCGGTGAGGTGGTGGGCCTGCTCGGCCCCAACGGCGCCGGCAAGACCACGAGCTTCTACATGATCATCGGACTCGTGACCCCCAACCAGGGCACGGTGCTGCTGGACGGCGAGGACATCACGCGCCTGCCGATCTACAAGCGCGCGCGGCTCGGGATCGGCTACCTCGCCCAGGAATCCAGCGTCTTCAAGAAGCTGACCGTCGAGGAGAACATCCTGCTCGTCTGGGAGGCGACCGGCGTGCCGGACCGCCAGCAGCGCGAGATGCTCGTGCCGCTGCTGCAGGAATTCAACATTGACCACATCCGCAAGAGCAAGGCCTTCGTGCTCTCGGGTGGTGAGCGGCGCCGTACGGAAGTGGCGCGCGCCCTGGCCGGCAACCCGGACTTCATCATGCTCGATGAGCCCTTCACCGGCATCGACCCGGTGACCATCGAGAGCCTGAAGGAAGTGATCGCGAGCCTCAAGGACAAGGGCCTCGGGGTGCTGATCACCGACCACAACGTGCGCGAGACCTTGTCAATCTGCGACCGCGCCTACATCATGATGGACGGCGACGTGCTGGTGGAGGGCACCCCGCAGGAGGTTGCCAGCAATGCGATGGCACGCAAGTACTTCCTCGGCGAGAACTTCCGCCTGGACTAGTCAGTCGTCCTGCTTTCCATCCAGTTCAGCCAGGGCGGCAAGCGCCTGCGGATCATTGCCAGACGCAGCTTCCTCGAGCAGGCTGCGGCTGCGCACCGGGTCGTAGCCGCTGTAATCCGGGTGGGAATACACGCGGCCCATCCCGCCGGTACCGCAGATGCTGCCCTGCGAAGCGGCTTCCTGGTAAAGCTGCATTGCCAGCTCGAGATCCTGCTCGCCGAACAGCCCGGCCAGCTGCTGGTCGGCCAGCAGGAGGATCGCCGGCAGGTAAGCGCTGCCGGCAAAACGCGGCAGGGCGTACTGCAGGAAGGCAAGGTTGTCCGGATCATCAGCCACACGCAGCAGGGAGATGCAGTAGTAGGTCTGGGCCTCGCGGTCATTGCTGTCGGTGAGCTCCATCCAGACGTCGTTGCAGTTGAACCAGATCCGCCGGGCCTCATCCTGGGAGCGCCTGTCCTCCCGTGCTGACAGCAATGCATGCAGCTCCAGCCCGGCAAGTTTGTCATTGTGGCGATAGGCTTCGCGCAGCAGCTTTTCCGCCTGGGGAATGTCAACGGACTGGTTGACACCATAGCGCAGTTGCATGGCCTGCTCGCGCAGTTCGATGTTGGCAACTTCATTGTGTGCACTGATGCCGTACTGAGGGTACTTGTAGAGGAAGTAAGCACCGAACAGCAGGGCGGGGATCAGTCCCGATGCCAGGAACCATGTGATGCTGCGGCGGCGTCTTGCCAGCAGATCACTCCTGACCCGCTCAAGAGAATGCGGTGGCAGTTCCTGCAGGCTGCCAAGCAGGCGCCGTGCCTCTGCGGGATCCTCGGGACCCCCGATGCCTGCTTCCAGCATGCCGGCAAGTCTGCGAATTGCCTCCGGCAGATGTCCGGCTGATGCCTGTTCAAGCAGTCCCCGGGCCCTGTCCATATCCTGCGGCAGATTATTGCCATCCAGGAGCAGTTCGGCCAGCCGCAGCTGTGAACGTGGATCTCCGCAGGCTGAGGCTTCCTCCAGCAGGGGCAGGGCACGTTCAGGATCCTTCTGCCTGTAGCGGCCGTCAGTGAGGATACGTCCGATGCCACCGCGGGCCAGAGCACTGTCCTGCCTGGCAGCCATTTCAAAGTAATCCAGCGCTGCAGGAAGATCTGCGGGAATCACGCTGCCTTCCTCGAGCATGACGGCAAGCTGCAGCTGCGCTGGCAGATAGCCAGCCTGTGCCTGCTGTTCAAACTCCGCTCGGGGATACGCTGGCTGGCCGGGTCCGCGGCTGGCTCCGCCCGTGATGCAGCTGCGCAGGAAGCTGGCCTCAGTGCTGCCGCCGGCCGCGGCAGCCATGACGGCGTAGTAGCAGTCCGCCAGCAGTTCAGTGGAGCGCTGTGCTCCCTCGCCCGGCTGCACCATTGCCATCCGGCTGAGGTTGGCACCGGCCAGCCGGTCACCCGCAGCATAGGCCCGGCTGAGCAATTCGGTGGCACGCTCCATGTCCCGGCTGCCTCCAACGGCATGCAGAATGTCCACGGCCTCCCGGCGCATCCGGCTGTTTTCCGCATCGGCATGTGTACTGACCGCCAACCGGCGCCGCTGCAGGAATATTCCCGCCAGCCAGACTGCCATGGCAGCACCGCCCGCATACAGCATCCAGTTCCCGAGATCACTGAGCAGTGGGTTGGCAAGCTCGATGCCAGCGAGCGAGAGCCCCAGCCAGGCGAAGTTGGTCAGGAACAGTACATATGTGATCCACACTTCACCAGAATACAGCCAGCCCCGGGATATCAAGCCGGGCCTGCGCCTAGTCCATCAGGTGCGCCCAGTCCATCAGGTGCGCCGAGGTGGGAACTTCCGGCTGGACTGATCTCCAACTACTGCTTCCCATCCAGTTGCGCGAGCCTTTTCCGGCTGCGGATCCCCCAGTTGGGGGTCCAGCAGGCAATCTGCCAACGAATACATCGCTGCCCTGTCGCCGAGTACTGCAGCCTCCTCCAGCATTGCCAGTCCGCGCGTTGGATCGAAGTCCGGATACTTCGGGTTGCACAGTATGGCACCCATTCCCGTCAATGCCCTGGCTGCCCCCTGCTCCATTGCCAGACTGAACCATTGCATTGCCTCGATCTGCTTGGCGGCGGACTCCCATTCGTCCAGCTCTAGCCAGCCGCGATGCAGCAGGGCGGGAACATAGCCGGCATCACAGGCGGCGATCAGGGCCTCCGACTGCCAATAAACCGCATTCTCCTCAGTCAGTTCCTCATTGCTGGCAGCGCAGTAGAGATAGGAAGCCTCGGGGTTGCCAGCATCCATCAGCTCGATCACAGGCGGGATACAGGCCTCAAAGATCGCTTGTATTTCCTTATAAACTGCATGACGGGGGGAGGAAAAGAGCAGTTCCGACAGATGCAACCCGGCCAGACAGTCACCTTTTGCGTAGGCACTGCGCAGCAGTTGCTCGGCTTCACCGTGGTCAATCCTGCGCCCGATGCCATGCACGGCTGCCACGGCCCGCTCGCGCAGCTCCTTCAGCTCAGGCATGTCAGCATCCTCCAGCAGCCTGCGCCGGCGTGGGTCCGGCAGGCGGATGCGGATGTAGCTGACAAACAGGGCAGTGGTTCCGGCGGCGAAGAGTGCGACAAAGGCCCAGCCCGTCAGCGATGCGACTGTCAGCTCAGGCAGCATTGCCTGGATTATTGCATGGACCGCCGTCCAGTGCTAGTTCTTCTCGTTCTCCTGCTTCCCGTCTATCTCCGCCAGCATTTCGTCCACGAAGGGCTGGTAGTCGGCGATGTGGATCCGCTCCAGCCACTGGCGGGCCTCCGCGAGGTCGACATCGCCGCCCTCGCCGTCGATCAGCATCGCTGCCAGCCTGCCCGCGCATTCAGCATTGCCAAGTTCGGCGGCCTGGCGGTAGTACTCCCGGGTGCGGGTGAGGTCCTTTTCCGCACCTTCCCCTGTGTAGTGGCAATAGGCAAGATATTCCATGCAGTGGTGGTTGCCGGACCCGGCCGCCAGCCGTGCCTGCTCGATGGACTGCGGCAGGTTATGCAGCGGGCTGTCCGGGTTGCCATACAGGCGTGACAGGCCGTAGTGGCCATAATTGCAATCCAGTTCCAGGCAGCGCCTGAACTGCTGCTCGGCTGCCAGATGGTCGGCTTCTCCGAGGTCTCCGGCCGCCAGCAGCTCGCCCAGCAGATAGCAGGCCGCCGCGTTGCCATCCTCGCATGCCGCACGCAGGTTGCTGTCAATGAAGTTGCGGCTGTCCTCCTCGTCGATATACTGCAGGCGCATCAGGCACATCAGGTACTGCGCCTCGGCTTCCCCCTCCCCCGCACGGCGGTTGACATCTATCAGGCAGTCCTTGGCGAGCCTGGTCTTCTCCTCCAGGCGGTCTTCAAAACCTGGTTCCGTCCCGAGCAGGTAGTAGAGGTAAATCCCGGCCAGGTTGTCGCCGTTGTCATATGCCCGGCGGAAATCCCTTTCCGCTTCGGCGTGGTCCTCAGCCCGTCCGATGCCGTACTGGGCCGCGAGTGCCGCGCTCCGCAGTGCGGTGTTGTCAGCGGGATCCGTCTCGCTGCGTTGACTGCTGCCTGACTGGCTGCGCGGGTCCCGGGCATCGTGCCGTGCGTCATCCCCGCTGCCCTTTGTACAGCTTGAGCACAACAGCATGGCGAAGATGGAGCCGATCAGCAGCAATGCAGGTACGGATGTCTTGATGTTGCAGCTTCTCATGCCGGCAAGCATTGTCCCAGATGACTTCACTACCCAGTCTGACACCTCTCAGCTGCAAGGCATTCCGCTGCCTGTTCAGTAACGCAAGGCGTAGATCACTTCATCGGATGTTTTGTTGAAGTACAGACAGGCCGGCTGGCCGCTGGCCAGCGTCAGCAGCTGCAGTTCCCGGCCCAGATCCGCCGTGGGACTGGCCTGCACCGTCTCCGCAGCCTGCCAGTCGGCTGCACTGGCGCCGTCAGCAGTAGTGCTGTAGATGAACTTAACATCCCAGTCAGCATTGCGATAGGCAATCGCGGGGTTTCCGTTGAACTCCGCCAGGGCCAGGTAGCTGGATGCAGTGCTTCCGTCAACCAGCACGCTGCTGCCCCAGCTGGAGCCGCTGGCATCCTGTGCGGCAATGAAGCTCACTCCGCTGAGCCCCGTGCCGGAGACGGCAAGCATCGGCAGACCGCCACTGAGACCGAAGCCCTGGGCCCATGCGGAGCTCACACCTCCAGTCAGGAGATCCGTGAGATTGCTCCAGTCACCGGCGGAAGTTCCGCTGGCAGTGCTGCTGCGCCGGAAACGCAGGCTGGCCTCCGTTGCGCCCAGATTGAAGTAGCAGATCGCCGGGTTGCCGTTGGCGCTCAGGAGCCTGCCCGCTTCCGCTGAGATTTCCGTCGTGCCATTCGGTGAAACCGGACTGGACCAGTCCAGGGCATTGCTGCCGGTTGCCGTGCTGGAGGCGGTATAGCGCAGGGCCTGCAGGTCGGCATTGTAGTGGACTATTGCCGGCCCGCCGGAGAGCATGGCCAGCTGCGGGAATCTGCCGGTCACACCCGTGCTGTCCAGTGTCACTGTCCCGCTCCAGTGGCTGAACTGGCTGCCGTCGCCTGTGGCCCGCAGGTAGCACAGGTCCTTGTCCACGACGTCATGCATAGCGAGGGCAGGATTGCCTCCGACATCAGCAAGACTGAGCTGCTCCATCCGGGCAAGTCCGCTTAGGTCAAGCGCCAGCCAGTCAGTCTGCTCACGGCCCAGGGGGGATGAGCAGTAAAGAAAGCGCACCCGTTCAGATCCTCCGGCACTGGTCCAGAAGGCGGCAGCCGGCCTGCTGTTCACCAGTGCGGCACTCAGTGAGCCCATGTACTCCAGGAAGCTGACGTCCAGGCTGCTGATCGGAATGTGGTGCCAGCCGTGCGCGGTGATCACGAGCGTCGTCACATCGAATTCGTCGTCAATGTCCCAGACCTTCAGGCTGACCGTGGTGATCGACGGAGTCGAATAGGTATAGGGCAGGGGGAAGGACTGGTTCAGGGCATCGAGCTCCGGCGTACCGAACTCGCTGAACTCGCCGTCGCCATCAAAGTCCCATTCATAGCCGACGATGCTGCCATCGGGATCCAGGCTGGATCCGGCATCGAACTGCACGCCGAGCGGTGCATTTCCCTCGCTCTGGCTGGCCATCAGCACGGCGACCGGCGGCACGTTGCTGACGCTGATCAGCAGCTGGGCCTCGTCGCTGTTGCCATCCTCATCCGTGACGCGCAGACTGGCCAGATAGTCTCCCGCTGCTTCATAGATGTAGCCCTCGGGCATTGCCAGGCCGCGCGCACTCGCTTCGGCACCGGACTCATTGAAACTGCCGTTGCCATCGAAGTCCCATTCATAGTCCGCGATGCTGCCAAGCACGTCGGAGCTGGCGGAGCCGTCGAAGCTGACGGCCAGCGGCTTCTGGCCGGACTGCGGGTCTGCTGTCAGGCTCGCGGTGGGCGGCAGGTCCGGCCGGGCCTGCACGCTGAATTCGGCGGTGTCACTGCGGCCGCTGGCATCCGTCACTCGCAGGCGTGCGGTGTGGCTGCCGATGGACTCATATGTGAAGGCGGCATTGTCCTGGCCGGCGAATGTCGCCTCCGCGCCGCTTTCCCCGAAGTTCCCGTCGCCGTCGAGGTCCCATTCCCAGCTGCTGATGCCGTTGTCGGAATCCGTGCTGGCGCTGCCGTCATACTCGACCGTCAGTGGAATCAGGCCCGCAGCGGGATCCGCGCTGAGCACGGCTGTGGGCGGCTGGTTGGTATCGAGCTGGATGCTGCCCAGCGTCGCAGGGGTCGACCCGTTCAGCACGATTGCCAGCAGGCAGGCGTCATCGTCCGAGATGTACGGGGAGAAGTCGGCAAACTCAGCAGTGCTGCCATTCTCCAGTGATTGCCAGTGCCAACGCCCTGCCGGGAAGTCAGCCAGCCCCAGCCAGGCCGTGCCCGGTTCAGGTGCCGTATTCCAGTCGACATCAACTGCCACGGATCCACCTGCATAGTCCGGCAGCTGGAAGGGCCAGATGGCGAAGGCCAGGTCCACACCGGCTGGGGCGGCGGCCTGCCATTGCGGGCTGAACTCCGCTTGGCTGCCGCTGCGCTGGATGCGCTGATGACTCAGCTCATCCGCATAAGCACTGCCCTCTGCATGGCCGTCGGCCGTGGTGAATCCTGCACGGCGCTGCAGCAGCAGTGCTGCCTGTGGCGCGGGCAGGATTGGCAGCGGAAGCTCGGACTTCGGCGCAACCACTGGCGGCTGGGCCAAGGAGTCGAGCGGCTGGGATTCGCTGGTGAAATGGCTGCCGGTGCAGGCTGCAAGCAGGCAGATCAGCAGGGATGCGGCGCACAACACGGGACGCCGGAAGGTAGGGTGGCGCATGGTATCAGCTCCTGTATTTCTTCAGCCGTGTCGCTTCCAGGGGCCGCATCCATGAGGCAGTGACAAATCCAGTTTAACAGCGCTGGACGGAAATTGCCACTCGCGATTGGCGAGCGCATTGCAACAGTCGCATAGCCGCGAAGATCCAGCAAACTTCAGGTTCCGGAATCGGAAAACTAGCCCGGCAGCTGCTCCGGGGAGCCGGCGGGCACTTCCTGCTGTGGTTCATTGCAGTCAGAGCAGACGCCGTAGATGGTGATGTCGTGGGCCTTGGCCTTGAAGCCCTCGGGGACGAGGTCCTTCATCTGTCCGGGGCAGCCGTGCAGGTCATAGACCTTGTCACACTCATTGCAGATGAAGTGGTGGTGGTGGCCCAGTTCACTGAGCTCATATGAGTTGTTGCGCCCCGGCAACTCCACCGGCTTCAGCCACTCTTCCTCCACGAGATCATTGATCGCCCGGTAGACCGTGGCAATCCCGAGACCGGGGATCTCCTCGCGCACCATGGCATGGACCTCCTCCACGTTGAGAGGCCGGCCCGCCTGCTCAAAGACCTCACGGATCTTCCTGCGTTGCTGTGTATTGCGTCTTCCGGTTGACATGAGCGCGCCCTTCAGCTTGTATAAGCTCTTGCCACATTCTAGCCGCAGAATCGCTTCCGGTGTGGAATATGGATAGTGGGCGGTGCATTTCCCGCCCGCTTCAGTCAGTGACCTGCAGCCTGTGCTCGTAATCCAGCATTGCGTCAAGGATGTAGGGGAGCTCATCCTCAACGAATGCTCCGGTCTTCATGCCGAGTACGTTCCCTTCGCTGCTGATGAAGAAGGTCGCGGGAATGCCGCTGATCCCGTACTGCATTCCGACCTCATTCTCGGCCAGGGCACCCGGCAGGGCGATTCCCCGCTGTTCCATGAAGGCCTGGGGATCCATCCGGCCCTTTTCCAGATTGAGTGTAAGGAACTGCACATCCTCGCCATAGTCCTGCCAGGCGGCCTGCAGCAGTGGCATTTCGGCCACGCAGGGCGGGCACCATTCCGCCCAGAAATTCAGGACCACTGGCCTGCCGGCTGCGAACTCAGATAGCAGCAGTTCCTCTCCGTCAAAGGTCTGCAGGGTGAAGTCCGGGGCATTGCCCCAATGCACATCGGCGGGCATGACAGCTTCAACATGTTCTGCAGCTGATGCCGGCATCACAGCCAGCAGGCAGAGCAGTGCGGCTGCCGAAATCTGCAATTTTGCGATCATCTCAGTCTCCGTCTTTCCAGGGTATCTGCTGTACTGGACAGCATGATTAATGAGACACGATTATCATATCGACTGTTCAATCTACTGACCGGTGAATCTGAACCCCTTTGATCTGCAGATCGTCTGCAGATTACCGGTCAATCCACACGGGATAAACTTAGCGAGCGATGCAACTGGGGAAACTGCGCAGCTTCATTCTGCTACTGGCACTCTGTCTGGGCTGCTGCGCCTGCCGTACGCAGAGTTCCGATGGAAAGGGACCTGTCCAATCCAATTCGCCAGGCGCGGGATCTGAATCCCAACAGGCCTCACCCCACGAATATGCCCGGAGCATGAGCCTGCCGGAGCGGGTCCAGTATCTTGCTGATCCGGCTGATGAAAGTCTGCCGCGGCTGGGCAGCGCAGGCATCAAGGGGCGTGGTGACTGCTTCAGCTGCCATCAGGAACTGGTGGTCGGCTATCGCCGCACGGCCCATGACCTTGCCGGAAGCGAAATGGACAGCATGTTCGTGCTGGGCGACTTCAACGGCACTGAATACACGGATGAGCGGGGCAGCGCTTCCTTCAGGCGAGATGGCAATCGCTACATCATCCGCACGAACACTCCCGGGGGGCTGCCCAATGACTACACGGTGCACTGGTGCATCGGCGGCATCTCCCTGCAGCAGTATGCGCTGGACATGGGGGATGGCCGGATCCAGGTGCTGGACATTGCCTGGGATGCGCGCAGTGCCGCTGAAGGTGGGCAGCGCTGGGTCCGCCTGCCGGCTGTCAGCCCGCATCTAGAACCAGGCGACTCAGACTGGGACGGCTGGAATGCCAACTGGAACACGAACTGCGCCCGCTGTCACACCAGTGGACTGAAACCACAGTATTCCGCACAGGATGCCTCGTTTGACACCTATGTTGCCGAAGACGACGTGGGCTGCGAGTCCTGTCATGGTGGTGCCAAGTTCCACATCGGCTGGGCCGAAGGGGAGCGCCAGGGCCTGAAGCAGCGCGTCGCCCGCAAGGGACTGATCTTCTACCTGACCGAGGATGAGCACAGCTGGAACATGGACGAGGCAAGTGGTACGGCATATCGCGAACCGCGTCGCACGCAGCGCAGAGAGATCGAGACCTGCGTGCAGTGCCATTCCCTGGCGGAGCCGCTGACGGAGGAGTTCGGTTATGACCGTGATCCGCTGAACTATCTGGACATGGCATTGCTGCGCGAAGGAAGTTATGAGCCGGATGGCCAGCTGGGCAGCCACCAGGCCTTCGAGGCCGGTTCCTTCCTGCAGAGCAGGGAATACATGTACGGCGTCAGCTGCGCTGACTGCCACGATCCTCACATCGGCCAACCGCTCGCGGATGGCAATCAGCTGTGCCTCAGTTGCCATGATTCCGGGAAGTTCGACGGTCCGCAGCACCATTTCCATCCCATTGGCAGCAGTGGCGGCAGCTGCGTTGCCTGTCACATGCCGACGCATGAATATGGCAACAGCCTGCAGGTACACGATCACAGCATCCGCATTCCGCGTCCGGACCTGAGCCGCAGCTTCGGCACTCCGAACGCCTGCAGCCAGTGCCATACCGACATGGCACTTGACGAGGTGATTGCGGCATGGGAGGGCTGGTATGGTACGGAACATGCTCCGCATTTCGGGACCACTTTCGCCGCAGCCCGCAGTGGCGACTCCGCCTGCATTCCGGATCTGGAGGAGATCGCGGCTGACCCTGATCAGGCACCGATTGTGAGAGCCACCGCCCTGGCTGAGCTTGCGGAGTTCAGTCCACAGAGCAGTCTCGGTGTGATCCGCGACAGTCTGCTGTCACCGGAGTCCATGATCCGGCTGGCCGCGGTGCGTGCCCTGGAGGGCTATCCACTCCGACAGCGCAGTGCCCTGCTGCTGCCGATGGCGGGTGACGAGCTGATTACGATCCAGGCGGAGATCGGTCGCCAGCTGGCCGGTGAGGAGCTGGAGGGACTGGATGAGCGCCAGCAGCAGATGCTGCAGTCCTGCATTGACAAATATGTTGCCTCCCTGGAAAGCCGCCCCTGGCTGCCCGTGGCACATGCGCGGCGTGCGGCACTGTATGCCAGGCTCGATCTCAAGGAGCAGGCCAAGGCCGCCCTGTTCGACATGCGCCGCTGCCGGAATCTTGACGCTGAATGCTACCGGTTGGAAGCACAAGTGCTGCTGCATTTCGGCGAGGACCAGCGTGCACGCCAGACACTGCGTGAGGGCCTGGCGGAGTTTCCGGAGGATGCAGCCCTGCAGCAGGCTCTGGCTGAGTCGGAATCACCGGCTGCTGAGCATTAACAGGATCAGTCCCGGCGGTCCCGCGGTTGGATCTTGCCTGGTCCAGGAAGGCAGATGCTTGAAGAATAGTGTTGGATGGCAACGTATGCCAGCGGATCCGGAGTCACTGCCAATGGGAAGCTGATACAATCCCTGCGACTATTCAGATCGGAGTGATTGAATGGAATCGATCAGGAACATACTTCTTACTGCCCTCCTCGCAAGCCTGCTCAGCGCCTGTGGAGGCAGGGGTACTGCAAGCCTCCCGGAGACGGAGGATGCCGTCACCGGCCTGCATGCCTCCGCCGCCGGTATGGAACTGGAGCTCAGCTCAGACAGTTTCATCTACGGTGGCCGTGCGGAAGGGCTGAGTCTCTTAGTCAGCGAGCAGGAAGATGGCAGCCTTCTGGCGGAGATCAGTCTTGAGCGGGCGGAGCAGCTGCGCGCTGTCTACTTCACAATCGCTTACGACACGGAGCACTGGCACGCCGTGGAGAGTGCCGCAGCCGCGGACTTCGCGGACGCGGACGAGTTGATCAGTCTCGGTGTGCTGGACACCGCCACTGCGATGCACCACGGCCAGCTCTTCGTGCATCCCCAGAATGCGGACGGATTCAGCGGCAGCGGCGTGGTGGCCAGTGTGCGCTTCGCGCCCGGTGCACGTGATGCACTGCGTGAAGCTGCCAAGGCCCCGAGCGGACCCGGATCCCGCAGTGATATCTCGTACGTCTACGGCTCGACCTTCGGGCTGTTCTGGCATTACTACAACCAGGGTGACTACGACCAGAACGGCGAAGTGAACATCTCGGATCTGACCCCGCTGGGGATCCACCTGAGGGAGGCCGGACCCTGGTCACCGGCCTCGATCCAGGGAGTGATTGACGGTGATGGCAACGGCGAGATCAACCTGGCGGACATCACGCCGATCGGCTCCAACTTCGGGGCGCGGATCAGTTCCTACAATCTCTATGCATCAGATGACATAGCGGACTATCCGGCCACCGGCGGTGCCTCCACGATTGAACCATATGCCACGAAGGAGCTTGGCGACTACCAGCTGGAGGACAAGGACCATCCCGGCCCGCTCCCGAAGGACGGGCGGCTGTTCTACTGGGGCTCCATCATCGCCGCCGGCATCAGTGGCGGTGAGGACTACAACTTCTACTGGGTCCGTCCGAGCGATGGAGAAGCTGAGGGCACGGCCAGCTACATCCTTGCCTCTCCCTTCTACAGTGAGTTCTTCGGTGACAGCCTGGAACCGCCTGCGATCACGGTTGACGGCATCAGTGGCTCGGGCCGGTTTGATGAGCCCATGCTGCTTGAACCCGGCGGGGAATACAAGGTGAATGTGATCGATCCGCTGCTGGGTGACCTCTCCACGGACCCGCAGATGCGATACAGGGTGGTGCAGGGTGATGGTGCCCCCTGGCCCCATGCCACCCTGTCAAACAGCGATGCGATCCTGCGGGTTGCCACGGATGCCCCGCAGGGCAATGATGAACTGCGCCTGCAGTATTTCTTCGGTCTGCTCAGCTACGACCAGGGCATGCTCGGCGGACTGCCGGACGAGGATGGGCCGCGCGGTCTGACACTGCGCAGCGGGCCGCCGCTGATGCCGCCGAGTGCGTTGCTGGCGGCAGACGTGCTGCAGGGTGAGGCCCCGCTGACGGTGCAGTTTGACGGCACGGGCAGCAGCAGTCCCAATGGAGAGATCCGTTTCTACAACTGGGAATTCGACCTGTACGGGTCCAGTTTCGGCTTCAGCAATGAAGCGCAGCCGCAGTACACATATGAAGAGCCCGGCGTCTATGTAGTCGAACTGCGCGTGAATGATGACTGGGTCCAGCAGGCCAGTACCCAGCAGGTTGTCAAGGTCCTGCCGGCCGGTGGCACTGATCCGGTTGCCAGCATCCTTGCCGACGTGCGTGACGGCGACATTCCGCTGACGATCAACTTCAGCGCGGAGTACAGCCAGGCCGCCGCCGGGCGCAGCATCGTCAAGTATGAATGGGACCTGGATGGCGATGAAGGCAATGGCTTTGAGCTGGATACCGGGATAGAACCCAGTGCACAGATGACCTACACGGTGGCCGGCCTGCTGACGACGCGGGTGCGGGTCACTGATGACATGGGGGCCACCGCGGAAGCGGAACTGGCCATCGTGCCGCTTGAACCCTTCAGCTACCCGCCGGACATGGATCTCGTGATCGATGTCACCGAAGGCAGCAGTCCGCTGACCGTGAACTTCGACGGCAGTGGCACCACGGATCCGGACGGGACGATCGTCAAGTGGGGCTGGGACTTCAATGGCGACGGCGATCTGGAGTTGTTTGACCTGTCGGATCCGGTTGCCACTTCGATGGAGAGTTTCACATACGAAACGAGCGGTGCCTTCCGCGGCTACTTCTACGCCTGGGACAACGATGACAATCTCGGGGTCTTCCCCTTCGTGATCCGTACCGACGGAGCACCGACGGCTGCACTGGAGTATCCGGGTGGGCCGTTCTTCGGGACGCCGAAGACGATTGAGTTCGATGCCAGCGCCAGCACGGATGCCGGCGGCAGCATTGTGGAATACCGCTGGGACTTCGAGGATGACGGTGTGGTGGATCTGACGACGACGGAGCCGCTTGTCTCACATGAGTTCACGATGCCCGGTTTCCCGATCGTGCGTGTGACGGTCGTGGATGACGATGGTCTGACGGACTTCTACAGGCAGACTTTCTCGATCTACTAGCTCCCTTCTACCTGACTATCATCGGGTAGCAGGCCGTTTACGGCCTGATCCGGCGTGAACGTCGGGCTACCATCAGCGCAACCCAGTTGGCATCCCGCTAATATCGGGATTGCGAAGCGCCAGATCATATTCTGTTTCCCACGCATGCAAGCATTCGCGGGACTGCAATACAGCTCGAAGTCACGCCGACGGCGTGACTGATTGCACGGGACAGCTTCCCAGGCAGCGATGTAACTTCCGCACGACGTTGGCGGATTCAGGCAATGGCGGCTGAATGCCGCCTGTCCTGCGAGCTGAATGCTCGCGCTCCTTCACATTCTGCTTCTGCCTACTGCCCTTTGCCTTCTGCCTGAATATCATCGGGTAGCAGGCCGTTTACGGCCTGATGCGGCGTGAACGCCGGGCTACCTTATATGCAGTATGTGCTGAGCGAGGGATCAGGCATCCCGAGCCAGCACGCGAAATGTAGACCGGCGAGTGCTTGCACGAGCCGGCAAGAAAAAAAGTGTGGCCGCCCTGGGAAGGGGGCGGCCACGTTGGGCGGGAATCTGGGACCGGAGGGCTCCGGTCCCGGGTGTTGGGAATGGAGTATCAGCTCTGGACGGGATCCTCGCTGCCGGGCCCGAGGCCCAGGCGCAGCACCGTGCCGTAGGGGGTCACGCTGGCCTGCGGGGCACTGACGATCCCCAGTTCGGGATGGTCGATCAGCAGGCTGTTGAGCGGCCCCTCATGCGCATTCTCAGGGTTGAGCACCATGCAGAAGCCATGGCCCCAGGTGTCCTCGAACATCAGGCTGTCGCCCAGCAGGCCGCAGGGCACCAGCACCAGTCCGTTCTCATTGGTTTCATAGGTATGTGTCTCACCTTCGCGGTCCACGAACTGGATCGTGATCCCGGCGGTGACGGTCTCGCCGTCTGCGCTGTCCAGCACCAGAAGCAGGCAGTCCTCCTCGGAGGCATGGGCCGGGCGGGTCTCCGCCAGCAGGCCCAGCACCACCGCGCTCAGCCCCAGCAGCAGTGTGGTCAGTATCGCTATCCCTCTGTTCTTCGTGTTCGCCATTTCTGTCACTTCCTCGGCCGGCCTGCATTGGCCAAACCAGATGTATTACCCGGGCAGTGATGCTGCTAAACAGGGGGGGAAAATCGGAATGATGAGTGTCAGCCTGAAGGAGTATTCCTCAGAAAGCACACAGGCCGGACATTGGTCCGGCCTGCTTGTTCGTATTCAGTTGTTTGAGGTGGCCAGGCTGTCAGCCTGGCGGGGCTCAGGTTGTCCTGCCCGACTCGCATCAGGCTTCCCTTGCCCGACTGACATCGGGCCTCCATCGCCCGGATTGCTCCGGGCCTCCGGTTGCTAGCGCCAGCTCTTTTCAGGCTCAGGCTTGTTGTCAAGGATGGCCTCGATGCGCTCCATCACGTCCGCGTCCAGTTTGTCAACCACGTCGAGAGCCTGCATGTTCTCGCTGACCTGCTCGGCCTTGGAGGCCCCGGTCATCACAGTGCTCACGCCCTCGAACTTCAGGCACCAGGCCAGCGCCAGCTGCGCCATGCTGCAGCCCAGCTCGGAGGCGATCGGCGTCAGCTGCCTCACTTTGGCAATCTGGGCCTGGCCCTTCTCGCCCTCGATGGCCTCGCGGATGAACTTGTAGTTCGGCAGGGTGGCGCGGCTGCCCTCCGGGATGCCCTCGTTGTACTTGCCCGTCAGCAGGCCGCTGGCCAGCGGCGACCAGATCGTGGTCCCGAGCCCGATGTCCGTGTACAGCGGCGCATACTCCTTCTCCACGCGCTCGCGGTGGAACATGTGGTACTGCGGCTGCTCCATCTGCGGGCGGTTGAGGTGCTCGCGCTCGGCGATCGCCCAGGCGTGGCGGATCTGCTCCGCGCTCCACTCGCTGGTGCCCCAGTAATGCGCCCAGCCCTGGTCCACGAGCCAGCTCATGGCGCGCACGGTTTCGAGCATCGGCGTCTGCGGGTCGGGGCGGTGGCAGAACACGAGGTCCACGTAGTCCATCTGCAGGCGCGCGAGCGAAGCCCGCATCCCGTCGATGATGTGCTTGCGGGACAGGCCCTTGTCGTTCACGCCCTGGCCGCCGAAGTAGATCTTGGTTGAGACGACGAGGTCGCTGCGCTTCCAGCCGGCCTTGCGGATGGCCTCACCCATCAGCTCCTCGCTCCTGCCACCGGCGTAGGCCTCGGCGTTGTCAAAGAAGTTCACGCCGGCCTGGTAGGCCGCTTCCATGCAGGCCAGCGCCTCATCGACGCCGTACTGCTGGCCGAAGGTGACCCATGAGCCGAAGCTCAGCTCGGACAGCTGGATGCCGGCGGATCCCAGTCTTCTGTAACGCATTGGAACACTCCCCTGTGTGCTTGGTGGGGAGTAGTATCGCGCGGAGGCGGGGATTATTCCAGTGCTATATACCGACGGAATGGATGCTGATGATGTTGCCGCAGCTGTCGTCGAACATCGCGTAGCCGCCCCACTGCTCCTCAACCGGTTCAAGCGTGATCAGTACGCCGTGCCCGCGCAGGCGCTCCACCTCGGCTTTCACGTCATCCACTTCGAAGGATGTGCAGGGCTTGCCCTTGGCCTTCAGTCCTTGCTGATAAGCCTGAGCCACCGGGTCATTGTTGGGTTCCAGCAGCAGCTCGACACCTTCCGGGCCGTCAGGCCCGGCCACGGTCAGCCAGCGGTGCTCCCCCATCGGGTGGTCATTGATCTTCACGAAGCCGAGCTTCTGTGTGTAGAACTCCAGCGCCTTCTGCTGGTCGTCAACGAATATGGATGTCAGGGCGATACGCATGGGTGAAGTGTATCGCAGGCCAATGGCTTGCGATCAGTGGTCAGTGGTCTGTAGTCAGCGGTCAGAAACAGAATGAGAAGCAGAGTACTGCTACCACCAAGAACTAAGAACTAACAACCAAGAACAGCCTGCCTCCATTGCCAGACTTGCATCTGGCCTCCCCGGCGGCAGATTTCCGACCACCGACCACTGACTACGGACCACTGACCACTGACTTCTTCCCACGCTCCCGATGCTATCATTCCCCGTAGCAATCACCCTACACGGTCATGCGGCCGGGCGGGGCATCCCACGGACATGAGGTCTCACTGATGATCAGGAAGATTACCGCCGCACTGACGATGGCGCTGGCCATCGCCGTTATGCAGGCCGGCCCCGGCCGCGCTTGATGCGAGGAGCATCTGGCCAGTTCGGCCAGGATTGACGGCAAGCCGATCGCCGAGCATGTCGAGCTCCGGGACAGTTCAACGAAGGACCGGCTGGCAACGACGATGGATTTCCACTCCGCCGCCCCCCAGATCGTGATGGTGCAGGTGCTGGTGGATGGCGAGTGGCAGGACACCGCGGCGGATGGTGTCAGCACCCTCAAGTCGGATGTGCATGACGATGAGGCCGACGGCGTCGGTGATATCAGCATTGAAGTGGACAGCTACCTTACCCCCGGCAAGGACGACAAGCCGGTCGTGGTCAGGTTCAAGCAGGGCGTGGAGTATGTCTTCAGGCTGCGCCTGCTGGTCTGCGACAAGGAAGAGGGCGGCCACCTGATGGCCGGCACGATGACGATGTCAGCTGGCAGGAAGTAGTAGTCAGTCGGCAGTCGGCAGTTGGCAGGAAGAGAATGGAAGCAGGATGAGAATGAGCTGTAGCGGCGGCATCATGCCGCCGGAATAGTCGGCAGTCGGCAGGGCAATCCTCTCAGCGGGAACTGACAACCAAGCACTTCTTCCACCATCTGGGAAATCCAATCTACACGGACCGCTCCACTGATTGCCAGACTACATCTGTCCTTCCCCGACGGCGGTATGGCACCGCAACGGTCTGCTGCTTCTCATACTGTTTCTGATAACTGTTGCCAGACTCACATCTGGCCTCCCCGGCGGCAGGATGCGGCCGCTACAGCCAGCCCATCCGCTGCCGCAGGCCAGTCACATGCGCGGTGTGGTGCCGGCCGTGCCAGGCATAGTGCGAGAGGATCTCATCCTGGCGCACCCGAGTGCCGTACTGCGGATGGAAGAAGCGCCGAGCGAACTGCTCATCCGACATGCCTTCCAGCAGATGTACCCAGCGGCCGTGCAGGCCGTCCAGCATGCTGAGTGACAACTCCACCGGAGCGCTCAGTGCGTCAGGCAGTATTGCCCAGTAGCCTTCCTTGTAGGGTGCAATCGCCGGTTCATCCTCAGTCAGGGCCAGGCGCATGCGCACATAGGCGTTCATGTGGCTGTCGGCGACATGATGCACTACCTGCAGCACACTCCAGCCTTCCGGCCGGTAAGCAGTAGCCAACTGCTCTGCATCCAGTCCGCTGACAGATTCACGCAACAGGCCTGGCAGGCTGGCTATCTGTTCTATCAGCTCCGCGCGGCGCTCTGCCGTGATTTCATGCTCGATGCGGTACTTGCCGATCGGATACTGCAGTTCTTCCATATTGCCGCTCCTCCTCCCCATGCCGGGAGGATTGTACATGGCAGTCTGGAAGTTTGGAGTGGGGAGCCTGGCGAATCCATGAGCAATGTGTGCGAGCAATGAGTGTGACTGAAGGAGCCGCGAAGCGTAACTCCGCAGGCTGTACTGTCAGAGCAGACGCAGCTCCTTACTCATTGCACCCAACTCATTGCTCATCCATCACCTGGCCACCCAGCCGCCGTCGACAACCAGCACTTCGCCGTTGACGAAGTCTGACTCACTGCTTGCCAGATAGACTGCGGCATGCGCGATGTCCTCCGGTTCGCCGAGCCGGCGGTAGGGCGTGCCCTGCTCGAAGGCCAGCGTGCCCTCGGGGCTGGCGAGCATCCCGGCCGTCATCGCCGTGCGGATCACGCCGGGGGCGATGCAGTTGACATTGATGCCCTGCTTCGCATATTCCAGCGCCATCTCACGGGTCAAGGCGATCTGCCCGCCCTTGCTGGCGCAGTAGGGCCCGGTGTTCTCGAAGCCCACCAGCCCGGCGATGCTCGTCACGTTGATGATCTTGCCGCTGCCCTGCGCAAGCATGTGCGGCAGCACTGCCCGGCTGCCGAGGAACACACTCTTCAGGTTGACGGCGAGCACGCGGTCCCAGTCATCCTCCGCCGTTTCATGCAGCGGGGCCTGGCGCACGATCCCGGCATTGTTGACAAGGATGTCAACCCGGCCGTAGTGCCGGATGCAGGCCTGCACCATGTGCGCAATGGCGGCGGGATCACTGACATCCGTGTGCTCGAAGATGGACTCCCCGCCACTTAGACGGATCTGCTCGTCCAGCTGTTCCGCGCCGTTGTCAGCGATGTCAACCAGCAGGAGTCTGGCCCCTTCGGCCGCGAACTGCCGGCCGATGGCAGCGCCGATGCCGGAAGCGGCACCGGTCACGATGGCAACTCTGTCCTTGAGCCGCATGGCTTCTCCTTTGCCAATCAGCAATGAGTGATGAAGAATGAGCAATGAAAGTACACTCGCCTGGAGTCAGCTCCGGAGCTTGCCAGACTCATTGCTCATTGCTCACCCATCATTGCTCCTTGTACGGTTCCACCAGCAGGTAGGTCCCACTGAGGATTGTCACAACCGTGCTGCCCTCATGCAGCAGTACCGCCAGCCACAGCGGGATGTTCAGGAAGGCGGCAGCGAAGAGCAGGAAGCCGATCACCCCGAAGGCGATCACCAGTCCGCGCAGGATCGCCGCCTGGGTGCGCCGCGCCAGCCAGAGTGCGAAGGGCAGGCCCCGCAGGTCGCTGCGCATCAGCACCACGTCCGCCGTTTCCAGCGCCACTCCTGTGCCGGCCTCACCCATGGCGATGCCGATGTCCGCCGCGGCCAGGGCCGGACCGTCATTCACGCCGTCGCCGATGTAGGCCAGCGCGCCATGCTGCTCCCGCAGCTGCTTCACGCTGGCGAGCTTCTGCTCCGGCAGCATTTCGCTCAGCACCTCATCCGCGCCCACCGCACGGCCCACGGCCTCGCCCACGATGCGGTGGTCACCTGTCAGGACCACGATCCTGTGAATACCGAGCGCGCGCATCCGCTCGAGCGCCTCTCGGGCCTCGGAGCGCAGGCGGTCCGCCACGGCGATCACGCCGCCGCTGCCATCCTGGCTGCCGACGATCAGCGCCGTAAGGCCCGCCTCACGCAGTTCCTCCGCACGTTGCCAGAGTTGCTGCGGCACATCCACGCCATGCTCAGTGAACAGCAGGCGGTTGCCGATCCCGACCCACTGCTCCCCCAGTTCATCGCGCAGCGTGGCATGCACTCCCTGGCCGGTATGGCTGTGGAAGGTGCGCGCCGCCAGATGCGGCAGGCTGCTGCCCGCCGCCGCGCGTACCACCGCCGCCGCCAGCGGATGCTCGCTGAAGCGTTCCACACTGGCCGCCTTCTGCAGCAGCGCCCGGGCATCACCGTTGCCATCCGCGCCGTCCTGCACGACCACCACCTCCGGCTCGCCATGTGTCAGGGTGCCAGTCTTGTCCAGCACCAGGCACTGGATGTGGGAAAGCTGCTCGAGATAGCTGCCGGCCTTGAACAGTACGCCGTGGCGCGCGGCCCGTGTCAGGCCGGAGAGCACGGCGGCCGGGATGGACATGATCACCGCGCAGGGCGAGGCCGCCACCATGAAGACCATCGCCGCATACAGCGAGGCAGCCAGGTCGCCGCGGGCATGGCCTCCCCAGCCGAGGTAGTGCGCCAGGCCGGTCAGTGCGGTGAGCAGGATCACGAAGTAGACGTAAGTGCCCTGCCAGCGCTCGAAGCGGCCCTGGATCGCCGGCTGCTCGGCCTGGGCCTGCTCCACCATCAGCGCGATGCGCTCGATCATGCTTTCGCTTGCCGGCCGCGTGGTGCGGATCAGCAGGCTGCCGTTGAAGCTGAGTGTGCCCGCATAGACCTGGCTGCCGGGCTGTTTGTCAACGGGCAGGCTCTCGCCCGTGAGCGTTGATTCGTCAACGCTGCTGGTACCCTCCAGCACCTCGCCGTCGACACCGATGCGCTCCCCGGGGCGGATGCGCAGCATGTCACCGGGCCGGACAGTGTCAACGCTGACAATTCGTTCACTGCCATCGCCGGCAACGAGTGTCACCGTCTCCGGCCGCAGCTGCTTGAGGGCATCAATGCTGCGCCGGGCCCGTTCCATGGTATAGCTTTCCAGCGCAGCCGAGAGCGTGAACAGGAACAGCAGGCCGGCACCCTCCACGGGATTGCCAAGCAGGGCCGAGCCCCAGGCGGCCAGCAGCATCAGCAGGTTGATGTCCGGGCGGCCCTGCCTGAGAGCTGCGACCGTGGCTTCCAGGGGCAGCCAGCTGCCGGAGATGTAGGCCAGACCGAGCAGCAGGCTGGCGATTGTTCCATTGCTGCCCAGCAGCAGCCAGCCCAGCAGAGCTGAGACGGCGCAGACCAGCGTCAGCCAGGCACCCAGCCGGCCCGGGGCATACGTATGCCCACTGTCCTGCCCGGCCTTGCCGGTTGCCTCCAAACCCTGCTGTGCGATATCCTGCATCTACACCTATTAATATCCAGCCGCAGCAGGGAAAGGCGTGGAATCAGGCAAGATCTACATGAGTCCCAGTCGCAATATGAATTGAGATGCAATATGTTCGACCAGCGCCAGCGGTCTGCAGTGCTGCCGGACATGGTCAGCGGCTGGCTGGCTTTCCAGGCCGCTCTACTCCAGCGACCAGCGGTGCTTCCAGGCCATCGGGAAGCCCAGTTCCAGCGCATAGCAGAAGCGGATCAGCTGCCCCATGTGCTGGACTTCATGCTCAAGCAGGTCCAGCAGCAGCGTGATGCGCGGTTCGTCCCAGGTGATGTAGCTTGCCAGCTCGTAGAAGGTCGCGGCGCTGTCGGCCAGGGCCTGGAGGATGCCCTCGCGGGCGGTGATATCCTCGCGGCTCAGGGAGCAGGTGAAGCCCTGCCACTCGCCTTCCTCGATGGCGCGGATGTAGCTCTCCCGGGCACCGATAAGGCACCAGAACTGGTCGCCGATGGAGTTGGATGGCAGCGGGAGCTCAGCCATGAAGGCCTCATCAGGCAGGTGGTTGGCCATCTCCACCCACAGCTCGAAATCGCGGATCAGTCTGTCAACGATGTGCTGCATGCGCTGAGCATACTACTTGCCGGGCAGCATTCTCAGCGGATGCCCAGCAGGCTGAAATCCAATGGCTCCGTGACCATCGCCAGCTCGCCACTGGCGTCCAGCGGCCAGTCCGCCTGCGGCCGGTCCCAGTAGAGTTCCAGGCCGTTGCCATCCGGGTCGTTCAGGTACAGCGCCAGGCTCACGCCGTGGTCGGCGGCGCCAGTCAGCGGCCAGCCGGCGCGCTGGAGGCGCAGCAGGGCATCGCCGAGGGACTGCGGGCTGGGGTAGCGGAGCGCGGCGTGGAACAGCCCCGTATGCCCCGCCGGGGCGGGAGTGCCGCCCGCGCTCTCCCATGAGTTGAGGCCGATGTGGTGGTGGTAACCGCCGGCGGAGACGAAGGCCGCGCGCCGCCCCATCCGCTGTGTGAGCGTGAAGCCGAGCACACCGCAGTAGAAGTCCAGCGCGCGCTCCACGTCAGCGACGCGCAGGTGCACATGCCCGATGTCGACGCCGGGGTCGATCGGCTGCGCGGGGGTTCTGTAGTCCTGTTCAGTCACGGCGGGATATACCACCTCAGTGATGTGGAATATCTAAATTGGAGAGACAGTTGCGAATGCAGGGTGGGCTGATAGAAGGGAAGTAATGGCGGAGAGTGAGGGATTCGAACCCTCGATACGGCTATATCACCGTATAACTGCTTAGCAGGCAGCCGCCTTCAACCACTCGGCCAACTCTCCGCGCGAGGATCAATATGCTACCACAGTGCGGGGGGCTTATCAATCACCTGCGGATCAGTTTCAGAAGAAGGATCGCCCCCACTCCCCCTGTTTACACTCCCTCGACCCCGGGTAACAAATACGGTTGCCCGGAATCCAGGGTCCGGGCAGCCAGCTTTCCCCTTCCGGGGAGGATGCACGGCATGGATTGTGCCCTGCGGCTCCAGCACAGGGAAGGCTCAACCAGCCCGCAGCCCGTCCGGATGGGACCGGCTGGCGGGGTCCTGGAATCCACGGCAGTCAATCAGGGAATGTGAACGGAAATGTATGAATACGAAACAGGCCTGCGCTTCAAGCCCTTCCTCTGGGTAGCGCTCGCCGGCGCGGTCTTCATCGCCTGGCGGATGTATCTCGTGATCAGCGGGCTTGGCAACCTGCTTGGCAACATCCCGCCTGCCTGAGTTCCGGCTCCCTCGTATTCCCCCGCAGCACAGCAGCTGCCAACCAGCCCCCTGCCGGCTGACAACGGCACAACACCTCGTCCTCAGATTGCGCGCACGCCTTCCTCACGGCTCACGCTGGCCGGAAACAGGGGGTGGCGCGTGGAGAGCGTGTCGTCATCGAGGATCACCTGCCAGCCGTTCTGCTCCTCCGCATTGATGATCAGCGGCCCCAGCAGGTTCAACGTGCTCTTCGAGAACTCCGGGTGGATCGTCACGATGCACTTCACGCGCAGATGCTCCTCGCTGCCCATCTCACGGCGCACGGATTTCGGCAGGTGCAGCTTCAGGCTGTAGTTCGGGATGAACTCGAAGGGGTCGGCCAGCAGGAAGGCCAGGTTCGGGTCATCCTGGCTGTGCAGCCAGACCAGCGGCGCGACACGCTCATCGCGGTGGATGAAGAAGCAGGTCATGTCGGGGAAGCCGACCAGACCCTGCGGGAAGCGGACAACGTCCTGCTCGCTGTACTCTATCCTGCCGAAGCGCTCACTGTTGAAGATCACGACTGCCTCTACCCGCCCGCGGACCCGCCGCCTGTGACGAAGATTCGCAGGCTGGGCGGAATTAGGGAAATCTCATTCTCCAGGGTCCGTACCTCAATCATCGGACGCTGGGCCTCAAACTGAATCCGCGGCGGATCGTAGCTCGCCGCTGTACCCAGATTTGACGGTTGAATGCTGATTTCCGGCGGGCTCTTGGGCAGGAAGGCAATCCCGAATTCATGGCGCGTGGCATGCGCGAGCATCTGGCTCCGGCTCCAGGCCGCCACACCACCACGATGGTGCGCCACGTCCGCAAGGTAGTCGCCCTTCTCCACGATGCGTGCAATGCCCTCGGTGCGCAGCTTGTCAGTCAGCTGCTGGATGCGATCAGCGAAGCCCGTGGGCGTGTAGTAGCCCATCGAGGCCCGGGCCTTCGTGTAGTCGACATCGATGCTGCCCGGCTCATGGGAGAGTTCGATCCGCGCCGCCGTCTGCTCAATTGCGAGGCGGGCCGGCTGGGAGTGGATGGACAGGCTGGCGCGCCCGTTGCGGATCTCGAAACGGGCCGGACTGCTCTCCAGCTGCAGGCGCGGCATCTCCATTCTGGCTAGAGCCTAACCGGGATGCCGCCTGTCTGTGTTAAGCGCACCCTAAGAATTATTGGTCCGCCGGTATTGAAATATCTGACTTTGTGGCAGGAGTCCAATATCACTTGCCGCCGGTAGCGCTGTTGGAAGAGAGGCCAGATGGAAACCTGACAACGGGTCAGACGGCAACATGGAATTCAACCCGCTACCCTGAACAACTTGCGGGAGCGCACGTCCCGGAATCATCGGAAATGCTGCGCAGAAGAAAGATCCTGTTTCTGCTGATGGCCCCTCTGGCGCTGGCTGTTTCCGTCTGCGTCCAGCTCCTGCTCTGGCGAGCCAGTCTCACGGAATTCGACTGGACAACGGACTTTGACGGCAGTCCGCGGAGCCTGGTTGTGGATGAGCAGACTGGCAGGATCTTCCTGCTTGCCGAACACAACAGCTGGAGTGGTACCGCAAACCAAAATGGTTTCGACTTCCTGCTGCACTGCGTGGATGCAGATGGCAAGCCTCTCTGGCAGCAGATGCTGCATGTAGCCCAGGCAGGTGTGGAATCCCGTGCATTACTTGAACCGGAACTGCTCCTGCAGGATGGATCTGTCCAGATCTGCCTGAGCACCGGGGAGCGGCGCAGCTACGATCTCGATGGCAACATGCTCTGGAGTGCTCTGCTTCCCGAGCTGTCAGCGGCGAACCTCCAGCCGGACTGTTCTGCCCGGTATGCTGCAGCAGATGTGGATTCCGTGACCGGCTATGACGGAAATGGCAATCCCGTCTGGAATGTGGGTTTTGAGCTCCCGGGCGAAATTCTCCGCACTGCTGTTTTTTGTAAGGCGGACGGGAACTTTCTTGCTATGGCCTGGTCCTGGTTCGAGCGACGGGAGCAGGTGCCTACCACTCCGATGAGTGCCGATGCCTACTGGTTCACCATCGAGACCATACGCACAAGCCACCTGCAGCTGCGGGAGATATCAGCGCGGGGTGAGCTGCTGAGTTCCACCAGCACGGACGGCAAAGACCTCATAGTGGACAACAGCATGTACATGTTTGACAACGGCCGGCTGGTGGATCTGCCCGACTTCGGCAGGCTGGCCATGGGCTTCTGCGGCACCTGCGGGCCAGGCCAGGCGGCATACCGCTCCTGGCCTGATCCCCTGGCGGATTTCGGCAACAGCGAAGGCGGCCGCCTGGAGCCTGGCTATGTCCAGGACATCTCCGTGCATGACGGACGCCCATACATTCTCGTCAACCGGCTCTGGCGAATGGATGAGCAGGGCGGGCTTGAGTGCATGAGCGGGCCGGACTGCCAGGCATGGAGCATGGATGACAGCGGTGCCCTGCTGACGGCGCACCGAAGCTGGAATGTCCTTGGAGTCCCCGGCCTGCCGGTGCCCATCCTGAACATGGACTGCCTGGAACTGAAGTACCGGCCAGCCACGCCTGGGCTGCCGCGAATCAGCCGCTTCCCCGGAGACATCAGGGAACACTACGAGATGGAGCTGGCCTGCGGATCAGGTATGCAGCTGGCCGCCTGGAATGATTACCAGTCGCGGCAGAAGACGCGGCTGCAGTGCAAGCGGCTGCGCTGATCCGTCTCCTTACCGGGGCACTGCCGACTCCGTTTCGGCATGAGTGCAGCGCTGCAGAAATGCTCTGACCGAACAGATCATTGGCGCGGTCTGTCATGATTACGTGGGAATGCCTGGGAAACGGATAAAGCTGCTGCTCTTCATCGCGCCGCTTGTACTGCTGCTCTGCATCGTACTCAGGCAATGGCTCTGGCTCAGGCATCTGACGCAGTTCGACTGGAGCCGCACGCTCAGCGGCGAATTGCTCGACCTGCATGTTGAGCCGGGAACCCACAACATCTACCTGCTGGCCCTGGACAGCGCAGCGCATCCCTACAACACCCGGCAGTACCTGCTGTACAAACTCGATGGCAATGGTTCCGTGCAGTGGAGCACGCCGTTCAGGCAGCTCCCCGCTTCAGAATTCAGCGCCGCTGACGGGAATGCCTGGATCGAGGATGCCGCGGGCCGGGTGATCGTTGCCAACAACAGCGGCGAGCGCTTCGCGATCAGCGCGGATGGATCGCTGGACTGGTCAGCGGATCGCTACAGCCTGGCAGCAGCGCCGTCTGCTCCTGCAGTCAGCCCGGTCGGTGCGGTGATCAGCGGGGATGAACTGATTGCCTATGACATGCAGGGCCGGGCCTGCTGGCGCTGCCCCCTGCCGCAGTATCCGAACCTTGCATCCCGCGAGCTGTACCCGGCAGCCGATGGCGGCTGGCTGGTCTACAGTGCATATGAGCCGCATAAGCTGGGCGAGCCCGGCTGGGACCCGGATGTCTACATCCTCAACGCCGGGCTGGCACTGGACGCTGCCGGCGGGACGCTTGGTGATGCTGAGGTGCTCTGCAAACTGGCGGATTACGACCGGGCCGTCAACCACCGTTTTGGCAATGGCAGCATCCTCTCGATGCAGGGTTATGGCCCGCAGTCCTCGTACGGCAACGGCACCAGCACGATTCTCGGTGAGGCTCCACGCTTCCGCTACGGCGTCGGGGCTGACCCCCTGCAGGATTTCCCGCAACAGGAATTCGCACCCGGCACGCTCAGTCGCGTGCAGTTCGAGGAGGACTGCGCCTGGGTGCTGAGCAGCGGCCTCTGGCGGCTCAACCAGAATGGCGATATCGAGCAGCGGCTCAGTGAGGCATGTGCCGGCTTCCGCTGGGATCCTGACAACGGCCTGGTGAGCGCGGAGTGGGTGCACAGCCCAGCCCTGCTGCTGCCGGTGGCGGGCTTCAGGCCCGTCGGCGATACCCTGGAGCTGCGCCGCAGAGATGGCAATGCTGGCGGGCGGAGCATGATCCGCGTGCCTGGCGCGGAATTCGTCGGCCAGCTGCTGCGTGTCGATGGCAATCAGGAACTGTTCGCGCTGGCCAGCCAGGATAGAATCTCCGCCACTCAGTTCGAGCTGCACGGCCGACGGCTGCGCTAGGCCATCATCAGTACATGCCCCGCAGGCGGATCACTCAGGCATGTGCCGGTTCCACCATTCGACAACCCTCAGGGCCCGCAAGGTGATCCAGGGGGAGGGCTGGCCGATTCCCTTGTCCATTTCAAACCAGACCCGCCCGTTTTCCTTCCAGTCCAGCGGCCATGTGCCATCAGCGGACTGGCGCTCCCTGAGATATGTGACAGCTTCAGACAGGCGCTCGTCAGGCGCTGCACCCGCAAGCACTGAAGCAGCGCGGAAGTAATCCAGCGCGCGCAGAACCGTGTAGCTCCAGCGGTTGGGTGACTGCAACCTGAGGAAGCGATCGCATGCGGTGTCTCCCGTTGACAGACGTCGTGACAGTTGCCGCCTGAGCAGGTACTCCTCGCCGGATTCACGCGCGGCGCGTGATGCTGCAGTACCGCCCGAGGCGCGCTCAAACTCAAGCAGGCCCTCAAGTACGTTGATCGTGCTGTCAAAGGACGAGCGCTGAGAGCCGTTGCAGCGCTCACAATTCCAGCCGCCGTCGGGCTGGATCTCGGTCACGAGCCGGTCAACGATCGCGGACACATCCACGCCGAAATAAGCACCGGCCGCGACGGTGCGGCCGTTGATGCATTCCTCGACCTCACCTTCCCAGTATGCCTGTCCGTCATGGTCCCATCTGGAATTGTCACGGATCAGTTCGACCATGCGCCTGGCCCGCGGAGATGCGGGATCAAGACCGAATTCGCGCAGGTGCTGCAATGCCCAGCAGGTGGCCGTCCAGGGCTGACCTTCTTCCTGCCATTCCTTGCCGGTGAATCCCCTTGGCAGGAATGCACCACCCGCCCATTGACCATCCTCATCCTGATGCGACAGCAGCTGTGCGCCCCAGCCTGCAGTCTCGACACTGGCGCGCACGGGCATCCACTCGGACTCCGGTTCGTCCAGCAGATCACACATCAGTTGCCAGCGAATGCTGGGATCGCTATCCGCCAGCCAGGCAATTGTCCTGTTTCTATCCATCATTTTCCTGACCCTTGCTGAATCAACTTTGAAACGATTCAATTTTGATTGTCCATGCAGCCGGAGGGAGTTTAAAGGATTGCCAGCTTCTGGCGCAATAGCAGCTGGGCATCGACACTGGCGGACACATTGTGGCTCAGGGATTGGCAGAGTTCGGAGACAACTGATGTTCCTCGAATGGGATCAGTCCTTTGGCAACATCGAGTTCCGCTGCTTCCGCTGGACTATGATCCTTAGCGTGCCCCTCAGGCGGATTGTGTCGCATGTGTTGCTGGCACCAATGATATGGCAACCAGCCTCGCCACCTACCTCAGAAAGTCGAACAGCGTGGTCGGGATCACGCGTGAGCCCGTGCCCAGTGCGGCGTTCAGCACGTTCTCGCGTTCCTTGAGCTTGATGATCGCCTCCGCCATGTCCGCGTTGTCATTCTTGTTCTGCAGGTCCAGGGTGTTGACATTCAGGGTGTCATTCTGCGTGAGCGTCAGGTCCAGGCGGCGCGTGCGGCTGCCGATGATCGCGAGCGTGCTCGTGATCTTCTCCAGCGCGCGGTCGACGTTGCCGATGCGGTTCGTGAGGTGCTGGAAGCGCTCATCCTCGTAGGTCGTGCGTGAGGCAAGCTCCGCACGGTAGATCAGGCGGCCGCTGATCCCGCTCATGCGCTCCTCGAAGGCGCTCAGGCGCTGGCCCTTCAGGCCGTAGGCCTCGATGCGGATGTCATTGACGACGCTGTTGTTGGGGTTGAACACGCGGATCCGCCCGTCGCGCTGGACCTCGACCTCCAGGCTCACGCCGAGCTTGCTCTCGATGGCGTCGGCCAGGTCCTGCATCGTGCTGAAGCGCTGCACGATGAAGCTCGAGCTGGAGCCGTCGCTGAAGATGCGGATCTCCGTGCCGGGCGCCAGGTCGTAGCTCACGCCGTTCACGTCGTGCAGGTCGCTCAGGCGGCTCTGGACCGCGCTGTAGCCCAGCAGCTCATCGCGGAGCTGGATCATGGTGTTGATCATGTTGTCAGCTTCCGTGATCTCGCCGATCCCGGGCTGGGTCCCGCCGCCGGGGATGGTCGGCGCACCGAGGCCCAGCAGGGCCAGCATCCCGGCGTCGACATCCGCAAGCTGCAGGTCCGTGCCCTCCACACCGCTGCCGACGTTCGTGGTCTGGATGTCCACGAAGTTCGTGCCGCCGCGGTTGACGACGACGGCGATCACGGCATTCTTCAGCACGGGTGAAAGCGCGATCTGGTTGTTGATCTCCGCCGCCAGCTGGGCCTCCGTGCCGTAGACATTCACAGGCATCGTGATCGTGACCGGCGCCGGGTCGGTGCCGTCAATGCTGCTGCCCGGACCGAGATCAATGCTGAAACTCTGTTGGCCGAGGACCACGGGAATCGCACCGGGCCAGCCGAAGCTGCTCTGCACCTGGGCCGGCACCGGCGGGGCGCTTTCCCCGGTCGTCGGCTCCACGTAGAAACCCAGTGCCCCGAGCGTATCCGTCGCCGGCACAGGCGGTCCCGGCACGCTGTTGCGCAGGATCAGGTCGTCAATCCCGACCTGGATCCCGGTCTGGGTGGTGATGATCCTGAGCCGCCCGCCGTCATCCTCGGCGCGCACCAGTCCGCTCAGGTACCTGTTGTCAAGGATCTGGGCGTTGATGTCGTCAATGATGTCCTGCAGGCTGGCGGCGGAGGCATCGAGGTTGATCTCCACCGGGTTCAGGTCGATCGGCGTCTCGCCCGGGCGCGTGATGTAGGCGTCCGGCCCGAGGTCGATCGTGAATCGGTCATTGCCATCCGTGCCGGCAGCTCCCGCAGGGGTCGGGGTGGAGCCGTAGGGAGCACCGAGGATGAAGTTGCTTGCGGTGTCGACGGTGCCGTCAGGGGCCGTGCCGCCCAGCAGCAGGTCGCCGCCCAGCACGCTGCCGTTCTGCACGAAGGTCTCGATCTCCAGCAGGCCACCGTTGTCACGCACGATCAGCTTGTCCTCACCGAAGGCGAGGTCGGCCTTCTTCTGGATCTCCGCCGCCAGATCCGCGAGGCTGTTGTAGGTCACCGCATCCAGCTTGATGGCCTTGCTTTCGGTGAAGCCGCCGTTGGCGGCACCACTGAGAGTGATCACCATGTCCTGGCTGGCGACAGGCAGGCTCAGCGGAAAGCCGGGTACGGGGGCTGCGCTGTGCAGGGCGCCGGTGCTGTCGGTCAGGGGCAGGGTCACGCCGGTCTGGGCCTTGTTGAAGGCCCCCTGCGGCAGGATCTCCATGTCCTCCAGCACTGAGCCGGAGAGATCACGCAGCTTGATGCTCTTCGAGCTGTTGAGGCTCGTGAGTTTCAGGCGGAAATCATTCGTGACCTCGGCCCGCACCTCGGTGCGCGTGTCGGTGTTGATGCGCTTCGCCACGTCGGCCAGCGTGTCCGCCGGGTTGACGACGATCAGCCGCTCATTGATCTCGAAGGTCCCGCTGAAGCCCAGCGGCTGGCCGCTCATCTGCCGGCCCTGGGCCTGCCAGGTGTGGTCGAGGAAGATCGAGTGCCCGTCGAAGTTGACATCCAGGTCGCGGGCGATGCCGATGTTGCGTGCGATGCTGCCGAAGTCGCCCTGGTAGGTCACGGAGTTGGTGAAGCCGTCCTGGGTGTTGCTGTTGATGCGGAAGCTCTCGGTCAGGGTCTCGTAGCCGCTGAAAACGAAGCGTCCGCTGAAGTTGCTGTTGGAGAGCGTGATCGTGTGCTCCAGCAGCTGGTTGACCTCCTGGGCGATCGCCGTGCGGTCATCGCGGGTCAGCACCGTCGAGCTGCCCTGCACCGTCAGTTCGCGCACGCGCTGGATCTGGGTGTTGACCTCGCTGAGCGTGATCTCCGTGAAGTTCAGGCGTCCGAGCCCATTGTCAACATTGCGCGTGTACTGCATCGTGCTGGCCAGCACGCGGCTCAGGTTGAGGCTGGTGCTGATCGCGCTCGGGTTGTCACGCGGCCGCTCGTAGAGCTTGCCGGTGCTGGTCTGGCGCAGCAGCTTGGCGATGTCCTGCTGCACACGCTGCAGGTCCGACATGTAGTTGCTGGTCAGCAGTGTGTTGGGGATTCTCATTGCTTAACGGCCCACCGTGCCGAGGCGGTTGACGATCAGGTCCAGCACCTCGTCCACGACGTTCAGGGCGCGGGCGTTGGCCTCATAGGCCGACTGGAACTTGACGATGTTCACGGCTTCCTCATCGAGGTTCACGCCGCTGATCTCCAGGCGGCGCTCCACCAGCTGCTCGACGACCAGCGTCTGCGTGCTGTGGCTGCGCTGCGCTGTGAGCGCCGTGGCCCCGATGCTGGAGACGAGGCCCTGGTAGTACTCGCCGAAGCTGGAGTTGAGCAGGGCCCTGCTGTCATTGCGCAGGTCCGCGATCCCGAGTGCGGTGCGGTTGTCACCGGGACCGGGGAAACCCGTGCCGTCGTCAGCCGCAGCTGCGATGCTGTCGAGATCCGAGAGGATCTGCGGGTTGAGCGAGAAGTTGGCGAGTGAGTTGCGGTAGGGCGGGTCGAGGAAGTACTTCTCATGCGTGGCGTTGTCGAAGCCCAGCTGCTCGAAGAAGTTGCTGGAGCCGTCCTTGATCGCCAGGCGGGTGTCGCTGTCAACCGGGTTGTACTGCTCGAACACCACGCGCTGGAAGCCCAGCGAGCCGTCGATGCTGACGCGCACGTCCAGCGTGGCGCGCTCGATGCGCTCGAACAGGTCGCCGAGCGTGATCGCCGTGCTGGCCAGCACCTCGGCCGGCGTGATTTCGATGCGCTGGCCCTGGATGAAGAAGTCGCCGCTGGTGAAGCCCAGCTGGTCGAGGGTGGTGTCGAGCGTGGTCCCGGCCGGCAGCGCCGAGCTGCCGCCGTACTGCTCCGTGCGGTAGTCGGTGAAGAAGCTGCGCCCGCTGATTCCGTCCAGGCCGTAGCCCCCGATATGCAGCTTGTTGACGCGGTTCGTGAAGGCCGTCACCAGCTTCTCCTGCTCGAGACGCACGGTCGGGATCTCCACGTCGCGCATCTGCAGCATCCCGCCCAGTTCACCGGCGCGGATGTCGAGGCGGATGCGGCTCTTGCTGAATTCGATGTAGGGCCGATTGAGGTCTGCCTCGTTCTGCTGCAGGCGGATCTCGTGGAAGTCCACGCCGTTGACGAGCGGATGGCCCTGCACGAGCACGCTCAGGCTGCCGTCATTGTTGTGCAGCACACGGGCGTTGACGATCTTGCTGAGCTCCTCGATCATGGCGTCGCGCTGGTCCATCAGGTCGTTGGCCTTCATCTGCCCGCTTTCGCCGCCGCTCTCGATCTGGATGATTTGTCTGTTGATCACCGCCACCTGGCCACTGAGCTGGTTGATGCGGTCCACGCGGTCCTGCAGCTGCTCATTGATGTTGGCGACCTCGCGGTCCAGGCGCCGGTCCTGCTCGTTGACGAATTCCGTCATCGCCAGTCCGGCCTGGGCCAGGTTGGTGCGGGTGCTGGCGCTCTCCGGATCGTTGGAGAGGTCCTCCCAGGCATTGAAGAAATTGTCCATCAGCGAGTTCAGGCCGTTCTCGGAGGGCTCATTGAAGATGTCCTCGACGCGGATGTAGGCATCACTCATGGTCTGGTAGAGCGTGCTGCGCCCGTGCTCCTGGTGCAGCTGGCTCTCGATGTAGATGCTGCGAATGCGCGTGATCGAGGTCACGGTGGCCCCGGTGCCGACCTGCCCGGGGCGGATCGTCACGAAGGCCCCCGGGAAGGACAGCGGGTCCGAGGCGCTGATGTTCACGCGCTGCCGGCTGTAGCCCTCGGTGTTGGCATTGGCAATGTTGTGCCCGGTCACGTCCAGCGCGGCCCGTGCGGTCAGCAGGCCCTTCTTGCTGGTCTCAAGCCCGAGGAAGGTTCCACGAAGCATTCGTCACCATCCTTGTCACATATCTCCTGCAGGGGATATCGGCAGCATGGCGGCGGGACTTGAATGCAGCGGGCCCCACCTTGCGGCGGGGCCCTGTTCATGTGTTGTCAGAGTGTGTCGGTTGTCAGCCGCCGGGCCTCAGACCCGGCAGTTCAGCAGTTCACGGCGAGAGCCCTCGGCGGGACGGCCCAGACTGTTGTAGCCGGGACGCTCCTCACCCTGGGTCACGAGCTTCAGCACGAGCTCGCCGTAGTCCACGAGGCGCTGGGTCAGCACGCGGTTGTCATCCTGCAGGTCCTGCAGCTCCGCGATGCAGCCGCGCATCTCACCTGTGAAACCGTAGAGCGTCTCCTGCTCCGGTGCTGCCAGCTCTTCCGCTGGCAGTTCCGCCGCATCCTCAACGCTCAGGCCGTGCTGGCGGGCCAGCAGGCTGATGCGCTGCTGCTCCAGGCGTGAGAGCCTGAGCGCCAGCTCCTCCTCGCGGCGGCTGAGTTCCGCGAGTCCGTCCGTGCTGCTGGCCACGAGCAGGGCCTGCTTGCTGCGCATCACCTCGCCGAGCTCCTGCATCAGCTCCAGCATGCGCGCGAGGATGCCTCCGAGCGCCGTGGCCGGCTTAGCTGATGAGGTCATCGAACAGTCCCTCCGCGAGCATCGCCTGCGCGGTGGCCTGGCCGTCGAGCTCCAGCTCACCGTTCTCGAACTGCTGCTTCAACCCGGCCACCATCCGTGCGCGCTGGCTCATGTCACTGCGCTCGGCGGTCAGCTTCTGCACCTGCTGGGCATGGCTGGAGAGCTCGATGCGGTCTGAGCTGCGCGGGGTCTCCGCCCGGCGCTGGGCGGTGACACGCTGGGGACTCTCATGGAGGTCCTTGGCCAGGGAGATCATTCCCTTGATGTCAGGTATTCTCATAGCACTCACTTCCTAAAGGTTCCAAGCTTCCAACTTGTCCACTCTTCTCCCGACGGCCTGAACCCGCGATGGCAGGCTGCCCGGACCGCGGCACAATTGCGCCACAATCCTGCTATCGGCATCCCTGCCAGCCGCTTTAGGGCAAAATCCGAAAAATCGGCGGTTTTTTCCGCTTTTGACCTTTCGCCCTGCTTTCCGGGTTCAAGTGCTGTTTGCTGGCCTGTAGATCGGACCGTTGTGCAATCCGCTTGAGTGTCCCGTGGCAAGTGAATGAACAATTAATGCGGCGGGATAGAATCAGCTGTGCAACGGACTCTGACCCTGCTCCTGACCCTGTTCTGCCTGCTGGCTGCCACTGCTGCCCCGGCCCAGGATGAGCTGCCGCCGGAGCTGGACCGCGGCCAGGGTCGCTTCCCCGAGCTGCCGCTACCGGGCTTCGAGCCGGATCAGCCGGAGGAACGGAGCCTGGAGCTGATCCCGGGCATCACGCTCACCCGTGAAGATTTTGACGAGCAGCTGCGCTACAGCGGTGAGCATGTACTGGAGCAGTGGCTGGGTGACATCGAGATTGAGGGTGGGCTCGGAGAGCTGTACTTCCCCGGTTCGCTGCGCCTGCGCGGAGACCTGACGAGCTATCCCGGCAGCAGCATCAAGGTCGGGGGCGAACTGCGCTGCGGCGGATCCCTTGAGCTTATGGACGCGCTGCAGGTGGACCAGGCGATCCGTGTGGATGGCAATCTTTCAAGCACGGCCTCCGTGCTGGCCCGGGCGGCGATCAGCGTGGGAGGTGACATTGATGTACAGCGCAGCATCGCCGCCGGTGGTTGGCTCTACAGCGGCGGCTCGATCAGGGCCGGTGGCCGGATCTGGAGCGGGGGTCTGCTGGAATCGCGCGGCGGAATCACGAGCGGGCTGGACTGCGGCGGGCAGGATGGCATCCGCTGCGGAGCGAGCATTGACTGCGGCGCTGAGCTGAGCAGTGGGGCCGGCATCCTCAGCGGCGGCAGCGTGACGGCGACTGGCCGGATCCTGCTGGGCGGCCTGCTGTTCTGCGGAACGGACCCGCGCGCCGGCGAGGATCCTCAGGCTCTGGTGCGATGCAGCGAACTTGTCGGGGGAGAGCTCGCCTGGGGCGAGCTGGAGATAAGTGAGGGGGAGGAGAGCGCAGGGGAAGAAAAATAAGAAGATTAACCACAGAGGACACAGAGAGCACAGAGATTTTCGGACCAGATAGGAGCGATGATTGGCTGACGAGTTGGGAATTCGAGATGCTGGCGAGATGAATGAGCTGTTGCTGGAATTGCAGAGTGCATTGCTTGGCAATGTGACTGCGAATCTCAGGATGGTTTCCGCCAATGCGCTTGAGGATCTCTGGGAAGTTCATGCTTTCTTCGACGGCCCCATCGCTGAAGAGGACAAAGAAAACATGTCATTGGTGGAATCGGAACTCTGGGCAGCTGCCCGCCCGTCCCAGCGGATAATCATGAAGATCATCCGGCTGGATCATCCAAATCCTCTGCCGCAGGATCATCAGCGGGCTTACAGGCGACAGGAGCTGCAGGATCTGTGACACATTCCGAACTGTGCTGCTGACCCGGTTTGCGCCCTGATTGGATTCCTTGACCTGCAAATTGGTTTACACCTGCAGCATTCCAGTTTCCCCTGAAAGGACTCTGTGTCCTCTGTGATCTCTGTGGTTAATCTTCCTCCTCCTCCTCCTATACTCTCCCCATGCCGCGCGCTGGAAAACCCGTCCTGCTCCTCATCCTCGATGGCTGGGGCCTCGCCGAGGATCCATCCAATTCGGCGATCGACCTCGCCAACACGCCCACCTGGGACCGCATCTGGCGCGATTACCCGCACACGCGGCTGATCCCGCACGGTACGCATGTCGGCCTGATGGAGGGCCAGATGGGCAACAGCGAGGTCGGGCACCTGAACCTCGGCGCCGGGCGCGTGGTACGCCAGGATCTGCTGGAGGTGACGCGCCTGATTGATGTCGGCGAGCTGGCCACGCATGGCCCGCTGAACGAGTTCCTTGCGCCGATGAAGGACAGTGGCGGCACCCTGCATTTCGTTGGCCTGTTCAGCGACGGCGGCATCCATAGCCATATCAATCACCTGCTCGGCCTGGCCCGGCATGCAGCCTCCGTCGGCGTCCGGCGCATTGCGATCCATGCCCTGACCGACGGGCGCGACACGGCACCGAAGTGCTGCGAGCAGTACTTCGAGCTGGCCCAGCGCGAGCTGCCGGACAACGCATTCTTCGCATCCCTCGGCGGGCGCTACTACCTGATGGACCGCGACCACCGCTGGGAACGCACCCAGCAGCACTGGGACGTGATCACCCACGGCATGGGGCCGCTGGCGAAGGACTGGCAGACCGCCGTGGCCGCCGCGCGTAGCCGCGACGAGGGGGATGAATTCATCACCCCGACGGTGATCGGCGACTACGCCGGCTTCGAAGCCAGTGACCGCATCCTCTGCTTCAACTTCCGCGCGGACCGCATGCGCCAGAGTGTGGCGGCCTGGACCCAGCCGGACTTCGACGGCTTCGAGCGTGGCGACTACAGTCCGATGCCGCTGTTCTCCGTGCGGCGCTACGAGGCGCATTTTGACAATCCGGTTCTGATCAGCCGCGACACAGTAGACGAGACCCTCGCGCAGGTCGTCAGCCAGCAGGGCCTGACGATATACAAATCAGCCGAGACCGAGAAGTATGCGCATGTGACATATTTCTTCAACGGCGGGCTGGAACAGCCCTGGCCCGGCGAGGAGCGTGTGCTGGTGCCAAGCCCGAAGGTGGCAACCTACGACCTGCAGCCGGAAATGTCCGTAAATGAAGTGACTGACAGGCTGGTGAAGGACCTGCGTGTGCAGGGCCACGGCCTGTACGTTGTCAACTACGCCAATGGCGACATGGTCGGCCATACCGGGGTGAAGACGGCCTGCATCGCCGCCTGTGAGGCGGTGGACGCCTGCCTGAGGCGGGTGCTGGATGCAGCGGGCTGGGGTGAGCAGGTCACGGTGATCGTCACCGCCGACCATGGCAACTGCGATGTGCTGAGCTGGCCGGATGGCACGCCGCATACCCAGCACAGCATGAATGACTCACCTCTCGTACTTGTCAGCGAACCGCGCCGTGAGCTCAGGCCTCCCGCCGAGTGGTCGCTGCGGGATGTGGCCCCGACGATCCTCGAGCTGCTGGGCATCCAGAAGCCTGCCAGCTGGGATGGAAGCAGCCTGCTGGAAGGGTAGCGGCTAGTCAGTTGTCAGTTGTACGGACCGCTCAGGTGCTGAATCAGGGGTTTTGCGGATCCCGAACCACCAGAGCCACGAGACCAACAGCAGCTGGAAGGGGATGCGCAGCAGCAGGTAGCTGGGGCCGGCGGCATGTCCACCGAAGTCTACATGATTCAGCGCACTGTATATGTTGACAGGGAGCACGGCCAGCAGGAACAGGATGGCGGCCACCGCGGCCAAGCGTGATGTTCGCGGGATTGCCAGTCCTGCCGCAAGTGCAATCTCCGCCACTCCGCTGAGAATCACGATCAGCTGTGGCGCAGGCATGAAGGCGGGAATCATCCTTGCCATGCCTTCGGTCATGGTGAAATGCACGCTGCCCGTTATCAGGAACAGCAGTGCCAAGGCCAGCATGCCGCTGCGTTGGGCGGACAATCCGCTTGCGGGCCAGCTTCTTCCAATCATCAATAGCAGTACAAAGCTGCTGACCAAAGTCGCCAACAGTCCGATCAACACTTGGCGACTTCCTTCAGCAGGCCGCGCAACGCTGTCTCCACGCGGATCTCAAATGCAGCGGTGGCGTCCTGGCGCGTCTCGAAGTAGCCGCGCAGCTCCAGGCTGACCATCCCGTGCACCGCGCTCCAGAGCTGCAGCACGAGCATCTCCACCGGCAGCTCGATGAACAGGCCCTGCTTCTGGCCCTCGATCACGGCCGCGGTCAGCACCTCCATGCAGAGGTAGCTCTTCTCGAGGCAGTCCTGATCCGGCGTGAATTCCTTGACCGGTGCGCCGAACATCAGCTGGTAGCAGGCCGGGCAGCGCAGCGCGAAGCGGCGGTAGGCATGCCCGAGCGCCTCGATGTGCCGCCGCGCATCGCTGAAGCGGCGCACGGCCTTCAGCTCCTCCCCGAGCTCCGTGAAGCCGCGCAGGTACAGCGCCGCCACGATCTCCTCCTTGTCACGGAAGAAGTTGTAGAGCACCATCGTGGAGAAGCCGACCTCGGTTGCCAGGCGGCGCATGCTCAGTCCGTGGGCCCCCACATCCCCCATGATGCGCATGGCCGTGTCGAGGATCTGCTGGCGCAGCTCCCGCTTCTCGGCATCCGACATCGCTGTGGCCCGGACCATATCCTGAGTATTATCCCCACGGCTGCGATTCTGTTTCAATTGTAAGGAGGTGCGACACTCGTGTCGCACAATTGTGCGGCAGCAAGTGCCGCACCTCCGGCTCCTTCATTGCTCCTTCTATAATCTCCCCATGGGCAGCGAACTCGACAGGCTGGCACAGGAGGTCAGGGCCGCGCGTGCGAAGAAGCAGCAGGCCGCGGCCCAGCTGCGTGAGCGCATCGGATTCATGGAGACCCAGGTGCTCCCGCTGCTGGATGAGGCTGTCGAGAATGCCGTGGCGCATTACCAGCGCCTGACCGAGGCCCGCGGGCTGGACAGCGTGATCCTGCTGGAGCAGCCGCCTTCGACAATCGCCGGCTATATCCGCGAGCTGGACCGCCTGCCGAGGCTGGAGAGCCATGACTGGGAGGCGCAGCTCGGCGTTGCCATCATCGGCGTCGGGACCTTCAACCGCTACTTCATCATCACGCTCTCGGCCACGCATACCGAGCCGCGCCTGCGGGCGGCGCTGAAGTGCAGTGAGGACCGCGACGGCCGCCTGCGCCGCCTGACGGCCACGCTGTCACGCACGACCCTGCGGATTGACGAGGGAGCGGACTTCAAGCCGGAACTCGTTGGCAACCTGCTGCAGGACTTCATCGAGGCCCTGATTGACGACTGCATCCGCATCACGCGCGAGAAGGGCTAGTTGTCAGTTAACCGTAGACAGTAATCAGTAAGCAGTAATCAGTAAAGATGGGACTCTGAACAGTACCGCAAGTGATTCCGCACTCTTTACTGTTCATGCTTCACGCTTCACTGATCCCGGTTGCGCCGGGCCTGCTCCTCACGGTACCTGCGGTCGGCATCCAGCGCCTCGCTCATCGGGTCCTCCGGCGGGCGTGTGTTGTGGAAGTAGTCCAGGTTGCGGTTGACGATCATCGTGGCATGGAAGTTGCCGGCGGTGCGGCTGCGCAGTTCCTTCTCATACTGCTCGATCACGGCATCAACCTTATAGTCATCGGTGCTGCCGTAGATCATTTCGTCCGCGGCCTGGCCGTACTTGTCCTTGAGGAACACGCGGCGGTTCTTGAGCGGCATGATCTCCTCGGCCTCGGTCTCCGGCACCTTGTCCGAGACCCTGACCTGCACTTCCCAGCGCTGGCTGGCCGGCATCTTCGGGTCAAAGCCCGTCTTCGTGTAGTAGGACCACTCCTGCCAGTCCCAGAGATTGACCAGGGTCTTGAAGAAACCCGTGAGCCAGCGGATGATGATCATGTCAGCTGCACCTCGCGGCCGTCTGCGACCGCAGCCTGATTATAACTTCAGGCCTGCTGAATCCCGCCGTTGGCCCAGTCCAGCCGGGCCACTGGCCGGCGCAGGAACAGCGGCAGCAGGCGCACCGCGGCATTGCGCCAGAGCGGGTCGGCGGCGGTGCGGGCCTTGAGGATGTTGAAGCGCAGTTCGGACAGCGCCGGGGCCATCCCGCTCAGGTAATGCCGCAGAATACGCCGGTGCAGGTCATCACTGACCGGACCGGTCAGTTCGCTGCGGAACTGCGTCAGGGTCTGCGCAATCGAGATCCCGCCCTGCAGGCAGAAGCTGATCCCGTCGCCGCTGGAGGGGCTGACCATTCCGCTGGCCTCGCCGACCGGGATCACCCCACGCTCGCCCCACCACAGCTGGCGCATGTCCGTCGGCGTGGTGATCGGCGAACCGAACGGCTTGGCATCCTCCAGATCAACTGAATAACCCAGCGCATCGAGGTAGTCCAGCATGCGCTGAAGCTTGCCCCAGGGGTTCTCTGCCTGGTCGCGGGTCACATCACTGGCCTGCAGGTAGCCAGCCCCCAAAAGGAAGCGCTGCCCGCCCTTGGGCACGATCCAGGCATAGTAGTCCGTCAGTGCGCTGTCAAAGATCGCCCACATGCTGCCGGGTGGCAGATCGGCAGTGATCGTGCCCTGGAAGGCATGCACATGCGGGGCCGGACGGCGCGTGCTCTGCTTCCTTGACAAGGCGCGCCAGCCCGTGCAGTCCAGCAGCACACGGCAGGACAGTTCGCCGCTACTCGTTGCCAGCCTGATCCCGTTGTCATCATGGCTGATGCGTTTCGCCCGGGTCTCGTAGTGGACCTGCACACCCTGCGCCCGGGCCTCCTCGCGCAGCCAGGCGTCAAAGGCCGGGCGGCTGGTGTTGAGATAGCGCGGGTCGTACTCGAGCCGTACGCAGTTGTCACGGTCGTGGTACTGCAGCAGCGGAGCAGTCGGCTCGCGCAGCACATGCGCCGGCGGGGTCACGCCGAGCGCAGCCTGGGCTTCGGGATTGAGCAGGCCGCTGCACAGCACGTCGTTGTCAGGCCCGCCGGATTCGAGCAGCAGCACATCGAAGCCAGCGCGTGCCAGCAGGCCCGCGGACATCGAACCGGCCGGCCCACCGCCGGCAATCACAATCTGTGCATCGGGAAGCCCCACGCGGGGATTATAGAAGGAGCATCGCAATCATGTACTTTTGCGCATATGAAGCAGGATAAAACTGATTGTGTGATTACACAGCGTATTCCCGCTTAAGCGATTCAAGTTAGAATTCAAGAATGAAAATTTTGCGGGCCTCTAACCTGAACCCTCCAAAGCTTGGCAACATTGTTTGCGGGACTGGACGATGACGAACAGCAGCGGACTTCTCAGAATTGCCTTGATTGCAATTGTGCCTGTTGCCATCGTTGGCTACATTTTATGGCTCATGTTCCGCCCTTTCACCCATGCAGACCAGAATATTGCCATTGTCTTCACTGCAAATACCCATGCATGTTTTGATCCCAGTGAAGGTGAAAGTGGAAATCTTGGGGGAATACTGAGACGCATCCCATACATGGTCGAACTGGAAGCTGTAGCTGACGCTGGGTTTGAACAAAGCTTAGCCAAGGCTAACCCCAGATATAAGTTAAATCAGAGCGCGCGGGATACTCTGGCAAATGCCAGCATCCCCAGCAATGGCGTTGAGGTAGTTCTGTGGCTGGACTGTGGCTCTTTCATTGATGGCAGTTCCAGCATGAAGCTGGCCGAGTCTGAGGCTTATGTGAAGGCGATGGACAATTTCGGTCTCGCAGTAGTCAATCTGGGGGTCAATGAACTCAAAGTTGATTCCCCTGAATTGTACGAATTGACGAAGAAGTTCAGATTAGTGGTTTCTGCAAATGTGGAAAACATCTCAAGTGCAGTGAGCTGGGGTGTTGCTGATTACTATGAAGCTGAGGAAGGGTACTACCCGGATCTGTTTATTACAGGTGTCACGACTGCTGAGCCTGTAAGGAAAGGGACTGACATTTTATCCGGCTTCATGATTGAAAACCCCGCAGCAGCCTTAAGCCGTGTTCTTGCAAATGCCAGGCAGGATCAGTATGTGATAGTGATGGTGAATGGACTTTCCGATGAGGAGTTACGGCAGGTCCGGGAGCTCGAAGGAATAGACATCCTGCTTGGTATGGAGCAGTCGCAGCTGGAAAGCCAGACTGATGGTGGAAATGGCCGGGCAATTGAACTGGCAGCCGGTGAGGACCGGGGTCGGGAACTTGTTCGTGGAGATTTCAGGTTCTCCGCGAAGGAAGGCCCGTCGCTGCTGGATTCTGCCTACATCAGGATGACAAGCAGTTTCGTGGATCATGTGACATTGCAGGAATTGGGTTGGTATGTGTCAGTGACATTCATGGAATTGCAGGCCGCGCGCGATCGTGAGCTTGCCAGAATTGATCGAAACAAGATCGTTGATTTCGTTGGGGAGCAGAGTTGTATGTCCTGCCATGCTGATGAATCCGAGAGCCATGCCGGAAGCCGCCATGCTACTTCTATGGATACCCTGCAGCGACAGCGTGCATCTACGAACTCACTATGTCTGCCCTGTCATTCAACAGGTTATGGCAAGCCAACCGGCCACAGAATGGAGATTACTGACTCACATATTGAAGGTGTTTCCTGCGAGGCCTGCCACGGTCCGGGAGAACTGCACGTGCAGCTGGTGCAGGGTGATCAGCTGACGGGGCCAATGGAAGGTCTGAATGAGCTTGGATTGACAGATATCAGTGAGCAGACCTGCACTTCTTGCCACAACGACATTACTGATGGCAACTGGGACTTTGCTGCCAATCTGCGGCTGGTTGATCACGACATGCCAGATCAGAAGGATCATTAGCCGGGTTGCTGGCCAATGGAGCGCGAGCATTGAGCTCGCACCGAGCAGTTTGAATAGTTCGGATAGTTTGGGAAGTGAAAGAAGTGGTGGATGTGGAGGAAGTGAATCGGTAGCAGCGGCGCGCTTGCCGCTTTTCTGGGATGAAGCTTGCTCTGCAATACCGTCGCCCGGTTGGCACCGGGCCTCCAGCGCCTGGCTGGCACAAGACCTCCGCTACTCCCTAAACACCAGCTCCCATATCCACTCAAGTACCGGCGTCGCCTCGCGACGCCAGCACGCGAGCAATCCCAACAGTGCAAGCCGCCCCGCACGTGAGATCGTGATTCTCAAGCATCTGGATTGCCAATCCGGTGTGTCGGTCCTGAGACCGACAGGGCCCTGTAGCTCTGAAGAGCTACACTCCGCTCCGGCACACCGCCACCCGAGCATTCATCATTATTCACTGATCACTGTTCACTCCCCAGCGGCGAGGGCGCCGCTGCTACTGATCCCTGTTCCCCGGTCCTCGGTCCCCGGTCCCAGATCCCTGATCCCTGCATGTGTCCCCCTCAATCTGCATCACCTTTGTTCCTGTCCATTCCGGTCGGCTGCCGGTAAACTCAAGTCAGGGTGAGATATGCAGACACAATCTGCCGGGTATCGCTGATCAGCGCATTGCTGCCTGCATTCCTGCTGGCGGGCTGCAGGGGTGGTAGCGTGGAGGGCGGCCGTCCCTGGCCGCAGGCTGGCAGTGAAGATGCTCGCAGGGACGCGAGCCCTCCATACGACCAACTCCACGACTTCCTCATGTCCGAACTCGCCCGGCTCGGCAAGGACCACGCGAAGACCACATCAGAGGTTGCCACCGGCGATGCCAACCGCGTCTTCGATCTCGACCTCGCGCTGATTGACCCGGATGGTCCGGGGGGCGATCCGCCGACGGGAGTTTCCATCAACTGGAGCGAAGTGCTGATCGGGGACTATGACCAGAACGGGCAGGTAAACGTTTCCGACCTCACGCCCCTGGGCCGGGAGCTGAACAGCACGGTGGCATATGACGACAAGACTTTGCACGGCGGCTTCGCTTCATGGCCAACTGGCGATCCGAATGACGACGGCGGGGAGACACCGCCTGCATCAGGCAGCCCGGCTGCCAACTGGCGGCTGGCGCGGATTGATGGTGACAGAAATGGCCTGCTGACCCAGGCGGACATTACTCCGATCGCCGTCCACTGGCAGGAGGCGCTATCCGGCTACCGCATCTATCGCCAGGCTCCGGGTGAGAGTGAGTTCACGATGCTCCCCGGCAAGGCAGGCACATCCGACGGCCTCAGCGTTGACCACCCATCAGCTCCGGGCAACGCTCCGGTGCTATATGACTTCGAGGATGACAACGCAAGCGCCAGCGGCATCTACCTCTACTACGTTGCCCCCTATGACCTGCAGTCCCAGCAGCAGGGACCGGCCAGCGGCATTGTCAGCATCGACCTCGACACGGGAACAGTGAACAGCTCCCCGGTTGCCAGCCTGACGGTCACACCGGACTTCGCCGGAGCGCCTGCCGAGATCACGCTGGATGCCTCGGCCAGTTATGACCCGGATGGCAGCATCGCAGCATTCGAATGGGACTTCGATGGCGACGGCATCACCGACTGGCTGAGCACGGATCCCCTGCCGGAGGCAAGCAGCGACGGCACGGTGGACAGCTTCGAGGAAGTGAAGCCTGGAGTGGTCAAGGCGACCTACAGGCAGGGCAGCGATGACTACTTCGAGCCAGTTGTCAGGGCAGTTGACGATCTGTCAGCTACCTCCAACCCAGCTTCCCAGCAACTGGGCATTTCGGGCTGGGACTATGATGTGCTCAATGCCTCGCTGGCGGACTACAAGCTGCCGATTGAGATAGAGGCGATGTCCATAGACCCGGCGACGGATGAGATCGTTGTGGCGGGCTACACGGATTCCGGAGCAACCGAGGGCCTGCTGGAAAGCGGGATCTACTTTGCGCGTCGCTCGGCAGATGGAAGCTGGAACTATGAAAAGGTTCCGGTATCCAACATTGGTGCGCAGTTGGCAGGCAACATATCCGTGACAGGCAGAGTGAAGGCAATTTGCCAGGATGCAGGTGCCAAGGTAACTTTGCTGCTTGAAAGAAGGGAAGAGTCCCCTGCAGGAGTTGCAGTTCCGGATTTTGTCTGGCGTTGCACCGAGACAGGTCCTTCCACCTGGGACTGTGTACGGGTTGATGGGCTGAAAGAGCCAGAAGGTGAGGTGTTCAGGCACACACTTTCGGTACTGGATACCAAAGTATTGCCCAATGGACGAACTGCTTCAATCCTGATTGAAACGCAGGATGACATGGGGAGTATCGGCGGCGGGTTCATCCATTTTCGCTTCCATATCCTGCATACCCTGAATGGTGACTGGCAGGTTGAATACACGGGATATGACACTGCTGAGACATTCTTCGAACCGCGCCGTCTACTGGTGATGCCTGATGGCGAGGTGCTGGCCCTGTTTGACAATGCGGATGGCCTGCCAGCCGGAATACCCGCAGCACTGTTGACTGCGGGAGCGGGCCTGGGAGCCCCCTTCAGCCTGGATGGCGGACAGGTGGAGCTGGAGGGGAACTACAGGCTGGAAACAACTTTCACTTCGCTAGATGGGACATCCTTTATTAGTACCGAAACTAATTATCTGGAAGTGCCAGATGTACGAGCGCTCATCATTTTCAGGAATGGGATAGCAGAAATGGAACTGCTGACTGACGAACCAGAATACGATGTCGCACCTGTCGTTTACAACCTCTGTGACGGCATTGGAGGAACGGAAGTGCAAATCAAGCACATCGGCATTGGCAATAAATATCTTGAGAATCGGATCTATTCCGGATCAAGCTACTATTCAGAAATAGTGTTGCCAATGGAAGAAGGGAATGATTCTGCGAATTATGGTAGCCAGGCAACAGCAGCTGACAGCTTTGGAAGAACATACATAGCTGCAACAGTCTCCAACTACAACTCTTTTCCTGACACTGAGTTCGCAAGACTTTATGTACTCTTCAGGCACCTTGATCCACGCCTGAAGGGACTGTGACGCCATTGAGAACAAGAGAACCGGGGCGGCAACCCCGGTCCAGTATTACACCCTAGCAATAAGGAGTAACGAAATGTTGCTCCGGGGAAATAAGCATCTCTCAGTTTGGCCAGGGCTGCGCCGCCATTTTCATTGTTCGGGGACAGTTGTCCCATCGCAGCATGACGTATTTCTGATTCAGTCTTCTCTGCGCCTCTCTTTATTCTCTGCGGCTCTGCGCCAATAAAACCGGTCTGGCGAGCACGCTTCCACTCGCGCGACTGCGCGGCGTGCTGCTTCGTTGCCAACTCGCGATGCAAAGCTCACTTCGCAACATCCACTCCCAGTTGCGCCGGGGGCGCACCGCTACCCCCTACAACCCAGCTCCTATATCCTTCCCATCCCGCATTCCCCTCCCGCGTCCCACTATAATCTCCCCGTGCGCAGCCTGAGCTTCGACTGGGTCCTGTTCCTGCTTGGTCTGGCCCTGTCCATCTCGGGGCTGGTCTACGTGTACAGCGCGACCTGGGAAGCCGGTGACACCCCCGGTGTGTTCTTCTCCCTGGTCGAGATCAAGCAGATCGTCTGGCTGGTGATCGCGCTCGTCGTCCATCACTTCGTGCGCCGCGTGAACTGGGGCCTGCGCCCGGAAAGCTGGCTGTGGTTCTATGTCCCGGTCGCCGCCGCACTGGCGCTCGTGCTCGCCATCGGTGCCAGCCACGGCATGGGTGCCAACCGCTGGATCTCCATCGGCCCCGTTGACATCCAGCCCTCGGAGTTCGCCAAGCTGGCCTTCATCCTGATCCTCGCCTGGCTGTTCTCCCGCGAGGGCATGAAGCCGGACCGGGCCTATCTCACCGCACTCGGCGTGCTGCTGTCACTGCTGGCGCTCGTGCTGCTGCAGCCGGACCTCGGCACGGCGATGGTCTTCGTGGTGGTGTTCTTCGTGATGGCGCTCTTCACCCCCGTGCGCCGCCGCCTGATCCTCGCCACGCTCGTGGCCTTCATGCTCTGCGGCATCTTCGCCTGGCAGTTCCTGTTCTATGAGCACCAGCGCAACCGCATCAAGGCCTTCCTCGATCCGAAGGCTGATCCGCAGGGCATCGGCTACCAGATCAACCAGAGTGAGATCGCCGTCGGCAGCGGCGGGCTGACTGGCAAGGGCTTCCTGCGCGGCACCCAGACCCGCGGCGGTTTCATCCCCGTGATCGAAAGCGACTTCATCTTCGCCCTGATCGCCGAGGAGTACGGCTTCCTCGGCTGCCTCTACGTACTGACTATGTACTTCTTCCTGATCGCGCGGATCCTCGCGATCTCACGAGACGTGCAGAGCAACTATGAGCGCTATATCTGCTACGGAGCGAGCGCGTTCTTCTTCTTCCATGTGTTCGTCGCCGCCGGGATGACGATCCGGCTGACCCCGGTGACCGGCCTGCCGTTGCCATTCATCTCGCAGGGTGGTTCGTCACTGATGACGATGTGGCTGGTGCTGGCGATCATCCAGTCGCTGTACTTCAACAGCCGGCGCGACTTCCGCGCGCTCAGGATGAGACGTTGAGTTCGCTTCTGAGCTGGCGGTAGCGCGCCGCCAGATCACTGCGGCCGGCTGCCTGGGCGGCTTCGATCAGCTCCGTGGCCATCGCCGCCTGCTCCTCCTGCCGCGCTTCCCGCCCGAACAATTGCCAGGCTTCCTCGAGCACCTGCAGGGCTTGCTGCGGATCCTCGCCGCCGGCCAGCACACGGCCCTGTTCCAGCAGGGTCCGGGCTCTGAGCAGGTCGTCGGGCCGCTCCTGCAGCAGTTCCAGGCAGGCCGCAATCGCCTCCAGGGCTTCGGCATGGCGCTGCATCAGGCGCAGGGCCTGGCTCAGTCCGAGCTGCTGGGCCACGCAGCTGTGCGGATCATCCAGCTTGCCGCAGAGGAACAGCGCCTGGCGGAAGGCCTGCTCGGCCGCGCGCGGATCATCCGCCTCCAGCCGGGCCTGCCCGGCATTGGTATAGCTGTGCATCAGGCCGCGTTCGTCACCGAGATCCAGATAGACCTCACCCGCTTCTTCGTAATACTCCGCGCTGCGCTGCGGCTTCTCCATCAGCTCAGCCAGTACGCCGAGGCTCATCAGTGTCCCTGCTTCGCTGACGCGGTTGCCGCTGCCGCGGTGGATCGCCAGCGCGGCCAGATAGCTGTCCTCGGCCAGACCGTATTCGCTGCGGGCCTTCAGCAGACTGGCGAGCATGCCTGCCAGCTGCGCCGCAGCATCACTTCGTCCCGCCTCGACGAGCATGCTGCGCGCCTGCTCCGAGGAGGCCATTGCATCCGCGATGTCACCCATGCTGATCTGCAGCAGCATCAGCGACTGGGCGACTCGCGCCGCCTCAGTGTGCTGGCCCGCGCTGCCGTAACCCGCAAGCGCGGACTGGTAGAGCGTGAGCGCAGTGTCGCGGTCCCCGTTGCGCTCAGCGGCGATCGCAACCTGCTCATCATTGAGCGGATCGGCGGCGGCTAGGCGGGGGGACAGGATCAGGCAGGCCAGCAGCAGGAGCAGGCTGAGTATCACAGGCTTCATTGAAGTGAGGAATTATAACGACCAGTCGGGACTTGCGGATGCATGCACTGTCATGACAGGAAAATGCGTGAATCAGTTCAGGGACTGGCCGCAGGGTGGATCTATAATCGCGGTATGCAGGACAAGGACAGGCGGCTTTCGCAGCAGCTGGCACGCGAACATCTGGAGCGCGGAGACGGCCAGGGCTGGTTCGAGGAGCTGTACCGCCAGGCCGCGGGCGATCTGAGCGTCGTACCCTGGGCCGACATGCAGCCGCATCCGCTGCTGCTGGAACTGCTGGATCAGTTAGAGGGCCGCCTGAACGGACCGGCGGTGGTCGTGGGCTGCGGGCTGGGAGACGACGCCGAGGAGCTGGCCCGGCGCGGCTACAGTGTGACCGCCTTCGACCTGGCCCCGACAGCGATTGAGTGGTGCCGGAAGCGCTGGCCTGAAAGCAGGGTGTCCTATCGTCAGGCTGATCTGCTGGATCCTCCGGCCGATATGCTGGGCCGGTTCAGCACCGTGGTGGAGATCCACACTCTGCAGGCCGTGCCCGAGGAGCTGCGCCGGCGGATGCTGGCACCGCTGGCGAGCCTGCTGGCCCCGGGCGGGCGGCTGCTGCTGATCTGCCGGGTGCGTGAGGAGGATGAGGAGATCGACGGCCCGCCCTGGGCGCTATCCCGCAGCGAGCTGGAGCTGCTCTGCACGCAGTGTGGCCTGGAGACGGAGCTGTTTGAGTATCACGCCACCGGTGGAGAGACCGGCAGCCCGCGCTGGTTCTGCGTCTTCCGCCGCCCGCCCGCCTGAGCTCAGGTCCAGCCGGGATATAATCTGCGCCATGCTGGAGCACGCCGAGCGCGAGCGCCTCACCAATGCCCTGAAGGATTACATGGGCGCCAAGCGGCATGACCACAGCTGCAAGGTGGCCACGGCCTGCGTGCGCCTGGCGCTGATCCATGCGCCGGAGCTGGAGGACCAGGCGGAGCTGGCCGGCCTGCTGCATGACAATGCCAAGAAGCTGCCCGTGCCGGATCAGCTGGCCATCGCCCGTGAGCGCGGGCTCGGTGTCAGTCCCGCCGAGGAACAGAGCCCGGAACTGCTGCATGGCAAGGTCGGGGCCCTGCTGCTGAAGCGCCGCTTCGGGATTGACGATCCCGAGGTGGAGCAGGCGATCTGCGACCATGTGACGGGCCGGGTGGGGATGGGCCTGCTTTCCCGGCTGCTCTACGTTGCGGACTACATCAGTGCGGACCGCCAGTTCCCCGGCGTGGATGAGATCCGCGAGCTGGCTCAGCGGGATCTGGAAGCGGCGGTGTTCGCCGTGGCCCGCGGAAAACTAACCAGTATTATCGAACGGGGACTTTCAATCGAAGAGAATACGGTGGCCCTATACAACGAATACCGGCAGCATGCGCGCCGGGTACTCTGGGATGAATCGAATTGACGGATGCTGACGACAGAAATCTGACTGCCCCCGGGGAAGAGGAGCAGGCTCCCGCTCCGCAGCTTGCGGATGACATCGCTCAGGCGGATGCCGATCATGGCTCGCCGTCTGCCACGGAGCCGCAGACAGCTGAAGACGCAACTGCGGATTCCTACACCCCATATGTGCCGCAGCAGCCCCGGCTCAGCCGCAAGGTCGTGCGCGGCAGCCGCCGCCGTTCGCAGCGCATGCCCTTCATGCTGCACAGCCCGATGGGCATGGTGCTGATTTTCCTGCTCGTCGTGGGCGGGATCTTCGCCTGGAACTGGTTCACGGTGCCGATCGAGAACAAGGTCACCGGCCAGAGCAGTACGCGTTGGGAGCAGGGTGTGAAGCTGGCCCGCAACATGGTAAGTCCGAAGGCCTCACTCAAGGAAAGTTTCGACGGCAAGCAGCATCTGACTATCCTGCTGATCGGCCTTGACCATGTCCCGGCCACGAAGAAGGACCCGGGCATCATCCGCCGCAATGACAGTACGCTCGTGGCCAGCACCGATTTTGAGTCCGGCCAGATCCGTCTCGCCAGTCTGCCGCGCGACGGCTGGATCCAGCACTGGCAGAACGGCACGAATTTCGGCTACGAGAAGCTGGGACATACATATGCCTATGGTCAGATGTACAACCAGAAGAAGAAGCAGGACCTGACCGAGGGAGGCCTGACCAGGGCGCGGGAGTCCGTTTCCAAACTGCTGGAAATGGAGATTGACCACTACGTGGTCATTGAATTCGAGGGTTTCATCAAGCTGATCGACGAGCTGGGCGGACTGGAAGTGGACGTCGAGAAGAACATGGACTGGGATGACAACGCCGGGGACCTGCATATCCATCTGAAGAAGGGCCCGCAGCATCTCAACGGCGTGGAGGCCATGGGCTATGCCCGCTTCCGCCATGATGCGATGGGCGACAAGGGGCGGATGCAGCGCCAGCAGAAGGTGATCAAGCTGATCCTCGAAAAGATGGCCACGCCGCAGATGCTGCCAAAGCTGCCTCAGCTTGCCAAGCTCTTCAATGAAAGCGTGAAGACCAGCCTCAGCCTGGATCAGCTGCTGGCTCTGGCACAGCATACCGAGGATTACAATCTCGAGGAGATGGAGTCCATGAGCCTGCCCAGCTACTGGGCCCGTGAGCCGGGACATGAACGCAACCTCCCGGGAGTCTCAGCCGAGAACCAGCACCTGCGCACCAGTGACGAATACATCGCTCCCTCTGATGTGAAGAAGGTCGCGGAGTTCCTGGCTGATCTCAATGCTCCACCGCGGGCCGTGGTCCGGCTCAATGCCGAGGCTGGTACCGTGCCCTTCACGGCCACGCTTGATGCATCCAAGAGTTCGGACCGCGACGGCAGTGTTGCGAGCTATGAGGTTGACTGGAACGGGGACGGCAACTTCGAGGATCAGAGCACCGAGCCACAGCTCAGCCACGACTATACGACTGCCGGGGAGTTCACGATCAACGTGCGCGTGCTGGACGACAAGGGCAAGCCCAGTCCGGTGCAGAAGCTGCAGCTGATCCTAGTCGCCCCCAGTGAGCAGGCCAGCGGCGGCCAGGGCGGCGGCACGGCCTGAAGCGGCCTGTTTCCCCGCGCCCGTCGAGTAGAATCTTGCTCGGCGGCCCGCAGCGGGCAGAGCCAGGGAGTATATGGTCAAGTTACCCAAGAAGAGTCCGCAGCAGACGGATCATGAAGACGACGATCCGAGCATGGATGAAATCCTGCAGCTGATCCACCAGACGATCGACATGCGCAAGGGTGAACGTCCCCTCGTGATCGACGTTTCGGAGCAGGTCGACTACGTGGATTACATCGTGATCGCCAATGGGTTGACGGCCCTGCACAACCGGGCGATCATGGACTACGTGATTGAGGAAATGGCCAGGTATGATATAATGCCGGACGGCCTAAACGGTTATGAAAACGGCGAGTGGATACTCGCTGATTTCGGCGTTCTGACCGTTCACATTTTCACTCCGGCACTTCGGGAGTTCTACCGGCTGGAAGATTTGTGGGCGGCAGGCAGAGAGGTTGAGATGAACTGATTCGGGGCTGTGGCGCAGTGGTAGCGCATCTGTCTGGCAGACAGAGGGTCAGGGGTTCGAATCCCCTCAGCTCCAGTTTTTTCATTTCATCGCAACCGATCACCGTTCCGGCAGTCATAATGAAATGGACTACCGGGGAATGCCAAGGGTGGTTTGTATGAACAACGCATTTAAGAAGTTATGCATGGTTGCCGTGGCGCTTCTTGCCATGGTCGGCTCATTTTCCACCGCCGAGGCCAAGGTTGAGGAAGCCCAGCTTCTTCGCTTCAACCCGGACGAGGATCTGAAGACCCGCTACATGCTGCAGCTCATCATGAACGGTGAGCAGGTCAGCCCGGGCCTGAAGGATGAAATCGTCTGGGGCGAGTTCGCCATCGGCAGTGTTT
>JAGRNT010000017.1 GCA_020440605.1 bacterium | reverse complement strand
CAAGTATCTCAATCTCCGGCAGCGCGGAGCTGCGCATCCGCCCGAATGTCGAACTATCGCGGCACTGCCGCTTCGGCGTGGGAGGCCCGGCGGACTGGTTCGTGGAAGTGCGCAGCGCCGAGGACATCCGTGAGGCCTACCGCTTCGCCCGCGAGCGTGGGCTGCCCTGCTTCACATACAGTGGCGGCAGCAACCTGTTCTTTGACAGCAGCGGTTTCCGCGGGCTGGTGGTACGCCTGATCGGCGGCGGCTGGACGCTCGACCCGGAGACTCATGTCGTGGATGTCACATCCGGGACCGACCTGCCGCTCCTGATCCGCAACCTGGCGCGGCTGGGTGTGGGCGGAGCCGACTTCCTCGGCAATATCCCCGGTGCGGTAGGCGGTGCCGTGGTCGGCAATGCCGGCTGCTACGGTCGCAGCATTGAAGGCATGCTGCTTTCCGCCGAGATCTACGATATTGAAACGGACAGCATGTCCACTGCCCTGCCGGAGTACTTCGAGTTCAGCTACCGCCACAGCCGCCTCAAGCATGATCCGCTGCGGATGGTTGTCAGCGCACGGCTGCAGTTCGCCCCGGCGGATCCACTGGCAACCCTGGAGGCCGTGGAGTCGGAGCTCAGCCACCGTCTGAGCAAGCATCCCCACGACTCACGCTGCGCCGGCAGCTTCTTCAAGAACATCTCGCGGGAGCAGAGTGCCTGGAAACTGATCACAGAAGCCGGACTGGCGGAAAGCCGTGTGGGAGGCGCCATGCTCTCACCGATGCATGCCAATTTCCTCGTCAATGATGATGCCGCCACTAGTGCTGATATCCTGGCGCTCTGCCGCCTTGTCCAACGCGGTGTACGCGACAGGCTCGGACTCGTTCTGGAAACCGAGGTGCGTTATGTCGGACCGGCCGGGATTGAGGAAATCCGCACTGAGGACTGAGCAGTGCTTCAGGTGGTGCTTGTCAGTTCCCGCGGCAGGCTGACCTTCAGCTTGTTGAAGCCGTTGAGCGCCGCGATCTTGTAGGCTTCCGCCATCGTCGGGTAGTTGAACACAGTGTCAATGAAGTAGTCCAGCTTCCCGCCGTTGATCATCACGCACTGGCCGATGTGGATCAGCTCAGTGCTTTCAAAGCCGATGATGTGCACGCCGAGGATCCGGTGGTCCTCCGGATCGAAGAGCAGCTTGACCATACCGTCGCTGTTGCCGGTCATCTGGCCCTTGGCGGTGTCGCCGAAATAGCCCACCCCGGTTTCATAGCGAGTGCCGGCCTTCTGCAGGCTCTCCTCCGATTCACCGATCATGGAAATATCGGGGCAGGTGTAGATGCCGTAGGGGAAAAGCGGCTCATAGGGAATATCGTCAATCTGCAGAATGGCGTTGGCAGCCTTGCGGCCCTGGTCAATGGATGTTGCTGCCAGACTCGGGAATCCGATCACGTCGCCCGCAGCGTAGATGTGGTCAACGTTGGTCTTGTAGTTGCTGTCTACCTTGAGGTAATCCCTGTCCTCAACCTCCACGCCTGCTGCAGACAGGTTGAGCGTGTTGGTATTGCCCCAGCGCTGGGCGGCGATGAACATCATGTCGAACTGCAGCTCATCACCTGCGCGCGTCGTGGCGCGCACATCCTTCGGTCCCGCCACATGGATCTCGGACAGTTCCTCCTCCATGTGGAAGACCACGCCGTGGCGCACCATGTGGCCCTTTAGCACCTCGATCAGTTCGCGGTCCACGAAGGGCAGCAGGCTCTTGTACTGGCTGACGACATGCACTTCGATCCCCAGCAGGCTGAACATCGCGGCATATTCCAGGCCGATCACCCCGCCACCGATGATGCAGAGCTTGCGCGGCAGGTATCGCATCTCAAGAATGTCGTCGGTGTTGAAGATGTGCACGTTGTCATAGGGCGGGTTGTAGTGCGAATAGCTGCGCGCCCCGCTGCAGATGATGAAGTTCTTAGCGGTGTAGTCCTCGGTGCCGACCGTGTCCTCGACCCGCATCGTATGTGCATCAAGGAAATGCCCGTGCCCGGAGATCACGTCGACGTGGTTGCGTACCAGCTGTGAATGGATCACATCGATCTCTCGGCGGATGATTCGGTTGCAGCGGTACAGCAGGTCATCCGCGGTGATGTTTTCCTTCACGCGGTAGTTGTCACCGTACATCTTCTTCTCGTGGTAGCCACTGAGGTAGATGATTGCGGAACGGATGGTCTTGGAGGGGATGGTGCCGATGTGGAGGCAGTTGCCGCCCACAACCTGGCGTTCATCTATGACCGCGACCTTGGCCCCGACCTTTCCGCACTTGATGGCGGCTTTCTGACCGGCTGGGCCGCAGCCGACGACGATCACATCATAATCTGACATGGCGCACTAATTATCCCCCTGCGGACATGGCCCGCAAGGCGCTTGTTCAGGATTAAAGCCCGGCTTCACTCCCAGCGAAGTCAGACACCGGGATACTGTACCCTCTGACCGCGCTAATGACATATTTGTTGTCCGGGATTAAGGTAACACCGTGGTAACTGAAGGGCGTATCTGCAAGATGGACGGGCGGCATGGCTGACTTCGTTCCTCAGGGTCCGCTGTTTGATACGGCGCGCAGCGGTCTGCAGCGGAGCGCGGAAAGATTTGAGAGGCTGAGGGGAAATACCAGCTATGTTGCCGCCAGCCTGCTGGCCCTGCCCGCCGGCCTGCTGCCCTGGGTGTTGCTCACAAGGCTGTCCATGATACTCAGCATGTCCGCCGGACAGACTGGCAGCAGCTTCCTTCCGGGCAGTGCAAGCGATGGACAGTGGTTTGGGCTTGCCGTAGCGCTGAGCCTGGTGTTCATCGTGATCAGTTGCGTGCTCGCGGACCGGGTGATGCTGCGCATGCATAACGAAGCCAGCCGGATGTTCTCGCAGACGGATCTCGGATTCGTGATTCTCGAGGGCAGCCTGGCCAGGGAGATTTCCGGCAATCTGCGCTTCAGCATAATGCCGGAAGTGCTGAGCCTGCCACCCGAAGGCAGTACCGAGGATCAGATGCGCTTCTATGCGCTGTATCACTCAGAATTCCATCGCCGGATTCAGAACAGGGAGCTGCGGCCTGCTGCGATGGTCATGCGCCAGGATGCCGGAATCAATCTGCTGATCGCGCTCATCACAGGTCTGCTCTGTCTGGTACTGGTGGGTTATCTGCTCCTGCCGTTTGCAATAATCAGGATCTTTCGCAACTGGCCCAGGGTCAGTGCCTGCCAGCTTGCATTTGCACAGTATATGTCCAGACAGGAAAGCATGGGGCTTAATTAGCTTTCAATTCATGGGTTCTGACTGTCTAGTTCGGGCAGATAAAACTGTATTGGTAGTTTAAAAATCTCCCATATGCATGCTGAACCCAGTGCAGGACATGAATGGAATCCTGACTTATCAGCAACGATTAAGACCCGGTGAAATGCTGACTAGCAAGCCATGCAGGAATTGACTGTGCTTTCCAGTATTGCAATTCACACTGTATCCCGGTATATTTTCATAGCAGAGGTGTGTACGCGAATCCAACTTGGAGAATGCCATGATTGATGACACAGGCATGAAGGATCTGCAGGTTTCGGAGGAAGTACAGGAACTTACAACCTGGCAGTGCGATAACTGCGGAACGACCAACACGTCGGATCTGACGCATTGCAAGGGATGTGCCTACAGGCGCGATTTCAAGGCGGAGGAACTGCCTGACATCGACTTCGCCGCACTCCACCAGACCATCGAATCCGAAGGCGAAACACGGCTGCGCAGGCTGCACGGTTACCTGACGATCGCCAAGGACGTGCTGCTGCTGGTCTTCCTGATATTCGCATTCTCCATGGGTATGCGACTCAACGCCAACTGGCCATTCCAGACCGCCTATCAGCAGGATGCGCGTGATCTGGCGGATCTGCTGCTCAACCTGCACGTCGCCGTGGACATGGGCATCAACCATGATGAGTATGAAGCTCAGCTTGTGCACATCACGGCTGAGAAGCTCAAGTTCGACGTGCTCTACAAGGACACCAACGAACTGCAGACCACGAGTTTCCAGAAGCTGCGCCAGGCCGCTGAGTATTTTGAACTTGCCAACGAAACCTGGAACACGCAGCTCAGCCATGAAGCAAGCGGCGGGCGCGGCACAAGCGGTTTCAACAGCCGCAATGCAGGCAATGAAACCCGCGACTACTGGGCCACCGCCTCCAGCAACCTGATGCTGGCAATCGAAGACCTGTAAAGGACCGGGAAGCCTGCGACACTGTCATATAATCTGCCGATGTCGCAGGTTCCCGACCATTTAAGCGCGGAAGCAGAGCAGCTCAGGACTGAGCTGGCAGATCACGCCTACCGCTACTACGTACTCGACGCGCCCGTCATCAGCGACGCCGAGTATGACCGGCTGTACCGCCGCCTGGAGGAACTGGAGAAGCAGTTCCCGGAGCTGCTGACGGCCGACAGCATCACCCAGAAGGTCGGCGGACAGATTCTTTCCAAGTTCGAGCCGGTCACTCATTCCTCGCGGATGTACAGCCTCGAGAACGCCCTCACGGAGGAGGAGTTCATCGCCTTCGACGAGCGGATAACGAAGATGCTGGGCCAGGCGGGGGGAATGTTCGGCAACGACTACTTCTGCGAACCCAAGCTTGACGGCCTTGCGGTCTCCATCACTTATGTAGACGGCGTGTTCAGCCAGGCTGCCACTCGTGGCGACGGTACGGTCGGTGAGAATGTGACTGCCAATGTGCGCACCATCGCCTCTCTCCCACTGCGGCTGCGTAAGCCCGTCAGCATCACTGTGCGTGGCGAGATCTTCATCCGCACCGAAGACTTCGCAGCCCTCAACCGCAGCAGGGAGGAAGCCGGTGAGGAGCTGTATGCCAATGCACGCAATACCGCGGCGGGCAGCATCCGCCAGCTTGACAGTTCGGTCACGGCCGGGCGACCGTTGTCAATCTTTCTCTACAGCCTCGTGGAGGCCCAGGAACTGGGCGTCACCAGCCAGTCCGGTGTGATTGAATTCCTGCGCGACTGCGGCCTGCCCGTCAATCCGCTCGGGCATGTCTGCAGCGGCCGCGACGAGGTGCTGGCCTTCCACCGCGACCTGGCTGTGATGAGAGGTGGTGGCAGTGTGAACGGCGTCACGCTGCCATATGCAATAGACGGGATGGTTGTCAAACTGAACAACATCACGGTCTGGAACAGCCTGGGCTTCACTGCCAAGTTCCCGCGCTACATGCTGGCCTACAAGTGGCCGGAGGCGGAAGTGGCAACCCGCCTCAACGACGTGAGCTTCCAGATCAGCCGCCAGGGTGTCTACAGCCCCGTTGCGGAACTGGAGCCGGTACAGCTGGACGGCGTGACGGTGGCGCGGGCCACACTGCACAACCTTGATGAGATCGAGCGCCTGGACATCATGCTTGGAGACGAGGTCTTCATCAAGCGCGGCGGTGAGGTGATCCCGAAGATCATCAGCCGCAGCCGCCGGGAGCGGGATGGCAGTGAGCGGGCCATTCCCCTGCCCTCCAGCTGCGAATCCTGCGGCAGCGAACTTGAGCTGGACAATGAGCGCAGCCACAATCTGCGCTGTCCGAACCGGGACTGCCAGGGCCGGCTGGTGGAGCGGATTGCCTATTTTGCCAGCCGCGGTGTAATGGACATCGAGGGCTTCTCGCGCAAGACCGCTGCCAAGCTGGTGCAGGAGGGCCTGGTCAGCGATCTGCCGGACCTGTACGCCATCTCCGCGGCCCAGCTCAGTGAGCTGGAAGGCTTTGCTGAGATCAGTGCCCAGAACATCCATGATGCGATTCAGGCCAGCAAGGCCCAGCCCCTGTGGCGCGTGATCAGCGCGCTCGAGATCAGCCAGGTCGGCAGCCAGACCGCCAAGCTGCTGGCCCGCCGGCTGGGCAGCATCGAGAAGTTGGCAGCAGCGAGCACGGAAGACCTGGAGAAGATCAGCGGCATCGGCAAGGTTATGGCGGAGGACATCCGCGCCTGGTTCGCAGATGAACGCAACATGCAGCTCGTGGCCGGCCTGGCGTCGGCCGGGCTGATGATGAGTGAGGAAGCCGACGGTGAAGCTGACAGCGGGCCTCTGCTGTTCGACGAGAAGACCGTGGTGCTGACCGGCACGATCAGTTTCGCCAGCCGCGATCAGCTCAAGGACTGGCTGGAACTGAACGGTGCCAAGGCCGCCAGCAGCGTGTCGAAGAAAACACATATCGTGATCGCCGGCCCGGGAGCCGGCAGCAAGCTGGAGAAGGCGCAGGGCTTTGGCCTAGAGATCTGGGACGAGGAGAAGCTGATCGAAGTGATGCGCACGCAGCCGAGCCGTCCGGCTGTCAAACCGGACTGGTGGCCCGCGTAGGCCATACAGGTTTCCGTTGATACATAACCACAAAGCTCCCGGAGCACACAAAGTTTCTGAATGGTCACGAAGGATGACTTTGTGATCTGAAATCCAACTTTGTGATCATTGTGTATTTTGCGGCTGATCAAACCAGTGTCCGGCTTGCGCCGGGATACCGCCGGAAAATCACCGCAAAGCTCGCAGAACATATAGTTCTTTGAATGATCACGAAGGATTACTTTGTGATCTGCAACCCAGCTTCGTGATCATTGTGTCCTTTGCGGTTGATCAAACCATTGTCCGGCTTGCGCCGGGACACCGCGCCTGGCTTGCGCCAGACCTCCAAAGTCCGGAGTGTGGCCCGAGGGCCACATGGCCATGCCGGATAAACGGCACTCCGTCAGGCGAGTGAAGAATAAAGCGTAAAGAGTCAAAACAGCGACTGAGATCCCTTGCGAGATTCAGGCCAGACTCTTTACTGATTACAGTTCACTCTTGACTCGCAATGGGACTGGAAATCCCGGGCCGAATGTCGTAGTCCATCCCGCCTGCAAGGACAGTTGCCCGTCCCTGCACCATATCAAGCGCTTGATGTTAGGTATTTTCCTCATCTTGCGCTATTAGTCAAGGCTTGACAATGTTAATGCGCGAAGCTTGCGCAGGAAGGTATGAACGGAAACGAGAAGAAGAATACGGGGGGAGGGTCTCGAACCCACGACCTCCAGATCCACAATCTGGCGCTCTAACCAACTGAGCTACCCCCGCTAAGGGAGGGGAATTATACCGCCGATTTCCTCGATTGAACAGCCGTACTAAGCGCTGGCGGCCTCGGCATTGATCAGTTCGACGATCTTCTGCGCACCGGCCCACATGCTGTCCACGAACACCAGCGGCTTGTTGCTGCCTTCGAGGATCTCCTTGGCCAGTTCCTCACGCGTACCAGTCAGCCGGATCACGATCGGCACCTTGCGCTCCAGCTTGTCATAGACATCCACGATGCCCTGGGCCACAAGGTCCGTGCGGGTGATGCCACCGAAGACATTGATGAAGATTCCCTTCACGTCCGGATCGCGCAGCACGGCGATCAGCGCCTTCTGCACACCCTCTGCCGTGGCGCTGCCGCCGAAGTCGAGGAAGTTGTTGGGAGTGCCGCCCGCGCGCTTGACGACGTCCATCGTGGTCATCACGAGGCCCGCGCCATTGCCGCAGATGCCGACGTTGCCGCCGGGCAGGTGCACGTAGGTCAGGCCTTCCTCCATCGCCTGCACCTCATACTCATCCAGCTCGGAGCCGGCCTCACGCAGTCCAGCGATTTCCTTCTGGCGGTAGAGGGCATTGTCATCGAAATTCATCTTGGCATCGATCGCCACGACCTCACCCTGCTTGGTGATAACCAGCGGGTTGATCTCGGCCATTTCGGCATCGGTGGCCATGAAGCAGTCGTAGAGCTTGTCGATGAAGCTCGCGATCGCACGGGCCTTCGTCGTGTCCACGCCGCTCATGTAGACGGCCTGGCGGATCTCGTAATCCTGGATACCGACGGTCGGGTCGATGTTGATCTTGGTGATCTTCTCGGGAGTGCTGGCCGCCACTTCCTCGATGTCCACACCGCCGGCGGCGCTGAGGATCAGCACCACGCTCTTGTCCTCGCGGTTGAGCGTGAAGCCGAGGTAGTACTCGGTCTCGATGTCCACGGCATCCGCGACGAGCACGCGGTCCACGGTCAGGCCCTTGATCTCCATTCCCAGGATCTTCGAGGCAACCTCAAAGGCCTCCTCAGGATTCTTGGCGAGCTTCACGCCTCCGGCCTTGCCGCGGCCACCGGCATGCACCTGGGCCTTGACGACCACCATGCGGCCGATCTTCTCGGCGATGGCCCGGACTTCCTCCGGCGTACGTGCCAGCTCCCCGTGATTCGTGGGGATGCCGAACTTGCTCATGATTTCGCGTGCCTGATACTCGTGGATCTTCATTACAGGTCCTGTCTGGGAGTTTTGCCGGGCAAATTATAGCGCGGGGCCAGACTGCGTACCGGGATAAGCGCGGACTTAACCTGCGGCAATGCATCAGGAAGTACACATCGAGTCAGTTCATGAATGAAATTGCTGTGCAGTCCGTCCGGATAACAGCATATTGGAATGCAGCAGTGGAAATGTGCTAGGCTTGCAACATCTGATGGGAATTCCTTCCACAGTCAGAATCATGGCTGTCCTGCTCGCAGGACTGCTCTGCATGCAGCTTGATCCCGGCGGCGCCGTGATCTGCCTCGCTGACAGCGGGCGGATCAGCTACAGCTTCAGCTGCACATGCGACCTGCCCGGTGAGCATCAGGGTGGTTGTTCCGCCTGTGGGGACATGCATTCTGCTGGCAGTGAAACAGCTTCATGTTGTGCTGAGTCCGAGCTGCCGGCCTGCTGCCGTACGAAGGCTCCGAAGCAGAACAGCGGCAAGCCCAGGAAAAAGAGCTGCTGCCACAATATCCGCCTGGAAGTGTTATCGGCAGGCGTGCCGTCCATTGACTCCCCGCAGTGGGAACTTGCGCAGCAGCAACTGCCACTTCCGATCCTGATCAATGAAACTGATTGCGTGGACTGGAGTGAAGCGCGCCATGCCGCTGATCTCCCACCGCCTCTACCTGAGCGATCTTGCTCAACCCTCTCCCAGCTTTCCTGCATCCGGCTGCTGCTGTAGCCGCTCGCTGACGCGCCCTTCCCGACCTGAGCATCACGTATGATCACGTGACAATGCTGCCGCGAGTTCGCGGCACGAGGAGAGCAGACGGATGCAGATCAATCTGCACCTGGCAGTGCTCATGGGACTGGCTCTTCTGCTGACCACCATTCCCCGCGCATACGCGAGTGAGTACACCTCGGTGGAGATCGGCAGGACCGGCCAGTACCTGCGCAACCAGGCAACGAGCCAGCCGAAACTGTACCTGCCCGATGACGAGGCCCTGAATGCGCGCATCGGTACGGTGATCGGCAACATGGATGAACTGCTGGCGGCCCTGCATGCCCTGCCCCCGGAGCTTGGCAGCACGGAGCTTGAGCGGCTGGTCAGCCATGATGAACTGCTGCTGCTTGTCAACATGGCCCTGGAGAACAGCCCGGAACTGCGGCCCTACCGCACACAGCTCGGGATCCAGGCTGCACGCACGCGCCAGGCCGGGGCCATGCGCGACCCGATGTTCATGTTCAACCTGATGAACTTCCCCGCTCCACAGCTGCCGGTTGACGACACACCGATGACGATGGTCTCGCTCGGCTTCAGCCAGAGCTTCGAGGGCTACGGCAAGCGCAAGCTGCGCCGCAACATCAGCAACCTCGAGGAGCAGCTGACCCAGTACAGCCTGGCCCAGCGTGAGCTGGACCTCGTGGGCCAGGTCAGTGATGCCTACTTCGAGATGCTGGAAACCCAGGCCCGGCTGCGGATCCTCAATGAGAACATCGAGCTGATGCGGATCCTCATCGAACTGGCGGGTGTCAAGGCCGGTCTCGGTCAGACCAGCCAGGCGAAGCTGATTGACAGCCAGCTTGAGCTGAGTCGCATGACGGAGCGCCAGGTGCTGATGCAGTCGATGCTGGCCCGGCAGCGCAACCGACTCGCCGGCCTGCTTGGCAACGATCCGCGTTTTGATTCAATGGAGCTGCAGCTCAGTGCCAGCTATCCGCTCGTGCATGATCCGGAGATTGACAACGCTGAGCTGTTCTCCGCCAGTCTGGAACTACGCCCGGACTTTCGGCGGCTGGAACTGATGGAGTTCCAGCATGACCTGATGGTGGAACTGGCGGCGCGGGGCTACCGCCCGGACTACACGATCAGCACGAGCGTGGGGCTCAAGTGGGGCATGCGCAACATGGTCTCCGCCGGAGTGAGCTTTCCGCTCATGACGCACAAGGAGGAGCGCCAGGATGCCGCGCTGCAGGAGGCACGGGCCGAGCGGGCGCTCGTTGACGACAGCCGGGCGATGCTCGTGAACAATCTGGAGACGCAGATCACCGGGCTGGAGCTGGCGCTGGCTGAGGACTGCGAGATCATCCGGATCTACCGTGACGTACTGGTGCCGCAGGCCCGGCTCGGGCTGGAAAGCGAACTGCGCAGCTATGCCGCTGAAGGCGCGGAGCTGGATGAACTCGTGAAGAGCCAGCTCGGCCTGCTGAACCTGCAGCAGGAGCTGGAACTGCGCAATATCAGCTATCTTGCCAACCTGGCGAGGCTGCAGATCCTCACGGCAGGCGCCTTCGACCCGGGTCCATATCTGTTCAATGAACCGGACTTCACCAACCTGATGGACGGCGTGAGCGAAATGGCTCGTGAGGCGGCGCAGCGCGCGGAGGAGGAATCCGTTGCCAGGGAGATCAATCCCTTCATCGAGGAACTGGACCTGCCGAGCGAAATCCCGCCGATCCACATTCCTGACGACGCAGAAGGAGCAAGCCATGACTGACAGATCCCTTGAGCCGGATATGCAGGACGAGGAGCTGTACTATGAAGAGGCTCCACGCAGCAGTCTGGCGGAAGGCATAGGCGTGGCTGTGGCCCTGCTGGCCCTGTTCGTGATCGGCTATGCGGGTTATGTCTGGCTCACACCTGGTGTGGAGTTTGCCGACCTGCTGCACCGCTCTCCCGGAATATCCACGGACGATACGCAGATGGCAGCGGCAGAGCAGCCGGATGAGCAGACCCGCTGTCCTCAGTGCAGCATGTACGCCATGCGCAGCATTGCTGCCGTACATGCTGACTTTACTGACGGCAGCAGCGGTTACTTTGACGGCTGGGGCTGCGTAGCTGACTGGGCTCGGGAGCATGCAACGGGCCTGAGCAGTGCTGAAGTGCGGGACATTGCCAGTGCGGATCGCGAACCCCAGTGGCTGACAGCGGACACAGCAAGCTATCGCTTTGGTACAGCACGCCTCGACGGCAGCATGGCACCCTTCGTGGCAGCATATGCCACGCCGGGCCATGCGGCGGATGACGGCGAACGCGGTGGCGAGGTCATGGACTTCTCAGCATTGCTGCGTGAACTGGGCCTTGCTGCCGGGTCCGAAAGTGTGGAGACTGTCAACACGAATGGCAGTGCAACTGATGGCAATCAGGCTGGACAGCAGTCTGATACAGACGCTGATCAGCTGGCAACGGAGCCGGACAGCCTGGACGAAGAGCCTGAGGAGCCGGCTGTCAGCGTTCCTGGCAATCATGCAGACAACCTGTTCAGTCATTCGGGATTCACTGACAGCTCCTGCCCCTACTGCGGAATGTTCGCGGACCGCAGCCTGACCCATGTCGTGGTGCGCTGGAGCGATGGCAGCTACACGCAGCATGACAGTTTCGACTGTGTCTTCAACCTCATGGCCGACGAGGATCGCAGCATTGACGCGATCGAAGTGACGGCCTACGACATTGACAAGCCGGGTAGTCGCTGGCTGGATGCCACGGCCGCCTGGTTCCTCTACGACACTGAAACCGTGAAGGGCTCAATGCCGCCCTATGTGGCTGCCTTTGCCAATGCCACGGATGCTGAGAACGCCCAGCCCGCTCTGGGTGGACAACTGCTCGATTTCAACGGGCTGGCTGCCATGTGGCAGCAGTAACAGTATTTTCAAGGAGATATAAATGTACAAGTACCTGATCGCCATGCTGGCAATGATCATCTTCGCCACCGCCGCCTGGGCGCAGAAGGAGGACGAACCCGTCCGCTGCGACCATTGCGGAATGTTCTGGGAGAAGAGCAGCACGCGGATGACGATGCAGCTCGAGATTGACGGCAAGCCGCAGGACTTCCACTTCGAGAGCATCGGCTGCGCCTTCAACAACTTCGGTGAACTGAAGGATGGTGGTGCCAAGGAAATCAAGGTTCTGGACGCCCAGATCCTTGATTACCCGAGCTTCGGCACCAAGAACGAGCAGATGACCAAGGCCTTCGATGCCTGGTTCCTCGTTGACACCACGAAACTCAAGGGCAGCATGGCACCCTGGATCGCCGCCTTCGCCAGCAAGGACACTGCGATGGAGATGCAGGAGAGCATGGGTGGAGAGCTGATGGACCATGACCACCTGGCGGCATACATGCAGGGTGACAGTGAGGAAATGAACCACGAGGGTCACGGCGAGATCCACGCAATGGCGGATGTCTACATCTGCCCCTGCAGCGGCGGCTGCTGTGACGACATCCAGAGTGACAAGCCCGGTGAATGCCCCAAGTGCGGCATGGAGCTTGTCAAGAAGGAAGCGAAGTAGGAGCGATCCATGCGCGTTTCACCGGCACTGATGACATTCCTGACCGGCCTGCTGCTATTGAGCATGGCTGGCATCCTCTACCAGCGTTCGCTGGTGGAAAGCGGCGCATATGGAACCGGCGACGCATCCTCTGCAGCGGCTCCGGCCGCCAACGTGAAGTACGCCTGCCCGATGCGCTGTGTGGAAGCTGACAAGCCGGGCGACTGTCCGGTCTGCGGAATGGAGATGATGCCGGTGGAACTTGACAGTCCCGCCATGCTGACAGCAGCTGCTCACGCCGTAAGCGAGTACACATGCCCGATGCATCCGCAGATCGAGCAGGACCATCCCGGGACCTGCCCGATCTGCGGCATGGAGCTGGTACTCAAGGCCAGTGATGACGCCGGTGTGGATCCGGCCGTGGCGGAGAGTGTGGCCGCGGTGAAGATCAGTCCGCTGCAGGGACTGCTGGCCGATGTGCAGGTGACCATGCCTGAGCGCCGGCTGGTCAGCCGCAGCGTGGATGCCATCGGCGAGGTGGAGGTCCCGGAGGACCGCATCAACATGGTGGTCAGCTGGCAACCGGGCCGGATTGACAATCTCGAACTGGACCGGACCGGCGTGCGGGTGCAGCAGGGCCAGCACATCATGGACCTCTACAGTGAGGAGCTGCTGCGGGCCCAGGATGAATACCTGATTGCGCTCAGGGCCCGCGACCAGCTCAGTGACAGCAGCTATGACTACATCGCCGACAGCGGCAGGCAGCTGCTGAACAGTGCCGAGTCGCGGCTGACACGGCTGGGCTTCACCGCCGCCCAGCTGACCACACTGGCGGAAACGCGGGAAACAAGCGAGCACATTCCGCTCAGCAGTGCCTACGATGGCATCGTGCTCGACAAGTACGTGAATGAAGGCGACTACGTGATGGAGGGCAGCAAACTCTACCGTGTTGCCGATCTCTCGCAGCTCTGGGTGCAGATGGAGGTCTTCGAGGAGGACAGCGCCGGACTGGCACCCGGCCTGCAGGTCAGCCTGGACTGTCCCGTGCATCCCGGCATGGTTTTCCGTGGTGAGCTGGAGCTGATCGAGCCGATGCAGAGTGCAATGACCCGCACCCAGCTTGCCAGGGTCAGGGTTGACAACCCGGACATGATCCTGCGGCCCGGAATGCTGGTGCAGACCAGCTTTGAGCTGGATCGTCACGAAGCACTGATGCTGCTGCGCAATTCCGTATTGCAGACGGGCGACGGTGCTGTGGTCTATGTCGCGCGTGACGGCGGTCTCTGGGAACCACGCAATGTGACAACCGGGCTGATTGACGGCGACATGATCGAAATCACCAGCGGTCTCGCTGAGGGTGAGGGCGTGGCCAGTACGGCCGTGTTCCTGCTTGACAGCGAGGCTCAGATCAAGGGCATTCCGCGTCCCAGCGATGACATCTCGGATTCCGAGACGGAACACAGCGGGCATGTTCACTGATTGGCAAGTGACAGATGACAGACAGACAGACTGAAAACGAGGGACACAATGTCCAGTCAGAACCGAGGGGATTCTTTCCGGCCCTGATCGGCTACTGCGTCGACAATCCCTTCATCGTGCTGCTCTGCGTGGCACTGGTGGCGCTGCTCGGCTACAGCACGATCCGCAACACGAAACTGGATGCACTGCCTGACCTTTCTGACAACCAGGTGATCGTGCTGGCGGACTGGCCGGGCCGCGGACCGAAGGTGATGGAAGACCAGGTCGCCTATCCGCTCAGCACCTCGCTGTCCGCCCTGCCCCATGTCGCAGACATCCGCTCGATGTCCAACTTCGGCTTCTGCATGATCTACATCATCTTCGATGACGATGTGGACATCTACTGGGCCCGGACCCGTGTCAGTGAGCGCCTGACAACGATCGGCAGTGAACTGCCTGACGGAGTGGTGCCACGCCTTGGCCCAGAAGGCACCGGCGTCGGGCATGTCTACTGGTACCTGGTCACGAATGACGATAACCCCGCGACACCACAGCATGATCTTGCCGAGCTGCGCAGCATCCAGGACTGGTACATCCGCTACCAGCTGGCCACGGTACCCGGGGTGGCCGAGGTTGCCAGTGGCGGCGGATTCAGGCGGGAATACCACGTCGACATCCTTCCCGAGGAAATGCGCCGCTATGGCCTGAGCATCCGCCAGCTGACCATGGCGCTCAGGGACAACAACATGGATGTTGGTGGCCGCCTGCTGGAGCAGAGCGACACCGAGTTCTTCGTGCGCAGCGAGGGCTACCTCGGCAAGCGCGACGGGCAGTTCGTTGGCCCGGAACAGGTGATCGAGGACATCGGCAACATCGTCGTCGCTCATACGAAGGACGGAGTGCCCGTGCTGCTCAGCCAGATCGCACTCGTCCAGCAGGGGACGGCCGTGCGCCGCGGCATGATTGACCACAATGGCGAGGGTGAAGCCGTGACGGGTATCATCGTGATGCAGTACGGCCAGAATGCACAGAGCGTGATCAATGCCGTGAAGGAGAAGCTTGACGACATCCGCCGTGGTCTGCCCCCGGGTGTCGCCATCGAAACGGCACATGACCGCAGCTGGCTGATCGGCAAGAGTCTCGACACCCTGAAGCATGCACTGCAGGAGGAAGCGGTGGTGGTCACGATCGTGATCATCCTCTTCCTGCTGAGCCTGCGGCCAAGCCTCGTGGTTGTGCTAACGCTGCCGATTGCCGTACTGATCGGCTTCATCGGCATGAACGCCCTGGGTATCACGAGCAACATCATGAGCCTCGGAGGGATCGCGATCGCCATCGGCGTGATTGTCGACGACGGGATCGTGATGGTGGAAAACTGCCACGCCCATCTCGCAAAACTATGGGAGAGGTGCAGGAAAAAGGATCGGAAACCCACTCCGGCGGAAATCACGCAGACAATCAAGTTCGCGGCCCAGCAGGTCGGCAAGCCGGTGTTCTTCACCACGCTTATCATCATCACGAGCTTCGGTCCCGTGTTCTTCCTCACGGGTTCCGAAGGCAAGTTGTTTACGCCGCTGGCCTACACGAAGAGCCTCGTGATGCTGGCCAGTGCCGTGATGGCTGTCACACTCGTACCGGTGCTGATGCGGATGCTGATGCGTGGCCGGATGCTGCCTGAGGAAAGCAATCCGCTGTCACGTTTCTTCAACTGGCTGTACCTCGGACCGTTGAAGTTCTGCCTGCAGCTGCGCTGGCTGGCCGTGGCCGTGGCTATTGCCAGCCTGATCGCGACCTGGCCGGTGTACAAGTCGCTGGGCAACGAGTTCATGCCCAATCTGAATGAGGGTGAACTGGTCTACATGCCGACCACGCTCCCCAACGTGAGTGTGACCGAGGCCAAGCGCCTGCTGCAGCTCACGGACAAGATCATGTACGAGCACCCGCTGGTTGCCAATGTGGTGGGTAAGGTGGGTCGCGCTGATACCGCGACCGATCCCGCCCCGGTCAGCATGATCGAGACCTTCGTGCAGTTCCATCCGCGTGAGGAGTGGGGAAAGATCGATCCGAAATACGAGAACTACACGATCGGTGACATCCGCAATGATCTGGACAAGGCGATCCGTGTGCCGGGCCTGACCAACGGCTGGACGATGCCGATCATCAACCGCATCCAGATGCTGGCAACAGGTGTGCGGACGGATATCGGCATCAAGATCTACGGAGATGACACGGAGGAACTGGCGCGGCTGGCGATTGAGGCCAGCCGGATTGCGGAACAGGTGCCGGGCGTGCAGGATGTGTTTGCCGAGCGACTCAGCGGCGGACGCTACCTCGACGTTGACATCAACCGGGAAGCCGCAGCGCGCTACGGCCTCAACGTCGGAGATGTCCAGGAGCAGATCGAGCTCCTGATCGGCGGCATGAAACTCACGCGCACGGTGGAGGGCCGGGAACGCTACAACGTGCAGGTGCGCTATGCCAGCGCATACCGTGACAATCTGCAGGTGCTCGAGGATACCCTGCTGGAAACTCCGCACCAGGGAGTGATTCCGCTGAGCAGCGTGGCTTCGATGAACTACAGCAGCGGCCCTCCCTATCTCGCCAGCGAGAACAGCCTGCTGCGCACGGTGGTCTTTGCCAATATCCGTGACCGCGACATCGGCGGCACCGTAGAGGAGCTGGAAGCCACCCTTGACCGTGAACTGGCACTGCCCCAGGGTTACTACTTCCGCATCGCCGGCCAGTGGGAGAACATCACGCGGGCCCGGGCCAGACTGGCCCTGCTGATTCCCGCCGTGCTGATGATCATCTTCATCTTCCTCTACCTGACCTTTGACAGCTTCTGGGATACGCTGATCGTCTATGTCTCCCTGCCCTTCGCCTTCACCGGCGGGATCTGGTACCTGCACCTGCTGAACATGAACATCTCCGTGGCGGTCTGGGTGGGCTTCATCGCCCTGTTCGGGATGGCTGTCAACACCGGCGTGCTGATGATCGTCTACCTGCAGGAAGCGCTGGATAAGCGTCTGGAGAAAGGCTGGCTGCGGCCCGGTGACATCTACTCGGCGACAATCGAAGGAGCTGGACGGCGCGTACGCCCGAAGCTGATGACTGTCAGCACATCCCTGATCGGCCTGCTGCCTTTGATGTGGGCCACGGGGATCGGCAGCGATGTACTGAAACCGATTGCCGCCCCGCTGATCGGCGGCCTGGCCAGCTCCACGATCATGGTGCTGTTCATCATCCCCGTGCTGTTCTTCTGGGAACGCAGCTGGCAGCTGCGTGGCCTGGTACGCCGTGAGGACTGACCGCAGCGACTGCTCTAATGCTGAGTCCGTGCCTGGTACTCAATCATGCAAATGATGAAAACAAACGGCGGAAAGGACATGAACAGGATGAGATTCCACACGAAGGTGTGCATGACACTGCGGCGCATTCCCTCATCAAACTGACTTCGTGCAATGAGCAGGTTGCAGCTCAGACTTGCAAGCAGATACAGCGGCAGGAATGGCAGCAGCGGGATGATGCTGTAGGCCAGAGCCATGAAGCTGTCCACCGATGCCATGTCATGCCTGATGAACAGATCCCAGTAGGCATAGCCCACGGCCAGAACCGTTATCAGAAGAGCAAGTGTATTCCAGACGGAGGCTGCCACTGCCTCCTTTCCGCTGTTCCCTGTACTTCCACTCAATCGTATCGCGGAGATGCCAACCAGGGTGGAATAGATAAAAGCGGCAAGCAGGAGGATGATCAGGTGCATCATATCCGTCATTCAGCTTCCTCCGATTCCTGGACTGCTGCATGTTTTCTGCAGAACTGGCTTCATTCACTCTAACTGACGCAACTTACCGGATAGCTGTTTCAGGAGGAAATGCAGGAAGGCCGCCCCCGCAGGGACGGCCTCTCCTCAATCGATCGTCTCAGTCAATCAGAAGTTGTTGGCGGTGATCAGCGGCATCGGCACCACGCTGCCGACATAGGCGGCGTTGTCATCCACGTAGACCATCTGCCCGGTGTTGTCCAGGTCCAGCTTGATGCCGAATCCGGAGACATCGTAGATGTAGTCGATCATGCTCACCGGAGCGCCGCTGACATCCAGCAGCATCTCGTTGCTGTCAACACCGAACTTGTAGTGTCCGGTCGGCAGGTTCATGCCCCAGGCACCGTTGGCAGCCGTCATCGTGGTGTAGGTCACACCGGTGCTGAGGTTCTCGAAGCTCACCTGATAGCCGGCATGCGGGCTGCCCGTGGCGTAATCCTCGTAGGCATTGCCCCAGACGTTCCACCAGGTCGGCTCCTTGTCACCCGGCTTCTCGCGGTCCTTGAAGTTCAGGCTGATGTCGGTGATGTGCAGGTTCGTGTCAGGCATCGCGATCAGCGCAATGTAGAGATGGCCGGCACCGCTGGTGAAGTCGTAACCCAGCGCCGTCATGTCCGTGAACCAGCTCGGGCTGTTGAGCGGACCGTAGAAGTCCCACTGCATGCCGGTGAAGTCGGCAATGGCAGCGTAGTACTTCTCCGTGGCACTGCTGACCTGAGCGGCGACCTTCATGTCGAGCAGGTCACTCTCAAGTGCGCCGAGCGGGATCTGGTAGATCGCATAGGCGATCTGCGGGCCACCCTGCGTACCGGGCAGGTTGCCCTTGAAGCCCTTCAGCAGGTAGCAGTTCGGATCACCGGGGTCAATCCCGCCGTTGAAGCTCAGGCCGGGGGTGAGATGGTTCGGATGGCCGACCCAGCTGGCACCCTTGCCTTCCTCCACAATCTGACCGCCGTCAAACAGCTTGTCCAGGTCCGCGAGACTGGGGATCTGGCTCTGCTCGGGCTGCTGCTCGATCACCACGGGGGTCTCGTCCGCGTTGTCAGCGGGCTGCTCGATGCCGATGTTGCTGCCGCCGCAGGAGGCACTGAGGGCTGCGGTCAGGATCACGAAGAGGGAAATCAGCGAAAGATTGAAACGCTTCACGGATTGCTCCTTTGGCCGGTCATGAAGCGGAACCGGATTGTATTGGCCTGGATTTTCCAAACCAGATGTGTTACCCGGATTCAATTTCGTATAAACAGGAGCTATGCAGCGAAATCGGAAAAACATGCAGCAACTTGGATACTGCCATAATTAAGAAGTGGCTGTCTCAGAAATTCACGATGAATTCGATACCGCCGCCATCACCTTCCGGATCGAAGAATGGTGAGATCAGCAGGCCCCGCGGCAGCTGCTGCTCCAGCTTCGCCATGCCATAGCCGAGGGCGGCACCTGCCAGCACATCCTCCGTGCGGTGCCGGTTCTCGCGGACGCGGGACCAGGCAATCAGCGAGGCTCCGCCATACCAGAGGAGCGCCTGGTCCGGGTCATGATCCGCAGCAACGGTGGCTGCGGCAAAGGCCATGGTGGCATGATTGCTCGGGAAGCTGTAGCCCGGATGGCCATCGGGGCGCTCGGAGCGCACCACCCGCTTCAGTCCTTCCGACATGATCAGTGAACTGAGGATGGCATCACCGGTCCGCAGCGCCTGGCCCTCTCCCTGCTCCCCCCTCTCCAGTACGGGTATGAGCATTGCCGCCGCGAGAAAGGCAACGGTTCCCTCGTCGCCGACTGAACGCGCGAAGCGTACCTCCGTGGAGTCACCCGGTGCCGCATGCGCAATCCCGGCCTGCAGCAGCAGGCAGTACAGCACTGTCAGAATGTGCTTCACCAGCAGATTCTAGATCCTGCCGGACGGTTCCACATTACCGGAACATGATCGGACCAATTCCTGACGAGTATTCGGGATCAAGGCAGGCTCGTGGGAATCCCCTGCGGGAAGCTGAACAGGTTCTGCGGGTCGTACTTGGCCTTGATCTCCACGAGGCGCGGCAGGTTGGGACCGTAGTATTCCTGCAGGTACTGCGGGATGCGCTGGTCGACATAGTTGACATAGGCACCCTTCGTCCACTGCGTCATTTCGTTGCGGAACTGCTCCACCCAGTCAAGCGTGGGCTTGCCATCCTCCGGGGCAGTCCAGTAGGCATCGTACTGGATGATGAAGTCAGCCTCACGGGCGTAGACTGCAGTGGCATCGATTGCGATGTCACGCACGGCACCGCCGGCACCCAGCAGCTGCACCATCGAGGGCTGGCTCGGCGGGCAGGAGAGCTTCGGCAGGTTCTCCAGATACTTCTTCAGGGTGCCGATTCCATTGGCGCAGAGCGGCTCGAAGACATAGGCCGAGGTGCTCTTGAAGATCTGCTCGTCGTCATGTGCATGCACGAACCACTGCGGGTTGAGCGGGTCTACACGCAGGAAGGTCCGTGCTCCGACCACGAAGGGCACCGCACTGATCGAAACAACGATCGGCGGGAAGCTGCCAAGCATCGGCTCCAGCAACTGCTGGATCAGCGGCAGGTCCTTGTCATCGGCGGTGAACTGGCCATAGAGCTTGATCTGCCCCGTGGAGAGAAGCATCAGCGCGCAGGAAATGCGGCGGTCAGTGTTCGGTGCCCACTTCTGCCAGGCATCGACCACCGCCTCAAAGCCGGCCCAGGGCCAGGTAATGCTGAAGATCGCCACGTTGCCAACCGGATGCGTGTTGAAGGTGAAGGAAGTGACGATCCCGAAGTTACCACCGCCGCCGCCCTGGCAGGCCCAGAACAGGTCGGCATTCTGCTCCCGGCTGCAGTTGAGCACCTTGCCATCCGCTGTGACGATCTCCACCCCGGCTAGGCTGTCGCAGGTCATGCCCCAGAGCCGCGTCGTCATTCCGAAGCCGCCGCCGAGCGTCAGGCCGGCCAGGCCGACGGAGGCACCGGTGGCGGTGGGAAAACTCACGCCGACATCGTTCAGCCCTTCCACCAGCGTGACCATGTCCAGGCCTGCGCCCACCGTGGCCGTCGTGCCACCCTGCTCCGCGCGGATGAAGTCGATCTCACTCACGTCGATGATGATCCCGCCCTTGTTGAGGCTGCTGTAGGCTTCATAGTTGTGCCGGCCACTGCGGGCCCGGAGCGGAACCTTGTTTTCGCGCGCCCAGTTGATGGCATTCACGACATCCTGGGTATCCTGGCAGAACACGATCACCTGCGGTTCATTCTGGTTGTAGGGTGCCCACTCGGCGAAGCCCACCCGGGCTTCATCCCATCCTGTTGACTGGGCGTTCAGCACGCGGCCGGTCAGCTGTGTCATGTCTTTTCCTCCACAGTCCGATTTCAGCTTCATCCTAGCATGCGTCTGTGTCTTTTCTGTGACAATCCCGGACATTCATCTCCACATTTGCATATCAGTGCAAGCTATCGCGCCTTCCTTTGCCCTGATGTGACATGCTACAATCCGCGCAGTCCCTGAATCATTCCCTGGAGGGTCAATGCTGAAAGTGCTCGGTACCCTGCTGGCTCTGGCAATCCTCGCGATGCTCGGCTTCGTGCTCTACATGTCATTCAACGACGCAGCGGCCCGCTCCAGTTTCTACAATGGAATCGGACTCGGTGTGGGCATCGGCTTCGGCCTGCTGTTCGGGATCATGTCTTTCAACTGGTTCGTGGGCTTCCTCGACCGCGTAAAGAGTGGCAAGCTGTGAACATTGACCTGCCACCTGAGTTCTTCACCGGCATCGGGATTCCCTTCGGGCTGTTCTACTTCGCGCTCGTGGCCCTGATCTGGACAGCAGTAGCCGGACCGCTACAGGAATTGATTCTGGAGAACACCCTGGACCGCTGGCACAGGCGCTCCTGCGCAGGCGCGGTGGATGCCAACGCCATGCCGGAAGCAGCGGGGCGCTATGCGATCCTGATTTCCGACATCCACATCGACACCTGGCGAGACGGCTCACCGAAACTGCCGGCCTTCATTGAGTTCATGGACTGGATCGTTGCCAATCCCCTGATCACGGATCTCTACATCAACGGCGACGTCTGTGACATCCCGCCATTCCCGCTGAACCAGAAGAATGTCGACACGCTCGTGATCGATGCACGCAACCCGGAGGGTAAGCACTACCCTGACCTCGTACCCGGGGAGACCCTCGGGGTGTTCCCGGAGTTTGACGACGTGATCTTCCAGGGTCTTGCAACGCTCAGCGACCGCCGCGAACTGCTGCGCCGTGACAATCCAGATATGCCGGGGCTGAGCATCACCTACTCCACCGGCAACCATGACATCGGGATCTCCGGCCTGCGCTACGTACGCCCGGATCTGCCCTGGGGGCCGATGAAGGTCGCCTGGAACCCGGCGATGCGCATCATGCTCAATGACGACTTCTGGGTCTTTATGCAGCATGGTCACCAGCATGACCCCTTCCTCTGGATCTATCTGCGCTATGCCCTGCTGGAACTGCTGCGCGACGGCACGAGCGCTGCACAGCGGCGTGGCAACGTCGGGATGCTCAGCGATGAGCGCATGCATCCCGATGAGCAGACACTGCTCAGGCAGACCGGCATGGACAAGGGCAGTTTCAGCCCGCCCAAACGTGAACCCTTCCTGCACCATCTCGTGCGCCTGCGCTTCCGCCAGGCGGCCAGGCGGCTGATCCGCTTCCTGCGCCAGCCCCAGGTGAAGGTTGTCACCTTCGGGCATACGCATCTGCCTGACCGCTACCGCTTCCCGGGAGGCTGCGATTACATCAACTCAGGCGACTGGGCCGGCAATGACCTGCACCGCTGCTACCTGAAGGTCTATGCGAGCGGCTCGGTGACGGGCCCGCACCAGTGGAACGGCATTCCGGAACAGGAACCGGCTACAGCTCCGCCCGTCAGCGGATGAATGTCCCGTCCTGCAGTTCCTGATAGGCCTGGCGCAGTTCCTCCGGGCGGTTCATCACGATCGGGCCATGCCAGGCGACGGGTTCACGCAGGGGCCTGCCACTGACGAGCAGGAAGCGGATGCCCTGCTCACCGGCGCTGACAACCACTTCATCGCCACTGTCAAACAGTACCAGGCTGCGGTTGCCAGCCGGCACCAGCACGGCCTCCTCGCCGGGATTCGTGCCTTCTGTCATCACGCCCTGAGGTCCGGAGGCTCCGCGAAATGTGCCATCGCCCTCAAACACGTAGGCGAAGGCATGGCTGTCGGTGCTGACCGGCAGATGCTTCGTCTGTCCGGCGGGTACGCTCACATCGATGTAGACCGGATCCGCGGCAATGCCTTCCACAGGACCACGCTGTCCCCAGAAGCTGCCGCTGACAAGCCGGACGTGCGTGCCGTCGTCATCCGTCACGGTCGGGATGTCCGCGGACTTCATCTCCTGGTAGCGCGGTTCAGTCATCTTCATGCTGGCAGGCAGGTTGGCCCAGAGCTGGAAGCCGTGCATGCGCCCGTCCGCGTCTCCCTGCGGCATCTCACGGTGGAAGATCCCGCGCCCGCTTGTCATCCACTGCACGTCACCGGCGGAGATCGTGCCGCTGTTGCCAATACTGTCGCCATGCGTCACATTGCCGGCGAGCACATAGGTCACGGTCTCGATGCCGCGGTGCGGATGCCAGGGGAAGCCGGCGAGGTAGTCCTCCGGCCTGTCATTGCGGAAGTCGTCAAACAGCAGGAAGGGATCGAACTCCTTCGTCCTGCCGAAGCCGAAGGCCCGGTGCAGATGCACTCCCGCGCCTTCCATTGTCGGCTGTGCCTGGCTGATGTGCTTGACTGGCCTGATTGACATGCTGGCTGCTCCTTGACGAACTACAACACAGGGTAACCCTGATTGTGCTCCTATTGTTTCAACAGCAGGTCTTCAGGTCTGCTGGTCTTCAGGGCGCCTGACCGATCCGCTCGTAGCCGTCCCGCAGGACAAACAGCCTGTCTGTGGCAGCGGGATCAATCTGCTGCAGTCCATAGCGTTCAGTCGCTTCCCTGAGGACCGTATCCTTTTCCTCGGTGAAGACGCTCAGCAGGATCCTGGGATCACTGCCTATCTTGACCGGCCTGGGGACGATCGTTGCCAGGACCAGGTAGTCGTCTTTGACACCGGCGATCACCAGTTCGTGGTAGCTTTGCCAACTGCCATTCACCTGTGAGTGGCCGAGGCTGTTCCGTCCGAGCATGATGCTGCATCCGCTGTCCGCCAGCCCGTCAACCAGTTCCCGTGCAGCATCCTCAACCAGTGCATCCCATGACTTGTCATCGAATTCCGAGGGAGATGTATAGCCGCGGGACTGCACATGCTCAATCCTGCCGCCGTAGTCAGGATTCAGTTCCCAGTTGGACGGAAGAATCCGTGCCTCATCCGGAATGCTGCGGCGGTCCGCAAGCATGTAAGGCAGGAAACCATGAGGTTCCACCAGGCCAAAGCGGGCGGGATTGATATTTGGTACGGGATTGGCTGCCATGTGCAGATTCCAGGCCTGCTTCTGCTGGATGGAGCCGTTGATCAGAAATGTGCCAAGCCCTCCACCGATCAGCACGCACAGCAGGATCAGCGAGGCCATGAATCCGGCCAGACTGTTCTGGGAACTTGCTGCACCTCCGATCCGGTTCAGCTGCAGTGTGACGAGCATCCAGCAGGCCGGCAGCAGGAGCAGCAGTGGAAACACGATCATCCAGAGCAATGCTCCCGGGCCGGCTTCCTCTACATGCAGGACGTTGAAAAGGATATAGCCGGATGCGAGCATGATCCCCAGCGTCAGGCCCCAGCCGGACAGCACCATCCGCCAGTAGCTGCGGGGATCAACTGCAGTCCCGCTGTTGCGCATGGCTACCCAGAAGCTGAAGGCCAGTGCGGGCAGGCAGGCCAGGAATACAATGAAGAAGTACTTGTTAGTCAGCCAGATCAGGTTCATTCCCAACTCCGATGGCTCAGGATCCGGCGCGGGAGTCCACTTTTTCGCAGGACCCATCAGCTGCTAAAGGTATTGCCCAATATTAAGACGCAAACCATGGACTTAATAATTCATTTTCCTGAAGAAATTGCATGAATCCCCGATGGACAGCCATTCACACCTGCTTCACATAGGCTTGCTATACTCGCGAAATGCGCTGTCTGACCCTGTGCTTTTTGCTGACTGTAGTTAATGTGGCCTGCTGCAGACCGGTTCAGGCTGCACCGGACAAGCCGCTGGCACTCGTGTATGAGCATTACGATCAATGGACGGATTCGTCACAGGCCAGTGAACTGTTGCAGGCAGCCGGCTTTGACGTCCTGCCCCTGCCCCTCGATCAGTCACCCTTCAACTCCTCCGCTGATCTGATCGTGCTCGGCTCATTCTGCAGTGAGGATCCCGGCTACGCTGACTACATGGCCAGCTATGGTGCTGACCTCTACAACTACGTCGACCATGGCCATCTGCTGCTGCAGTTCACACAGGCTGACCAGTTTGAGGAAAAGCCACCCTTCCTGCCGACTACTCAGGGAGCACGGCGCTGCGACAACGATTACTCCCTGGGTTATATCCTCAGTCCCGGGCACACCCTGATGCAGGGCCTGCCTCTCACTGACGGGAAAGTGAGTTTCAGCGAGGATCGCACGATCTGGGAAGCTTTCGCCTTCCAGAGCGGATTCGAAGTCCTGCTGGCTACGGACGAAGATGCACAATATCCGGCGGTGATGGAAGGCGCCTATGGCCAGGGGAGAATTCTGCTGGCTGCAATGGCTCTCGACAAGGCCAACCTCGGACATGCGACGGATCCGGTGCAGGAGGAACATTTCGAGGATTTCCGCCGGCGATTCTTTGCCAACCTCTACCAGCACACACTGGATGTCAATGCACTGAGTACGGCACCCTTGGCAATCACGCCCTCGCCGCGCACGGTGGAGGACCATGTGCCCGGCAGCTGGAACCTGGCAGTGCTGCCTGACACCCAGGTCTATTCCCTGCGTTACCCGGGCGAGTATCTGGCGCAGACCGCCTGGATCGTCAACAATGCCGAGCGGCTGGATATCCGCTATGTGCTGCATGAGGGGGACATCGTCAACAACAATACGGCAGCGGAATGGTTCAATGCCCGTGAAGCGCACAGGCTGCTGGATGGCAGGGTACCCTACATCATGGCTCCCGGCAACCATGACTATGGCCCGAGCGGGGATGCCTCAACCCGCGACACCCTGTTCAATGACTACTTTGAGTTTGAGCTGGCAGCAGCGCTGCCGGGTTTCGGCGGGGCCTATGAACAAGGCCGTCTTGACAACACCTGGCATAGCTTCAGCGCTGCCGGTACGGACTGGTTGATCCTCGCCCTGGAATGGGCACCGCGTGACGAGGTCGTGGACTGGGCCTGCCAGGTACTGGAAGCCCACCCCGCTCACCGGGGCATGCTTGTCACCCACAGCTTCATGTACAACGACGACACCCGCACCGATCACACGAAGCCGGCAGGCACGGAAAACTACAATCCGCATGACTACCGCACACCCGGCTCTATCAATGATGGCCAGCAGCTCTGGGACAAGCTGGTACGCAGCCATGATGTCCCGCTGGTCCTGAGCGGGCACATTCTTGGCGACGGCAGCGGTTATCGCGTGGATCTCAATGATGCCGGCACGCCCGTACATCAGATGCTTGCCAACTACCAGATGCGGGAACTGGGCGGGGAATGCTACCTGCGCCTGCTGGAGTTCCGTCCGGATGGCAGCGTGCAGGTCCGCAGCTACTCACCGCTCTACGATTCCTACCTGCTCACACCGGACCAGCAGTTCAGCCTTGAACTGAAGTAATAGCTGCGCCACACTGGTAGAGTAAGCCCATGGAAATCAGGGATGCAGTCGTAATCGTCACCGGAGCATCCTCCGGTATCGGGGAAGCTACAGCGCGGATCCTGTCCGCGCAGGGAGCCAGGCTGGTGCTCGCGGCCCGCAATGCGGAGAAGCTCTCGGAGCTGGCTGCCGAACTGCCGGGCTCGCTGGCAGTGCCCACTGACATCATGGACAGCGCAGCGGTCGCTGAACTCGTCAGGCGCACCGTGGAACATTTCGGCCGCGTTGACATCCTGCTCAACAATGCCGGCCAGGGGATGCGCTGCCCGGTGGAGAGCATCAGGCTCGATGATCTGCGCTACCTGCTGGAGCTGAACGTCGTGGGCCAGGTTGATGCCATGCAGCAGGTGATCCCGCAGCTGCGCAGCCAGGGCGGCGGGATGATCATCAACGTGAGCAGCATGCTGAGCGTTGTCAACATGCCGAAGCTGGCGGGTTATGCCTGCACCAAGCATGCCCTGAACAACATCTCTCGCACGGCCCGTCAGGAGCTGGAGTCTGACAACATCCGCGTCTGCCTGTTCTGCCCGCGCATGACGGCCACGGACTTCGGCCAGAATACGCGTGGCAGCGACCAGTATGACTCGCGTGCCGGAGCACCGGGCATGTCAGTGGAGTCGGTGGAAACGGTGGCTGAAGCCATCGTGGCCCAGATGCGCAGTGAGGAAGCGGAAGTACTGCGGATTCCACCGGCTGCGTGATCTCGGCAATCAAACTCTTCGAATTAGAAAAAGCAGCACCCGGGCCATCCATGACCCGGGCGCATATGTTTTCTGAGTGAGGCGGACTACTGCTTCAGATCGAAGCGGTCGAGGTTCATGACCTTGTTCCAGGCTGCCACGAAGTCATTGACGAAACGCCCCTCATTGCCGGAGCTGGCGTAGACCTCAGCCAGGGCACGCAGCTGGGAGTTGGAACCGAAGATCAGATCCGCGCGGGTCGCGCCCCACTTGCGGGTACCGGTCCTGCGGCAGTGGCCCTCGAACTGGTTGGCATCATCAGTGGCCTTCCACTCCGTCGCCATGTCCAGCAGGTTGACGAAGAAGTCAGTGCTTAGCGTTCCGGGCCGGTCCGTGAACACGCCGTTCTGGCTGCCGCCGTGGTTGGCACCGAGCACGCGCATCCCGCCCACGAGCGCCGTCATCTCCGGCGCGGTCAGGGTCAGCAGCTGGGCACGATCCAGCAGCAGCTCCTCTGCAGGCACGGAGAAGGAATGCCGGGTGTAGTTGCGGAAGCCGTCAGCCATGGGCTCAAGCGGCTCGAAGCCCTCGACATCCGTCATCTCCTGGCTGGCGTCCACACGGCCGGGGCTGAAGGGCACGCTCACGCTGTGGCCGGCGGCCTGGGCAGCCTGCTCAATCGCGGCGCATCCGCCGAGCACGATCAGATCCGCCAGCGAAACGCGCTTGTTGCCGGACTGCGCATCATTGAATTCATTCTGGATGCCTTCCAGCTTGACGATCACCTTTGCCAGCTGCGTGGGCTCGAAGGCGTGCCAGCCGTTCTGCGGAGCGAGACGGATCCGCGCACCGTTGGCACCGCCGCGCTTGTCGCCACCGCGGAAGGTGGAGGCGGAGCACCAGGCTGTGGCCACGAGCTCTGCAGTACTGAGACCGGAGGCGAGGATCTTCTGCTTGAGCGTGGCGATGTCGGCATCATTGATCAACTCATGATCAAGCGCCGGCAGCGGGTCCTGCCAGAGCAGATTCTCAGCGGGGATCTCGGGGCCGAGGTAGCGGGACTTCGGACCCATGTCCCTGTGGGTCAGCTTGAACCAGGCGCGGGCGAAGGCATCGGCGAACTGGTCCGGGTTCTCCATGAAGCGACGCGAGATCTTCTCGTAGGCGGGATCGAAGCGCAGCGAGAGGTCGGTTGTCAGCATCATCGGTGCAATCTTCGTGCTGCTGTCGAAGGCATGCGGGACCGTGCCGGCACCAGCGCCAGCCTTCGGCTGCCACTGCTGCACACCGGCGGGGCTCTTCGTCAGCTCCCATTCGTAGTTGAACAGATGCTTGAAGAAGTCATTGCTCCACTGAGTCGGAGTCGTGGTCCAGGTGACCTCCGGGCCGCCCGAGATCGCATCAGCACCCATGCCGCTGCCGTGACTGCTCTTCCAGCCCAGGCCCTGCTGCTCGATCGGGGCACCTTCCGGATCAGCACCGACAAGCGCGGCATCACCGGCACCATGCGTCTTGCCGAAGGTATGGCCGCCGGCGATCAGCGCCACGGTCTCCTCGTCGTCCATTGCCATCCGCGCGAAGGTCTCACGGATGTCGTGGGCGGCAGCCACCGGGTCGGGGTTGCCATTCGGACCCTCGGGGTTGACGTAGATCAGGCCCATCTGCACCGCCGCCAGAGGGTTCTCGAGTGCGCGCTCGCCGGAGTAGCGCTTGTCAGCCAGCCATTCGCTCTCCTTGCCCCAGTAGACATCGTTGTCAGGCTCCCAGACGTCCTCGCGTCCGGCCGCGAAGCCGAAGGTCTTGAAGCCCATCGACTCCAGTGCGACATTGCCGACGAGGATGAACAGGTCCGCCCAGGAGATCGCGTCGCCGTACTTCTGCTTGATCGGCCAGAGCAGGCGGCGGCCCTTGTCGAGGTTGGCATTGTCCGGCCAGGAGCCGAGCGGAGCGAAGCGCTGCTGGCCACGTCCACCGCCGCCGCGGCCGTCACCGACGCGGTAGGTTCCGGCGCTGTGCCAGGCCAGGCGGATGAAGAACGGACCGTAGTGGCCGAAGTCAGCCGGCCACCAGTCCTGGGAATCCGTCATCAGCGCATGCAGGTCCTGCTTCAGGGCCTCGTAGTCAAGCTTGCTGAACTCCGCGGCGTAGTCAAAATCCTCACCCATCGGGTTGGACTTGCTGGAATGCTGGTGCAGGATATCCAGGCGCAGCAGGTTGGGCCACCAGTCCTGGTTATTCGTACCGCCACCAGCGGTATGCTCGAATGACCCGCTGAACGGGCATTTTCCCTTCTCACTCATGTCGATTGCTCCTTTCTCCTCAGCTTGTGATGCATTGATACGGGGTTGTCAGTCTGCCGGCTGCTGCGCCTGGCAGTCATTGCAGATGCCATGCACCTCCACCTGTGTGGCCTGGATGCTGCCGAAGTCCGAGACGGAATCCGGAATGCGCAGCTCGTTGAGCTCCGTGCTCACGAAGTCACGGGCCAGGCCGCAGCGCAGGCAGACGAAGTGGTGGTGCGGTTCGGGGTTGGCATCGAAGCGGACGCTTTCGCGTTTCGGTCCGAGTGTTGATACGAGACCGAGATCGGTCAGCATCCACAGCGTGCGGTAGACGGTGTCATGTGAAAGCGTCGGCATGCTGGCACTGAGTGCGCGGTGCACACTCTCCGCACTCGGATGCTCCAGGCTGCCTGCCACTTCGCGGAAGATCTCAAGGCGCTGATGGGTCAGCTTGATGCCCGCCGCCCTGGCTGCTTCCCTGAACAGCTCCAGCCTGCGCTCCAGTTCATGACCATCTACTTTTAACATGGTTCCTAGTTGCGTATACCACGCTGATAGGAATCTATCCTATTTAGGATTTATTGTCAAGCCCGTTTCGGGGCCTGCGGGTCGGGCATATAATCGTGCAGCGCAGAGTGCGCTTCATCCCACAGGCAGGCAGCAGCATGAACCTTGAACGTGTATACGCAATGAAGTTTTCCGGGGTCTACCCGCACTATGTGACCAAGGTGGAAAAGAAGGGCCGCAGCCAAGCGGAACTGGACGAAGTGCTGCGCTGGCTGACCGGCTACAGCCAGAAGCAGCTGGACAAGCTGAAGGCGGACAGCACGAACCTTGAAGCATTCTTTGCCAAGGCTCCCAAACTGAATCCGGCACGCGCACAGATCACCGGCGTGATCTGCGGAGTGCGGGTCGAGGAGATCGAGGACGGGACCTATCAGCTGATCCGCTACATGGACAAGCTCGTGGACGAACTGGCCAAGGGCAAGGCCATGGAAAAAATTCTGCGGCAGTAGCAGCCCGCGATCAATTCGCGGCAATACTGCTTAGCCGGAAACGGAAAGCATCATTCCTATAATCCTCAGGTCAACTTTCCCGCCAGGATCAGGGCCCGACGGCATACAGGGATCCGTCCTGACTACCGAAGTAAACCGTCTGGTTCGCCCCTATTGCCGGGGACGACCCGATTACAGCTCCCGTTGTATAGGACCATAACAGTGAACCAGCGGGATTGAGCGCATACAACTTATGGTCTGAGCTGCCTACATAGACATTCCCGTTTGTATCTATCGCCGGGGAGGACTGGACATCGGCACCAACGATGTATTGCCAGTTGAATGACCCGTCCGGCAGGAGAGAGTAAATCTTGCTGTCAAAGCTGCCAAAATAGACTTTCCCGTCAGCACCGATTGCGGGTGATGAGTAAACTGCACCGCCGCTCGTATAAGTCCACTTAGCTGTCCCATCCGGATTAACCGCATACAGCTTGTTATCCAGAGCCCCGAAGTAAATGGTTCCATCCGGGCCAATCCCCGGCGAGGAAGTGATTTCATTCCCGGCAGTGAAGTCCCAGTTCAGGGTTCCGTCCGGCATGACGGCATAGAGCTTGTGATCGGTGGTTCCAATGTAGATCGTTCCATCCGTGCCGATTGCCGGTGTGTTCAGAATCAGGCCACCCGTAAGATATGACCACTTGGCAGTGCCATCGGGATTGTAGGCACGCAGATTCTTGTCCACTGAGCCGAGATACAGGGTGCCGTCAGCACCGATGACAACTGATCCACAGTTTACTGTTATCTTCCATCTGAGTGTCCCGTCCGGATTCAGTGCATAAAGCCTTGAACCTTGACTCGGGAAGTACACGGTCCCGTCCGCTCCGATAGCAGGAGCAGCAATCACGTCCCCGGCACAAAGGTATGACCACCTGAAGCTGCCATCCGCATTGATTGCATAGAGCTTGTCATCGTCACTACCGAAATATATGACCCCGTCCGCGCCTATAGCCGGGGAACCAAATTCGATTGCATCGCCACTGGCATAGTTCCAGCTCAGGTGGTTGGTCCCCGGGCCGGCATAGGGGCTACGATGGGAATTAAGGTTGTCGGAACCGAAGCTGCTCCAGGCTGTGTTCGTGGCAGCCAGCTGGATTGTGGCGAGCGCCTGCGCACCCAGATCGTCAGTCACGCGCACCACGGCCGCATATCCGGCCTGGCTTGAATAGGCATGTAGCACCGTCGGAGTGCTGCCACTGGCATCCCAGACACCATCTCCGTTGAAATCCCATTCATAATTGACGATGCTGCCATCCGGGTCTGAGGACGACGATGCATCCAGCGTCACGGTCTGGCCGGTCAGTGGCCGGTCCTGGTCCACGCTCAGCACGGCAAGCGGCAGGCTGTTGCCCGCTACATTCACGGTGATCGTCAGCGTGTCAGTACTGCGCGCGCCGCGGTCGTCCTCAACGCGCAGCTTCACGCTCGGACTGCCCGCTGTGGTGAAGGTATGCGAAGCGCCAGGGTCGTCGGTAAACCCGTCATAGATGCCGTCGCCGTCCCAGTCCCAGGCATACTCAACGATCGTGCCGTCGGAATCAGCACTGCCGGAAGCATCAAAGCTGACCGTCAGAGGAGCCTCGCCACTGGTCACATCCGCCTGCAGATCCGCTGTGGGTGCCTGATTGGGCAGTTCAGCAGCAGCGACGCTTATTGCAAGCGTATCCACGTCCCAGGCGCCATTGTCGTCAACAACGCGCAGCTTGGCATTGTAGCTTGCCGCTGCGGAATATACATTGCCGGCTGCACTGACATGCGTGACAGCAGCGTCATCCCAGACATCGTATATGCCGTCGCCATCGAAGTCCCAGCCGCCGCCGACTATACTGCCGTCGAAATCTGTGGACTCGCTGCCATCGAATTCCACGTCCAGCGGGGCCGTACCGGATGCCGGGCTGGCCTTGGCAACCGCCACCGGACGGCTGTTGCCTGAGATCACGAGGCTGACGCCACCGAGCGCAACGGCCGAACCGTCAGCCCCCCAGCCGCGCACGCGTGGGCGGATGATTCCCAGCTGCGATGTATCAACCACAGCAGCACCGGAAGTATCTCCACTTATCTCGAAGACAGCATCGCCGTCGAGGTCAAAGTCGTAGCTGACAGCGCCACTTGCCAGAAGCGACACAGGCTCATTCAGGAATGCACTCGGCTTCTCAAGATCCAGCTTCAGCTCAGGCGCTGTACCGGCAAGGGCTGTTGCCGAAACTATCTCGCTCAGCGCAGATTCATTTCCGGATACATCAACGGCGCTGATCCTCACATGGATTGCCGTACCGGGTTTCAGAGGCAGTTCGTGCGTCGTCAATCCTTCGAGCACCCTGGAATGGACAACGCCAGCGGAATTGCCGTTGATGAAGTTCTGTCCGCTGCTGTAGATCCTGTAGCCGGCAAGATCCGGCGCGGCGACCGCGTCCCAGCTGAGCAGCAGTCCGGAATCAAGTGCCGTGGCAATCACGCCGGATGGCGCTGTTGGTGCTGCAGCGTCCGCCGGGTTCACCAGGCTGCTGCCGACGCCCACGACGTCTGCACTGCCGCCGCCATAGACCAGCACGCTGATGAACATATTGCCAAGTTCTGAGGTGTAGGGTCCCTGCTGCGCAGTGGCAAACCTGAGATGGTTGTCCGAGAAGGGTCCATGCCACTGCCAACGACCCGCACCGTAATCAGCGATGCCGACATAGTAGCCTGCGCCGGAGAGCAGGTTGGCATCAACGCTGACGACACCTGGCTGTCCTCCACCGAGCGGAATGCGGTACATCGCCTGGCTCACCGTACCGGCTGAACTGGTGATCCGGCTGGCTTCCCCGTTGTCCGACACATCACCGCTTGAATTGAATCGCTCCACGCCGGATGTGAACTCACTGTTCTGGTTGACCCCGCTCGCGCGTCTTTCTGAAGGGATCAAGTTGCCAGCTTCATCCAGCCTCTCCCATGGCTGCAGGCCATCCTGAGGTACGGATACCGGCCAGCCGCCTGGATGAGTTGTGGGGTTCACTGCCTGCACGCTCGGAGCAGGCGTGATATCCGAACCGGCTGATCCAGCACACGAGTTCAGGAAACAGGCAACAAGAAGGCCGGACAGCAGGCTCAGAATGACCTGCCTGACAGCAGCATGATCAGTTATTGACTGCATGGCAGTCTCCAGAAAGGACAGCGAACTCCGGTCCCCCTGGGATCCGGGCGCACAAGTCTACTGCAATTTCTCCGGACTGGCAAAACAGCGCGTCCCAACGTGAAGAGTTACACTGCCTGGAATTGATGTCGCTGGGAAGGTGGTTCAAGTATGTCTTTAACTGCCATTGCAGATTGCCTTCATTCCGGCAAATAGTTATGCTTACTGGTAAGGGTCCACTTTTGTAAAGCGCTATCAACTGGTGGTGGAACAGGAACCTCAGAACAGGAGTTAATGATGAAACATAGCATCCTTACCATCCTCGCATTTCTGGCGCTGGCAACGAGCGTTGCCCAGGCGCGTGATCCCTATGCCGGTGCCATCGTGCCAGGCGATCTGAATCCCACGATTGAAGTGGTCCCCCTCGACGACCCCTCCAATCCCTACCGGGACAGCTACACACAGATGGACTACTGGGCGTTCAACAATTTCGCGCACCACATGACGGACCAGAATTGCGTCCAGACCCAACGCACGACATCAGAAGTCAATGATGATGCCAGGGCACGTGGCCTGGATGTGGAGTGGATAACCCGCAGGTCGGTGGTCGAACTGGACCCGTCAGGGACGAAAGGCTATCTGGTCCCGGTGCTGAGTTTCCTGAATGACGACCCGGGCTTTGCACCCCGGACACTCGGCGAAGCCTTCTATGGATCGCAGCAAGCTACGGAACCGGACACGCGTCCGTACTTCTGGTCGCTTGGAGTCGCGGATGAGCTCGCCCTGGCGGAGTATGACACAGCCGTCAGAGGCTGGCTGGCTCCGGCTTACCCGAGCATCGCGGACTGGATGATCGACAGGGGTATGGAAGGCGACAAGTACTTCTTCCTGCCCGATGGCGGGCTCGTGATCGCCACTCCGGAAGTGAAGGGAGACTTCAGTCAGCGTAAGTCAGTTCTGTCGCGCTATGACCAGGCGGGCCAGCTGCTTCAGCAGGAGTCCGGTGACTACATGAGCTGGGAGAGAATTCTGCTGTACCAGGAGCATGTCGGCCGTGACAGCCCCTACTACGTCTCCACCAAGCACTATGATGTGAGCGGCGGATTGACCGGTGTCGGCAACAATCTTTCCAGCACTGGTCGCTACACTGCCTACCGCGACCCGGACAGTAATGGATTCCTGGCCGTGGTTGATTACTGGCAGGGGAAGATCCTCACACCTGCTGATGCTGATCTCACGCAGCTGCCCCTCGACCCCTACCCTGTTTTCAACATGCAGGATTATGAGGAGGTCCTGCGCATCTACAGGGCGCAGCAGGGAATCTGATCTTCGGTTCAGTGTTTGGGAAGCGCGCGGTCAGGCTTGGTGATCTCTGCCGGGATTGGCAGCCCTAACGGGACTCGAACCCGTGTTTCCGCCTTGAGAGGGCGGCGTCCTAGGCCACTAGACGATAGGGCCGCGCGGACGATGATGATAACACAATTTCCCGTTTTGTGAAGAGCAAAAGCCCGGAGTGGCAAGCCCGAGCGGCGGCCACACGCCGGTCCCGCCCATTCAACATGTATAGTGCTTGCATGCCCCCCGCCGTGATCCATTTCACAAGCAGCCTGATGACGGATGAAGCAGCACGCAAGGGTGCCGGCCGCTACCTGCCGGTGCCGGATGAGGTAGCCTCCATTTACAGTTCAGCGGGTTGGGAGCGCGTGGAAGGCCTGGCCGCCGGTCATCCCTTCCGGGCCCAGCTCATCGCGCTGGAGGGTTCGGCACTCGGTATCCAGGTTACGGAGGCAATGCTCAGAGCGACAGAGCTCACTCCCGATACCGAGGCCAGCATAACCCTGCTGGGACCGGAGCCGGAACCGCGGCTCCCAACCGAGCTGCATGCGGCATTCCAGGCTGCACCACAGGCAGAAGCGGTATGGCGGGAATTGAACATCCACAACAGGCTGGACTGGATCCGCTGGATTGAGGGCGCGCGCCAGACAGCAACCCGGGCCCGGCGTATTGAGCGGACCGTGGATCAGCTCAGTGAGGGCAAGCGCCGCGCCTGCTGCGTGAACGTCTACGAATACATGCAGAACCTGATTGCCAGTGAGACAGCACAGCAATAGTCATTGATCGCTGGAGGACCGGCATCAGGCCCCTGCCTCCCCTACAATATATGGCTGAGCAGCCCGCTCTGGAGAGAGATGACCATGGAATGGTTTTCCGCACTGCGTGAATCAGACCCGAATGTGTTCAAGGCGATTGCCGACGAAACCTGGCGCCAGCATGAGAAGCTGGAGCTGATTGCCAGCGAGAACTTCGTCGACCAGGCCGTGCTCGAGGCCCTCGGGCAGCCGATGCAGAACAAGTATGCCGAGGGCTATCCGAAGAAGCGCTACTACGGCGGCTGCGAATTCGTGGACGAGGTTGAGAAGTTCGCCCGCGTGCGTGCGAAGAAACTGTTCGGTGCCGAGCATGCCAACGTCCAGCCGCACAGCGGAGCCCAGGCCAACAGCGCGGCCTATGCGGCCTTCATGAATCCCGGCGACACCCTGATGGGGATGGAGCTCAGCCATGGCGGGCACCTGACCCATGGCCATCCGCTCAACTCCAGCGGCAAGCTGTACAAAATCGTGGCCTATGGCGTGGATCCCGAGACCGAGCGCCTGAACTATGACAATGCCCGGCGCATTGCCCAGGAAAACAAACCCAAGGTGATCATGGTCGGGGCCAGCGCCTACCCGCGCTTCATCGACTTCAAGGCCATGCGCGAAATTGCCGACGAAGTCGGCGCGCTGCTGTTCGTGGACATGGCGCATATCGCCGGGCTCGTGGCCGGCGGTGTGCATCCGAGCCCCGTGCCCTATGCCGACGTTGTCACGAGCACGGTGCACAAGACCCTGCGCGGGCCGCGCAGCGGGCTGATCCTCTGCCGCGAGGAGCATGCCAAGGCCATCGACATGGCGGTCTTCCCCGGCCACCAGGGTGGCCCGCACATGCACGTTATCGCCGCCAAGGCTGTCTGCTTCGGCCAGGCGCTGAAGGATGAGTTCAAGGCCTATGCACGCCAGATCGTCAAAAATGCCCAGGAGCTGGCTGACGAACTGAGCGGCCAGGGCCTGCGGCTGGTGAGCGGCGGAACTGACAACCACCTGATCCTCGCGGACGTGAAGGGCAGCTTCGGGCTGACCGGCAAGGATGCGGAGGAGCGACTGGACAGCGTCGGGATCACGCTCAACAAGAACACGATTCCCTTCGACAAGGAGAAGCCCTTCATTGCCAGCGGGATCCGCATGGGCACGCCGGCGCTGACGACACGCGGCTTCCGCGAACCGGAGTTCCGCCGCGTTGCCGCCCTGATCATCAAGGCCCTGAAGAATGACATGACGGACGGGCTGCGCAACGAGATCGGCAATGAGGTGCGGGAGCTGACCTCCGCCCTGCCCCTCTACCCGGAACTCAATGCCCTGCTCGGCGGCGGGGAGCAGGCCGGCTGATGCAGGCCCGGCTCGCATATGGCAATCCCCTGAGCATCATGCTGGCCATGGCCCGCGTGGGCTTTGCCAGTTACATTGCCTATCCGGCCGGGATCTTCATGGTCTTCCTCTCGTACCCGATCATCATCATGATGTACAGATACGTGATGCAGGCCCTCTATGCCAATGCGGAGAAGCTGGCGGGCTACGACCTGCAGGCGATGTTGACCTACGTCACCGTCAGCTGGCTCCTGAACACCTTCTACATGACACCGACCGGGCGCAACCTCGGGGCGCGCGTGCGTGACGGCCAGGTTGCCATGGACCTGATCAAACCCGTCAACCTGATGCTGATCTACTTCGGGCAGAGTCTGGGGCGTACCGCCTTCCGCGCCGTATTCGCCACCCTGCCACTGCTGGCGGTCTTCATGTTCGTGACGCACATCAACGGCCCGAGCCCCGGCTACCTGCCGATGCTGATCCCCGCCGTGATCCAGGGTTACCTGCTGAACTTCACGATGGACTACATCATCGGCCTGATCGCCTTCTACATCGGCTTCAACATGGGCATCCGCTGGGCGATCCGCATGATCATGGGCATCGCCGGCGGGATGGTGATTCCGCTGGCCTACTTCCCGGACGGAATCCGCCAGTTCTTCGAGCTGTTCCCCACGCAGTATATGTTCTACCAGCCGATGCAGATCTACCTCGGGCGGGTGACAACCACAGAGGCCTGGATCCTCGTGCTGAAAAGCCTGCTGTGGCTGCTGTTCCTGCTGCTCTTTGCACAGGTGATGCAGTGGGGTGGCCGCAAGCGGCTGAGCGTGAGTGGCGGGTGAGGGAGGTCAGCTGTAAAGCTGACAATGGAGAAGGAGGAGCTCTCTGAGATTGTCAACCACAGAGCGCACAGTGAACACAGAGCTATTTTTCCGGCGTTAAATGAACTCGAATGCCATTCAGGATTTATCAGGTCAACTATTGAAGTGGCGGAACCGAAGAACCATCACCTATAACAGTCGGTATAATGCAGATATGCAGATTCCTGTAATCCTTCGACCAGGTGAATCCGGCTGGATCATCGCCAGTGCTCCCACCCTGCCGGGCTGCCACAGCCAGGGCCGGACCCGCGATGAGGCACTTGCAAATATCCGGGAAGCAATTGAGTTGTTCCTTGAGGATGAACATTCGTTAGAGGATGCTGGATTGACAACACACAATTACGAATTCATTGAATTGAGTATCGGCACATGAATCCTCCATTGCCAGTGGTTTCCGGAAAACTGGCAATCAAGGTATTTCTCAGGTTGGGATATGCCAGAGTCAGTCAAAAAGGCAGCCACGTAAAACTGAGGAAATCGGGTAGTACAAGCCTATCAATTCCACTTCACAAGGAACTTGATGCCGGGCTGCTCAGGTCCTTGATTAGAGACGCAGGGATATCAGTGGATGAATTTCTTGAAATGCTATAAACAAAAGTTCAGAAAACTCTGTGCTCTCTGTGTCCTTTGTGGTTAAGTCTTCCGTCCCCTCGTTGTCAGCCTTACGGCTGACCTCCTAGCTCCCGACCTTGGCCTCGGCAGATTCCGCATAGGCCACCATCCCGATCACAACCGGGTTGATGCGGGTCTGCTGGAAGATGATCTTCTGGATCACGTTCTGCACGTTGTTCGTGAGCTGCAGGCGGTACTCAGGAGCGCGCATCTTGTTGCGGTGGATCGAATTGACAATCCCATCCTCGATGCGCTCGAACAGGTCAGGAGCCTGGCTGGGCTGCAGGAAGCCGCGGCCCATCAGCTCGGGCCCGCTGAGGATCTGCTCACCGTCGGCACTGAGCACCACGTTGAACAGCAGCAGTCCGTCCTCGGCCAGCGCCAGGCGCTCGTTGAGGATCCGCCGCGAGACATCCGCACCTTCGCCGGCGATGTAGACCTCACCGGCCTTGAAGGTCCCATCAAGCTCCCACTGCCCGGGGTGGATCGCGTAGATCTTGCCGAGCTCGGAGATGATGATGTTCTCCTCGTCGTAGCCCCAGTGCATTGCCAGCTTCTTGAAGCGCATCTGGTGGCGGTAGTAGCCGTGTGTCGGCAGCAGGTAGTCCGCATCCGCCAGCTCAACGAAGCGGCGGATCTCATCCTGATAACCGTGCCCGCTGACATGCACGCCGGTGTTGGTGCCGTAGATCACCTCGGCTCCCTGGCGGAACAGGTCGTCAATCACGGAGAAGATCGCGATCTCGTTGCCGGGAATCGGGCGGGCGCTGAAGATGAACAGGTCGTTCTCCATCACGTGGATGAAGCGGTGCTCCTGGTTGGCAATCCGCGCCATGGCGGCCATCGCCTCACCCTGGCTGCCGGTCAGCAGCACCATCAGCTGGCCGGGCTTTACCGAGTCGATGTCATTCGGGTTGATGAGCGTGTTGGGCGGGACCTTCATGTAGCCCATGTCCTGACAGACCGACACGTTGTCAACCATCGTGCGGCCCACCACGAGCACCTTGCGTCCCTGGCGCACCGCCACGTCGATTGCCTGCTGCAGGCGGTGGATGTTGCTGGCGAAGGTCGTGATCAGCACGCGGCCGTCATGGTTGGCGACGTAGCGGTCGAGGTTCTCGAAGATCGAGGTCTCGCTCTTCGAATGCCCCGGCTGCTCCACGTTCGTGACGTCAATGCTCAGCGCGCAGACGCCCTCGCGCCCGATGCGCTCGAGCTTGGCGAAGTCCGTGAGCTTGCCGTCCACCGGGGAGGGGTCGAACTTGAAGTCCCCGCTGTGCAGGTACCAGCCCTGCGGTGTCTGCACGGCCACGCTGCAGGATTCCGGGATGCTGTGCGTCACGCGGATCGTCGCCACCTTGATTCCGCTCACGGTGAAGTCGTCACCCGGAGTGAATTCATTCAGCTGCACGTTGTCAATCGCGAACTCGGAGAGCTTGCGGCGCAGCAGTGCGAGCGTGAAGCGGCTGGCATAGATCGGCGGCGGGTTCTTCAGATCCTGCAGCAGGTAGGTCAGCGCGCCGATGTGGTCCTCATGCCCGTGGGTGAGCACGATGCCCTTCAGGCGGTGCTGGTTCTTGACGAGGTGCGTGAAGTCCGGGATCACGATGTCGATCCCGAAGGAATGCGCATCCGGGAAGGACATCCCGACGTCAATCAGGAGCAGCTTCCCCTGGATGTCGAGGGCGTAGCAGTTCTTGCCGATCTCACCGACTCCGCCGATGCTCATCCAGCGCAGGCTGTCCTGTGGCGCCATCTGCCTAGCTGACCTCTATCTGGCGCAGCTTGTCGCCGGCCAGCGCAACCGTGCTGGGGGCGAAGATGAAGATGTTGCGCGTGACTTCCCAGACGGTGCCGTCCACGGCCGCCACCACGCCGCAGAGGTAGTCAACCACGCGGCGGGCCTCGTCCATGTTCTTGGCGGCAAGTTCGTTCACGTCCAGTACCATTGCCTGGCGGGTCATCAGGTAGGCGGCATACTGCTTCAGGCTGAAGTTGCTGCCACCGTGGTCGTCCAGGGCCGGGCGCACCACGAACAGTGTGGCGTTCTCGACCTCGGGCATGCTGATGATCCGCTCAGCTTCCGTCTCAGGTTCATAACTCTTGACAGCGGATGCCTCACCGGGATACTCAAGCATCGTTTCATGCTCGTGTTCATCCTCGGCGCCAAGCATGCGCCACACCCCATTCAAGAAACTCATTTTCCCTCCAGCCCTCTGAAAAGGGCACTGCCGATCCGGATCATGTTTGAGCCTTCCGCAAGAGCCAGACGGTAGTCCTGGCTCATCCCCTGGGAGAGGACATCAAACGGCACTGCCGCCGGATGCGACGCGGATATTCTATCAAACAGGACCCGCATCTGTCCAAAGCTCCGCCGTGTTTCACGGTCAAATTCGGCTTCAGTCGCAAAGGTCCTGGGACCGGCGGGTATCGCCATCAGGCCACGGATCCGCAACTGCGGACAATCCTCACGCATTTGCTTCACGACTCTCTCAATATCCTTGGGTGCAAAGCCGCTTTTCTGATCCTCGGCTGAGATGTTCACCTGCAGCAGCACATCAAGCTCTGACTGATGCTGCCTGAGCAGATCATTCAGGACCCGGGCCACCTTCATGCGATCCAGCGCCTGGAAGCAGTCGAAGCTCCCGGGGATCTGTGACAGCTTGCGCGACTGCTGCGGCCCGATCAGATGCCTGACGAAACGGAAACCTTCGCTGACCAGCTGAGTGAAACGTTCCCGGGAATCCGGCAGGAGATTCTCACCCAGCTCCCGCGCTCCGGCTGCAAGCAGCAGGCGCACATGCTCAAGCGCCGCATACTTGGTGACGCATATCAGCCGCACTTCACGGTCTCCCGCAAGCTCCAGGATTTCCTCCCGGATCCGCTGCAGGTTGCCGCTGATCAGCGCGGCTGCATCCGTTGCCAAGCCTACTTCTTGATGCGGCGCAGGAAGGCCGGGATGTCCAGGTCCTCATCGTCATCAGCGGGAGCGCTTGAGGCGCTGGAGGCAGAAGCACTGCCCTCGGCGGTCTTGCTCGGGCTGACCTTGCTAGAATTGTCCTCGTAGATCAGCTTGACGGCGGGCGACTCGGGCTCGGTCTTGATCTTGTTGATCTTGCTGCTGCTGCGCGGCTTGCTGGCATTCTCAAAGGGCTCTACGCGAAAACCGGTGGCAAGGATCATCACACGCACCCGGTCGCGCTTCTCCTCGTCCATCGTGGCGCCGAAGATGATGTTGGCATCCTCGTCCACGCGGTCGCTGATCAGCTCCGCAGCCTGGTTGACTTCCTGGAGGCTCATGTCGCGGCCGCCGATGAAGTTGATCAGCACGCCACGGGCGCCGTCGATGCTGCTTTCCAGCAGCGGGGACTGGATCGCCTGCTGTACGGCCTGCACTGCCCGGTTCTCGCCGGAGGCCTCACCAAGCCCGATCAGCGCGGTGCCGCTGTTCTCCATCACCATCTTCACGTCGGCAAAGTCGAGGTTGATCAGGCCGGGCTTGAGGATCAGCTCACTGATGCCGGTCACGGCCTGGCGCAGAATGTCGTCCGCCAGCAGGAAGCTGTCCTGCAGGCTGGTGGTCTCGGAGACTATATCGAGCAACCGGTCATTGGGGATCACGATCAGGGTGTCAACCTGTTCGCGCAGCTGGTTGATGCCTTCGTTGGCAACCTTGCTGCGGCGGCGGCCTTCGAACTTGAAGGGCCGGCTGACGATGCCGACGGTCAGCGCACCGGCCTCACGGGCGATGCTGGCCACCGTGGCGCTTCCGCCCGTACCGGTACCGCCACCCATGCCACAGGTCACGAACACCAGGTCTGAACCCTCGACGAGTTCAGCGATGTCGGCGCGGCTTTCCTCGGCGGCGCGGCGGCCGACCTCAGGATTGGACCCGGCACCCAGACCCTTGGTCAGCTTCTGGCCGACCTGGACCTTGTGCGCGGCCTGGCTGCGGCCGAGTGCCTGGTAATCCGTGTTGAGCGCGATGAAGTCCACGCCCTCAAGCCCGGACTCGATCATGCGATCAAGCGCGTTGCAGCCACCACCGCCGATACCGACGACCTTGATCCTGGCCTGCAGATCGTGCGACTTGTAGTCGATCGTCGTCACGTCCATCTGGTCCTCCTGAGACTCACTAAAAAGGTGCATGGGAATGCCTGTCATCACATTATCAACATTTCAGGCACGAAACTTTAAACACATATCTAAGGTCTGCCATTGCGGCGGAAGCGCTTGAGCAGTCCCTGGATCATGTCCGTGAACACACTCAGCACCTCGTTGAAGAGCGACTCATCGCCGGCCTTCTTCTGCCCGCCGTAACGTGCTCCGTAGAGCAGCAGCCCGAGCGTCGCCGCATAGCTCGGAGAGCGGTATTCATCGAGCAGGTTGGCGATTCCCGTGGGAATCCCGACCCGCACCTGGCGCTGCAGATGCTTCTGCAGATACTTGCGCAGATCGCGCAGCAGGCAGCCACCGCCGACCATCACCACTCCGCCGCTGATGCGGTCCAGCTGCCCGCTTTCCTGCAGGGCCACGATGATCCGCTCCACCAGCTCATCCGTGCGCGGCTGGAGGATCTCATACAGCTTGCGGCGCTTGATCTTGTCGTAGTCCGGCCGCCCGAAGAATTTCACGTCGATGAAGTCCTCCAGCTCGTCACTGTCCTCATCCACCCAGGCCCGGCCGTAGCTCTTCTTGATGCGCAGGGCCTCCTCGAAGGAGATCCCCAGGCCGCGCTTGAGGTCATGGTCGTAGTTGTTGCCACCGATGCCGATGCAGGCGCTGTAGCTCAGGGTGCCGCCGTTGTAGATCCCGACGTTGGTCGTGCCGCCTCCGAAGTCGATCAGGATGCAGCCCGCCGTCTTGTCCTCAGCGCTCAGCACCGCCTCGCCCGCCGCGATCAGGTTGAACACGAAGCTGTTGACCTCGAGGTCCACGCGGTTCAGGGCGCGCTCAATGTTGGCAATCTGGTTGGCGGAGCCGATCACGATGTGTGACTCGACCTCCAGTTCGTTGCCGATCATCCCGACCGGTGAGCGCATCGTACTCACCCCGTCCAGGCAGTACTCGCGCACCATGCTGTGCACGACGCGCTGCCCGTCGTCCAGCTCCGTCGGCATCGTCATGCGCAGCACCTTGTCGAGGTCGCGCTCCAGCACCTCATCATTGTCATTGGAGATGCTGACATTGGCCCGGCGCGAGAGGCTGAACAGATCCTTGCCGGTGATCCCGACGAAGACCTCGTTGGTGTTCAGCCCGGAGCTGTACATCGCCCCGCTGTAACTCTTGTCAATGTCATGCGTGGCCTGGTTCAGGTCGCGGATCGCTCCGCGGATCACGGCTTCGGTCGGCACACTGGACAGTCCGCGCAGGATCAGGCCGCGCGAGGGATGGACCTCCCCGACCACCGAAGTGATCTTGGTTGATCCGATATCCATTCCCAGTATGATCCTGCTATTTGCCATCTGCTTCAGTACTCCGGCCGCAGCCGGTATTGTCTATTCGGAGCCTTTCGTCCGCAGGTAAGCAACCTTACCATTGCGCAGGTCGATCGCCGTGGCATCAGCGTACTCGTCACTGATGCGGATCGCCTTGGACAACGTGCTGATCCTGCGGCGCAGCTCCTCTTCATCAACCGGTGCCCCGAGCAAGACCTCCAGTCCCTTGTCGGTGACCAACGTGAACTCACCGCCCGAACTGACCTCGATTGCTCCTACCCGCCGGTCCAGCAGTTCACGGCAGAGACCGGCCGTGAGGATCAGCATCTCCGCCACTGCATACTCCGCATCGATGCCGCTGTCCTGCATCCGTACCAGCGGCAGACGGTTCAGTTCCTCGAAATGTCCGTCAACATCGAGTTCCGGATCCCGCAGCACGACCTCCCCGTCACTGCAGATCCAGTAGGCATTGCCTGCGATCTCCAGAGGCAGGAGCGGCATGCGCTCATCGACACTGAGCAGCATCCGCCGCCCGCTGAGCATGCGCGTACTGTAACCCCGCACCCAGCGGCTGCTTCCCTCCGCAAGCTCGCGATGCTGCGGCAGCAGCACCGCTGCATTGACCCGTCCCGGCATTCCGCTCAGTTCAAGCACCTCGGAGGCGGAACTCAGGCGGTTGCCACGCAGGATGATCGTGCGCGGATAGAGCAGCTCCTCGAGGTCCGTTGTCAGTACCAGAGCTGTCGTGAGTGCAATGACCGCCAGCAGGATTCCTCCCGCGCGCAGCAGCGGCACGAGGTACAGACCGCGCGGGCGGCCATGCACCTGCTCCAGCACCTCGGGTTTGAAGCCCATGCTGATCCGGCCCTGGCTCACTGGCGCGCCCCCTGCCGCTCACTGCGCTCCAGTGCGCAGAGCATCAGGATCTCCAGCAGTTCGGCGTAGTCAATGCCCAAGGCCCGCGCCGCCATCGGCAGCAAGGACAGTTCAGTGAACCCCGGCAGCGTGTTCGCCTCGAGGAACCAGTGCCGCCCTTCGTTGTCAAGAATGAAATCTATGCGGGCGAAAGGTTCTAGCTCCAGCGCCCGGTAGATCTGCCCGGCATCACGGCTGACCGCGCCAGCCACTGAATCATCAATCGGTGCCGGACAGAGATATTCAGAAGCACCCTTCGTATACTTCGCGCGGTAGTCGTAGAAGCCCTCGCGTGGACGGATCTCCACGATAGGCAGCCCCAGTGCCTCGTCCTGGGATCCGATCCAGCCGCAGGTCAGTTCCCGTCCGCTGACATGCTGCTCCACCATCAGGTTGGCAACACCGCTGCAGATTTGGCGGGCCTCGGCCCAGCCCGCATCATCATTGGCAAAGATCGCCACGCCGACGCTGCTGCCCTCATCCACGGGCTTGGCAACCAGTCGCTCGATCCCGCCGGGGATCTGCGCACGGATCGCATCGATGTCCCGGCCCCGCCACCACAGCGGGGTCTGGATGCCCAGCGACAGAGCCACGCGCTTCGTGAGGATCTTGTCCATCGCCAGCGCACTGCCTTTCACGTCGGCACTGACGAAGGGCAGGCCCACCAGCCGCAGCAGGCCCTGCCAGGTACCGTTCTCCCCGAGGCTGCCGTGCATCATGCTGAACACCACGTCATGCCCGCCCAGTGTTGCCAGGCTGCTGTCGGCGGAGACGTGCACGGGGCTCAGATCGTCGGGGCGGGTACCGGATTCGATGGAGCGGAAGTAGTCGAGCGCAATCCCCTGCTCACTGATGACGGCCAGGGCGGTGCTGTAACCATGCCCGGCAAGTGCGGACGCGACACTGCTCCCGCTGTTGAGCGAGATATCGCGTTCACTGCTGGATCCTCCGGCAAGGACCAGTATCTTCAATCGGAGCAGTTCCTGACGGCGCGCGTTAAGCCGGGAGCGAATCTGCTCTAGGGACAATTCAACCCTCCAAAGGTCGCGTGGATTATAGCATCAGGCCAGACTTTGTGGATAGTCTGTGGATAAGTCCGGCGGGAACTGAACTGTATCTTTATGCAGGAAATGAAAACCTAGTGGCGGTCTTCGAGCAGGAAGGAAGGATCGGACATTTCCGCAGTGATGCGGTCGAGATCCACACCGGCCACCATCTCGATGTCGCGGCGGGCGAAGGTCTCGGCAAGGCGGTAGCCCACGGTGTTGACCGTGCCGGCTCCGACCGTCAGCACGACATCGCCGGGACGGGAGGAATCCACCACGTACTGGTAGATTTCCTCCAGGCTGTCGATGCAGCGCAGTCGCGTTTCATCGTACTTGCTCTGGAAGAAGCGGTTGAGGTAGTCCAGACCGATGCCGGCCAGTGGCTTCTCATTCGCAGTGTAGATCGGAGCAAGGATGATTTCGTCGGCATTTATGAAAGCGGGCGGGAACTGCTGCGCCAGGGCACGGCTACGGGTGTAGCGGTGCGGCTGGAAGATTACGCGCAGACGTCCCTTGAAGACCTCGCGAACGCTGCCCAGCAGGTTCTGGATCTCGGTCGGGTGATGGGCGTAGTCATCAATCACATGCACATTGCCGGCATGCAGCATGTCATAGCGGCGGTGAATTCCCGGGAAGGTTTCCAGGCCGTAGCTGCAGGTGTCGGTAGTCACGCCGAGGCTGCGGCAGACCGCCAGCGAGCACAGGGCATTCTGCATGTTGTGGTCGCCCGGGAAACCCAGGTTGACCACGCCCAGCGGGCCTTCCGTGCGGTGATGGACCTCGAAGGACAGTCCCCCGTTATGCACGCGGCGAGCCACTGCCTGATACTCCGCTTCGGGATGCGTGCCGTAGGTGATCACGCGGCCCTTGAGCATGGGCATGATGGAACGCACATTCTCATCGTCCAGGCAGACGACACTGAAGCCGTCGCGCTTCGGACTGTTCAGAAACTCCACGAAGCTGTTCTTGAGGTTGGACAGCGAGCCGTGGAAATCCATGTGGTCATAATCGATGTTGGTGACTACTGCGACGTGCGGAGCGAAACTCAGCATGGAGTTGTTGCTCTCGTCACCCTCACAGATGAAGAGATCGCTTTCACCGTGACGGGCGGATCCGATGCCGCGCTTGAGCACGGAGCCGATCACGAAGTTCGGGTCAAGCTGCGCGGCAAGCGCGATGCTCGCCACCATGCTGGTGGTCGTGGACTTGCCGTGGCTGCCACTGATCACCACACTGCGCTTGCGATCGGCCAGGTAGGCCATGAACTCAATGCGCGAGAGCAGCGGTACGCCATGCTGCTTGGCATAGCTGACTTCGGGGTTCTCATCGGAGATCGCGGTGCTGCGCACGACCAGGTCGGCATGGCGCACATAGCGCTCATCATGCTCGTACCAGATCTGGGCTCCGGCTTCCTCCAGAGCGCGCGTTACCTTGCTGCTCTGCCTGTCGGAACCGGTGACCTCATACTTCCGTTCGAGCATCAGGTGGGCGAGCGCGCTTACGCCAGCGCCGCCGATGCCGATGAAGTGAATGCGATTAGTTGATCTCTTCAGCACGCGAGTTGGCTGGGATTATAGCGGAGGTTCGCACATTCCACCATACATCTCCCTTAAAAACTCTTGGTTTTTTCTTATATTTTTTGCAAATGGACTGACTCTCAGGGAGTGCTATACTCAGCCCCGTGATGCGTGATTCCGGCAGATACAGGCCTTGGATCTGGCGGCGGATGCTCCTGTCGGCGCTCATCAGCTCCATCGTTCCCGTGACAGTGATCAGCATCCTGCTGTTCACCCTTTCCGACAACGGTGCGGTCTACACCACCGACCTCAGTAACCAGGTGCGCCAGGAACTGCAGGACCAGTTTCTGCTCTCCACCGAAGCCCAGTCAGACCAGATCAGTCAGCGGCTCGTGAAGATCGGCTACAACGTCGAGCTGCTCAGGGCCTACGCCACGGATCTGCTGACATCCCAGGAAGCCTATGCCCGCGATCCCTGGGAGGATCCGGAGGGCGCAGCAGTGGATGGTGAAGGCGAATCCGCTGATTCCGGAGAGACTGAAGACCCAGCGAATTCCGATCCGGCCAAGGCAGTCCAGTATCTCGAGAATCCCATTTACTACAGTCAGGGTGATGACGGAGCGATCCGCAAGATCATTGACGACAACGGTTCAGTGCTTTTCTTCCGCCGGCCGGACACCAGCCGTGACTTCACCCGCTACGAACGCCAGAAGATGCAGGTTACTGCACGCCTGGATTCCCTGCTCAAGGGACCGACTCGCTACGACCAGCTTGTATCGCATGCCTACATCGTCACTTCAGACAGCATGCTGCGTGCTTACCCTTTCATAGATGTCGCCACCTGGCCCGCGGACAAGGACCTCACCAAGCCTGCGATGTATGCCTGGAGTCCGGAGAAGGCGAATGACCGCGGTCTCGTCTGGACCTCACCATACGTCAGCCACCTTTCAGGAGAGTGGGTGGTCTCCTGCCTCGGACAGGTTGCAATCGGCACCAACCAGGTGGCCGTGGTCGGCTGCGAGGTGCGGGTCTCGCGCATGATGGACGAACTGCTGAGCTTCAGCATCGGACCCGGCGGGATCAGCTGGCTGCAGCGCAGCGACGGCACCCTGCTCAGTGCACAGACCAGCGCGGTGGACTATCTGCGCGTGATCCCGATCGGCAATGCCGAACTGCCCAGTGACAAGCACCCGGAGCAGACCGTCCGTGAGGAGGCCAATCTCGAGGCCCGCGGCAATGACGAGATAAAGCGCCTGTTGGGCACCCTGGACAAGAGCAAGAGCGAGGGCCGTGTGCTGGAACCGGCCACGGAGGGGAGATACTTCGTGATGTCCCCGGTCGCCGGTCTGGACTGGCTGCTGGCCGGTACCATCCAGAGCCGCAGCATTGCACTCACCAGCCGCCAGAAGGATGAGCAGCTTGCCATTGCCCAGCAGAAGTTCCTGATCGCAGGCGTTGGACTGATCGTGGGCCTGATCATCGCCTTCGTGATGGCCGGTCTGGAGGGCCGCAGGATTCTGCAGCCGGTGCAGATCATGATCAGCAAGCTGCGTGAGTATACGGTCGGCCAGGGCTCCCCCACCCTGGCAATCGCCGACGAGGGTGAAATCGGCGAACTTGCCAACGCTGTGCAGGACGTAGTGGACAAATGCAGCCGCGGACCTGAAAGCTCCTAGGGCTGCAGCATCTCCAGCACACTGTCCCGCCTCGTCACGGGCGATTTTCCGATGCGGAAAGCTGTACTGAGCTGCTGCAGGATCTCCCCGGTATCAGCCGCCTGGCGTTCCCCGATGAATACACTGACAAGTTCCTGTCCTGCCTCGATCTGATCACCGATCTTCGCATGGCAGAGCAGGCCGGCATTCGGGACAATCTCATCCTCCTGACTGAGCCGGCCGGCACCACAACTGCGCGCGGCATTGCCAACGGCCAGGCAGTCCACCGCCTCCAGCCAGCCTGAATCTGCCGCAATCACACTGTGACGTGCAACACCGCTGAATTCAGCAGGTGAAAACTCCAGCTGCTCAAGCTCACCACCCTGGGCTTTCACCCATTCGTCGAACTTCGCAAGCGCCTGCCCGCTGTCGAGCAGCCAGTTGAGATGCTCGCCCGCAATCTCGATGTCGGGATAGCTGCCGGCCAGCACCAGCTCCAGGCTGCCGATGGCAACGAGCACATCCCGCAGGTCGCGCAGGCCGTCGCTGCCTGAGAGCAGCTGCAGCACCTCCAGCACCTCGAGGCGGTTGCCGACCGCATGCCCGAGCGGCTGGTCCATGTCGGTGATCACGCAGCCCACGCGCCGGCCCAGCGGTTCCCCGATGTCCATCGCCATGCGCGCAAAGCCTGCCGCCTCTTCCTGGTCCGCAAAGAAGGCCCCGCTGCCGCTTTTCACATCCAGCACGATCACCGGTGCCCCGGCTGCGATCTTCTTGCTCATCACGCTGGCTGTCACCAGTCCGAGTTCCCGCACGTTGTCAGTGGCATCCCGCAGGTGGTAGAACAGCTTGTCCGCCGGTACCAGCCTCGCGGTCTGCCCTGCCACAGCGCAGCCGACGCCTGCGAGGATCCTCCGGAACTCCGTGCTGTCCAGATCGGTCCGGAAGCCCGGGATGCTTTCCAGCTTGTCAACCGTGCCGCCTGTATGTCCCAGTCCACGGCCGCTCATCTTCGGCATCGCCAGCCCGGCAGCGGCCAGCAGCGGCGCCAGGGCAAGAGTCACCTTGTCACCTACCCCGCCCGTACTGTGCTTGTCCACGACCGGCTGCTCCACATCATCCCAGCTCAGCGTATCGCCGCTGGCAACGAAGGCCCTGGTCATGGCGATGGTTTCAGCCGCACTCAGCTTCTCGTAGCAGAACACAGTCAGCATGGTCGCGAGCTGGTAATCGGGGATGTTGCCTGCGGTGGCTTCCCGCACCAGCCAGTCCATCTGTTCCGTACTGAGCGGCTGCCCCTGCTTGCGCTGCTGGATCAGGCTGATGATGTGCACACTGCTGCCTCTGTGCCTGGCTGGCATGCCCTAAAATCTGGCAATGAGTGACGCGAAGATCATAGTGCACGGAGGCGCTGGCACCATCCGCCCCAGGCTCTGGGCAGCATACCGGGATGGTGCGCATGTCGCCGCAGGCATCGGGCAGCAGGTGCTCAACCGCGGTGGCTCGGCCCTCGATGCGGTGATTGAGGCCGTGGTCAACATGGAGGACAACCCGGTCTTCAACTGCGGCACCGGTTCCTGCCTGACCTACGACGGCCGGGTGGAGTGTGATGCCTTCGTGATGACGAGCGACCTGCGTGTCGGTGCGGTGAGCATCGTCACAAATCTCCGCAACCCAGTGCGCCTGGCCCGTGTCGTGATGGAGCAGACGGTGCATCATGTGATCGCCGGGGAGGCCACCAACCGTCTGGCGGATGCGCATGCCATTGAGAAGATAGACCCGCACGCCCTGATCGTCGATCGCCGCCGCCGCCGCTGGCAGGAGATGATGGACCGTGGCCTTGAGTTCATGGTCGACCCCGAACTGGAAGCCAGCGATGACCCGGCGGACCTCACCGATGAGGATGCAATGGACACCGTCGGAGCCTGCGCGGTAGACAGGGAGGGCCGTGTGGCGGTCGCCGGCAGCACTGGTGGGATCATGCTCAAGTATCCCGGCCGTGTCGGTGATACGCCGATGCCCGGTGCCGGCAACTATGCCGGTCCCGCGGGAGCCGTGGCCTGCACCGGACATGGTGAGGCGATCATGCGCGTCTGCCTGGCAAAGTACTGCTACGACCTGCTGGAACAGGGCGTGCCGGTGGCTGAAGCAGCAAGCAGAAGCATTTCACATCTGACTGAACGAGTGCAGGGCTTCGCCGGCCTGATTGCCATAGACGCCCATGGCAATCGCGCTTGGGCCACCAGCACTCCGAACATCCCCGTCGGCATTCCCGAGCGGGTCATAGATGACAGCAGCGGGCAGCACCCCGCCTGAGGCCTGATATGCCCCGCATCCTGCTAGTTCCCCTGGACAGCCGGCCTTCCAACACCCAGTTCGCGCAGCGGCTTGCCGACATCGGTGGCGTGGAGCTGGTGATGCCGGCCCGTGGCGCACTGGGCGGTCTGCACAGTGGTGCAGACGGTCTCGAGCTGGCGCGCTTCATTGCTGACAACGCGACCAGCTGCGATGCTGCGATCTTTTCCTGGGATGCATTGCTCTACGGCGGACTGATCCAGAGCCGCCAACCCGAACGGGGTCATCATGCAGTGTCGGCGATTCGCGAGATCCTTGCCACAGTAGATTGGAGCAGAGTCCGCGGCTACAGCTATGCCACCCTGCCCCGGCTCGGTATCTCCGTTTCCACTGCAGAGCAGTACAGTACGCATGAAACCGTGCGGGAATACTTCATCCTTGCGGAAGGCACTGACAGCAGCGAGGCCGCAGACAGGCGACTCTCCGAGCTGCTGGACCAGCTGGGTACCGATACCGCTGATGCCCTGCTGCTCTGGCGCAGGCGCAATACTGCCAACGTCGCGGAGGCGATGAGCGCTGCTGCTGCTCTGGGGCTGCAGCATATGCACGTTGCCATCGAGGACAACGCCCGCCAGGGACCGCATCTACGCGAAGAGCGTGAACTGAAGGAGCACAGCCTGCAGCTTGCCGCGGAGGGCACGCCTGCGAGCTTTTCCTTCTTTGATGGCGCGGATGAATGCGCCTGCCTGCTGCTGGCCAAGGCAGCCAGTGAACTGGCCGGCAACCGCATCAGCCAACTCCAGCTCAGTGTCCATCCCAAGGTTCCCGGGGCGGACCAGTACTTCGGCCTCTACGAATCACGCAGCCTCGGCGACGGACTGATCGCGCTCGGCAAGCTGCTGCATACTGAATATGTCTATGAGGATGCGGAACTGCACTGGCTGGTGATCCATGGCGTGCAGCCCCAGCCGGACTACTTCCTCACACCGAAGAACAAGTACCGGGACAATCCCTTCCTGCTTCCGAAGGAAATCGTAGGTAGTGCCCCGCTGTTCATCACGGATCTGGCTTACTGCAACGGCAGCAACCCGCTGATCAGCCAGCACATTGCCAGAATGCCCGAGCAGTGGATCAATGGCCTGGTGGGCTTCAACACGAACTTCAATGCACTCGGTGTCAGCGCCGCCACCCTGAAGATGATGCAGCTGGGACAGAACAACCTCGCCGAGCGCCGCTTCCTGCTGGAGCGCCTCGCTGACGACGTTGTCTACCAGAGCATGGGCCGCTCGCAGGTGATCCGCTACCTGATGAAGCAGGAGCTCGATGTGCTGAACTTCAGCGGTGCCCACATGCTGCAGAAGCAGGAATGCCTGAACATCGCACGCCGGGTCTGGCTGGACTGGATCGAAGGACCCGGCATTCCCGTGCTGGAGCGCAGCCGCATCAGTAACCGCGCCGCGCATGCCGTGCAGTTCAGCTTCCCCTGGGAACGCACATTCGAGATCGAGGCCATGGCACCCGAGGTGGTGACGTGAGCAGCCCCGACATCGCCGGCTATTCAGGCATGGTCGATGTGATGGTGATCGGCGCCGGCATGGCGGGTTGTGCAGCCGCGATTGCCGCAAAGCGGCAGGGCGCCAGCGTATTGCTGGTGGAGAAGCACAACTACCCCGGTGGCAATGCCACGCGGGCGATGGTCGCCCCCTGGCAGAGTTACCACGCCTGTGTTGCCAATGCGGATGGCAGCCTGCCGCGGCAGGTTATCGGCGGCATCGCGCAGGAATTCGTTGACGATCTAGTGGCACTCGGGGCCAGCACTGGTCACCTTGTCGATCCGATCGGCTTCGCCGGCAGCATCACTCCCGTGGACGCCGACAGGCTGAAGCTCTACCTCGTGGACAAGCTGGAACGGGAGGGTGTGAAGCTGGCGCTGGGTGTCGAACTGAACGCATACGCATCTCATCGCAGCGCATCTCAGTTCTTCCTCGAGACAGCCAAGCAGGTCGTGGATGCCAGTGGCAATGCCTCAGCCACGCGCGTCCTGGAAGCCGCGCACATCATTCCGGTTGATCCGCAGCCGATGACCTGGATGTTCACCATGACCGGTGTTGACTACGCTGCCGTTCGTGAGTATCAGCTGGAGCACCCGCAGCAGTTCGTGCTGCATCCCGCTTTCGAAAGGCTTCCGGCTGAGCACATTGCCGTGAGCGGCTTCTTCAATCTTGTACGGGAAGCTACTGCACGCGGGGAATGGACCCTGCCCCGCGACCGACTGCTGTTCTTCAGCACTCCCAATCCAGGCGAGGTGCTGGTCAACACAACACGGATTCCGAGTGACCATTATTACCCCCATGCCGAAGGACTGCGCCAGATCAATGAGCTGCTGCGCTTCCTGCCGGAGCATGTCCCGGGCTTTGCCAATGCACATCTCGGCCGCATCGCTGACGAACTCGGCCAGCGTGAATCCTTCAGACTTGAAGGCCAGTGCCGGCTCACTGTCCGTGAAATCACCGAGGGCCGCAGCTTCCCGGATGCGATTGCCCGCGGTTGCTACCCCGTCGACATCCACGGCGCTGCCGGCTCCCTGATCGAGTCAGATGAAGTGGGCGGCCAGGGCTGGTATGACATTCCACTGGGCAGTATCGTCTCCCGTGACAATCCGTGCCTGCTGGCTGCCGGCCGCTGCATCAGCGCGGACCGTGAGGGATTCGCCTCTGCGCGGGTGCTGCCGATTGCCATGGCAACGGGCGAGGCCGCCGGAATGATCGCTGCCTGGCGCGCACTTGGAGAGAAAGTTGATACTTCAGCTTGCCTTTCACATGTTTCGCTGGTATAAAGTTCTGTCCCATTCATTTGGGACTGGTTAAATGGGCTTTTGAAAACGAAAATCTCCTGGGTAGGGTTGAAGCACTGGGTTACAGTCTCCTGTCTTATACAGACGATATGAACCCCAGCAGGATTTTCCGGTGGGTCGCATTGAATTCGTAGAAGAGGAACAGCGTCACATTCGTGCGCGCGCATCCAGATCTATTCCTGCCACTGCAGGACGGAGGAGATATATTGGCTAATCAGAGGGCTGTACCGCAGAAGGTTATTCCGGGTGAGTATTACGACCAGATTCATGAGCTGATCCTCAAGAACGGCGTGATCACCCGCGAGGATCTCAACGAGATCATCACCCAGAACGAGGACCTGACCGCCGACAAGGTCGAGCTGCTGCTTGATGAGCTGCAGGAGATGGGTGTCCAGATCGAGGAAGCATCCAAGTCCGATGATGAGGGTGATGACAATCGCCGTGAGAACGGCGAGTTCTTCACCAAGGAGGAGATTGAGGACGCGGACAACCTGCGCCTTGACGACTCCGTCAAGATGTACCTGAAGACCATCGGCCAGATTCCCCTGCTCACCCCCGAGGAGGAGGTCTACTGGGCCCATGAGTACCACGACAACAAGAACAGCAACGATCCGGACAAGGTCCGCCGCGCCAGCCGCGCCAAGCAGAAGCTGATTGAGGCCAACCTGCGCCTCGTGGTCAGCATCGCGAAGAAGTACCTCAACCGCGGCATGAGCTTCCTGGACCTGATCCAGGAGGGCAACATCGGCCTGATCCGCGCCGTGGAGAAGTTCGAGGTCGACCGCGGCTTCAAGCTCTCCACCTACGCCACATGGTGGATCCGTCAGGCCATCAGCCGTGCGCTCGCCGACCAGGCAGAGCTGATCCGCAAGCCGGTGCACATGGTGGAGACCATCACCAAGCTCGGCCGCGCCAGCAAGGACATCCAGCAGCGCGAGGGCCGAGAGGCCAGCAACCATGAGATTGCCGATGAAATGGGGATCTCCGTGGAGAAGGTGCGCGAGATCCTGCGCGTGGCCCAGAAGCCGATCAGCCTCGAGAAGCCGATCGGCAACGACAAGGACAGCCAGTTCCAGGACTTCCAGGAGAATAAGAACATCGTCAGCCCCGAAGTGGAGACGATGTACAAGCTGACCCGCACGAAGATCTACAAGATCCTGCACACGCTCAGCCAGCGTGAGCAGCGCGTGATCCGTCTGCGCTACGGTCTCGAGGACGGCCATAGCCGCACCCTCGAGGAAGTCGGCAAGGAATTCAATGTGACCCGTGAGCGCATCCGCCAGATCGAGATGAAGGCCCTGAAGAAGCTCAAGCACAATACGCGCAAGAAGCAGTTCGTGGGTCTGATCGAGTTCTGCGACATGTACTCCAACAGCACGAACAACATCACCTGATCCCCGACCTGAATCAGCCGGCCGTCCCCACGGGGGCGGCCATTTTTTTTGAGCTAGAATCAGTGCCTTGAGCGGACGACCCAACCCCCGGCACAACATCACCTTCTGCGGCTTCCATGCCACGGGGAAGAGCAGCACGGCCCAGGTCGTCGCGCGCCGCATGCGCCGCCAGCTTGCGGACTTCCATGACGAGGTCGAGCGCCGCAGCCGCCTCAACCTCTACACGATTGCCAGGATCGGCCGCAAACCAGAACAGGAGGATGTGGAAACAAAACTGCTGGCTGACTTGTCCTACAGGCGGGAGACAGTGGTGGCGCTGGACTGTGCCTCGGACAACTACCTCGAGGCAGTCGAGAGCCTGGGTGAGGTCTCATATGTTGTGATGCTGGATCCGCCCTTCGACGCAATCTGGCAACGCCTTGAAGCTGACCGGCGCTATGCCGCATTGCTCAGCAGGCACGGGAGGACAGGACTGTACGGGATGTGGAAGCAATCGAGCGCCAGCCGGCAGCATGCCGACCTGCTGCTCACCGATCCGCGGCTGTCAATCCTTGATGCCGCCCGTCTCGTACTGCACTGCTTCTTCACATGAGCATGGAACTGCCCGAGAGCTTCTACAACGAAGGCCGGCAGCGCCGTCTCGGTCTCAGCCGGCTGCGGGGCTGGTCGATCCTGCTGATCATGTTCTGCATCTGGAACCTGTTCACACCCTGGGGACTGATCCGCCGAAACCGCATATCCGCAGAGTTCCCCAACAGTGAGTTCGGGATCCAGCGCGCCTTCATCACTGAGGAGCGGGAGCTGGTGATCGAGCGCCGGGGCTACGTCGACAGAATGAGCAAGTACACCTACGGACCCGCAGGCGAATTCGCGGAACTTGCCGAGGCCGAACTGTTCACAGGAGTACATGTCGACAGCAATCCCTCGATATCCTCGACCTACCGCACTGAGGGAGTCGGCTTTGACATCAAGCCCGGCTCGCTTACCCTGGAGAAGATCCGCCGCTCCTCCCTGCGCCTGCGCGGCCAGAAGCCGGACGGAGATGTTACGGACACAGGAGTCCCGCTCAATGCCGATGGCGAGGTGGATATCCGCAGCCTGAAGGAAACGCGCTATCCGGAACCACCGATCGAAGACCTCACGATCCGCTTCCTGACCATTGAAGCAAGAGCAATCGTGCATCTGCTGCCCGGTCACCAGTACCTGCCCTTCAAGGATGCCCACTGCTATCTTGATTCCCTGCTGGATCCGAAGTACCGGGATGGCCGGCTGTTCATCACCACTGACAACCAGCGCTATCTGCACTGCATCGGGATCGAGGCTGGACAGGATGAGGAGCAGCAGGCCTGGCGAATCTCAACGGCAGCATTGCCAGCCGCACTGGAACGCCGTTTCGACAGCGCTCTGCTGCATGATCCTGACAAGCCTGAGCTGATTCTGCTCAATTCGGATGGTGCGGCACTGCGCTTCTCCGACAGCAGTCTGGAACTTCTGGAACGCAGCCAGCTCGAGGGAAACTGGCAACGCGAGTATGCCTCACTGTTCCAGCCCGCCGGCTTCTATAGCCCTGACTTCGGCATCCCGCTGGACCGTGTGCAGGCCTTCCGTTTCTATCGCGTGCTGGCCGCCCTGTTGCTGGCCGGTCTGATCGTCCTCGCTCTCGGCTTCCTGCCGGGACTGACCGCAGCCGGCAGGAATGACGACGCTGATTCTGAGTCGGAATCCCCGGTTGATCCCAGTGACAAGGAAATCAGCGTACGGGATCTGCGGCTGTGAGCAGGGCCCGGCAGGGAGCCGCCTCGGCATTGTCCAGCTTGAGCGGCAGACAGGTCAGCCGGTAGATGCCCGGCGCGACATCCCTGAGAATGATGTGTTCCAGCAGCAGGAAGCCTGCTCCCAGGAGTAACCGGTGAACCGGGAAGTCCCCTTCCCCGTCACGCTCCACTGACAGGTAATCGATCCCCAGCAGCCTGGCCTGCCGCGTCAGCAGGAACTGTGCAGCATCCACCGTCAGTCCGGGATGGCCGGCAACATATTCCCGCTCGTCATATGCGGATGCATCCGTCAGCAGAAGTACTGCGGTGTCATTCCGCTGCAGCCTCCCCCGCAAGTGCTCAGCGGTGATGTCATGCAGACCACGGCAGTCAAGCACCTCGGCCAGCGGACAGAAAGCCTCCAGCGGATAATCCCCGATGCAGGCTCCTCCGGGAATGAAATGCCGCGGTGCATCAAGATGCGTGCCGCAGTGACTATGCATCCCGATCCGCGTGAAGCTGTATTCCCCACCTCTGTCCACGTCCGGGTCACGCTGCAACTGCAACGGCGGATCACCGGGATAGCCGGCACAGTCCTCGCGCAGCGTGCGGCTGATGTCGATCAGCATCACAGAAGCATAGCAGCCCAGATCCGCTGATTTCCCACAGATGCGCAACCTCACAGCCTGCGCGGGGGTCATAAATTATGATAGTCACGATGGTATTTTTCCTTTACAACAAGGTGCTGCTGCGCTTCATCGTTGCGCTCTGCGGCATCGGGGTGGGACTGACCGCCTGGCAGTACCTGGCCCTCTCCCAGGCCAAGCTCGGCCGCCAGGGTCTGATCGACGCCTTTGCGATCATCTGCTTCCCGATCGCTGCATGGCTGATCATGCTCACGGCGGAGGTGGTGGACAACCACTATGTACGGGCCTTCTCCTGTCTCTGCATGCTGCTTGGCGGTTTCGTCAGCTACGGCTGGATCTTCCGCCAGGATGGGCCTGTCCTGAAGGCCCTGCCCGGAGGCCCGGCCGGGATGCAGATCATCACGCTCGGCTTCTGGCTGGCAATGCTGCTCAGTCTCGGGATGCTCAGCCTGCTGGTGATCCGGCTGATCAGGGACAAGCAGAACCTCGGCCGCATTCCCGGTGCCCAGGCACAACTGGATCAGGTGCTGGCCACGGCACCGGCCAGCCCGGCTGGACCACGCACACCGGAGAAACTCGAACCGATCCCGATCGACACAACGCCCATCGGCGCGGCAGCCAGCACTTCGCCCGCCGCTGCCCCGGAGGCGATTCAGCCGGAGCGCAGCCCGGCACCGGTCTCCAAACTGGTTGCCATCGGCGGGCTGTACCTGGGCACGGAGTATCCCCTCGGCAGCGGCGATCACGGCATCGGTCGCGCCGATGCGGAGATCCTGCTGGACAAGGACAACCAGGTCTCCCGCAACCACGCCGGGATCAGTGTTGACGAGCAGGGTATGGCCACACTCAGCGATCGTGGCAGCACCAATGGCACCTTCCTGAACAATGCGAAGATTGACAGCGCCGCTCTGGCGCCGGGTGATGTGATCCGCATCGGCACCACGCAGTTCCGCGTCGAGGGCCGCTCCTGATGCGCATCCTCAGGCGCCTGCTGCCACTGCTCCTGCTGCTCCTCGTTCCGCTGGCCGCTGTGCGCGCCCAGGATCCGGCGACACAACAGCCCAGCCCCAAGGAAGAGAATGAAGGCGCCCCCAGCCAGCGTGGCTCCAGGCGCAATGCGGACCCGCACCTGCAGTACAAGGAGAATGTCGAACTGCGGGTGAGCCAGATCGAGCTCAGTGACTTCCCCACGGTGCGGGCCTTCGTCTCCGTCGCCGATGAGGGTGGAGTACCGGTGCGCACCCTGCTGCCTGAGGACTTCGTGATCGAGGAGAACCAGCAGTCCGTCGGGGAAGTACGCTTTGCCAACCGTGATGAACTGAACCTGCCGCTTTCCGTGATGTTCGTGGTGGATGTCAGCGGCAGCATGCTCGGTGACAACAGCCAGACCGGCCCCTCTCCGCTGGACATGGAGAAGGAGGCTATCCGCGAGTTCGTGGCTCAGCTCCAGCCCGATGACCGCGTGGGACTCGTGACTTTCTCGGATGCCGCCTATTCCACCGTGCGCATGACCTCCGACCACCAGCAGCTGCTGAAGGAACTGGACTTCCTCGCGGCCTGGGGCCAGACCACGCTCTGGGACGGCCTGAAGATCGGCATCGAGGATCTCGTTGACGACGAGCAGGAGGCTCGCAAGGCACTGATCGTGCTTTCTGACGGCATGGACACGAACAGCCTCGAGACACTGCAGACCGTGATGCAGGTCTACGAGTCGGAGGCGATGGCCGAGAACAAGGGCTTTTCCATCTACACACTTGCACTCGGTGAACTCGTCAACCGCTCTGCCCTGCAGCAGCTTGCCAAGAAGACCGGCGGTCTGCATTTTGACAGTCCGACTGCCGGTGATCTCGGCGAGGTCTACCAGAGCATCCTCAACCAGATCCAGAATGAGTACCTGCTGGAATACACCTCCATCCAGGCTGCCGCCGAAGGCAAGCTGACCGACATCAACGTCAGCCTCAACAATGTGCGCAGCACGATCCCGGGGCAGTACAGCTACCGAAGCCCCGGTCTGGCCCAGGCGCTGGGCCGGGCACTCGTCCCCGGCCTGATCGCCATCGCCGTGGTGCTCGTGCTGCTGATCATCGCCACGATCTACCGCATCTCGCGGCGGGTCTGGCTCACCCTGCAGATCACGCCGCTGGAAGGCAAGGACTACGTGATCGGCACCAGAGGGATTGACATCGGTACCAGCGAACTCTGCCAGTTGCGCGTCGCCGGAGACCCGGGCATGCTGCCGATCCACGCCAGCATCCGCGAGACCAACGACGGTTATCTGCTGGAGGTCACTGACCCGGATTCACCGATCCTCTACGGCGGTGCCATGCTGGCCCGCAAGCTGCTGCGCACGGGTGATGCCTTCATGCTCGGCACCTCCAGCTTCATTTTCACGGAAAAGGAATACCGCGAGGGTGAAGGCCGCGTTGAGGAAGCCCGCTACTTCCGTGATGAACCACTGGGGCAGATCACAGAGCAGGACATGCTTAGTGGAAATGTACCCAGCGCTTCCGGCAAGCGCCCCACGGCCCTCGTCGGTACGGAGGGAGCCTGCAGCGGACAGCGCTTTGAGCTTGCGGAAGGTGAGAATGCCATCGGCCGCAGCGAAGGCAGCATCGTGCTCAGCCAGGAGAGCCAGGCCAGCCGCCGGCACTGTGTGATCACACTCACGAAGGACACGGCTAACATCGTCGACGGTGGCAGCACGAACGGCACAACTGTCAACGGCAGCCGCCTGCAGCCCGGGATGGCTCAGCAGCTGAAGAGCGGGGACACCCTGCAGATTGGCAGCAGCCGCTTTCGGTTAGAATAGCCCCGTGATCGTCATCGCCAGCAGGAACGAGGGCAAGGTCCGCGAGATCGCGGTGCTGCCTGCCGCCAGCGGCCTGGAACTTCGTCCCGTCTCCGACTTCCCAGGCTGTCCGGACATTGAGGAGAACGGCACTACCTGCGAGGAAAATGCCGTGATCAAGGCCGTCAAGTACAGCCTCTGGCTGCGCCGCGAACACGGCATCGCCCCAGCGGTGATCAGCGAGGACAGCGGCCTGATGGTCTTCTCGCTGCTGGGCTGGCCCGGGGTGCACAGTGCACGCATCGCAGAGACGGACGTGGAACGCAACTGGATGGTGCTGGACCGGCTCAGCGGCCAGCGTGACCGCAGCGCGCAGTTCCTGGCATACACCGCGCTCGCCGTGAACGGTGTGCTCGTGGAGAGCTGGCGTGGCAGCGTGACCGGGGTGATCGCCGAGGAACCGCGTGGCAACCAGGGCTTCGGCTATGACCCGATCTTCATTGATCAGGCCAGCGGCCGCAGCTTCGCCGAACTGGACCGCAGCCGCAAGAATGAACTGTCCCACCGCAACCAGGCCTGGACCCAGGCCTTTGAATACCTGCGCCAGCACAGCCTCGGGCTCAGATGAGATTGCGGGCCTTGACCTGCAGGTACTGATTGATCACGGCTCCGTTGAGCTTCTCCGCCGCCACGTTGACAATCATGCAGCCACGGCTGCGCAGCTCCTGGATCGTGCGCCGCTTCTGCTGCAGCAGCACCTCGGCACTGGCCTTGATGTAGGCATCATCGCTGCCCTCCGTCCGCTTGCGGGCCATCTCCTCAATCTGCGGGTCGTCAAGGATCACGATGATCGGCAGGTGCGTGCGCGCCAGGCGGCTGAGGTTGGCAACTGCCCGCTGGCTGGAAACGCTGTCCACGAGGTCGGTGAACAGCACCACCAGCCCGCGCTTGCTGTGGCGTGAGCGAAGCATGGCCAGCACCCGCGCATAGTCGCTCTCCACGAACTCCGGCTGCAGGTCAAACACGGCCTCGATGATTGCATCGAGCTGGCGCTGGCGCCGTGCGGGCGGCACATAGCGCCGGGTCTCACTGGAGAAGGCCATCAGGCCCACGCGATCCTTCTGGGACAGCGCAAGATAGGCGAGTTGCACCGCGGCGTCGAGATAACGGTCTAGCCGCGGGCGTCCGCCGATCTCCGTGTGCATCAGCCGGCCGCAGTCGACAAGCAGCATCAGGTCACGGCTCTGGTCAACCTGGAACTGGTTGACAACCGGACGGCCGCGCCGGGCCGTGGCCTTCCAGTTGATGCCGCGGTATTCGTCATCCGGCGTGTATTCACGCAGGTGGTCGAAATCCGTCCCACGCCCGAACTTGCGGCTGTGGTGCTGGCCGATGCCCCACAGGCGGCGGCGGTGCGCGAACAGGTCGCCACCGGTCAGTTCCTCGATCTGCGGATAGACCCTGACTGACTGTCCGGGCTCGATGCGTATCTGTGTGATCCAGAGCTGCAGCCCGGCCAGCACCCGCAGTCCGATCCCGCCCAGCTCACGTTCGCCGCGCTCCAGGCTGCGGATCACGAGTGGGATCTCACAGCTTTCCCCGGCCGCAGCCGTGGCCCAGCCCGTTGCCAGACTCTTGCGGAACTCCGGCAGGCTGTCCTCGTGGATCCTGAAACGCACCGGGATCCGGCTGGAATTGTGCAGCAGGTGCATTCCGCTGCGCGGTGTCTCCACGGTCACGGCCTGCGGAAAATCACGTTCCACGCTGAGCCTGCCGCGTAGCATGCTGCGGGTGGACAGCAGGTCGAGCAGAGCGAGCATCGCCAGCAGCAGCGCCAGTCCGCTGGCAATCAGGAAGGCCGGTGCCCAGAGGTATCCCAGCAGCGAAAACAGCACCAGCACCAGGCCGGCCTGCCCCATCCGCGGCGAGGGAAAACTCAGCACGGCCTAGTACTCGGCGAGCAGCCTCTTGGCCACGCGGTACATCAGCTCGTTGCCGATGGCCATCGCATCCTCGTCAATGTTGAACTTCGGATGGTGGTGCGGGTAGATGCACTCCTTCTCGATGCTGGCTGCACCAATGAAGGCGAAGGCCCCAGGCACCTCGGCGAGGAAGTCGCTGAAGTCCTCGGCACCCATCGTCTGCTGGTCATCAGTCACGTTGGCAGCGCCGACGATGGCGATGGCCTCCTCACGCACCAGCTCCGCCACGCGCGCGTCGTTGACCGTTGCCACCTGCTCATGGGAGTAGTCGATGTCGGCATTGCAACCGAGACTGTCGGCGATGCCGTTCACCACTTCGTGGATCCGGCGCTTCAGGATCTGGTGCACATCGCGCTCGAATACGCGCACGCTCATGGTCAGCTTTGCAAACGGCGGGATGATGTTGTGGGCGGTGCCGGCGTGGAACTCGCTGACCGTGATCACTGCGCTCTTGAGCGGGTCGATGTTGCGCGAGACGATGCTCTGCAGCGCCGTGACGATCTGCGCCCCGCAGTAGATCGGATCGTTGCCACCATGCGGGAAGGCCGCATGCGTGCCCTTGCCGTGGATCACGATGTGCACGGTGTCCACCGCCGCCATCACCGGACCGGCACTGATCTGTATCTGGCCCGTCGGGCAGCCGGCCCAGATGTGCTGGCCGTAGCAGACATCCACGCCCGGCCCCTTCAGGGCGTTGTCAGCGATCATCTTCTGTGCGCCGTGGTGCCCTTCCTCGCCGGGCTGATACAGCAGCTTGATCCGTCCGCGGGAAATGCCCTCCTCCTTCAGCCGGCGGCTGACGGCGAGCTGCATCGCGGTATGGGTGTCATGTCCGCAGGCATGCATCCGCCCCACGTTCTGCGAGACATACTCATGCGTGTTCTCCTCCGTGATCGGCAGCGCATCAATGTCCGCACGCAGCATCACGGTCGGTCCGGCCTGTCCACTGTCAATCATGCTGATCACGCCGGTCTCGGCGCAGCGATTCGATTCCAGTCCATATTTGCTGAGCTGCTGCTCAATGTACTGCGCCGTCTCATGCGTCTCCATCCCGACCTCGGGATGCTCATGCAGGTAGCGGCGGTTGCTGACGACTTCGCCGTGCAGGCTGCGGGTCACGTCGTCAAGATTGACTTCGGGAAGCAGGGGATGCTGTATTGCTGACATCCCTTGATTCTAGCGCGAACCGTGCCAACTGTAGACGCAGCGGCAGCGCTGAGCGTACTAAACGGATGTAAGCTATAATAACGGGTCGTGGCAGGAGCCAGGCTGGAGATCGGTGGCAGGGACGGTCGGACCGTGGTGTTCCGCGGCAACCGCAAGTACCTGCCCGCGCGCATCCGTAGCGTGATCAACAGCCACTTCAGCAACTGGAATGCCCTGAAGGAAATCTCCGCCTGGCCGGAATTGCTGCGTGAGCTGGCCGAGGTCAATGCCCAGAAGACCTTCGAAGGCACTGACTGGGCCGCGCTCAATGCCTTCTATGACGAGGAGATGAAGCGCTTCAGCGTGCTGATCCACGGCGCGGTGGCGGAGGGCGTTGCCAGTTTCCATGTGCACCCCGCCGTGGCTGACACCGCCCCGCGTATCCGGCAGATCCGCACGCAGTACTGCGATGCCGAGGGCAAGCTGCTGCACAACCATGACATCTGGCGCGTGGAAAAGCTGCTGCGCCGGCATGCCTCGAATGTGCGCTTCACCCCGGACTTCGTACCGGCTCTGAAACACTTCGCCTCTGATGCCCTGAGCATTGAACCCAGTCTGAGCTTCTTCCGCCAGATTCAGGTCTACCACACCCCGCAGTTCCTGAATGTTGAACTGCAGCGGATCCTCAGCCCGGCTATCGACCGCGTGCATACCGTGCAGGATCCCACCGCCCTGCAGCAGCTGCTGGACAGCCTGGAACAGGCCGGAGCATGGCTGCGTGTCGACCCCGGGATTGCCGAAATCGTGCAGCACTACCATGCCCTGCGCCGGGTCTGCTCCGATCCCGGCTATGAGCAATCCGTTGCCAATGTGCTGAACGGCAAGCTGCGGGCCGAGCTCTACGGCTACCAGCGTGAAGGCGTGGGCTTCCTCGTGCACAACCGCCGGGCCCTGCTGGCTGACGACATGGGGCTTGGCAAGACCCTGCAGGCCATGAGCGGCGCGCTCTATCTGAAGCAGCTCGGCGAAGTGCAGCGTGTGCTTGTGGTCTGTCCCTCCTCGCTCAAGTACCAGTGGCAGGCCGAGATCAGCAAGTTCACCGGCGAGCGCGTGCAGGTGATCGGCGGCACGAAGCAGGAGCGCCAGGCGATCTACGATGCAGCAGGTGCCGGCGGCTTGCTCGGGGTTGACGACACGCCATTCTTCAGTGTGATCAACTATGAGCTGGTGCACCGCGACATCGAGCAGCTTACCAAACTGGCCCCGCAGCTCCTGATCCTCGATGAGGCCCAGCGCGTCAAGAACTTCCGCACCAAGACCGCTCAGGCGGTGTTCTCGATCCCTGCTGCCAACGTCTTCGTGCTGACCGGCACTCCGCTCGAGAACCAGCTGATGGAACTGTTCACGATCCTCAAGTTCGTTGACGACCGCGCCCTTGGCAAAAACCCGATCTCCTTCCGCGACCGCTACGTGCTCACCGACCAGTTCGGCAGCATCAAGGGTTACCGCCATGTCGAGGAAGTGGCCCGCAAGATCGCCGGGATCACCCTGCGCCGCACCAAAGAAGAGGCCCTCGAGGATCTGCCGCCGCTCGTGACCAGCTACGCCCGCCTGGAGCTGACCGATGAGCAGAAGGGCATCTACCGCGAACTGCGTGGCGAGGCCCGCGAGATGCTCAGCCAGGAAGCCTGGGACAGTACCCATACCCAGAACGCGATGGTGCTGCTGCAGCGCTTGCGCGAGGTCTGCGACAGCCCGGAACTGATCGACCCGCAGTACACCAGCAGCCAGAAGCTCAATGAGCTGGAGGCGATCCTTGAGGATGAGGTCAGCACCCTCGACCGCCAGGTGATCATCTTCACGCAGTGGACGCGCATGGGCGAAATCATCCTGCGCCTGCTGACATCACGCGGCTACAGCTGCGGCTTCCTGCACGGCGGACTGAAGGCCGAGGAGCGCCAGCAGCTCGTGGAGCGCTTCCAGCGCGGCGAGGACCGGATCTTCCTCTCCACGGATGCCGGCGGCACAGGCCTCAACCTGCAGAGCGCCTCGATGGTGATCAACTATGACCTGCCCTTCAACCCGGCAAAGCTTGATCAGCGTGTGGCCCGCGCCCATCGCCTGGGCCAGAAGCAAACTGTATTTGTAGTCAACATGATCTGCCGTAATACTGTTGAGGAAAGACTGGTCAGGATCCTCAGCGAGAAGAAGAGCCTGTTTGATGATGTATTCGGTAACATATCTGACCCGCGCAACATATCCGGCGCGTCAATGTCCCCGCGATCCATGCGGGAGCTGCTGAGGGAGCTGGTCAGATGATGGAGAGCAAGATGCATTCGGCAACCGTCAGCGAACCCGTCGTGATCGAGGGCCGCGGCCTGTTCAGCGGTCTGAACTGCCGGGCGGTGATCGTCCCGCGCTATGAAGGCAGCGGCCTGACCTACTACCGAGAAGGCCAGCCCATCGAAGCCGTGGTGCAGAATTTCCATGAGCAGCCCAATTGCACGGTGCTCAGCAATGGCCGCCTGAGCCTGGCAGTCACTGAGCATATCCAGGCCGCACTCTGGGCCGCCGGGATTGACAGCGCGGAGATCCACGTTGATGGGCCGGAGCTTCCCAACCACGACGGCGGTGCCGCCAGCCTGTATGACGCTATCGCCGCGGTGCCGGATGAATCACTCGGGATCCAGCGTCCGCTGCTGACAATCGGCGAAGTGCTGGAAATCAACGATGGCGAGAGCTACATCCGCCTTGCCCCCTGCGACGAACTGCGCATCAGCTACAGCTTCGCCCATCCGGAACTCGGCGAGCAGCTCTACGTCTCTGAGCTGGACCGCGGCATGGCTGTCAACGAACTGCTGCCGGCGCGGACCTTCATCACGGAGCGTGAGGCCCAGCTGGCCCGCAGTGCCGGCTTCCTGCACAATGAGCATGAGGAGGACGCCCTCGTGCTGCGCAATGGCCAGCCCAACAAGCCGCTGTTCTTCAGCAATGAATTCGCGCGCCACAAGGTGCTGGATCTGCTGGGCGATCTCTACATCCTGCCCTTTGACTGGCAGGCGGACATCACGGCGCACCTGAGCGGGCACAAGCTCAACCGCGAACTGGCCAGGCAGCTGATGGGGATGTATGAAACGGCGCGCAGCGGCGGGCAGCGCGGCTGATCAGAAGATCCGCGTGTGGTAGAGATACCACTCGAGACTGATCAGTAGCAGCACGATGCCGATGATCCAGGGATAGAACTCGCGGTTGCGCATCACTTCCTGCACGCCGCGGATCTCCCCGAGGCTTTCCGTGCCGTTGCTGGCGAGGAACTCCTCCGCATTCTTCGTACGGATCGTCTGCGCCGGAGCGATGTTGCTCTCGAACTCATTGACGAGGCTGACCGGCAGCAGGCTCTCGCTGATCAGGCCTCCGGCATCATCCAGATAGCTGACCTCATAGATCCCCGTGCGCCGTGTGTCACTGATCGCGAAGCGCCGTGAATTGAGCGGCACCGTTTCCTCGCTGCCATCCGGCATGCGCAGGCGGTAGCTCACTGCCTCGACCGGTGCCAGCAGCTCCGCCGTCAACCCGGCGCTGATGCCGTTGCCGGCACTCCCTGCGCTGCCCTGGCCGAGGTAGGTGATCGTATCCATCATGAACAGGGGGAAGGCGCTGAGCACCGGGAAGTTGCTGTCGTAGATGTCGAAGGCGAGATAGACCGTGCGCTGGCCGTTGTTGTCACCTTCGACCACCAGCGGCCCCTCGCTCGTGTCAATGATGCTGCGCGCATAGGGCTTGAGCTGCACGCGGCGCTGGCTGTTGAGGTTGAGCGTGTTGAAACGCGCGATGCGCGTGATCGGATGCGTGACGCTTTCGCCGACCACGGCCAGATAGACCGGCGGATCCGCCTGATAGTCCTTCTGGACCTCCGCCCCCGCCTCCACCGGCAGCAGCGGGCTGGCCGTGCTGTTGATGAACAGGTAGCTGTCCGAAGGGTCGGCAACGAATGGCGCATCACCCTCCACCACCCAGACATCCATGTCGGTGCTGACAGGCTGGCCGTCGTCAATGCTCTCGCCGCTGTCAGCGGTGATGATCTGCGTGAAGCTGCTGCCGTCATACTCGAAGTAGTCAATGTCCGGCAGGCTCTGCATCAGCGCCCGGAGCAGGATGCTGTCACCCTGGGAGCAGAGCGCAACCTTGTAGCGTGGACGCTGCGGCAGCACGATCCAGGCCTCGTTGTCCTCGCGCAGAGTGTCCTCAATGTCAATCTCGACCTTCAGCGGATCGGGGAAATACGGCACCTGGTCAATCACGATCTCACGGCGCTGGCCTGGCCGCAGGCTGACTTCCTCGCTCACGCTGTCAACATCATTGCGAAACAGGGTCAGCGAGAATTCCTGCTGAGTCCCGTAGAAGTTGTGCACCGCAACGAACAGTTCATAGAAGCCGCTGAGCGGATTGAGCCGCGCCCCGGCACCGACGATCGCCACATTGTCAGCGCTGGAACCCACCGGGAAGAAGCGAATCTGCAGATCGGTGGTGCTGTCCGGGCTGAGGTCCTCCACGGCCCCGTCGGAGAAGATCACGACCTGCAGACCGCCGTCGCGCTCGGAGAGAGATGAACAGAAGCGCATCGCACTGTCCAGATCGGCCTGGCCTCCGGCATAGTCCCGGGCGCGCGAGATCGCCTTCTTAAGTGTGCTCTTGTTGCCTGTGAAGCCGCTGAGCGTGATCGGGCTCTGGGGACCGGCCACGACCACCATGCCCTCGGCACCGCGCGGGAAGCCGGTCACGGCATCATCAGCCAGCCGCAGGGCATCCGCCAGCCGGTCCGGACTGCCGTCGCGGGCCAGCATCGAAGCGCTGGCATCGATCACGAAGATCGTCTTGCCGCGCTCAACGAAGTTGTCAAACATGAAGGGCCGGGACAATGCCAGGGCCAGCAGGATCAGCGCGATGATCTGCAGGATCATCAGCAGGTTGCGCCGCAGCTTCTGCCAGGGGGCATTTGCCCGGAAGTCGGCCAGGGCCTGCTCCCAGAGCAGAGTCGAGCTGACATCAACCTTGACGCGCTTGAGCTTGAGGATATAGAGCAGGATGATTCCGCCGGCGAGCGCCCCCCAGGCCAGTGCGAGCGGATTTAGGAAGAATCTTTCCACTGAATAGGATTATAGCGGAACAGGTCCGCAGGTTTCACATTGCGAGGTTTTCGAGGTCCTCGGGTGCCAGCATCCCGCGCAGCTTGCCGAGTGCCTTGCGCGTCAGGCGCGAGACATTCATCTGGCTCGTGACGAGGATGTCGGCGATTTCCTTCTGGGTCTTCTGCTCAAAGAAATAGAGCTTGACCACCTTGCTCTCCGTTTCAGTCAGGTTGGAGAGGATGCTCTCCCAGAAGATCCCGCGCTTGGTGCTGTTCAGGTCATGGCTGGCACTTGCAGAACCGTCATCGGACATGCTGAAGCTGATGTCGCTCTCGCGCTCATTGTCCTTGAAGCTCTGCGGATGGTAGGCACTGCCGAGCTCCATCGCCTCCAGCACCTGCTCCTCACTGAAGCCGGTCTTCGTGGCGATCTCAGCGACGGTCGGCTCCTGCTCGGAGTTTGCATTGAGCTCATTCACGGTGTTGAAGACCTTGAGCGAACGTTCCTTCAGGTCTCGCGGCACGTTGAGTGCCCAGGTCTTGTCACGGAAGTAGCGCTGGATCTCCCCCTGGATCGTCTGCCAGGCATAGGTGGAGAAGCGGTAGTTGTATTCAAGGTCGAAGCGCCGTACCGCAAGCAGTAGCCCATAGCTCCCGACCTGCACGAGGTCGTCGAACTGGTCAGGCTGGTACTTGAACTTGTGGACGATGCGGTAGACGAGGGGTTTGAACTTCTCGACGATCAGTTCTTCGTTGGACTGGGACGGATCCGCGATGTAACGCGCGAAAAGGGCGCGCTCTTCCTCGCGCTCCCTTTCACGGTCATCAGTTTCGTAAAGCTGGTTAGGCTCGTCCGTCCGTTCTGTCATCGAAGATGAATGGCCTGTCTTCCCGGTATTTGATGTCGAAACCGATGTCGAGGTGCTCCACGCCATCGATCACGCTGGAATTATACTCGCCACCCAGGTTCTTGAGGACGGCCAGATTCGCGGCGTTGGTGACACTCTTGTGCTTGCCGCTGGGGTCGGAGATCGAAACGGAGATGTGAGACTCATCCTGCGTCCAGCGCAGATTGATCAGGCCAGTGGCCCCGGTACACTTCTCGGCCACGGTGATGAAGGCCTCCCCGATCACGAGCTTCAGGTTCTCCAGTTCGTCCAGCGGCAGTCCCAGCCTGTTGCCCAGACCGGAGACGAGCAGCCGCACCACGGAGACGTAGTCCGCATTGGTGGGAACCTTGAGCTCAACCGAGTTATCCATTACTTTCACCATTTGATTCTCCTGAGGAAGTCTCACTGATTCTGGAACAAAACCCTGCGGTCCCGGTCCATCATCCTCACGCCTTAATATACCCCGGCCATATGTGGGTGAAACAGGCGTATAGCCGCCAAATTCCCGTGAAACTGACCTTATATTAAGTAAGACTTACGCGGGGATTTTCAGGTTCGAACCTTCATGCGCGGATCAAGAATGTCGCGCAGTCCATCACCCAGCAGATTGAAACCAAGCACGGTCAATGCCAGCGCCAGACCCGGGAAGATTCCCCACCAGGGCATGTCGTAGAAGTAGTTCTTCGCCGTGGACAACATCCCGCCCCAGCTGGCATTGGGAGGCTGGATCCCCAGTCCTAGGAAGCTCAGCCCCGCTTCACTGAGGATGTTGTAGGCCACCTGCATCGTGGCCAGCACCGTCAACGGTGCCATACAGTTCGGGATGATGTGCAGCAGGATGATTCTTGAGTTGCTGCAGCCCACGGCCCGGGCCGCCTCAATGAATTCCTTCTCCCTGAGCGAAATCACGGTGCCGCGGATCACACGCGCTATCCCGGTCCAGCCCGTCAGCCCGAGCGCGATGAACAGGCCCCAGATGCCGGGGTCAATGCTGCCGCTGATGCTTCCCAGTACGCTTTTCACCTCGTCATTGTTGAGAGTGGCGAGGATGATGATCGCCAGCAACACACCGGGAAAGGCGAAGAAGGTATCCGTCAGGCGCATCAGCAGGGTGTCGGTCCAGCCCCCGAAATAGCCGGAAACCGTGCCGATCAGCAGCCCGATCAGCACGTTGATAATCGTCGCCACCACACCGACGAGCAGGGAGATCCGCGCCCCGTGAAGCACACGGCTGTAGACATCGCGCCCGCTGCTGTCCGTACCCCAGATGAAGGTCCCGCTGCTGCGCTGGCCGTTGTCAGCATAGCTCGCCTGCCGTGCTTCATCAGCCGTGATTGCGCTGCCCGGCGGAAGCTTCTCCTGGCCACGGTACTGGTATGTCGGGCTGAAGGGTGAAAGCGTGCCACAGAACAGGCCGGCCACGACCGCCACGAACACGATCACCAGGCCCACGAAACCGGAACCATGACGGAACAGCTGGCGCAGCAGATCGCGCATCAGCCGTACCTCACCCGCGGATCCACGAGCCCGTAGGTCAGGTCCACGATCAGATTGACGACCACGAACACCACGGCCATGATCATCACACCGCCAAGCACCACCGGGTAGTCAAGCTGGTTGATGGCCTCCACCATGGCCCGGCCCATCCCCGGCCAAGCGAAGACCGTCTCGGTCAGAACCGCACCGGTCAGCAGCACGGCGAAGTTGTTGCCGACCACGGTGATGATCGGGATCAGCGCATTGCGCAGGGCATGCGTGATCACCACCCGTGGGTAGGCCAGGCCCTTGGCCCGCGCCTGGCGGATGTAATCCAGCTTCATGACCTCGAGCATGCTGGAGCGGGTCAGGCGCGCGATGATCGCCATCGGCACCGTTGCCAGGGTGAAGCCCGGCAGCACGTAGTACTTGATCGACATGTGCCACAGCCAGGCGATGTAGCTGCCGCCCACGTCATTCCAGAGCACCTCCGGGTTGCCGGAGTAACTCATGTCCGAGACCGGCAGCCAGCCCAGATGGTTGGCAAACAGCAGCTGCAGCAACATCCCGAGCCAGAACACCGGCAGCGAGATCCCGGCTACAGCCAGCAGCATCAGGGCATAGTCCCAGAAGCTGCGGTTCCAGGCAGAGGAAATGATCCCGGCGCTGACCCCGAACACGATGGCGATGAACATCGCCACGAGTGTGAGCTGCATCGTGTTGCCGAACTTCGGTGCGAGATATTCCGCCACCGGCAGGTTCTTCACGTAGCTGCGGCCCAGGTCGCCATGGCTGACCCGGCCGAGGAACATTCCATACTGCACGAGGAAGGGCCGGTCCAGACCGAGGCTCACGCGCAGCTCACTGGCAATCTCCTCGTCATAGTGCTGGCCCATGAGGATCCGCACCGGGTCACCGGGCGCTGCTGACAGGATCGCAAAGCAGATGAAGGTCACGCCGATCAGCACCGGCAGGGCTGCGCCGAGGCGCTTGAGCACGTAGGCCCAGAAGGCGGAGCCTTCCCCTGCCCTGCGGCGTTTGCCTGCATCAGCAGGCGCTGCCGCGGGTTCCTGCCCGCTGTTGGCGGTCTCACTCAAGGCTCAGTCCGAATATGTGACTTCCTCGATCGGGGCATTGTTGAGCTGCGGCGTACGGTCCATCTTGGTGATCGTCAGACCCTGCACATAAGGCTGGACCAGCGTCGAGCTGTTCTTCCAGAACAGCAGCAGCCAGGGCGCTTCGCTCAGTGCGATCTCCTCAGCCTGGCGGTAGAGGTCGCTGCGCTTCTGCTGGTCCGGCTCGACCTGTGCTTCCTTGACGAGGCGATCGAACTGCGGATTGCTCCAGCGGGAGATGTTGCCGGCATCCCCGAAGTTCTCCGAGTGCAGCAGCTGGTACAGCCAGTTGTCAGGATCCGGGTAATCACCGAGCCAGGTATTCTGGAAGAACAGTGAATTGCCGGCATAGACCTTGTCCAGGAAGGGACCCCAGTCCGTGGTTTCGATGTTGACCGTCACGCCGATGCGCGACAGATCCTCCTGCACGGCTTCGGCCACAAGCTTGTTCGTGGGCTGCAGGTCGATGTTCAGCGTCAGCGGCGGCAGGCCCTCACCCTTAGGGTAACCGGCCTGGGCCAGCAGCTCCTCGGCCTTCTTCGGGTCATACGGATAACCCGTGCTGCCGTCGTAGTGATAGAACATCCCGGCAGGCACGATCGTATTCTGCGCCGTGACCAGCCCGGACCAGATGTTGTCAATGATGTTCTGCTTGTCAACGGCGTAGTTCAGTGCCTGGCGCAGCGCGGCGTTGTCCTTGAAGGGCGCAGCGTCACAGTTGAAGCCGTAGGCATACATGTCCATCGCCGGCTCGCCGGAAATCAGACCGCTGAGCTTCGGATCATCCGTGACGGTCTTGATCTTGCTCGGCGGGATGTCGCAGTGCTCGAGCGTACCGTTGCGGAAGTTCTCGAAGCGGGTGTTCTCATCGTTGATGATGCGGAAGGTCAGGGTCTCGATCTCCGGCACCTGGCCGAAGTAGGTGCGGTTGGCCTTCAGCACCACGCGCTCGTCCGGAGTCCAGGACTCAAACACGAAGGGTCCCGTCCCGACAGGATTGGCACCGAAGCCTTTCTCATCCCGTGTGACTTCACTTCCGGGAACGACGCCGAAGGTCGTCATGCACAGCACGTTCAGGAAGGGAGCATAGGGAGCGCTGAGACTGATCTGCACCGTGCGCTCATCAACTTCCTTGAGTCCGCTGACGCTCTCAGCGCTGCCATTCAGGTAGTCGGCGGCACCCGTCACATAGAACATCAGGTTGGCACGTTCACTGTTGGTGCCGGGGTCAACGAGCCGGGTGTAGCTGTAGATCACATCGTCAGCATTGAGATCCTCACCGTTGTGGAACTTCACGCCGCTGCGCAGATGGAAGGTGTAGACCAGGCCGTCGTCGGAGATCTCATAGCTCTCCGCCAGATCAGGCTCCACCGAGCCATCGGTGTCGAACTTCACCAGGCGGTTGAACAGGCGCTGGGCCACACTGTCACTGACCGTATCCGTGATGTGGGCTGGGTCGAGGCTCTTGACATCGGCCGGCAGCGGGAAGTTGTAGTTGCGGGCCCGTGCCTGCCCGTCAGTTCCTCCGGTGTTCGTGTTGCCGGTATTGCCGGTGTTCCCGGTCGGCGGCTTGGGACAGCCGGCCATGGCCAGCAGTGCGATCACTGATATCAGGATGGATAGGTTGAATCTGCGCATTGACTCCCTCCGCCAGCATTTTAGCAGGCAGGCCCGAGTCGGAATCAATCCCCAGGCTAGAGCTGCACCTGCTGCCCCTGACCCTGTTCCAGCGCGCGCAGCTGCACTTCCCAGGCCAGCACCACTTCAGTCAGCGGCATCCCGCTGCCGTTGTAGAGCGTGATCTCATCATGGTCCGTGCGCCCCGGCACATCACCTGTGATCACCTGCCCCAACTCACCCGTCATCCTCTCCCACTGCCACTTGTCCTCCGCGACGGCTGCGAGTAGATTCCCCGCGCAGTTGCGGCTGTGCTCAGCATGATCGCAGTAGACCTTGCAGCGCTGCACGGCAAAGGTATCGAGCTCGCGCACGCCTTCCTCGATCGCCCCCAGGGAATTGATGTGCGTCCCCGGACGCAGCTGCGTCCCGCGCAGCAGCCAGTCCTCGGAGCTGCCGTCAATGCTGATGATGTCCGCGTCACTGATCGCACTGGCCATGTCCGTGGTGTGTACCGTCGGCACCCCGCTCGTCTTGCCGATCCAGTCCGCCAGCAGTCCGATCTCCTCTCCTCGCTCAGCGCTCACAAGTCTGCACTCGCGCAGATTGGCGACCCGCGCCACGCTGCGGGCCAGCTGCCGTGCATTCACCTGGTCAGCGATGATCGTATGCACGGCGGCATTGGCCGGCATCAGGAACTCACTGGCCAGTGCCGCATTGCAGGCCCGCGCCAGCTGCGAGATCAGCGAGGCCTCGACCAGTGCGGCCAGCTGTCCGTTGCTGAAGTTGTGCAGCAGGATATAACCTTGGGTCTGCAGCCGGCCCTGCTCATTGGTGAAGGCGTAGCTGGAATGCATCCCCACCACGGGTATGCCGGAATACGTGGCGCTCAGCCCATGCAGGCGGCGGCCGTCCACGCGCTTGCCGAGCTGCCCGGCGGAGCCGATGAAGGCCTCGCCGCGCGCCGCATGCACATGCGCCTGGCGCGCCAGCTCCAGTGCGTCATCGAGGTCCAGCAAACGCCTGACGCTCTCCCTGTCAACGAGTATGCTCATGTCCGATCACAGTCTCCTGCCTGATTATATGGGATAGCCCGCCGCGCTGATACCCGGTTGCCAGCCCGCGGCAGCGCCGGAGTTATAATCAGGCGTGGCCCGCAGCGGCCCAGGCGGAAGAGCGGGATGGAGATCCCGGGGGCAGTGCGCCCCGATTTCGGAAGAGGCATCAGTGACGGACTTCGTACACCTGCATAACCACAGCGAGTACTCGCTGCTGGACGGCATCGCACGCATTGACGACATCGCCGCGCGGCTCAAGCAGCTGCAGTTCGACAGCTACGCCCTGACGGACCACGGCGTGATGTACGGCGCGATGGAGTTCTACACGAAGATGCACAAGGCCGGGATCAAGCCGATCATCGGCAATGAGGTCTACGTCGCCAGCCGCCGCCTGACGGACAAGGACCCCGACCTGGACCGCGTGCGCTTCCACTTCGTGCTGCTGGCGATGAACCAGGAAGGCTACCGCAACCTGATGCACCTGACCTCCATCGCCCATACCCACGGCTACTACTACAAGCCGCGCGTGGACGTGCAGGCCATCCGCGAGCACAACGCCGGGCTCGTGGCCCTCACCGCTTGCCCGGCCGGCGTCGTTGCCAGCCGCTTCCACCGCGAGGGTGAGGACAAGGCGGATGCCGCGCTGCAGGAGTACCTGGAGATCTTCGGCTCCGAGCGTCTGTTCCTCGAGATCCAGAACCACGGCATCGACATCGAGGAACCCTTCCGCCAGTGGGCCGCCGACAAGTCCCGGCAGTACGGCCTGCGTCTCGTTGCCACGAATGACAACCATTACGTGCACAAGAGTGACGCCCAGCCGCATGACTGCGTGCTCTGCCTGCGTGACAAGAAACTCCTGACCGACACCAACCGCCTGAAGTACTCCGGCCCGGATTACTACATCAAGACCCGCGAGGAAATGCAGGAGCTGTTCCCGGACAACCCTGAGGCGCTTGCCAACACGCGCGCGGTTGCCGACATGTGCAACCTTGAGCTGGACCTCGAGCAGGTGCACTTCCCGCGCTTCACGATTCCGCTCGATGAGATTCCGCGCCTGCGCGGCTGGCTGCTGGAGCATCCGGCGGATGCCGGGACCAGCGGCGTGGAGGACCCCGTCAGCGCTGATGAGCTGGTGGAGCTGTTCAATGCCAGCGAAATCGAGGGTGAACTGGCCAGCACCGCTGACAAGCAGAAGTGCTTCGACACCCTGCTGCGCCATGATGTCTACCAGGGCATCGTCAAGCGCTACGGCGAGATCACGCCTGAGCTGCGGGAGCGCGTGGAGTACGAGCTGTCCGTGATCATCCCGAAGGGCTTCACGACCTACTTCCTGATCTGCGCCGAATTCTGCCAGTGGGCGCGCAGCCAGGGCATCCCCGTCGGTCCCGGCCGTGGTTCGGCGGCCGGCAGCGTGGTGTCATACGCGCTGGAGATCACCGACCTCGACCCCATCCACTTCGGCTTCTACTTCGAGCGCTTCCTCAACCCCGAACGCATCGAGTTGCCGGATGTCGACATCGACTTCTGCATGCGCCGCCGTGATGAGGTGATTGAGCATGTCAAGCAGAAGTACGGCGCGGACCGCACGGCGCTGATTGTGACCTACTCACGCCTCAAGGCCCGAGCCGTCGTCAAGGCCGTGGCCCGTACCAAGGGCCTCGAATACCAGTTCGTGGACCGCGTTGCCAAGGAGATCCACGGCCTGGACCCGAAGCTCGAGGAAGCCGTCGCCGCCAGTGAGGAACTGCGCAAACTGATCCGCGAGCACGACGAGATCCGTGAACTGATCGAGGATGCCAAGGCGCTGGAAGGCATCGCCGCCCACCACAGTGTGCATGCCGCGGGTGTCGTGATCGCCCCTGATGAGCTGCCGAACTTCGTACCGGTTCAGCCCCACAAGGACAGCGACCTGCGCGTTACGCAGTACGCGATGGACACCGTGCCCTATACGGGTCTCGTCAAGTTCGACTTCCTCGGCCTGCGCAACCTGACCATGATCGAGGACACCGTTGAATTCATCCGCGGGATCGGGGGGCGCAGCGAGTTCGACCTGCGCAGCCTTGAGGACTGTGACAGCGAGACCTACGCCATGCTGCAGCGCGGCGATGGCTACGGCGTATTCCAGTTCGAGGCCCCGCAGGTTCGCAAAATGCTGATCGACGGGCGTCCGGAGAACGTGCTGGACCTCGCCGCGATCAACGCTGCCAACCGTCCCGGTCCGATCCAGTCCGGCAATACCGCGCGCTATCTCGAAGCGCGGAAGAAAGGTACCGAGGCCGCCTCGCTTTATCCGAGCATCGCCGAGATCCTCGACAGCACCGGCGGCGTGCTGCTCTTCCAGGAGCAGGTGCTGGAAATCGCCCGCAAGCTCGGCGGCTTCACGCTCGGGGAAGCGGACGTGCTGCGCAAGGCGATGGGCAAGAAGAAGCACGACGTGATGGAGGCCCAGAAGCTCAAGTTCGTGGCCGGAGCCCGCGAGCGCGGCGTCGACCAGAAGGAGGTCGAGGCGATCTGGGACATGATGGCGCAGTTCGCCGCCTACGGCTTCAACAAGGCGCACAGCACCTGCTACTCCTGGATCAGCTACCAGACCGCCTACCTGAAGTGCCACTACCCCTGCTTCTTCATGACGGCGATGCTCAACAACTTCATGGGCAACAGCGCCAAGCTCGCCGAAATCCTCGGCCAGTGCCGCAAGATGCGCCTGCCCGTGCTGCCGCCCAGTGTCAACGCCGGACGCTTCGACTTCGTGCCCACCGCTGACGGCCGGATCATCTTCGGGCTTGGCGGGATCCGCGGCATCGGTGAGAAGGTCGTGCTGGAGATCGTCGAGGAGCGTCGTCAGGGTGGCGAGTTCACTTCGCTGGCCGCCTTCCATGAACGCATGAAGGGCAAGGGTGTCAACAAGAAGGTGCTGCAGGGGCTCGTCAAGGCCGGGGCCTTCGACTGCATCGAACCTGAGCGCATCGAGCTGCTGAAGAATCTTGACGACATCGAGAGCTTCATCCGCGGGCCGGAGAAGAATGCTACGATGTCAATGTTCGAGGACGCGGCACCCCCGCCGCCTCCCGCTGACAGCGAATTCGCCAGCCGCGACATCACCCCGCAGGACATGGCCTACGCGGAGAAGGATGCAATCGGCGTATTCCTCACGCACCATCCCTATGCCGACCACGTGATCTTCCGTGACATGCGCTACATGCAGATCGAGGACCTGTTCCAGAGTGTCTCGCACAATCCCGCGCGCTGGCAGGACCAGCCGCTCAAGGGCAACGGCCTGTGCGGGATCCTCACCAACCTGCAGGTGCGCACCGCCAACACCAGTGGCAAGACCTACGCCAAGGGCCGCATCGAGGATCCGCAGCTCAGCAGCGGCGTGATCATCTGGCCCAATGCCTATGCCAAAGCCCGGGAAATCATCAAGGAGAACCAGGCCGTGGTGCTGAAGGGCAAGATCCAGATCCCGGAAGTGGCCGAGGGTGGCGAGGATGCCTGGGACGGGCTGGAGATCGTCGTCGATGAGGTTGAGCTCTACGATCCCCAGGGGGCCCGGCTCGCGGATGACGACATGAGCATCTCGCTCCCGGAGGGCAGCATCATCACCATAGATGAGCAGTTCGAGGCCTACGCCGATGAGCTGGTGATGGAGGATGACTTCGCCGAGCCGGACGACGAACCGCAGCCGCGCAGTGAGGAACTGCGCCAGCTCGTGCAGGAGCGCAGCGGGAATGACGAGGACCCGGTCTCGCATGCCGGGCATACCCCGCCGCCTGAAAATGGCAACGGCTTACAGATCAGCGGAACAGAACCGGTCCGGCATGCCAATGGCAACGCTGCCAACGGCAATGGCGGCAATGCGCAGGCCGCTGATCAGCCCATCGTCTGGGAGATCGATCTCGCGCGAGTGATGCGCAGTGAACTGAGCCAGCTGGCGGATCTGCTGAGCACGACGGATGGCGATGCCGAACTGCGCATGCATCTGAAGGAAGTCAGCGGTGAACTGCGCCGCGTCACGGTTGACCGGCGCTTCTTCATCTCGCGCGAGGAAGCCGGTCGCCTGCAGCAGCGCTTCCCCTTCATCAATCCCCTCGGCTAGAATCTCAGCCGGAGTGGGCCGAGCAGTCGCGGGAGCGATCCCGAGGAAAGTCCGGGCACCACAGGGCAGGACGCCGGGTAATTCCCGGAGGCCGTGAGGTCATGGAACGCGCTACAGAAAAGAACAGCCGGCAAGCAGGTTGAAGCCCCCGTGGCTGATTCCGCCGGCAACGGTGAAACGGTGGGGTAAGAGCCCACCAGCGGCATGGCAACATGCCGGCTCAGGCAAACCCGTCCGGTGCAAGGAGAGACGGGCATGCGGGCTGCCCGGCCCGCCCGTCGCCAATCCGCGCAAGCCATCCGGCAACGGCTGGCTCAGACAGATGGCTGCATAGACAGAACCCGGCTTATGGCCCACTCCATTTTGATCTTCCGCCTCGTGCAAGCACTCGCCGGTCTGGCGCTGCGGCTGCGCATCCGCGCATCCGGGTCGCGCTGGAGATCCGGAGGCCTGATGTCAGTCAGGCAATGGGAGCTGCCCGCTTCAGCGGTAGTCGGAGGTGCTGCGCAGCTGCACCATGGGCGGCGCTGTGAAACTGCGCCCACGGAGGTGCGACACTTGCTGTCGCACAATTCTGATTGCTTGCAATCGAATCTGAAACCGGAAAACTGAATAGCCGAGAGTCACCGCTTCCACTAAGAACTAACCACTTCTTCCACTGGCTTGTGCGACACTTGCTGTCGCACACTACTGACCACTGACCACTGACTACTGACTACTGACGTCTGATCACTGACCACTGTCTTGTGCGACACAAGTGTCGCACCTCCGTCAGCCTCGGCCGTCTCCTGTCTCCACCAGCTCACCACGGTTCACGCGGCCCCTGACAAGGCGCTTGCAGGTGATCGTACGCGGATCGCCCTCGCGTCCGGCGGCGATGATCGGGCTCTCGATGGTCCCTCCGGCGTGGATCGCCTCACCGGCGCTGACCTCCACCCCGGCACGGATGTCCTCGCGTGCCAGGATGCTGCCCGCCGCCTTAAGGCAGCGTCCGCAACCGATCCGGCCCGAGGCGAACACGGAGCCGCCGGCCTCCACGCTGTCCCCGCAGTGGATGCTGTGCCCGCATTCAATGGTCTTATCGCAAGTGAGGATGCTGGCAACGTAGATCGCGCCACCGGCATTCAGTTCGCCCGCCACGCGCAGGATCGTTCCCGCGCCGATGCGTAGGTCGCCGTCGAGCCGCATGCTGCCGAGCACGCTGATCTCGCCGAGTTCGGGACTGATCTCGATGTCGCCGCGCCAGTTGTCGAGCTTGGCCCAGCCCGTATAGTGGCTGTGGAAGTCGCGGCGGCCGAGGCGCAGCACCGGCTTCTCCGGCTGGGCGGCTGGCGTTGCCGGCTCCGCCTGCTGGGCATTTCTGTGTGCCTGCTGGAACTGGCGGATGAAGGCGCTTTCATCCGGCCTGCGGTGGTTGACGATGAGGGCGAACACCACGACCCCGATCACTAGCCCTGCCATCACAAAAAGCATTAATCCGCTCCGCTGCCTTACTGCACTGAGTGTAACCCGCTGGATTCGGGAAACGGTTCATAAAACCCCGGCCAAGCCGGATTTCATTCACCCATCGGCGGAGGCGGGATCGCCCGTTCATTCTGCGGGATCTCGATCCCCAGTGCCTCCCGGCATTTGTCCCGGTAGAACGCCGCGTCCTTGCGTTCATCCTGATAGACAGCCCTTTCAGACTCGCTCTTCGCCAGGAATGTTTCGAAGGCCTCGATCGCATCCTCGTAGCGCTGCAGCTTGAACAGCGTCAGCGCGCGTCCGTAGGCCGCCATCACGCTCTCCGGTTCAGCCACCAGTGCGGCGTCGAAGTCCGTCAGGGCCTTGGCGTAGTCACCCTCGTCATAGGCGCGGAGCCCGCGCTGGTAACTGTCACGCCCAGCTGATGGGCAACCCGTTGCCACGAGCATCAGCCCTAGGCAGAACAGTGCAAGGCAAAGCATGCCGATCCTGAATCTCATCGGATCTCCTCCCAGTCCCGGCGCGCGCTGGCACTCAGCTCCCGCGTGATCCGGATATCTTCCTGCATCGTCCGGCGCAATTCCTCCGCCGTGGCGAAATCCTGCCAGTCACGGATCCGGCTGTGGAAGTCCAGCCGCAGCACCTCATCATAGATGTCGCCATCAAAGTCAAGGATATGGCTTTCCACGATCATCGCGTCATCGGGCAGCCCCGCGTAGGCCTGGTCCGCCGTGCCGCTGTCCACCACGCTGCTGCGCGCCCGCGCCAGGTCCATCACCACCACCGCCGCCGGCAGGTACTTGCCCTGTACCAGCGCACTGCCGGCATAGATCCCCTCGCGTGGGGCGAGCTTGTCAGCCGGCAGCACCTGGTTGGCAGTCGGGATCTCCAGCTGCTCGCGTCCCAGCCCGCGGCCGCGCACGATCCGGCTCAGCACGAAGTAGGGATGGCCCAACAGCTCCGCTGATTCCCGCATTCGGCCCTCGCCCACGTACTGCCTGAGCAGGCTGCTCTTGACCGTGTGCTTCCCTGGAGTGAAGGCCGGCACGATCCGGCAGTCAATCCCGACTGAGCGGCACAGCTCACTCAGTCCCGCTTCGCCACTCACCAGATCGCTGCCGATGCTCGTGTCATAGCCGAACACCGCCGCGCTCAGTTCCGCGAAATGTGCGAGACCCTTCAGGAACAGTGCTGCACTCTGGCTGCAGACCGACTCGTCATAGCGCAGCATCAGCACCGCATCCACACCGGTGCGGCCCAGGGCATAGAGCTTCTCCTCCGGGGTCATCAGGAACTTCCAGTTGCCACCGGGATCGTGATACTGCCTGGGCGAATTGCTGAAGGTGATCAGCAGCGACTTGGCCCGCCGGGCCGCCGCCTCCTCGCGCAGGGCGGCGATCAGGGTCTGGTGTCCACGGTGCACTCCGTCGAAGAAGCCAACGCTGATTGCCAGCGGAGCGCCGGCCCACTGCCCCAGTTCGCTGTAGCTGCGCAGGACCTGCATGATCAGCCGCGGCGGCCGCTGCGCTCCAGCTCACGCTTGACGTCGCGTTCCTTGATGCTCGCGCGCTTGTCATACTGGCGCTTGCCCCGCGCCAGGCCGATCAGCAGCTTGACGCGACCGTTGACAAAATAGGCCTTGAGCGGCACGATCGTCAGGCCCTTCTCGATCTTGGAGCGCTGCAGCTTGCGCAGCTCCTGGCGGTGCAGCAGCAGCTTGCGCGGACGCACGGCGACATATGTGCGGTGCGTCGAATTCTTCTCGTAGGGCGGGATGTTGCTCCCCAGCAGGAACAGCTCACCATCGCGGAAATCGCAGTAGCTGTCGCGCAGTGTAAAGCCTCCGGTCCGGATGGACTTGGCCTCACTGCCCTCCAGCACGATCCCGGCCTCGATTTCCTCGACGATCTCGTAGTCGTGGTAGGCCTTGCGGTTGCTGATCTGTGGGGTATCCCCGGATTTCTTCACGCCCGGATTATAACTGACCGCAATCCCCGTCAACGCTGTGTGGAACCTGCGGGCCTGATGTTAAAATACGCGCCAACAAGCCCCCCGGGAATCCTCCCGGCCGGCTTACCGAGGAGAGGAACAATGGCCGAGACCTGGACACGGGATTCAATCCTGAAGTTCGTGCATGACAACAAGGTGGAGTGCATCTGGCACTGGTTCGTCGATCTCGACGGCCACCTCAAGGGATTCGCGATCACTCCCTCCGAGCTGGAGCGCAGCCTGGAAGCCGGCATGCACTTCGACGGATCGAGCATCAGCGGATTCAACGCGATCGAGGAGAGTGATCTCACGGCGCGTCCGGACCTGTCGACCTTTGCCGTACTGCCGGCGGCCGCCGGCCAGCCCAGCAGCGTCCGCTTCTTCTGCGACATCGAGAAGCCGGACGGTACCCCCTATGACCGTGATCCGCGCAGCATCCTGCGCAATGTTGTCAGGAAGGCTAGCGACATGGGCTTCGACAGCTTCATGGGTCCCGAACTCGAATTCTTCCTCTTCAAGTCAAACAAGAGCCCCGAACCGCTGGACTACGGCGGTTACTTCACCGGCCCGCCGGTGGACGGTGGTGTCGCGATCCGTACCGACATCATCAAGCAGTTGCAGGACCTCGGCATCACCGTTGAGTATCAGCACCATGAGGTGGCGGAGAGCCAGCACGAAATCGACCTGCGCTATGACCGCACGATGGCCATCGCCGACCACGCCATCACCTACAAGTACATAGTCAAGTCCGTCGCCGCCCAGCATGGTGCCTATGCCACCTTCATGCCGAAGCCGATCTTCGGCAGCAACGGCAGCGGCATGCACGTCCACCAGTCGCTCTGGAAGGACGGCAAGAATGCAATGGCTGACAGCAGCGATCCGACCTTCCTCAGCAAGACCGCCAAGCAGTACATCGCCGGCATCCTCAAGTATGCCCAGGAATGCTGCCTGTTCTACGCCCCGACCGTCAACAGCTACAAGCGCCTGGTGCCCGGCTATGAGGCCCCGACCTACATCGCCTGGTCCAACCGCAACCGCAGTGCGATGGTGCGCGTCCCGGCCTTCGCCTTCGGCAGTGAGAACAGCGTGCGCTGCGAGCTGCGCTGCGCCGACACCTCCGCCAACCCCTACCTGGCCTTCGCCTGCATGCTGGGCAGCGGCCTGAAGGGCATCGAGGAGGGGCTGGAGCTGGAGCCCGCCCAGGTTGACAACCTCTACCACATCTCCGAGATGGAGCGTGAGAAGCGCGGCATCAAGAGCCTGCCTGCCAACCTGCATGAGGCCCTGCACCACACCAAGCGTTCCGAGTTCGTGCGCGAACTGCTCGGCGACAGCCTCGTTGACAACTACCTCGCGGTCAAGTACAAGGAGTTCGACAGCTACCGCCTGGCGGTTACGCAGTGGGAGCTGGACCGCTACTTCGGTGTGCTGTAGGCTGCCTGAGTTTCAACCCTGAAAAATCAGAATCCCGGTCCATGTGGCCGGGGTTCCTGCTTTCTAGCGCTCATGCGGCTGCATCAGCAGCCACTGCTGGGCCCGGGCCAGGCCCTCGATGGAATCCAGTGCAGCCGGCAGCAGGGAACCATCCGTCCCGGCGATCACCACCGCCTCACCTTCCACCAGCACAGCCCCGAAGCTGCTGCGCCCGAAGGTCCGTCCCACCACTTCACGCAGCATGGCCGCCTGGGCATCCGCATCCTGATCCGCATGGACCAGCGGCACAGCGGCATTGCGGCCCGCGCTGAAGATCTGCAGGCTGACATTGTGCAGTGGCAGTTCACGCCCGGCCAGTGCGAAGGACATCGCGCCCCAGCCCATGGTCTGCACGCAGCAGCGCCATTCCGGCCGCACCGCCAGCATCTCGCGCAACCAGCGGTTCATACGGCTGGGTCGCCGCCCCGCGCGCGCCATGGAGGCCTCGCCCTCTCCCGGGAAGAGCACAAGGTCCGCTTCCGAAAGCTCCCACTTCATCAGCTCGCCGGCATTCTCCGGGCTGACAAGGAAGCCTCGCTCATCGCGCAGGGCCACTGCGCCGCCGCTGCGGTCAAGGTAGCCACTGGCATGCAGCGCCGGGATCAGTTGCAGCATCTTCTTCATCTGGTCAGGCACGGGCAGATTATACGCCGGAACCGTCCTGCCCGACCGGCCTATAATTGAGTCCTGGGAGAGGAGCACACATGAGGATTCTCATCACCGGAGGCATGGGCTTCATCGGCAGCAATCTGGTGCTGCGCCTGCTGGAGCGCGAACCTGACGCCGAGATCGTCAATCTGGACAAGCTGACTTACGCAGGCAATCCACAGAACCTGAAATCGCTGGCCGCTGAACCGCGCCACCGTTTCGTGCAGGGAGACATCGCCGATCGCACCCTGGTGGCGGGACTGTTTGCCAGCGGCGGCTTCGACTACGTGCTCAATCTCGCGGCCGAGTCCATGGTGGATCGCAGCATCGAGGACAGCGAGGTCTTTGTGCGCAGCAATGTGACCGGTACCCAGGTGCTGCTCGACCAGCTCCGCGCCTACCCCGGGACCCGCATGGTGCAGGTCAGCACTGACGAGGTCTATGGCAGCCTCGGGCCGGACGGTGAGTTCAGTGAGGATTCCCCGCTGGCGCCCAACAATCCCTACAGCGCAACAAAGACCGCGGCGGACCTGCTCTGCCGTGCCTACCACAACACCTACGGCGTGCAGGTCTGCGTCACGCGCTGCAGCAACAATTACGGCCCGCGTCAGTTCCCTGAGAAGCTGATCCCGAAGTTCATCGCCTGGGCCCTGGAGGACCGCCGCCTGCCGGTCTTCGGCGACGGACTGCACGTGCGCGACTGGCTGTTCGTGGATGACCACTGTGACGCGATCACTGCCGTCATGACAAAAGGCCAGCCGGGCCGCGTCTATAACATCGGAGGAGGCACGGAGCTGCCGAACCTGACGCTCGTGAAGCTCCTGCTTGAGCGCCTGGGCAAACCCGAGAGCCTGATCGAGTTCGTGCCGGACCGTCCCGGACATGACCGCCGCTATGCGGTCAACCATGAGCGGATCGCATCAGAACTCGGCTGGAATCCGCAGGTGCGCTTTGAGGACGGCATCCGCCGCACGATCGACTGGTACCTGGACAACCAGGCCTGGCTGGCGGCGATTGCCGACGGCAGCTACCAGTCAAGCTGAGCTGCAGGCCCTCCGGTTTGCTGTTAATATAGCTCGCCCTGCCGGGGGAAGGCAGGCCGGTCTTACAGGAAGTACTTGAACATGCATCATCCAATCCGCTCACTCTCACTGCTTTCCGCTATTGCACTGCTGCTGCTGCTCTGCGGCTGCCCGCCCGCTTCGGATGGTGATGGCAAGGGCAGCCAGGCCGGCGGCGGCGGTGGCACCGGTACCGTTCCCAATGCGGGGGCCGGCGCGGATGGCCAGCTGGACATGTCCGCGCTCTACAACGGCGATAACCTGAACTATGAGCGCGTGAATGTGGGCCTCAAGGGCCAGGCTCTCGACATCATCGCCCCGGAGGCTCCGCTGAGCGGTGCCAAGTCCGCCAGCATGTTCTTCTTCGGTGATTCCCAGGAGCCGACCGGGATCTACATGCGCGACCTGCTGAAGGGCACGCGCAGCCAGCTCGGCAGCGTCAAGATGATGGACAAGGGCAGCCTCAACTGCAGCAACGACGGCAGCTTCATCGCCTATGCCCGCCTGCGCGAGATCGGCAACGTGATTGACAACCCCGAATTCAACTATCCGCCGAATGTCGCGGAACTCTACCGGGTGGACACTGCTTCCGGAGAGGAGACCAAGCTCTTCGACTTCGGCGGGGACTTTGCCAGCTACCGCAACGATTCGCTCTTTCCCTTCATCAGTGAGGACGGCGAGCGCATCGTCTGTCTCTCCTACGACATCAACCGCCTGCTGCTTCAGACCCAGTGCATCGAGTGGCAGAAGCTGTATGACCAGGTAGTGGAGCGCCGCGCGACCGTCACTCCGGAGGAACAGGCCGAGGATGACGAGAACATGCGGGTCTTCCTGCGCCTGGACATGGTCGCGCCCGAACTGCGCAAGGTCGGTCTGGATCCCACAGCCGAGACACCGATCGATGATCTTGCCCTGCGTGCCGTGCAGGATGTCTTCGAGAACAACAAGTATCCGATCATGGCCCTGCTGATCTGGGAGAACGGAGAGGCCCGTGCGCAGGTGCTGACTCCGGTGGCCGGCCAGGAGCGTTCCCTGCACTTCATTCTCGCAGTCAGTGGTGACCGGATCCTGATGGGTGCAAATGAACCTGGAGCCGACCCAACTGAAGCACAGCAGATCTACAGTGTGGATCTCTCCAGCGGCCAGCTTTCCAGCTTCGGAAGTTACCAGGGAGCGCCGAGCCTGATTGAGTTTGACGGCAGCGGCCGGAACCTGGTCGTGGCCTACAACCCATTTGATCGCCAGAACAAGCGCATCGACACCGAAACGCACATCCGCATCCTGCCTGTCGACGGATCGGAACCCACTGATCACAACCTCGGTGCCGATTACTTCGGCTATCTAGACCTCAACTCCGATGCCAGCATGCTCGTCGGCCAGAACCGAGATGACCTCTGGCTCTATCGCGTTGACGTCGCCAGCGGCCAGGCCACGAAGCTCAGCCAGCATTTCATTGATCTTGACGGCCTGTATCTCGACGGGCCCGGCCAGCATGCGGTCTTCATCGAGAGCGGCATCTCCTTCGTGACGCCGGTGCTGGCCGATCCGCAGTCCAGTCCGGACTGGGTCAGCGAAAGCTACTTCGCCGAATACCGCGACAAGGTGCTCGAGTTCCTCGACAAGGCGGGATTCGAAACCCGCGATGACATCGTGCTGCGCTTCGAGGAGCGGACCGGCATGGGCGTCAGTGAAACCAGCATCGAGCTATCCTACGAGCGTAATCCTGAGGAAACCGTGCTGTTCCGTTATGACAACAACGAGCGCACCTTCCGCTCCATGTGGTCGCCGAATCCCGGTGCGCTCAAATTGCGCGAGGACCTGCGCCGCAGCGAAATGGACTACTACGAGTGTGAGGAAATGGTGCAGGGACTGCTGGACCGCCTCGGCTGGCAGAATCCGGAAACGCGCGAGTCCTGGTACCCGGGCGCTTCACCGCTGTATGACGGCAAGAGTGACAGCTACATCGTCACCGTGCGCGACGGATACTGGTACGACCCGGCGGAGCAGCAGCACTGGGTCTACAACAGCGAGGCCACGGTACGTGTGATTGCCGGCAGCGGCGACATCGCCGAAATCAACTACAACGTGTTTGAGCAGATCCACGACCAGCCGATCAAGGAAAACATTGCCGACGCCGAATTCAACATGCGCAACTACCGCAATGAACCTCTGCCGGAGGGCGCGGTCGATTTCGACTTCGAGGATACGCGCCTGCTGATCACCGAGAAGAAGCCCGACGTGCTGTCCCCCGGCGACTACCGTAGCCAGGTGCAGGACCGCATCGTCTACGAGATCAATGCATACCTGGACGGCGAACTGGTGCTGGGTAGCCTCGTTGATGCTGAGACGTTCGAGATGCTCGGCCGGCTCTACTACGCTCCGCTCGGCATGCACAACCCGAATCAGCCGTTGCCGAATGGTGGCGGAGCCGCAGCTGCAGATCCCACCGCGATTCCCGGAGCGGCAGGCATCCCTGATGCGGGGAGTGTGGGTCCCTGATGCTTAAGATCCTCGTTACCAATGACGATGGAGTCTGGGCTCCGGGCATCATTGCCATCGCCTCGCGCATGGCGCAGCATGCCGAAGTCGTGGTCGTGGCACCGGAGAAACCCAACTCCGCCCGCAGCCACTGCATCACCCTGCACAAACCTCTGCGCCTCAACCGCATGCCTCCCTACGGACTGACGCCCGGGGCCGGCAGCCTTGATGTCTATGCCTGCAGCGGCACACCGGTGGACTGCATCGTGCTCGGTGTCGACCACGTCTGCGGTGAGCATAAGCCTGATCTCGTCATCAGTGGAATCAATGATGGCTACAACGTGGCCGAGGATCTGATCTACAGTGGTACGGTCGGGGGTGCCGTGGAAGGTGCCATCAACCGCATCCCGTCATTCTCCATCAGCCAGGGCAGCTTTCCCGGTGTGGATTTCGAAGCCAGTGCCGCGCTGGTTGATCTCGCCATTTCCGCAATTCTCTTCGGCCGCAGCTTCAGCTGGCATTCGGATCTGCTCAGGGAACTGCAGGAGCGTGCTGCGGATATTCTTCCAGACATGCTTGATTTCTCCACGCTCGAATCAGACGACACCACTGACCGCTACCCGCAACCCGGCGAATGGTGGCCCGCAGGTCTTGGCAACCGCCCCTGCATCAACCTCAACCTGCCCCGCATTCCCGCTGAGTCGATCTCAGGTCTATGCTGGGCAGTGGCTGGCAAGCGCGACTACATGGATGTCGTGCAGCGCCGGGAAGATCCCTTTGGCCGCGAATACTTCTGGATCGCAGGAGAACGGGTGCTGATGGAGGAACTGCCGGGCACCGATACCTGGGCCCTGTCACGCGGGCTGATTTCCGCAACGCCCATGCTCTTCGACCAGACTGCGCATGCCGATCTGCAGCTGCTGCGCAGTCTGCGCGCGAACCACGGCTGAGATCAGGAGTCATAATTAGCGCTATGGATGATTCGACCCGGATCCTTGAAAGCGGAACGCAGGACTACCCGCTCGATGCAGGCATTGCCTCCGGCGTGGAGAACTGCCCGCACTGCACCACAAGTATCGCTGCCGGAATGATGTTCTGCCCGAGCTGCGGCTATCAGCGCGGTACCTGGGCAGCAGCAGCAGGTGCACAGAGTGGCACGGGCGGCCAGACTGCAACGCCAGCTGAGCGGGGTCCGGCCCTGTTTGAACTGCAGGATGAATCCGGCGCGAGCCATGCCCTGCCCGAAGGTGTAAGTGTGCTGGGGCGCGGTGAGGTTGAGATCAGCATCGCTGATGGATATCTCAGCCGCCGTCATGCCAGTTTCAGCGCATCCCCCGGCAGGCTGGTCATCACCGATCTGGGCAGTGCCAACGGCAGTTTCATCGGCGACCTGCGTCTTGAGCGCGATGTGGAGCACGAGCTGCAGGACGGCCAGACTCTGCGGCTTGGCAACACGGTATTCAGCGTGCGCAGCATGGACTTCGAACCGGCCGCTGAGGCTTCAGAAACCCTGATCAGCAGTGTGCAGTCCGACTATTCCGATGTCGGCAGCACTGAAACGGAGTCGATTGAGCCCGTGGCAGCGGATACCTCGGAAGCCGCCCAGGCGGGCCGTGAACTGAGCGGCTGGTGCATTGCCAACGACACAATCGGCAGCCTGGCCATCCCGCTAGGTGAGACCACGCTCGGGCGCAGTGCTTCCCGCTCCGACCTGCAGATCAGCGGTGACGGTTATGTCAGCGGCCTGCATGGCCTGCTGGTGGCCAGCGATGAGGGACTGAGCTTTTCCGATCTGGGCAGCACCAACGGTTCAATGATCAACGGCGAGCCCGTCGCTGCCAACGACGAGGTCAGCCTGATGAACGGAGACCGTCTGCAGCTTGGCCAGACACAGTTTCTCGTGAGCTACTCAGGCCCGGAGGGCGAAGTCGAGGGCAATCCGGACGAACCCGGCGTGATGGCCTGAGCCTGAGGCCCAGACTCATCTAATCCGGACACCTATCGCTGATGTGATTTACTGGCGTGCGGCCTTGATCTGCTTCGCCAGCTCCGGCAGAACCTCGAACATGTCTCCGACGATGCCGTAGTCCGCCACCTTGAAGATCGGCGCGCTCTCCGTGTTGTTGATCGCCACTATCACCTTGCTGGTCTGCATGCCCGCCAGGTGCTGGATCGCACCGCTGATCCCGGCGGCGATGTAGAGCTGCGGATTGACGACCTTGCCGGTCTGGCCGACCTGATAGCTGTGGTCAATCCAGCCCGCATCGACGATGGCGCGGGAAGCACCCATCGCGGCCCCGACCTCATTCGCGAAATCGCGGATCACGCTGTAGCCCTCGGCATTGCCGATGCCGCGCCCGCCACTGACGATGATGTCAGCATCCTTGAGGTCAATGTAGCCGGCTTCCTTCGGCTCCAGCGCGGTGCAGCGCGCCTTGCATTCCGTACCGCTGCCGAGCTGTTCCACGGCAGCACTGCCATCACCAGCAGCGACCGCGTCGAAGTTGCGCGGACGCAGGCTCAGGACCTTCAGCCCGGAGGTGTTGAACTTCACGTGGCTGATCACCTTGCCGGCGTAGAGCGGCTTTTTGGCAACGATCTCAGAGCCACTGCCCTCCAGTCCGATCACGTCGTTGATCCAGGCGGCGTCAAGCCTGGCAGCCAGCCGCGCTCCGAGGTCACGCCCGAAGGCGGTCTGCATCAGGATCACGAACTCATATCCGCCGCTGGCAACCGTATCACTCACAGCTGCGGCGAATCCGTCACCGGAATGCTCACAGCCGCAGTCCACGGCCAGTACCCTGCCCGGTCCGTAGGCTCCGAGCTGCTGGGCGGCATCAGCCGCACCCGGTCCGAACACAGCGGCATCGAACTCCCCGCCGATCTGAGCCGCCGCGCTGGCAAGCTCACCGGCGGAGCTCCGCAGCTGGCCTCTGAACTGTTCCGCAATAATCAGGATCCTTCCCATTTCCCTTCCCTCCTAGATCACCTTGGCTTCGTTGCGCAGAGCGTCAACAAGTGCGGCCACCTTGGCCTGTACGCTGTCACCATCTATGATGCGGCCCGGCTGCTTCTGCGGCGGCAGTTCGCCACCAACAAAGCTGATCTTCGCCGCGCTGGCACCGACCACACTGGCATCCAGCCCGAGATCGGCGATGCTCTTCTCGGCGACCGGCTTCTTCTTGGCGGCCATTATGCCCTTCAGTGAGGCATAGCGCGGCTCATTGATGCCCTTGTCCGTCGTGAAGACGGCGGGCAGGCTGCTCTCGAACGTCATGCGGCCGTTGTCACCGTCAGCGGTGGCCTTGAAGGAGCTGCCGCTGATCTCGAGCGCCGTGATCAGGCCCACGTGGCCCCAGCCCATCAGTTCGGCCAGCGCAATACCCGTCATGCCCCAGTCGCAGTCCACACCCTGGCGGCCCGCCAGCACCATATCCGCGCCCAGCGGCTCGATTGCCGCCCTGAGCACCTTCGCGAGCTGGATCGGGTCACTGCCGCTGAGTGCCGGGTCCTTGACCAGCACCGCGTCCTCGGCACCGAGTGCCAGCACGTTCGTCAGGTTCTTCCTGCTGTTGTCATCGCCGATCATCACGGCGGTCACGGAACCACCGAGCTTCTCAGCCTGCTTGATCGCTTCCTCAACCGCATATTCGTCATAGGGGTTGATGATCATCTTCACGCCGCTCAGGTCCGGCTGGCCGTCCTTTAGCGTGATTCTCGCCTCGGTATCCGGCACTTCCTTCACGATTACGACTATCTTCATTGTCTGCACCTCGGATGGCTTTCCGGCAAACGTGGCCGGGGCCTGTCTGTGTTCGGGTCCGGTCCGCACCGGCTGTGCGGGATTCGGATTTTAGCATGTGAACCGAGTCTGAATTCACGAATCAACACTGGCTGCAGGCGGGCTCAGGCAGCGGCGCTGTGCTTAAATAGTGCCGTGCCGGCCGTGCTCCTGCTCCACTTCGAATCCCGCTTCAGTGCGAGTGGCAAGGCCGTGCTCATCACCGAGGAAAGCCGCTCCGAATGGCCCGTGCGCCGCCGTGAGGATGCCTTCAGCAAGATCCCGGCCGGTCAGCGGCCGCTAGTGATCGTAAGCGGGCTCGGTCCCGATGACTACCAGCTCGACCTGCTGCTCGCCGCCAGCCCGCAGGGCCTCGGCTACAGCTACATGGAGGACCTCGCCTACCTGCTGGGCCTGCCCCTGCCGGAGGACATCCGGGAACTGGCAACGGCCTGGCAGTACGTGGAGAAGGCCATCGGGGAACTCGCCGATGACCTGCTGGCCCAGCTCGTGGAGCTCGTCGCAGAATACTCCGAGGAAGCCCGCTTCGGGATCTTCCGCCATGAACAGCTGCGCCGCCATGATGCGCTCAGCATGCCGCGCGCCGGCAACGTGGAGATGGACCCCTGGTACCCGAAGAAGCAGGCCGCCGCCAGCCGTGAGCGTGGCAATGTCCCGCCGGACCTGCTGGCCCAGCTCTACAGCGCACGCGAAAACATGGCCCGGGCCTTCCGCCAGTATGAGGAACGCCCGCAGCAGCAGGAGATGAGTGAGGCCGTGGCCGCTGCACTGGAGAGTGGCCGCAGCCTGGTGGTGGAAGCCGGCACCGGAGTCGGCAAGTCGCTGGGCTACCTGCTGCCCCTGGCCCTGCACAGTGCGCGCACCGGTGAGCTCTGCCTCGTGAGCACGAACACCATCAATCTGCAGCAGCAGCTCGTGGAACAGGACGTACCGCGCCTGCAGCAGATCCTCGGAGAGCTGCAAGTCAACATCAGCCTGCTGAAGGGCCGCGAGCACTACCTCTGCCTCAAGCGCCTGCAGGACACCTGGCTCTCCAACAACAGCGGGGCGCGCCAGCGCCGCGAACATGCCCTGGCGACGGGTGGCAACGGCCTGCTGTTCCTGCTGCACCTGATCATCGCCGGGCACCGGGATGCCAACGGCGACATGGACCAGCGCCGCGCCCCTGATTCCCTGCGCCTCACGGATCGCATGCGCATCGAGCGCAGCGTGGACTGCGGCTTCCGCACCTGCCTCGGCGAGCGCTGCAACTACAAGGGCAGCTGCCATTACTTCAGCGCGCGCAACCGGGCCCAGGCCAGCCATATCGTGATCACCAACCACGCCCTGGTGTTTGCACTGTTCAACCCTGCTGATGACAATGCCGACAACATCGTGGCCAGTGCCAGCGCGATCGTCTTCGATGAGGCCCACAACCTCGAGGGCGCGATCACCAGCCAATACACCGCCGAGGTCGGCAACATCCTCCCCGTGGATCTTGGCAATCGCCTGCTGGAAGTCCTGCAGAATGAGTCCCTGCGCCGCCGCCTTGAGCTGCCTGCAGAGTCAGTTGGTGAGGGCTCACGCGACCTGCTGCTGCGCATCCAGCGCCAGGCCCTGCAGGTCCCGGGCTGGATCAAGGCCGGCGTCAGCGTGGTGGAACAGGTCAACCTGCTGCTCAGCCAGGCCAGCCAGAAGGGTCATCTGGACAGCGATGAAAGTACCCAGCTCACCCCGTCCACGGCCACGCCGAACCAGGCGCGGGTCATGGAACTGCTGGAGCAACTGGCCAAGCGCCTTCTACCCGTGATCGACCGCTACCAGCGGCTCAGTGCTGATCTGAATCTGCTCTTCGCCAATGAGGACGGCGACCTCTACATCAACGATGAAGGCCTGCAGATGGATCTGCAGGACCTGCGTGTCAGTGTGGATGAATGCCGGCTGGCACTCGAGCACTGGCAGCCCGCCAATCCGGAATCAATCGCATGGTTCAATTCTGATCTTTCCACGGCGGATCCGCGCTGGGAATACAAGACCGCTCCGCTGGATGTCGGTGAAAGCTTCCAGTCGCTGCGCAAGGCCAAGCAGGGCATCATCCTCTGCAGCGCCACCCTGACTGTCGCGGACAGCTTTGACTACCTGCGCCGTTCACTGGGCTTTGATGAACAGTCAATTGAACAGACCGATTGGTTGAAACTGAATAGCCCCTTTGATTACGCCAGCCAGGCCCTGCTGGCCATCGCCACCAACATGAAGCGTCCGACCGGCGATACCCGTGATGCCTACCTGCTGCAGCTTGAGGAAGTGATTCTCGGTGTGGAGGACATGTTTGCGGGCGGAACGCTCGTGCTCTTCAACAGCTACCGGGATCTGAACCAGATCGCCGAGAAGCTGAGCGGGGCCATTGATGACTCCCGCCTGCTGGTGCAGGGCCGCAGCGGCTCGCGTACGCAGATCGCCGATACCTTCCGGGATGGAGGCAGCCATGTGCTGCTCGCGACCCGCTCATTCTGGGAAGGCTTCGACGTGGCCGGGGATGCCCTGAGTTGCGTGGTGCTGGCCAAGCTGCCCTTCGCCAACTTCAAGGACCCGATCCACGCCGGCCGCCAGCGTCACATCGAGAGCCAGGGGGGCGACAGCTTCCGGCAGTACAGCCTGCCGCTGGCCGCCATGCAGTTCAAGCAGGGCTTCGGCCGTCTTATCCGTACCGGCTCAGACCGAGGCGTGGTCTTCCTGCTGGACAGCCGCGCGGCCTCATCCAACTACGGCTCGGTCTTCATCAGCAGCCTGCCCGGCCCGCGTCTGACCACCGGATCCTACCAGGCCTGCCTGGAGGAGGCCCGGCGCTTCATGGAGGACAGCCAGCATGCCGACGGTTGATCTCCTGCTGATCGGTGCCGGTCCGGTTGGCTGCCTGCTGGCATCTGCCCTGGCCAGCCGGGGACATGCCTGCGACTGGTACATCCGCAATCCGCAGCTCCGGATGCAGCTGCAAGGTCTGCGTCTGCGCTTTCCGGACTCGGAGACCCAGCCTGATCTGACTTCCCTGAGCGTTCCTGAGCAGCTTGATTCGCAGAAATATAACACTGTTATAACCAGCGTCAAAAGCCAGCAGACGGAACCGCTGCTATGTAGCCTGAACCTTTCAGCGGATACGCGGATCCTGGCCGTGGCCAATGGCCTGATCAGCGGCAGTTTCCATCTCGGCCTGCTCTACGGCGGAGCATACCTTGAAGACGAAGTCCTGCACACCCGCCATAGCAACCTGCTGCAGATCGGCACACTCGGTGCTGCTGCAGAGCACAGCGACTGGTTTGCCGAGCTGCTCCGCTGCGACTGGCTGGACTGCGATAGCGTCCCAGACATGGAGATCCGCCAGTGGCACAAGCTCTGCCTGAACTGCGTGCTCAACCCACTCACGGCCCTGCTGGATGTCCCCAACGGCAGCATGCTGGACTCCCTCGACTCCCCGCTCGTCAGCGGCCTGATCGGCGAACTGCAGCTCGTTGCCAGCAGCCATCTCGGTACCCGCTGGCACTACACGGCAGCCGACATCCGCGAGGGTGTACGCCGGCTGATCGAAGCCACCATCGCCAATTCCAGCAGCATGCGCGAGGACCTGCGCCGGGGCCGCGAGCCGGAGATTGCCAACATGAACGCAGCCATCGTACGCCTGGGACGGCAGTACGGCATCCCCTGCCCGCTGCATGCCGCTGTCACGGAAATGATCATTTCCGTCAGCAAAGTTTCCGCTGACGAACATTGATCGGCATGCTGATCTGCTAGCATCAAGACATGCGCGGATTATCCCTATTATTTCTGTTCATCCTGCTGTCCCTCGGCATACTCAGCTGCAAGCGCGGCGAATCCGATGGCGAACAGATCGTGAAAACGGAGACCATTCCGCTGCAGGAGAATGCTCCTCTGCGAGATAAAGGAGAAGCTGTCGGGGATCTGACGGCGGAATCCATTCAGACTGAAGCGGGTGAGCGCATTATCGGCGGGATCCCCACCATGATTCCAGCCGGCACGACGCACTGGCCCAACGGCAATCCACTGCCGCCGGAAGTGCTCGAGATCATCCGCAAGCTGGAAGCCGGCGAGCAGATCAGCGCGGATGATGAAACCACATTCCGGGCGATTGATGCCAAGTGGCGCAACTGGGAGGAAATCGAGGCCACAGGCAATAGCCAGTCCGATTCCTGAGTTCCGGGCCTGATTTAACCCAATCCCCTGGCCTCCCACTGTCCAATCCGGCGGCTGCTTGATACTATATTGTGTCGCCGCTGAACAGCCCGGGCTGGCAGGGCGTCATGTCATCTGTGTACTCAGGGACAACTTCTTTTCAGGTGGAAGGCTAAACAGTGAAGATTCTCAGACTCATGGCCGTGTCGGTGATGTGCTCCGCCGCTGTGTTCGGCGCCTGTACCAGCAGCAACTCCCCGACCCAGAACAACATCCAGACCAACTCGCAGTACGACTCGCAGTACCGGGACCAGACCCGCTCAGCCAACCAGCAGAACCGGACGGCTGAAGAAGCGGCGGAGATGGGTGATCCCCCGATCACGCTGATGGTCGTGGCTATGGAGACCGGCGATGTCTTCCCCGGCGAGGACTACTTCATCTATGTCGTGGATGACAACCCCGATGGCCGTGACCTCGAGTATGAGTGGGGCGTGGTCAACGGCGACATCTGGCCCGTGGCCGAGGCCGACCGTGGCCGGCTGCGCACCATTGTCGAGACTGAATACAACACGGCTCAGCCCGAGATCTCCGCACCACTTAACCAGGACCCCGCCGCCGGGGCCTTCGGTGACGTGGTTGCCGACACCGGTGATGCCGTGGCTCCTCCGGGAGCCCAGGCTCCGGGAGCCGGTGGCCAGCCGGTAGCCGGAGGCAGCACGACCCAGGTTCCCGCAGCAGGCGGGAGCTCCACCCAGCAGCCTGCTGCAGGTGGCAATAGCACGCAGCCCACGCAGAACACTAATACCGACACCCAGAATTCTGACACTACCAGCGGCAACCAGGACCTGTTCAACAACACCACAGGTGGGAGCAGCAACAATAGTCAGAATACCAGCAACAATGCTGACACCACTCCCACGGAAAAGACCACCACTTACGATCCTTCCCGACTCCAGGAAAATACCTACGGTGACCAGGGCCAGTACAAGATCATCATCCCGCCCGGTCTTACCAACTGGCCGGATGGCACTCCCTTCGATCCTTCGCTGATCACCATCCTCAACAAGCTGCGCAACAATGAACCGCTGACCGCTGATGAGGAAACCGACCTGCTGGGCAGCGACAAGCGCATGCGTGACTACGCCGATCTCAAGGCCCAGGGCGATGCGCAGAGTGACCGCAGCGCAATTGACGACGGCTACATCCTGCGCCGGATGGTGATTGCCGGCCAGGCCGTGATCGACGACGAGGGCCGCCGCATGGACAACGAGGTGGCTGGCAACGTGGTGGACAAGTCCATCGAGAATGCCACCGCCATGCTTGAGGAACAGCTTGGCACCGAGTATGAGGATGTCGATGTCGTGGAGGCCCCGCGGCGTGAATATGACAGCCGAGGTCTGCGCTACGAGTACCAGGACTGGCAGGATGAGGGCACTGAGCCCCGCCGGCGCGGTCTGGGTGGATACGCAGGCGAGTACAGCGACGATGATCCGGCGGATGCCGAGGACAGTTTTGACCGTTACAGCCTGATCACCGACGATCCCTACATCGAGTGGACCCCGCGCACTCCCGGCCGGGTAAACATCTGGGTGCGGGCCATGTACCACGATGAGTATGTCACCGAGGCCCGCAACCTCGAGGTTGAGGTGCGCCTGCGCGACCCCGAGGTCGAGATGGTCAAGGACTTCCCCGATGTCGTGCGTGAGGATGAGTCGGTCTACGTCCGCATCGACGGCAGCAACCTGCCGGACTTCGACAAGGGCCTGTTCACCCTGAGCTTTGACAACACCAAGCTCAGCTTCCGCGAGGCCGAGCTCGGCGAGTTCTTCGACGACTACTCCGACGCCAGCATCTACTTCGCCCAGCCCAACAAGGACGAAGGCAAGGTCCTGATCGCCCTGGACAGCAACACAGTGATAACCGAACCCTCCGGTGACGGTCCGCTGGTCTATGTGAAGTTCAAGGCCAAGGAGGATCTGGAGACCTCGGACGAGACCCAGCTCTCGATGGTGATGGACACCAGCGCGCGCTACATCCTCGACAAGGACGGCACGAACGTCCTGCCCCTGCCGCTCAACCTGCCGCCCTGGCGCACGCAGCTCGTGATGCCTCCGGAGCTGCCGAACTATGAACGTGAGAACACTCCGGGCACCCAGGCCGGAACCGTACCGACCGGCAACCGCACGCCACCGGGAGCCCAGGCTCCGGGCACGCAGACACCGGCGACATCCGGTACGGGCAGCACCACGCAGGTCCCGCTCTCCGGTGGCAATGCCTTCACCCAGGACAGCGGTTTCCTTTCCACCGGCGGGCGTGCAGGCACCGTGCCCACCAACAACACGAACACCAATACCGGTAACACCAACACCAACACCGGCAACAACAACAACACGGGCAACAATACGAATACCGGCAACAACAACACCGATAACAACAATCCCCCGGTTGACACCAGCGGTCTGGGTACAGCCCGCCAGAATTCCGACGCGGATGAGGATGACCCGAAAGCCGCTGCCAGGGAGGATGGTACGGAGGATCCGGCCACTGCCGGCAAGTCCGAGGGGACTGAGGAGCCGGCTGAGGATCCCGATGCCGGCGCTGAGGAACCCGCCTCTGACGATCCAGCCGCAGATGAACCTGCCAAGGACGAACCGGCGAAGGATGAGCCGCAGAAGGATGAACCGAAGAAGGACGAGTAAACCTTCCATCCATCAGAAAAACGAAAAGCCCGCTGCATGCAGCGGGCTTTTTTGTTGCCAATCAGTCTCC
>JAGRNT010000016.1 GCA_020440605.1 bacterium | reverse complement strand
GCAAGAAGCCGTCCGGCGGTTGCAAGAGCAAGTGCGGCGACAAGTGCGGTTGCAGCAAGCCCAAGTGCGGTTGCAAGGACAAGTGCGGCAGCAAGTGCGGCGACAAGTGTGGCTGCAAGAAGCCTGACTGCGGTTGCAAGAGCAAGTGCGGCAGCAAGTGCGGTTGCTCCAAGCCCAAGTGCGGTGGTTGCGACAAGCCCAAGTGCGGTTGCAGCAAGCCCAAGTGCGGCTGTGGCAAGGAAAAGTGCGGCTGCTCCAAGCCCAAGTGCGGTTGCAAGGACAAGTGCGGCTGCGGCAAGTGCGGCTAAGTCAGTCATTCAGCTGAACTAAGAGAGAGCCCCGCTACGGCGGGGCTCTTTTCGTTTCTCCCGGAGGCATGACCGCAGTTCAATGAGCAATGCGCGGCAACAGCTTGAAGCAATCCTGCTGCTGGCAGGCCAGGCCTGCAGCGATTTGCGGGCGAACCGGGCTCAGGCCTGTACGCCACAGGCATTCACCTTGCTGCTGCTGGAACATCTGGATGCCGGGACCGCAGCCACAGACTCACATGATCTTCCACCGGCATTTGTCGAGCTTGCCGGGTTGCTGCAGCGGTCCCTGGCCCTGCCGGATCCCTGCCCCGCCCTGCTGGCCATCGGGCATATCCATGATCACCTGGATCAGACTGCAGCAGCCGAGCGCCGCGGTCGGGTCTACACTCCCCTGGAACTGGCCGGAAGGATGGCTGAACGGCTGCTGGAAGGCTGGAACTACATCCCGGATGCCCTGACCCGGGAAGTGGTGTTTCCGCGCCTGCTGGACCCCTGCTGCGGCTGTGGAGCATTCCTGCTGTGCTGTGCCGAGGAAATGCTGGAACAGGCCCGGCTGGCGATCATCCGCAGCGGCAGCGGCTTCAGCCGCGCAACCGAGGTGGAGCTGCGCCTGCGGATCGTGGAGCAGGCCCTGCATGGCTGCGATATTGACGCATCCGCCATGGCGCTCTGCGGCCGCCTGCTGGGTTACTGGGCCAGCGGCAGTTTCAGCAGCACTCCACTACCGGCCCTGCACCTCGTCTGTGCAGATGCCCTGAGCGGTCCCTCAACGACGCTGCCCGCTAACTTCACAACCGAACCCGCCGGTCTCAACTGGCTGGAGGATCCGCTGCTGGGCTGCTCCGGGGACGGATATGACCTGCTGATCGGCAACCCGCCCTATGTTGATTCCGAGGGCATGCAACGCTACGACCGCGACTACCGCAGCAGCATCCGCAGTTCCTACAGCTGCGCCCGGGGCAACTGGGACCTATTCGTACCCTTCCTGGAGCGCAGTGTGGACCTGCTGAAGGACGGCGGGAGGCTCTGCATGGTGCTGCCGACCCGGGCCATCAGCGCGGACTACGCCAGTGAGCTGCAGGAGCAGCTGCTGCTGGCGCTGCGCCTCGAGCGCATCCGCCTGCTGCCGGAGGACGCCTTCCCCGATGCGCGGATCTGGCCCTGTGTTGTACAGCTGCGCCGCCTGCCCGCCGATCCACGCCAGCCCGTCAATCTGCAGCGCGGTGAACCAGTGCAGACCAGCGCCGTCAGCCAGGCCCTGCTCAGGCGCCTGCCCTCAGGCTACCTCTGCGCGGCCTACAGTGCTGCTGCCGGATACATCGCCGAACTGCTGGAGGCCGCTCCGGCCCTGTCCACGCGCTTCGACGTCCGCGACGGCTGCAGCACGGACGAGGCCTACCGCCTGAAGGAAATGCTCGTTGACGACGCAGGGGCCAGCGGGCCGCGCCTGCTCAATACGGGCACGATTGACCCCTGGCGGCCGCTCTGGGGGGAGCAGGACTGCCGCTACCTCGGGGCCAGCCTGCGCCATCCCGTTGCCAAGGCCATGCAGCTCGGGGCTGAGCTGCCGCGTCTGGCGGAGCGTGCGGCAAGGCCGAAGCTGCTCTGCGCCGGACTGGCCTCGCGCATTGAATGCCTCGTTGACGGCGAGGGCAGCTACATCTGCGGCAAGGCCGCCGTGCAGCTCCTGCCCCGCGCGGAATCCGATCCGGCGGAGCTGCACTTCCTCTGCGGCCTGCTCAATTCACGGCTGATGCAGTGGCTCTACCGCTCCCTGTTCGGACTGCGCGCCTATTCCAGCCGCGCCCTCAACATCGGTCCGCGCCAGCTCGAACTGCTGCCAATGCGACAGGGAGCGCAGCAGCAGCGCATTGCAGAACTCTCCGCAGCCCTTGCTGACAACCCCCTGCAGGATGCTGAGGAAATCCTCACGGAGATCGACCGGCTGGTGGAGGCGCTGTACGGCGTGGACCGCCATACGCGCCGGGTGATCAGTGATGAGCTTGGACACTGAGTGTAGGCGGTGGTGTGGACGGACAACCCGCCGGCTCGCCTGCGCTCGTGAAGCATCGAGGGTATGATGTGGCGATGCTGTTCAAACACAGAGGCACTGAGAACACAGAGGAATTCCTGGTTCTGGCAACTGATACCCAGGAGTCCCATTACCATAAGGGAATCATTGAAAAGCAGACTCCCACACAATTGAGCCGTACCAGCGCTGCCTCGCAGCGCATGAAAGAGATTGCCACGAAGTCCCTGCTGCGAAACTTCATGTCAGATCAGGAAAACTCTGTGCCCTCTGCGGCTCTGTGTTTGCTGATTGTTCCGACTCGCCCGTGCTCGGCTGGCAACGCTGAGGTCAAGGTCAGGAAATTCACGGGTGTAAAATCCCGGCTACAGGTGGAAGGCCGTTCACGGCCGCTTCAACCTGAAATGAATCCATAGCTTGCAAGGACCGGCGCTGCCTCGCAGCGCCAGGGAGGGAATGCCACGAAGTTTGCTAGGTTGACGGGATTGGCAACCCTGTATCTGGCCTCCGTGTCTTCTTGGCTGTCTGCCGACGAGGGCTGGTCACGAAGGCACGAAGTTCCTGGAATGCGTTGGCAACATTCCCTCACTCGCGAAGTGCACTGCACACGAAGTACCCCCTCGCGTGCAGGCGTCGCAGGGCGACGCCGGTACTTCACCCCTGACTGTTTCTGCTTCTGTTTCTGCTTCTGATTCTGTTTCTGCTCCGAGAGCTCGCTGCCAACTACACCCTGCAACCCGGCTCCTGCACCCTCAGCGGTTGCGTTCCCAGATCAGGCGCAGGCCGAACAGCGTCAGGTCCGTCTCCACGAACTGGATGCTGCGGCTGTACTCGCGCACCAACTCCGCGAAGCCGCCCGTCGCCAGCACGGTCGGCTCGATCTGCTGCTCCTCGCAGATCCTGTCAACCAGTTCGTCGACCATCGCCCCCGTGCCGTTGAGGATCCCGCTGCGGATGCTCTCCGAGGTATTGCGCCCGACGATCCGCTCCACAGGCGAGAGCTCCACCTTGGGCAGCTTGGCGGTGCGGCTCACCAGTGAATCCAGTGAGATGTGGATCCCCGGAAAGATGATCCCGCCCAGGTAGACATTCGGCTCCAGCACCACGTCGAAGGTCGTGGCCGTGCCGAAGTCCACCGCGATCAGCGGCGGGCCGTGGCGCTCGATCGCGGCCACTGCGTTGACGATCCGGTCCGCCCCGACCTGGCGCGGGTCCTCATACTGGATGTCCAGCCCGGTACGGACGCCGGGACCGACCACCAGCGGCTCCGCTCCGGTCAGCTCGCGGATCACGCTGCGCAGCTTGGGTAAGAGCGGCGGCACCACGCTCGAGATGATCGCATCGCTGATCCGCGCCGTGCCCGCCTGGCGCTGCAGCAGGGTCCCGGTCATCACCAGGTACTCGTCCACCGTGGCATTCAGGCGGCTGGTCAAGCGCCAGCTGGCAACGAGCGTACTGCCGTCGTAGATCCCGAAGACGATGTTGGAATTGCCGATGTCACAGACGAGCAGCATCAGCGGCCCCCCGCCAGGAAGTCCATCCCGATGTCCAGCGAGCGGTAGCTGTGGCTCAGCGTACCGGTGGAGATCACGTCCACGCCGGGGATCAGGTAGTCCGCGATGTTGTCAAGGTTCACGCCGCCGCTGACCTCGACCGTGGCCCGTCCGCCGATCATGGCAACCGCCTCACGCACCTGATCAGGGCTGAAGTTGTCAAGCAGGATGATGTCCGCCCCGCCTCGCAGCAGCGGCTCGAGCATCGCCGGGGAATCGGCCTCGGCCTCCAGCTTCATCGTATGGCTGAGCCGGGCCCTGACGCTTTTCACCAGCTCCTCCCAGTCGGAGAACGGGCTGGCGGCGAAGTGGTTGTCCTTCAGCATCACGCTGTGGTCGAGGTCCATGCGGTGGTTGAAGCCCGTGCCGCAGCGGATCGCGTACTTCTCGAACATCCGGAAGCCCGGGGTGGTCTTGCGCGTGCCGGTGATGCGGATCCCCTGCGGCCTGGCAATGTCGGCCCACTGGCGACCGAGCGTGGCGATCCCGCACATCCGCTGCAGGAAGTTCAGGGCCACGCGCTCGCCGCTGAGCAGGGCGTCCGCCGGCCCCTCCACGGTCAGCAGGCTGGTGCCCGCCGGCTGCTGGCTGCCCTCAGGCACATGCAGCACGCAGCGCACCTCGCCGCTGAGCTGGCGGAAGACCTCGCGTGCCACATGGCAGCCGCAGGCCACGCCGGGCTCGCGCAGCAGGATGTCGGCGCGGGCCGGCACCTCGCGGCCCTGCAGGGCGAATTCGGTCGTCACGTCACCGTTGCCGATATCGGCCAGCAGTTCCGCGCGCACGCATTCCTCGACTAGAAGCTGGTTCACCCGTGGATTTTAGCGCCTGCTCAGCAGATGTCCGGGCAGTCCAGCAGGCGCATGATCCGGCTGCGGATCTCACTGAGCTCGAAGGGCTTGACGAGCAGGCCTTCCACGCCGCACTCCAGCAATTCGGCCTCATCGACGATGGCCTCATCACCGCTGATCATCATGATCCGGATCGCCGGCGAGATCGCCCGCAGCGCATTCACGAGTTCCGCGCCACTCGTGCCCGGGATATTGCGGTCCAGGATCGCGAGCCCGAAGGGCTGAAGCTGGCTCCGGACCAGGGCCAGGGCCTCATCGCCATCCTCGCAGATCCTCACGTCGAGATCCATGCGGCCGATGGTGCGCTGCAGCACCCGCTGCACGGCTGGGTCGTCGTCCACCACAAGCACCCGTTGCATGCCGATCACGGAAGCCGGGGCGCCTCCGATCAGCAGCTCATGCATCCTTGTATCCACGCTCATGCCAGCCTCCTTCCGCATTCCCATGCGCATTTATCAGTTCCGTAACAGCAGATTAACCCCTGCCTTCTGAATCACCGCCTGTTTCACATCCCTTTGACTGTACTTTGACTGTGCTTACACAATGCCGGTTTCTGTGCTAGAATTCAGAACGTTTATTGTCAATTATTCACTGATATTGCCATGCCACTGAACAGCAGGCTCTACGTTTCAATCATGCTCGGCGGGATCGCCCTGATCTGCATCGCCTGCCTGGCCCTGCGCTGGCGCATCCTTGCATTGCAGCAGGAGCCCGTGCGCACCGGTGTGCAGCCCACGGCAGCCGTGATCTCACCTTCCAAGGGCAGGGTCCAGCTGCTCCCGGATCCCCCCTCTGGATCAGATGACCCTGCTCCTGCTCTGACTGAGACATCCAGTACCAGTGATCCGGTAACGCCTGAGCGGCAGGAAGCTCAGCCGAACGGCTCGAGCGATTCCGGCAGGCTGGATCTGAACACCGCCAGTGCTGCCGAGCTGGATGAACTGCCGGGGATCGGCCCCGTGCTGGCGGAGCGCATCGTCATGGCTCGTGAGCAGCGCGCTGGCTTCCGCTCACTGGATGAGCTGCTTGAGGTGGAGGGCATCGGCAGCGCCACGCTGGAACACCTGCGTCCGCTGCTGCGGATTGACGCAGTGCCCTGAGCCGGCGGCGTACAATTGGACGGCATGCCCGACTACATGAAGTTCCTGCTGAACCTGCCGCATGGCCTGGTGCTGCTCTGGCTGATCTGGACGATCTGCACGCCCTGGCAGGTGGCCTATCTATTCCGCCGCAACAATGCCTCGCACCAGCTGCAGAAATCAGGGGAGTTGATGAACTTCCGCGAAATCTTCGCCACGGGCTGCGTGGGCGGCTTCATCCTCCTGACCTTCATCACGCTCTACTGCAGCTGGCTCACGCTCAGCATGAATGATGTGATCTAGGCTTCCGGCTCGCTGCCCTGCGGCGGCATCGGCGCATTGCCGGCAAGCTGCGTGTAGAGCATCTGCAGCTGGGCGATCACCGACTGGAACTCCTGGCGCTCCTGGGGCTGCAGCTCGCGCTCGAGGTGCGTATAGCTCACATGCAGCAGGTCGATCGCGAAGCGCGCCTTGTCCAGGTCCGTCGCCACCAGACCCGTAGCGGGATGCGGGGTGCGCCCGAGGTGGATCAGCGCGAACTGGATGAAGATCCCGAGTTGGCTCTTCTGGTAGTTGTTCAGGCCCAGCTCGAAGATCTGCAGCACCTGGCGGTACTCAGCCTCAGCCATCTGTTCATCCATCGATCCATCACCATGTTCGTGGTTGTGGTCGTGATCATGTTGATCATGCTCGAGATCATGATCATGCATCGCTGCGGCCGGGGCAGCCGGAGCTTCCACGACCTCCATCTGCGGAGCCGCGCCAGTACTCTGGGGCTCGGCGGCAGCGGGCTCCGGCTGAGGCTCGGGCTGCTCTTCCTCTTCTTCCGCCTCCGCCCCGCGCGAATGGCGCAGGTCCTGGATGATGATCTCAGGCGGTTCCTTCTGGTCGTCGTCAAAGTACTTTGTCATCACTGTTCCTAGAAATCCGTCTTGCCGCTGAAGTTGAAGTTGTCAATCCGCATCGCCTCGGGCACCAGCGCTCCTGAGCCCCAGAAGGCCGGCATGAACACCAGCTCCGAGCCCATCCCGGTCACGTTGGCGAAGGCCTCCAGCACGTTCTGGGTGAAGCGGAAGTTGGTCAGGCCGCTCGTGAGCTTGCCGTCCTCGATCAGGAATGTGCCGTCGCGGGTCATGCCCGTGATCACCGTCGCCATCGGGTCCACTACGTTCGTATAGTGGAAGTTGGAGACGAAGATCCCGCGCTCCACGCCGCTGATAAGGTCCGCCGTCTCCTCAATGCCCGGGCTGAGCACGAGGCTGCGCGGCGCGGGATAGCGCATCCCTGTGTCGTGGCCGGTGCTGACGGTGCCGGCCTTCTTGGCGGTGTTGGCATCATGCACCACGCCGCGGGCCACGCCGCTCTCGATCAGCACCACGCGCTGGCGCGGCACCCCCGCGTTGTCAAAGGGCAGCGAGAGCGTGCGCTCGTCCAGCGGGTCGTCCGTGATCGTGATCTGCGCTCCGGTCACCGGCTGGCCCAGGTTGCCGCACATGAAGCTTGCACCGTCGTTGTAGCGCCGCCCGCTGAAGCCCAGCCCCGCGAGGAAGCCGAGCATCGTCGAGATGCAGTTGGGGCCGAGCACCACCGTGTAGCGGCCGGGCTCGATGTCATTGCGCGGGTTCTGGCTCTTCTTGGCAACCGCATAGGCGCGGGTGCTGTGCTCCTCGATGTCGATGTCCCTGATGTTGCGGACCTGCACGTCGGACTTGCCGCTGCTGTTGGCACCACCCCAGACCACCTGGTAGCGCGCGGAGCTGGAATGCACCGCCGCCTCCACGCCGAGGTTGTTGGCAACCACGCAGTTGAGCTGCCCCGTGCGCAGGATCCCGCTGGCGCGGAACTCCTCGTCCTCACCCGCCGCGAAGCCCTTGATCACCATGTCGGCGCGCTCCTCGGGGGTGCAGGCCGCGGTGGCCTCGTGGTAGTCCACGCGGAAGGGGTAGTCGAAGGGGCCGCTGGGCAGCTCCGCCAGGTCCGGGTTGGGCTGGCTGATGCGCGCCGCCGCCACCGCCCGTGCCACCGTGGCGGCCACGGACTCATGCGTCAGCACGTTGGTGGAGACGCGGCCCTCGCGCTGGCCGAGGCGCACGGTGATCGCGAGGCTGGCCTCGCGCTCATAGGTGTTCTGGTGGATCTCACTGTTGGCAAAACGCGTCAGCGCACTGTCGCTCGTGATGATGTTCACCTGGGTCTGGTCGGCCTCGCTGCTCTGCAGTGCATGCCGCGCGAGGGTCACGAGCTCGTCCTGGCGCTGCATCAGCTTCTTGGTCGTGAACTGCTTTTCCAGTACTTCCGCCATGCTTACTCCTTGCCGGCCTTGCGGTAACCGGCCATGCGCCTCGTGGCGTTCTTGACGTAGAGGTTGTCCGGCTTGCCGCCGGTGATCTCCATGATGCGCTCATCCGCGCGGCGCGCGAGGTCGATCAGGTCCGGGCCGTTGGGCTCATTGACGAGCATTGCCATTTCCACCGAGACCTCGGCGATGAAGTCCATGTACATCACGGGCGTGAAGGCGCTGCCATTTTTGAAGCTCGAGCGGATCGAGGCGAACTTGCGGCTCCCGCCCGGGGGCAGCATCCGCCCGAAGCCGGTGTAGAGCCCCAGCCGGCTGGACTTGGCCAGCAGACCCTTGCCCACCGCGCTGTCGGTTTCATAATCCGTGAGGATGCGCTCCAGTGCCGCCTTGTCGGACAGCGTGCTGTTGATCGCCGCGAGATCCGCATCCGTGAAGGGCGGCAGCTCCAGCGTGACCTTGTCCAGCTTGCTGCCGAGCACCGTGGCCGTCAGGTAGCGTGTGCTCGCGACATGGAATGCCCGCCGGGCCAGCAGCAGCTGGCGGCTGACCTCGCCCTTGTAGCCGCTGCCCTGGCTGCTGGCGCTCGCCAGCGGCTCGATCACCGCCATCGCCCCCAGCACGTCACCGTAGTAGATGATGCTCTGCAGGAACAGCGCTTCCTCGACCTGCAGCTGGCTGGCCGCCTCGTCGTCAATCACCTTCTGCAGCAGGGCATCCGCCGCATAGATGTGGTCCGCGGAGAATTCGCTGCGGGCCTTCGCCAGGTTGTCCGCCGGGCCCTGAGCCAGGGCCGGCACCACCAGCAGGATGCCGCTGAGCATGATACTGATTGTCAGTCTGAGGATCTGCATGTCAGTCAGACGTCCTTTCCACCACATCGTTTGACTGCTTGTTGCCGCGCCTCAGCCCGAACCTGCGGCCGCTGCCCTCCGTTGGCGCGCTGGCCGCCGGAGTCTCGGGGGCGGCTTCCTCCAGCGGAGCCGCGGCGCTGGGATCAAGGCTCGAGCGGGCCAGCAGGCTGAGTTCCTCCAGGCCGTCCGCGGGGTTGGCAACGCTGTAGCTGAATTCGGCGATCCATTCCACGGTGGCGCGCATGTCCACCGGTACGCCTTCCAGCAGGCGCAGCGAAACCGCCTCGATCGTAGCGCTGGCCTGTTCCAGGTCGTAGAAGCGGGCGCAGACCAGTACCAGCGCGACCCGCGCCTGGGCATTGATCAGACCCTTGCCGAGCCGCTGCTGATCGCGGCCCCAGGAATCCACCGCCGCTCGCAGCATCTCCACGTCGCTGTAGAGCTCCACGTCGCGCAGGTGCTCCACGGTCACGAAGGGCAGGCGGAATCGCACGAACTCCAGCTGAGGGTCCGTCCCGCTCAGCTCAATGAAGTGCCGCGACTGCTCCTCGAACTGCGTTGCCTGGCGCGAGCGCTCCTCCACGAGGTAGTCGGCATAACCGCTCTCGAACAGCTCGCCGCTGACCAGCTCACGCAGCAGGAAGTCCGTGGCCTGCAGCAGCGCCGCCGAGAGCAGCAGCTGCTGGAACAGCACCTCCTGGGCCACATAGTCCTCGGCATCCGCAAGCGGGATCTCCGCCAGCAGTTCCTGGGCATGCGCCAGCTTGCCGTCGGCGATCGTCAGCTTGGCCTCCTCGAGCAGCACCATCGGGTCGCTGCTTTCGGCCTTGAGTCGCGCCTGCGCCAGGCCCGGCATCACCAGGCACAGCAGGCAGAGCAGGCTGCAGAGGAACTGCCGCATCAGCCGCGCACCCCCACGCGCACGTTGTCAAACCGCGAGGGCGCGCAACCATGGGCCACGTGTGCGGTCTGGCCCGGCTGACCCTTGCCGCAGTTCGGCGTGCCCCAGATGTTCCAGTGATCGGCGTTGCAGGAGCCGCTGTAGTTGCCCCAGAATTCGGTGGTGATCCCGGTGTAGTTCGGGTTTCGGAACATCCGCCCGAGCTTGCCGTCGATGATCTCCCAGGCGGCCTCGCAGCCGAACTGGAAGTTCACGCGGTGGTCGTCAATCGACCAGGAGCGGTTGTTGCTGAACAGGTAGCCCTTCTTGGTGGATCCGATCAGCTCCTCAAGCGTGTACTTGCCGGGTTCCAGGTTGACATTCGCCATGCGCACGATCGGCAGGCGGGCGAAGCCGTCGCTGCGGTTGCAGGCGGTGGTGCGCTGCCCGCAGGCTCCCGCGCTGTCCCGGCCGCTCATGAAGCCGGTCAGGATCCCGTCCTTGATCAGGTCGGTGCGGAAGGCCTTCGTGCCGTCGTCGTCATACATGTAGCTGCCCAGTCCGCCCGCAAGCGTGGGATCAAGTGTCACGTGCATGATCTCGCTGCCGTACTTCAGCTTGCCGACGTCGTCATGCTTGACGAAGCTGCCGCCGGCATAGGCCAGCTCCCAGCCCAGCACGCGGTCCAGCTCGATGGCGTGGCCGATGCTCTCGTGGATCTGCAGCCCGAGCTGTGGGCCGTCGATGATGATCGTCGTCACTTCGTCCGGCACCTGCGGGGCTGCCAGCAGCTGGATGGCCTCCTCGGCGATGCGGGCGCTTTCGCCCTCGAGGTCGTAGCGCATGAACTGCTCATAGCCGCCGGTGTGGAACTGCCCGCGGAAGCTGTTGGGGAAGCAGCGCACCTGGTGGTCGCCATCCTTGATCGCATCCGCCTGGATCCCGCCGCCGCACTCCGTCACCACCTGGTGGATGTTGGCACCTTCGGTGCTCGCGAAGTGCTGGTCCTCGCGCCAGGCATCATAGAAGCTCTGGCGGTGCGAAACCGGGGCGGCCTTGGCCATCAGCTCATCACAGGCCATCAGCCGCGAAAGCTTGTCCTCCAGCGAGACCGCGAAGGGGTCCGTCTCCAGCGGCGTGCTGTACTCCGCCTTGTGGACCTCGATCTCATCAAGCCGCGTGGCCTCTCCGCCCGCCCGGGCACTGGCTTCCGAGATGCGCAGGGCGGTGTCGGCGATCATCGCCGCCTCCTTGGCATCAACGTTGTGGCTGGCGGCGAAGCCCCAACGGCCCTTGTGCAGCACGCGCACGCCGATCCCGGCATCCGTGGCATCGGTGTAACTGTCAACGCGCCCGTCGCGCACCGTGATGCTTTCACGGCGGCGGTCGATGATGCGGATGTCGGCGTAGTCGATGCCCCTGCTCTGGGCCTTGTTGAGGAATGCGTCGATGATTTCTTGCATGGTCGTGTAGGTACCTCGGAGAACTTCCAATTGTAGCGCCTGTGGATTTTTCACGCCGCGGCGCGAACACTTTCCAGGACGGCTCGTCTGACTGTTTGTGCGGTTGCAACCGCCACTGAAAGAGCAGGAAAAACGGAGGGAGGTGCAGTAAAGCACGCAGCGGAGCAATCCGCTGCACAAGCCGGAAACTGCCGGAATAACCGGCAGACACCAGGGCCGCCCGGCACGGGTGGCCTTCTGGCTTGACTGCCCTCCTGCCCGGCCCTACTCCCCCGCATTCCAGATCCGGCCCCTAGCCCCTATAATCAATCCCAGTCACGTTTGCCGGGAGGGCAGCATGAAGGCTCTGATCTGGATTCTGCGAGCATACCTGTACGTCATCTACGCCTGGGTGATCCTCAGCTGGCTGTACTTCATTCCGGGTGTGGCTCTGATCGAGGACCTGCTGACCCTGCTCGTCTATCCGGTGATGGCACCCTTCGCCTGGCTGGCAATCGGTCCGATCAGCCTCGCGCCGATCCCCGCCGTGTTCATCCTCAACTGGGCGATCAATTCACTCGAGGCCCGCTACGGTGACAATCCCGAGGATGCGGCTCCGCCCCCGCCGGACAACCGCGGCTGGGAAGCCCAGGGTGGCGACGACCGCGGGATCTGATCCCGCCCCTGCTCAGTCCCAGTTGTGCTGGCCGAGCACCAGCTCCAGCAGCACCACCGGGTTACCGAGCTTCCAGTTCTCCAGCACTTCCGGGTGCAGCTCGAACAGCCTACCGATCAGCATGCTACCTTCCAGTACCGGCAGGTCGCAGTACTCCGCCCGCTCCCCGAGCAGCTCCGCATCGGCCCAGAGCTCGGCGCAACGGCCGGGCAGCGCCGCCGGGTAGTCACTCTCGCTGTAGTTGATCCCGAACTTCTGCGGGTCGAGGCCCATTTCATGCAGCAGCGCATCCAGCACGCTGCGGCCCTCGGCATAGCCGGTGCGCACGGCGCAGATCGCCGCGGCGGCCACGCGCAGCTCGCGCGGATGGGCCTGGTCATCGGGCACGCCGTAGTAGCTGACGATGTCGCCGACCTCGAAGATCCGCTGCGGCAGCGGGTGGTCGGTATTGCGCGAGAACTGCTCCAGCAGTGAACTGTGCAGGTTGGTGCGCATCATCGTCTGGTCGACATGCGCCGGGTTGTCAATTTCCACGCGCCGCGGCCAGTGCTCCTCCGTGATCCGCATCCTCTCGAAATGCCAGCGCTCATTCGTGAGCACGAGGCTCAGGGTCTCGGAGAAGCCCAGCCCGCACAGCGCCTCGGCCGCCAGCCGGCCCCGCTCCACCAGCGGCAGGCTGCTGCCCACGGTGAAGCTCGGTACCAGCCGGTGCGTGATGTTGTGGTAGCCGTAGGCGATCGCGATGTCCTCGATCAGGTCCACCTCATGCAGGATGTCATTGCGGTAGGCCGGCACGGTGACGCTGAGCGGCGCATCACCGCCGGGGTCCTGCACCTCATGGCGCATGTTGCCAAGCAGGCGTGCGCAGTCCTCCCGCGTGAGCTCGATCCCCAGCAGGCGAGCGGTCTGCTCCGGGCGGACGCTGAACCGCTCCGTGGCCATCGCCGGCGTTGCCAGCGTGCGGTCCGGGTACACGATCTCCACCGTTTCCAGCGTGGCCTGGCCAGTGGGGTCCATCTCCACCATTGACGAGGCAAGGATTGACAATGCACGGGTCACGATCGGCTCGTTCGGTCCAGTCACGTCCACGAGGAAGTTGACGGTCCCGGCGGTGACCTTCGTCTGCTCGGCGTTGATCACCGGCGGCAGGCTCAGCACATTGCCGGCGCTGTCCAGCAGTGCCGGATATGCATCGAGCCCCTCCAGCAGCCGCGCATACTCCATGCCCTTCTTGTGTTCCTCGAGCATCGTGCGCGGGCTGACCGGCTCCCTGTGCCCCCAGAACAGCGGGGTGAAGCGGAAGCTGTCCGGATCAACGAGCGTGTAGTGTATCGGCCCCGTCAGCCTGTCGAGGTCATAGGCGCCGATGCTCGCGAACTTGCGGTCGCGGCACAGGGCCCAGTGCAGGCCCTCCTGCAGCTTCATGATGCTGCGCAGCATGTTGTCATCAATCTTCAGGTTGCGGATCACCGCCATCTGCACCAGCGGCCTGCCGTATCCCGGGTCCGTGATGCGCGGGTCCACCTCGCAGCGCCAGCCGCTCGGTTTCGGTTCGTAGTTCCTGAGTCCGGTCTCCAGCCCCAGGTAGCCGCGCAGCGCGCGGGCCAGACCGCCGGCATCAAACAGGTCGGGGCGCACTGGCAGCAGCTCCAGCAGCACCTGGCGTTCGCTACCAACCTCCTCCCAGACCTTCTGCCAGTCCTCGGATGAGAAACCGCTGTGCGGATCCGTGAGCGGGATCGTCTCCTGGGGCTTCAGCTCAATCACGTAGTCACTGTGGCGGCTCCTGAGCCGGCGCACCTCAGCCACCCCGTCCACATCGCAGCCCAGCCAGTCGAGCAGCTGCTCGACGCGATCCTCGCTGACATCGCTCCTTAGCAGCTCGTGCAGGCGCTTCACACTGATTCCGATAACCGGCATGGCGCATATTTTACCGCCACGGTCCCGCCGGCGTGACAGGCCTGCACCCTGCAGCCCCGGCGGTTCCACCGTATAATGCAGTCCGCAGCTAGCACAGGCAGAGGCAGGCATGGAAAGCAAGCAGATCAGCATCATCGGTTTCCCGATGGACCTCGGGGCGGGACGCCGCGGCGTGGACATGGGCCCCTCGGCCCTGCGCATCGCGCGCGTGGCCCAGCAGCTCGAGGAACTCGGGCATGAGGTCCACGACGAGGGCGACATCAGCATCGCCGGTCCCGAGACCGAGAAGATCCCGCATCCCAACCACCGCTACATGCCGGAGATTTCCCGGGCCTGCGGCAAGCTCGCCAGCTGGTTCAGGCGCAGTCTGGACAGCGGCCATTTCCCGATCGCACTCGGCGGTGACCACTCCATGGCGATCGGCAGCATCGCCGGGATCGCCTCGCACTGCCGCGAGCGCAATCTGCGGCTCGGGGTGCTCTGGGTCGATGCCCATGCCGACATCAACACGCCGGAGACCACGCCCAGCGGCAACATCCACGGCATGCCGATGGCCGTCTCGCTGGGCCGCGGGCCGGTGGAACTGGTCAACATCGGCTTCGAGGGCGCTAAGCTCTCCCCCCAGGATGTTTCCTACATCGGCCTGCGCAGCGTCGATCCGGGTGAGGCACGCTCCATCCACGAACTGGAGATCGAGTACTTCGCAATGCCGGATATCGACCGCCAGGGCGTGCCCGCGATCATTGACAGGGTGCTGGAGCGGCTCTCCGGGCGTGTGGACCACCTGCATGTGAGCTTCGACATGGACGCCATCGACCCGCGCATCGCCCCCGGTGTCGGCACCCCGGTATTCGGCGGCCTGACCTACCGCGAAGCGCATCTCGTGATGGAAACCCTGGCGCAGTGCCCCTGCTTCAGCTCGCTGGAGCTGGTGGAGGTCAACCCCGTGCTGGACAGTGTCAACCGCACCGCCGAACTGGGTGCTGAGCTGATTGCCAGCGCGCTCGGCAAGCGCATCCTCTAGCCCGCGCGGAACTCCTCGATACGCTTCTGCGTCTCGGCGAAGATGCGCTGCATCTCCGGCAGCAGGTCAACCACCGGTCCCAGGCGGCCGGCCCGGCACAGCTCCTCGGCCTCGGCACTGATCCGCCGCAGCTCTTCGGCGAGGATCTCCGCACTCGTGCCCTTGATGCTGTGCGCGCTGCGCGTTGCCAGTTCCTGGTCCTCGGTCTCCAGCGCACTTGCCAGGTCGGTGAGGTTGACGGGCACCTCCTCGAACCAGGCATCGATGATCTCCTCCCAGATCTCACGGCCACCCATGCGTTCGATGCTGGCAGGGATGTCCATAGCAGGTGCTGCTGACCTGCTCTCCACGTTGCAGCTTTCACCGCTGGTCGCACCGAAGTCCCTTGCTGAATGCTGTTCCATCAGACTGTCGTCAAGCTCCGGGAACACGAGCGCCGCCGTGAGCGGACTGCCGTTGAACATCCAGTAGTACTGCAGCGCCAGACCGAGCATCAGTGGCATGAGCAGCAGGTAGCCCAGCAGGTCACGGCTGGCCCAGGCGGGCGGATCAAGGCTGCCCAGCATGTTGGCAAGCATCGCCGCGAGGATCAGCAGGCTGACGAGCATCATGGAAATATGTCGCTTGCGCGGATACACGGGAACCTCCGGAACGCAGCCGTGGCTGCGGCTCCTGCAGTCTAACCGCGTGGCGGATGTGGCAGGGCCGCTTGACCGGGATCAAACCCGGATTGAGCCCTGATCCAACCCTGCCTCAGCGCAAAAGCATCGGGGCCCGGGTCCGGTCCTCCATGTGGATGCTGTCCACGAACTGGATGTAGCTTGAGGCATAGGCCATGCAGATGCTGTTGACCCGTGCCCCGCGTCCGAACAGGTCCACCCCGCGCAGCAGGTCGCCATTGGTCACACCGCTGGCCAGGAACACGATGTTCTCGCCCGGGGCCAGTTCATCGGTGTTGTAAATCTTCTGCGGATCAACCCCCATCTTCAGGCAGCGTGCTGTCTGCTCCTCGGTCTTCGGTTTGAAGCGTGCGAGGATCTCACCGCCGAGGCACTTCATCGCCGCGGCCGTGATCACGCCCTCCGGCGCTCCTCCGGTGCCCATCACCATGTGCACCCCCGTACCGCGCACCGCTGCCGAGATCGCCGCCGAGAGGTCACCATCCCCGATCAGCCGGATCCGCGCTCCGGCCTCGCGCAGCTCGCCGATGATCTCCTCATGGCGCGGGCGGTCCAGCACCATCGCCACGATTTCGTTGACCTTGAGCTGCAGGCATTCCGCCACGGTGGCCACGGTCTCAGCCACGGGTGCATCGAGGCTGACCCGGCCCTTGGCCCGGGCCGGCACCACCAGCTTCTCCATGTAGATGTCCGGCGCATGGATCAGCCCGCCGGTTTCGGCAACCGCCATCACGGTGATCGCATTGTTGGCACCAGTGGCGCAGAGGTTCGTGCCCTCCAGCGGGTCCACCGCGATGTCGACGCGGTGCGGTGAGTCCGCCCGCCCAACCTGCTCACCGATGTAGAGCATCGGTGCCTCGTCGCGTTCACCCTCGCCGATCACGATCCGGCCGTAGATGTCGCAGAGGTCCATCGCCTGCCGCATCGCCGTGGTGGCTGCCTGGTCCGCGCCGTCGCGGTCGCCGTTGCCCATCAGCTTCGCGCTCTCGATGGCGGCCTGCTCCACGACGGGCAGCAGCTCGAGTGCAAAGAGAGATTCTCCACGGGCCATGCGCGTGGAAACGTTTGTTTCAAATGACATTGCCTGCTCCCGCAGCGGGGAATGCCTGCAATTATACTCAAGCCGTGCTGCCCCACCCCGCAATGCTGCTCGCCGCAGGCCTGATCCTGCTTCAGACCTGCCGGATTCCCGGTGCTGTCGCTGAGGCCCCTCCTGCAAATCTTGCATACTCGGCGGGACAACTTGTTTTCAGCCAGGGGGAAGAGCGGCGCGAACTCCCCGTGGATCAGGAATTGCGGAGCTTCTGCTGGAACCCGGCAGCAGGTGGGCTGGCAATCAGCACGCTTGACGATGCACTTCGTCCGCAGAGCTGGCTGCTGCCGGAGTCCTCGGACAGGGCTGTCTCCCTTCCCGGGATGCTGCCGCTGCATTTCGCGGCGGAATACACTGCCTTCGCCAGTCCCGCCGCCTCCGAATTCGAACCGGCACCTGAGCAATGTGTCTACGGGGCTTCCGGTCAGGAACTGTGGCGCAGCCAGCTCGGCAGCCTGCTCTTGCCCGGCACTGGCCCGGAACCGGCGGGAGGATTCTGTACCTTCAGCTGGAAGGCCGTGGACGATCTCTCCACCATGTACATTGAGCCGGACATCGAGCTGCGCTCCACGGCTGACGGCAGCCTCCTCAACCACTGGGAGCTGCCGCTGGACTTCCCGCCTGCCGATGTGGAACTGCTGAGCATGGACGCGCAGCGGGGCCTGCTGCTGGTGCTGATGGACATCTATTCCTGGCATATCGTGCTGCTGGACCGTGGAAACGATCAGGCCAGCATCATCCATAGCCTCAACGGACAGCCGATGTACGATCAGTTCCTGCCGGGTCGTGACCAGCGTCTCAGTCATCTCGTACAGCGAGACGGGCTGCTGGAGCTGGACGTGATTGACCTGGAAACCGGCAGTCTGCGCCTGCTGATCGATCCCGCAGCGCGTAATGTGGAGACAATCAGTGGAATTGACGATTTTCCGCGTAACCGCAATCAGCGGTTTGCTGAAGCCACGCCGGAAATTCCATTCCCACATCTGATGCAGAATCTAATTCCGATGCAGCTGGGTGCCAGCTGGGAGATGTCAGCCTGTCTGGATCAGAACGCAAGCCGCGTACTGCTGCTCGGTGAATCCGGCCCCTTCTGGCAGGAATTGGAATAAATCCCGGTTAAATTGTGCGCAGATAAAGCAAATATTACCTGCATTAAACCTCTGACTTTTGACTTCAATTGCTGGTCAGCCTAGAATTTAACCAGACGCGCCGTTTATGCGTGTCTGGAAGGGCAAAATGGAAATTTTCACAGGCAATGAAATCGAGAACCTCCTCAGGATGACGCTGCTTGTCCACGGGGCCATGGCACTGGTGCTGTTCGGCATCGCGCGCATGGCGGATCGCAATGCGCTGACCTGGGGCATCATCGGCATGCTCGGCGGCTTCGTCGGCCTGGTGGCCTACATCGTGGTTTCCCTGGGCCGCCCGCAGACCGTCACCGTTCCCCGCAAGCGCCGTTTCGGCACTGATGAGGAGGAACTGGCCGCACACCTGATCAGCCAGACCAACATGCACGGTGATCGTGACTACGTGCTCGATGAGCTGATCAACGAAGGCTACTTCGACAAAGCGCGCCTGGAGGCGCGTGAGAAGATGCAGCAGGCCTTCAACTATGGCGACGGGATGCGCGAGCGCATCTACCGCAGCTACATCCAGCGCATCGATGAAATGACCGGCCAGACGGTCGAAATGCACGGCTAGTCCACTTTCATTCATCTTCACGCTGTGTTCCCACCCGGTACACAGTCGCCTGCGAGCATGATGGGATAATGTCCCCATGGATTCCCCAGGCGAGAAGGAAACCCGCTGGATCTGCCCGGCCTGCGGCCTGCTGTGTGACGGCAAGTGGAAGGTCTGCCCGGCCTGCGACTACATCCGCGAGGACGGTGATGAACTGTTCGAAGCGGACCCGGCCGAACTGGGCTGATTCTCCACAGTTGATGTCCCGGCCACTTCGTATCTTCCGTCTGACTCCGATTCTGCTGACACTTGTGCTGTGTTGCGGAGCGCAGCCGGTCAGTGCTGATTCTGACGATCCTCCCCGCTGCATCATCCTGATGATCGCCGACGGCCTGGGCTATGCGCATGTCGCCGCCGGCGGGATGTACCGCTTCGGAGCCGCTGGCACGCAGTGCTATGAACAATGGCCCGTGCAGCTCGCGATGAGCACCTACCCGGCGGGCGGCGGCTATGACCCGCAGCTGATGTGGTCGGACCCGCTCTGGCAACGCAGCAGTCCCACTGACAGTGCGGCGGCGGCCACGGCGATGGCAACGGGTTACAAGACTGACAACGGCGTGATCTCCCTCGACCCCGGGGGCCAGCTGCTGCCCACGGTCGTGGAAGCCGCGGCGAGCCGGGGCATGCGCACGGGCGTCGTGAGCACCGTGCCCTTCTGCCATGCCACACCCGCAGCCTTCGGAGCGCATGTGCTGACGCGCTCTGACTACACCGAGATCGCGCGCCAGATGCTTCATGAAAGCCCACTCGATCTGATCATCGGCTGCGGCCATCCCTGGTATGACAATGCCGGGCAGCGCAGGTCTGCACCGGATTACCGGTACATCTCCGAGAGCGACTGGCAGGCTATCCAGGCTCCGGCCGCCTCCGGCTGGAGCTTCGTCGAGCAGCTGCAGCAGTTCGAGCAGCTCGCGCAGCAGGGTGGCAACGGACGCATCATCGGCATCCCGCGGGTCTGGGGCACCCTGCAGGAGGAACGGCCCGCGCGGGCAGAGCGGCCCTACGAATCCCCGCTGAACCCGAACCTGCCGGATCTGGCAACGCTCTCGCTGGCGGCCCTCAACACGCTTGACAACGACAGGGGCTTCTTCCTGATGCTCGAGGGTGGGGCCGTGGACTGGGCCGCGCATGACCAGGACGAGGTCCGGCTGATCGAGGAACTGCAGGACTTCAACCAGGCCGTGGATGTCGTCAGCGCCTGGATTGAACACGGCCCGGGCTGGGATGACTGCCTGCTCGTCGTCACCGGCGACCACGAATGCGGGCATCTCTGCCGTGACGGCTCGGACCTGCTGGAGCTGCTTCCCGAGAGCCGCGAGGCCGGGGAGCTGCCCGGCATGGTGTGCAGTTACGGCAGCCATACGAACCAGCTGATCCCGCTTTATGCACGGGGCAGCGGCGCGGAACTGCTTTTGCCGCTGGCTGACGAAACGGACCCCGTGCGCGGTGCCTATCTTGACAACGCCGAACTGGGGCAGTTCCTGATCCGCGTTACGGAATCACGCTAGGCTATAGAAAGTAGATAGATGCAATTTAACTAAAATTTAACTCTCGTTCATTTGGAATTGCGTATAATTAACTACTAGACAAATTTAGGGGATCAAAATGATAAGAATGTATATTCATTTTGTCATTATTAGTCACATGTTTGTTCTGTGTATAGGAACAACGTATGCTGATGAAGTCGACTGCGCAATTGATTCTCATTGCACGTGTGACACCGAAGATGCGTGCTGCAGTATTGTCACCAATGGGGAAAGGATTATTACTGACCCGATTGAGGTCCAGGTTGCTTGTGAAGGTCTGGGTTGTTCAAATCCTAACTGCAAAGGAATTGGTACAACCACCTATATAGACGTTTACTGTAAGACATTCTGCACCCACTGTGCCAATGTGTCTGAGCCTTGTCACTGCAAAGTACTGGTTGGGAATCGGGTGTACTCTGATCAGGTCGAAGGCTGCAACCTGCCTATCAATCCGGGCAATCCACACAACTGCTATCCCTGCGATCCCGTCAAGCTACCTGATAGACCTCTATGTAAATACTGTGACAATCTTTCAGTCGTACAGGACCTATGTGATCTGTTCATTTGGAATCCTTAGCTTCAAGAGTAATACCTAAGAGGAGGCGCGCGATATGCGGAAGCGGCAAACAGGGAACATCGCACTCATTCTGACAACTCTGCTTTTGCTGTGCAATGCCCCGAGCAGTGCACGGGACATCTCGGCTGCGGATTACCCCGGGAATGGCAACGGGGTGATAGTGAACGTCGCCCAGGCGATGGTCTCGAAGGCCAGCAGCCGGTATTACAGGGTGTACGGCCGCTTCCCGTCGAGCTGGTCCGAGCTCCTTGATTCCGGCATCCTGGATGTGGAGCTCCGTGGTTATCAGCTGCAGCCGATGGATCCTGATGACGGTAGCCTGGACTATCCCTCCGATGTCTACTTCGAGAACAACAAGGGTCAGGCCTTCTGCCACTGGCTCAATCCTCTGACGGAGCAGCCTCACCGGATCCGCCTGCAGTTTCCTTCCACATACGGAAAGGATCTGGCTGAGATGTCAGAAGTGCTGCAGTTGCCAGCGGAAGTGGACGTCCTCCTGCGCAACTATGCCAGTGATGAACAGCAGCTGCTGCAGTTCGCGCAGCTTGGCCTGATCCGGGACTTCCTCGGAATCTACCGTGACCTGCATGGCAACTGGCCCGCCAGCATGGAGCAGTTCATGGACAGTGGCCTCTCACCGGTCGGACCGGGAACCCTCAATCCACTCACAGGCCAGCCCTACAGATACGACTGCAGTGCCGGTGACATCCGGTTCATTGTGAGCAATGGCTATGCCACGGTTGAGCATGTTGACGGCAGCGGACCCTTGCCCGTTGGCATCGACTACTGATGCTGTATGCTGGCTCGGATCGCCGCAAGGCAATCAGGCGATCGGGCCCGTGATTGCCAGGTAGCACAGGAAGATGATGATCGTCACGAACAGGCCCGTCAGGCCGAGGATCAGCGACTGCAGCTTCATCCAGCGCAGGATGCTTCTCCCCTGGCGGTCCTGCATGCGCCGCAGGCTGCGGAGCTCCTCCAGCAGCAGTTCATCCACGGCCCCCGTGCTCGCCGGGTTGGCGGGAACCAGTGGCCGGTTGTCAGCCGTGTCCTCGCCCGGCACATGCAGCAGCGGCTGGCTGGCCACCGGTTCGCCTGCCGCGCCGGCAGTGCGCTCCTCGCCGCAGTTGCTGCACTGCCTGCTCTCCACCGGGATCAGGTAGCCGCAGGCCCCGCATTCACAGTATGTCCGTGCCATCTTCGCCTCCGCTGCTTGCGCTCATATCAGTCAGTCAGAGTGATTGCCAGCTCAGGAAGTTTCAGCAGGGAATTCCTGCTGCATCAATTCCATTACGAATCCACCTGTCGCAAATGCATCCTCCAGTTCCTCAGGTTTGGCATCATCGTATTCACCTGGGTACCTTGACTGCATTGCCCGGATGCTGAGCAGTTCAAGCCTGCAACGGTGATTGTGCAATTCATGTCCGGCTGGAAGAAGATCGGTCAGTTTCTCGAGGTCATGTATCCTGCGAAAGACAATTCCCTCGCGGATCAGTATTGCCTTGATGTACTTTTCCACTGCCTGCTGGACAATCCAGAACAGGCTGTCAGATTCACTGCCGGCTTGCTTCAGCAAGCTGGCATCGCGCCAGTCTCGCCGGGCATGGGTAATCCATCGCTGAGCTTCACGGCGAGCTTCATCACCCGGCATAAACCGTCACTCCTTCAAGTTTTGCCTCGAAGTAGATGGTTCCGGCAATGTCGCCCAGCCTGTCCATCGTGGACTGTCTGGTAACTATCAGGTCCTTGGCAACGCTGATGTCAGTCAGCAGGCGGCGAATCTCTATGTCCAAGCCCTGCCTGTATTCCTCATCGGGCACGATGATCAGCAGGTCGTAGTCACTCAGTTCCTCATGTTCTCCCCGCGCCCTCGATCCGAACAGGATCACGCGGCTGATGCCACCGAAGTCCTTCAGGCGCTCAACCATCCTCGCCAGGTTCGGATCAGTTTTCAGTTCAGTCCGCACGGACACATTCTACCCCGCCGGCTCAGTCTGAGCCGTCAGCATCATCCGCCTGATGTCCGCCATTCCCGTCGCCATTTCCATTCCCATTGCCGTTTTCATTGCGCTCAATCACCAGCTGTGTGCCGCAGCGCGGGCAGCTGCCGCGCTTGGCATTCACGCGCACGCGGCAGGCATCGCAGTAGAGGCGCGGGCCCAGCTCATGCTCGCCCTCCTCATCACGGATGTATTCGCCGCTGATCACCTTGCGGTAGCCGCCCTCTTCCATCCAGTCCTTCAGCTTCTGCAGCCTGAGCACGGGATAGGGGTGCGTGGCTCCCATGGAATTGATGAAGAGCATGATCTTCGCGAACTGGTTGTCATACTTCTCGATATCCTGCACCTGCCTGAGCATGCTGTCCAGGCTGTGCTCATGCTCGAGCTTGTTCAGCCGGCCGCTGAAGCGAGACAGCGCCTGCATCGCGATCCCGGCATCCTGCACGGTCAGCAGCCCGGCGCGGTCCGCGGTGAACTCCGCCCGGCGGCTCCATTCGAACATCGCCAGCAGAAGCGGCTGCAGCAGCAACCCCATCGGCAGCGGGAAGGGCACGATCACCTGCAGGTACTGCAGGTTCTGCACGATGAACCAGGCGATGGTCTTGTAGAGCACGTGCCCGGCCTTGATGTGGCCCAGCTCATGCCCGATCACGAAGTCCAGCTCGTCATCGGTGTAGGTCTCGACCATCGCGGAATTGATCACGAGGAAGGTGCGGTTCACGCCGAAGGTCATCGCATTGAAGAAGGGACTGTAGCCGAGGTAGGTCTCAGGCTGGGGGCAGTCCAGCACCCTGCAGCAGTGCTGCACCCGCTCATGCACGCTCGGGTAGTTGTCGGCCGTGACCAGGGTGCGGTAGTACTTGTTCTCCAGCTGCAGGTAGTCCTCGAGGGCGTTCTCGATCAGCCAGCGGAACAGGCGGCGCGCCCCGGGAATCCGCTTGATGTTCTCCAGCGCTTCCTCATCGCCTGGATACACGAATGACCTGTAGGACAGGTCCTCGAAGTACAGCTTGCTGGCCTGCGGCATGGCAGCCTCCTGCATCAGTTATGCCATATGACGCAGGGATCGGCGCGGGGGGTTCAGCTCCGGTCCCGGATCTGAACATCCGCAGCTGCAATCCGTCTCCGGGCTTTGACCTGCAATGGCTGGATTTGCTATATTGCAGCTGAGTCCGTTGGATGAATTCAGAGGTCGGGAGTTCCTCATGAGCAGATTCCTTCGTGTTCCATTCACCGTGCTGCTGCTGGCACTGCTGGCAACGCAGCTCGCCCAGGCCGAGGAGCCAAACTCCGCGGCCGGCAACCCCGCCGGCTACTACGCCGCCCGCTTCATCGAGCACGCCGTGGACCGCTACTACCGCGCCTTCGGCGAACTGCCGGCGGACTGGCAGGCCGTCGTCGATAGCGGGGTCTACAGCCATGCCCTGATCGGTCCGGCGGGCGAGACGCTCGACCCGGATGACGGGCAGCTGGACTTCCCCGGGGATGCCTACCTGAAGCGCAGCGGCAATTTCTTCGCGCTCGTCAGCCTCAGCCCGGATGGCAGCCAGACCCGGCGCATCCTGCGCGCCGGCGAGACCTACGTGCAGCAGTTCGAGCGCATCCGCCTCACGCGGCGCCTGGTGCCGGAGCATGACCGGCGGCTGCGACGCTACGAGAACGAACCCGCCAAGCTGCTGCAGTTCGCGCAGATCGGCCAGCTCAATGAGGCGATCACCGACTTCCACGGCTACTTCGGACGCTACCCGGACAGCATGGATGAACTGTTCGCGAGCGGCTTCTGCCCGCTGGCGGATGCTGCGCTCAATCCTGTGACGGGCGAGCCCTACCGCTATGACGGCAGCCCCGGCGACCTGCGGCTCAATGCGGCGCAGCAGTTCAGCGCCGTGCTGCATGTTGACAGCGACGGCCTGCTCAGCACCAGCATCGAGTACTAGGAGGCCCGGAGCAATCCGGGCAACGGAGCTGCGGCGCAAGTCACACAAAGGAGGCCCGGAGCAATCCGGGCAACGCAGGTGCGACACGCAGCCGCGCGGGCAGGACCGTGATCGTTGGTCTGGTTCTCTTGGCGCAGAACTGCAGAGCTTGAAGAAGTGCTGAAAAGAATGACAGCGTTGCCAGATCCTTCTGCCCTGAGAACTTCGCAGCATCCCCTCCCAGGCGCGGCTGGGCCGCGCCGGTCCTTCTTCCCCTGAAAAGCTCTGTGTTTCTCTCTGCGTCCCTGCGCCTCTGCGCCAATAAAACCGCCCCGGAATAACCTCGTTGCCACCCGAGCCATGCGAGCCGCGCCGCTACTCTTCACTGTTCACGGTTCACTGATTCGTCGGCCGGGCATTTACGCCCGGGATACACCGCAAGGAGTCAGGATCCTTCCTGCCGGCGAGCGATCACAAGCGGGATCACGGCGTTGAAGATCTCCTCCATCATGCCATCCGCCGCTCCGCGATTGACGACGATCGCCACGGCGGACTGCTTCGCCGGAGCCAGGATCGCCCGGCAGTAGAAGGTCCCGGCGCTGCCGTCATGTGAGTAGAAGGTATTGCCGGTGTTGTCAGTCCCCGCGATCCAGCCGCAGGCGTAGTCCCCGCTGGCCTCGTGCAGTACCTGCATATTCTCCGCGCTGATCAGCGGTGAGGCACTGGACTGCTGCAGATGCAGTGCGAGGAACTTGCCCATGTCCGCCAGACTGAGGCTGATGTCCCCCGCCGGTGCGATCAGCGGCCCGAGCTGGTATTCGGAATGCGGGTCATGTTCCACGAGTGAGGTCAGCACCAGCAGATGCCCCCAGGGCTGTGCTTCATCCTCCAGTGCGGGCCAGCCATAGGCTGCCTCGATCCCCAGCGGGGCGAACAGTTCCATGTCCATCAGTTCCATCCAGCTGCGTCCCGTTGCCAGTTCCGCCATGCAGGCCGCCATGCCGTAGCCGGCATTGGAATAGAGGAACTCCCCGTGCTCAACCGCCGGCGGATTGGCCAGCAGCCAGCGGCTGAAGGCCAGCCTCAGCTCGCTGTCATCCTCCACGCCGAAGTCAGGCAGCTTCTGGAAGTCGTTGCCATCGGTGAAGGCCGCGACCCCGCTGCGATGCCGCAGCAGGTCCAGCAGCGTGGCATCGGCGAAGCCCTGGTGAACTTCCGCATCGCCCGCGCCGATCAGCTCCGCGGGCCGGCTGTCCCAGGACAGCACGCCCTGTTCCACCAGCACGGCGATCAGTGTGGCCGTCATCGCCTTGCTGTTGGAACCCAGATGCCAGCGGTCCTCAGGCGTGACGGGATCGCCATCGTTGACCCGCCGCAGTCCGGCCGTGGCAATCTCCTGCTCGCCTTCCACCAGGGTCAGGATGCCCACGGCAGCCACATCCCTGCGCTCAGCGAAGGACTGCGCCACTTCCTGCAGCGTCGCCGGCTGTTCCACGGCAGCAGCATCCTCCTGTGCGGATGCGGCGATACATGACACGACGGCCAGCAGAACTGCGAGCATGAAGCTTCTATGCATTTGACTCTCCTCTTCCGGTTGCCAGATGGTACATCCCTCCTCCATCCCTGTCCACCCGGCAGTCACCGCCTGCGCATGCAACCGCCTGTGATTCCAGCTGCACTCTCGCCCGGGCAGGTATCAGCCCTGCTGGCCTGCTGCTAAGATGCTTGCCATCAGGATCTGGAACCTTATCCACGTACAACTCCGGGAGTCCAATATGCGATTCACCCTCTGCTGTCCGGCCTTGCTGCTTGCCATCCTGCTCTCCGCCTGCGGATCCTCCGGGCAACTCAGCAGCGAAATCCCGCAGACGAGTCAGACCCCTGCTGCTGCACTTGCAGAGCAGGCCTTCCCTGCAGATCTGCCTGCGGATGCCCTGCAGCCATGGGAGCATGCTACCGCCGCGATCAGCCCCCAGTCCGCACTGCTGCCCGGCGTGGAGCGATTCAGTGACAGCGCGTCTGGAGTGAGTGACAACGGCGAGGCCCTGCACCTGCAGAGCAGTACTGCTCCCGCCTGGGCCATCTACCGCATCCCCAGCGGCACCGGCCAGCCCGGCGTGCTGAGTGTGGATGCCAATCTGCTGCCCGACAGCGAGTCCGGGCAGTCGGCATACTACGTGGCCTTCGCCGACTACTCCAGTGGCCGCTGGCAGTGGCAGGGCCCCTTCACGGACAGCCATGTGCGCCTCGGCCTGCCCTCCGGCGGCACGCTTTCCACTGTCAACAGCTTCTTCGCCGCCGTACTCGTCAGCAGCGGTGACGCCGCGGACATCGTCGCCATCGGTCTGGAAATGGCAACGCCCGGCGATACTGAAGCTCCTCCCGGCGTCAGCGGCCTGAGCGCCAGCGCCGTAGCCGGCGGAGCCGAACTGCAGTGGAACCCCGTGCTGGCGGGCGACCTCGCCGGCTATCGCATCTACTGGTCCACGGCGGGCTTCATCAATCCCCACAGTGTGGGCGTGCAGGCCCTGCCCTATCTCGAGGGCGCCAGCCGCCACCTGCTGGACGGCCTGTCCCGGCGAAGCTTCATCCGTATCACTGCCGTGGACACAACTGGCAACGAAGGCCCGGTCTCTGAGCTGCTGAGCGTCACACCCCTGCCAGGCAGTGCTCCGCTGCTGACGGTGACGACGGATGCGGTTTCCGGACTGCGCGATGACCTGGTCACCATCACCGCCTCCGGTGCGGAGTCCTATGACTTCGATCTGGACGGTGACGGCATCTTTGACAGTACGGGCAATGCCACCGGCAGCTTCCCGGTCGACACCTCCCACACGGGCATCATCCGCCCCCGCGTCCGTGCCAGCAGCAGTTCGGGCAATGCGGTGGCGCTGGGCAGTGTCTCGCTGTTCATCAGCGGCAACTCCCGCCCGGTGGCCCTGGCGATTGCCGATCCGCAGAGTGGTCCCGCTCCGCTGGCAGTGAGTTTCACTGGCCTGGGCGAGGATAATGAGGATTCCGAGGGTGATCTGACCTACGCCTGGGACTTCGATGGCGACGGCTTCTTTGAAGCGGATACCGACACCAGGGAGCCCGATCCGCAGACATACAGCATCCCCGGCACCTTCAATGCCAAGTTCCGCGTGACGGACAGCCAGGGCGCCTGGGACGTGGACACCGTGGCCATCAACGTCGGTCCCCTGCCCAATCAGCTGCCGGTGATTTCCCTGCAGGTCAGTGATCTCTCCGGTGATGCCCCGCTGGATGTGGGTTTCAGCGCCTTCGGCACGGTGGATCCGGACGGGCAGATCGTGGAATATGCCTGGGACTTCGATGGCGACGGACTGTTCGATGCCTTCAGCGATTCGATCCTGGCCAGCCATACCTTTACAGAGGCCGGGGTGTTCAATGCCCGCCTGCGCGTGGAGGACAATGATGGCGGACGCGCCCAGGAGATCGTGGAGATCACGGTCAACAACCCTGCCAACCCCGCGCCGGTCGCAGTGCTGGAGTCCGACCTGTTCGCCACGATCCCCGGCCAGCAGATCAGCTTTGACGCCTCCGGCAGCACGGATGACGGCAGCATCGAGAAGTATGAATGGGACTTTGACGGCGATGGCAACTGGGACAGCAGTGGCTCATCCTCGACTGCGGTCCACGCCTATACGGTGCAGGCCAGCTACCGGGTCCGGCTGCGCGTGACGGATGACGGCGGCAACACGGACACAACTGATCTTGTTGTCAGCCATGGCTACAGCCCCATCCCTCGTCTCGGATTTGACAACCGCAATACGGGGCAGTCCCCGTTCCAGGGGCCGCTGACCAACAATCTGTACTGGGACACGACGAACCTTTCCCAGATTGATGATTCTCAGGTGATTGTCAATCAGTCAGGACATCTGTTCACCACCGACATCAGCGGCTCGTTGTACAGCCTCAGGCCGACGGATGGCACGGAGATATTCAGTGATGACTACGGAGGTCTCATCCTCAGTACGCCTGCCCTCGGGGCGGATGGAAGTATCTGCTTCACGAACCTGAGTGGCAACCTGATCTGTCTCAACCCGGATGGCAGCATCCGCTGGCCCTTCGGCACGGCCGGTCAGGTCAGCTCATCACCTCTGATCGGACCGGATGGCGCAATCTACTTCGGCAGCCACGACGGCAATTTCTATGCTGTGGAACCTGACGGAACCCAGCGCTGGGCCTTCCCCGCCACAGATCAGGTCAATTCCTCACCGGCAATGTCTCCGGAGGGCACGCTCTACGTCGGCTGTATGGATGGCTTCCTCTACGCCATCAACCCGGACGGCAGCCAGCAGTGGGCCTTTGACACCGATGGGCAGATCAACCGATCGAGTCCGGCGATCGCCGCGGACGGTACGATTTACATTGTCAGTGCCAACCTGCAGCTGCATGCAGTCACGCCGCAGGGCACGAAACTCTGGGGGGCCACGATCGGCTCCAGCGATTCCTCCCCGGCTATTGCGAGGGACGGTACCGTCTACATCGGCGCTGACGACGGCAAACTGCGAGCCATCAACCCCCTGGATGGCAGCGAGCTCTGGTCCTTCCAGGCAGGTGGACCGGTCACCGGTGGCATCTGCATCGGTGTGGACGGCAACATCTACTTCGGTTCAAATGACAACTTCCTCTACGCGCTTGACAAGGATGGCAACCTACTGTTCTCATATGAGACCGGCAGTAACATCACTTCCTCTCCCAGCATCGGCATCGACGGATCACTGTACGTTCCGAGCCTGGGAGGATTCAATGGCGAGTTGGTTGCCCTGCGCGACGCCATTCTTTGATCCCTCGCCGGCACCCAGCTCAGCATGAAATGAAAAGGGCAGGCCCTGGCCTGCCCTTTCAGCTTTCTACTAGCTGCTATCCACTTCCTGTTTTCGGCAACCATCGGTAGCCCGCCGTTCACGGCGGGAGCTTCCAGGGCGTAAACGCCCGGCTACAGATCCCTGGTCCCCGGTCCCTGGTCCCTGATGAGCCAGGCCATGGGCCTGACCTCCTAGATGTCGAGGTTCTTGACCTCGCGGGCATACTCGGTGATGAACTTCTTGCGCGGCTGGACCTCATTGCCCATCAGGCGCTCGAAGACCTGCTCGGCGTGCAGCTTGTCCTCGATGTTGACCTGCAGCAGCGTCCGGGCCTCGGGGTCCATCGAGGTGTTCCAGAGCTCGTCGGCATTCATCTCACCCAGGCCTTTGAAGCGGGTGACCTCGGTGTTGCCGCCCATCTCCGCCACCAGCGCGTCTCGCTGCTCCTCGGTGAAGACGTACTGCGGCTTGCCCTTGCCCTTGCGCACCCGGAACAGCGGATTGAGCGCGATGTAGAGATGCCCGTTCTCGATCAGCTCCGGCATGAAGTTGAAGAAGAAGGTCATCAGCAGTGTGCGGATGTGCGCACCGTCAACATCGGCATCGGTCAGCATCACCACCTTGTGGTAGCGCAGCTTCTCCAGGTTGAAGTTCGGCACGAAGCCGGTGCCGATCGCCGAGATCAGGCTGCGCACTTCCTCATTCTGCAGCACCTTGTGGATCCCGGCCTTCTCCACGTTGAGGATCTTTCCACGGATCGGCAGGATCGCCTGGTAGTTGCGGTTGCGCGCCGCCTTGGCGGGTCCGGCCGCTGAATCTCCCTCAACGATGAACAGTTCGCAGTTCTCGGGATTGCGGTCCGAGCAGTCCGTCAGCTTGCCCGGCAGGCTGGAACTCAGGCCGGCCTTCTTGCGCTCGATGTCACGCGCGCGCTTGGCGGCCTCGCGGGCCCGGCTGGCCGCCGCCGCCCGCTCCACGATCTTCTTGCCCACGCCGGGGTTCTCATCGAGGAACTGGCCCAGCTGTTCGCCGACCACGCGCTCCACCTGGCCCGCCACTTCGCTGTTGCCCAGCGCGCCCTTGGTCTGGCCCTCGAACTGCGGCTCGGTGATCCACACCGAGCAGATCCCGGTCAGGCCCTCGCGCACGTCGTCACCGGTGAGCTGTTCCTTGCCCTTGATCAAATCCTTGTTCTTGGCATAGTTGGAGATCACGCGCGTGACCGCCTTCTTCAGGCCGATGATGTGCGTTCCGCCGTCCTTCGTGAAGATGTTGTTGGCGTAGCCGTTGATGCGTTCCTTGTAGCCGCTGGTCCACTGCAGCGCAATCTCAACCTTCGTGTCATCGATCTCGCCGGCGAAATGGATCACGGGGCTGATCTGCTGGGCCGCGCTGAAGTTGCGGTTCAGATACTTGCAGAATTCCGAGAGGCCACCGCGGGCCTTGAACTTCTTGACGCGCTCCTCGGGCTCGTCCTCATCCTCATCGGTGAGGATGATTTCCGTCCCGGCATTGAGGAAGCTCAGCTCGCGCAGGCGCTCCTCAAGGATCGTGGCCTTGAACTCAATCGTTTCGAAGATCTGCTCATCAGGCCAGAAGCGCACCAGCGAGCCGTTCTTCTTGGTCTTGCCGGTGATCTCCATCGGCTTCGTGAGCAGGCCGCGTTCCAGCTCAATGAAGTGCACCTTGCCGTCGCGGAAGACCTCGGTAGTGAAACGGCTGGACAGCGCGCAGACCACGCTGGAGCCCACGCCGTGCAGACCGCCCGAAACCTTGTAGTTGCTGGAGTCGAACTTACCGCCAGCATGCAGGGTGGTGAGGATCACCTCCAGTGCGGGGCGGCCCTCCTCCTTCATCATGTCCACGGGGAAACCGCGGCCGTTGTCCTCCACGCTGCATGAGCCATCCTTGTGCAGCGTGACGTTCACGCGCGTGGCGTGCCCGGCCATCACCTCGTCGATCGCATTGTCCACGATCTCATACACGAGGTGGTGTAGGCCCGCCTCGGAGGTGGAACCGATGTACATCGCAGGGCGGTGGCGCACGCCTTCCAGGCCCTTGAGCACCTGGATGTTTTCTGCGGAATAGCTGGCGGAGGCACTCGCGCCGTTGCTTTCGTTGATTTCTTCCTCGGGGTTCTGGTTGTCCTTATCCAAAGCGTGGTCCTCGTATCGTTGTTTGAATGACCATTATACTCCATGACAGGCCCTGATTCCAGTATTGATGCGGCTTGAGCCGAAATCAGAGACGGAATTCCGGGACTTGTGGAAATGGAGCAGGCTGTTTCACAGCAATGTAATTATACCATCATTTGTTTAGATGTGGGGCACAAAAAAAGGCCGGGCGAACCCGGCCTCCGTATGTTCATTGGTTGATCGGTCTAGTTCGGTCCGCGCTGCACGGTGATCGTGAAGGGGAAGGTCGTGACCTCAAAGTCATTGCTCACGATCAGGCGGGCCTGGAACTGACGGCTGGTTTCGCCATCCGCAAATTCCAGATCCACGAAACGCACCGTCGGATTGGCCTCATTGGAGCCGTTGGGATCGCAGGCACCGCCGAAATCCCAGACCCAGCCATCCTCAGGCACGACACCGCTGGCGATCACGGCGCTGAAGGTCGCATTCGCGCCCTCCTGGCCATTGAAGGGGCCGACGGTGGCCACGGCCAGCGGGGCCACATCCAGCTCGAAGTTGTAGACCAGCCGGTCATTCTCCGCGTCATTGCCGAGAATGGTCAGCGTGCAGCTGTATGGAGCGCGGATACCGTCACGCAGTACCACCGCATCCGGAATCTCAGGAGTGCTGGTGATCACCGTGTTCGGGTAGGCTCCCGTGCCGAAGTTCCAGATGAACTGGGCATTGCTGAGACGCGCGGGATCAACCAGCCAGCTGCTGCCGAGCGTACCTGCCAGATCGTTGATCAGGGCCTCGAACTGCACCGTCTCGCCGCTCACGCCACTTGACGGGCGGATCGCGATCAGTTCAGGTGAATCGCTCTTGCCGTCATCCGTGAGCTGGCGGATGCTGCCTCCGCAGCCTGCCAGGAGCAGGAGCGCGAGAATCCCCATGCATACGATAATAGATCTCATCTTGTTACCCTCCGCCTGTGCCCACGGCACAATGCTTGTGGTCAATTTACGCCACTTAGTTGCCCGGCATTTGACCAATGGTAATTAAAGCACGTTTTCCACAATTTCTCAAGTGTGTTGATAAGTTTGTGACAAACTTCCGCCCTGAGACCCGAAATTCTACCCGGTTTTTGCTTCGGATGCAGCCCGGATCAGGTTGAACTGCTGATCAGCTGCACACCGACCTGCCTGCTCTTTCGTGGTCCATCGAATTCACAGAAATACACCCCCTGCCAGCGCCCCAGCTTCAGTTCACCCTGCACCAGCGGCAACTGCAGGCTCGTGCCCACGAGGCTCGACTTCACATGCGCGGTGGAATTGCCCTCGGCATGGCGGTAGTCAAGGTCCTCGGGCACGATCACTGACAGGGCCAGCAGCATGTCGCGCTTCACGTCCGGATCGGCATTCTCGTTGACTGTCAGGCCAGCCGTGGTATGGAAGCACCACAGGTGCAGGATCGCTGAACGCACGCTGCGGTCCCAGCCCTGCTCGTGGATCAGCTGCCGCAGCTCGGCGGTGATGTCTATGAATTCCTCGCGGCGCTGGCTGTCCAGGCTGATGATTTCCATGCCCCAAGTCTAGCGCTTCACCGCCGCAGAATATTCCATGGGCTGCGGTGATAACATTCCAGCGTGAAGCGCAGCATCCCCCTGGACTCCTATCCGGCGGGCAATCAGCTGAGCCGGGATTACCTGGCTGGATCAGCCAGGGTTGCCGACTGGTACCACCACGACATCCGCTCCGCTGACTGGGACAGCCGCCGACTGGCTGAACTTGAACAGCGCAGCTTTCCCGACCGCGAACGCCTGGCCCAGAGCATCCTCGGCAGAATGTCCGCCTGGGGTGCATCCCCCGCAGCGCTGGAAGCAGCCGCCAGTCTCGCCGATCCCGGTACATATGTAATCACCACCGGCCAGCAGGCCGGGCTGTTCGGCGGTCCGCTCTACAGTCCGCTGAAGGCCATGGCGGTGATTCTGCATGCCCGGCGTCTGGCACAGCGCTTCCCACACCTGAAGTTCGTACCGGTCTTCGGGATTGCCGCGATTGACAGCGACTTCGAGGAGGTGCGCTGCGCCTCGCTCTATGACCGCGGCTGGGAGCTGCGCCAGCTCTGCCTGGAGCCCCAGCCCGATGATGACAACCGCATCATCTCCGCCCGCGATCTCTCCGCCGAACTGCCGGCCCTGCTCGATGCCCTGGCGGATGTCCTGCCGGACTCCGAGCACGGCATCTGGACCCTGGCCACGCTACGTGAGAGCTACAGCGACGGCAGTCTCGTCAATGGTTTCGCGCGCTGGATGCTCAGGATCTTCGCCGGCACCGAGCTGGTGGTGCTGGACAGTTCAGATCCGCAGTACCTGCGCTGCAGCGCTGATCTGCTGCTGCGCCAGCTTGAACAGGCCAGTCAGGCCGCCGCACTGCTGGCCGGACGCAACAGCCGGATCCGCGAGGCGGGTTACGAGCTGCAGGTGGAAAGCCAGGCGGGTGACCTGCAGCTGTTCTGGCTGGATGATGAGCGCCGCCGGCATAAGGTAATCGTTCAGGACGGCAGGGCTGCGCTGCGTGACAATCCGGACGGGCCTGACAGCGCGGAGCTTTTGCGCATGGCCGTTGCCAGCCCGGAACGCTTCGTGCCCGGGGCCCTGCTTGGCCCGCTCTGGCAGGACCGCATGCTGCCGAACATCGCCTGGGTGGGCGGCATGGCGGAGATCGCCTACCGTGCACAGTCCAGTGCCCTCTATGAATTCCACGGGCTGCGCATGGCCCCTTCCTTCCTGCGCAGCAGTGCCACGCTGCTCACCGAACGCCAGGCCCAGCAGCTCGATGAATTCGGCTGGGAGCTGACCGAGCTCTACCGTCCACAGCACGAAGTGGAAGCTCTGGCCGTGGAGAAGCTCAGACCCCAGGGTCTCGACGAGGCGGTCAGCAGCTATCTGCAGACCCTCGAAGGTGCTGATTCCACACTGCTGGACCTGGCCCTCAGGGTTGATCCGAACCTCGACCAGAGCTTCGCCACGATCCGCAGCAATATCCTCAAGACCGCCGACAAGCTCGAGAAGAAGATCACCTCCTCGCTCAAGCGCCACAATGAAACCATCACCCGGCGCGCGGCGTCACTCCACGGTCTGGCCAATCCCGGCAATGTGCCGCAGGAACGGGTCGCCGGCTACGCTTCCATGCTGGCCCGCCACGGTGAATCGCTCACCGGGCGCCTGCTGGAGCAGCTTGACCCACTTGCCACGGAGCACCGGGTCCTTATAATGGACTGACCATGGATACAGGAATCTGCACGCTCGTCGATCTGGACGTGCCAATCGACGAGCTGGTCCGCGCCATCGCGGCGGCGGGCTTCTCCCATGTCAGTCTGTCCCACGACCCGGCGCACGCCATGTACCAGACCGCCGACGGCCGTGCGCGGCTGCGGGCGCTGCTGGATGAAACGGGGCTCAGGCTCAACTACATCCACGCCCCGCTGGCGGGCTGGGTGGACCTGGCAAGCCTCGATGAACAGACGCGGCGGGCCTCGCTGGAGCTGACGAAGCTCAGCATCATGGCCTGCGGCGAGCTCGCTGGCAACGCCGTGGTTGCGCATGTCAGCGGGCTGTTCGAGATTCCCGAGGCGCAGCTCGACGGAATGGCCACTCAGGCGCTCAGCTCGCTGGACGAACTCGCGGCCTGCGCGGGTGAGCACGGCGTGATGATGTGCATCGAGAACCTGCCATGCGTCGAGGACTGCAGCAGGGTCACGGCCCGGGTGATGCGGCTGCTTGACAACGCCGACATCCACTTCTGCCTGGACCCCTGCCACGCCACGATCATGAATGACAACGCGGTGGAGCTGATGCGCATGATGGCTCCGCGCGTGCGCGTCACGCACCTGAGCGACACGATGGGCGAGGCCGACAGCCACCTGATCCCCTTCGAGGGCAATGTGGACTGGGGCAGCGTCACCAGCCTGCTGGGAGCCGCCGGCTATGACGGCGTGGTCGACCTGGAGAGCAGCCTCTGGATGCTGAGAATGCGGCATGCGGAGGGCAGGCCCCACCGGGAGGACCCACTGCCCAGCTCGCTGGAGAAATATCTTGCCCGGGCGCAGAATGCCGCCAGGCGCCTGGGTGAGTCGATCCGGGCGGCGCGTGCGAACTGACAACCCACGCCTGAGCGCGTGGTGGCTTTGACATCCGAGGAATCACACACATGACTGACAACAACGGCACACACAACGTCCCGCTGATCCCGCTCGAGAAGCTGCTTGGCAACCCGGCGATCTTCAGCGTGCGCATCTCCCCCGACGGACGGCACATGAGCTGGGTGGCCCCGCATGACGGGGTGCTCAACCTCTGGCTCTCGCGCGACGGCGCCGAAGCGCAGCCCGTCTCCAATGACCGCCTGCGCGGGATCCAGCACTACGGCTGGGCCCGCAACAGCCGCCAGCTGCTCTACATCCAGGACCAGGGCGGCGACGAGAACTGGAACATCTTCGCCATCGACATCGAGAGCGGCGCGACCCGCCAGCTCACCGACCAGAGCGGGGCCGGACATCCCGTCAGCGCGAGCTTCGCCGGCTCCAGCCGCCGCCGCCCCAATGAGATCGTCGTGGGCCTCAACAACCGTGACGAAAGCTGCCACGACCTCTACCTGCTGAACACCCTCACCGGTGAATCGAGCCTGCTGCAGGAGAGCCGCCGTGAGATCATCTCCTGGCACCTCGACCGTGACCTCAAGCTGCGCGGCTACACGCTGGCCGGCAGTGACGGCGGCAAGAGCGTGCACATGCGCGAGGGCAGCGAGGGCGAATTCCGCGAGATCCTGCGCTGGGACCACGTCGACGCCATGACGAGCGGCCTGCACGGCTTCACCGCTGACAACGGCAGCGTCTACCTGATTGACAGCCGCAGTGGCAACAGCGGAGCGCTGGGCCTGCTTGACCTGCAGAGCGGAGAGCAGCGCAGTCTGTTCCGTGACCCGGCGGATTCATACGATGTTGACAACCTACTGCTGCATCCCGTGGACTACACCCCCCAGGCGGTCAGTGTCTACCGCGAGCGGCTGTACTGGCATACGCTGGACGCAGGCCTCGAGGCCGACCTCGCCCGCCTCAGTGCGCACCGCAGTGCCGACTTCCACATCGAGAGCCGCAGTGACGACGACCGGGTCTGGATCGTGGTCTACATCCACGACGACCGCGCCGCCGAATACCACCGCTTCGAGCGTGACAGCGGCGAGATCAGCTTCATCTGCAGCGTGCGTCCGGAGCTGGCGGAGCAGCCGCTCGTGCCGATGCAGCCCGTGAGCTACACGGCGCGCGACGGGCGCACGATCCACGGCTACCTCAGCCTGCCCATGCATGCCGAAGGCCCCGTGCCGCTCGTGCTCAATGTGCACGGTGGGCCCTGGGTGCGCGACAGCTGGCGCTGCAACCCCGAGGCGCAGTGGCTGGCCAACCGCGGCTATGCCTGCCTGCAGGTCAACTACCGCGGCAGCGCGGGCTACGGCAAGGACCACCTCAATGCCGGCGACCGCCAGTGGGGCCGCGATATGCAGAACGACCTCACGGACGCCGTGCAGTGGGCGATAGCCGAAGGCATTGCCGATCCCGCGCGCGTTGCCATCTACGGTGGCAGCTACGGCGGCTACGCCACCCTGGCCGGCCTGACCTTCACGCCCGAGCTCTACTGCTGCGGCGCGGAACTCGTCGGCCCCAGCAACATGGAGACCTTCCTCAACAGCATCCCGCCCTACTGGGAGAGCTTCCGCCGCGTGATGGACCGCCGCGTGGGCTGGATCCCGCGCAATGCGGACGGCACGCTCAAGGACAAGGCGGACTACACGGCGGAGGACCGCGCCGAAGTGGAGTTCATCCGTTCCATCAGCCCGCTCAACTACGTTGACAGAATCAGTGTGCCGCTCTTGATCGCCCAGGGTGCCAACGACCCGCGGGTCAAGCGCGCCGAGAGCGAGCAGGTGGTGGAGCGCATGCGTGGCAACGGGCTGGAGGTCGAGTACGTCTGCTACGAGGATGAGGGCCACGGCTTCGTGCGCCCCCAGAATCGCCTCGACTGGTACCACCGCGCCGACCGCTTCCTCGCCAGGCAGCTCGGTGGGCGCTGTGAAGCGGAGGGCTCCGGCGGGGCGGCGGGCTAGTCCGCCTGCAGGCGGAAGCGTGCTCCCTCCCCGACATAGGGGTTGAAGCGCCGTTCCTCACCGATCGTGGTGAAGCCGCCGTGCCCGGGGTAGACCACTGTCTCATCTGGCAGGGTGTAGAGCTGCTCGCTGATTGAGCGCAGCAGGGCCTGTGGGTCACTGCCGGGCAGGTCATAACGCCCGATGCTGCGCTGGAACAGCGTGTCGCCCACGATCGCGAAATTGTCAAACACGAAGGCCACCTGGCCCGGGGCATGCCCCGGCGTGTGGCGCACCTCGCAGGACGTGCCGAGCAGCTCCAGGCGCTGCCCGTGGCTGAGCGGCTCGTCAATCTCCGGGGGCGCGTCCGCGCCGGGGAAGCCCCAGTTCTCGCAGATCGTCAGGAAGCGCGCGCGCACCTCCTCGTCATCCGGATGCATGTGGATCGGGCAGGCATAGCGCCGCTTCGCCTCGGCCAGGCCGTAGATATGGTCGAAGTGCGCATGCGTGAGCAGGATGCGCTCGACCGTCAGGCCGTTGTCGTCAATGTGCTGGAATACGGGTTCGATCGCGATGCCGGGATCGAACAGCACACAGCGTGCTGTGGCCTCGTCCTCCAGCAGGTAGATGTTGTTGTCAAGCGGTCCGCAGACCCAGTGGCGCAGGCGCATATGAGGATTATAGGAGCTGGGGTGTAGGGAAGGTTCCAGGAGCTAGGTTGTAGGGTGTAGGGAAGGTTCTAGGAGCTAGGTTGTAGGTTCTAGGGCTGGTGTGACGCTTCGCGTCACCATGAATAATCTGGTCGAGCGAAGCTCGACACATCCCCTACGCCCTACAACCTATGTCCTACAACCTAACAAAAAGGGCGGGGTTTCCCCCGCCCTGATGATTCCTTGGTTGTGTCCGGCAGATGCCGGCCAGGCTGCCGGTTTACCAGCGGCCGCCGCCACCACCACCGTAACCGCCGCCACCGCCGTAGCCACCGCCACCGCGGCCGCCACGGCCACCACCGCCGCCGCGATCCTCGCGGGGCTGGCTCTCGTTCACCTTGATCGTGCGGCTGCCAAGCTGCTTGCCGTCCAGAGCGGCGATCGCGGCGCGACCACCCTCATCATCCATCTCGACGAAGCCGAAGCCCTTGGGACGGCCGGTCATCTTGTCGGTGATGATGCGGCAGCTGTCCACATTGCCGAAGGCGGCGAAGGTCTCACGCAGCTCAGATTCGCTGGTGTTGAAGTCGAGGTTTCCAACGTAGATATTCATCGCTGAATCTCCAGAAAAACTATGGGTTCGATGTACACGGAGCTTGGATCAGCAATTCGGGTCAGGCAGTTTGTGAACTAGCGGATGCCAAATGGCTTGTCTCATGCTTGTGGCCGCGAGCGGCGACATCTGGGGCGATTATACCGTGAAAATTGAAAAAAATCTCAAAATTAGGATATAGGATCTCGGGTGTAGGGCGTAGGGATGTTGGGAGTCGAGCTGCGCTCGACCGGAATATGCTGGTGACACTTCGTGTCACGAAGCCGCCCTCACTCCTGCCCGGAAAGCTGCGCCTCCTGATCCAGATCCCGAATTCTGGATATCTTTACCCTGTCACCTGCTCCTCGTCTGCTACACCCTATGTCCCAGATCCTAACTCCTCGCCTGCTACACCCTATGTCCCAGTTCCTAAGTCCTATAATCCCTGCATGCTCGCATCCGCCTCGGAGTTTGTCGGCCAGCAGCGCGCCCGCGCCCTGATCGCGCGCTACGTGGAGCGTGGCCGGCTGAGCGGGACCTTCCTGCTGCTCGGGCAGCGCGGACTGGGCAAGACCACGCTCGCCACGCTGATCGCCCGCGCCCTGTGCTGCACAGGCTCGCGCAGCGGCAGCGAGGCCCTCGCCTTCTGCGGGGACTGCTACGCCTGCCGCACGATCGCCGCCGGGGAGCAGCCGGAATATGTCACGGTGCGCCCGCGCGGCCAGGACATCTCAGTGAAGCAGCTCGACGAGGACCACGGCGGGCTGGCCACCGCGCTCTACAAGCCGAACCTGCTCAGCCACCGGATCTTCCTGATCGACAATGCCCACCACCTCAATGAGGAAAGCGGCAACCGCCTGCTGAAGCTCTTCGAGGAGGCCCCGGCCCAGACCGTGTTCCTGCTGACCACGGACCGCCCGGAGCTGCTGCTGCCCACGATCCACAGCCGCGGGCAGAAGATCACGCTTTCGCCGCTTGCCACGGCGGAACTCAGTGCGGCGCTCAGCGCGCGCGGCGTGGAGGGACCGGCGGCTGCCGAGGCAGCGCTCTTGGGAGGCGGACGCTTCGTGGACAGCCTGGCGCTCAGCGGCAATCAGGCCTGGCGTGCGGCGCTCAGGCAGCTCGGCGAGGCCATCCTGCGGCGCAGTGGCGTGCCGGAGGCGGCGGCGGATGCGGCGGGTTATGAGCATGCGCTGCTCTGGGAGAAGGAGCAGGCTGACCACGGCATGGAGGAGGCGGAGCTGGAGAAGCTGCTGCCGAAGGCGCGGCAGAATGAGTTGCTCCGCCAGGCCCTGATCAGCGCCTACGACCGCAGTAGCTGGTGGCTGCTGCAGACCGGACTGCCGTCCGGTCTGCGGGACCAGGGACCGGGGACCGGGGACCGAAGATCAGGGACCGGGGATCGGGGACCGGGGATCGGGGACCGAAGATCAGGGACCGGGGATCGGGGACCGGGGATCGGGGATCAGCATCAGATGCACGATTCCGGCAGCCGGACATCCCGGGCAACGGAGGTCCGGCGCGAGCCGGGCGCTGGTCCGGCGGCGCGAGCCGCACAGCCCGACTCCGGCATCATCAACATGGATGACTGGGACGGGGAAAGGCAGCAGGCAGGTGGCAGCAGGCAGCCTGCAACTAGCAACCAGCAACCTGCAACCGGCCACAGCACATCTGACGGCGCGGCCCGGCGCGCTGAATTCGCGCCGCAGCGCTCGAGCGGTCCCGCAAGGCGGGACTTGCATGAGCCGGCAAGGGGCATCGGTCCCTGGGGCGACCCGCAGTACATGAACAAGCTGGCCACCCTGCGCAAGCGCATCTCCGGCAATGTCGACCGCGAATTGGCCCAGATCGCATTTGAAGCGAGCCTGTAGATCTTCCGCCTCGTGCAAGCACTCGCCGGTCTGGCGCTGCGGCTGCGCATCCGCGCATCCGGGTCGCGCTGAATGGAGGTCTGGCGGGGAGGCCCGGTGCCAACCGGGCAATCGGAGGTCAGCTGTAAAGCTGACAAGGAGGTCATCCGTCAGGATGACAACGGAGGTCTGGCGCATTAACGGTGTGTCGGTCTGAGACCGACATGGCCCTGTGGCTCTCAGGAGCCACACTCCTTTCTCCTGCCGCCTCGTGCAAGTACTCGCCGGTCTGGCGCAAGCCTGGCAATGACGCACTTAGCGGCGACATGCTGTCGCCTGATCTTCCTGCGTGTTCTTTTCACCCCCCCACCAAGCGGCAGCCGGCCAAATCGACATCCCCACCCGTGGCGATCAGGCCTGCGGCCTGATCCCCCCGCCCCGGATGCCCGGCTGCCGGGAATCTACGTTTTGCGGCCTGCGGTCGCCTGACCACCGACCACTGACTACTCCGCTATCTGCCGCTGAATCTCCGCCTGCACAGCGCGAAAGTGCTCGGCAATCCCCCGGGCCTCCCCGGCGTCGGTCACTTCCTCGATGATGAAGGGCTCGTCCAGCACCCCTTCATCCAGATACAGCGCCGTCTTCTCGTAGCATTCCGCCCGCGTATCCAAGGCATCCAGCAACTGGTACACATCCACGGCCTTCAGCCGCAACTCGTAAATCTTCTCCACCATAGGCCTCCTCGCTGCCCCTGCTTGGCAACACGCGGCAGCAGTCTGTCCTGCCTGACAGCTTAGCCTGGGATTGACACTTTGCCAGTATGAATATATATTCAGTAAGTCAAAACAATATCACCTTGAATCTTTGATTGTCATTGACTAGTGGCTTGGAGAAACGATGAGAAAGGTAGATTGGACAAGGCCAGAATTAATTCTCGCACTAGATTTGTATTACAAAACTGACCACATTTTGCTCTCAGATCAACGAGTGCATGATCTTAGTCAACATCTAATAAATCTGAACATTTATCCTATTGATATTAGACCGGACAATTTTAGAAACCCAAGCGGTGTTTACAATAAACTTCTGAACTATGCTTCACTAGACCCAAATCATCCAATTAACAGCAGAGACAATGGTGGGAGACTCACTGAAGCCATTTTCATGGAGTTTGAAAATGACACTGCAAGGCTATTTAAATGCGCATCCCTTATCTATGATAGTCCAGTGTTTGACTATGACGATGTAGAAAAGAATATTGACGCTACGATTGCTTCTGCAATTGAAGGTGGCAGACAACAGGTAACACATTCTCGAATAGAAAGAAATGCAAAACTATCTCTAAATAAAAAGAAAGATACCCTGAAAAGGACGAATGCTCTTGCATGCGAAGTCTGCGGATTTGATTTCGAAAACTACTATGGGACCATTGGTAAGCATTTTGCAGAGTGTCATCATATAGTCCCCCTTGGAGAGCTAAGTCAGGAGCGCGAAACAACTTTAAATGATCTTGCAATTGTCTGTGCCAATTGCCATAGAATGCTGCACCGTAGAAAAGACATGACGATTGCAATGTTGATAGAGATTATAAATAGCCCCTAATCCCCACTACTTCTTCGCCCGTGGATGTGCCCTGTCGAAGGCGTCGAGGAGCTGGGTGCGGGTGACCGCCGTATAGACCTGGGTGGTAGCCAGTGACTGGTGGCCCAGCAGTTCCTGCACGAGGCGCACGTCCGCCCCGCCCTCCAGCAGATGCGTGGCGCAGGCATGGCGCAGCTTGTGCGTGGAGACCGACTTCACGATCCCGGCCCTGAGCGCGGAGCGGTCCACCACGTCATGCAGGCCGCGGCGCGTCAGCCGTCCGCCACGGTGATTGAGGAACAGGGCATCCGCCGGCCTGTCGGAGGGACCGGGGACCGGGGACCCGGGACCAGTGGAGGGATCAGGGTTCAGTGCCGAGTGCCCTGGCCGAGCTGTAGCGCCGGGCTCATTGCTCATTGCTCCTCGCTCATTGCTCACCGGCGACTGGAAGCCGCTGCTAGCGGGCCCCCTGCCCCCTGTTGTCAGACTGAAGTCTGAGCTCCCCTCCGGTCCCTGATCCCCCTGCCTTCTGCCTTCTGCCTCCTGCCTGTCCGGCCCGTTGTGCGACAGCAGGTGTCGCAGCTCCAGCCAGCGCTCCAGTGCCTCCGCCGCCCGTGCGCCATACGGCACGACCCGCTCGCGGTTTCCCTTGCCCCGCACCCGCAGCAGCCGCGCGCGCGGCTCCACATCGCCGAGGTTCAGCCCGCATAGCTCACTCGCGCGGATCCCCGTCGCATACAGCAGGTGCAGCATCGCGCTGTTGCGCAGCGCCAGCGGCCCGCGTTCCCCCTCCCAGGCGCAGACGAGCGCCTGCATTTCATCCGTGTTGTGGTAGTCCGGCAGCCGGCGGCTGTACTTCGGCGGCTCCGGGTCAAAGCCCTCGGCCCCCTCCAGCTCGCCGTTGAAGCGCAGCCAGCTCTGGTAGATCCTCAGCGCCGAGACCACGCGCGCCGCGCTCCTGGCCCCGAGCTGCCGCTCCTCCCCGGCCCAGCGCCGCTTCGGCTGCATGCGCTCCATCAGGTACAGCCCGAGCTGCGCCCGGTTCAGGGCCTGCGCGGCCGTCAGCCCCTGGCCCGCGGCCCAGTCCATGTAGGCCGCCGTATCCCGTGCATAGGCCTCGGCCGTGGCCCGGCTGCGCCCGCAGACCCGCGTAAGCCAGTCCGGAAAGCCCATCCGGCTCCCGCCATCCCCCGGCTGCTGCGTGTTTAACATTGAACAGACCTGCCCGATGCACTCTCTGCATATATATGAGGTATGGCCATCACTATAATAGTCGCAGCATGCCCCGCATCTGCATAACACCGGTGTCCCGCGGCCTCGCGCTCGTGGCCCTCGTCATCGCGCTCTGCGCCGGCGGCTGCGCCCATGATGCCAACACCGGGCTGGACATCGTGCCCTACCCGGATGAGGTGAGCATCATCTGGAGCGTGCGCGGCAACCAGTTCAGCCCTGACTACTGGTACTACACCGTCTTCAACTTCAGCAAGGCCCCCAGCACGAATGCCGTGGACCGCCCGCTGGATGAGCTCAACAACGAGCTGCGCGCCCTGAACTGGGAGCTGTACGTCGGCTTCCATCCCGAAAGCGGCGGCGTGCAGCTGCTCACGAAACAGATGCCCGCGGGCCCGACCGTGATCGGCACCGGCGACGGCCCGGTCTGCACCACGACCTTCGACGCCGATGGCAACAACTTCGGCGACATCGTGGTGGCCTGCGCCGAGGACGGTGTGACGCAGATCGTGCAGAGCATCGCCGTGCAGGACAACCTGCTCGAGCCGGTCTACTTCGAGCCGGTGCGCGACATCAGCACGGGCGTGCGCCCCTGGCGCTGCCACAACTACGACTTCGACGCCGATGGCAACCGCGACGTGGTGGTGCTGGATGCCGGCAACACCGCGACCGCGCCCTTCCTGCGCGTGCTGCAGGGCAATGGCAACGCCGAGTTCGCCGCGCTCACGGACCAGCCGCTCGGGATCGACGTGCTGATTGACAGCATCATGGACGAATTCAACAACGACGCCATCGGCGACATCGCGCTGATCGGCGAGAGCGGCGGGGTGCGCCAGGTGACGGTGCTGCTCGGCAATGCCGACGGAACCTTCACCGCCAGCGCGCCCTTCACGGTTGACGACACGGCGCTCAGCCTGCAGGCCGGCCAGCTCGAGACGGGCGTGGACAGCCTGGCCGTGGCCGAGGAGCTGCTGGATGCCACGACCGGCGGGGTACGCGTGCTGGACGTCGCCACCGACGGCAGCCTCACGGAGCGGGCGCAGCTCAGCGTGCCCGGACGCTGCTTCAGCGCCGACATCGGCAACGGCTACCTCTCGCGCGAGGCGGTGCTGGCCTGCTGGCAGAACCCGGACGGATCAGGCGCTGCCGGGGCCTGGGTCACGGACGTGGATGGCCTGCTGCCGGACAGCCCCGTGGCCTTCGGCACGGGCAGCAACGTGCCCACCTACTGCATCTCGCATGAGACCGGCAATGACAACGACACCGACATCGTGCTCGTGACCGGTGATCCTGACAACCTCGACCAGTCGCTGTTCATCCAGGAGGGCGGGCGCATCACGCCGGATCCGGACAGCGTGGTGACGGAGTTCGCCTGGGTCAATGACACGATCACCTATCTCACCGGCCTGCAGCCCACGCGCATCGAGGTTGCGGATGTTGACGACCTCAGCCGCGAGGAGCTGATCGTGCCGCATACCTCACTGGACGACGGCGGCAGCTCGATCTCGATCTTCTACGGGCTCGGCAAGAACAACTACACCACCGCCGAGCGCTACTGGACCGACACCCTGCCGGACATCCTCAGCCAGGTCTACCCCTGGTACGTGGACGGGCGCTTTGCCAACAACCAGTTCCAGCTCCTGATCGACCCCAACGTGTTCTACGACCTCGCGGAGCAGCGCCCGGAGAACTTCACCGTGCAGTTCTTCACCTGCGACCGCGGCATCAACCTGATTGACAACGTGAACCAGGACGGCGAGGTGCTGGACCAGCTCCTCACCCCGATCGCGGTGGAACTCGAAGTGGACTTCTACACCGACGAGCAGATCAACCCCCAGGCCAACACCAACGTGTTCTCGATCCCTGAGGCGGACATCGACAACTGGCAGATCAGCGTCAGCTAGGCATGGGCTGCATCCAGAGACTCGCCAACACCGTGCTCGCGCTGGTGGTGCTCGCGCTCGTGGCGGTGCTGGCCCTCAACTGGTGGCTGCTGCCGCGCATCGAGGGCGAACTCGCCGACAGCGTGCGCCGCGAGTTCCTGCTGCCGCCGAGCAGCACCGTGCGCATCGGCCGCGGCAGCCTGCTCGACACGCTCGAGGGCCAGGTTGACAGCTTCTATGTTGACAGCCCCGAGGCCAAGCTGGACGGCATGATCGTGTCCGACCTGCGCTTCCGCGCCCGCGGGATCAGCTTCGATCCCGTCTCCGTGCTGCTCAGTGGCAACGCGGGGCTGCGCGACGTGCAGAGCGGCGACCTCGAACTGAAGGTCAGTGAGGATGCCCTGCGCGAGCGCTGGGGCAGTGAACTGGCGAAGAAGGGCATGCGCGATGTGGAGATCACACTCGAGGACGGCAGCGTCAGCATCGACGGGATCTTCGACATGGCCTTCGCCGAAGTGCGGATCGGGGCCCGGGGGCGGATCGTCGCCGACGGCAGCACGCGCCTGCGGCTGGAGGTCGATGAACTGCAGCTCGGCGGTGCCGATATCGGCGTGAAGGAGCTCAAGGCCGCCTTCAGCGCGCTCACGCCGATCGTCGACCTCGGACAGTTCCGCGTCGCCATCGAGGTTGACAGACTGGAGATGCAGGACGGCTACCTGCTGGTGCGGGCGCGCAGCACCTCGCTGGAGAATCTGGCAAGTGAGGCGGAGGACCGGGATGCGCTTGCGCGCCGGGAACGCGAACTGCTGGACGAGCTGGAGCGCGTGCGCGCCGGGCAGGAGGCCGCCGAGGGCGATGTCGTGGCCTCCGAGGATCCGGGGCCGGACTACATCCCGGATGACAGCACGCCTGATGAGAAGGACATGAATTCGCTGGGTGGCGAAGCCTGAGGTGGGAATCATGAGAGTGAACGGCACACGGCAGCGGCTGCTGCTGGCAACGCTCTTCGCGGCGGCGCTGCTGCTGGCGATGCATGGCGTACTCGGGGCCGACCCGGGCAGCAAGGAGGACCCGCTGGCAACGGTCAGCTACGTCCAGCACCGCGGGATGTTCACGCTGCAGCAGTTCCGCAGCGGCACGAGCATCCGGCTCGGGACCGGCGCGGAGCTGGTGCTGGCCCAGCCCGGCAGCGGGCAGGTGGTGGTCGAGGGCCTCGACCTGCAGCGCGACGAACTGCTGGACCTGAGCCTCGGAGAGCGCCTCGGGCAGAGCGTGCTCGTCAGTGCGCACCACTATGTCAACGCCAGCGGGCATGATGTCTTCATCCGCCCCGCCAGCGACTGCGCCCTGCTGCTGCGCGGGGAGTGGAAGTGAGCGAGAACAGGCAAGGCATGATGATCAGCAGGAGGAACCTGCTGGGCATTGCGCTGATGTTCACCGCTGTTGCCGCAATTGGCAGTGCGATCTTCTGCATGAGCCGCAGCGTGCTGGACAGGAGCTACAAGGATGTCGCGGTGATGGTGGACTGGCAGGCCCTGGCCTCCCTGCCGGATGCTTCCGGCGGCTCCATCTCCTATCCCGAGGACAGCGAGCAGCCCTGGCAACTGCTGGCAGCCCTGCCCGGTGCGCAGCTCTGCTATGGTGAGGAAACCGTCGGCAGCCTGCTGGACAGCGGGATCCTCGCTCAGGCGGAAATGGCAACGGGGGCACCGGCCTATGAAGTGACTGATGAGCGCTACAGCGCTGACATCGCGCGCGGAGCCAGTCGTCATGGCTATCCATACCGCCGTGTGGCGCGCTTCGCCAGCGGCTACGAGAATCTCGTTGTGCAGTTCCCGGCGATGCCGGAGGAGGACCTGCGCCTGCTGCCGGTAGCCTGGTTCCAGAGTGTGCAGGATGCGGCCGCGCTGCATGGTGCCTCGCTGATCCTGCGCCCCGGCGGCTCGGAGTTCCTCGGCGACCATGGCCTGCAGGAAACAATGGGCTTCATTGCCAATCAGCCGCTTGTGCTGTTCCAGGGACCGACCGTGCTCGGCTACCCCGGCCGCCTGGATGAAGTGGCGGATGCGATCAAGGCCAATGGACAGACATTCTGCTGGGTGGAATTTGACGAGCAGGACGGCGGTGGCGGGCTGGCCCGGCGGATGACGGACAGTGAGGGGCAGATCCACCTGGCCCGCCTGCACAGCATCCCGCCCGAGGAAATGGACAACTACGACATCGCCGGGGCCGTTGCCAGGTACATGCGCGCGGTGGATGAGCGCAGCATGCGCGTGCTCTACGTGCGGCCCTTCATCCGTGGCAAGCAGCTCAATGGAGGCAGTGCCGGTGACACGGGTTACGTTCAGCGCCTCGTGGAACTCAACCGCCGCTACTTCCAGACCCTTGTCAGCGAACTGCAGACGGAAGGCTTCACGATTGCCAAGCAGCCGCGGACGCTGCAGTCCGTGATGCCGGACTTCAGGGGCGGCATCTGGGTGGCGGCCTGGCTGCCCGGCATCCTGCTGCTGATTGGCCTGCTTGCCTTCCCGGGCCGGGAGTCCATTCCCCTGCCGCTCTTCCTTGGCATGCTGGCAACAGGACTGCTCGCCGCCGGCGCGGCCACCTTCAGCAGTGCGGCCCGCGATATCCTGCTGCTGCTGGCTGCCATCGCCTTCCCGCTGGTCGGATTCTGGATGGCGATGCATGTCAACATGTACCTGACCACGCGGCTGATCTGCAAGCGCTTCTGCCCGCGGCGGATCTTCATCGCCATGCTCAGTCTCGGAGTTGCCAGCCTGTTCAGCATGGCGGGCGGCATCATCATCCATGGCGCGCTGGCCGGTGCCGAGGGCATCCTCAAGCTCTCGGAGTTCCGCGGCGTGACACTCGCCATGGCCGTGCCGGTGCTGCTGTTCGCGGCCTGGGCCTGGCAGGCGGAAACGCTCGCCGACGCCTGGCTGGCCGCCGAGAACCGCCTCGTCGGCTACTGGCAACGCTTCTCGACACTCTGGCAGTCGCCGATCCGCTATGGCGACGTGGCCTTCATCCTGATCGCGATGGGGATCATCGGCGTGGTGCTGCTGCGCTCTGGCAACGACTCCCTGCTCGGCGTGCTGTCCTTCGAGAGCCTGTTCCGCGAGGTGCTGGAGCAGAGCTTCGGCGTGCGCCCGCGCACCAAGGAACTGCTCGGCCATCCGCTGCTGATGCTGTTCCTGCTGTCCATCGCCTGGCGCACCCGCGTCTCGGTGATGCTCGGGATCGGCGCGCTGCTCGGCCAGATCAGCATCCTCAACACCTTCTGCCACCTGCACACCCCGCTGGAACTGACGATCACCCGCGTGCTGCTCGGTCTCGCGCTGGGCGCTGCAACCGGCCTCGTGTGGTGCGTGCTGGCGATCGGAGTTGGCAGCATCTGGAGCTGGTGGCTGATGCGAGGACGTAGGAGCTAGGTTGTCGGGTGTAGCAGACCGAGGACGTAGGAGCTGGGTCGTCGGGTGTGGCATACCGAGGACCTAGGAGCTGGGTTGTCGGGTGAAGCAGACCGAGGACGTTGGAGCTGGGTCGTCGGGTGCAACATACCGAGGACGTAGGAGCTTGGTCGTCGGGTGTAGCATACCGAGGACGTAGGAGCTGGGTCGTCGGGTGTAGCAAAATTCAATGCCGCAGGCATTGACATGGAGTAATGGTCACGCGCAGCGTGACACCAGCCCTACCCCCCACAACCTAGATCCTACACCCTATGTTTCGTAGGAAACACCATCGATGATTCCCCCGAACAGCACCACGTCGCCAGCGTAGCCGACGCACCACTGTCCGAGTGCCGCGCCGTACTGCCGCTCCAGCGGGTACACGCGGATCTGTCCCTCGTGCGTAAGCACCCGCGCCCTGAACAGCGGCTGGCGGTAGCGCATCCGCACCTGGATGTCCTCCCCCGGTTGCCAGCGGCCCGGCGCCATGTCAACGAACTCGCGCAGCCCCACATAGTCCAGCGGGTGCGCATCCTTCATCGCCACCACCACCCGGTTCGTCTCCGGTTCCACGCGGTGCACCACGAGGCCCTCGGTGCCGCCTCCGAGCCGCATCCCGCGCCGCTGGCCGACGGTGTAGCGCTGGTAGCCCTTGTGCGTTGACAGCACGCGGCCTTCCTCGTCCACCACCTCACCCGGCTCGGGCACGCGGCCCAGGTGCCAGCTCATCAGCTCGTCGATCCCGGCCCCGTTGTGCATGAAGCAGACATCCTGGCTCTCCGTGCGGTGCGCCGTCGGCAGCAGGGCCTCACGCGCCAGCCGCCGGACCTCCGGCTTGTCAATCCCGCCGAGCGGGAACAGCACGCGCCTGAGCCTGTCCGGCGGGATGCAGGCCAGGAAGTAGCTCTGGTCCTTGTTGTTGTCAATTCCCGTGCCCAGCAGGCGCGTGTTGCCATCCTCAATGATGCGCGCGTAATGCCCAGTGGCAACGTAGTCGCAGCCCCATTCATCGGCGTACCTGAAGAAGGTGTCGAACTTGATGAAGCGGTTGCAGTCACTGCAGGGGTTGGGCGTGCGCCCGCTGTCATATTCACCGAGGAAGCGCCCGATCACCTGCTGCTCGAACAGCTCCGAGAGGTCGATGTGGCGGAACTCGATCCCGAGCTTGTTGCAGACGCATTCGGCGGAATTCGCCCCCTCGGTGCCGCAGCAGGGCCCGGCTGCACTCGCATCACCGAAGAGGATGGCGGTCATGCCGATGCATTCATAGCCTGCGCGCGTCAGCATCAGCGCGGCCACTGAGGAATCCACGCCGCCCGACATCGCCACCATCACACGTCCCTTCGACATAGGAGGGATATTGTAACGCGGATTCCCTACCCGCTCCTCCAGGCCGTCGCCTGCTGCCAGGCATTGGCGCGACGCGCGATCTCCCAGAAGAGCGGGTCCTTGGCATCGCCGAAGTCGCTCACGTTCTCCCACTCCCGTTGCGCCAGCTCTCGCTTCTGTGCTGCGTAGTACTCGCATTCCCCGGGGCTTGCGCGCAGGTAGTCGCGGAACAGCAGCGCGAACTGCTGGCCGAAGGCCCCGCTCTCCCTTATATGTATATGGGTCCGGCGCATCCCGCCACTTTCCCGAAAGTAGCGCTTGTTGCGCTCGGGGTTGCCCGGCTTCTCGAAGTAGCCCAGCGTCTCCAGGCCCCTGCCATAGGCGGCCACCGGTTCGATGGCCGTCACGCTGAGCTGGATGTCGATGATGTCCTTGGCGGCCAGACCCGGCACGCTTGTGCTGCCGATATGGTCGATGCGCCGTACCTCCGGCCCGACCACGTCTTTTAAGGCCTGCTCGATTGCCCGGTATTCCTCCGCCCAGCGCGGCTGGTGGTCCATGATCACGATCTGCATGCAAGCAGTCTAAGGCAGGTGCGGAAAGGACGTGAGGAATTTTCACCGCAAAGGGCGCGAAGGACACAAAGGTTTTTCGGGTTCACAAAGCAGCTATTCCGGGTCCACCGGAACTCTTCGTGAGCATCAGAAAACTTCGTGATCTTCGTGTCCTCCGTGGTTTGGCTTTCCCTGTTTGTGAATCAGAAAATTCTTCGTGATCTCTGTGTCCTTCGTGGTGAACTCTTCTCCCTTCGTTCCCTTCGTGGTGAACTCTTCCGCGCAGATTTGCCCTCAATCCCGCACATGTGTGAAACTCCCGGAACTGACCGGCACTCTGATACCGGTACAGCGGGACCGGCGGGCACGCAATCCGGCCGGCCTCCATACCAATCAAATGGTTCCAGGAGGATCCGATGCAATCTTCAATGTTCACTTCAAGTGGCCTGTCCACAGCACAGCGGCTGGCGGCTGTCAGCCTGTTCATTTTCTGCCTCTCACTCGCAGCCTGCGGCGGTGGCGGCGGAACGGGCCAGCCCGACCCGGGCCCTAACTACCCCGCTGCGGTTGAGGAACTCAGCTCCAGCGACATCGCGAGCGCGGGCCTGCCCGACATCAACAGCCTGGCATCCGTCAGCTCGAAATCATCCTCGATGCTCGACTTCCCGGATGAAACGCAGCTCGTAATCAACCTCAGCCTCGGCTGGGACAGCCTGCTTGCCAGCCGCAACCTGGCGGAAGCTCCGGGCGGCGGCCTGAAAGTCGATGCCCCGGAAGCTGAAACCGGCCGTGTGCTGGCCTGGGGCATCTTCGAGATCCCCGGCGGCGCTGACAACCATCTGTACTGCATGCAGCTTGGCAACGGCGGCGCGGGCTCCGCAGGACGTGTGTTCTATGCGCTTGCCAACCAGGGCCTGGGCGGCTGGGAGATCGGCGGACGCCTGCCCCTGAGCCAGGGCGGCGGGATCCTGAATGGCGGCAATTTCGTCAACTTCAGCCAGTCAGAGGACTACAGCATGCCCTCCGGCAACAGCTACCTGGCAGTGCTGTTCGGCCATCCCGGCAACGGCGGCTTCAACGGGATCACGCTCGGCTACACCGAGGTCGAATGGACCTACCTGCGCAATACTGCCTCGGTTGGCTACCCGGATGAGGAATACAGCATGCAGTGGGGCGAGGACAGCTTCTCGCTGATCAAGGACGGCACCTCCAACACGCTCGGGTTCAACATCGGCATGCCGCCCGGATTCAGCGCACGCCTCGCGCTCGGCACCGACATGGAGGAGCAGCTGGACATGGCCCCGCAGTGGACCGACCACAATGACAGCGACCCCGGCGTGCACTTCTTCGATGTCAACAGCATGAACGGTGCGAGCCATGAATATGCCTACACCCAGCTGATTGACGGCAGCGTGCGCTTCGTGAACGGAGCCCCGCTGCAGGACATCAGCGGCAATGGCACGGCAAACGGGATCATCGCGATCCTGATCGGCCTGTTTGGTCCCATTCCGGATGTCTCCTACGTGCTCCAGCAGACCGATCTTGACAACACCCCGATCGTCGGAGTGACCGACAGCCGCGGGCGGATCGTGGTCGACGGTCTCGAGGAAGGCAGCTATGCGTTCGGTGTCGGCGACGATGCCAACCCGCTGCTGCAGTTCGAGCTGCAGGTGCAGAAGTCCGGCGAGCAGTATGTCGGCCTGCTGCTGCCCGCCGTGCAGTAAGGCGTATAGCCGGAACTGTTGGAAAACATTCACCACAAAGGGCACGAAGGGCACAAAGGTTTATCGGGTTCACAAAGAAGAAAATTCGAACTATCGAACTTCTTCGTGAGCATCAGAAATCTTCGTGATCTTCGTGCCCTTCGTGGTGAATTTTCCTTGTTTGTGTCCTCTGTGGTTAAGTCTTCCATATTCGTGTCCTTCGTGGTGAACTCTTCCACCCCTTTCCCTGACCCTCAGTCAGTTTCCTCTGTTAAACTGAAACTTAACCTTGCGACGGGGACTCCCAGATCGGTGCGACAGGGATGGGGGGCATGCACGGCATGTCCGGAAACCATCGATGACCGGAACTGGTCAGAGGAGATACGTAATGACTGGATATGCAACCAGCGGGAGCAGATCCCGCCGGCCGGCCCTGCTGCCGGCAGCCCTGATCCTGCTCGCCCTGCTGGCGAGTGCCTGCGGCGGCGGCGGTGGCACGGGCCAGCCCCAGCAGCAGTTCCCGGATACCGTGGAGGAGCTCGCGGACAGCGACCTCGGCACGGCCGGAGTGCCCGGCACCTCGGAGCTGGCCTCGCTCAGCACGCGCGGGGCCTCACTGGCCGGGGACTACAACCAGGATGGCAACGTGGACAGGCGCGACTACATCGCCGTCAACAACCTGAGCGAGATTGACGGCAAGCTGGTGACGGATGTCCCCGAGGGCGAGCAGTTCCGCCGCATCATCGCCTGGGCGATCTGGGAAATCCCCGCCGCCCAGGGCGACCACCTCGTGTCAATTGCCAGCGACCTGAGCTTCAGCCCCGCCAGTACGCGCTCCTTCTTCGCGCTGGCCAATGCCAGCAGCGGCTTCTGGGAGCTCGGGGGGCGTGCTGCCAACGGCATCGGCCCCGAGACCCTGCACTACGAAATTGACGGCACGGACGTCGACGGCTTCAGCCAAGCCTTCGACTTCGGCTTCACGAACGGCCGCGATTACATCTGGCCCAATGGCAGCGCCTACCTGCTGGTGGCGATCGGCCATCCCGGCAACGCCGGTTACAACGGGATCATCATGGACATGGAGGCCTGGGAATGGCGCACGATCCACCAGAGCGTGGAGGATGCCTATGCCAACGGCACGGAGGGCACCTGCGCCTGGGGCGACCGCCTGTTCAACTTCATCCAGGACGGCACGCTCTACCGCCAGGACTTCGTGATCCCGGACATCAGCGAGGACGGGATGATCTACTTCGCGCAGCCCATGGACATCTCCGGTGGCAACGATGGCCATGCTCCCGTGACACAGCTGGGTGTGGTGGACGGCCAGGATTACAATGTCTGGCGCGGCGCCTTCTTCCGCCCCGGCGAGATGAACTGCCTGATCCATCCCTTCACCCTGCATATGCCCAACGAAATTATGCCGGACCTCAACAGCGCTCCGCTGCTGGAACTGCCGGGCGGCTCCGCCAACGGGATCATCGCGATCCTGATCGGACAGTTCGGCGTGCCCGTGCCCTTTGCCGATGTGCAGTTCGTCGGTGACAACGGCACGCTGAATCTCAAGACCAATATCTACGGCCAGATGGAAATCCCCGTCGCAGCCGGTGGTGAGTACAGCCTGCAGACGAGCTGGACCCAGCTGAATGGCACTGAGCGCAGCATGGACTATGCGATCAATGTTGACATGGAAAAGAGCCTGTACAGCTTCCGCTGATCAGAAGGCAGTTGGCAGTAGGCAGTCGGCAGTGACCAGAGGGAGAAGCAGAAACCGAATGAGAATCAGCGGAATCAGCAACAGTTAACTGTGAGCTGGCAACCAAATTCTGCTGTTTCTGTTTCTGCCAACTGATTCTCCCTCTGACCACTGACCACTGACTACTGCCCACTCCCATGGTACGTAATCCGGTAGATCGCCCCGGCCTGGTCGCCGCTGACGAGCATCGAGCCATCCGGCAGCACATGCACATCCGCCGGGCGGTCCCAGCGGCTCTTCTGTGCATCATCTCGTTGCCAGCCCGTGGCGAAGGGCTCATATGAAACGGCCTGCGTACCGGCCTCATTGAGGCGCACCAGGCTGACCCGGCATCCGACGTTGTCAGAGAAGTTGTTCCAGTCGCCATGCTCGGCGATGAAGATCTGGTTGCGGTACTCCTGCGGGAACATCTCCCCGTCGTAGAAGCGCATCCCGAGTGCGGCGCAGTGCGCCACCAGTTCCTGGGCCGGCAGCTCGAACTCGGCCGCGCTGTGCCCGGCACCGTAGACCGGGTCCGGGATGTCCGCGCCGTGCCAGTGCGGGTAGCCGAAATGCGGCGTACCCACGAAATCCGCCGGGATGCGGTTCAGTTCATCCGGCGGGATGCCGTCGCCGAGGCTGTCGCGGCCGTTGTCAGTGAACCACAGCTCACCCGTGAGCGGATGCCAGTCGAAGCCGACCGTGTTGCGGATCCCGCGAGCCACGATCTCCAGGTTGCTGCCGTCGCTGTCCATGCGCATGATCGTGTTGTAGGGGTCGCCCTCGTCGCAGATGTTGCAGGGCGCACCTACCGGCACGTAGAGCTTGCCGTCCGGGCCGAAGCGAATGAACTTCCAGCCGTGGTGTTGCTCCATGGGGAACTGGTCGCTGACGAGCTGTGCGGCCGGCGGAGCCCCGAGCAGGTCCGTGATCGGCGCACGCCAGATGCGGCTGATGTCGGACCAGTAGAGATGCCCGTCGCGGTAGTCCACGCCGCAGGGCTGGGTGTAGCCGTTGTAGATCGGATGCGTCTCGCTGTCACTGATCAGGGTGTCGTTGTCAAGATCCTGCAGCGCGAACAGGCCGCTCTGCCCGCCACTGCGTGTGCCGACGAACAGAATGTCATCCGGCCCGGGGCAGATCGCGCGTGCGTTGGCAACGGGATAGGCGAACAGGCTGACGCGGAAGCCCTCGGGCACCGTGATTTCATCAACCGGCAGTTCATCCTGCACGAGCGGCGTGCCGACCTGCAGGCTGTCGAGAGTATGGGCCTGCGTGCCGCTCATGAGCACGGCCAGCAGCAGCTCACCGGAGGGGTAGAGCCAGGGCTCGAAGCCGCCCGCGGGTTCGATGCGCGCCGCTCCCATTGTCCACTGCCAGCGCTGGCTCACCGGATCCGCGATCCCCACCCAGTAGTCCGCTGCCGGGGTCTCACCGTTCCAGTGCAGGTCGATGTAGTCCGGCCCCGGATAGTCCGCCAGCGGGAAGCTGTACATGGCATAGGCCAGCTGCGTTGCATCCGCCGCCTGGCTGCCCGGATCCCAGTCCGGGCTGAACAGCAGGCTGTCACCGGCGATGGTCACGCGGTTGCTGGCCAGTGTGGCGCGGTATTCATCCCCGTAGCTGAGCAGGAACACCGAGTCATAGCTGGCGCTGCGCTCCAGCTCGGCCGGGACTTCAGGCAGGCCGCTGGCGAGTGTCGGTGCAGCCGCAGCCGGCAGGGCCTGACCGCCGCAGCCGCCCAGCAGTGCAGTGTTGGCCGCGAGCATGGCGGCGATCAGTGCGCTTGTTCTCATCCTGGTCCTCCAGGCGCAGGATGCGCCGGAATGTACGGCCCGTCAGAATATACCCGCAGGCATGGGCGCTTACATTCCGGGCTCTGGTTATACTGAAGGGATCAGGAATCAAGCTTCAGGAGCAGCACCATGCCCGACTCACCCGGAGAAATGATCAAGTCGCAGATCCGCATGCTGGAGGAACAGACCGGCAAGCCCCTGGAGCACTGGGTCAAGGCCGCAAAGAAGGCCGGCCTGTCGAAGCACAAGGAAATCGTGGACTGGATGAAGACCGAGCACGGTGCCAGGCACAACCAGGCGCTGTGGGTCGGCTGGGGAGTGACGGACCCGGGGCGCGTCACCGCCTATGACGATCCCGACAAGCTGATGAATGAACTGTACAGCGGCAAGAAGGAGCATCTGCGCCCGATCTATGACCGGCTGAAGCAGGAGGGCATGAAGCTCGGCAAGGATGTGAAGGAGATCAGCTGCAAGACCTACAGCTCACTGCATAACAAACACCAGTTCGCGATCATCAACCCGCGCACGCAGTCGGCGGTGGACCTGGAACTGGCCATGCCGCCGGGCACGAAGGAAACGGGCAGGCTCGAGGCCTTCAAGGGCAACAATGACAAGTTCACGCACCGCATCCGCGTCAGTGATGTGAAGGAGATTGACAGGGAGCTGATCTCAGCGCTGAAGAGCGCCAGCGAGCACGTGCGGGGCGGAAAGTAGCGGAGGTGCGACTTCAGTCGCACCATGGATTCATTGAAGACTTAACCACAGAGAGCACAGAGAATTTGGCAATCACAAAAGGTTTCAAGAATCAATTGACTGGCTACTTGTTCCATTTGTGGATGCTGAGTATGTATCCTTCGTAATAGGCATAGCTGAATTTCTCGGACTTGTCATACTGCATATTGGCATCGGAGAAGGAGAGTCCAACTATGATCCCATCATCCTTTGACTCCCAGTCGACGTACTCGCCCGATCCATCCTTTTCATGCCTGACCTGGTTAAACTTTCCCATGTCCAGGCAGCTCTCTATGTGGCTGATTACTTCCGGCATCCGCGCATCACACTTGAATCCGACTACCCAGAACTGGCCCTCGCCATCGTTGTAAGGTTCGTTCTCAATAACGTACTTGAGATCCCTCCCGTAGACCATTCCGACCGGACTCTTCATGCTTCCCGCCGGCAGGCTGAAACCTGCGAGCGGCCAGCTCGCAGGAATTGTTGCGGCAGCGGCAGTAGAAAGGTCCTTTCCAGCTGGCTTCAGGAATGACGGGCAGGATGTAAGGAACAGGCCGGACAGCAGGACGAATATCCAGTAGATGCTCGGATTCTTCATGGGCGATATTGAGTGTAGCATTTCCGGGCTCCTCGTCGAATCCGGCGGCTGGAAGCCGCCGCTACTGAGCACTGACAACCGAATACTGACCACTGGCCACTTCCACCACTTGTCAGACTAAAGTCTGACCTCCAACAAAAAGGCCAGCCCGTGGGCTGGCCTTGATGTTGCATTGTTCCGCGACTGCGTCGCGGCTCCCATGGCGCGGCTTCACCGCACCTCCCGTTGCCCGGATTGCTCCGGGCCTCCTGTCTTCCAGCGCGACCCGATTGCACGGATGTGCAATCGCAGCGCCAGACCGCCGAGTGCTTGCACGAGGCGGCAGCTTACTCGTCCAGGTCGCGGCGGAAGGCGAAGGCGCTGATCTGGTCGCGCTCCTTGATCGCCTCCAGGTCCTCCTCGTACTGGTCGCCCGGCACGCAGGTCGGGAACGGGAACTTGCAGAACACCGGCTGGGTGAACTTCGCGTGCTTCAGCAGGAAGGTTCCCTTCGGCACCGTCGTCAGGCGGTTGCGCATGTCGACATCCAGCCAGCTGTAGTTCTTCGTCATCAGCTCCGCCGGACCGGTCCGGCCGTAGATCAGGGTCGAGGAGTTGTCAACGACCTGCGGCTCGATCTGGCTCATGAACTGCTCCACGCCGAACAGCGACACGCCGATCGAACGGCCTCGGGCGCAGATCTCGACCACGCTCTGCTTGATCGGCGCGCTGGTCAGCGGATCCTCCGGGGCGAACTTGTTCAGCTCATCGATGAAGAACACGACGCTGTCGAAGTCGCGGTGGCCGTCCTTGTTGTCCTCGATCAGGGCCTTGTAGACACGCTTGAGGATCTTCGAGAAGACCATCGCCTGGCCGCGGTCATTGAGGCTCTGGATGTCAACCACGAAGATCGAACCGTTGTAGAGGTCCTCCAGCGGCACGTCCACCTGGTCCACACCGCCGGTGCAGATCAGGCCGTCATAAAGGCCGGAAAGCGCGTCGAGGTTCTTCGCGCACTTGTAGAAGTCCTCCTTCTCATGGCCGCGCCAGTGGGTCACGTGGCCCTGGGAAACGACGCGGCGCTCCTCGTTGATCCAGGCGATCAGCTGATCGTAGGAACGGATCGGCTGGCGCTCGATCTGGTCCTTGATGTCAACGTAGACGGCGTCCACGGACTCATCCCAGGAGTCGCGGTCGAACAGGTAGGGGATGTCCTCCACGATCTCGTTGAGATCCCAGATGAAGTGCTCCACCTTTCCGTCGCGGCGGAAGGACTTCGTATGCCCGTCGCTGTTGCGGTCGTAGGGTGCGAACACACGGACGTTCTCGAAGGGCGTCATCTCGATGCCCAGCACGTCGTACATCTGCCGGCACTTGTTGGTGTAGGGATCGTTAGATTCATACTGCGGGTTCGGCTTGTCGAGGTACAGGAGGTCCTTACCCTTGACGTTGAAGAACACCGCGGCGACCTTGCGCTTGTCGGTCTTGATCATCTTCTCGAGGATGGACTTCAGCAGGAACTCCACGAGACTCGTCTTGGTTGCCAGACCCGAGATTCCCGACATGTTCATGTGGGAGCCCTCGGGGCCGATCAGGAATTCGTCATCGAGGAAGATCGGCACGAGCGAGCCGTCGCCGTTCTCCATCACGCCGATAGGGATCCCGCGGCCCTCCTCGACGTAGTCCGACATGCCGAGACCCCAGGCCACACCCTCGGGGGTGGCGAAGTACACCGAGCCGCGGCCGATCGGGCGGATGCGGTCGTGGGTGGCGCGGATCACGTTGACCTTGGCGATCATGATCTCGGCCAGGTCGCTCGGGGGGCTGACGTTCGGATCGCCGAAGTCATGGGAGATGTAGTCCGAGAGGAAGTTCTCGATGTCCATCACGGTGGACAGCTCGACGACGGTGCCGAAGGTGGCATGCCCGTCATCCGTCACCGCGGCGACGATGTTGCCGAGCTCGAGCGTCGTGGCCCCGGCGGCGAGCCAGAAGTAGAAGTACTGCGCCGTGTTGGGGTTGGCCCGCGTACTGGCCGACTTGCCGATGGAGCCGAACTCGAAGTTCACAAAGTCAGGGAATTTGCATTCCGGTCTGCGGTTCTGCACTGGATAGCCTCCTAAGCTCGGTTACATGCGTGCAAAGTATGATTTCACCGTCGTCTGCGTCGGGATCATGCTCTCGAGGAAGTCGTTGCAGAGCTTGTGGGGGAAGATCAGCTTGTCCCAGTTGTCCGCCGGATAGGTCACCGGCAGGCGCTCCTGCACGAGGCATGAGGAGAACGCATTGGCCCGTTCGAGCGCGTCCTGCTCGCTGTCCGCGATGATCGTGGTGCGCAGCAGCCCGAACTCAGGACCCGCCTGGCTCTTGCCACGCATCCGCGTGAACCATGTGTATTTCGTATTGGGACCCTTCTCCGTGGTGTCGGTGACCTTCATCACCGCGCCGCGGCGGTAGGCCGGGATCGTGAGCTGCGATTCCACGAGCTCGGAATTCTGCCAGGGCACGTAGACCGTGCGGCTCGTGGCGATGAAGTTGTCCGTCAGCTCGCCGTTGGGCAGATCCTCGATCATGCCGTCGGCGACCATCACCTGCGTGAGGTCGCGGCCTTCCTTCTCACGCCACTGCGCATGCAGCTCACCGCGCAGCTGGCGGGTGATCTCATGTGAGCGGCGCACGGCGGAGATGCGCATCTGCGTGTACTCATCGCGGTCCGCCTCGCTGTCCACGAGGTGGATCAGGCTGTCGTTGCGGATGCTGTCGAGCAGGCCCTGGTTCTCCACGTAGCGGAAGGGCAGCAGCACGTTGTAGCGCAGGGCCGGGGTGCCCCAGACCTTGAAGCGCCGGTCCACGCGCTGCAGCACGATCGCGCCGGTGATCGAGTAGTGCACCGGCACCTCCTGGCCCTTCACGAGGAAGTGGCCCACGAGCTGCGTGCGCTGCAGGGTGCGCGAGAAGAAGCGCAGGTTCAGGCTGTGCGGAACCGGGTCGCGATTGAAATTGACTTCGGATGCGGGCTGGTCGAAGGCATCCAGCCGGAAGTTGTGGTAGCCCTCACGGACGCGGAACAGATCCTCCTCGATACTCTCGGCGGGACTGTTGCGGCCCTTGAGGTCGGCGAGCAGGCGGTGGATGCGGTGCAGATGGCCGCGGCTCTCCTCAATCTGGGCAATTACTTGGCTCCGGCCTTCCTCGTCCATCAGCTCTTGACCACGAAGTCGAGGTGCTTGAAGGCCTTCATCACCGGCTCATAGCGGATCTCCTCGATCCGCACCGGGATGGTCTTCCCTTCGAAGTTCAGCACATACTCGGCGCGCTTGCCGTTGCGCTTGATCGTAAGCTCATTGTGGTTGAGCTCAAGCTGGATCGCGACGGGCTCCTTGAAGTCGCCGCCGTACAGGTTGCCCGGCAGGATGTTGCGCGCACGAAGCTTCTTGCACTTCTCCTTGCCGAACTCCGTCCGCTTTTCCGCTGTCAGTTCGATAGCCATGTGGGGGTATACCTCTCGTTATTCCGCTTGTCCACTAATTGGAACTTATAAGGATAAGGCAGACTCAGGTAGGTGTCAAGCGGACTTACTATAACTGTACAGCCTGCCCGGGCGCTGCCGCGGGTCGGGTAAACTCAGTCGCATCCCTGATCTGCGGGCGGAATCCGAGCATGAGCGACGAGAGACTTGAGATGCTGTGGGGCAGCGACGGTCGCCCCGGCCTGGTGGGCTGCGCCGAGAACCCGGAGGGCATGACGCTCTGGTGGCGGCGCAACGGTGCGGTGGAAACCGAGCATGTGGCCTACCGGCCGATGTTCCTCTGTTCGCATCCCGAGCTGCTGGACCAGGCGGCCCCGCGCCCCGTGATCGAGGAACTGGCCGGCGACAACTACTACCGCTGCCGGGTGCGCACCGGGAACTGGGCGGAGCTGAAGTCCGTCAACAGCCATGTGAATGCGCTCTACAAGCAGGACAGGCTCAACTACGAGCATGAACCCTACATCCGCTTCAGCGACCCGGTCAATATGTACTTGCTGGACACCGGCCTGACGCACTTCACTGACATGAACCTCGATGACGTGCGCACGCTTTACTTCGGGCTGCGGGCCTACCCCTCCGCCGGGGCCGACTACGCCGATCCGAACGTGGCCGAGGACCGTGTGGTGATGCTTCTGCTGCACGACACGGCCACGGGCGAGACTGAGATCCTCAGGCATGATGACGAGAAGAAGCTGCTGCAACTCGCCGTGGAGCGCCTGAAGGAGATCGACCCGGATGTGATCGTCGGGCATGACCTGTTCAAGCTGAGCTTCAATTACTTCTTCCTGCGCTGCAAGCGCAACCGTGTCAAGCTGGACCTCGGGCGCGACGGCAGCATCGTCAAGCTCCGCAAGAGCCGCGCTCCGGCCGCCGAGAAGCAGCTGGAGTATCCGCGTGCCGACGTGGCCGGCCGGCACCTCGTGGACAGCTGGTTCCTGAGCATGTTCTATGACATCGTCAAGCGCGAGCTGGAGGACTTCGACGCGGTGAGCGTTGCCAACTACCTCGACCGCAGCGCCGCGCTCAGCCCGCTCGCCGAGAGCTGGGACCACGCCGCGCTCTGGGACAGCGACCAGGCGGCGCTGGAGGCGGATCTCAGGAACGAGCTGGAGGCCACGCGGCGGATCTACCGCACGCTCGTGCCGAGCTACTTCGCCCAGAGCCAGATGCTGCCCTTCTCGCTGCAGGACAGCGTGGTGCGTGGCAACGGCGTGAAGATCAACAACCTGATCATGCGCGAATACCTGCGGCTGGGCGAGTCGATCCCCGAGCCCAGTGACGCAATGACCTTCCCCGGCGGCTACACCGAGATGCGCGAGAGCGGGCTGATTGCCAATGTGCTGAATGTCGACATCGCCAGCCTGTATCCGAGCATCATGCTCTCCGAGGAGATCGCGCCCTACTCCGACACCGTCGGCGTGTTCCAGCCGCTGCTGCGCGAGCTGACCAGCCAGCGCCTCGCGGCCAAGCGCCTGGCGCGTGAGAGCACCGATGAACGCGTGCGCGTGCAGGCCGATGCCCGCCAGAGTGCCTTCAAGATCTTCATCAACAGCTTCTTCGGCTACCTCGGCACGAACCGCATGCACTGGGCCGACCCCACGAGCGCCGAGCACATCACCGCCACCGGGCAGGAGATCGTGCAGAAGCTGGCAACGCTCGTGGAGGAGGAGGGCGGGCACGTGATCGAGATCGACACGGACGGCATCTACTTCCGCTTCGAGCAGGGCGCGATCACGGATGAGGAGGGCGAGGCACTCGTTGCCAGATTCAATGCGAAGCTCAGGGAGGGGATCGTCGTCGAATACGGCGGCTGCTACCCGGCGATGCTCTCCGTCAAGATCAAGAACTATGCGCTCCTCGACAGCGCTGGCAACATCCAGATCAAGGGCTCGGCTCTCAAGAGCCGCGGGCTGGAGCCATTCCTGCACCGCTTCATCGAGAATGCGATCACCGAGCTCCTGAAGGGCGACCCGGCGGGGATCGAGCGCCGCTATGAGGAACTGCGCGCCGAGATCAGCGAGCGGCGGATTGACATCCGCGAGCTGGCCAAGACGGATACGATCATCGAATCGCTGGATGTCTACCGCGGCAAGATCGCGGCCGGCAAACGCAACAAGGCCGCGGCCTATGAGGTGGCGCTGCAGAGCACGCGCGACCTGATCCCGGGTGACAAGGTGCGCTATTACATCACGGGTGAGAAGGCCACGGTCAAGGCCTTCGAGGAGGCACGCCCGATCCGCCAGTATGACCCGGCGGAGCCTGACTACAACGTGAAGTACTACCTGAAGAAGCTGGAGCAGAACCTGAAGAAGGTGAAGGAATACGTGCCTGACAACCAGGCCGGACTGTTCGGCTAGGATCTGGGATCTGGGTTGTAGGGTGTAGCGGAGCGCGCAGGCGGAGCTGCGTTGCGGAGGCGAAGCCGAAGCTGCGCAGGCTTAATCCAATGCTCAAAGCCAGTGAAGCTGCGCACCGCGACTCCGGGTTGGCAGTAGTCAGGAGAATTTGTAGCGGCGGCGCCCCGCGACGCCAATACGCGAGGAAATACTTCGTGCGCAATGCAATTCGTGTGGGAGGACATGTTGCCAGATTAATTCTTCTATGCGCCTCCATATACCTCTGCGCCTCTGCGCCAATAAAACCGTCACGCATGCCCCGGTGTCACCCGAGCGCATGCGAGCTTCAACGACGCGCAGTCGCGCGAGAAGAATCGTGCTCGCCAGTCTGGTTTTGTTGACGCAGAGCCGCAGAGCAAGAAAAGAGGCGCTGTGAGGATTGAAAGCGTTGCCAATCCTGGCTGCCACCTGATCTTCGCAGCATTCCCTCCCATGCGCGGCTGGGCCGCGCCGCTACTCTTCACGGTTCACTGTTCACTGTTTATTACCGCGCCGCTACTGTTTGTGGTTCGGCTGCTGGAAGCAGCCGCTACGGTCTGCTGCTTCTCATTCTCGTTCTGTTTCTCCCCCCGCCCCAGAAAAGACAGAAACCGGCCGGATGCCCATCCGACCGGTTCTCTTGGCTGCCGGCACACTTTCCCAAAGCGGCGGTTTCCGGCATGGGGAAGCCTGCGCTTCCTCCGGGCGTGTCGCGCTCCGGTGCCAGGGGGCCGTCAGCCGGCCCGATCCAACTATCCTGCCGGTGTTCACCGGCAATTCCCCCTGGTGGGGGATGCCACGGACAGGACGCAGCCGCGCTAATTGCCTGTGCGGTCAGTGCGTGTCCACTCCAGCTCTTACGGCCCGATTTCAGGATGACATCTGACCGTGCATGCTGCGCCTGCTGTCCGTGCAAGCGGTGTAAACTGTGTCCCTTCCAGCCGCTCCGGTCTGACCGGAGGCAGGCCACAGGGGGTGATAAGTGCAAGAGGTATGTACATCCTGCAGCCCTGCCTCACGGCGGGAAAAGCACAGTGTGCCACCGTTCGCTTATATTGTTTCCCAACTGTGACCTGACCAAAAGACACAATTGTGCCCGGGTACTGGGGACACAGTGCTGCGAGGGGGTAGGAGCTGGGTTGTAGGGTGTAGCAAGCGAGGGATGCGGGAAGTAGTGGATTGGAGCGCGAACATTCAGCTCGACGGATGCCAGGCATTCAGCCTGGTGAGGACATAGGAGCTCGGTTGTAGGGTATAGCGGAGGCGGAGCTGCGGGACCAGGGACCGGGGAGCGGGGAAAAGGAGTACGGTTCCGAATATAAGTATCAGTAGTAGGCTCAATACATGGGTAACGTTTCAATTGAAACGAGGAAATGCAATGGAAGATGTAGATATGCAAAATGTCTTAGATAGATATCGGGATAACGACAATCTACCGTTTTGGTTGCAGTATCTTAGATATTCCGATAATACCGTCTTCGGCAAATGGAGTCTTTTGGAGCTGGATCAGATCCAATATTGTGCATCAAAGTTTCTTGCAAAGTTTCCTGAGCTGAAACTGATCCCCTTTGCCGCAAACAACATCGGATTGTACGCATGTTGGCAACATCCGGATGAAAGCAGCATAGTGCTGGTTAACTCGTGGTCATGCACAGCAGAAAATGCTCTTGAAAAAAACTGGATAAATGTCTGGGAATGGCTGCATAGTGTTCTTGAGGCTCTAAGGATTGACGTTGAAAACACAGATCTTCATGAAATTGAAATCTTGGAAAATTGTGATTTTAAGCTGATTTTGCGTGGATTGATAGTAAACCAGTTTCAATTACCATATTGGTATAACTACTTTCAAAAGATGAAGTTCAACCTCTATGCTGGAGACATGCCACTTAGCAGATTAGAGATCTGTCAATCAGGGTTGAGCTTTTACGAGAAATTTCCAGAATTGAGACTAGTACCTTTTCTTGACATCGGAGGAAGATTTCTTTGCTGGTCACATCCGGATTATACGAAGATAGTGTTAGCTGAGTATTATTCAGCTACAGCCGATGTCGTGATTGAAGATGAATGGGCCGATATATGGGAATGGATGAACGAGCGCATAAATTTTATGAAGTACACCGTAAGTCAGTCGGAAAACCGTAGAAGGCGGGAAGAAGAAGATCTTAAGTAACAAGTTCTAATGACAACAGGCCTCCTGTCCAGCGTAGTGGCTGGACCTCCGCTGGTCGATCCGGCGATCGACCCTCCTCTTCCTCTCCCACCTGATCCCTGTTCCTTTCTGCCCATCACCCATCCCTACGTCCCCATCCCACCTGATCCCCGGTCCCCGGTCCCTGATCCCTCCATCTCATCCCTCATCCCGCCATTTATGGTAGAATCTTCGCTCGCGCAGCACTGCGCCGCACCGGGGCACTCCCATTCGTGTGAGCAAAGGCAATCAGCGCGCAGAGGAGGTGATTAGCATGAGTATCGCAGCCAATGACGTGATTCAGGGTCGGATCGCAGAGGTGCGGGACTTCGGAGCCTTTGTCTGGCTGGATGACGGACGCAAGGGCCTGATCCACATCAGTGAGATCAGCGATGACTACGTCAAGGACATCCACAATCTGGTCAAGCCGAACCAGAAGGTCAAGATCAAGGTGTTATCCGTAAAGGAAGACGGCAGGATTGAGCTTTCCCTCAAGCAGGCCGAAAACCAGGAGTACACCCGCCCGCCCAAGCAGGAGCGTGAGCATAATCACCTTCCCGCCGTGGAATACCTCGGTGAGCCGCCGCAGTTCAACTTCTATGACGACAACACGCGCGGCATGGAGTTTGACATGATGTTCAAGCGCTTCAAGCGTTCCAGCGAGGAGAACCTGCTGGACAACAAGCGCAACATCGAGCGCAAGCGCAACGGCGGAGACAAGAAGAAGGCGAAGAAGCGCCGCGGCCGTTAGGCAGGCAGACGTTCCGGAGATGCAGCCAGGGCGATGAGCCCAGCCGCCGGGATGGCGGAATTGGCAGACGCAGGAGACTTAAAATCTCCCGGGGTAACCCGTACCGGTTCGAGTCCGGTTCCCGGCAGGTTCATTTCCGGGGACGAGTGAGTTTGACGATGCACATGATGACCATCAAGCAGGTCGCGATTATCCGCCCCGTCGGGGGCTGATGTACTGTGCAGCGCAACACCAGAAACATCAGGCCCCTCGGATATCCGGGGGGCCTTTTCATTTGGTCACGCGGGATGCGTGACGCGGAGACATAAGAAGATGTCCAGCAAGCGACAGAGCAGATTCGAGAAGGTTGACACGAGCTACAACTTCCCGGCGATGGAGGAAGGCATCCAGGCCTTCTGGGAAAGTGCCGCGATCTTCCAGAAGAGCCTCGACAAGGATGCCCCGCAGGGCAGCTTCGTGTTCTACGAGGGCCCGCCCACGGCCAACTCCCTGCCCCACCCCGGGCACGTGCTGACGCGCGTGATCAAGGACTGCCTGCCGCGCTTCCGCACCATGCAGGGCTATTACGTGCGCCGCCAGGCGGGCTGGGATACGCACGGCCTGCCGGTGGAACTCTCCGTCGAGAAGGAGCTGATCGCCGCCGGTGAGATGAACGAGAGCGGCCCGCAGGCGATCCTCGCCTACGGCATGGAGAAGTTCAACCGCCGCTGCTTCGAGAGCGTGCGCCGCTACGAGGCGGAATGGGTGAAGCTCTCCAACCGCATCGGCTTCTGGCTGGATTATGACAACGCCTACTTCACCTTCACCAACAAATACGTCGAGAGCGTCTGGTACCTGCTGAAGCAGATCCACGAACGCGACCTGCTCTACAAGGGCTACAAGATCCAGTGGTACTCCACGCTGGTCGGCACCGGGCTCTCCAGCCATGAGGTGGCGCAGAACTACCAGATGGTCAAGGACCCCTCGGCCACGGTGCGCGCGCATGTCCCGGCCGGGACGCGCATCGGTGAGTTCACCGCCGGTGAGCACACCTACTTCCTGCTCTGGACCACCACGCCCTGGACGCTTCTGTCAAACGTCGCGCTCTGCGTCAACCCCGACCACGACTACGTGGTTGTCAGCATGTACAACAAGGCCCAGGAGCGCCAGGAGCACCTCGTGCTGGCCGAAGGCCTGCTCGAGAAGAACGGCCTGGAGAGCGAGCCCGTGGTGGCGCGCGTCAAGGGCCACGAGCTGCAGAACCTGCCCTATGAGCCGCTCTACCAGCTCGGGCTTGAGGACGAGGCCCCGGCCGGCTTCGGTGCCGACCCCGTGATGGATGCTAGCGGGCTCTCCTCCCTCAGCGAGGAGGCCCGCCAGGCGGCACTGCGCGAGATGCGCAGCAGCCACTACCGCGAACTGGCCGCCGAGCGCAGCGGCTACCTGCGTGGCAACCGCCGCGTGATCGCTGACAACTACGTCACCCTCGACTCCGGCACCGGGATCGTGCACATCGCCCCGGCCTTTGGTGAGGATGACTACCGCCTGGGCCAGGCCCACAACCTGCCGCTCCTGATCGCCGTCAACTCCGAGGGCAAGGTCCGCGCGGAAGCCGGGGCCTTCGCCGGCAAGTGGTTCAAGGACGTGGACCCGGACGTGATCACGGATCTCAAGCGCCGCGGCCTGCTGTTCAAGAGCCAGAAGTACGAGCACAACTACCCGCACTGCTACCGCACCGATGCGCCGCTGATGAGCTACCCGCTGGACAGCTGGTTCATCCGCATGCCGGAGCTGCAGCAGGAGCTGATTGACAACAACCAGAAGATCAAGTGGCAGCCGGAGCACATCCGCGATGGACGCTTCGGCAACTGGCTGGAGGACGTCAAGGACTGGTCGCTGTCGCGCGACCGCTTCTGGGGCACGCCGCTGCCGGTCTGGACCTGCAGCGCCTGCGGCCAGCAGGAATGCCTCGGCAGCTATGCTGAGCTGCAGGAGCGCTGCCCGGAGAAGTTTGCCAACGTGACTGATGTCTACGACCAGGCGCAGTTCAACCCGCACCGGCCGTACATCGACGACTTCAAGTGGGAATGCAGCGCCTGCCAGGCGGGCACGATGGAGCGCGAGCGCTACATCCTCGACCCCTGGTTCGACGCGGGCAGCATGCCCTTCGCGCAGATCCACTACCCCTTTGAGAACCGCGAGCTGATCGATGGCGACGGCCAGCACCGCCAGTTCCCGGCGGACTTCATCTCCGAGGCCGTCGACCAGACACGCGGCTGGTTCTACACCCTGCATGCGATCTCCACGATCATCAAGGGCGAACCGAGCTACAAGTCATGCCTGGTGCTCGGGCACATCCTCGACGAGAAGGGCCAGAAGATGAGCAAGCGGCTCGGCAACGTGGTCGATCCCTGGAAGGTGATCAACAGCCACGGCGCCGATGCCTTCCGCTGGTACTTCTACTCCAGCGGCAACCTGTTCAGCGGGGCGCGCTTCAGCGACGCCGGCGTGGTGGAGAGCCTGCAGCGCTTCATCATCCCGCTCTGGAACGTCTACAGCTTCTTCACGATCTACGCCAACATCGACGAGTACGACCCGACGGAGCACAGCGTGCCCTGGGAGGAACTCTCGGATCTCGACCGCTGGATCACGATCAAGCTCAACCGCTGCATTGACAACGTCACGCGGCATCTTGACAACCTGGAGCTGACCCAGGCCGCCGCGCAGTTCGAGGAACTGGTGGAGGCCACCACCAACTGGTACGTGCGCCGCAGCCGCCGCCGCTTCTGGCAGTCGGAGAAGGACACGGAGAAGTGGGCGGCCTACCAGACGCTCTACAACCTGCTGGCAACGCTCAGCCGCGCGATCGCGCCCTTCACGCCCTTCCTCGCGGAGGAGCTGTACCGGAAGCTGGTCGTGCCCTTCGGGGGCGGGGCCAGCGAGAGCGTGCACCTCGAGAGCTATCCCGTCGCCGACATGGAACTGGCTGACGACGAGCTGGAGTACAGCATGGACCAGGTGCGCCGCGCGGTCAGCCTCGGGCATGCGGCGCGCAAGGCCAGCGGGGTGCGCGTGCGCCAGCCGCTGAGCCGGGCCACGCTGATCACGCATGACGAGAGCCTCAAGCCGGCGATCGAGCGCTACCTCGGGATCATGCACGAGGAACTGAACATCAAGCAGCTGGAATGGGCCGAGGACGAGACGGAGTACGTTTCCTACAGCTACAAGCCGGCCTTCCGCCAGCTCGGGCCGCTGTTCGGCAAGGACGCGCGGCATGTCGCTGACTGGATCACCGCCAACGCCCCGGAGATCACGCGCCAGCTCGAGGAGCACCGCGACTTCCCACGGGAGGCGCTGGACCGCAGCGGCAGCATGCTCAACTGGGTGGAGTTCGCACTGGACGGGCAGCAGCTCGTGATCGACGAAAGCTGCTTCGAGGTGCACCTCGAGCAGAAGCCGGACACGGTCTGCGAGCGCGATGGCAACCTGCTGCTGGTGCTCGACACGCAGATCAGCACCGAGCTGCGCATGGAGGGCCTGGCGCGCGAGGTTGTCAACCGGCTGCAGGGGCAGAGGAAGTCACTCGACCTCGACTACCAGGACCGGATCCGCGTGGTCTTCGCGAGCAGTGATGAAGTGGCCGCAGCACTCAGTGCGCACAGCGAGTACGTGATGCGCGAGACCCTGGCGGACAGCCTGGACCGCGGCGACCCCGGCAGTGCGGCCCTCGAGACCGAGATCGACGGGATGGAGTTCCGCTACAGCCTGAGCCGCGTCTGATCAGGCCCGCAGCTGTCCTGAGGCCCGCGGCTCAGTTATACTCGCATGGTGAAAGCAGGCGGCAGAGCTGAACCCGCAGGTGAACTGACGGCCAGACGGCGCTTCCTGCGCGCGGCCGGACTCTGCCTGCTGCTGCTCGTACTTGGCTGGGCGGCGGTCGGCCTGCCGCTGTGGTACATGAACCGCCACCTGCTCAGCGGCGTGCCCGTGCTGCTGCCCGCCGAGATGCGCCTGGCAATGCCTGAGGCCGGCTACAGCCCGGCCTACTCCAGCTTCTACAGCCCCTTCGGCGAGGCGGCCCTGCCCGCCGCGGATCCGGGCCTGCTCAGGATCATGGGCCGGGGCCTGGTACAGCTGGCCGAGGACGGTTCAGTGGCCTGGGAATATCCATTGCCCGGCCGTTCACGCCTGGCCCTGCCCTGGGGCGGCTCGCAGGCGATCCGGGCCTTGAGTGTCGACGAACTGAGCGGGGAATGCACGGTCACGGCGCTCAGCCCGGCGGGAGAGCTGCTCTGGCAGCTGCCGCTGCAGGCCCCCGCGGACAGTCTGGCAACGGTGGACAGCGCCGGCACGCTGGCGATCTGCGGCAGCGGCGGGAACTGCGCGCGGATCAGCGCGGACGGCCAGCGCATCAGCCGCTTCATGAGCGGGGCCGAGCTGCGCACGGCGGAGCAGCTTCCCGACGGACGCCGCTACAAACTTGACAACGGTCTGCTGCGCTGCTGGAACCCGGACTTCAGCCTGGCCTGGGACTACCGCCCGGAGGACAGCATCCTGGAGTATGCGGCGGGGGCGGGACCGCGCATCGTGGCCCGCGACCGGCTCGGGCGGCTGCACTGCCTGGCCGCCGACGGCAGCCTGCTCTGGCAGGAGCGCCTGCCGGAATCGGTGGCAACGGCCTTCGACGGCTACGGCCAGCGCGTGAGCGACTACCACGGCCAGGACCTCGACGGCTTCACCGGGCTGTTCTTCAACAGCAGCGACTGGGTGCTGCTCTCCCCGCAGGGAATGCGGCTCTGGCAGGGCCAGGGCTACCCCTACTTCGGCTACCCCGGGGATGTCACGGCGCAGGAACTGTTCGTGGCCGGGCCCGGGGGCCAGCGCCTGTTCAAGTCCGGCACGGATGTGGTGCGCTGCGTTGACAGCGAATGGCGCGAGCTCTGGCATGTGGAATGCCGCAGTGCGACGGAGATCGTCAGCAGCGATGAGCAGCGGCTGGTGCTGCATGAGAGCGGCCGGGCGATTGCCGCCTACGACTGGGAGGGGCGGGAACTGTGGCGCCATGAACTGCGCGGCAGCGGCAGCTTCGCGCGCAATGTCAGCGCAAGCGGCGGCCTGACCCTGCTGCGCACGCTTGACAACCTGCTGCTGGGCATCGCTGACGACGGCACCGAGCGCCTGCGCCTGCAGCTCGGGCCGCTGGACGAGTACAGCCAGACCAGTGACGGCGAGTTCGTCTACGTGCGCTGCACGAGTGAGGAGCTGCCCGGTGCCAACTGGATCCTCGACGAACTGCGCGCGGCCCTGCACATCTCGGGGCGCAGCTACGTGGACTGCTACGACACCATGGGACAGCGCCAGTGGCGGGCCCGCCTGCCCCAGGGGATGCAGATCGACCGCCTGCGGCGCCAGCCGGACGGCGACCTCGCCATTGTGGCAACACCTGAGTGGAACTTCCGCACGGGCTACAGCACGGCCTACAACGCCTGGGAATTCATCTTCCGCCGGCCGCGGGGAGGGCAATAGTCTGTTGTCAGTGGGCAGTAGGCAGTAGGCAGTAGGCAGTAGGCAGTGGTCAGTGGTCAGTGGTCAGTGGTCAGAAATTATTCTGACAACTGGGATCGGAGGTCAGAATTCATTCTGACAACCAGGGAAACTCGAATAGTGCGGATAGTATGAATAGTTGAGTTAGTGGTCTGTTGTCAGAAGACAGGAGGTCAGAATTCATACTGACAACCAGGGAAGTTCGAATAATTCGGATAGTCCGAATAGTATGAATAGTTGAGTAAGTGTTCAGTCGTCAGTGGGCAGTGGGCAGTGGGCAGTGGTCAGTGGTCAGTTACCAGAGGCCATATCCGGAACCCCGTAGCGGCGGCTTCCAGCCGCCGGCTCATTTACTGACGGATTGCGATGACCCTCCGGGTTTGCGGTGTAAGAACCCCCAGGCTACCGCTTCAGCAGACCTCCTCCAACTGCGTCTCACAAGTGTACCGGCGTGGCCTTGCCGCGATTGCACGCGAGCGTGCAGAAGGGGTAGCACGTTGCACCAGTCAGGTGATGCTCCAGGCGTACTTCCGGAAATCACTCCCAGTCGCCGTAAGGCGACACCGCTACCTTGACATTCTCAGCGTGAGTCTTCACCTGCTTCGTGATCTTTGCGAACTTAGTGGTGAATCCCATTCCCGGCTTTCCTGCCACCGCTTCCACTCAGTCTTCGCACGGCAAATCAATTACGGGTATCATGCAGTATGGGCATGGGCAGGCAGGCGTGGTTCCCCGGCCGCAACTTCCGGCGCGGCCTGCTGCTCTGCGCAACGGTCTGGCTGCTGGGCTGCGCCCTGCTTGCCGGCAATTCCCGCGCTGCCTCCGGTCAGCTGTGGGTCAGCTATACGGTGGAAGCCCCTGAAGATGGATTATCCTTCACCTGCGGTGGGATGGGGCAACCCTCCGCTGACATTATGGGAAACCTGCGGATCGACTTCAGCACGGAAACCCTCTCTGAGCACGGCGAGGACGGCGAAGCGCTCTGGAGCATCCCCGTACCTGCAGGTTCCGTGTTCATTCAGGGCCTGCAGGGCGGTACGCACTGCCAGACCCTGCATCATGACATGGCAGCACAGCGCACGGTGATCTGCGAACGTGGCGAACGGGGTGAGCCGCTCTGGGAGGAGTGGATTGACAACCGTTTCCTGTGGACATCCCGGCCGGCGCTGCGCGGCCGCCCCAGCCCGATGCTGCTCACGAACCTCGACGGCAGCTGCCTGGTGAGCTCCGCTGCCGGCCAGCTCATGCTGGTCGACGGGCTGATGCCGGATGCCCCGCGGCGCATGCTCCAGTGTGAGCCCGACAGCATCAAGCTGCTAGGGCCACAGCAGCTCTGCTGCATCTCAGACGGACATCTGCTGCTGCTTGACGCCCGGCTCAATCCACTGCGGAGCTGGGAGCCGCCCGCTGGGATCGCAGGCTACGGCCGCTGCGGCGAGCTGATGCTGGCAACGGATGGCAGCGGCGGCTACTGGGTGCTGGACAGTGCACTGCGGGAGCTGCAGCACTTCCGGGATGAGTTCCGAGATCCGCAGCAGCTCGGCGTGCAGCGGGTCGGCGAGCGCTTCGTTGTCAGCTTGAGTAGCTGGCGCGACAGCAGCTTCCGTGATGAAATGCGTGTGAATGACGCGGCGGGAAAGGAACTCTGGAACCTGAGCGGCTGCAGTGCAGGCTTCACGGATGCCTGCAGCGGTGAAGGCATTCAGTCTGACAATCATTACGGCGAGCAATGGCTGGATTCCCTGGAAGGTGACAGCACGGAGCAGGTGAAGCTTCTGAGCCATGCCGGCGGAATTGCCATCGTGGATGAGCAGTTCAACCTGCGCTGGTCAGGCAGGCTCGATGGCATTTCAGACCATTTCAGTCTCGTCGGCAGTGATCCGCAGACGGAGACCCTCTACATTGCCGACAGCTACGGACAGCTCTGCGCGCTGGGCTGGGACGGTGTCGTCAGCTGGCTGGACATGGCGGCAGTGGCTGGCACTGCCTGCCATGCCGACGGGCTGCTCCTGTGGCGGACCTGGGGCGGCAGCGCAAAGCTGGAAAGCGCGGGCCGGATCCAGGAGCTAGTGCTGCCGGACTGCGATTACTGCAGCCTGCAGCTGCTGGATGGGACGGCACTGATCCACTGCTTCAGCTCACTCAGCGGAGCTGCTCCTGCCTTCGGCAGCTTGTCCGTGCAGGACATCCTGGGCAGGCAGAACGGACTGGTACTGTACCGGCACCAGATCCTCGACATGCAGGGCCGGGTACTGCATGATGGCCGGATGCAGACCACAAGCTGGATATCCGCCGTGGAGCAGCGTTCTGACGGCAGGGCCTTCCTGAAGTTTCCCGGCAACAACGCCAATTCCAGAATGACATTGCCCGCCGGACTGCTGGTCCATTTCAACAGCATGAATCCCGCACTGCTGGATCCGGATTTCTTCGCGGGTGTGAGCGTCAATGTTGCCTATCAGTGAAGCCTGAGCGTTGCGGGGTGGAACTGTTGTCAACCTACCACAAAGATCACAAGGAGCACAAAGTGCTTTCATATCCGCAAAGAGCTCCTTCGTGTTCATTCGTAAGCTTCGTGATCTTCGTGGTCTTCGTGGTGAATCCCAGCTGACGTTGTCAACTTACCACAAAGATCACCAGGAGCACGAAGTGTGCTGACGTCCACAAAGATTGTCTTCGAGTACATCCGTCAACTTCGTGAACTTTGTGTACTTCGTGGTGAACAACACTTGCCCGACTGACATCGGGCCTCCCCTAAGCCCGGACCGCTGCAGCCTGGGCCGCCGCCATGTTGCGGCAGAACTCATCGAAGAGGTAGGTGTTGTCACGCGGGCCCGGGCAGCCCTCGGGGTGGTACTGCACCGAGAACACCGGGCGGTCCGCCAGGCGCAGGCCCTCGCAGCTGCCGTCGTTGACATTCAGGTGCGTCACCAGCACGCGCGGGTTGAGCGGATGCGCCACCGGACCCGTCGGGCGGTCATCCCCCAGCGGGGCGCGCTCGCGCCCGTCCGCCGCAGCCGCCGGCCGGCCATCCGCCGAGCCGTCGAGGGCCACGGCATAGCTGTGGTTCTGCGCGGAGATGTGCACGCGACCGTCCTGCAGGTCCAGCACCGGGTGGTTGCCACCGCGGTTGCCGAACTTCAGCCGGTAGGTCGGGATGCCCATCGCGCGGGCGATCAGCTGGTGCCCGAGGCAGATCCCGAACACGGGCAGCTCCTCCACCAGGCGCTGGATATGCGGCAGCACCGCATCCATGCGCTCCGGGTCGCCGGGGCCGTTGGCAAGGAACACACCGTCGGGGCTGACCGCCAGCAGCTCATCCGCCGTGGCCGAACTCGGGAAGACATGCACCGTGCAGCCGCGCTGCGCGAGGCAGTCGAGGATCCCGCGCTTGATGCCGAAGTCGTAGGCCGCCACCGTGAAGCTCCCGCCGCTGTGCATCGTGATGTCGCTGCGCGGGTTGTCAACCGCGCCGAAGCGCGTCGCATCCGGGGCGCAGGGCGGGATCACGTAGGGCTCGGGCGTGCTGACCTCGCTCACGAAGTCCACGCTGCCGAAGTCAGGAGCGCTGCCCAGCCGCGCGCGCGCCTCATCCTCGGAGAGTTCGCAGGTGATGATCCCGGCCATCTCGCCCTGCTCGCGCAGGTGGCGGGTCAGACGGCGGGTGTCGATCCCGCTGATCCCGGTCAGGCCTTGGTGCATCAGCATGTCATTGAGAGTGCGGTCGGCGCGCCAGTTGTCGGCGCTCGCGCTCAGCTCGCTGACCACCACCCCGCGCGCGAAGGCCTGGCGGCTCTGGTGGTCGCCCTCGGCCACGCCGTAGATCCCGATCAGCGGGAAGGTGAAGGTGATGATCTCACCGGCGTAAGAGGGGTCCGTGAGGATTTCCTGGTAGCCCATCATCGAGGTGTTGAAGACGAGCTTGCCGAGCGTGGTGCCGGGCCGGCCGATCAGGCGGCCGCGCGCGATGTAGCCATCGGCGAGCATCAGGAAGGCGGGGACGGGGGTGTTGTGCGGGGAACTGGCCATCAAAATGGCAATTATAGCAGGGACCGGGGACCGGGGTCGGGTTTCAGGGTTCGGGGAACGGGGATTAGGTATCCGCTCAGGTCCAGATGCCGCCAGGCTTACAGCCTGACCTCCAACTGAATCCCGGTCCCTGGTCCCTGAATGAAAAACGCCCCGCCGAAGCGGGGCGCATGTTGATCAATTCCCTGGTTCACGAAGCGGGCTTCCGGTCCGGTCCAGATACCGCCAGGCTGACAGCCTGGCCTCCAGCTGGTCCCGGGTCCCCGGTCCCTGTTTTCCTATTCCTCTTCGTGATCCTCGTACTTGTCCTGGGAGTCCTCGGCCTGGGCGGCACCATCGGCTTCCGCGTTGACCACGACATCCGCGTCGTCATCCGCATGGGCCTCGCTGCCCTCGACGTACTCGCCGTCACCGTAGTCCACCTCACGCTTGCGGGCCTTGCGGCGCTCATCGCGCTCGGCCTGGTCGCGGGCTTCCTGCTCCTCACGGATCTTGTCCAGCAGTTCCTGCTCGAAGTCGGTGGACTTGCGCAGCGGCTCGACCACAACCCTGACCTTGCCGGTCACGTCGGCCCCGGCGCGCAGCTCGACCTCGTACTCGCCGAGCTGCTTGATCGGCTCCTCGAGCACGATGTGGCGGCGCTCGACATCCACCTCGAGCTGGATCTTGATCTCATCGGCGATCATCGCGCTGGTCACCGCGCCGAACAGCCGGTTCTCGGTACCGCTCTTCATGGCGATCACGATCTCCTTCTCGGCGAGGAAGCTGAACTTGTCGCTGGCTTCCTGCATGCGGCGGGCGCGCTTGCTTTCGGCGGCGCGCTTGATCAGCTTGATGCGGTTGACCGCGTCCTTCGTGGCCAGCTCCGCATAGCGCTTGGGGATCAGCCAGTTGCGCGCGTAGCCGTTCTTGACTTCAACTATGTCTCCGGCGACGCCGACATTGACGACATCGTCCAACAGAACAACCTTCATGCCGGTGCCTCCTTATCGCCTGTAGTAGGGCAGGAGCGCCATGTAACGGGCGTGCTTGATCGCGCGGGCGAGCGGACGCTGGTACTTGGCGCTGGTGCCGGTGCGGCGGCGGGGCAGGATCTTGCCACGCTCGCTGATGAACTTCCTGAGCAGGGCCACCGCCTTGTAGTCGATGGGCAGCTCGGGATCGACGGTGAAAGCGCAGACCTTGCGCTGTCTGAACCTATGAGGTTTGAACTTTGCCAAGACGCTTCCTCCTCTTGCGCTCCTTCTCCGTGTAGTCCAGCACCAGATAGCGCAGGAGGTTATCGTCGTAACGGAGGTGGTACTGCAGATCCTGCAGCAGTTCGGTCGTGCTGAACCAGCGGTAGATCACATAGAAGCCTTCCCGGTATTCCTTGATCGGATATGCCAGGAAACGGCGGTTCCAGCGATCCACGCGCGCGATCTCTCCACCCCGGTCACCGATGAGCTTCTGGATCGTCTCGACTTCAGAGTCGAGCGCAGAGGGCTCAAGGTCCGGGCGGAACAGCGCGCAGAGTTCATACTCCTTGATGACTTCCGCCATGGTTACCCCTTTAGCAAGAGAGTGTTTCACCCCGACGGTCAGTTGCCGCGGGGGACGGATAATACAAGCCCGGAGATCGGGCGAAGGGGGATTATAACACGGAAATCGGGGACCGGGGGACTTGTAGCGGCGGCACTCCTGCCGCCGGTGGGGGAAGTGGAAGAAGTTGTTAGTAAGTTAGTTCTTGGTAGCGGCGGCGCCCTCGCCGCCGGTGTGTGGCTCTTCAGAGCCACAGGGCCATGTAGCTCTTAAGAGCTACACTCCGTTAGACCGACACTCCGTCATTGTGCGCGACCCGGACAGCTTCGCTGGCCGCAGCGCCTGACCGGCGAGAGCTTGCACGAGACGGAAAGGGAAACCGGGGTGGCTCTTCTGAGCCACAGGGCCATGTAGCTCTTAAGAGCTACACTCCGTTAGATCGACACTCCGTCAACCTGAACCCACCCCGCTCAATCGCAGTCCCTATCCCAATGCAAGTGCACGTCCGGCGAACCGGCTTTTTGCCGAAGCAAGCTTCGACCTCCCTTCCCCGCAAGCGATACAATTACTGTCCGATGGGGATCCGCTCACTTCAGGCCCGCCTGCTGCCAGCGCTGCTTGCGCTGGCGCTTGTGCTGGCCTGTGCTCCCGCGCTGGCCCAGACCTACACCTTCGGCGAGGATGCGCAGGAGAACCCGCCCCTGCACAAGCCCGGTTTCGTGCATGACTCCACCTTTGAGTTCGGGATCTTCGACAGGGCCGGCACACGCCTCGCCACCGCCTACTACCGGATCCTCAAGGAAGAGACCGAGGGCCGCAAGGTCTGGCGCTTCAAGTACGTCGGGCGCAACGCCGGCTCCTCCGAGAGCAGCGAATGCGTGGTGGACCTGGACAACCTGCAGCCGATCCGCTCCACGCGCAAGGTGGTCTACAACAACCAGACCTACTATTCCGACGTGGCCTACCAGGGTGAGAAGATCCTCGTGCGTGAGAAGCGCGATGAAATGCAGCCCCTGGAGCGCGAATTCCCGCAGGCCAAGGGCACCTATGACTATGAGGAGCTGATGTGGCTCGTACCGCTGCTGGATTTCAATGACGGCACTGCGGTGAAGATCTCCGTATTTGACAGCCTGAACCTGCTGCCGCTGACGGTGACCGTCAATGATGAGGGCATCGAGCAGGTCAACGTGCAGGGCAAGAGCTACAGCGGGCACAAGTTCAGCTTCCGCATTCAGCAGAGCCCCTACACCCTCTGGAGCGTGATGCAGGACGGACGCGAGGTGCCGGCCAAGATCAACATGGGCGACCGTGAGTTCCAGAACCTCGAACTCAGCTCGAAGAAGGAAGGCAAGCGTCCGGCCGCGGGCGGCAACTGAGATGCGTGCACTGCTGCGGACGGGCCTCCTCATCCTCTGCCTGACGGCCGGCTGGCTGGCCAGGCCGCATGCGGCACAGGCCGCGCCCGGCAACCTGTACTTCATTGACGACTTCAGCGAGGAAAGCGGAACCTACTTCTACAGCGGCCAGCTTGACCAGCGCAGCTTCGGTTATGGCAACGGTGTCTACGGCATCGACACCACGCAGAGCGATGCCTACGGCCAGAGCGTGCTGCTCGAGGACCTCGATGAATACAGCGTGGAGGTCAGTGCGCGGCTGCTTGAATCCAGCGATGAGGACGGCGGCGGCTTCGGGATCAGCTTCAACTACAACGAGCGCCAGGGCGGCTCGGACTTCATGCTGTTCCTGATCTACAACCGCGGGGCCTTCGCGGTGCTGCGCTACAAGGACGACCGCACGAGCGTCGTCACCAAGCCGCAGCTGACGGACCTCGTGCGCGAGGGTGAGAGCGTGCAGCTCGGCGTTGACAACATCCGCGGCGAGCTGACCTTCTACATCAACGGTGTGGAGGTGCATTCGCTGAAGGAGAACCAGCTTGCGCGCGGGGGCTTCGGGATGTTCGCCACCAAGCGCAGCCGCGTGCAGTTCGACGACTTCAAGGTCTTCGCCGACCGCCCGACCCCCAAGGTCTTCAAGGACGACTTCTCAGGCGCTGACAGCTTCTACCACGGCAGCTACGGCGAGGTCGACTACTACTACCGCGATGGACGCTACTTCATCAATACGCTGGATACGCAGTACATCGGGCTTTCGCCCTTCCCCGAGCAGGCGATGAACTTCGACCTGAGCGTGGACGTGGAACTGCTGCAGGGCCAGCCCCAGGGCGGCTACGGGATCTACATCCGCGACTGGGAAACGGGGGGCGGGGGCTTCAACCAGTTCCGCTTCCTCGTGGCCGACGGCTGGTTCGCGATCGAGCAGAGCATGGAGGACCGCCCGCTGGCACTCTCGCAGTGGACGCAGCACAGCGCGGTACGCACGAGCGGGGTCAACCGCCTGCGGGTCCTGGCCGAGGACGGACGGCTGAGCTTCTTCGTGAACGGCGTGGAGGTCTACAAGCACACGGATCCGATGCCGCACATGGGCGACTTCGGGCTGTATGCGGCGGGGGGCGTCGAGGTGGGGTTTGACAATCTGGAGTTCCTACCGCTGCAGTAGTGGTCAGTAGTCTGTGGTCAGTGGTCAGATTGCCCTGCCAACTGCCAGCTCCTTTGTTTCATTGCAGAATTGCCGATTGCCAGCTTTGGTTAGTAGTCAGTAGTCTGTGGTCAGTGGTCAGATTGCCCTGCCAACTGCCAGCCCCTTTGCTTATTTGCAGAATTGCGGATTGCCAGCTTCGGCAAGTAATCAGTGGTCAGTGGTCAGTGGTCAGATTGATCTTGCCAACTGCTAGCCATTTTTCTTCGCTGACATTGACGCGGATACCCTATTCCTGATTGAATACAGCAAGCGGCAGGTCTCGTCCAGCAGTCTGTATGCACATTCCAGATTCTGCATATCGACATAGCCAAGCTTCTGTGAGATAAACAGCAAGGTGTCCAGCTCTCTTGCAGAACCCAACGCCATTGACAGGAAATGGGCATAATCTCGCGCGGTTGACCTGGCATTGCCTTCCGCAATGTTTGCAGGAATTGAAACTGCAGCGCGCCTGATCTGCGAACTGAGCCCATACACTTCCTGATGTGGGAAGCTCTGCGTCAATGCATAGACAGCCTCTACCAGTTCAACGGCCTTCTGCCATACGATCAGGTTTCGATGTGATGCTTTTACCATTACAAATGAATAGTATCATGTTGTTTGCCATGTGTCAATTGTTTTCTGTCTTTTCTGACCACTGACCACTGACTACTGACAAAACGAAAGTAAGGTCCGACCAGTCAGTAATCAGTATGAGGGTGCCTTAAAATGAATCTTTACGAGCATCCGACTTTCCATTGGGTAAAATCTCATTAGCCAGTTACGCAAGGCGGAGACTGAATGATCAAGCGACTTATCCTGACGGCCATCACCGGCATCCTGCTGCTGTTCGCAGCCGCGTCCTGCGGCGGCGGTGGCGGCGGCACCCCCGTGAGCATCACATCCATCAACACCGGCGGCGGCCAGATCAGCGCCGGCAGCGTGGTGCCCCTGAGTGCGACGCTCAGCGGCGGCAATGGCCAGGTGCTGCTCAAGAGCTGGTCCGTCAGCGCCGGCAGCCTGATGATCAACCCGCCGGACTTCAGCCTCGTGCTGCGTGAGACGGCGAAGAGCACCTCCGAGACCTCCGTGGCCACGACCGGGCCCACCGTCTACTGGGTCGTGCCGGAAAGCGCGGGCAGTGCCACCGTGACCGTCAAGGTCGAGGATGCCACGCGCAGCCTCGACGTGAGCTTCGGCGCCAGCCCCGTGACGCTTGCCGTGAACAGCGCCGCCAACGGCCAGCGCGTGGTCACGGTCAGCGCCAACGGTATTTCCGACCTGTTCGGGGCGGCCTTCCGCGTGAACTACGGCGATGCCTACAGCCCCGTCAGCGTGGAGGCCGGTGACTTCCTCGGCCCCGCAGGCGAGACCCTGTTCCTCGGGCTGGCCAACCAGGCGGACTTCGTGCCCGTGGCGATCACCCGCAAACAGGGCGGCGGCGGCAAGGACGGCAGCGGCGTGCTGGCAACGATCACCTTCGCGCCGGCCGGCAGCTCCAGCGCCGCGAAGGGCGCGAGCCAGAGCGAAAGCTTCGCGCTGGATTCGCTGTTCTTCATCAGCTCCGACTACGCCCGCATCAACCTCGGCAATTAAGCAGGCGCAGCATGCCCGTCATCCTGATCCGTCACGGCCAGAGTGAGGGCAACCTCCGGCGCATCTTCCAGGGCAGCCTGGACTACCCGCTCACGGATCTGGGCCGCGACCAGGCGCGCAGTGTCGGCAAATGGCTGGAGGGGCGCGGCATGCAGTTCGATGCCGTCTACAGTTCGCCGCTCAGCCGCGCCCATGAAACCGCACGCATCCTTGGGGGACAGACCGGCAATACCGAGATCCAGACCCACGAACTGCTGCGCGAGATCCACGGCGGCGAGCTGGAGGGTCTGACGCATGAGCAGTGCGTGGAGAAGTTCCCGGCCTACGCCGAGCGCAAGCTGCCGGAGGGCGCGGACTTCAGCAACTATGGCGGGGAGAGCTATGCGAAAGTCAACGTCCGCATCCTGCAGTTCATCGAGCACATCCAGCAGCGGCACAACGAACCCGAAAGCATCCTGATCGTGGCGCATGGCGGGACGCTCTACCAGCTGTTCAAGCGCTGGTGCGGCTGGCCGGTACCGACGCACTTCTTCGTGTCGATGAGCAACTGCGTGATGATCTGCCTTGAGCAGCGCAGCGTGCTCGGGCATCTCGGGGCGCAGCTGAAGTGGATGCTGCCGCTGGAGCTGCTGGACACTTCGCTCACCACGGAGTGGCGGCTGGCGGATAACCCTGCCGAGGAATAGCCCGCAGGCTAGAATCAGGGCATGGACAGCAGCAGACCTGCCGACAATCCGAACCCTGACCTGGCCAATACGGGCGTCCGATCCAGCCCGGTGTTCTTCGTCAGCGACATGCAGCGCAGCCTGGACTTCTACGGCAGGCAGATGGGCTTCAATGTTGACGACGCCTATGGGGACCCCGTCTGCTGGTGCAATGCCTGTCTCGGGACTGCGGTGCTGATGCTTTCGCAACCGCAACGGGCCGTCGAACGCACGGCGGCACAGGTCAACGACGGCTATGTCTGGGATGCGCACATCATGGTGAAGGATGCGCAGGCCTACCACAACTTCATCGCCGCCAATGGCGTGGAGATCCTGCGGCCGCCCTCCGAAGCGCCCTACGGCATGCTGGAGTTCGTGATGCGCGATCCGGACGGCTATTCAATCTGCTTCGGGCAGAACCTCTGAGCCGGGCTCACTGTTTGGGCAATCCGCAGCCGGGTATAACGCACGGATCGCTCCGCGATCCAGGGAGCTGACATGATTGACTGCAGACTGATGATCGCAGCGCTGCTCTGCGCATTGCTGGGCCTGGCCGCCTGCTCCGGCGGGACTGATCAGGCGAGCCTGCCGCAGCAGGACGGAGCAGAAGCCGCGCTGCAGCTCGATGGCCTGGAACTGCTGGATGGCAGTCTGCTGGACGCTGCGGCCTCGCGCGGAATCAGCGTGGAGTGGTCGGAGGAAGAGGGACGGACACAGGCCCGCATCCATGCGGAGGACGTGCGGGATCTGCGCGCGCTGTACTTCTCACTCGAGCATGCAGCTGGACTGCAGGCCACGGCCATCGAGGCCGGGGACTGGGCATCCGCAGGCAGCCTGGAGCTGGCGCTCACGCCTGAGAGCGGGCACAGCGAGGCCGGGATCGTGCTCATTGATCCTGACAACACCCAGGGCTTCAACGGCAGCGGCCTGCTGGCAACCGTGCAGTTCGGTGACGAGGCCGGGCAGCAGCGCAGTTTGAGTGATGCACCGGGCTCACTGGCAGCACGTACGAAGCTCTACTACGCCCCGGATTTCTTCTTCTACTACTGGTATTACATGAATCCCGGCGACTATGACCAGAACGGCGAGGTGAACATCTCCGACCTGACCCCGCTGGCGATCCACTTCGGCAAGAGCAGCCCCGGAGGCTTCGACCTGACGAGGGTGGAGTCAGTGGTGGACGGCGATGGCAACGGCGAGATCAACATCGCCGACGTCTCGCCGATCGGTGCCAACTTCGGCAATTCGGTGACGGACTATGAGCTCTACTTCGGCAGCCAGGCGGACTACCCCGCCGAGCCCGGCGATCCGACCGGCGGCGTGGCCGTGCAGAGCTGGATGTTCAGCGAGGCCACCGGCAATGCCTCGCAGCAGCGCCTGCTGTTCCAGAAGACCGTGCAGATCCCGCTGCCGATCACGAACGGGGCCTGGCTGCATCCGCTGAGCGGCAGCTCCGTGGGGATCTCCAGCACGGTGGTGGGTTTTGGCAACCAGTCCCCGGATGCGCAGCTGGTACTGGACAGCATCACCGGGATCGCCCCCTTCAGCGTGATGGCCGATGGCAGCGCGTCCACGGATCCGGATGGCGACCCGCTCTCCTTCCAGTGGATCCTCGGCGATGAACTGAGCCTGCTGTCCTCCGGTGGTCTGTTCGATCCGGCGGACATGGGGGACAGCTTCAGCGCGGACATTGACACTCAGGGCAACTACAAGGTGGCGATGCTGGTGCGCGACCCGCAGGGTGCGCTGGACTTCGCGGTGCAGGACGTGCTCGCGGCTGACGCTGCCGGCTGGCGGATGCTGGACATCGACATGCAGGACCGGCATACCAATTTCAAGCAGATGCAGGATGTTGACATCTGCGAGGTGGGCGGGCTGCCCTGCATCGGTTACAGCTTCGAAACGGTCGGCGGCGTGAGCGGCAGCCAGGTCTACATGATGCAGCCGGCCAGCCTGTTTGACGACGACTGGGATTCAACGAACATCGCCTACGGTGAAAGCAACGTGCAGTTCACGGAGGTGGCGGTCTGCGAGGTGGCGGGCACGGCGGCGGTTGCGGCCACGATGGACCGCAGCAGCAACGGGCACGCCTTCTTCGCCAGGCAGATCGAGGCCGGGGAGCCGGAACTGTTCAACACGCACTTCTTCGAGTCACCGAATGACGTGCTCAGCGGCATAGACATGGTGGTTGCCAAGGGGCAGCCCATCGTGATGTACCGCAACAATGACACGGGCGAGGCAAGGCTGGCCGTCTCGATCGACACGACGGCGCAGAACTGGGTCGGGCCGGTGAGCGTGGCCGTGACCGGTGCACCATCCACGCAGATCAGCATGGCTGTGGTTGACGACGCCCCGGCCTTCAGCTACTGGGCCGGTGCCAGCAGCAACCGCCTGCGCTACCACACATCCTCCATGCCGGCCCAGCTTCCGGTGTTCAACAGCGGTACGACCCTGCGCGTGCTGACCAGCGGCTATGTCTCCGATGCGCTGGTGGTGCGCAGTGACGGCCGGCCGGCGGTGTTCTACTCCATCCCCGCAGACACGGCGATCCACGGCTTCAGCGCGGATGATGTTGCGACCAGCAGCTGGACGGACCTCGGCGAGGTCTCGGAGGCGAATGCGACTGTCACGGAGTACTGCGCGGGGCTGCACGGCGGGAGGCCGGCGCTGATGTGGTATGACGTGCTGACGGCCGAGCTGTACTACCAGCGGGCGACGGACGGTGACGGCACGGGCTGGGGCAGCGCCGAGCTGGTGGACGATTCGCTGGCAATCGGCACGCGGCCCACGATGGCCACGGTGCAGGGAGTGCCGGTGATCGCCTATGTTGACAGGGGCCGCAACGTGGTGCGCTACGGGGTATATGTGGAATAGGGAGCTGGAAACAGGAGGCAGGGAGCAGGTTGGAGCTGCTCGCTTCAACGGTATTAGCTCGCATGCGCTCGGGTGGCAACGAGGCCATGCCGGGGTGGTATTGAAGACTTACCACAGAGGCCCCAGAGAGCACGGAGATCCACAGAGATTTACAAGTGCTGACATACGGCCTGTATTGGCAAGGACCGGCGCGGCCCGGCCGCCGTATCAGTGAACAGTAAACCGTAATCCGTGAACAGTGAACAGGACCGGCGCGGCCCAGCCGCGATTGGGAGGGAATGAAGCGATGATCGCGTGCAAGGCAGGATCCGGCAACACTATCAATCCATTCAGCGCCTCATTTTCCTCTGCGGCTCTGCGCCAATAAAACCGGACTGGCGAGCACAGTGCTGCCCGCGCGACTGCGCAGCTCGCATTCGCTCGGGTGGCAACGAGGAGAACTTCAACGGTTTTATCAACGCAGAGACTCAGAGACGCAGAGGGAATCCGGAGGCCGGAATTCATTCTGGCAACAGTGGAGCGCGCAGCACAGCTTCGCAGGCCATTGAGGAGGTGTGCAACTTGCTTGCACACAATGCATTGCAGGATTGAAGTAGGGATGGGGTAATACCCCATCCCGGCGGCGGTGTTACCGCGACCCTACGTCAAATCGCATTGCCAATCCTCTCCGCGCCTCGGCGGCTCTGCGTCAACAAAACCAGACTGGCGAGCACGGTGCTGCCCGCGCGACTGCGGCGGAGTGTGGCTCTTGAGAGCCACAGGGCCCTGTTGGTCCTGAGACCAACACTCCGCTTCCAGACCAACACACCGCGCGCGGGTATCAGCTCCCGGCCGGTTGCACCGAGAGGCCCCGGGCCAGTCCGTTCAGGCCCGCGATCCCGGATTCGGCGAGGTTCGCCAGTTCAGCCTTCTCCCATTCCGGGAACAGCCAGGCCGGCAGGCCCTTCAGGCAGCGCAGGATGCTCGAGAGTTCAGCGGCCTTCTGCACATTGCCGAGCTGCTCAGTCAGCTTGTGACGGATCAGCGTCGCCAGTTCCTTCACGCCCATGCGCTGCGCCAGCTGGTGGTGCTGCTTCATGCGGCGCAGCAGGTTGTGCTGGTCCTTGAGGATGGCGTGTACCTCCGTGTCCACGAAGCCGGCGGCCTTCAGCCCGGCCTGGTCCAGCTCACCCGCGCTGATCAGGCACCACAGGAGCGCGCGTACACAGGGGTCATCATGCAGTTGCTTGCACAGGTCCATACTGTCCTCTCTTCGGCGGAGCGCCGGCCCGGCCGGCCATGGCTGCGGGACATCCCGTGGCCTGCTCCGCAATAATCTATACAAAAGTTACCATTTCTGGAATGTTTGTCAAGTTTCTCAGATGTTATGTCATGTTTTTTCCGAAATAGCAGCGTGAATAGCCGGTCGGGCTTGCTATACTGAATATCTGAACAGGGCCGCCGGCGGCAGGAAGGCGCGGCTGAGGCGGCTGCAAGGTGGAGCAAGCGCGTGATATACCGCGACCGCAGCCAGGTGGAAAGGCCTGAGTTTCTGGACTCAGACGAAGTGCGCAAGGAGCTGCTGCGCATGGCGGAGTTCTACCTGCGGCCCTTCGAGGAGCGGGCACAGGAGACTTACAGCCATAATCCGGCACTGCTGCAGCATGCGGAGATCCTCAAGCCTCTGCTGCAACTGTTCCACAACAAATGCGCCTTCTGCGAAAGCCGGATCAGCCTGGAGGCCGGCAAGGATGGCAGCAGCCAGGCTGTGGTGCACCGTTTCCGCCCCCTGAGCCATGCCACGGACTATGGCTGGAATCTTGAACCGAAGGAATGGCCGGACCACTACTGGTGGCTGGCCTACACCTGGGAGAATCTCTACCCGGCCTGCCGGGAATGCGATGAAAGCCGGGGGAATTACTTTCCGCTGATGCCCTTATGCCCACGCGCCGAATATTTGATAAGCAGTCCAGAAGAAAGGAAAATGTTGAGGGAATACATCCATGAGCAAGGCGATGAACAAATTCGTAGAATGGCAGCTGACATCGATCCCTCACGTGAAATGCAACGAATTCTCGACTCCATACGCTGGCTGCCTATTGACAACGAGCGCGACTGCCTGCTGGACCCCTGCCGAGATCTGAAGGAACCCGGCACGGATCAGGACCTCTGGGACGGAAAGTACATCGTCTTCCTGCAGGACGCCTTCGCGATTTCCAGCTCACAGTTCGACGCTGACCGGATTGACAACCGGGCGGACCCAGCCGGCAACTCGATTGCACTGTATGGACTGAACCGAAGTACCCTGCACAGGGAAAGATACTCGTTCAACCATACCGACGGAAAGCCTGGACACAAGGCTTCCATCTGGATGACTGATGACGCAATCGTCAACGCTGATATCCTGGATTTTCGGACAACCAACACAAAGCCTCATCAGATATTCCTGGGTTCATTTGTGCAGATGGCTAACCGGATGGTTAATCGACTTGTGATTCCAGCCATCCAGCCAATGAGCAAACAGGAATTGTTCATCCAGATCGAGGAAAGACTGAATGCAATGAGTTCAGTATCCGCCTGGCTTGGAAATCTGACAAGCAGGAGGGTAATCGAAAATTCCTCACACTCAGGTGACAGTAACCTGCTTCACGTTGCCAGCCAGTCACGACGCATCAGGCGCATTTCCCCAGCTGGCAGCAGTCTGTACAGCAATCTGGGATTCAGGCCTGATCTACTGGAACAGTTTGACTTCTCTGCCGGGCAGCTTGCCAATACATATGCCACGGGCCCTGTAATCCTGCATTTCAGTATCTCCGACAACTCTAGCCTGATCGCAATCGCCTCTGAGGATGGCATTGTGCGGATCTGGCGCAGTGGCCAATCCGATCCTTTCCGGACCCTGACCCACGTTGACAGCGTGCTCTCCGCGCGCCTCAGTCCTGACGAATCGCGCGTGCTGAGTGTCTGCAGTGGCTTGGCCTGGCTGTGGGACCTTCAGTCGGGGCAGGTGCTGCGGACCTTCCAGGATGAGAATCAGATTGACGATGCACAGTTCGTTGGAGACGGCAGCCGCGTGCTGCTCAGCGGAACCGGCATGCCACCAGTGATCCGTGATGTAGCCTCCGGTGAGAACCTGCAGATATTCATGGCATCAGGCAGCACTGCGACCCCTGCCATCAGCAGTGATGGCAGGCGAATGCTGACGGTCAACAGTGAAATTGCATTTTGCTTTGAAACTGACGAGGGCCGCCACAGCTGGCAACTGAGCCATGATGACATCATCACTTCCGCAGCATTCTGCCCGCCAGGTGAATTCGAAGGCCTGGTTGCCACATCCTCACAGGATGGCACGATCCGCATTTCCGACCCCGATGGCAACTACATGTTCCATATGGAGCACGACGGCACGCTGACCGACGTTGCCTTCAGCGCTGACGGCACGAAGCTGCATCTGACCGGGCGCGGGCGGGTTGTCAGAATCATCGACATGGCCTGGCTCAGGCAGCAGCGCCTGCCGGCGGAAACCCAGGGCAGTGGCTCTGCTCCGCGTACGATTGACAGGGAGCAGCAACAGCAACAACAGCAGCAGCAGATGGCGGAGCCGCCGCTCATGCAGGGTACGACGGAAACGGAACAGAACATTCTCAGCCTGAAGCTGCAGAACTTCCGCTCCATCCCCGAGATGGAAATTGACTTCAGCCCACGCAGCAATCCACCGGAGGGTTCCGGGGAAACCAGCTGGGCACGCATGAAGATCCTGCTCGGCGAGAACGGCCTCGGCAAGAGCAGCATCCTCTGGGCGCTGGCGATTGTCCTGATGGGCCGCGAACAGTTCGAGCGGCTCAGTGCACAGCAGCGCTACAAGCTGAGGGGCAAGCATCTGCTGCGGCGCGGCACGGATCAGGGTAGCATCACGCTGACGCTCAGTGGCAACGAGCCCGAACCGCGCGTCGTCAGTTTCCGGCGGGACTCAGAGGATCCACGGGAAGTGCGGGTCAGCTTCAATACGGCGGCCCAGCGCATGTCGGGAACCTACCTCTGCGCCTATGCCACCTCGCGTCTGATGAATGAGCAGGAAGGCAGCAAGGATGAGTTCGACGTCGGCAAGGCGCTGCGGGAAGGCATCAGCTGGCTGCATTCGCTGGACGGCTTCATGTTCGGCTCCGTGATGATCAGCCTGCTGACCCGCATCTGGAAGCTGGAACTGCCGGAGCTGGCTGATACCCAGCATATCGCTGCCAATGACAACTTCGGAAAGGATGGCGACGATATATACTACGTCGAGAACGGCGTGCGCGGCAGTTTCGCCCAACTGCCCGAGCCACGGCGCACGCTGACGGCCCTGGCCCTGGATGTGATGCAGGACCGGCGGCCCAATCTCGGATACTCCGGCTGGGACGACAGGATCAACATCGCGCATCTGTTTGACCCCCACAGCCGCCTGACCAACCCGGATGAATGGCTGCAGGAACAGGCCGGGGAGAAGATCGCTGTCGGCGGCAGCACGCAGGGCAGCACCACGGGCTTCAATGCCGCTGCCAGTGTGATCAGCCGCCTGCTGGTGTTTGAGCAGCTGCTGGACCTGCTGGAAGCCGAACCTGACGACAGCGGCGAACGCCTCGGGCAGATGAGCATTGAGGAGGACCGGGTGCAGGTGCGCTCCAGCGGCGGGCTGACGGAACTTGCCAACCTCTCGGATGGCTACAAGTCGGTGATCTCGCTCGGCTGTGACATCCTCGCCGGGGCCGTGCGCCATGCCCGCAGCGGGCGCGGCACGCTGCATACCCAGCTCAGTGAGCTGCGCGGGATCGCCCTGATTGACGAAATCGGCAACAACCTGCACCCGCGCTGGAAGATGCGCATCATCGAGAAGCTGCGCCTGGCCCTGCCGAGGATGCAGTTCATCGTTACGACGCATGAGCCGCTCTGCCTGCGCGGCGCCGGGGCGGGTGAGGTCGAGGTGATCTACAATGCGGCGCAGAACGCGGGTGAGCAGGCCGTGGCCCGCCGTGAGGATGTGCCGGATCCCTCGGAACTGACAATCGACCAGCTGCTGACCTCGCCCTACTTCGGGCTGAATTCCGTGATCGACCCGCGCCGTGAGGAAAGCATGCATGCCTACTACCTTGAGCTGCGGCAGCTGAAGCTAAGGCAGCCTGGGGCGGCGGAGGGGGAAGCGGCTCCCGGAAGCCTGACGGATGCGCAGTTCCATGCGAAGGTGGAGGAGTTGCGCCGCGAGCACGGTCTGACAACGGCGCTCAGCGGGCGCTCCTGGCGCGAGCATATGGCGCTGCACTACCTTGACAAGTATCTCGCCGACCGGCCCGGCAGCACGCAGCTTGACGACGAAACGAAGGCGCGGCTGCAGTCCATCTGGAACCTGTCCGGCAGGCTGGGAGAGGACTGATGCGCCATGTGCCGCGCTCCAGCCAGCCCCTGCCTGACGACCTGCTCGAGAAGATGCAGGCGGAGAACGACGAGAACATCGCGATCGCCGAGCGCAACCGGGCCGAGCCTGATCCGAAGCAGCACGAGGATCATGTGTTCAAGATGTACTCCAGTGCGCTGCTGAAGCCCTTCCTCAATAAGCTGTTCCATGGCAAGTGCGCCTACTGTGAAAGCCTCTATATCTCGACGATGCCGGTGGATGTTGAGCACTGGCGGCCCAAAAGCGAGGTCGTGGTCGAGCCCGAGGATGGCAGCAAGTCCTTCAAGGTGGGCGGCTACTACTGGCTGGCGGCCAGCTGGGACAACCTGTTGCCATCCTGCATCGACTGCAACCGGCGGCGCTACCAGCAGGAGTATGCTCCCGAGCTCGTGGGCCGGCCGGAGAAGGCGCAGCGCAGCCTGATCGGCAAGAAGAACTACTTCCCGCTGGCGGATGAGACACGGCGGGCGAAACTGCCGCGCGAGGAGCTCAATGAGGAGCCGCTGCTGCTGCATCCCTGCAATGACGTGGAGCTGGAGCAGGCATTCCAGTATGAGGCGGCGATGGCGGGAATGGTGATCCCGGACAGCCGGGCGGTCCCTGCCCTGCAGCGCCGTGCCGAAGCCTCGATCTACGGCTATGCCCTGAACCGCAGCGGGCTGGTGTATGCCCGCAATGAATTCCTGCTGGATCTACGGGAGCGCTTCCACCTGCTGGAGCGGCTGGCTGAGCTCTGGGCCCGGCCGCCCTCGCGGGTCAATACGGAGCTGGAGAAGCAGCAGTTCCGCCTGCAGATCGAGGAGCTGATGGACCGCGAGATGCAGGAGCTGAGACGGGCCTGCCATGTCTCGCGGCCCTACTCGCTGATGGCGCAGCAGGTCGTCAGCCAGTTCCTGGCGCGGCTGTTCGCTGACAACCCGGATGACGCGGCGGAAGTGGCGACGCGGCGCACGGCGATCCTCGATGAGATCCGGGCCACGGAGGCCCGCAGCGGCTCGCGGCGGATCGACTGAGGGGAGCGCTTCCGGGTCACCACAAAGATCGCAATGTTCATAAAGTGTTATTCAGATCACGAAGGGTACTTTGTGAACCTGAGTAAGCTTCGTGTACTTCGCGGCTTCGTGGTCAATCCATATGCAGAATCTCACCACGAAGGACACGAAGTGCACAAAGTGAACTTCAAACCACCAGGAGTGCCTTGTGACCATGAGTAAGCTTCGTGTGCTTCGTGGCTTCGTGGTGAGCCTGCCCTGGCTGGGCTGCAGCCACTGTTCCCCCAGTCGTTTTACCGGGATTTGACTTTCACTCCGCGTAGGGTGTATAACGCGGATACTCCATCATCAGGACTTTTCCATGCTGATTCGGACAACACTCCGGGCAATGTCAGCCTGCGTACTTCTGCTGCTCTGCATTTCCTGCGCCGCCCGCCAGGCCGGAAGCGGCCCCGCTGAGCCCATGACCCAGGCGGATCCACCGGCATTCAGCCCGGCTTCCGGCGATTTCAGCGAGACGCTGCCCATGGACGCGCTGCAGCCCTGGGAACGCAGTGCCAGCGCCATCAGTGCCGAATCGGAATTCGTGGCCGGCCGCGATCTGTTCAGCAGCAGCCTGACTGGTGCCGGTGAGAATGGCGAGGCCACGCGGCTGGAAAGCACTGCGGCAGCGGCCTGGGCCAGCTACCGGATCCCGACCGGCGGCCAGGCACCGGGTGTGCTCTCCCTGGACGTGAACCTGCTGGCAGCCCAGGACGGCGGCCGGTCCGGCTACTACGTGGCCGTTGCCAACTATGGCACGGGGCGCTGGGACTGGCGCGGACCCTTCACTGACAGCCACGTGCGCCTGGCGCTGCCGGAGAGCGGAATGCTCAGCCCGGTGAACAGCTTCTTCGCCACCGTGCTCTGCCACGGCGGCAGCAGCGTTGACATCGTGGGGCTGGGCCTCGGCATGCGCAATCCCGCTGACAGTACGCCTCCGCCGGCACCGATCGCCCTGACGGCGACGGCCGTGGCCGGTGGCGCGGAACTGCAGTGGTTCCCGGTGCTCTCCGGGGACCTGGCCGGTTATGAGATCTTCCGGTCGGGACAGTCCTTCAGCAATCCGCTGTCCGTCGGCGTTACGGGCCTCGGCTACATCGAGGGCAGTACGCATGCCGTACTCAGCGGCCTGAGCACAACAAGCTTCGTGCGCATCCGCGCCGTGGACCTGAATGGCAACGCCAGTGAACTGTCGGACGAGGTGATGTTCAGCCCACTGGCCGGGGCCGGTCCTGAGCTGCTGATCAGCAGTGATGCGGTCAGCGCCGCAATCGGCGAACCTGTCAGTATCAGCGTGAGTGGCGGTGACAGCTACGACTATGACCTGGATGGCAACGGTGTGTTCGAGATCACCGGCGACACCTCCGGCAGTTTCAGTGTTGACACCACACAGGCGGGGATCATCCGTCCGCGGGTCCGGGCCAGCGGCAGCGGAGGGGAGGCCGTGGCCCTCGGCTCGGTCAGCCTGATCGTCACCGGCAACTCGCGGCCAGTGGCCAGCGCCAGTGCCGACCCGCAGAGCGGGCTGGCCCCGCTGGATGTGACCTTCAGCGGTGAGGCGGAGGACGGCGAGGATGGCGCTTCGGCCCTGAGCTTCGCCTGGGACTTCGATGGCGACGGCATCTATGAACCGGGGACGGACACCCTCAGCCCGCCTCTGCAGACCTATACGGCTGCGGGCAGCTACAACGTCAAGCTGCGCGTGACTGACAGCGAGGGTGCCTGGGATGTGGACACGCTGAGCGTACTGGCGACGGAGGGCGGGATCCATGCGGAGCTCTCCATGGCCAGGAGCCAGATTGCCAAGGGAGAGTTCGCCGTGTTCAGCGCGCAATCCAGCACGTCAAGCTCCACGATCACGAAGTATGAGTGGGACCTCGATGGCGACCTAACATTCGAGCTGGACATGGGCACTGACCCACTGTTCAAGCGCAGTTTCGATACAGTCGGTTTCCAGCAGGTGGCGCTGCGCGTGACGGATGACCTGGGCCGGACCGACATTGACATTGACACACTGGTGGTGGAGGGCTGGTCCGAGCCGGCGGACATCGCTCCCGGTGGATTCAGCATTTCCGCGGAGATCAGCGGCACCCCCGCGCTTGCCCATACGAACTTCAGTGAGCAGGTGTCGCTGCAGTACGTGAGAGCCAATGACTGGCTGGGTCTGGACTGGAATGCCCCCATTCCGATCGGCTACGAGGATTACTCCGTGATCCGCTCCAGACTGCTTGTCGTGGATGGCAATCCAGCGGTGTTCTTCACGGGATCAATTGACAATGAGCTGAACTTCGTCAGGGCGAATGACCCGCAGGGCAGTTCATGGCCAGCCCCGGCGCTCGTGACCACGGATGTGGACGGCATCGAGATCTTCGGAGCGCTGGTGGTGGATGGCAATCCGGCGGCTGCCTGTTCGAGGTTCAGCGATGATGCACTGATGTTCGTGCGGGCGGTCAATGCCCAGGGCTCGGCCTGGAGTGCACCTGTCGTTGCCAATGACCTGGAGTCATTCGGAAGCTGCGACCTGATCATCGCCAATGGCAGGCCCGCCATCGCCGCCCGGATCAACGGTCTCAACAACCTTGTCTGGCTGCGCGCTGACAACGTCCAGGGAACCGCCTGGGGAGCTATCGTCACCGTGGACAACGGGGGGAACGTCGGCCTGTTTCCGAGAGCGCTGGTGACGAACGGCATCCCGGGCATCTTCCACGTTGAGAACGGCATCACGAAGCCGCTCAAGTATAGCAGGGCAATGGATGCAGATGGAACCGCATGGGATATCCCCGTTGTGCTCGACGACAGCAGCAATAGCAACGCGACGCTCGGGGTAGCAGTCGTGGACGGAAAGCCCGCCGCTGCATACAAGAACCCCAATTTCGGCACTATGTTCCTCCAGGCGCTGGATGCGAATGGGAAGGAATGGGAAGCCCCGCTGCTGGTGATACCGGCCGAGGACGCGTTCGCCGACATGAGCATGATAGCGGGCCGGCCCTTCATCTCCATCAGTGGAAACGGCAACATGCTGCGTTTCGTGAACTACCGGCCCTGAGGCCGCAGGATGACTATGCGTATGGATGATTCATGATGGAGGGCATGAGGATCTCAATGCTGTCCGCTTGGATGAGCACCTCGCATTAGCTCGGGTGGCAACGGGGTAACACCGTGGCGGTCCTGCTGACGCAGAGGCGTAGAAGCGCAGAGGAGATCGGAGGCCAGAATTCATTCTGGCAACAGGGGAGCCAGTGCGGAGTGTGGCTCTTCAGAGCCACAGAGCCCTGTTGGGCTCCAGAACAACTCACCATCGCTCATTGCTTCGCAGCACGCCCTCCCGGGCAGCGCGGGGCGTCGCCGGTATTCTGCATCATGTGGATTTGTGCCGGAAGGAAGCGGCCGTAAACGGCCTTCCACCGGTAGCCGGCGATTACGCCCGTGAGTTGCCGGACTTCGCTGCGGCGGATCTGGATCGAACACAGAGACTCAGAGTACACAGAGCTTTCTACAATTCAAGCAGGACCGGCGCGGCCCAGCCGCGATTGGGAGAGGATGCTGCGAAGTTCGCGTGAAAGGCAGGATCTGGCAACACTATCAATCCTCCCAGCGCCTCAATTTCCTCTGCGGCTCTACGTCAACATTACCAGACTGGCGAGCACTAATCTGCCCGCGCGGCTGCGCGACTCGCATGCGTTCGGGTGGCAACGAGGCCATGCCGGGTGGTTCTTTTGGCGCAGAGGCGCAGAGGGAATCCGGAGGCGCTGAGAAGAACAAGCCTGGCAACATGCCCTGCCTCGCGTTACGGATTGCGCACGAAGCAGCCGCTCGCGTGCTTGCGTCGCGGGGCGCCGCCGCTACCCCTGCTTTGCCTTCTGCCTCTTGCCTGCTAATGCCTCCGTTGTCAGCTTCACAGCTGACCTCCATCGCCTGACTGACATCAGGCCTCCAGCTACCGCTAAAGCGGGTAGCTCCATTGCCGCGATTGCTCGCGATCCCATCCACTACACCCTACAACCCAGCTCTCATATCCTCATTGACCGGATTGCTCCGGGCCTACGTTGCCAGTATTCACCACGAAGGGCACGAAGGGCACGAAGTGTCATTCAGATCACCAGGAGTGCTTCGTGAACCGGAAGAACCTTCGTGTACTTCGTGGCTTCGTGGTCAATCCATTGCCCGGATTGCTCCGGGCCTCCATTGCCTGACTGACATCAGGCCTCCGCTACCGCTGAAGCGGGTAGCTCCGCCGCCTCCCCAGGCAGGCGCTTTGCTTCCTTAGTTGTAGTAGTCCTGCTGTGCCTTCGCGATCAGGTCCACGACCTCATCCACGTAGCTCGGGCCATTGGTGTCGCAGGTGCCGATCAGCTTGCCGCCCTTGCCGAGCACGACCGTGGTCGGCCAGCCATCCTGCTTGAACAGCTCGCTGAACTGGCCCTGGCCGTCGATCACGACCGGCATGCTCAGGCTGCGGCTGTCCATGAAGCGCTCCGTCTCGCGCTGGCTGCTGTCCACGGAGTACATCAGGAAGTTCACGGCCTTGCCGTCGAGCTTGCCGTAGAGGTTCTTGACATAGGGCATGTGGCGCTGGCAGTGCGGGCAGTCGGGGCTGAAGATGTGGAACACCAGCGGGGCGTCCGCCGTGAGCTCTTCGAGGTTCATGCTCTCCCCGCTGAACAGCTCAGTCGCGGAGAAGGAGTAGTCGGAGCCGCGGGCGGCTTCGGCGCGGCTGTTCCCGAAGCCCAGCACCAGACAGAGGGCCATCAGGCCCAGCATCAGCATTTTGTAGTTCCCGGTTCTCATATCGTTCTTCCTTCCTTTTCCCAAACCAGATGTGTTACCCGGCAGTTGACTGCCCGAAACACTAACTTCAGACTTTCTGGCTTGCGATATTGAAATTCCGAACTACACCAATATGTGACTTTGGACCGGCAGGGCAAAAGTCTTGTTCCAGCCTGGGCTGAGCTGTAAGAGTTGATCCATGCCGGCGATATGGGAAATGGCCAGTGCTGATCAGGCCGGAAATGATTCTGTTATTTTTCGAGAATTACAGAATTATCGCTTGAAGGGAAGTATTCGCAGTATGGAAATCAATTGAGATTGCGTCTGCTTTATCCTGGGATAAAAGGAGATATGAAGCCCTGCTGGGGAAAATCCGGCGTATGGAGGGAAGGGCTGGAGCTCAGTCCTCGAACCAGCTGGAGCCACCCGTGTTCTCGCCCTCATCCTCGCCTTCGTCCTCACTCTGGATCTCGGCGTAGTCCTCAAGCGCCTTCTCCACGAGCTTCTCCATGGTCTCGACGTAGGTCGGGCCATTGATGTCGCAGGAGCCGACGAGCTTGCCATCGATGCCGATCACCATCGTGTTCGGCCAGCCGCCGTCCTTGAGGTCCTTTGAGAAGCTGCCGTTGCTGAGGCAGATCGTGGGGAAATCCAGGTTGCGCTTCTCGAGGAAGCTCTTCGCGTCGTGGATCTGGCCGGTGACGCTGTAGGTGAGGAAGTTGACCTTCTCGAGGTCAAGCTTCTTGTAGAGGCTGGCGAGATAGGGCATGTGGCGCTGGCAGTGCGGGCAGTCCGGGGCCCAGACATGCAGCACGAGCGGCTTGTCGGCGGTGAGTTCGCTCAGCTCCATCATCTTGCCGCTGACGATCTCCCGGGCCTTGAAGGAGTAGTCCTTCTCGCTCGTGCGGCGGTTGGACTGGGCCTGCGCCGCGGAAGCCACGAGCAGCATGCCCGCGAGGATGATCAGTTTGCAGTACCAGTTGATTCTCATCGCCATGTTCCAGACCGCACATGATACCCGCGGGGTCATGCGCCTGAACCGGGAATCGGGTTCCCGCCTTTCAACTGGAAGTTAATCGGTCGCCCGCCGCTGCAGGTAAAACCGCCGCCCTTCCGCTTTCGCCGGGTAATTATAGGCCAGCCCGCAGGGCGGCAGGCGGATCCGGCAGGCAGCCGCGCGGAATCCCGGCGGAGCGCTAAATGCTATTATCAGGATCTATGTTCAAGCGCATCCTGGTAGCGAACCGCGGCGAGATCGCGGTACGGATCATCCGGACCTGCCGTGAGATGGGAATCGAGAGCGTGGCGCTGTTCAGCGATGCCGACGCGAATGCCCTGCACATCGTGCTGGCGGACTATGCGGAGAACCTGCCGGGCAGCTCCCCCGCCGAGACCTATCTCAACATCGACAGGATCATCGGCATCTGCCGCAAGTACAAGGTGGATGCCCTGCATCCCGGCTACGGCTTCCTCTCGGAGAATCCGCTGCTGGCCGAGGCCTGCGCCAGTGCGGGGGTGAAGTTCATCGGGCCCTCTGCCCAGGCGATCCGCGACCTCGGCAACAAGGTCAAGGCCAAGGAACTGGCGCAGAAGGCCGGTACGCCGATCAGCCCCGGCACGGAAGGCGCGGTGAGCGGCGTGACCGAGGCCATGGCCTTCGCCGAGAAGGCCGGCTTCCCGCTGATGCTGAAGGCCGCCGCCGGCGGTGGCGGGCGCGGGATCCGCGTCGTGAAGAAGATGGAGGAGATGGAGAAGGCCTTCAGCTCCTGCCAGAATGAGGCGCGCGGCGCCTTCGGTGACGACTCGATCTTCATCGAGCGCTACATCGAGAACCCCAAGCACATCGAATTCCAGATCATCGCCGACGAACATGGCAACGTGGTGCACCTCGGCGAGCGCGACTGCTCCGTGCAGCGCCGCCATCAGAAGCTGATCGAGGAGGCCCCCTCCCCCGCACTCACTCCCGAGCTGCGCGAGCGGATGGGCGCTGCCAGCGTGGCGCTGGCGAAGGAAGCGGGCTATGCCAACGCCGGCACCGTGGAGTACCTGCTGGACAGCAAGGGCGACTTCTACTTCATGGAGATGAACACCCGCCTGCAGGTGGAGCACCCGGTGACGGAGATGATCACCGGGATCGACCTCGTGCGCCAGCAGATCCGCATCGCCGCGGGCGAGAAGCTGGAGTTCGCGCAGGAGGATGTGCAGATCCGCGGCTGGGCCTTCGAGGCGCGCATCAACGCCGAGGATCCCTTCCGCGGCTTCATGCCGGCGCTCGGCCTGCTGAACCGCTACATCCCGCCGCAGGGTCCCGGAGTCAGGCTGGACTCCTGCGCCTATGAGGGCTTCGACATCCCCTCGCAGTACGACAGCATGGTTGCCAAGCTGATCACCTACGGACCGGACCGCGAGACGGCGGCGATCCGCATGCTGCGCGCCCTGCACGAGTTCATCGTGACCGGCGTGCGCACGACGATCCCCTTCCACGACTTCGTGTTCAGCCACCCCGTGTTCCGCAGCGGCGACTTCACCACCGGCTTCGTTGAGAACCACTTCAGCGAGGATCAGGTGAAGAAGCTCGTCAGCGGCCCGCAGGAGGGCATCAGCAGCGAGCAGATCGCACTGGCGGCGGCGCTCAAGTTCTACCTGGACCGCAGCGAGGTGATCCTCAGCAACCAGGCCGACGACCGTGAGGCCGGGCGCCGCTGGGCGCTCGTGAACCGCATGGCCAGCACGAGCTACATCCCGAACTAGGCGGACGCATGAAGATCATCACGAGCATCAACGACGAGAACTTCGACATCGATATCCATGTCGACACCGCCACGGAGGAGGGCTTCCTGGCAACGGTGAACGGCCGCAAGGTGCGGATGCGGATCATCGAGCACAAGCCCACCTCGCTGACGCTGTCCATCGACGGGCACGTGGGCTTCTATGAGTTCCGCAAGGAGAAGGGCCGGCTGCTGGAGGTGATCCATGCCAACCGCAGCTTCAGGAGTGACATGAAGAACCCGCAGGAGGACCAGCTCGGCAAGCTGCTGGAGGCGATGGGGGCCGGCCTGGGCGGCGGCAGCGCGGAGACGGATGTCACGGCGCCGATGCCGGGCAAGGTGCTCGGCGTGATGTGCAAGCCGGGGGAGAAGGTCGAGCTGGGGCAGATCGTGCTGGTGCTCGAGGCGATGAAGATGGAGAACGAGATCGGCAGCGTCTGCGAGGGCACGGTGCGCAAGGTGAACTGCAAGCCGGGGGACACGGTGGCGGTCGGCGACGTGCTGATCGAGGTGGATCCGCAGTAGGGGGAGGGAAGTCAGAATTCATTCTGACAACGGAAGCCAGGAAGATCAACCACAGAGTACACGGAGAGCACGGAGTTCTTCCAAGGGGTCTTCCAGCGAAAGCATCAGGACCGGCGCGGCACCGCCGTCGAATCAGTGAACAGTAAACCGTGAAGAGTAGCGGCGCGGCGCGGCCGCGATTGGGAGGGGCAGCACGAGGGGAAACACCCCAGTGCACGGAGGTCAGAATTCATTCTGACAACGGAGGCAGGGAAAATCAAACACAGAGGCACTGAGCGCACGGAGTTTTACATGGCATTGCCAATCCGGGATATGGAGATGACTTCCCCCATTCCCTATCAGGCGTCGCCAGGCGCCGTCGCTACTGTTCACGGTTTACGCTTCACGGTTCACGCTTTACTCCCCCCATTCCCTCCCAGGCGTCGCCAAGTGCCGCCGGTACTGTTCACGCTTTACGGTTCACTCTTTACTTCCCCCATCCCCTCTCAGGCGTCGCAAGGCGACGCCGCTACTGTTCACGTCTGAATGTCCGGCGACAGGAGTGTCGCCGCTACCGTCCCCACTTCTTCCACTATTCGCACTATCTGAACTATTCAGACTGTTCCGCTGTTCCACCGTTCCATTGTGCGCAGGCAAGCTGCGCACCTCCTCTGACCACCGACCACCGACTACTGACCACTGACTACTGACCACTGACTACTGACCCCTCCCCCTCCCCCGCCCTATAATGCTCCGGTGGACAAAGAAGCCGCCCATTCCGAAGTCACGGTCTCGCGCCTGACCGCGCACATCAAGCAGCTGCTCGAGACCGACTCCGAGCTGCGCGGGATCTGGGTCAAGGGCGAAGCCAGCAATGTGCGGCTCG
>JAGRNT010000015.1 GCA_020440605.1 bacterium | reverse complement strand
GGCCCAGCTCGACCGCTTCATGCTGAAGATCAACGTGGACTACCCGAGTGAGGACGAGCTGATGGAGGTCATCGAGCGCACCACCACGGCGCGCTCGGCGCAGGTCCGCCCGGCGGTGAAGGGCGCGCGCATCCTCGAGATGAAGCAGCTCGTGCGCCAGGTGCCGGCGGCGGCGCATGTGGTGCGCTATGCCGTGCGGCTCGCGCTGGCTACGCATGTCGACAACGTGCGCGCCCCGGAGAGCGTGCGGCGCTACGTGCGCTACGGCGCCAGCCCGCGTGCGGTGCAGGCGATGATCCTCTGCGGCAAGGTGCTGGCGCTGCTCGACAACCGCTTCAACCTGAGCTATGACGACATCCGCCGTGTGGCCCTGCCGGTACTGCGGCACCGCACGATCCTCAACTTCGAGGCGGAGGCTGAGGGCGTGAGCTCGGACAAGGTGGTGAAGGACATCATCGCCGCGGTCCCGACCACGGCGGAGTAGGGGGGGGGGGGAGGCCCGGAGCAATCCGGGCAACGGAGGTCAGGCGTAAGGCTGACTATGAAATTCGGTAGTAGAGTTGAATATATGTAGGGGAATGATAATGAGAAAGTATCATTATTCAATTACTGATCGATTGATTCTTTTAGTTGCATATTCGTTGGCGTTTTTTCTAGGACAAAAATGTATTCTTGGATCGTGGTTCTTTCTTTCTCCCCTTGATAAAAATATAATTCTACTTAATGGAGTCACTTTCGCACTTATATATTTGATAGATGCGCCGAGATTTATAGCTCCAAGAGATTCGCTTGTCAACACGATAGGTGCTGCAATAACTTTGCTTGCCGTTACAAGTGATTCAACAAATACACTGGTATTATTTTTGCGAAACATAGGTTTTTCTGTATACGGCCTTGTCGTAGTAACTTCGGTTGTTAGTTTGATCTTTAACAAATCAATTGAGGGTCGTTCGCGGTTTGTTCAAATAGTAGACACAATAGGATATAAAATCTGTTCTGAATTGGGACGAGGAGAAATTTTGTTTACAATTGCTATTGTTGTGACATCATTAGAGCTCTTTGGATTAAGTAATCAGATCTCCCTGTTCACAATTTTGTTCTGGATTGTGATAGTACTGTTTAAGCCAATTGAAATGGTACTTGGAATAGTAAGATCAGCTATCCTTTATTCTTCCAAGAATAATGAGTTGATTGGGTTATTAAGTAGAATTGATGATCCAAATCTTGCAAGAGTCGAGTTGCTTGCTCCAGCCAGCTGGAACAATCAGAATAGAATACTTGCAAGATTGAGCGATTCTTCGTACAAGAGAATCTATCCCATCGGAACTGTGCAACAAAGTAATAGAGTTTTGGGTACAGGATTGCTATATGGAAGTACAATCCAACCAAATGAACTTCAACTTGACATTCCTAACAATAGTGTTATTGAATTTGATTCCAACAGTGAGTTGTTCGACACACAGACAATTTTGCCTGTTACTGGTGCTTCTTTAGTCGGTACAATTGCTGAAAATTCAACAATTAACACAATTCGAATTGAAACAACCAATCATTGTTTCCTTAAGTATGGTTCTGTTGTTTTCATAAAATCAGAATCGATGACTGTATATTATCAAATAATTGATGCAGTTACTTCAGAAGAAGTTATTACTAGTAATCCTTCAGGAAAGATTGTCGCAGTAGCAATTCAGCTTGGAACTATAGTAGAAAATAAGTTTTCAAAGTTTGATTGGGTTCCAGAAATGCACATCCCCGTGTGGCATCATGAGGACTTGAGAAGTTTGTCAAGGTATGTTTGCGAGCATCCGCTGGTAATTGGCAACCTGCCAGGTACAAACATAGATATAGATATTGATATTGAAAATGCAATTAGATTTCATTGTGCTATTCTTGGTGTCACTGGTACAGGTAAGACAGAAGTAAGTCTGGACTTTATCAAACAAGCACATCAAATGGAATATAAAGTTTTCTGCGTAGATATCACGAACGACTACTACGCTAGATTATCTGAGTTGAATCCCAAGTTATTGGGACTAGATGAAGAAAGGGCGAGTGATCTAGAAGAAAAGTTGTTTGGTGCAGATACTGGAGAATATGGTGCGGGAAAGGAAAAGATTGCACTAAAGGCTTTTATTGAGGAAATTCAAAAGGAAGTAAGAGAAAATGTTGCTAGATTTTTAAATGAAGATGGAGGAAACCTAGGAATATTCAACTTACCTCAGATAACGAATACAAAAGCTACTCTTCGTGCAACAGAGCTTTATTTGTCAGAGATAATGAAATGGATGAAAGACAACAGAAATCAATGTAGAGTACTTATAGTGCTCGAAGAAGCCCATACAGTTATTCCTGAAACTGGTGGTTCCGGGTTTGATTATGACACAAAATGGGTCGTTGATAGAATTTCGCAAATTGCCTTACAGGGTAGGAAATACGATGTGGGGCTACTAGTAGTCTCTCAGAGAACTGCATTAGTTAGCAAATCGGTATTGAGTCAATGCAATACTTATATTACGTTCAGACTTGTAGATAAAACAAGCTTAGATTTTCTAAGTAATGTATACACAGCGGATGTAGTATCAGCAATTCCACAATTGAAGAAATTGCACTCCATTGTTTATGGTCAGGGGATTAGAAGTGAGAAACCTATATTAGTTAACATTCCCTTCAATCAGAAGAAAGAAGATGCTAGCAAAGCAATTACTTAGGGGCTTCATATAGAATTCAAATTAGCAGTTTTTTCAAATTGAATGACGGTATTCTTGATTCTTTTACTTATTGACATACCCATCCAGTCTTCTGCTCGTTCTTCGAGGCTTCTCGTTATAGCAAACGCCTTGCAAGTCTCGATATTAGTCCAGCAGATGGGAGTGAAGATAGTGCCACTGCTTTATTCCCAGCCGCCGGCCTATGTGACATGCCCGCCCGTGGCTGTCCGGCGGCTAGTGAGGATATAGAAGCTGGGGTGTAGGGTGTAGCAGAGGGGCGGGATCTCACATTGGGCTGGTTGCCTCATTGCCACGGCTCGCGTGCAATCGTCGCAGGGCGACGCCGGTCCTTGGGAGGATATAGGAGCCTGGGGTGTAGGGTGTAGTAGAGGGGCGGGATCTCGAGCGCGGGGTGGATTGCCATTTCGCTAGTTCGAGAATCCGTGGGGCCTTGCATTGTGCGACATCAAGTGTCGCACCTCCCGCATCCCGCTCATGCGCAGCTCTGTCATGCTTACGCATGACTGCGCTACGCGCTCCGCTCATCCCCTCGGCGGCTCTGCGCCTCTGCGTTAAGAAAAACTTACAGAGATTGCCTCGTTGCCAATCGACCGAATGCGAGCCTGGGCGGGTGCGGTACACTCCGCTGCTCGCACCAATACCTCCGTGTTCTCCGCGCTCTCTGTGGTGGAACTCTCGGTGCGTTCTGTTGTCAGAATGAATTCTGACCTCCATGGCCGAGCTGGCGCTCGACCTCCATGGCCGAGCTGCGCTCGACCTCCCTTGCATGACTGCGCTGCGCGCTCCGCGGTAGTACACTCATCACGCAGCAATGAGAACGCTGATCCTCACCACACTGGCGATGCTGGCTTTCGCCGGCAACTCGCTCATCTGCCGCCTGGCGCTCAGCTCCGGCAGCATCGACCCGGGTTCCTTCACCGCGATCCGCATCATTTCCGGCGCCGCGATGCTGGCGCTGATCCTCTACGTGCACCGCATGAAGGTTGAGGGCAACTCCCTCTCCGCCCTGCCACTCGTGATCTACGCCGTCTGTTTCTCCTTCGCTTACCTGCAGCTCACGGCCGCCACCGGGGCGCTTCTGCTGTTCGCCGCCGTGCAGGTCACGATGATCACGCATGGCCTGCTGCATGGCGAGCGCCTGCGTGGCCAGCGACTGCTCGGCTTCCTGCTGGCAGCCGCCGGGATGATCTACCTGCTGCTGCCGGGCCTGAGCCAGCCGCCGCTGCTCAGCTCCCTGCTGATGCTCACCGCCGGCATCGCCTGGGGTGTCTACTCCCTGCGCGGCAGGGGTGTTGCCAATCCGCTGGCCGCCACAGCCGGCAGTTTCATCTACGTTGCCTTCCCTGCGTTTGTCTGGCTGCTGTTGCAGGACTTCGCCACACCTGGCCATGGCAGTGCCTCGATCAGCATCCAGGGCTTTGGCTGGGCGGTACTCTCCGGCGCGCTGGCTTCGGGGATCGGCTACCTGCTCTGGTACGCGGCGCTGCGCAGCCTGGCTTCGGTCACGGCGGCTGCGGTGCAGCTCAGTGTGCCGCCGATTGCGGCGCTGGGAGGCGTGCTGCTGCTGGGTGAAGTGCTGACGGCGAGACTGGCAATCAGCAGCGCGGTGATCCTCGGGGGGATCGCACTGGTGGTCGTGCAGCGGAAGGCGGCAGCGGGAAGCGGGGGAGATGGCGGTCCTTTGGAGGACATAGGAGCTCGGGTGTAGGAAGTAGCAGAGGATCGAGATCTCCAACTCGGGACGGATTGCCCAATCGACAGATCGAGCGTGTAATCGTCGCAGGGTGACGCCGGTCCTTGGGAGGATATAGGAGCTCGGGTGTAGGGTGTAGCAGAAGATCGAGATCTCCCACTCGGGACGGATTGCCATATTAGAAGATCGAGGATTCGTGGGGCTTTGCATTGTGCGCAAACAAGTTGTGCAGCTCCGTTTCCTCAGCGCCTTCGCGCCTTAGCGTTGACAAGACCCTAAGGAGCTTGCCTCGTTGCTACCCGAGCGGATGCGAGAAGATTGCTCGGCTGCGGTGTCCTCCGCTGCTCACTCCAATATCTCCGTGCTCCCTGCGCTCTCTGTGGTTGAACTCTCGGTGCGCTCTGTTGTCAGAATTAATTCTGACCTCCGAGCCGAGCTTGCGCTCGAGCTCCGACGCCCGGCTCGCGCCGGACCTCCGTTCAGCGTTCGTTGGCGATTGCGATCGCGATGTGGCGCACGCCGTTCGGGGCATCGAACTCCGTGAAGGCGATCAGCGGCAGCTCCCCGCTGACGACGATGCTGTTGGCACCGATCCCGAAATTCAGCGTGCCCTCCTCAAGGCTTTCCTGGCTGGTCCACTCCGTCTTGTCGCGGGGCAGGGTGCGCAGCCCCCAGATGAAGTTGAGGTTGAAGCGGCCGCAGGCCACAGCGGGGCGGCCCTCGAACAGTACGCTGTCCGGGTGCAGGATATCCGTCGGGTCGCTGTAGGCCTTGTTGACAAACCAGGGAAAGGCGCTCAGGGGTCGCACCTCGCTGCTGTAGAGGAAGTCCAGCGAACCGTCCGGTTCATTCGGGCTCAGCACTGCAGGATAGCCGCCGCAGCCGAGGATGCTGTGGTGCTGGGCGATCCCGCCGATGGTCCAGAGCGGGAAGCTGTCAAAGTCGGCAGCGCCCGTCGGAATGTTGAATTTTGCTCCGCTGTAGTAGGTCTCGCCGCTGCCGCCGTACTGGTAGCTTGCCACGTGCACGCGGTTGCCGATCAGGCAGATCTCCGGATTGTTGACGGTCACGCCGGCGTTGACAGCCACGTCCGACCAGTCGAGGTCCGAGCTCGGGAAGGGCGTGGGGCTGACCCCGAGGAACAGCCCGCCCGAGCCGTTTTCCACGGTCAGCACCGGCAGGCCGTCCTTCTCCAGCAGGCGCACGCTCTGCAGCGGCAGGCTGCCCTCGATCATGTGATGCTGCCAGTCCGTCGTTGCCAGCGGCTGCGCCACCAGCGCGCGGGCATAGCGCACCTCGAAGGCGCTCACGGCATGCTCTGCGCAGTAGCCGATCGCCGGAGCTCCGCCGATCATCGCCAGGCCCGGCTGCGCTCCGGCCACATTGTCCGTGTCCACGACATGCGCGCTCCAGTCAGCGCTGGAATGCGGTCGCGGGGTGCTGCTCTCGGCGTAGATCAGGTCGGCGCTGTCAATGCTGACGGCGGCCAGCATCAGCCGCCCGTCGGCCACGAGCAGTTCAGGGTCGCGCTGAGAACCGCCGGGCAGTTCGAGGCGGTACACATCCCAGTCGAAATCACGGCTGCGCCCAACGGGGCTCACACGGTAATCCGCGGCGTCGATGTCCGGCGCGCTGTAGCCGAACTCCAGGGTATTGCCGTTGTCAAAGCCTTCAGCGAAGTCCACGAAGGCGTAATCCTCGAAGGGATCACCGGGTAGCGGGCTGATCTGCAGCAGGTAGCCGCCCAGTGCCGCACCGAAGTTCTGGCCGATCGGTGTCACATCGGCGATGTTGATCTCATTGTTGCCATCGCCGTCCGCTGCCTGGGCCTGCAGCCAGTCCGGGCTGGCACTGGTCTTGCCGAGGTGGATGCCGACTGGGGTGAGGTCGGAGATGTTGACCTCGCCGTTGTGGTCGTAGTCGCCGAGCTGATGGTGCACCCAGCTCAGCTGCGCGCGCTCGCCGATGATGTCATTGAAGCGTGCCGGGGCGCGGTAGTCCCGTTTCGGCAGGGCCGAGACGGCGCGCGTGGGATTGCCGGCGGCATCGAGCTCAATCCCCCGCTGGGCCAGCACGCGCTCCAGTTCGGTCCGCAGCAGCGTGGCCGTATCCATAGCTGGGCTGTCCTCGGCCGGAGCTGAACCCCGGTCAGCGGAGCAGCCGGCGAGCAGGGCGATCCAGAGCAGGCAGACAGTCAGGCGCATGGCGGACATCTTTTCCTCCCATACCGGCCCGCAGCACTTGTCTACTGCCTGGCCGGCCAACCTCATTCTATACCCGCTGCAGCCGGTCTACTCACAGCTCAGGCCAGTGTGCGGAAATGCCCGTCGGGCCGCTGGCGCGGCAGTTCCCCGCGCCGGTAGCGCTGGTAGAGCAGGATGTTGTCGTAGAACTCCTCGATCTCGATCGCGCATTCGTCGCTCCAGCCGCTCTTCACGAGGTAGGCGGAGAGATCCTCGGGGCTCGGCAGCTCCGCGCCATTGGCATAGTGCTGCTCGATCAGCTCGTCGAAGAACTGCGCGTAGAGGATCGCGTCAATCTCGCTCGCGAGCCCGTTGTACTTGTCGACGCTTAAGCGTACGTCCTGCACGCCACGCTGCCAGAGATGCTGGGATTCCAGTCGCATGCGCAGATTCTAGGGCATGCTGCAACTGTGACGGCTGCTCTGAACTCCCATTTGCACAGGCAGGCATGCCAGGGCAGAACCATCGGGAGGACGAGACATGGACAGATATGGAATGCTGATGATCGCAGTGCTGCTCTGCGGAACCTGCAGCCTGCTGCAGAGCGGCTGCGGGGGAGGCACGGCGGCCGCTCAGGTGGCGGGTGGGAATGCACAGCCCGAGGATGCGGCTCTGCTGCCATTGGCGGATCAGTCCGTCGCTGACAGCGAGCAGGTGCAGCAGGAAACCGACGACACTGAGCTGACGCAGCCGGTCGGGGACCTGACGGAGGACGGCGCAGTGGAGGAGGATGCCGGTGAGCAGGCGCAGAGCGATTCCGGTATGCAGACGGAGGACGGCAGCGAGGCGCTGGCCCCGCTGACGATCGAGGACTGGTACCTGCAGGAGTACGGCTACCTGCCCCAGGACAGCGGCGTGCAGGCGGACTCCGGAATGGACGAGGAGGAAACGGTGCTGGATCCGCTGCTGCTGAGCGGGAAGAACGGCACGAAGATCACGGTGGACGGCAGCTACCGCTACATCAGTTCCAGCGGGCTGCCGGATCATGAAATCGGCAACAACGGAAATGTGATGACGGAGCAGGACTGGCAGTTCCGCGTGCCTCTGGACCCCGTTGCCAACAGCAGCGCCACGCCCTACTACCTGCCGGATGCCTTCGGCGTGGCGATCAACGGCGTGCCCTTCGATCCCTTTGCCAACGAATTCTGGAACAATGACCGCTTCAGCGGCTGGCAGCTCGAGCCGATGCCCGACGGGCTGGGTCTGGACTTCAGCCACGGGCATGTGCAGCCGGGCGGGGCCTACCACTACCACGGCCTGCCCTGGGGCACGCTCACGGAACTGGATGGCAGCGCGATGGGCCTGATCGGCTTCGCGGCCGACGGCTTCCCGGTCTATGCCCTGTATGGCTACGCCGACACCTGGGATGCTGGCAGCGCTGTTGTCGAACTGCAGAGCAGCTACCGCCTGCGGGCCGGGATGCGCGGGGACGGACCCGGCGGAATATACGACGGTACCTATATCGAGGACTACGAATATGTCGAGGGGCTGGGCCAGCTCGATGAATGCAACGGGCGCTACGGGGTCACGCCGGAGTTTCCCGAGGGCACGTACTACTACGTGATCACGCAGGATTATCCCTACATCCCGCGCATGTTCCGCGGCACGCCGGATGCGAGCTTCCAGAAGCAGAAGGGAGCGAGCCGGGCAGCGAGCGGAATCAGGCATCAACACTGAGAAATCAGTAGTCAGACACAGTGGTCAGTAGTCAGTGGTCAGGACTGGAAGCAGAATCAGAATGAGAAACAGTAGTTGAGTCAGGCCGTGAAACCTGGAAACTGACAACGGAAGTCTGCTGTTTCTGTTTCTGCAAACTGCTTCTCGCTGACCACTCACCACTGACCACTGACCACTGACTACTGACCACTGCTGCTGCTTCTCATTCTGATTCTGCTTCCAGTCCTGACCACTGCCTGCTGACTACTTCATTTTCCAAGATTCCACTGGGGGCCAGCCTTTAGTCTGGCAACTGATGACTGCTGCTTCTCATTCTCATTCTGCTTCTTATCCTGACCACTGACCACTGACAACTGACTACTTCTTCTCGAACAGCCGGATGATGCCGATCAGCAGCAGCGGCGTGAGCATGTTGACACTGAGGTCCAGCGGGGAGAAGTCGCGGCGGTGGATGAAGATCTGAAGGCTTTCGCAGAAGGCGCCCCAGCCGCTGCACAGCAGGAAGGTGGCCCAGCGCACGGCAGGGCCGGAGCCGCGCCAGCTCAGGCGGTAGCTCAGCGTGAACAGCGAGAACATCGCCACATGCAGGCCGAGGTCGCGCAGCTCATTGCGAGGGATGCTGAACTCGAAGGGCGTGCCGGCCAGCAGCGTGACCAGCTCCGTGCCGAGCTGGGGCACGATGCGCAGCGTGACGATGTGCGCCACGAGGATCAGGGCACCGATGATGCTCGCCGCTGCCAGCATCGGCATCCGGCGGGTAGCTGCGAGGCGCGTTGCCAATGTCTAACCCGCCGCCTTCCTCGCCATGGCCTGCGCATAGAGTGTCTCCGCGCGGTAGGAGCTGCGCACCAGAGGCCCGCTGGCAATTCCGGCGAAGCCGATCTGCATGCCGTAGTCATGCAGGCGCTCGAATTCCGCGGGCTCCACGAAGCGCTCCACACTCAGCTTGTCGGGGCGGTCCATCGGCTTCAGGTACTGGCCGATGGTGAGGATCTCGACCCCGGCCTCGAGCAGCAGGTGCATCGCCTCCTGCACCTCGAAGTATGTCTCACCGAGCCCGAGCATGATCCCGCTCTTGGTCACGAGCGGCAGGCCCTCGGCGGCGGCGATGCTGCGGGCCAGGCGCAGCACGCGCAGGCTGGTGTCCCAGCGCGCCTTGTGGCGCACACGGCCCTGCAGGCGCGGGATGGTTTCCAGGTTGTGGGCGAAGACCTCCGGGCGGGCCCGGACCACGCGGGCGATGTCCGCCTCGCTGCCCTTGAAGTCGCCGGTCAGGACCTCGATCTGCACTTCCGGACCGACCTCGTGCACCGCGTCGATGCAGGCTGCCCAGTGCGCGCTGCCGCTGTCAGTCAGGTCATCGCGGTCCACGCAGGTGACGACGGCGAACTTCAGCCCCAGCTCGCGCACGCTCTGGGCCAGCTGGGCCGGTTCGTGCGGATTGAGCGGCTCGGGCTTGCCGAAGTCCACGTTGCAGAAGCGGCAGGCGCGGGTGCACTTGTCGCCCATCACCATGAAGGTCGCCGTGCTGCGTCCCCAGCAGTCGCCGATGTTGGGGCAGTTGGCACTCTGGCAGACCGTTGCCAGACCGCCGAGCGTGGTGCTGACCTGCTCCTCGCTCGCCAGGTCGAGACGCCGGACCCGGATCCAGCCGGGTCGCTGCTTCGTGGGTGCGCTGCTGTCGCTCACGGGGAAATGATATCGTGCGCGGTGGCTGCCTGCCGCCGGATGTCCTTCATGGTATTTACATATTGCTGGCGAGGCAATATAATCAGTCACCTACTGAGACGCTGTCTCAACTAGCGGGATGAAATGTGACCCGGGCAAACGGGGTCACGCGACGATGACGAAGTAAAAGCCGCGGGCTGTTCCCGTGTAGGGCGGATCAAGGCATCCGACCCTCAACTCCCTGAGAGGACGTCATGACCTTTGTCGCGATCAATTACATTACGTGCCAGCCGGATTTCGCTGAGCGCTTCGAATATCTGTTCTCCACCCGGGCCGGGGAGATCGACAAGATGGAGGGCTTCAGGTACATGGAAGTGCTGCGGCCGGCCAGCGAGGGCAAGCCCTACCTGATCGTCTCCCACTGGGAGGCGGAAGAGCACTTCAAGGCCTGGACCAAGAGCGAGGCCTTCCTGAAGGGCCACCGCCGGGGCTTTGAGGACATCCAGAAGGCCAAGGAAGAGGGCCGCACGCCTCCGATGACCTCGGACTTCCAGACCTACACGGTGATCGCCACTTAGAAGATCACGAAGAATTACTGACCACAAAGAACACCAGGAGCACAAAGTTTTCTTAGGGTCTCAGGGAATATTTGGAGATTCCATAAAACCCTTCGTGTCCTTTGTGCCCTTTGTGGTAGATCACTTCTTGCCATTCACGTTGCCAATCCGGCATGTCCTAGAATGGGCCAATCACCCCTGAAGGCAGGCAGATATGGCAGAGACATTCGGCGGAGGCGGGCTGCGCGAGGGCCAGAAGGCTCCGGACTTCACGATGGAGGACCATCGCGGAGGCACGGTCAGCCTCAAGGACCTCAAGGGCAAGCCCTTCGTGCTGTTCTTCTATCCGAAGGACTACACCGGCGGTTGAACGAAGGAAGCTGTGGCTTTCACGGAACTCCATCCGGAATTCGTGAAGCTCGGCGCCGAGGTCTTCGGCGTTTCAGCGGATTCGATCAAGTCGCACCAGGGCTTTGCCGCCAAGCATGAGATGCCCTTCGGGCTGCTCGTTGACAAGGACTGGGAGTACCGCCTGAAGCTCGGCACCCCGGAGCCCACCGGCAAGGAGATGAAGCGCATCACCTTCGTGGTGGATGGCAAGGGCGTGATCCGCCGGATCTTCTACTACGAAGGCCCGGGGGACGTTGCCAACCACGCGCGTGAGTCCCTCGCCACCCTGCAGGCGCTGGCGGGCTAGCTGGCGGGCTGCACCGCGGCCTCCAGCCGGCTGAGCAGTTTCGCGCCTTCCAGCAGCTGGCGCTGCTCCTCCCTGCGTCTGGCAAACTCCATGCTGCGCAGTGTCCCGAGGCTGCCGAGCAGGCTGCGGATCTCCGTGGGCTTCTGCACGCTGGACAGCAGCTGCAGGCAGCGCTGGCGCAGCATCTCGAACATGTTTTCCAGAGTCAGCAGGCGGCCGATCTGGATCAGGCGGCGCACCTCGCGCTGCTGGGCGGGGTTGTCGCGCAGGATCTGCTCGGCCTCACTGCGCTGCATCCCGCTCTGCTCCAGCCAGGCATCATCGATCCCGCCGTGGATCTCGATACTGTAGATCAGCAGCCAGTCGAGGGGATCCCCGCTCTGCTCTTCAATGGCTTCCGGCTTCATCAGTTTCATGCTGGACATGTTGTCCTCCAGAACATACGTTACAAATGTTTACCTTAGTCAAATCAAGATGTCAAGTTTCTGGCATGTTAATACGAAATATTGGCACACGATTTGGAGTAGGACAGTGACTCAGACCGGCAGTGGCAGCACCTCCACTTGCCGGTGCAGATCTCCCAAACACCCGTTAAGCCCTGTCTCAGCCCGCCTTCACAATTGGACCATACTTATTAAGAATGGCCGCCGCCGGGCGATTATGCTCTTACCGGTCGGCGTGACGCGTGTGCGCGGCGCAAGGGGTAAAAGGACCGGACAGAGAGGTTATGGGATTGATTCGATCTGCAATTCTGGCCTGCCTGCTGTTCATGCTGGGCACTGTTGCCGCACAGGCGGCGGACGGGCCGTACTACATCCATGGCACGGAAGTGAATCTGCGCACCGAGCCCTGGGGTGAGATCCTCCACATCTTCGATACGAATGAGAAGGTCTTCATCGTGAAGACCGAAGGCAAGTGGAGCTATGTCAGCGCACCGGTGATCCAGCTCAAGGGCTGGGTCTGGAATGAGTACATCGGCGAAGGCCGCCTCGAGATCGCGGCAGACGCCCAGAGTGCGGGTGATGCCACACCGGCCACGACGGCCGTGGTGCAGGCCTCGCTCAGCAATGCGCAGGTGCAGGACACAGTGATCACCAGCGCGGAGCCGCTGAGTGTGGCCGATGGCATCGCACCCGCCACTATTGATCCGCAGGCGGCTGTAAAGGGAACGTCCTCCGGCTTCATTCCGGATGAGGAACCGGCCGTGGGTTTCGAAGCGAATGTCCCGCCGCCGGGTGTGAAGCTCACTGACTCGCCGGCGATCAACATCGGCAGTCCCGCGAGCCTTGATCCGCCGAAGCCCGCTCCCGCCCCGGCCCAGCTTACGCCGGCACCGGGCGAGCAGAGCGAGGCCCTGCTGATCACCCAGCAGCAGCATTTCCGTCCCGCAGCTGACCTGCCGACAGCCACGGACATGCAGAGCGGTTTCTACCAGCCCTATCAGCCGCGCAAGCATACGGCTCCCGAGCAGCTCAGCGGCATGGTCTTCCTGCCGGTCGGCGGTTACGACCTCGGGCTCGTCAGTGCCAGCAAGGTCAATGTGCGCGAGGAACCGGGCACGGACGCAAAGATCCTCGGCAAGGTCAACAAGCGAGACAAGCTCTACCTGATCCACGAGGAGAACGGCTGGTACTTCGTCTCGATTCCCGACCAGGAACTGAAGGGCTGGATCAGCCGCGAGTTCATCCTCGAACTGCAGCGCGTGGAGATCAGCGGGGACAGCGTGCGCCTGCGCGAGGACCCGAACATGAAGGCCCGCATCAAGAAGGAAGTCGACAGCGGCAGCGTGTTCTACCAGTTCGACACCAAGCATGACTGGATCGAGGTCGCCGACAGTGTCAGCGGCCTGCGCGGCTGGGTGCATGAGGACTACATCAAGCCCACCCAGAAGAAGCCCAGCCGGCCCTACAAGGTCAAGGGCGAGGCCGTCAATTTCCGCACCGCTCCCTCACTGGACGGTACGGTGATTACGAGCTTTGACAGCGGCACCGATGTGCAGGTGCTGGGCCGCACCACGGACTGGAGCTTCGTGAAGCAGAACCAGCAGTACGGCTGGATCTTCAGCGAGCTGCTCCAGCCCGCTGCCTGGGGCAGCGAGGGCACGCTCCGGATCAGCGATCCGCAGAAGAAGCCCAGCCTGCCCAGCCGCGAGTATGCGACAGCCTCCAGCCCGGTCGGCCGCCAGCTGATCGAGCAGGCGGTGGCAATGGCCGGCGTGCCCTATGTCTGGGGCGGCAGCAGCAACAGCGGCGTGGACTGCAGCGGGCTGATCTACAAGATCCTCTGCACCGACCTGGACTGCGGCACTTCTGGGATGCCGCGCCGTGCCAGCGAGCAGTTCGCCCAGCTCGGCGACGCCGTGGATTACGACGACCTGGAGCCGGGGGACCTCGTGTTCTTCACGACCTACAAGGCCGGGGCCAGCCACGTCGGAATCTATCTCGGCGAGGGTGACTTCATCCACGCCTCCAGCGTGCAGCACCAGGTGGGCTACTCCAACATGGAGGACGGCTACTACAAGCGTAACTTCGTTGGCGGCCGCCGCCTGAGCGAGGCGCAGCTCGCCGCGCTGCAGCGCTAGGCAGCCCTGCGGTAGACTGCATCCATGTCGAAGAGCATCATCGCCATGCTCGTGATCCTGGTGCTGCTCGTCGCGGCCCTGCTGGTCCCGATCATGCAGATGTCGCGCTGGGACCCGCAGCTCCGCGAACAGATCAGCACGCATGATCAGCAGAGCGCAGGCGCGGATGCCCCGCTGCCCGCCGGCGAGCCGCAGAATGTGGCAACGCTTGGCAGCGCGGATGAGCTGGCCCAGGAATTCGGTGCCGACAACGGCCGGCTGCGCCTGCTGGCGATCCTTTCACCGACAACAGAGAGCAGCCGCCAGGCGGCGGGCTACATCCAGCAGGAGCTGCTGCAGGCCCATGAGGACATTGACATCTCCGTCTATGTCGTCTGGATCACGCAGCGCAGCGGCGATACCCTGGAACAGGCCCGGCAGGCCTCGGGACTGCTCAGCGATCCGCGGGCCCGGCATTACTACAGCTCCGATGCAGCGGGCAGCTATGTTGCCGACGCGCTGGGCTATCCCGGCGACAAGGTCTGGAACTGCATCATGCTGTTCGGCGAGGAAGCCGTCTGGGACCCGGAGATGCCTCAGCCGCAGCGCGTGCTGCACCAGCTCGGCGCACAGCACTGGCTGGGTGAGCAGAACTACGCCACCGGCAACGACCTGCGCAATGCGCTCGCGGCCCTGGGGGCGGAACTCGGCAGCTGGCAGTTCTGATTCCTTCTGCCCGCTCGCGCAAGCACTCGCGGGTCTGGCGCTGCAGCGCGAATTCATCGCGCTGGGTCGCGCACTCATCCTTCTGCCCGCTCATGCAAGCACTCGCGGGTCTGGCGCTGCCTGACCACGGTGCCAGCGACAACTAGAATTGACGCGTGAACGTCTGCCATCCAGCCATGCTGCTGCAGGGGGCCAGCGCCCCGCAGATCGACTGGCTGCAGCTGGCGATGCTGCTGCTCGGCGGGCTGGCCTTCTTCCTGTTCGGGCTGGAGCATATGTCCACCTGCCTTCGCAGCGCCGCCGGTGAGCGTCTGAAGGATGTGCTGCGACGCCTGACCGCGCGCCCGCTGAGCGGGCTCCTGACCGGGATCGGCGTGACGGCCCTGACCCAGAGTTCCTCGGTGACGACGGTAATGCTCGTGGGCTTCGTCGGCGCGGGCCTGATGCAGCTCCCGCAGACCGTGGCCGTGATCATGGGCAGCAATGTCGGCACGACGGTCACGGCGCAGATCATCGCCTTCCGCATCGCGCATTACTCGCTGCTGCTGATTGCACTCGGCTACCTGTTGTCACTGCTGGCCAGGCAGCGCACTGCGAAACTCTGGTTCGGAGCACTGGCCGGGCTGGGGATGATCTTCTACGGGATGGAGCTGATGAGCACGGCGATGCAGCCGCTGCGCAGCTTCGGGCCATTCATCGGGCTGATGCAGTCGATGGAGCATCCGCTGGCCGGTTTCGCGGTGGGCTTCCTGTTCACGGCGCTGGTGCAGAGCAGCTCGGCGACGATCGCGCTGCTGATCGCGCTCGGCAGCCAGGGGCTCGTCAGCCTGCCGGCGGCGATTGCCATCGCCTTCGGGGCCGAGGTCGGGACCTGCCTCACCGCGCTGATCGCCGGACTGGGGCGCAGCACGGAGGCGCGGCGCGTGGCCGTCGTGCACATCCTCTTCAACCTGCTGACCGTGGGCCTGAGCCTGCCGCTGATCGGCTGGCTGGCGCGGCTGGCGATCCTGATCAGCCCGCTGCCGATCGGCCCGCCGACCATGGATGAACTGGCGGCGGTGCTGCCGCGGCAGATCGCCAATTCGCTGACGATCTTCAACCTGGTCTGGGCCCTGGCCCTGCTCCCGGCCGGCGGGCTGCTGGCCGGACTGGCACGCCGGCTGGTGCGCGAACCGCAGCGGGTTCCGGATCCGCAGGCCCCGCAGTTCCTCGGCGCGGAATTTCTGGCAACACCGCCCGCGGCGCTGGAGATGGTGCGGCGTGAGCTGGGGCGCCAGGGTGAGCAGGTGGCGGGGATGCTCGAGGACAGCCTCGCGCTCGTGCTGCAGGCCGACCACGAGGGACTGGCGGAGCTGCGTGCCCGGGACCGCAGCGTGGACCGCCTGCATGATGCGATCGTGGAGTACCTCGGACAGATCAGCCTGGCAACGCTCGGCGAACCGGACAGCCGGGAGTTCCTGGCACTGATGCGCTGTGGCAATGCACTCTGGCACATCTCCAACCTGATCGGCGACCAGCTTGTGCACCTGGGCGGGGAGCGCCTCACTGACGGCCTGCAGCCTGAGCCGGAGATGGCGCAGACCGTGGGCCATGTGCATGCGGCGGTGCTGCAGGCCTGCCGCCTGGCCCTGCAGGCCCTGGCTGACAACGACATGCAGGCCGCCCGCGACTGCCGGGCTGCCAAGCATTCGATCAGTGCGATGATGGCGGATGCGCGGCTCGGTGAGGCCGCGCGGCTGCGGGACAGCAGCCCGGAAGCGATGAACCTCTACGGCTTTGAAATGGGGGTGCTGGAATGCTACAAGCGCATCTACTACTACTCGGCACGGATTGCCAAGACCCTGCTGCACGTGGATGCCGATGAGAATGGCGAGGATGACTGAGCAGGGAGTCCGGGGCTAGCGGCGCGGGCGGTCCGCCGTCTCCTCGCTGCGTCCGGCGACCACGCCGACGATGCGCACACCCGGGGTCTGGCTGAGGTCCAGCTCCTCCGGGATGTCCGTCTCCTGCAGCTGGCGGTCCAGCACGATGCTGACGACGGGGCGGGTGATCGCGGACTCGTTCACGGAAGTGACAACGCCCACGCGTCCGTCACTGAGCCGCACGAAGGTCCCGATCGGGTACTGCCCGACCTTGCGGATGAACATGTTGGCGATCTTCGGGTCGAACTGCGGGCCGCAGCCCTGGATGATGATCTCGATCGCCTTGGCGAAGTTCATCTTGTTCTTGTAGCTGCGCTTGGTGGTGATCGCATCGTAGACGTCGCAGATCGTTGACAGCCTGACGAACCTGTCAATCTCGCTCGCGTTGCGGCCGTCGGGATAGCCGCTGCCGTCGAGCTTCTCGTGGTGCGCGCGCGCGATGCGCATCCCGGTGTCGGAGATCGCGGTGTCCTCCAGGAGCTCACTGGACCAGACCGGGTGCATCTTCATGATCTCCCATTCCTCGCGGTCCAGCGGCCCGGGCTTGTTGAGGATCGCGAGGTCCACGCGGCTCTTGCCGATGTCATGCATCACCGCGCCGTAGACCATCTCCGCCAGCTCGTTCTCGTCGTCAACCCAGTCCGCCACGTTGAGCAGGTAGAGCAGGCCGACGTTGATGGAATGGCGGTAGGTGTAGCGGTCGAAGTGCTCGAGGTCCAGCAGCTTGACGGCACCGCTGGGGTTCTTCGTGAATTCGCGGATCAGTCCGTCGACGGTGCCGCGCATGCGGGCGAGGTCCACGCTCTGGCCGAGTTCGAGATCGCAGAAGAAGGTCTCGATCTGATGGCTGGCGCTCTCCAGCTTCTCCTGGGGGATCACCATCTCCAGGTTATGCTTCTCGAAGATCCGCCCCGTGTCCACGAGCAGTGCGGCGAAGCGGTCCTCGGCACTCTCGGGCAGCAGCGCCAGGCGGCTGAGGCTGGAGCCCTTGCGTACCTTGAGATGCTCGATGCTGCGCCGCGTCAGATTGCTGATGATCGACTGGCTGAGTACGGTGCCCTTGCTGATCAGCTTCTGGTTGTCGGCATACAGGTCGCTGTCCACGACCAGGCCGACACTGAGCCGCTCGACGGGCACGAGGACGTCCTCGTCCCACTCCGCGGCAATGGTGTTCTGTGAGCTGCTATCCATCTGCAGTGAATATAACGTCAAGGGGATGTTGTCAGGATGGCTTGAGGGCTATTTAACCTGGGGTGGGAAGGCAGTTCACAATGGACCGGGAGTCAGGGGGAGAATTAGCGGCGACATACTGTCGCCTGAATTCAGTGTAAGAAGTGGAAGAAGTGGGAGAAGTGGAAGAAGTGGGAGAAGTGGGAGAAGTGGGAGAAGTGGAAGAAGCGGTGGACAAGATCAGTAGCTGAGGCGCCTGACGAGGCAAGAGAGGGCAAGCAATGAGCAATGAGAGATGAGCAATGAAAAGTGAACAATGAGCCTGACAATACTTCCATTCCTTCGCGTCTTCGCTCCTTAGCGTTGAGTAAACCCGCTGCAAGTTATCTCGTTGCCACTCTTGCGAATGCGAGCCAGGACAATTGTCACTCAGTCAATGAGTCACCGAGTCAACAACTTCCGCTATGGACCTGCACAATGCAAGTGCTTGACTTCTTGACTGCTTGACTTGACTGGCATTGTTGCCAATCCGCTTGCCGCACTTTCCTCGCGGCAGCATCTCCCAATCGCGGCGGGGCCTCGCCGGTACATGATCCTTTCGGATGCATCACACTGAGGCAGGACCGGCGCAGTCCCACTGCGCCAGGGAGGGAATGCCGTGATGTGCGCGCATTGAACGGGATTGGCAACTCTCCCTTACCAGCGAATCGTGTTGCGCACGAACCGGCTGTGCGCATTCTGGCGTCGCTGGACGAGGCCGCTACGGTTCAATATCCGGCTGCTGGAAGCCGCCGCTACGGATCAATGTCCGGCTGCTGGAAGCAGCCGCTACCGTAAACTTCTTCCACTATTCAGACTATCCTTGCTATTTCCACTGTTGTCAGACTGAAGTCTGAGCTCCTTGTCAGCTTGACAGCTGACCTCCATGTCAACCGCACGGTTGACCTCCTTGTCAGCTTTACAGCTGACCTCCGGCCACCTGCCTACTGCCCGTTCAGCAGGCGCTGCAGGTCGGAGAAGAAGCCCGGGTAGCTGTGGCGGATCGAGTCCACGCCGTGCAGCGTGCTTTCCCCGTTGGCAATCAGCGCCGCCACCGTGGCCATCATCACCAGGCGGTGGTCCCCGGCGCACTGCACCTCGCAGCCGTGCAGGGGCTTGGGCCCGTGGATCGTGAAGCCGTCCTCCTCCAGTTCCACATCGGCTCCGAAGCGCCGCAGGATCTGCGCCGTGAGCAGGTGGCGGTCCGGCATGCGTGCTCCCAGGCGGCTGAGCCCGCGCAGGTAGGACGTGCCCTCGGCCTGCGTTGCCAGAAGCGCCAGCAGCGGCAGCTCGTCGGCCATGCTCGGACTCAGGTTGGGGGCGATGTTGAAGGCCGGCAATTCCGCGCAGTGCCGGACCTCGAGGCTCGTGACCGGCTCGCTGCCGAGTTGCCAGTCGCGGGTGCGCTCGATGCAGCCCTCGACGCGCGAGAGCACCTTGACCATCCCGCAGCGCCCGGGGTTGAAGCCCACCTGGCTGACGCTCAGTTCGCTGCCGGGCAGCAGCACGGCGGCGGCGATGAAGGGCGCGGCGCTGGACATGTCGCCGGCGATCTTGATGCGCCGGGCCTTGGGGCTCTGGCCGCAGGCGAGGCTGATCGCCCCGCTCTCACGGCCGAAGACGATCCCCATGTGCTTCATCAGGCGCTCGCTGTGGTCACGGCTGGGGGCCTTCTCCACGATGCGCAGCGTGCCCTCCATGCAGGGACTGGCCAAAAGCAGGGTGCTCTTGACCTCGGCATCGCGCACGGCGATCTCAAGCTTGCCGGCCTGCAGGCGCTTTCCGCGGATGCGCAGCGGGGCGCTGTCGCCGATGCCCTCGCAGTCGATCTCCGCGCCGAGCTGGCGCAGCGGTTCCACGAGATGCGTGACGCGGCGCTGCAGCAGCTCAGGCGAACCGGTCAGCACGCTTTCGAAGTCCTGCGTGGCCAGCAGGCCGAGCATCAGCTTGAGCGTGGTGAATGAGCGGCCGCAGTCCAGCGGCACCTCCGGGGCACGCAGCCCGCCCTGGCTGACGGTGATGCAGTCCTCCTCGGCGCTGCTCGTGAAGGTCTGGCCGAGCTGGGCCAGCACGCGGCGCGTGCAGACCGTGTCCTCGCATTCCAGCGAGCCGCAGATCTCACTGTCCTCGTCCGTGAGCGAGCCGAGGATCAGCGCGCGATGCGTGATGCTGCGGTCACCGGGCGGCTCATAGCTGCCGCGCAGGGGGGAGGCGGCCGGCCCGATGCGGATGCTGCCGTTTTCAGGATTGCTCGTGTCCATGGTCAGTACGCCATACCCGCGGGCAGGCGTGGTTCTATTATAGGTTTTGCAACCCGGAGGGCCACGCAGCACTCCAAGTTGTACGGAGCAAGCATATGTGGAAGGGACTGGCCTGGCTGATGCTGCTGTATGGACTGCTGGCAACGGCGGCGGCGGTGGATGCCGGGGACAAGCAGAAGGGACTGAATGAGATGCTCGGCAGCTGGACTACCAGCTTCGCCGAGCTGAAAGAGCGCATGGCCGCTGACGGGATCGAGGCCCCGCCCATGCAGCGCTTCGAGGGGCATGACCCGCTGGCGGCGGCCAGCAGCGGGGCCAGCCTGGAGATCAGCGAGGACGGGAATGAATCCTGGCTGGACTGGACACCGGCCCGTGGCAGGGCGCAGCTCGACCTGCTGGGCCTGATGCTCCGGCCCGGCCCGCCGGATGCCAATGGCCTCGCGCTGGAACTGCGCGGCAGCTACACCGGGCAGGTGGTGATCGGCGTGCTGGAGCGGGACGGCAGCAACTACACCGTGTTCCCAGAGCGGCTGGAAACGGACTGGACGGGTTATGAGATTCCGCTGGATGTGCTGACGCTCGGGGATGACAGCGAGGATGAGAATGAGCGGCTGGATGTGGAGCAGATTGAGGCCGTGATCATCGGCTACATCGACCTGCCGGAGCGTGGAAAGGAGGAGGGGCCGCGGGTAATCAGCATCGACAACCTGAACTTCCGGCGCTTCCGGGACAATCCGCTGTTTCCAGACTTCGAACGCGGTCCGGCGCTGGGCGAGGGCGGAGCGGGACCCGGCGGAGGCCCGGGGATGCGTGATGGCGCGGGCGGCCCCGGGATGGGAGAGGGCGAGGGGCCGCTGCCGGGTGAGGGCCAGCGTCCGCGGGACCGGCTGCGGGAGAAGCTGAAGCAGCGGCGGGAAGACGCGGGGGAGTGAAAGGAGGCCAGGAGGCACTGCGAAGCTGTGCCATCGGAGGCGCAGTGGAACTGCGCCATGCTGGCAGCCAGGGTTTTGTCGTCATTGGTCAGTGGTCACGAGGCAAGAGGCAGAAGGCAGGCCGGAGTTGCACAAACACGACATTTGCGTGTTACACACGGGGAAGACAACTAATTCGCGACACGTTGTCGCCTGGTCTTCGAGCTTGCAAAGTGAATCAGTTAAATCCCAGCGCTCGTGCCTCGCGCTGCTGCGCGGCCTCCGGCCTTGCTGGAAGGAATGGCGGCAGCGAGCCGTACCTAGCGAAGGAAGTACGAAATACAGGGTAGCGGCGGCGCCCTGCCGCTGTCATTTCAGCGCCAGACCGCCGAGTGCTTGCACGAGGCGGCAGATCAACATAGAAAAGGTAAAGCCGGCCATCTGGCAAGGAACCGGATAAATCCGGGATGGCCGGCAGTATGAATTTTCAGGGTCCCAGTCCAGGCTTCCTGCCTTGGAGCCTTCCCTTCCCGTCTGCGACGGGACTTCCTCAGGCTGGTTTCCCGCAGCCGCTTTCGCTGGCACGGACAGGGATTTGCCCCTGGCCCGCCGGTGCTGCCCATTGCCTTACCGGGCTGCCCCACTGCATTGCGGCCTGATTTCATTCTAGCTCAGATTGAAGCCCGCCGCGAGTCCCCTCTGGAATTCGCGGCGGCTCTTCCTCTACAGCGTTGGATGAACTTAACGAAAGTATAGCACAATTTCAGTGGATGTCAAGGGGGAATTTCAGGGATCTGGGAGCGGGGATCAGGAGTGGTGAGTAGTCAGTGGTCAGACATCAGTGGTCAGTCCAGCCCGCCGAGGTTGATCAGTCCGGAACTGCCTGGGATTTCATCGCCGCTGGACAGTACAGCCAGCGCGTCCATTTCCCGCACATAGCTGAAGGGCCAGACATGGTCATTGCCGAAGCGGTAGATCAGGTAGCCCTCCCGCAGGTCCTCCGGTGCCAGGCCGTCTGGCGTGCGGCAGTCCTGGTTGAAGAGGTACTCCCCGCGGTAGCGGATTTCTAAGTTGTTGTACCAGCCGGCCGGCACCACGAAGTAGCGGCAGCGTTCCTCCGTGTGAGCGAGCAGCACTTCGCTTTGCATGCTATGGGCCTCATCGCCAGTCAGGCCGCAGAAGATTGTCACTTCCATCCGCAGCTGGCCATCTGAATCTATTGAAAACCACTGGTGCGCGGGGGTGAAGGCATTCAGGTAAAGCATGCCGCCCTCGTTGCGCATTGCCAGCAGGCGGTCGCAGCTCGTCAGGCAGGTGATCTGTCCCTGGCCGTTAAACACGGCGATCATGCTGCCATAGGAGACCTTGCGGTACTTCTCACCCCAGCTCAGTTCCACCCAGGGATTCGCCGCATAACTGACAACACTGAACACGAGCCAGCCCTCCGGCGAATCGAGCTCCAGCTGCACCCGGCCCAGGCAGACATAGTCGTCAGTCCTGAACGCCTGTTCCAGTTCCGGCAGGCTGCTGAACTCCGGCGGACTGTCCAGCTCATCCAGCCGTGCCACCCCATACATGGGCTCACTCCGCTGGCAACGACGGTCCTCCCGAGGCAGCATGTTCAGCAGCAGGGCATCCGGGAACAGGCTGGAACGAGCATTGCCATACAGGAACTGCGGTTGCTGCGCGATTTCCAGCTCGGCCTCGTTCGGCATTGGAAGAGGATCCTGCACAGCGGCTGGCTGGACTTCAGCCAGCGTCTGGTCATTGCTTCCTGTCCCGGTATCGCGGCAAGCCGCCAGCACGACAGCCGAGGCCAGCACCACCAGCAGCGCAAACATACGCATTCCTCACCTCCGGTCAGGAAGATCATCGGAAGCGTTGCCAGAAATGAAAACGGCACAGGTATGCAATGCCGACTCCAGGCGTAGCCGCCGGCCCGTTTGACATCCCCGCCCTGTGGATCTCGCCTGCGGCTCAATCCCCACCCGGGATGTCCGGCGGCATGAAGAAGGGTTGAGCAATGGGAAAGCAATGAGCAATGAGCCAGTCTGTCGGTGAGTTTACCTCGACCTGAGTTGAACTCATTGCTCCGTACTCATTCTTCATTGCTCGTTTGCGCAGCTATGTCATGCTCAGGCATGACTGCGCTACGCGCTCCGGCGAGTCGAACACTCGCGTTCCGGCGGGCTGAATGCCCGCGCTTCGGCTAGCCCTGCTCCATCTGTTTCAGCATCTCCGCAGTGGCTTCCGCGTTGGGGCCGTAGATCCCGGGGATGGGCAGGCCGGCCTGGCGCATCAGCACGGAGAGCTGGCCGCGGTGATGCACTTCGTGCGAGATCAGCATCCGCATCATCTGGCTCAGGCTGACATCCAGCTTGTCAAAGAAACGGTAGACGACCTGCAGGTCCGCCTCAGTCTTGGTGGCCGCCTGCTGCAGGATTCGCTCAAGCAGCATGTCGTAGTTCGCGCGGATCATGTCCGCCGTCAGGTTCCCCGGGAAGCCGTGGCCCTGGTCCGGCATCTCGAAGCCGGTCTGGCCAAGCAGGTAGCAGCGCGAGGACGTGATGTGCCAAGCGATCCGCCCGAGGTCGTGAAGCCCCTCCGCCTGCACCTGTGCGAGGGAGGCGTCGGTCAGTACAGCGAGCAGGCCCTGTGTGACCGCACTTTCCTGGCTGTACTCATCGATGAACTGCTGGGCTGTGGTGAACATGCTCTTCCTCCGGCTGGCAATCCGCAGCTGGATTCATACCCTGTCTGCTGCTGGATTCAGTGTAGCCCGGGACTGCCGGCAACTCAAGCCAGCAATAACAAAACGGCGGCCCGCAGGCCGCCGCTTCGGTGGGTCGCGGGAGGCTGTCCCGCATTGGTGTGGATTGGCAACGAATCAATGATGGGCAATGAGCAATGAAGAGTGAGCAATGAGTCCAGTTCAGGTCGGGTAGCCCGTCGATTAAGGCGGGAAGCACTGCGGGCGTAAACACCCGCCTACCGTTCTGGCTCACTGCCATCCGAAGATGCGCAGCTATGTCACTTTCGCGCGTGACGGCGCTACGAGCTCCATCTCCTTCATTGCGGGGATGCGCAGCTTCGTCATGCTCAGGCATGACTGCGCTACACGCTCCGCCTAGCCCTGCTGCATCTGCTTCAGCATCTCCTGGGTCTCCTCGAAGTTCGGGCCGTAGATGCTCGGCACGACTAGCCCGGCCTGGCGCATCAGCACCGAGAGCTGGCCTCGGTGGTGGATCTCATGGCAGACCAGCGCCCCGAGCATCTGGTGTGAGTTCCAGTCCATCATGCCGAAGACGTGGTGCACGGTATTGAGCTGCTCCTCGCTCGCCTCGCTCGCCAGCTTCTGGATGGCCGCCACGTCGGATGCATAGTTGGCCTGCAGCTCCTCCAGATTGACATTGCCGCCGGAGGTCCAGCCACGCTCCGGCAGGTCCCACTTGACCTCGCGCATCATCATCGCCGGGGCAGTGGCAATGTGGTAGGCCAGCTCACCGAGCGTCACGTCGTGGCCGGGAGCCTTCTGCTGGCTGAGACTTTCGGGGGTCAGGTTGGCAAACAGCTTGGCTGTGACAGCGGATTCCCAGCCATAGCCCTCAACGAATTCCTGCATATTTCTGTACATATCCCGTATCTCCTGATTGTGTATATTCACGGCCATTGTCCGGCCGCGTGACATTGCATTCCCCATAGTCAGTCTAACCGCGCCGGGTGGGGAATTGCGTGGGATTACCGGTGCGGATGCAAAATCAGGAGTGCGCTTCCATGCCGTAGTCCGCCCAGTCCTCACGCGCGGGGCCGTAGATCCCGGGTACGCGCAGCCCGGCCTGGCGCATCAGCACAGTGAGCTGGGCGCGGTGGTGGATCTCATGCGTGAGCAGCACGAGCAGGGTCTGGCTGCGGGGCCAGTCCTCGCCGTACATGTTGTCCGTGACGGTCAGCTCGCCGTCGGCCCAGCTGCGTTCCACCGTGTCCAGCAGTTCCTGCGAGGCCGCCGCATAGGCACTGCGGATTTCCTCGACATTGTCCGGAGCCTCGGCCCCTTCCAGCTCGGCGAGCTTCAGCCCGGTTTTATTCATCATCTCCGGGATGGTGGCCACGATATGCCAGGCGATGTAGCCCAGCGTGCGGCCCTCGGGCCCGACGCGGGTGGACAGGCTGGCCTGCGTGACCGCCTGCAGAAGCTGCATGGTCTTTTCGCGCTCGGCGGTGTAGGCCGCCACAAAGTCCTGGATGCTCCGAATCATTTCCGCCTCCTGACTAACTTAACATTAGTATAGCATAGGAAGAGTGGAAATAGTACAGATAGTTTGAATAGTTTTTGTAGTGGAAACAACAGGAGGCAGGCGCTCAACCGGGGCCTTACTGATGATTCATAGCCGGCTGCTGGAAGCATCCGCTACAGATTTCACCTCTTCCACTATTCATACTATGCCAGACTATTCAAACTGCCCCTTAGCGATCCGCCTTGCGGTAGACCCATTTCAGCGCGGACCAGGTTTCGTTCACGCTGCAGACCTTCACATCCACCAGCCCCGTCGGATGCAGCAGGCCGAACACCACATCGCGGTTGAGGTCCGTTGCCAGTTTGGCCGCCTGCTTCGGCCAGCAGGTCCAGAGTGTGCCATCCTTCGGCAGGAGTGCGATGTGACTGTCCAGTTTCGCCGTGAGCTGCTTCACGTCCAGTGCGAAGAGAATCACCATCTCGACGCTGCCGGTGGCGCGTGTTGCCAGTTTCACACCATCAGGGATGTCCGCGCGGGGGATGGTGTCCGGGGCCGGCTCGTTGGCAATCAGCACACGCATGCCGGGCTTGATGCCGAGCTTCTGCGGCAGTGTGCGGTGCGAGTAGTCGCGGTCGGAAGGCATGGGGGGATTTTAGGAGGTGCGGTGGAACCGCACCATAGGAGACCCGGCGTAGCCGGGAAAATGGATGAAGGGAGCGAGGTAGCGCGCCCAAGGCGACGTTCAAGGTGCAGCTGCGCAGCACCGCCAATGGCACAGCTTCGCGGTGCCTCCCATGGCACAGCTTCGCGGTGCCTCCCATGGCACAGCTTCGCAGTGCCTCCCATGGTGCAGCTTCGCAGCACCTCCTAATCCTTGAACCACCGTTCCCAGGGTCCCCACTTGAGCGGGTCGCTCAGGCTGAAGCCGTTCTGTTTCAGTGCCAGCATGAGCTGGCCGCGGTGGTGCGATTCATGGGAGATCAGGTAGGCCAGCCAGACGGAAGGGTGGCGCTTGCGGATCACATCCCCGGCTTCCAGTGCATTGCGCAGCCTGGCAACCACCGCCACGCTGCTTTCAATCAGTGCCTTCTCCAGCTCCAACCGCGTCGGTGAGTAGCCCTTGTCGAACACCGGCACTTCCGTCATTTCATCCTTCTCTGCCCTGCGCATCGCCGACATCCGCACGTCATAAATGTGGCCGAACACCCGCGCGATGTCCCGCCCGCGTCCCGGCTTGCCATCCTTCAGCAGTGGGATCGCTCCGAAGGCGTCGTCGGGGATGTTGCCAAGCAGCTCCATGTTGATCGACTCGTGGATACGCCAGATTTCCGTCAGTTCAGTCAGCATGGCTGGATTGTAGCGGCGGGATTTTGCCGGACAACATTCAACTGCAGGGTTGAATGATTGTGCGGATTCTGTTATGTTCAACCATATGGTTGAACGTCAGTCTGCGGTGCTGGATGCGGTGTTCCATTCGCTGGCTGATGCCACGCGGCGTGAGATGCTGGGGATCCTCACCCAGGGTGAGCGCAGTGTGGGCCAGCTGGCGGAGCCGTTCGCGATGTCGCTGGCGGCGGCCTCGAAGCATATCCAGCAGCTGGAGCGGGCGGGCCTGATCCGCCGTGAGATCCGCGGACGGACGCATTACTGCAGCCTGGCGGATCAGCCGCTGGGGGAGGCCCAGCGCTGGATTGAGCAGTGCCGGGCCTTCTGGGAGGAGCGGCTCGTGCTGCTTGAGTCCGTGCTTGATGAGGAACATGGCCGGCCTGCGGGCAGGCGGAAAATGACAACGAGGAGCAGGAAATGATGGAAGGACAGGCAGGCGGGACGCTCAGTGTGAGCCGGCGCTTCAGCCACAGCGCGGAGGATGTGTTCGATGCCTGGGTGGACCCGCGCATTGCGGCACGCTGGCTGTTCCGGTCTCCGGGTGGAGAACCGGGGGAGCTGCGGATTGATGCACGGCGCGGCGGTGGTTTCAGCATCACCGAGCTGCGTGACGGCGAGGGCTGGGAGCACTGCGGAGAGTATCTGGAGTTCGAGCGGCCTACGCTGCTGAAGTTCACATTCTGGCTGGCGCGGTTTCTTGAGCAGTACGGAAAGGCGATCGTCACGGTGGAGATCAGCCCGCTGGAAGATGGCGGCTGCGAGCTGCGGCTGACGCAGGAGAATACTCCGGCGGAGTACATCGAGCCGAGTACGAAGGGCTGGAATACCCTGCTCGGCAATCTGGATACAGCGCTGCAGAACTGAGGAAAGCAGCAAAATCTCCGGAATCTTGATTCTCAACTTGCAAGTCTCATGAGAATTCCGTATCATTAATACGACAACAATCAGTACGGGCCGGTATTGGTAGTTGAGTCAATTCCCGGAGGATTCCATGCAGACCAGAAAAATGATATTGCTTCTGGCCGGCGTGCTTGTTCTGATGCTTGCCCTGAGCGCCTGCAATGAAGGCGACAGCGGCAGTACGGCATCGGGCGGCAGCTCCAGCAGCACCACCGTGGCGGACAACGGCTCGCATGAGCAGCAGCACGCCACCAAAACCCCGCCTGCGGATGAACAGCCCGCGGACGGCACACAGACGATGGCGGATGCTCCCGGGATGCCGGGCAGCATGGCGCCGGACTTCACGCTGACCGACATGTCGGGCACTGAGCACAGCCTCGCGAGCTACCTGGCCGACGGCAAGACCGTCGTGCTGGAGTGGTTCAACCCCGGCTGCAGCGTGGTGCATTACTACTATCAGGAATCCACCGCGATGGTGGATGCCTACAACGCCCTCAAGGCGGAGCAGGGTGACAACGTGGTCTGGCTGGCGGTGATCAGCCAGGATCCCGCCGGGCGCGGCGGCACGGATGAGGAAGTGAACACCGCGATCAGCGAGTGGCACATCCCGTATCCGGTGCTGCGTGACGGCAGCGGTACGGTGGGCAAGAGCTTCGGTGCTGAAGCCACCCCGGCCCTGTACGTGATCAGCCCCGACGGCAGGATCCAGTACAACGGCAGCCTGGACGAGTTCAAGCGCGGCGGTGACAACCCGCCGGTCGGCACGAACTTCGTGATCCAGGCCGTCACTCAGTGCAGCAGTGGCGAAGCAGTCAGTGTGCCTCAGACTGAGGCGCTTGGTTGAGGCATCCACTACGCGAGCAGTTAGCTCGAGGAATCCAACCAGGAATAAGGACCGCGGCCTCCGGGCTGCGGTTTTTTTTTGAGTGGACAGTGGACAGATCCGGAAGCAGAAGCAGAATGAGAATCTGCAGAAAACTGTGAACAGTCTGCTGTTTCTGTTTCTGCCAACTGATTCTCTCCCTGACCACTGACTTCTGACCACTACCTAGTTGGCGGCGCGCACGGCGATGATCCCGTCGGTCACGCCACCGCCGCCGCTGTCAAGCACGGCCCCCGTGGTGTCCGTGATTGTGCCGCTCAGTGCAGAGCCGTTGACACTGACATTCGTGATGCTGTTGACAAGATCCTGCCACTCGCGGTTGACGGTGCTGACGCTGCCAGAGGCAGGGTTCCAGACAGTGCCCTGGGAACGCTCCGCCACACCGAGGCAGACCAGGGCCTGGCCGGCCAGCATGTTCAGTTCGCCGTTGAACTGGATGTCGTTGCCGAGATCATGCAGACTGATGCTGGACTGCAGTGCACCGCTCTTGGAGAAATCCAGCAGGATCCCGTCCGGGCCGTCACCGAAGCTGGCGGACCAGCCGCTCACGAAGAAGTTGCCATTGTTGCCATCCACGATTCCCAGCGCCACCTCGTCGTCGTCATCCGTGGAACCGGCGTCCCAGACCCGGGCGATGGGAGCGGAATTGCTGCGCTCCAGCACCAGGCACTTGCGCTGGTTGCCCTCCGCCAAGCTGCCGCCCACCCAGAGCTTGGCATTGGCCGGGCCGCGTGCGAACAGTGACTGGCCACTCTCGGTGTCCGGGCCGCCCCAGCTTTCGGCGTACACGAACGTGCCGTCGGTATCCAGCGCCAGCAGCAGGACATCGCCGTCATGCGAGCCGCAGACGGTGACCGCGCGCGTGGCGATCGAGGGCCGGTAGACGGTCATGTCGCTGAAGCGCACGGCGCCGTTCTCCCAGCTGCGCAGCCAGAGCATGTCGCCGTTGCCATCCACCCTGGCGATGACAGCCTGGTTGACCTGGCCCGTGACGTTTTCATAACCGCAGAAGTAGATGTCGGTGCCGTCCACGGCCAGGGATACCGCGCTGAAGTCGTCGGTCAGCGGGCTGTAGCGCCGGGCCCAGATCAGTTCGCCATCGGGCTGGAACTTGAGCAGGCTGGCCCCCATGTCATCGGTCTTGGCGAGCACCACGATGTTGCCATCGCTGTCGATCCCGAGATTCCAGCCGTAGTCATTGCCGGCAGAGCCCCAGGCCTGCTGCCAGACGATTTCGCCGCTGAGGTCGAAGCAGGCCAGCAGCACGTCGCTCGCACCGGCGCCATATGAGGTGGTGCTGCCCACCACGTACAGCGAGCCCACGTTGTCATAGGCGCTGGCCCAGAAGGAATCCGTGCCGCCTCCGCCCCAGCTGTGCCGCCATTCGCTGAAGCCGCGCACCGCGACCTGGCGCACGCTGCTCACGCCGTCGTTGTCAGTGGCGCGGACCTGGGCCAGGAAGCCGCCGGGCGTGCTGCGCTCAATGGACTGGACAGCCACGAGCCCGCTCTCGAGTTCGAAGGTCCCGTCGCCATCGAGGTCCCATGCGAAGCTGACGATCTCGCCGTCGGGATCGGTGGATGCGCTGGCATCAATTGATCCGCTGATCGGCACGAAGCCGGTCAGGCTTGCGGTGGAGGCCAGGCTGATCACGGGGGCCAGGCCGCCGATGCGGATCGCGGCGAGTTCAGCCGGCTGGGTGCCGCTGCAGATCACGCTGCACAGCAGGGTGTCGTCAAAAGCGCTGCCATCGGCGCGGATGTAGGGCGAGATTGAGGGCAGGTCGAGGTAGGCTGTGGGATCTGCGGGGAAGACATCCCAGCGGCCGCTGGTCCAGTTGGCAAGTGCGATGTGCAGGCTGCCGGCGGGGGGAGTGCTCTGCCAGTCGAGGCGCAGCTGCGGATTTCGGTCGTAGCCGGGGATGTTGAAGCGGTAGATGCAGTAGGCCAGGCCGTGCTCCGGACTGCCGCCGGGGTGGTCAGGGGTGAAGGTGGCGACGGCGCCGTCGGGGCTGACGAGGTTGTCAGGCAGGGCGTTGTCAAAAGCGCTGCCATCCAGCTGGAGATCGGCTTCGGTGTATGAAGCATTACGCTGCGGCAGGGGAGAGAGTGTGAGATCGGTAAGGGCCGGCAGGCCGCCTGATGAGGGAAGCAGGGGCTTCACTGCTGGGCTGGAATTCCTGCCGGAGCAGCCGGGGGGCAGCAGGGCCAGCAGCAGTGCCGCGAGGCAGATCAGTCGCAATCGAGTGGCCATGTGTCCCTGCGTCATGTTCGCTCCCTTGGTCCTTATCCGCCCATTATACCCAGATTTAATCAGAGGGAGTGGTCTGACATCAGTGGTCAGTAGTCAGGGAGAGAATCAGTTGGCAGAAACAGAAACAGCAGAAATCGGTTTGCTGCTTCTGCTTCTCATTCTGCTTCCGAATCTGACCACTGGCTACTGACCACTCTTAGCCAGGCCATGGGCCTAGATTTCTACTTGACAGTCGGGATCGTGATGCCGCGCTGGCCCTGGTACTTGCCCGAGCGGTCGGCGTAGCTGGTCTCGCAGGGCTCGTCACTCTGGTAGAACAGCACCTGCACCAGGCCCTCGTTGGCATAGATCTTCGCCGGCAGCGTGGTGGTGTTGCTGATCTCGAGGGTGATGTGTCCTTCCCAGCCCGGTTCCAATGGAGTGACGTTCGTGATGATGCCGCAGCGGGCGTAGGTACTCTTGCCGACGCAGACGCAGAGCACGTCGCGCGGGACCTTCATGTATTCCACGCTGCGGGCCAGGGCGAAGCTGTTGGGCGGGATCACCGCCACATCGCCCTCGAAGTCCACGAAGGAACGCGGGTCGAAGTTCTTGGGGTCCACGATGCTGGAATGCGTGTTGGTGAAGATCTTGAATTCGCGGCCCACGCGGATGTCATAGCCGAAGCTCGAGAGCCCGTAGGAGATCTTGCCCTTGCTGATCTGCTTCTCGGTGAAGGGATCGATCATGCCGTGGCTCTGGGCCATCTGGCGGATCCAGCGGTCGTTCTTGATGGACATGTGTCTGTTCCTTCCTCGTGGCGGCGGGAGCGCTGTGCTGACCGCGCGGGGAGATTATAGCAATGAAGGGCGTGGGGCAGGAGCGGCGTGGAGCGGGGGGCGATTCTTCAGGCGATGTGCCCACGCTCACGCAGGAGCAACAGGTAGTCAGTGCCGCTCATACTGCAGTCGATGAAGTCCAGCAGTTCCTGTTTGCTGAGATGTAGCTGACGGGACATGGCAGCCAGCAATGGATCACCATATTCCTGCAGACCGTGACTGAGGAAGGTATGGATTTTGCCCGGTTTGTTGTCTACAAAGAGCTGAAACTCCATGTGATGTGAGTGCCGCAGTCGAAAGCCGTTTTTCAGCAGGGCTCGTTTGATGTTCCGCGTCAATCGCGAAGTCATCAGTACACTTTCTTGATCAATTCAAGTAAATGCGCCTGTACCTGTCTTGCACCTTCAGTGGCAGTCTCGGGGTCAAGCAGGCCATAGTTGTCATAGTGCTCGTCGAACAACTGCGCAAAGCTGCCGGCGCATTCTGAGCGTCCAGGTTCAGCAGCCCATAGATTCAGAGCATCAATCCTGTACATCCAGCAGTCCGCATCGATCTGCTCAACTACCAGCTCCAGCGGGCCGCTGAACTCGTAGTAGCGGCCGCTTTTGCCGAATATACCGCTGAGGCTGAGCTTGATCCGTGTGGCGACGAGATCCATATCCGCAGTATAACGGAATGTCCTTCGTGAGGCATGCCGATGGCGGCAGTCTATAAATATTCATTTTGGCAAGCCGGCTCAGACGAGATGCCCGCGCACCTGCATGAGTGCCACATAGTCCTCTCCGCCCATACGGCAGTCGATGAAGTCCAGCAATTCCTGTTTGCTCAGGTACAGCTGGCGGGACATCAGCGCAAGCAACGTGTCGCCATAATCCTTGTGTCCATGGCTGATGTATGTGCTGATGCCAAACTTGACACCGTTGACCACCAGTACAAGTCGCAGGTGATGACTTCCCTGAACCTCGAAACCCTTACTCTTCAGTGCACGCAGGATTGCCTTTGAATCCCTGGCAACCATCAGAGAACGCGCTTGACCACCTGCTGGAAGCGCTTGTATGCCTCTGTCGCAGCGGGTTGGTCGAATTCCAGGTCGGGCTTTCCATAGTCCCCGAATTCGGCATCGAGCAGCTCCAGCAATGCAGCCAGGCTGTCAGCTCTGCCTGGTTCCACGGTCCAGATTCCGAGGGCATCCAGCCGGTGAATCCAGGCACCATGTTCTTCCGTTTCGGCAATAAGCTCTACCGGCTCGCGGAACTCGTAGTAGCGGCCGCTCCTGCCGAACATGCCGCTGAGGCTGAGCTTGATCCGTGTGGCGACGAGATCCATATCCGCAGTATAACGGAATGTCCTTGGTGGGACATGCCGATGGCGGCACTCTATTAATATTCATTTTGGCAAGTAAGTTCGTGCTGTGTTGCAGGCTATGAGATTCGCGAAGTTGCAGTATTACAGTCCGGCGTTGACAACGAGCCTTGAAGACAGGCTTCACTGCTGTGGTCCGTCACCCTGCTCCGAATGCATTTTGCTGGCGACATAACCGAAGGCGAAGCTGCCGAGCATGATCCAGCTGGCGGGCTGGAAAAGCAGCATGATCCCGTAGCTTCCCCAGCCGGTCTCGGTGTTGCCAGCGGCTGCACCGTCAAGTGCGTCCCGGAATCCATACACAGCCAGCAGCAGGCCAGCGAGCAGCCAGAGCAGCATCGCTCCCGTGCCGGCCAGCGGATTGCCACCGAACAGGCGCAGGCGCGCCATGCCGTTGCCGATGCCGAACAGCCGCGGCATGCAGCCGTCGTCGCGCGTGGCCTCCACATCCGCGCGCCAGTCCGGGCTAGACTGGCCCAGGCACCAGCCGGCGAGGATCGCACAGAGCACGGCCAGCATGCGGCAGACGGCGAAGAGCATGCGCAGATGCTAGCACGGCAGCGGGGCTGAAACGGGATCGGGCAGGGGATTGCCCGGCGGCGGACCCTGATCTGCCCGCACCGCTATAATCTCGGTGCCTATGAATAATGAAGAAGACGCGAATTCCGGCGGTGCTCCCGCCGCTGACGACACCGGGCTCGTCGGCAGCGTGGAGACTTTCGCCGAGCTGAAGCTGCGGCCGGAACTGCTCGCCAACATCACGAGGCTGGGCTGGACCCGGCCCTCGCCCGTGCAGGAGAAGGTGATTCCGGTGGCGCTCAGCGGCCAGGATCTCTATGGCATCGCGCAGACCGGCACCGGCAAGACCGGGGCCTTTGCCCTGCCGATCCTGCAGGCCCTGATCGACCGCGAACCGGCCCGCCCGCTCAAGCCGCAGGCCGTGATCCTCGCACCGACGCGCGAGCTGGTGCAGCAGATCACCGAGCAGGTGCAGGCCCTCGCGGAACTGACGAACGTGCGCGCCGTGGCCGTCTACGGCGGCGTGAGTGACGGACCGCAGATCAGCGCGCTCAATGAGGGCCGCGAGGTGGTGGTGGCCGCCCCGGGCCGCCTGCTGGACCTGATGCAGCACGGCTGGATGCAGTTTGACGACCTGACGCATGTCGTGCTGGATGAGGCGGACCGCATGTTCGACATGGGCTTCATCCTCGATCTCTCGACGATCCTCAACCGCATGCCGGCCCGCCGCCAGACCCTGATGATGACGGCCACGCTGACGCCGGCGATCAAGAAGCTGACAACGGACTTCATGTTCTACCCCGAGGAGATCCGCATCGGGCGCACCAAGCCACCCAGCCGCCTCAAGCACAACCTGCTGGAGGTCAGCAACGAGCAGAAGGACCGCGCCCTGGCCGAGGTGCTGGACGAGCGGGACTGGCAGAGCGTGATCATCTTCTGCCGCACGAAGAAGCGCACCGATGACCTGGCGCGCAGCCTCGCGCGTGACAACCGCAAGGTTGCCAGCCTGCACGCAGACCGGATCCAGTCCGAGCGCCAGGAGGCGCTGAACCGTTTCAAGGAGGGCAAGCTCAGGATCCTGGTCGCCACGGATGTCGCCAGCCGCGGGCTGGACATCGACAGCGTGGAGCTCGTCGTCAACTTCGACGTGCCGACGGATCCCGAGGACTACGTGCACCGTGTGGGCCGCACGGCGCGCGCCGGCGAGTCCGGCCTGGCGCTGACACTCGCCGATCGCAGCGAAAGCCGGGGCGTGCAGCGCATTGAGCGCTTCATCGGTGAGCGGATCCTGCGCTTCGGTGAGGAAGCGGGAAACCAGCCGGGTGCCGCTCCCCGAGAAGAGAGCTCTGGTGGCGGTGGACGTGGCCGGAGTGGCAGGGGCCGTGGTGGCCGTGGGCGTTCCGGGGGATCGGCGCGCAGCGGTGAGGGCCAGCAGCCCTCAGCCGAGAACCGTTCCCCAGCAGCTGAAGGTTCCGATTCCGCACCGCGCAGCAGTTCCCGGAGGCGACGCGGCGGGCGAGGCCGGCGCGGTGGTGGGGGCGGCGGAGGCGGAAGCCAGGGCGGCGGCGCGTAGCAAATCGTCCGTGCCTGACACATGTTCAGGCCGAAGCACTGCGGCCCGCGCTAAGATATACGGGATGGCAACCGGCTCACACAGGGACAGCCCGGCCCGCCGCGTTCTACTGGCGGGGGGCGGTTCCGCAGGACACGTCTTTCCGGCTCTGGCAGTGGTGCGTTCCCTGGAACACCGCGTGCGGGACCTGGAATTCCAGTGGCTCGGCAGCGACCGCATCGAGTCAACGATCGTGCCCGCCGCCGGGATCCCCTTCCAGCGCTTCGACATCCGCTTTGCCTACCGGGCGCTGAGCATCCAGAACCTCAACTACTACCGCCAGCACATCCTGCCGATTCTGTTCGGGAGGCCCTTCCTGCAGGCCCGCAGCATGCTGGACGCCTACCAGCCAGGACTGCTGCTGGCCACGGGTGGCTATGTGAGTGCGCCGGTGATCTGGGCCGCGCTGGACCGCAATGTACCCGTGGCCCTGATCACCCTGGACGACCCGCCGGGGGCGGTGAATTGGCATTTCGCCCCGCAGGCCTGGCGCGTGTTCACCGCCAGCCCGCAGATCGCGGAGGGTTTCCTCGGACGCTGCTCCCAGGCCAAGCTGCGTGTCTGCGGCTACCCGGCGATGCCGGTCTCCCGCAACCGCGTGCGCGTGCTGCGTGAGCTGGGGATCGATCCGGACCGGCGCCTGATCGTGGCCATGGGCGGCTCGCTCGGTGCCACTCCGGTACACCGGGCGGTGGTCTCATTCCTGAAGCGCGCGGCGGACAGCCCCGACCCGCAGTGGAACAAGTTGGCGCTCCTGCACGTCGCAGGAGAACGCATGCAGCTCATGCAGTCAGCCGTGGACAGTTCGCAGCTCCCCGAGCGCCCGGTGCAGTACCGCCAGGTCGGTTTCCTGGAGGACAGCGCGAGCGTGATGGCGGCCGCAGATTTCTATATCGGCCGCAGCGGTGCCGCCACGGTCGGCGAGCTGCTGCAGGCCGGAATTCCGGCCTTCCTGATTCCCGACACCCAGCACCGTGACCGCCAGCAGTTCGGCAATGCCCATCAGCTGCAGATCACGGGACAGGGGCATGTCTCCGCGAATGCAAACCCAGATGGCCGCGAGATCATGCACTGGCTGGAGCGCGTCTGGGATGCCCCGCGGCGTGAGGCCCCTGAACCCGCACCGGCCAGCCTGATCGCCGAGGAGCTCACCAGCCTGTGGCAGTGAGGATCGCCGCCATACTGCTCATGGCCTGGCTTGTGTGTCTGGCCAGGACCGGCCGGGCTGAAGCCGGCAGCTGGTACATCATGCTCGGCTCGCGGGTCAGCTCCCTTGAGCATCCACCCGTGGTCCACAGCGCCGGACGCAGCTACCTGAATCTTGACGTGCTTCGAGAGCTGGGTCTGGAAGCAGCGCAGTCCACGGCCGGGCAGGATGAACTCGGCGACCTGCATTACAACCCTGATGAGGGCAAGGCCGGCGGCAGCGTGGCCGTCGACCTCGACAGCCGCCGCAGCATCAGCCTGCTGGCCGCCCCGGCCCAGGGCAGCGTACCCGCACCACTGGCCGGACGCGTGCGCTACGGCCTGGCCGGCAATCTGCTGGACCTGCCGCGCGGCATGGACCAGGCCGCGGGTGAACTGAATGGTTCGGCACTCGGTGCTGACAAACTGCTCCTGCATGACGGTGCGCTCTATGGCGAGGTGGAACTGCTGCGCAGCCTCGGGCTCTACCTGTCCTTCAATACGGTTGAGGATCTCTATCAGCTGGTGGGCCTGATCCGCGACCTGCACTACAGCGAGGATTCACGGCTGCTGACGCTGTCCTGCCTGACACCCGTGCATGTGGCGGGCCGGCAGATTGACGACGAACGCGTGGAACTGAGCGTGGAGGGCGGCTTCTTCGGTGAGACCGAAGGGCGCGAGCTCAGTGGCAACGGCGTGCTGAGCCGCATCGGATACAAGACCCAGCCCGAACTGGGGCGCAGCTATGTTTTCCTGCGCCAGCCGCAGCGCACCGGCTTCAAGGTTGACAACGAGGAGCGGCGCGGTTTCGCCGCCGTACGCTTCGGCAACTACCTGCAGGTTGCCAGCTATGCCCAGACCAGCTCCGGCGAAATCAGCCTCAACGTGCAGCTCGGGCGCTCCACGCAGACGAAGGCCGAGCTGATCAGCAACCCGGACCGGCTGGTGGTGGATTTCATCGGTGCGCAGTACCGCGAGGCCACGCAGTACATCCCCGTCAATGTGGGCAGCGTGCAGCAGATCCGCATCGGCACACCGGAGGAGAACACGGTGCGCGTGGTGCTGGACCTTGCCAATCCGGTGGACTACCGCCTGCTGAGCAAGGACAACGGCGCTCGCAACTTCCTGCAGCTGCTGCCCTACAGCCGGCCCCAGCCCGGGGGCGGCAGCATGGCCCGGCGCGGACGCACGATCATGCTGGATGCGGGCCACGGCGGCTCCGATCCCGGTGCCCAGGGAGTGGTCGACGGCTACTGGGAAGCGCCGCTGGCACTGGGAATCACGCAGCAGCTGCGCGAGCAGCTGGAGGGCATGGGCTACAGCGTGATCATGACCCGCCAGGATGACCGATTCGTGAGTCTCGGCACGCGTACGGACTATGCCAATGCGCTGCTTCCCTACCTGTTCGTGAGCGTGCACTGCAATTCGATCAGCGATCCGGAGATGCAGGGCGTGATGACCTTCCACCATCCCGCCAGCACCAGCGGTCCGCTGCTGGCTGCATACATCCAGCGCAGCATGCTGGCCAGTACCGGGGCCGTGGACAAGAAGGTGCGCGAGGCGAATTTCTTCGTGCTGCGGGAATCGGTGATGCCATCTGCGCTGGTTGAATGCGGCTTCATGACCAACCGCGAGGAATGCCTGCGCCTGGCGGATCCGAACTATCAGACGCAGCTCGCGCGCGGTATCGCGGCAGGCATCGACAGCTATATCCAGGACGGCAACTGATCCAGTGCGGACTCCGCCGGGCCTCAGATCCACTGCATATAATTAGGCTGCTTTAGCAATCTCCGAATCAGCAGTGGAGGCCAAATGGCTATTCGTCTGGGAATCAACGGTTTCGGCCGCATCGGCCGTCAGGTGGCACGCATCGCGGCGGGTATGGGCAACATCGACCTCGTGGCCATCAATGACCGTGCCGACGCAGAAACGAATGCCCATCTGTTCAAGTACGACACGACCTACGGACCCTTCAAGGGCAAGGTCAGCATCAGCGGCGATACGCTGATGATTGACGGCGACAGCGTCAAGCTGATCTCCCAGGCGGACCCGGCACAGATCCCCTGGGGAGACATGGGCGTCGACTACGTGCTGGAAAGCACGGGCGTGTTCCGGCGCACGGACGACTGTGAAAAGCACCTTGATGGCGGTGCCAAGTTTGTGCTGCTCAGCTCGCCCGCCAAGGACCTGATGCCGACTTACTGTTACGGCATCAACCATCACAAGTGGATCGCCGACGGCCGCCCGCAGGTGATCAGCAATGCGAGCTGCACCACGAACTGCCTGGCGCCCATGGCCCATGTGCTCAACAATGCATTCGGCATCAAGAAGGGCCTGATCAACACCGTGCACTCATACACGAATGACCAGCGCCTGCTGGACGGCGGACACAAGGACCTGCGCCGCGCACGCAGTGCGGCCGCGAACATCATCCCGACCAGCACCGGTGCGGCGAAGACCATCGGCCTGATCATTCCCGAGCTGGATGGCAAGATGGATGGCCTGGCGGTGCGCGTGCCGACGGTGTCCGGCAGTCTCTGCGATCTGACGTGCACGCTTGAAAAGGATGTGACTGTGGATGAGGTGCATGATGCCTTCCAGCGTGCGGTGGACGGCGAGCTGGACGGAATTCTGTATCTGACTCATGATCCGATCGTCAGTACCGATATCATTCAGGCGGAGCATTCCTGCATCGTGGATGCCCAGCTCACGAAGGTGATCGGTGACAACATGGTCAAGGTCGTGGGCTGGTATGACAATGAGTGGGGTTACAGCGTGCGCTGCATGGATCTGATCCGCTATCTGGTGGCGGAGAATTCCAAGCTCGCAAGCCCTGATCTCTCAGGTTCAAACTGATCCACGCATAATCCAGGTATGCATCTCTGTAGCCGGGTTGCAGGCGTGCGCCCGGCGGCAATGCGTCCAGGAAGGGAATGACAAGAATCCTGCTAACCGGTTCGGGAATGGTGGCCTCGGCACTCGCCAGTGAGGCGCACCGGCGCGGTCATAACGTGCAGGCGCTGCCGCACAGTGAAGTCGACATGCGCGACCTGCCGCTGCTGCGCCGCCGCGTGACGGAATTCCGGCCGGACTGGATCGTGCACACGGCCGCCCTGACCAAGGTGGACTACTGCCAGGAGAATCCGCGCGAGGCAGTGGAGGTCAACACCGCGGCGACCAAGACCATCGTGGACCTGGCCCAGCAGCTGATGGCGCGTGTCCTGTACTTCTCCACGGATTACGTCTTCGACGGCTCCCAGCATCTCTGGTATGAAAGCAGTCCGACGCAGCCCCTCAACATCTATGGAGCGAGCAAGCTGGAAGGCGAAATCATTGTGCGCAAGTTCTTCCGCGGGCACGTGATCCGCACCAGCGGAGTGTTCGGTGAGCGCCTGGACGGCAAGACCGAGCGCAATTTCTTCCGCGCGATCGCCAGTCGCTATCTTGAGACGGAAGGCCCGATCAGCGTGGTGAATGACCAGCACACGGCGGTCAGCTACGCGCCGCACCTGGCCAACATGACCCTGCAGCTGATGCTGGAACAGCAGTTCCCGAAAATCGTGCATCTCACGAGCAAGGGATTTGAATCCTGGTATGGCTGGGCGAAACTGGCGCTGGAATCCGCGTGTCTAGATTCGGACAGGCTGGTGCCGGTTTCCTGCGAGAAGGTCAGCTTCCGCACTCCGAGACCACGCAACAGCCGGTTGACCTCCGAAATCCCTGAGGTCATTTCCCTGATTGCGCTGCATCCGGCGCGCCAGGCGGTTGAGCAATACTTCGGTAAGGTGCTCAACGAACTGCATGAGGAAGCAGGAATCAGGGAATAAGAGTTGGTATCATGCCCGAAAACGGGTAAGATAACAGCGAGAGTTGGGCTCGGGAACCTCAAAACTACTACACTACTACTACACAACTGGCTCGTGCTTGCTTGACAGCAGGTAGCACACAGCCAATAATATTCTTTTAACATCTAGCTAAGGAGCCGGAGGGTCAGATGAATCGCTCATCTCTCTTGATGCTAATAACAGTCCTGGTCGTGATGATCGGGCTGGCCAGCTGCGGCGGCGGTGACAGTGCACAGGACGTGGATAACAATCCTAACCTTGTGCCGGACGTATCCGTGCAGACCGTTGACCACAGGTACCGTACGGCGGCTTACTCCGATACGAACCTGAACAATGATCCGATCTTCGCACTGATCGCGTCGGCGAACTCCAGCCTGGATGTCGCTGCGGCCGCGATTGATCGCCAGGAAGTGGTGGAGGCTCTGCTCCAGGAAGCACGTTCCGGCACCCAGATCAGGATCATCACCGAAAAGGCCTACTATGATGACCTCACCTACAAGCCGTTCTATGATCAGCTTGAGGACATCAACCAGAGCAATGGCAACATCGACGTGCGCACCGACCTGGATGGCGCGCCGCGCATCATGCATTCGCGCTTCCTGATCATTGATCAGGCGCGGGTCGTGACCGGCAGCTACAACTGGGAGAGCGACCGTTCGACCAACACATACGGCGATGTGATCACGCTCAACAGCACTGAGATCGCGGCTGCCTTCACGAACCAGTTCAACCAGATGTTCGTGGAGGGCAACTTCGGCGTGCACAAGCGTGACGACACGAAGCACACCTTCCTGGTGGGCAGTGGCAACGGCGTGGTTGAGGTCTACTTCGGGCCCAACGACCAGCCGCTTGAGCTGCTTTCCAATGAGATCAATGCCAGCCGCAACGTCTACTTCGCCATCCAGCAGTTCAAGGACGCACGTCTGGCGAACACGATGCTGAACTGGCTGAGCGCGAGCGCCGACTTCAACATGATCGGCATGTTCAACGACATCGGTGCCCTCGGTGATGCCGAGGAGAACGCTGTCTACGACGCGTTCGGGCAGTACGCCGCTGACAACGAGAACATCCGCGGCGGTACGCTGAGCATCTCTGATCTGGCTGAGCTGAACACCTTCGTGAGCGGCAGCCGCTTTGACCCCGTCACCCAGACCAACATCCCGGTGCAGGTCAATGCGATGAACCACAAGCTGCTGTATGCGGATCGCGGCCTGGCCGGCGGCGCTCCGTCCGTGACCTTCACCACCGGCAACTACTCGACCCTGGGCTTTGACCAGAACGACGAAGTCATGGTGATCATGCGCGGCAACCAGCTCACCAACAAGTACTACAGCGGTGCTGACCTGTCCCGTTCGGTTCCTCCGACCGGTATTGACAATGCCAATGACCTGAAGGAATTCGACCAGCTGTTCGTGCTGCACCCGATGGTGGCTTCCGCCGGCGGTGCTCCCTTCCGCGAGTTCCTGCCGGTTTCCAGCGGCATCGTGATCGGCACGATCAACAACTTCAGCCCCACCATCACCATCGACACCGGTGACGGTACATTCGAGGAGATCGACATCGACGTGATCTTCGAGATCGAGGGCAAGTACTTCTTCAACGACTTCGGTTTCGGTCCTGTTCCGCCCTTCGCTGATCAGGATGACCACTTCGAGCAGAACGAGGCCATCAACCCTGACCACCGCTTCATGATGGTGGTCCCGGCAGGCGAACTGACCCTGCGTACGATCGTGCTGGACAATGGTGGCGGCATCAGCTCCCGCTTCCAGCCCACCGAGACCCAGTTCGAGATCGGTCCCGGCGGTGTGCGTGAGATCAGCCTGAACATCAACCAGTCCCAGGAGGACAACGTCGCCGGTGGCGGCGGTGGCGGTGGAATCGGCTAGCAGTGTCTGGACTGCCGGAAGTCCTTCCGGTGGTCTGATAATCAAGGAACAACAATGAGGTTCATGATCATGAAAAACAACTGGCTGAGAGTCTTGATGGTCCTCCTTGGCCTGACGGTGCTGCTGGCTTCCTGCGGTGGCGGTGGTGATTCCACCACCACTCCCGGGGATCTCTTCAATCCGGACAACCAGGCACCGGCCGGCGATGACAACGAGCCGATCCTGCCTCTGTTCGGGAATTTCCAGCTTCCCGGAGGCGCGAGCTACGCCGATGTGCGCGGCATCGCTGCCAGCAATGAGTATGTCTATGTGGTGGACAGTGCGAACATCTACTGCTTCGACAAGCTCGGCAACTTCGTCAACACCGCTCCCGTCGGGGCTGAGGTGCGCGGCGTGTCCGTGTTCCCCGCCGCTCCGCAGATCGAGCTGAGCAGTGAGGATCCGTATCCGTATGCCAACCTGCCGATCGTGGCCCACCAGCCGATCTCGCAGTGGGGCTACCTGACGATCTTCACCCGTACCCTGAATCCCGGCGCGGCGCGTCCCGACGGTGGCAATGCCGATCTCGGCAAGGTCGCCGGCCTGCCCAACCCGGAGATCATTCCCCCGGCGGACGAGGCTCCGCTGCAGTGCCTCAGCGTCTATGACGTCGGTGTCGACCGCATGGGCAGCGTCTATGTGACCGCTGACATCGATGTGGTTGCCACGGAGGCCGTCCCGGACTATCCGCGTGCACTGCAGGTCCTCAACTTCTTCCGCCAGTTCGCTCTTGAGAGCGGCGGCGAGTGGAGTGTCGAGGATCCCCAGGACCAGAACAACATCATCACCGGTGGCAGCGGCTGCTTCCACCGTGCCGACGGCTTCTTCTCCGGCGACTTCGGCGACCTGATCGGTCCCGGCGGCGTGGGCAGCCTCGGTACCTTCGTGATGGACACCTACTTCCCGTTCAACCGGACGGAGATGTCCTGGAACGTCTATTCCGGCGCAGCTGACTTCGAGCGCAACTACGTCGGTGTCGGACGTGCCTTCTACAACGATGCCAACCTGACCTACAGCATGTCCGGCTTCGTGGAGAACGGCCTTGGCTACAACCGCGTGATCGGTGACAGCTACGGCGGTGGTCCCAGCCAGTTCGCGGAGCTGCCCCCGACCAACGGTGGACAGCTTGAGGACCCGGACATCAACGTGGGCGGACCCGCCGGCATGGCGGTGGACTGGCGCACGGATGACCTGTTCGTCTGCGATCCGGGCAACCGCCGCATCCAGATCTTCGACGGTACCACCGGCGAGTTCACGACCCAGATCGGTTCCGGCGCTCGCGGCAGCAGCGGCAACAACTTCATCGCCCCCTCCGACGTGGCGGTGGACCTCGAAGGCAACATCTTCATCGCCGACGTGGATCAGCTGCGCATCATCCGCCCCAGCGCCCCGGACCGCAAGTACGGCGGCGTGAACGGCACCGTGAAGAACCTCAACACCAATGATCCGCTGGCCAGCGCCACCGTGACCATCGGTAACGAGAGCGGTGTGCTCGCGGCCCGCACGACTGACATCAACGGCCAGTACGTGATCACCAACCTGCTGACCGGCCAGTACTTCATGCAGTGCACCAAGTTCAACTTCGACAGCGATTCCACCACGGTGGACATCCTGCCCGAGCAGAACATCGTGGTGAACTTCAACCTGATCCCCAATGCTCCGGCGACGCTCGGCAGCTACGGCGGTACGGTGATTGCCGAGGATACCGGCCTGTACATCGAGGACGTGAAGGTGACGGTGGCCAACACCACCCGTACCACCACCTCCGATTCGATCGGCAGCTTCTTCATCGGCGACCTGCCGGCGGGGACCTACCAGGTCGTGTTCAGCCATCCTGAGTATCAGACGCTGACCAAGACCATTGACATCTCCACCGGTCAGAACAAGTTCGACACGGCGATCAAGCTGGTGCCGATTAGCTAGAACGGCACTCACGAGCGATTCACCAGGGCCCCGGCTGTACCGGGGCCCTTTTTTTGTGCCATATAATCTGGGGTGGCAGCCAGCCCTGAGGATCCTCAATGTCATTCACAACACTGCTCAGCCCGCAGACCAGCCTGCTGGTCGTGATCGACCTGCAGGGCAAGCTGATGGACATGGTCCACCGCCCGCAGCTCGTGAAGCAGGCCACGATCCGCCTGATGCAGCTTGCGGAGCTGTTTGAGGTGCCGGTGATCCTCACCGAGCAGTACCCGAAGGGCCTGGGCACGACGCATGAGGATGTGCGTGCGGCCTTTGACGGACTGAGCGTGCCGAAGCGCTTCGTGGAGAAGCTGTCCTTCGGCTGCTGCGGCGATGCCGGATTCGAGCAGGCCGTGGATGAACTGCGTCCCGGTCTGGCAGCCAGCTCGCTGCAGCTTGTCACCGCGGGGATCGAGACGCATGTCTGTGTGATGCAGACCGTGCTGGCCAGCCTGGCACTGGGCCGGCAGGTTCATGTGTGCTGGGAGGCGGTCAGCGGCCGCGGTGAGGAGTACCGCCGCCACGGACTGGAGCGCATGCAGCAGGCCGGAGCGGTGATCACGAACCATGAAAGTGTCTGCTTTGAATGGGCCCGTTCCAAGGAGCATCCCCAGTTCAAGGCCATGAACCAGATCCTGCGGGAGGGCCAGCTGCACTAGCGGCAGCGCGAAGCACGATGAGCAGCATGCGCATCAACCGGGCGATCGCCCAGGCCGGGGTCTGCAGCCGGCGGGCAGCTGAGCAGCTGATCAGCTCCGGCCAGGTCCGCGTCAATGACAAGGTCGTGACGGATCTGGCCACCACGGTCGACATCCGCCGGGACCGGATCAAGGTTCGCGGCAAGCTGCTGCATTTCGGCTTCAAGCAGCACTACTACGTCTACTACAAGCCCCGGGGCATCGTCAGCACCATGCAGGATGAACTGGGCCGCCAGAGCGTGGGTGAACTCTGCGCCACCCTGCCCGGTTCACCGCGGCCGGTCGGCCGTCTGGACCGGGCCAGCGAGGGACTGATGCTGCTCTGCTCCGACGGTGAGCTGGCCAACAGGATGACTCATCCGCGCTACGGGGTCAGCAAGGAGTACAGGGTCACGGTGCGGCCGCGTCTCAGCGAGGCACATGCCCAGCAGATGGTTGACGGCGTACAGCTCGAGGATGGCGAGGCGCATTTCAATACGGTGGAACTGGTCAGTCTCGAGCGTGACCGCAGCCGCCTGAATATTGAGCTGACCGAAGGCCGCAACCGCATCATCCGCCGTGTCTGCGAGGCTCTGGGTTATGAGGTGCTGCGGCTCAAGCGACAGCGCTTCGGCCCACTGGTGCTGGATAAGCTTTCACCTGGGGAGCATCGCGCGATGACGGCCGGGGAGGTGCGCAGCCTGCGCCGGGCCCTGAAACTGGAGAAGTAGGGGAGTCCTGACATGCGGCAGTTGCCTGAGTTCAGGTCTGCTCGTAGTCGATGTCCGGCAACTCGCGGCTTTCACTCTGCTGCTCGGGCTCGTCATCCTCACCGTAGTACCAGGCGCTGCTGCCGGATCCACTGCCTGCTCCGGAACTGTCCAGGTTGAACTTGATCAGCTCACTGCGCGCGGCACTGAAGGTATTGCTGAGCAGCTCAGCCGTTTCAGCCAGCGCGGAGAGGCCTCCGCTCACGGCAGTGGTCAGGTCTTCGATGAGGTCGCTTTCACCCTGCTCGAAGCCGCCGAGCTGGCCGCGGAGCCGTCTGCGGCGTCCCTCACGGAACTCGCTGGCCACGACAACAGCCGTGGCACTCAGTACGATGCCCAGTCCGGCGCCGATCCAGAACCAGCCCAGTCCGGCGCCACCTGCGTTGCTGACAGAATCATCCTTCGCCATCACTGGAATTATACAACCAAGGCCGGACATGTCCTGTTTATCGGCAGCCCGCACCCGCACTGGAGCTGCAGGACTGGATGCTAGACTATTGATGCGATTGCAAGGAGGAAGCTGGATGTCGCGCTCCATGGGAGTTATCGGATTCGGGCTGATGGGCAGCGAGATTGCCCTGCTAGGTGCCATGGCCGGTTATGAAGTGACCGCGGTGGCCCGCGATGTGGAAAAAATGCAGCCCGTGATCACGCGCCTGGGGAAGGTGCTCAGGATGCTCTCGCGCGATGAGAAGCACTTTGCACACGCGGAACTGTCCACTGACGAAGGCCGTCAGGCGATCATCGAGCGCATCCATCCCGCCACCGAACTGAGCAGTCTTGCCGGCTGCAGCTTCGTGATCGAATCCGCTCCGGAAGTGCTGGAACTCAAGCATGCGATCTTCGGTGAACTGGCCTCAGTCTGCAGTCCGGACTGCGTGCTGGCCACCAACACCAGCAGCTACGGCATCACGCAGATCGCCGCCGCCACGGACTGCCAGGAGCGCGTGATCGGCATGCACTTCTTCAACCCGCCGACCGCGATGGCGCTCGTCGAGGTGATTCCCGGGCTGAATACCGGGGAGGAGACGATCAGCCGCACTGAGGAACTGGCAAAGGCAATGGGCAAGACCGGCATCCGCGTCAAGGAGACTCCGGGCTTCATCGTCAACCGGATCCTCACGGCGATGATGAATGAGGCGATGAACCTCTACGAGGAAGGTGCTGCCAGCATTGAGGACATCGACACCGCAATGAAGCTCGGCGCGGGCTTCCCGCTCGGTCCCTTCAGGCTGGCGGATCTCGTCGGCCTCGACACCTACCAGCATACCTGTGACAGCATCTACCGCGAAACCGGTCGCCATCATTTCATGACGCCGCGCACCGTCAAGCAGTATGTCAAGGGTGGCAGGCTGGGACGCAAGAACCGCAGCGGCTTCCACAAGTACTGATCCCCCGTCATAATCCGGCAACTGACAAGCGGTCCAGACCGCATGAGGCCTGACCGATTCACGTTGTCAGCAAAAACTGGCAAAAATGCCGGAATTGACAGTCCCCAATCACATTCAATCTACGTATAATATTCGCGGTTGATGGATATTTAATCGCAGGTGGGTTAGCGATGGATGTGAAGTTCTTTGGATCGGGCGAATGCGTGGAGTGCCAGGTCGGATTGTTCTTCCTGGACAGCTACGCGGTGCCGTATGAATACCTCGATGTCATGAGCGACCAGCAGGTCGCCCAGCAACTGAGGTCACTGGCCGGAACGCAGGAGGCGATCAGCCTGCCCGCCATCATGGTCGGGGGACGCCTGCTGTGCGATCCCACCGAGGATGAACTGGCCGCCGCAATGGGGATCAGCTGAACCGCAGGCGCGGTAGATGAGTGGAAAAGGGGCTGCCTTGGCGCGGCCCCTTTTGATTTTCTGCCTCGCGCAAGCGCTCGGCAGTCTGACCCTGCGGCCACGCATTCGCGTGTCCGGGTCGGGTTTACGGTAGCCCGGCGTTTACGCCGGGTCAGGCCGTAAATGCTGGATCAGGCCGTAAACGGCCTGCTACCGTAGCGGCGCCTTCCAGGCGCTGGATGGTCGGCGGCAGGATGCCGCCGCTACGGGTGTCCATATTCCAGGTTCCGGGAGCACGGCAGCATGCTGCCGCCACTACTGGCCACGGACCACTGACTACGGACCACTGGCTACGGATCACTCCCTAATGCACGCCATGCGAGACGAAGCTGTCAACATAGAGCTTGTCAGTGATCATGATGTGGCTGGTCAGCCAGCTCTTGAGGAACTTCATCGTGTCGGTCGTGACCATGATGCGGCCCTCGTCGAGCTCCGTCTTCAGCTCAGCCACCTTGGCGATGAAGTCATCATGCTCCTTCTTGTGTGCGGCATAGCCGCTGAAGTTGCAGGCCTTCATCTCCTTCTCCTCATGCTCGAAATGGTTCCGGGCGTAGGCCGCCATGCGACTGATGATGTTGCCGACAACTTCCTTGCCGTGCTTCTGCAGCATCGCGTCATTGAGCTCATTGATCATGTTGACGAGGGCCTTGTGCTCATTGTCAACGAATCCCACACCGGTTGAAAGATCGTCATTCCACTTGATCAGGGTCATGTATGTTTCCTCCGGATCAACCCAGTGCCATATCGCGGATGGGTGATCTCTGAATTGACAAGTGATAACCGCATCGGGACTGACGGACAGTGCAGAAGGAGGCAGCATTGGGTGAAGTTCCGGTTGGAATGAGCCTGTGATCACTGGAGAAAACTGACTGTTTCCCAGGAAATCCGGACAAGTGAGGCATGCGGTGCAGGCTGTTCTCGGTTAAGCTTCACTGGAAACGCAATCCGGCTGGAACTTGATGCGGCGCTCCGGCAGCCGCGAGGGAGGACTGACTTGGGAAGACTGGCAGTATGCGGCATGGCTGCCGCGGGGATGATCATGGCGGGCTGCGCTGCAGGGCAGGGCACGGAGAACTTCAATCCATCCGATCAGGTTCAGACCGCACCCACAATCGCTACAGACCAGCTGCAGCTGCAGGAAGCCCTTGAGCTGGAACTGCAGCGCAGGGGGCTGGATCCCGAGCGGATTTCCTCGTCACCGCCGCAGGGCAGTGGGAATGCGGTGTTCGACCTGACGGCCCAGCCCTATGACCCTGATGGGGTGGAAGGACCGGAGCCGATGCGGATCCAGCTGCGCTGGACGGAACGCCTGCTGGGGGACTATGACCAGAACGGAGAGGTGCTGGCCAGCGACCTGGCAACACTGGCCCAGAACTTCGGCAGGCGGGTCTACTATGACCGGACGGTTACCGGGACCGAGAGTCTGAATGTGCCGGCGGGCGAGGAGACAAGCATGAACTGGCGCATGGCACGGATTGACGGCGATGCCAGCGGGGAGATCGGGCTGTCCGACCTGACAGTTATCGCCCAGCACTTCGGGGAGAGCATCGACGGCTACAGGATCTACAGGCTGGCCCCGGATTCTCCGGCCTACTTCATGCTGGCACACCCGCAGGATCCCTCGCTGCCGTACACGATCGGCCGCTACGAGTCCGGCGGCGGCGGCAAGCAGACCGTGCGCTACAGCTTTGACGACATCATCACCACTGCCGGAACCTACCGCTACTTCGTCGTGCCCTACGATGTGGAAAGCGGACAGGAAGGCAGGGCCAGCCTGGCGCTGGTCGAGAACAGGTAACGTTGAGACTCCGCCCGGAGCCGGCCTGCGGCTGGCAATCGCCCGAAAACAAAGGGGCTGCCTCAGCAGCCCCTCAAGCAAGTCACGGTTTTCCGGAAGCAACTAGACAGAATTGCGGATGAGGATTGCCAGGATTTATGAGGAACATCCTTGCCTTGCACTACAACGTTCAACAGCTTGGCAGAGTTCACATATGTACACGAAGGTCGAACTATGTGGCAGGAAATAGAGCTGTGGTGGTGCATCCAATGTGGGGATAGCGCCGCAGGTTCGTTGCCTGACTGACATCAGGCCTCTCTTGCCAGGATTGCATGGGGTCTCCATTGCGGAAGCAAGCTTCCGCCTCCCTAATCCGGATTGCCTGGGTCTCCATTGCGGAAGCAAGCTTCCGCCTCCCTTGCCAGGATTGCATGGGGTCTCCATTGCAGAAGCAAGCTTCGGCCTCCATTGCCCGGATTGCTCCGGGCCTCCGTTACATCTCCAGGTCAGCCTTGTGGAAGAAGCGCTTCATGCCGTAGGCGAGGGTGGCCTTGCCGAGTTCCGCGATGCTCTGGGTGAGCGGGATCTCCTTCGGGCAGACCTTCACGCAGTTCTGGGCATTGCCGCAGTCCGCGATCCCGCCGGGCTGCATCAGGTAATCGAGGCGCTTGTCGGCGTGCATCTTCCCGGAGGGGTGGGCATTGAACAGGCGCACCTGGCTGATCACGCTCGGGCCCACGAACTCGCTGTGGTCATTGACCTGCGGGCAGGCATCAAGGCAGCAGCCGCAGGTCATGCAGCGGCTGAGCACGTACATCCAGCTCTGGTCCTTCGGACTCTGGCGCGGACCGGGGCCGAGATCATGCGTGCCGTCGATGTCGATCCAGGAGTGGCTCTCCAGCAGAGCCTGGAACATCCGCTCACGGTCGATGATCAGGTCGCGGACCACGGGGAAGGTGCTCATCGGTTCGAGGACAAGCTGCTCGCCCTCGTGCACGAGGTAGCTGCAGCCCTGGCGCGGGATACCGTTGATGCGCATGCTGCAGGCCCCGCAGACCTCCTCGAGGCAGGAGCTTTCCCAGACCACGGCGGCGACGGCCTTGCCATCGGCGGTGACGGGGTTCTTCTGGATCTCCTGCAGGCAGGACAGCGCGTTCATGCCCGGTGTCCAGGGGACATCGAACTCCTGCCAGTAAGACTTGGCGCCGGGCTCATCCTGGCGGCGCACCTTGACTCGTACTGTCTGTGCCATTGCAAACGTCCTTGTCAGGCCCGGATGGCCCGTGGGCCCTTCCGGAGTGAGTAATAGCTTAACACCGGGAGCTGCCTTTCCCCTGCCGGGGCCGCTCTCCTGAGCCGGGATTGAGAGACTGATGAGGAATACTGCACATGTCCGGACAGAGGCTGTGCTACCCTCAGATCAATGCCGGGTTAAATTGCAGAACGGAGCAAGGGATGCCAGTAGTCAGCGAGCGGGATATTGAATACAGGGATGGCCGGGCGAAACTGCGCGGCAGACTTTACTTCAGATCCGATCTCGAAGGTGCTCGTCCGGCCGTGCTCATACTGCCGGCGTTTCGCGGCCCGCAGGGCAATGAGGAGCGGCATGCCCGCAAGCTGGCGGAGGCGGGCTATGCCGCGTTCGTGGTGGATATATACGGCAGGCGTGATGAAGCCCATGGCAGAATCTGGCATTTCATCCGCTGTGGCTGGTACCAGCTGAACTTCCGGATTTACCAGCGCCGGGTCTGGGCCGCATATGATGGCCTCTGCAAGCAGCCCGAGGCGTGTATAAGCCGGCTGGGGATGATCGGCTTCTGCGCAGGCGGGGTCGGTGTGCTGAACATGCTCAGGTGCATGCCTGAGATCAGGGCTGCCGGGATCTTCCACATGGGACCGAGCCGCCTGGCCCCGCCGGAACGGGGATCCACACAGGCCAGCTGTCTGGTCTGCCATGGTGGTCGCGACGGTGTTGCCAGCCTGGACTTCGTCAAGCAGCTGGTCGGGCGCTGGCATGATGCAGGCGTGCGCATTCACCTGGAGCAGTATCCGGAGGCCGGGCATGCCTTCACGGATGTTGAGCTGCAGCTCAGCGAGCGGATGGGCCACCATCAGGATTCCGCAGATAAGGCCTGGCAGGAACTGCTGGAGCTCTTCGGGAAGCAGCTGCTGATGGCGGAGGCGGAGCAGGTCCAGCCAGCCGTGGACGAGACAGCGGAGCGACGCAGGTTTGACATCGCACTGTTCCATGGCATGGGCCTGCAGAACCGCTACATGACACTGGATGAGCTTGTCAACTTCCTGATCTTCAGCCTCTGCGAAAAGCCGCGCGATGTACTGTTTGGCAACAAGGCGGTGCTGATCCCGGAACTGAATACACAGCGGCGCAGGGGAGACAGGGAGGTGCACCTGAAGCTCGAGCGGGAGCAGCTGCATCCGGCTGTTGCCGCGCGGATGGGCAGCCACCAGGAACTGGTGATCCATGCCTCGGAGGTCTACTGGGCTCCGATTGCCAGCGGCACGGCGCGGGCGCGGCGCACGATCATGTGGCTGATCGGCGGCCTGAGTTCGATCGTCAGGGCTCTCGTGACAATGCCTCTCGCCAGACGGAAGGACAAGGAGCAGCAGCGTGAGCGCTGCCGTCGCGATGACTATGGCCAGCTGGAATCAATCAGCGACGTCTGGCGCCTGAGCTGGCTGCTGCTGAGACTGGCGCTGGTGATCGTGGTGCTGCCGCTCCTGGTGATGGGGCTTTCCGCCCTCGTAGTGGGCTGGCTGGCGGTCTGGGTACTGCATCTGGGATACATCCTTCCGGCAGTGGAAGGGATGCGCGACTGGCTGACGCTCAACTGGCCGGGCATGCGCGCACTGATCGCTGAGCCGGCCCTGCTCAGCGGTGCTCCGCTGCTGGACTGGCGGGGCTGGCTGGCAATCCTGGCAACGCTCTTGCCGGTAGTGCTGAACCATGTCGGCAGCTCAGTACTTGCCAACAGTGTCAATACTCCGCTCAGCCGCCAGGACCTGCAGCGGCCCGCCGTCCGCAGTGCCGACTGGTACTGGTTCATGCTGATGTACCTCACCTTCGGCGTGCTGGCCTACTTCATGATCGCCGGAGGCTGCCGCAACCACTGGGGGCAACTGCAGGCCTGCCTGGCAACGGCGGATGTCCCGTCCGGTTTCCCCGCACTGCGGGTCTGGGCCTGGGCTGCGATCTCGCTGCCGCTGGCATCCCTGCTGGCGCTGGTCGGGATGATGGGCTGGCGACTGATCAAGAATGAAGTCGGTCTGCCGCGCATGCTGGGTTACGGCTGCGGGCTGCTGGCAATCTCACTGGCCCTGCGCGGGGATCTGGCCTTCGGCCGGGAAGCCGCCACGCTTTCGCTGCTGCTGATCCTGCTCGTGACCTGGGTTTCCCTGATCCGGCGCGGTCTGCTGTTCATCCGGGAGTATCTCGGGGACGTGGCGGCCTTCGTCTCCACTGATGAGAATGACCGGATGTTCGCCCTGCGCACGCGGATCCTGCAGTTGTCAGAGGAAAACCTGGAGCGATTCTTCGGTTACGATCTCGCGCCGAATCCCGCGAATGCCGCGCACCAGCACAGTGAGATCCAGCGCCAGCAGGGCCAGGATCTGATCGTGATGGCGCACAGCCTCGGCACCGTGGTGGCCTACCAGGCACTGTGCCGCTACTTCGAACGCCTGCATGAGATTGACAAGCTGCAGCTGGATGGGGACAAGGCCGGCCGGCATGGCAACCGCTGGATGACGCGGGAGATGCAGCGCCGCCTGCGGCTGTTCGTGACCTTCGGCTGCCCGCTGGACACGATCAACATGTCCTTCAATGCCCTGCATTCAGGCAAGCCGGTTTTCGACCGCGTCGTCAGCCAGGCGCTCTACCGCCACGGCTGTGCCGGGCCCTTCAAGCAGTGCCGCTGGCTGAACTGGTGGCATCGCGGGGATGTGGTGAGTGCCAAGGTGCTGTGGCAGGCCGGTGACAAGGGACCGGTCAACAGGCAGCTGCCGCTCGGCGCGGCGCCGGTTGTCAACCACAGTGCCTACCTGCTGGCGCAGGCTGTGCAGGAGGACTTCCGCCGGGAGTTTGCCAGATTGCTGTGAGGGAAAGCCGACAGACTCAGGATCCGGACTGGCAGCATGTCCAGGCAGAGACCAGGCATAGTAGAATATCCGTGCCAATCCAGCCAGACAGGTTTAATCAATGAAGTCAGCAGTTGTTCTCATCATAATTCTGTTTCTTGCAGGATGCAGCTCCGGCCTGCAGCCTGGCACCAGCAGCCCGGTGCACCCTGCAACGCTGCATCAGCAACTCCCGCCGCTGGACAGTCTGGCGCGCAGCAGCAGTGAAACGAGCGGAGCGGAGCTGAATGGAGCGGAGTATTCCGCGCTACTGCCCAGTCAGCATGCGGCCATCGATGGAAACAACTGCGTGCTTACCGCCAGCGGTTCAACAGGAGGCGGGATTGCATTCGCAATCTACAGCTTCAGCCTGCCAGACTACACAGGTGAGCCTGAACTGGTACTGCAGTGCAGCTCAGTCGTGGGCGGACTGTATGTCGGCTTCAGTGATTACGGCAGCGGCCGCTGGAAATTCGTGCAGGCGGACAGTGCTGCGACCCAGAACATTCCATTCGGCAATCCCTCCGGGATGATTGCAGCCGACGGCGGATTCCTGGTGGCAGTGCTCGTTGCCGAAGATGCTGTGGCCACGGTTGAGCGGCTTGCGATCGGCACTCCGCCTGCGGGAAACGCGCCGCCGGTGGCGGTGCTGAATGTTGACAATGCATTTGGGGAAGCGCCGTTCACGGTCAACTATGACGCGGGAAGCAGCTCCGATCCAGATGGGAGCATCACGCTGTTTGAGCTGGATCTGGATGATGACGGGACTTACGAGATCAGTGAGGCCACGGCACCGGCCGGCAGCTTCGACGTGACCGAGGAGGGCAGCTATCCAGTCAGGCTGCGGGTCACGGATGACGGCGGGGCGAGCAGCATGGCCCTCGTGGTCGTAACCGCGGGGTCAGGCTGGCAGGACAGCGGGGCAGCGATCAACACTGATACCTATGTGGCCGGCAGGGTGGATTTTCACGCGGACGGCGCTCCGCTGATCGTGCATACGGGAAATGACTTCGGCCTGAGCTACACCCGCGCTCTGGATGGCACCGGCAACAGCTGGCCGGCGGGGCCGAGTGCAATTGACAGCAATGGTTTCCTGCGGAACCTGTTCATCGCGAAGCTGCTGGGCAGGCCGTGCGTGGCCTACCTGATGGACATTGATGAAGGAGCGACGGAAGACTTCGAACTCCGGTTCGTTCTGGCGCAGAATGCGGCTGGCACGGCCTGGGGCACACCTGCATTGCTGCCGGAAACGGAGCTGATGCAGGCGGTGGTCGGACTGGCGGTCGTGGATGGCAATCCGGCTGTGCTGTTCCAGCAATTCGTGCACTCCGAAAGCAAGAACTACCTCTACTACGTCCGGGCCAATGACAATCAAGGCGATACCTGGGGCAGCCCTGTGAAGGTCAGCGAGCTCGATGTGACAATCGAGGAGCAGTCCAACCTCATGGTGTTCGGCGGCGTGCCCTGTGTGGCCTTTGCACATTCCCCACTTGGATCACCTGACACACAACTGCGCCTGGCCCGCGCTGCGGATGTACAGGGCAGCAGCTGGCAGGCGGATGAACTGGTGATCCAGACCGATCTTTTTGACAGCTGTCCCCCGACCATGGCGGAGCTGGATGGCAAACTGGCGATTGCCTACCTGAATTTCAGCAATGTGTACATCATTCGGTCCACGGATGACACGGCCAGCAGCTGGGACAGCCCGCAGCTGATCGCCGATACCGCATTCAGCTTCAGTCTGGCCTTCCATGACAGCTTTGGCCATCCGGCCCTGAGCTGGTCCTCGCTGACTCCACATACAATCGCCGAGGCGAAGTACATCCGCGCACTGGACAGCAGCGGCAGTAGCTGGCCGGCCAGCGCGAGCGTGATCACATCGTCAACCGACAACGTGTCGTCATTCTCCTATTCGATGGTGGAAGCGGGAACCCTGAATGGACTACCCGCGGCCTTCACATCCAGGCTGAGTGAAGCGCTCAAGTTGAGCATTCTGAAGTAGAAAGGGGCCTGGCAGCAAATCTCTACTGGCCCGGTGGCCTGTTTGCTGAGTGCCTGGCGGTCACAGGGTTTCCGTTGTCCGGATTTCTCCGGACCTCCGTTGTGCGGATTGCTCCGGACCTCCGGCTACCGCTGAAGCGGGTAGCTCCATTGCCAGGCTGATACCTGGCCTCCGTTGTCCGGATTGCTCCGGGGTCAGACTACCGCTGAAGCGGGTAGCTCCGTTGTCCGGATTGCTCCGGACCTCCGGCTACCGCTGAAGCGGGTAGCTCCTACTTCGTTTCCTGGCCGCCGTGGGATGCGGCCTTGTAGCTGCGCTTGCGCGGCTTGATCAGCGAGATGTCAACTTCCTCATAGCTGAACACCGGATTGCGCGTGCCGTCGAAGCTGGCAATCGTGGTCTTCTGCCAGTTATCGTCGTCACGCTCCGGGAAGGCCGGCTTGTAGTGCGCACCGCGGCTCTCGTTGCGCATCAGCGCACCGCGGGCGATGACCTTGCTGAGCAGCAGGCGGTCGCGCAGCTCGCGGATGAAGATGATCTCCTGGTTGGAGGTGCTGCTGGCATCGTGCAGGCCGATCGCCTCCCAGCGGTCCAGCAGCTCGTCGAGCTTGGTGTCGAGCTTCTGCAGGTCGTCGTTGTCACGCACGACCGTGCAGTACTTCGTCATGTGCTCCTGCAGCTCGGCCTGCAGGCGGAAGGCATTCTCACTGCCACTCATCTTCCGCACCGCACTGAAGGCCTCGTCCTGCTGCTTCACATGCGCACCGGCATCTGTCTCACTGCACTCACCGAGGGCTGTGTTGGCAGCGAGGTAGGCCGCCATCTGCGGGCCGAGCACGCGTCCGGCCCAGAGGCAGGAGAGCAGGCTGTTGGCACCGAGGCGGTTGGCACCGTGGTACTGGTAGTCGGCCTCGCCACCGGCGAACAGGCCGTTGATGTTCGACATGTGCTGGAAGTGGTCCCAGTTCTCCGGCAGGTCCGCCTTGCGGCTGGTTTCCGCGCCGTAGCCGATGTAGAGCCCGCCCATCGTGTAGTGCATCGAGGGGAAGACGCGCATCGGACCGTTGTAGGGATCCTCGCCCATGAACTTCTCGTAGATCTCCAGCACGCCGGCCAGCTTGCGGTGCAGCACGTCGTTCGGGATATGCGAGACGTCGAGGTAGACCTCCCAGCGGCCGCCGATGCCCATCCCCTGGTTGACGCAGACATCGAACAGCTCGCGCGAGGCCACGTCACGCGGCACGAGGTTGCCATAGGCCGGGTACTTCTCCTCGAGGAAGTACCAGCGCTCGTTCATCGGGATCTCAGAGGGCTTGCGCGGGTCACCGGCCTTCTTAGGCACCCAGACGCGCCCGCCCTCGCCGCGCACGGACTCAGAGATCAGGCGGTTCTTGTCTGTGCCGGGAATGGCGGTGGGGTGGATCTGCAGGAACTCGCCGTTGGCATACCAGACACCCTGCTGGTAGAGCCGGCTGGCCGCGCTGCCTGTGCAAATCACGGAGTTGGTGGTCTTGCCGAAGATGCTGCCGATGCCGCCGGTGCAGATCGCCACCGCATTGGCCTTCAGGGCCGTGGTCTGCATCGTGTGCATGTCCGTCATCACGATCCCGCGGCAGTTGTTGTTGCCATCCTTGATGATCGACTGGAAGGAATGGTGCTCGAACTTGCGCACCTTGCCCTTGGCCTCCCAGGCGCGCACGCCCTCGTCCAGGGCGTAGATCAGCTGCTGGCCGGTGGTGGCGCCGGCGAAGGCCGTGCGGTTGTAGAGCGTGCCGCCGAAGCGGCGGAAGTCCAAGAGGCCCTCGGCCGTGCGGTTGAAGGTCACGCCCATGCGGTCGAGCAGGTAGATCACCTTCGGGGCGTCGTAGCACATGTCACGCACCATCGGCTGGTTGGCAAGGAAGTCGCCGCCGTAGATGGTGTCGTCAAAGTGGAACTCGGGGCTGTCGCCCTCACCCTTGGTGTTCACGGCGCCGTTGATGCCGCCCTGGGCGCAGACGCTGTGGCTGCGGCGCACCGGCACGTAGCTCACGAGGTCCACGCTCAGCCCGTTCTCGCAGGCGGTGATGGCCCCCATCAGGCCGGCCAGCCCGCCTCCGACGATGATCACTCTCTTTTCATCTGCCATTGTCATTTCCAGTCCGGCGTTCCCTCGCCGGTAGATTCCCAAGCCTCACCGGATGCCGCGCTGCGCCTGGCAGACTCGGCGATCCATTCAGCCAAATGCTTCTCGCCAGCGGCGAAGTCCCAGTCGTAGGTCGGATAGCCGCTGCTGAAGGGATACTCCCCGCCGTCGCGGCCGATGTAGCTGAGCCTTCCCAGCGGGTTGGCTCCCTTCCTTGCCATGTTGCCATTCTCGTCAGGTATGCCATGCACATGGATTGCCAGGATCCCCATGCCCAGTTCATGGCTGAACTGCAGCATCGGTCCGATCCAGGGCTTTTCGAATGTACGCTCACCGATCAGCAGGCAGGTCACGCTGCAGCCCTCAAGGCGCCGGCGCATCTCATGCTGGAGCGTCTCCTCCCCGGACTCCAGTGCTGCCTGCCAGCTTTCATCAGTCCAGTCGCTGAAGCGGTTGCTGTCAACACTGCCCGAAATTGCGGAGACGAAGCGGGCGCGCTGCATGTCGCGCTCCTGATGGAAGCAGAAGTAGACCGGATGCTTCTGGCTGCCTTGCCCGTCCATCGAATCCTCCGTTTATTGCGCCGCCGAGGCCCAGGGTGCGAGGGTGATGCCCCAGATTGATGCGAAACCCAGCACCACGCCGATCGCGCCGATGCCCAGCCCGAGAGTGAGTGCGAAGCGCTGGCTCTCCCTGCTGGTTGCGAAGCCCCACTTGCAGGCGAAGTTGTAGATGCCGTTGCCGAAGTGCCAGGCGGCGATCAGCACGAACAGCGCATAGAGCGCGGTCATCACCCAGCTGTCCTTCAGCAGGCCGTTCATCAGGCTGTAGATCTCGAATTCCGTGTGAGTGCCATTCGAGGCGTTGTCAAGCTTGATCCTGGTGTGCACCCACCAGGTCTGCCAGAGGTGCACGAGGATCATGATGAACAGCAGCGCGCCGGTGATGCGCTGGAAGGTATAGCCCCAGTTCTCGGCCCAGCCGTGCTTCGGACGCAGCACGTTGTGCTCCGCCTTCGTGGCGATGTAAACGCCGAGGATTGCATGGAACAGGATCGGCACGAAGATGCCGCCGATCTCCAGCGCCCAGAGGTAGGGGATCTGGTCGAGGAAGTCAGGAACCCACTGGTACTGCTGCGGGGACTGGGCCGCCCGGCTGTTGAGGAACATGTGCAGCAGGAAGAAGGCCCCGACCGGAATGATGCCGGACAGGCTGTGCAGCCGTCTGAGCAGGAAGTAGTGCTTCTGGTTTGCGGCGCTCATGTCTCCTCCATGGGTGTGCCACCCGGACGCCCCGATTATAGCACCGCAGGCAAATCCCGTAGCCGGGCTCGGGGTTGGCTGCGGGGGTTTATTTGACTGGAATTTGATCGAATTTGACGACATGGACAGCTGCACTGGAATACATTTAAGATGTAAATGAGACAAACAGGCAGCGGAGCAGTGCAGGTGGCCTATCAGGACAGCTTCAGCATCGACAGCGTCGCCACTGAGCGCATGTTCGCGCACCTGCGCCAGCATGCTGCCTGGGGCGCTGAATGGGAGATGCCGCTGTGGCGCCTGATGCACTTCAGCCAGCCCGAGGAAATGAAGCTGCAGCTGCACGGGGCGCGGATCGCGATCCGTGAAACCGCTGCGGATGAGGATGAGGCGCTGGGCCTGATGCTGGAACTATCCGACTGGGATTATGTGATCCACCGCCACTTCCACATCCCTGATGTGAAGAGCGCGCAGCACCGCTTCGAGGAGATGGAGCAGCGCCTGCAGTGCGCGCCGCTGGGAGACTTCAGCGCGGTGGTGCTCAACTACAAGAAGATCGTGCTGCGCAGCTATGCCTATTACCGCCTGACGCATGCCATCAAGGTGGATGAGGTGGCGGTGCTGCTGTCCTGCATCCCGCCGCCGCTGCGCCCGAGCCTGCTGTGGTACCACATCGGCACGATCGGTTACGTCACGGAGCACCTGCCCTTCGTGGAGCTGGCCTACCAGGAGCAGCTCGTCAATGCCACGGGCTGGCTGGATGACCGCTACTGGCTGCGCACGAACATGATGTACCTGATCCTCACCGGGCGTGTGCAGAAGCGCGACGTGCTGGAGACGATCCGCCGCTATGAGCACTTCCAGCACATCGGCGACATGAAGTTCCTGTTCTTCCCGAAGCTGGAGAAGCTGGGGCTGGTTGACGACGAGGTGCTGGCGGCCTATGAGGTGCGCTGGCAGGAACTGCAGATGCTGCGCCGCGAGCTGCCCCGCCTGACGGTGCGCACGAGCGGGATGTTTGACAAGAATTAGTTGTCAGTGGTCAGTGGTGAGTGGTCAGGACCAGTTGGCAGAATGAGAAACGGAATCAGCAGAAGGCTGTTGCCTGAACCTCGATCCTGTTCCTGATTCTCATTCTGATTCTGCAAACAAATACTGACTACTGACCACTGACCACTGGCTACTGTTTCAGCTGGCCCAGCCGCCGCATTTCACGCAGTCATCGGCGGCGCTGCCGAAGCTGCAGGACTCGCAGAGCAGGGCCGGGACCTTGCCGAAGGGATCGCCGCATTTGATGCAGCGCTCGGCATCCGAGCCGAAGCCGCAGGAGTCGCAGAGCTTCGCCTGGTTCTTGCCGAAGGGGCTTTCGCATTTGACGCAGCGGGTTTCGTCGGAGCCGAAACCGCAGGAGGAGCAGAGCAGTGCAGGTGTTGCCATGGAGCGATTCTAACCCAGGACGCTACCATTCGCCGCTGGAACAGAAATGGATCCAGCGCAGCAGGAAGCCGATCAGCAGGCAGATGCGGATCAGGGTCCAGGTGGTGGCGCAGCCGCTGCTGTCCGCCTGCTGCACGCCGTGCTCCGCCTGATAGGCGGAATGCTGGAACTGCTGGATCTGTTCAACCTGGTGGCGGGGCGGGCGCGTGGTGAAACTGATGTGGTAGACCGAGCTGGCGGCGACCTGCGGGTCGTCCATCTGGAAGGCGCTGCGCACGCGCTGTGTCGTCAGCATCCCGTCATTCTCCAGCGTTGCCAGCGGGCGGCTGAGCATGTACTTCCCGCCTCGCTTCTCGTAGAGCCGGATCCGCTCGATGTAGAGCGCCTCGGAGCCGCTGATGTAGGGGTCCGCGGTGTCGACATGCTCCATGAGCTGCATCAGCCCGGCCTGGTCCCAGAACCAGATGTCACGGCGGCGCAGCTGCTCGCTGATCTCCCCGCCGTCAATGGCCATCGTGCGCAGGCTGAGAGGCAGGGAGCGCGGCAGGGGCTGTTCACGGAATGATGCAGCGAGCTGCGAATGGGGGTCGCGCAGGCTGTCGTACTGGTACTGGCCGTGGTTTCCGGGCATGGCTGCAGCGCAGTTGTCGCATGGAAGGGGAGGGGCTGTCAATATGGGGGGTGAAGTCAGGCAGTCAATGAGTCAAAGGGTCAAGAAGTCAAAGCTGGGCTGCCGATGAGGAGCAGGCTTCCTGCTGGCTTGACTCCGCATTTGTGTGTTGTCATAATCGGGTCAGTTCGAATCGGAGAAAAGCCATGAGTGCATACGACTATGCAGGACAGTCAGCTGAAGAACTGCTGGCCCTGGAAGGAACGAAGGAAGTCTGGGAGATCACGGGCATGTTTGTCGATGCGCTTACATACGGACCTGAATTGAAGCCACATCCGGACTGCTCAGCGGAAGAACTGACCGTGATCGTCATGAGTAACATGGAAATGGGAGTCAATGGCGAGGGGATTCTTGGTTGGATGGCGAACGATCCTCACCTGGCACCTCTTGCACTTGATGGATTGAAGGCCATCGGTTGTCAGCAGATTGCACAGAAGCTGGAAGACATGATTGTTGGTATTGGGCTGCCGCTTGACTTCACGGCAATTCAGGTTGATGAACTGGATGATGAAATCATGGAACTGCAGGACAGCGAGCAGGGTCAGTCATGTCCCAGAATGAAGCAGATAGATGATCATTCAAACGCATTTGATGAGTTCTACTATGCCTTCGGTGAAGCCCATAACGAAAACACGACATTTCTCCTCTGGGACTACATCAAAGCAAACAAGCACAGAATCAGCATTCCAAAGTCAACGGTCACGGAGTGATTTAACTCCACGTTTCGTTATCCCGTGCCTCCGGCCGGAGTGCCATCCCCGCCCGTGGCAATCACGTATCCTACGTGATTCCCCCGCCCTGGATGTCCGGCGGCCAAGGGAGAGGGCAGTAGGCAGTGGGCAGAAGCAGAATGATCAGTCAGAAGCAGGGTAGCGGTGGCGCCTTGCGCCACAAGCACGCGAGATGTGTCCATCGTGCGTGATGCCCCGTGAGGCAGGAATCCGGTAGGGCAAGGCCACTGCGCCTTGCCGAAAATTGGCAACACCTTTTCTCAGTCGCGGCAAGGCCGCGCCGCTACCCGATGGACACGTAGCGTAGCAGCTCCGTTGCCATGCCTCCGACCCCGGCTAAAGCCGGAGCTCCGCTACTCCCTACAACCGATCTCCGAGATCCTCCGTTGTGGAAGCAAGCTTCCACCTCCGTTGCCCGATTTGCACCGGCCTCCGTTAGGCGCCCGCGTTGTTGCCAAGTACGCCGAGTGCATGGCCGACCTTCGTGAAGGCGGCGATTGCCTTGTCGATGTGCTCATCCGTATGCGCGGCCGAAACCTGCACGCGGATGCGGGCCTTGCCCTGCGGCACCACCGGGTAGCTGAAGCCGATCACGTAGATGCCTTCATCGAGCAGGGCATCCGCGAAGCGCGAAGCCAGTGCGGCGTCACCCAGCATCACGGGCACGATCGGATGCGTGCCGGGGATGATGTTGAAGCCGGCGCTGTCCATCCCCTGGCGGAAGCGCGCGGTGTTGAGCTCGAGGCGGTCGCGCAGTTCGGTGCTGGCCGACAGCATCTCCAGCACCTTCAGCGCTGCGCTGACGATCGCCGGCGGTACGGTGTTGCTGAACAGGTAGGGGCGGCTCTTCTGGCGCAGGTATTCCACGATCTCACGGCGCGCGGCCGTGGCCCCGCCGCAGGCCCCGCCGAGCGCCTTGCCGAGCGTCGTCGTGACGATGTCAATGCGGTCCATCACGCCATGCAGCTCGTGTACGCCGCGCCCGGTGCGGCCCATGAAGCCGGTGCTGTGCGATTCGTCGATCATCACCAGCGCGCCGAAATCGTCGGCCAGTTCGCAGACCCTGTCCAGCGGGGCGATGTGCCCGTCCATGCTGAACACGCCGTCGGTGGCGATCATGATCCGCCGCGCGTTGGCATCCTTCGCAGCCTGCAGCTGGGTGCGCAGGTCGTCCATGTCAGCGTTGGCATAGCGGTAGCGCATCGCCTTCGAGAGCCGGATGCCGTCGATGATGCTGGCGTGGTTCAGCGCATCGCTGACGATCGCATCCTCCGCGCCCATCAGGCTCTCGAACAGCCCGCCGTTGGCATCGAAGCAGGCGATGTAGAGGATGCTGTCCTCCATCCCGAGGAATTCCGCGAGCTTCTGCTCCAGCTGCTTGTGTATGTCCTGCGTGCCGCAGATGAAGCGCACGCTGGAGAGGCCGTAGCCATGGCTGTCGAGGCCTTGCTTGGCGGCGTCGACGAGCTCACGGCGGCCACCCAGGCCGAGGTAGTTGTTGGCACAGAAGTTGATTACTTCCCGGCCGCCGCCGTCACGGGCCACGACGATGTCGGCGCCCTGGGGCGAGGTGATGATGCGCTCGCCCTTGTAGAGCCCCTGCGAGCGGATGTCGTCCAGCTCTCGCTGCAGATCTTCCCTGATTGTGTACATGCCGTTCCTCTTTCGGGCTCGCAGCCCAAAACAGTATTTTACTGGCTGGAGGAAGCACGTATGGATTGTTCCACGATTTTTTGAACTGTCATTTTTACTTCTTCAGAACCATCAAATGTCAAGTGAGCAATACAAGATAAAATTTGATACAGGTTATCATTGTCACAATATATCTTGCGGAACTTCGGATCAATTCTACCAATGAAATACTTTAGCTGTTCTTCATTTATTGCTTTACATACATCCTCGCCGATTGAGAAAACACAGTCATCCGACATTTGTTGAATTTTTGAAGCAACATTCATTGTAGGTCCAGAATAAGTAAAACTAGATTCAGTGTCACTAGAAACAATCAAGTAGCCCAAGTCCACGGCATTTCGAATTCCAGACCAATTGATATTTCTCAATTCAAGTAAGGGGGAAAAAATCTCTCGCATTACAAAATCCACACTTAATATGCATTCAATGCACTTATGAGAAATATAATACTTTCTTTCCTCCCACTCTTTCATTCCATGTTTGTTGTTGATAAGAAATGAAAGAATTCCTCCATCTCCAGTATCAGCAAGCCACTGTGCGCCATACAAACTAGCCCAATGCTTCACTTCATCCTTGATTAGTTGTAAGAATGTGTTATATTGCCTTCTTGAAAGTTTGATTGATAGATTTGTAGAATCTTGAATATCAAAACACCAAATGAGAGCTTCTACATTTTGATCATAATTTTTGTCAGCAAGGAACTTTTGAATAACAGAGGAACACCCAGAAACATACTCTGAAACATTGTCAGCTCTTTGGTATTTGTCTAGTGCATCTCTGATTCTGTCTATACGTGAAATGAATAATTCTTTCGAAAGTGTGGGGCTCTTACTTGGTATAATCCCGGAATGTACAGAATTAAAAGAACGCAATAAATCTTCGTACTCTCCTTCAGAGATGTAGATACCAGAATCTCTTAGCTTGTATCGAGTAATTTCATTAGTAACTTCTTTAATGTAAAAATTCGTATCAAGGATTAATTCAATCCGGTTGTTACCTGTGTTAGGGTTCTTGCCTAGATGAACTGGGCGCATCATTGGCAGCTGTAATCCCTTTCTTGAATACATAAGAGAGTTTTACCCAGCTTCACCCGCGCCGTTGCTCTTCAGGCGCGGCGTGAGCTTCGCGAGCATGTCTGTGACCATCGAGGGCATGTCGAAATCGTGCTGCCAGCCCCATTCGCTGCGCGCCGCCGAGTCGTCGATGCTGCGCGGCCAGCTGTCCGCATAGTTCTGACGCACATCCGGCACGTAGGTGATCGTGAACTCAGGCAGGTGCTTCCTGATCTCAGCGGCCAGCTCACCGGCGGTGAAGCTCATCGCCGTGATGTTGTAGCCCGCCGCGTTGGAGAGCTTCGCGCGGTCGGCCTCCATCAGGTCCAGCGTGCACTTGATGCAGTCCGGCATGTACATCATCGGCAGCATCGTGTCCTCGCGCAGGAAGCATTCGTAGCTGCCGTGCTGGATCGCCTGGTAGAAGATGTCCACGGCGTAGTCGGTGGTGCCGCCGCCGGGCAGGGTGTCGGAGCTGATGATGCCGGGGTAGCGCAGGCCGCGGCAGTCCACGCCGAAGCGCTGGTAGTAGTAGTTGCCGAGCAGCTCGCCGGAGACCTTGGTCACGCCGTAGATGGTGGTCGGCTCCAGCACGGTGCTCTGCGGGGTGTTGTCACGCGGGGTGGTTGGACCGAAAGCGGCGATGCTCGACGGGCAGAAGACCTGCTTCAGGCCCAGCTCGCGGGCGACCTCGAGCGTGTTGTAATGCCCGCCGATGTTGATTTCCCAGGCCGCCTGGACATGCTGCTCGGCGGTGGCCGAGAGCAGGGCCGCGAGGTTCACGATGCAGTTGCAGCCGTGCTCCTGCACGAGGGCGGCGATGGCACTGCGGTCGCGGATGTCGAGCGCAGCATGCGGGCCGGATTCCTTCAGCGGACCGTCCTTGAGCGGATGCACGTCGCTGGCGACGACGTTGGCCGCACCGTAGCGCTCACGCATCACGAGCGTGAGTTCACTGCCGATCTGGCCGGCGGCACCGATGACGAGGATCCGGGTGAAGGGGGACATGGGGGCTCCTGCTGGAAGTGATTGAAGTGTAGCAAAGGGAGAGGAATGGCTGAGGATCCAGGAGCTTGGTTGTAGGGTGGACTTGAGTCAATAAGTCAATAAGTCAAGAAGTCAACAACTCGCATGGAGCTTGAGACAAACTGCTTGGTTTACGTGAATTGACATGAATGGCATAATAAGTTATACATTTTATTATGAGCATCAGGGAAGTAAGGGATTTTCAGGATCTGATTATCTGGCAAAGGTCCTTTCAGTTGGCAGAGGAAATCTACCGTATGACTGAGAGATTTCCAAAAAGCGAGATTTATGGAATGACGAGCCAGCTTCGCCGGAGTGCAGTTTCCATTCCTGCCAATATCGCTGAGGGCTACGGACGATTTTCCCAGAAGGATTATGCAAGATTCATCGGGATAGCCCTTGGATCCTGCACAGAACTCGAGACATTGCTTCTTCTGTCTGTGAAAGTTGGCATTACATCTGCTTCAAATGCTGATAAGTCACTTACGCTTGCCAGAGAATGCAAGAGGATGCTCAGGGCAATCAGGTTCAAGCTCCATGCGAACCTTCAGGCAGGCAGGCAGTCTTCAGGTTGACTAATTGACTTTGTGACTAAGTGACTGCGTAAGCTGAACCCACGGTTCAGCTCCCGACGTCAGGCATACTGTGGATATGCGCTGGGGTGAACGCCTGAGGAATTCGAGCGGGTTCCGCGTCTCGCGGGACACCGCGTTCGCGTTCGCGGCCGGCTACATTCTGCTCGTGATCTCAAGTTATGCGCTGCTGAGCCTGGAGTTCTACCTGCGCGTGCCGGACCTGATCGGCTTCTACCTCTGGGAGGCGATGCTCGCCATGCTCGGGCCCTTCATCCTCTACGGGATCGCGGACATCTATGTGATGGAGCACTACCGCGAAACCGGCTTCCAGATCCGCAACAACTACGTCGTGCAGCTGATCATGGACGACGAGCGCTGCGAGCAGATCCGCCGCAGCACGCGCTTCCACCCGCTGCTGATCCTGCTCAGGCCGCGCCCGATCCGCAACCTGCAGCGCCAGCTGGCCCAGGTGGCGCTCTGGTTCCAGGCCCTGACCGACCCGGAGGGCAGCCGCATGCTGAAGAGCATGCGCGACCCGCTGATGCTGGGGCTCGGGGGCTGGCTGCTGGGCGTGGTGCTGCCGGGCCTGATGCTGCCGGTGCTGGTGGGCGGGGGTAGTACCCCGCGCTGGCTGACGGCCACGATCCTCGCCGTGCTGGCGATCGGCTGCCTGCTAACGGGGCTTGTGCTGCTGCGGCGCAGCGCCGTGCAGATGGCACTGGGGGACTTCCTGCGCGGCCAGACCATGGAACGCGTGTTCTAGGAGCTCCGGAAGCGAAACACGCAGCCCGAGAACGGCGTCAAAGAGACAGTTGATATATACTGAATGTGTGGAGGAGCAGGACGCAAGAACCGTCTGGGAGTGCCCATACTGGAGAGTGGAAGCCCGGAAGTTCCGCAGCGGGGACGGTGAGGAACACATGTGGTACTCGGCCAAGCGCCCCAATCCGGAAACCGTGCACATTCTCGGGCTGACGAATGATGGCCTCGTGCCGGTGATCCGGCAGTGGCGCTATCCGCTGGAGGCCCCGGTCTGGGAGCTGCCCGCCGGGCTGTGCGATGTGGAAGGAGAAGCGATGACGCAGACCGCCCTGCGCGAACTCGAAGAGGAGACGGGATACCGTGGACAGCGGATCCTGCACCTGATGCGCGGCACGGTCACCCCCGGTCTGAGCGACGAGATGTACAACGCCTTTCTCGCGCTCGGGCTGGAGAAGGTCGGGGAGGGCGGGGGCACCGCCAGCGAGGATATCGAGGTTGAGCTGGTGCCCTTCGCTGAACTGTTCGACAGCATGCTGGAGCGCAGCCGCCAGGGCGAGCTGGTGGATTCGAAGATCTTCAGCCATATAAGTCTGGCGGTGCGGATGCTGGAGCAGCTGAACCGCGAGCTGGCCCGGATGGAACAGGGACAAGAAGATGATTGACTTCACGCGGCCTGAATGGCTGCTCCTGCTGCTGGTCCTGCCGGGCATCGCCTGGGTGGCGATGCGCATGAGCTTCGCCTCGCTGGGTCCGGTGCAGAAATGGGTCAGCCTCGGGCTGCGGATCGTGATCTGGTTCCTGCTCGTCAGCGCGCTGGCCGGCGTACAGCTGGTGCACCGCCTGGACCGCGTGAGTGTGGTGGTGGTGCGCGACAGCTCGGACTCCGTCAACGGCGAGGAAATGTCCGCGCTGGACGGTTCACTGGAACTGATGCGCCAGGGGATGCAGAAGGACGATACGCTGGGCCGCGTCAACACCGGTGCTCTCGCCTATGTGGAGAACCTGCCGCTCAACGGCGTCGACGAGGACACCCTGGCCCAGTGGCAGAGCACCCCGCGCGGCAACTTCACGAACCTTGCGGAAGGCATCCAGCTCGCCACCGCGATCTTCCCTGACAACGCCCAGAAGCGCCTGCTGCTGATCAGCGACGGCAATGAGAACATCGGCAATGCGCTGGCCGAGAGCCGGGTGGCGCGTGACAACGACGTGGAGATCTACGTGGCCGAGGTCGGCAGCCGCCGGGGTGAGGAGGTCGTGCTCAGCGATCTGAAGGCCCCGAGCCGGGCGGCACTCGGTGAGAGCGTGCGCCTGCGCTTCGTGGTCGACAGTTCGGTGGCGACCGGGGCGGACATCACGCTGCGCAAGAACGGCCAGTTCGCCCAGAAGGAACGGATCAACATCAAGCCCGGCAAGGAGCTCTACGAATTCATCACGGACGTGGAGCAGAGCGGGGTCACGACCTACGAGCTGCAGATCGAACCTGACAGCGACACCATCGCCGAGAACAACAACGCCTACGCCTTCAGCGTCGTCAGCGGCCAGCCGCGCCTGCTGTACGCCACGGGCGACCCCGGCGAGCTGGAGTACCTGCCGCGCACCGTGCGCACGAACAACATCGAGGTCGACGTGGTGCCGCCGGGCGGGATCCCCTATGCGATGGAGGATTTCCAGATCTACGACGGGATCATCTTCTCCGACGTGGCGGCCTATGACATCACGCCGGACCAGATGGAGATGATCAAGATCCTCGTGCATGAGTTCGGCAAGGGCTTCCTGATGATCGGCGGCGAGAAGAGCTACGGCCCCGGCGGCTACTTCAATACGCCGATCGAGGAAGTGCTGCCGGTGGACATGGACTTCCGCCGCAAGAAGATCACTCCCAGCTCACTCGTGATCGCACTCGTTGACAAGTCCGGCTCGATGTCGATGACCGTCAACGGGGTCTCCAAGATCGAGATGGCGCGCGAGGCCTGCAAGGAGCTCGTGCGCCTGCAGCGCGACGAGGACTACGTCGGCGTGATGGGTTTTGACAGCGTCGGGCAGTGGGTGGTGGAGCCCCAGGCGGGGATCAACAAGCAGGAGGTGCTGGAGGTGCTGGGCTCGATGCAGGCCGGCGGCGGCACCGACCTCTATCCCGCCCTGAAGAATGCCTACGACGCCGGGATGCAGATCAACGCCCAGATCAAGCACATCATCGTCTTCACCGACGGCGTGGTGGCCCCCGGTCCCTTCGAGGAGCTGGTCTCCAGCATGGTTGACGACAAGTTCACGGTCTCGACCGTGGCCTTCGGTGCCGATGCCGACATTCCGTTCATGGAAGCGCTGGCGGAAGTCGGCGAGGGCCGGATGTATGAGGCGAATGATCTCTCCGACCTGCCGCGGATCTTCACGCGTGAGGTCTTCATGGCCAACAAGGCCACCATCAACGAGGATCCCTTCAGTGCGATCCCGACGATGGACCATCCGCTGATCAACGCCATCGGCTGGGGCTCAGCGCCCTATCTCTACGGCTATGTGGCAACGAGCGCCAAGGACACCGCGGAAGTACCGCTCGTGACGCACAAGGAGGACCCGCTGCTGGCAACCTGGCACTACGGCCTCGGCAAGAGCGCGGCCTTCACCAGTGATGCCAAGAACCGCTGGGCGCGGGACTGGCTGCGCTGGGGCGGTTACGAGCGCTTCTGGACGGGCGTGGCGCGCTGGATCCGCAGCGACCTGGATGACAGCGGCGTGGACGTCGTCACCGAGATGAACGGCAACCAGGGGCACATCGTGGTCACGGCAACGGATGACGACGGCACGAGCGTGAACTACCAGAGCTTCAGCGCCACCGTGGTGGACCCGGAGCTCGGCACCCAGGAGGTGCGGCTCACGCAGACCGGACCGGGCACCTACGAATCGGAATTCGACATAACTGACAATGGCAACTACTACGTGAACATCACGCGTAAGGAAGCAGATGAGGAAGGCAATGAGGAGGTCGCGGGCGTGCAGCTCAGCGGCCTGAGCGTCAGCTATTCGCCGGAGTACCGCGACCTGCAGACCAACACCTTCCTGCTCAGCCAGCTGCGTGACGGCAGCCTGGCCCCGACCGCGCTCAGCCCGGAGCAGCTCTTCACGGAGAACCGTGTCCGGCAGCGCAAGACCGAGGACTTCTGGGAGCAGTTCGCACTGATCGCGCTACTGCTGTGGCTGATCGATGTGGCGGTGCGCAGGCTGGTGCTGGATTCCCGCGAATGGCGTGAAGCATTCGCCGGCCTGCTGACCGCAGGTGGCAGCACCAGGGCAGCGCAGACATCCGAAAGCCTGGCGGGCCTGCTCAATGTCAAGGAGGGTCTGGCTGGCCAGCGCACCAGGCGCGAGCCTCAGTCAAGGGAGAGTGCTGCGCGCAGCCGGGCCCAGGCTGCCAACCGCCGCGAGCAGCTCGACCGCAGCGCCAGCGACATCCAGCAGGCGGGAGGGAAGGTCTCACATGAAGCGCCGCAGAACGTTCCGCAGGGCAACATCAGCCAGAAGCAGTCCACGCAACAGGACACGAGCGGGCTGGCGGACCTGCGGCGCAAGCTGGCTGACAAGGGTCCCGGCGGAGGTGGATTCGATGCGAGCAAGTTGCCGGGAGGCAGTGGATCTGCCAGCAGCCGGAAGTCAGAGCCCGAAGTCAAGCGTCCGGAAACCGAACGCGAACTGACGAGCTCACTGCTGGACAGGATCAAGAAGAAGAAGTGACAACAGCGGGGAACAGTGGCAAGCGGATCGGCGCGGGCAGCCTGCTCGCAGCGGCCGTGCTGCTGTGCTGCTGTGCCTGTGGAGGCAGGGAGCGTGAGGAAAGCGCGCAGTCTCCCGGCCTGGACCCGGCACGCCTGGCAACTGTGACGCAGGGCAGTTCGCTGGAAGGCAATGACAGCCGGGCCTGGCTCTCCCGCTACGGTGGCCAGGGCGACAGCAACTACTGCAGTGCCCGGCTCAGCCTGCCGCTGGAGACGGAACCCGCCTGGAACTGGGATTACAGCGCCGGAAGCTTCTCGCGCTTCTGGGTCTCGGACATGACGCATCATGACGGCAGGCTGTATGTGGTGGGCTATTCGCAACAGCTGGCCTGTCTGGATGTTGACAACGGAACGGAGATCTTCAACCGCTTCCTTGTCGGACTGGACAGTGCGGCTGCCCAGGATGACAACAGCGGCGGTCCCGGACGGCGGGGCCGCAGGCGGGGCAACGGGGACTCGGTGATGTACAGTTCACAGTGCCTGCATCCCTCTGGGAATCTGCTGCTGCTGCTGGGTCTCGGGGGAGAGAAACAGATATTCGACATCAGCCGGGAACAGCCGGAATGCATCTGGCAGGGCTTCCGGGACCGCCGGCCGATCGGCTTCCTGCTGCATGGTGACAACGCCGTTTTCGGAACGGAGGACAGCCTGGAACTGGTCCCGCTGGACGGTTCGGAAGGCTGGAGCTGGCCGGTGCAGTCCACTCCCGTCGACGTGGTGCGCAGTTCGGACGGGATGATCTTCACACGCAACCAGTCCCGCAACATCTGGGCGATCGATGAAGCCAGTGGCGAACTGCGCTGGAGCATGGCAGACGCCTCGGATACCACGGGCATGGCAGTGGACGACGCGCACGGCCTGCTCTACCTGTGCTTCCGGGATGAGCGGATTGATGCTCTGAACACCCTGGATGGCAGCCTGGCCTGGAGCTATGACTTTTCGTATCTGCTTGATGAGCAGACGCGGGAGCGGATGGTGCAGGATGCCAACACACTGCTTGGCCTGAGCGGTTCGAACGCAATTGAGGAAGCCGTCATGGAGACCGTGCATACCGTGGTGCAGCCTGAAGGAATCACGCTTGTGATGGAGTTCGGCTTCGGCCTGGGGCTCGATGGCAAAGGCAATCTGCTCTGGGAGCGGAGGGATCTCGGCCCGGTGAGCAGCGTCAACGGTTTTGCCAACGGGCTGCTGGTGCAGAACTACTGGTATCCCCCCGAGCTCTCAAGCCAGGATCTGTTCGTGCGGGCCTCCCCGTTGCCGCTGGGTGAGGCTCCGGACTGGCAGTCGATCGCCGCCAACCGGGAGCGGCTCGATGAACGGCTGGCCGAACACCGGCGGATGCGGGCGATGACCGAGGATGAACAGCAGGAATGGCAGCGTGAGCTGCGCCGGACGCTGCGGGACGATCCGCCGTTGCAGGTGATGTATACCGCCCTGCAGGTGCTGGATCCGCAGGATGGTCAAACGCTGGAGAACATGGAACTGCCGGGCTGGGTCCGCAGCGGCTTCTGTCCGGCACGTGACAAGATAATCTTCGAGCCCGCGGGCTACGCCATCAGCTGGTACATGAACTACTGGGAAGGTGGCGACCGCATGCTCAGCGCATACGACTGGCTTGAGCCAGGGGGAGACAACTGAAGTGCTGTCAATCATCCTGAAGGAATACAGGCAGCGGGCGCGGGGCATTGCCACCCTGGGACTGATCATGACATATACGATCATCCTCGGCGGTGTGTCATTCTTCGTGTACCTCGCCCGCTACACCGAGCTGCAGAGCCGGGCCTCGACATCGAGCCAGGTCGGGCTGGCACTGTGCATCACGACCTTCATTGCGCAGATGATCATGTCGCTGCTGCTCTCACTTTCGCTCAATGCCTCGACGATCGCGCATGAGAAGGACCAGGACACCTTTGAACTGCTGAACCTGACCCTGTTCAAGAGCTTCGAGATCATCCTCGGCAAGTATCTGAGCAGCACGGGCTTCCTGTTCCTGCTCGTGATCACGGCGATGCCGATCTACGCGCTGGCCTTCACCTTCGGCGGGCTGACGACGCTGCAGTTCATGCAGCTGGCCGTGGTGGTGGTGGGCATGACGCTGATGGTCTCGGCGCTGGGGCTGATGCTCTCCCTGATCAGTGACGACGTGCGCACGGCGCTGGGGCGCAGCTTCTTCTTCCTGATCACGCTGGGAGCCGTGACGCTGATCTTCGGCGGAATCATGAAGTCCGCGCTTTCTGGCCAGCCTCCGGTCGTGCCGATCTACTGGCTCGGGGTGGTGTCCTTCCTGATGAATCCGCTGTTCAGTGCGATGGAGATCTTCAACCCGTCGGTGTTCACCTGGGCCGGCAACGGCAGCGTGGTGATGCCATTCCTGATGAATCAGGGCCTGCTGTGGATCTGGAGCGCACTGTTCCAGACGCTGATCGCAGCCCTGATCCTGCTGGCAACGGTGCTGATCTATCCGCGCTACCGGGCCAGCAAGGCCGGAGGTGTGGGATGATCCGCATGCGATGCCTGTTCCTGCCTCTGCTGCTTCTGTGTCTCGCACTGCCGCTGCAGGCTGCACTGGCCGCGCCCCCGGAGGGTGTCACGCTCACCTATGAGCTCGGCTATGACGGGATCGTGCAGCAGGGGCGGCTCAACCCCGTCTCGGTGGAAATTGACAACCAGAACCCGGCGGGTATAAACCTCTCCGGTGAACTGGTGCTCAAGTACGAGGGCACTGAGTACACGACACGGCTCGAACTGCCGAGTCCCTCGAAGAAGCGCTTCTACCTGTACTTCCCCTGCAACCAGGGCTACCCGCAGATCAGCCTGATGGTGCGCAGCGACGCCTGGACTGACGAAATGGATCTCGGGCAGGTCAAGACCTGCAATCCCGCTGACACGAGCATCATCGTGCTCACTGACCAGCCGGGCAGCCTGCAGAGCGCCAACCAGGTGGAGAGTGCGCGGATCACCCGCGATGAGTGGCAGACGCAGAGTGCGGGGATGTCCTCCTCGAAGAGCTACGTCTCCTACTTCGACATCGATGAGGTGGATGACAACGCCAAGTTCTTCGAGCGCGCGGACACAATCGTGCTGGCCGACATCGACTACCTGCAGCTCGATGAACCGGTGGCCCGGTCCCTGATGGAGAGCGTCTCGCGCGGTGCCAACCTGATCTTCTCGCTGGGCAGCAACGGCAACCGCGTGGCATCAAGCCCGGTGGGCCAGCTCTGCCCGCTGCAGTACTCCGGCACGGTGGAGACCGCTGAACTCGGTGAACTGGGCCGGCGCTACGGGATCAATGCCGGCAATGCGCTGGCCACGCTGGCCACGGGCCAGCTGCGGGACGGGGCTGAGGTCGTGAGCTGGGCCGGCAGCTATCCTGCCATCATCCGCAGGAGCTGGGGCGCGGGCACCGTCTACGCCCTGGCATTCAGCTTCACGGACCGGCCCTTCCGCCAGCATCCCGGACTCGGTGAGATGTTCTCGGACCTGACGATGAACGTCGAGCGCAGCGTGGACGTGAACAACTGGTTCCTGCACCCGCAGGAGATCTTCAACCTGATGCGCAACCTCGACGAGGCCAAGCCCATGGACCCGGGCTTCGTGGCCCTGTTCATCGTGCTCTACGTCGTGCTGATCGGGCCGCTGAACTTCTTCGTGCTGGGCCGCCTGAAGCGCAGTACGCTTGTCTGGCTGACGATCCCGCTGATCATCGTGGGCTTCTCCTGGTTCGGGCTGGAGACGGGCCGCCTGACCCGCGGTGCTGACAACGTCGTCGCCAACTTCCAGGAGGTGCATGTCTATCCCGACACGACCCTGCAGCCCTACCAGGACGCGATGTACATCTTCACCGCCGAGCCGGTGCGCTATGAGCTGGAGGTCGAGGACCCGAGTGCATTCCTGTATACCGACTACCCGGTGGTCAGCGGCGGGCAGTTCGGCGGACCGGCCATGAACCGCGGCGGGATCAACCCCTTCATCACGCGCAGCCTGGACAACAGCGTCAACCCGAAGCTGAACATCAGCCAGGGCAAGTGGGCCGCCAAGGAATACTACTACCGCGGCTTCCGCAACGTGCCGACGGTCGTCAGCGCCAGCCTCAGGGATACTGACAACAGGTCAGACGGCAGTTTCACGCCGGAGGGCGGCTTCGAGCTCGACCTGCCCTGGGACCTGCATGGCTGCCGGCTGATCGGCCGCCAGAACTACGCGAAGGAAGTCGGCGACATCGCCGGACGCGGAAGCTACACCATGGAAGGCCTGAGCAACGGCGGCGGCAGCTGGTTCCCCGAGGAGAACTACGTCTCACGTTACCGGGACGACTGGCTGGACGGAGTGCGCAGCTCAACGTCCGAGGGGCTGCGCTACAGCAATGACCTGCTGCTGGTGGGCTTCACCGAGGAGCTTGAGCCACTGGCGGAGTTCGACAGGAAGCACATCCAGCATACGCTTTCGATGGTTGTCGTGCATCTGCCTTGCGAGCGCCAGCGTACACGGGGCGGGAGCCTGCGAATGGCCGGCAGCGGTCCGCTGCTGACCGGTGGCCGGAACTTCCGCCTGTTCGAGAACCGCTATATGTATCCCGGCATGGGCAGCTATTCATCCGAATATGACAACAATCGCTACGTGGTACTGGCCGGAGGCTACCTGGAGTTCCGGGTTGACCTGCAGGGCAGCCTGTCCGAGCGGAACTTCATGAGTGCCACGCTCAGGGTCTTCAGTGACGACCGCGACGGGATGATGATCAGCGATGCGGGAAGCGTGGCCGAACTTGAGGGCCTGCGCAATGACGGAACCTGGATACCGCTTGCGGTGCAGGCCGGATCACGGGATGCACGCTTGCCGCTATCAGATCTGCTGCTGCCTGACAATTCGGTCAGGCTGCGGGTCCGGGCCAAGGCGGATCTGCAGGCGGAACCGCCTGAGATATCGCTCAACTAGCTTCAGTTGCTCCTGTCAGCGCTGGCAGTAAACGGGCCGGCGAAGGGAGCGGCTTCGTAATCGTTCTTCCAGAGCGTGCCGTTGAGTGTGTCCCAGTCTCCCTCAACGGTGAAGGCGGCGAAGCCCGAGGCGTTGTTGGCGGAGTCGATCCAGGCCATGTTGAGGATGCCGTCAACGAGGTATCCGTTGAGCTGCCAGCTGGAACCCTCGCTCGTCGTCAGTTCACCATAGTAGGAGTCCTTGCCAACGTTGCTGAGGAAGATCTCGCCGAGATTGCTGTCGTAACGGTTCCAGCCGATCATCTGCAGGGGCTCGTCCTGCACCTGGCGCGCATACCACAGGCCGAGGTGGTCCGAGTAGCTCCACATGAAGAGGAAGTCCCGGCCGAACATTTCGCAGTGCAGCTCACTGATGAGCGGACTGCCGTTCTGGTCACTGACGGTCATCGTCAGCACGCCGGGAGCGGTCTTGTCCCAGACGCCGGAGATTTCACCTGTGATCTCGCCGTCTCCATAGATCAGCTGCCGGAAACTGCCGTTGGCCTGGAAGGTCAGGGTGTTGTAGTTGCTGCTGTTGCGCAGGTCCAGCTTCTCGTTTATGCACTGTCCGACCTGGACCCAGGAACCGGGCACCAGCTGCTCATCTATTGTGTCATTTTCATTGAACTGCGGTCCGCGTCCGAGCGGCCTCTGTACCTTGCCATCCGCGGGAATCTCCGGCGTGTCGCTGCCAGGCAGGGTCCGGTTGTAGTCGCGACTGCCAGAGGGCAGCTGCCAGGGATGGGTGGCGCGGGCATTTGCCAGGCCACGATCGGCATCCGGATTGCTGCGCTGGCAGGCCGACAGAAGACCAATCAGCCACAGTATGGACAGAATTGCCGGGATCCTCTTGCTCACGAGCGGACTCCTCCGGACTGCACGAAGTCCTCGATGAAGTAGCGGGGATTGAGCCGTTCCCCGGTGAGCTCGGCAAGAGTCTCATTCCAGGGCAGGCGGCTGCCGCGTCTGAACAGCCCCTCTCTCAGCCACGGGCCGGTCAGGGGCTGGCGGATCAGCGGTACGTTGCCAAGCCGGTTCTCGATGTGGTGCTTGAGCTGGCTCGCGGTCATCTCGCCAAGCAGGTAGTTCTGGTAATAGACCGGCGCCTGGGCGATGTGGGTCTTGGTGGCCCAGTCCGGCTCATTGCGATTGTCAGGGCGGGTCAGCATCTGGAACTGCTCGACGAGATCCCACCACAGCCGGTTCAGGTCCTGGGAAGCATCTGCATACAGGCTGCGCTCGAAGTTGACCATGACCATCATCCAGCGCACGAACAGCAGCATGGCCCAGCTCTGCTGGCGGCGGGCATCCGCAGCGGCGGCGGCGGCCCGATCCGGTTCGATTCCGAGGATATCGACCAGCCAGGCCTCGTCATGTGTCAGCCGTCCGAACAGCATTGCGATCGCTTCGGTGGTGGAGATGTGCGCGCAGTCCCGCAGGAAGTACTGCTGCTGCGGATCGAGGCCCAGGTCATAGACGGCATGGCCGTATTCATGCAGCATCGTGGCCGCCCAGCTCTCGTTGTCACGGCAGTTGCACAGCACGTGCACGCGGGAGGGATCGCGACCGACCATCATGCAGAACGCATGCTGGTCCTTGCTGTCCCGTTCATAGAGATCGCTGATTGCCAGCGAGGGGCGGATGTCCAGCCCGATGCGGTCAAAGGTCTCAGTTGTCAGCTTTTCGAGGTCGGCACCGCGGAACAGGGCATCGAGATCAAGATCAACGATTGCCGGCGCTTCCTGGAAGAAGGTGTCCTCGTAATGCCATGGCCGCAGTTCCGATCCGGAGGAGAGGCGGAAACGCTGCACAAGCTTCGAGTCCAGCTCCGCCTTGAGCCGTGCAAACGGCTCGCGGGTCAGCTCTTCAAGCATGCGGAAACTGCTGAGCATCTCATGCTCATCGATCTCCTGCAGCTTCAGGGCCATGTCGTAATTGTCACGGTAGCCGAGATCCCGGGCAGTGCGGTTGCGCAGTTCTACCAGCTCGAGGATCTTCGGAGCAACGGCAGGACCGATGCGCTTCGCAGCCTCCCAGGTTGCCTTGCGCACAGGGCTGGCACTGCAGTGCTTCAATACGTCCAGAATGTCATTGGCACTGAGCTTCTCACCGCTGAGCTCGGCGCGGAAGTTGGCATAGTCGCCGTCGATGCTGGTGGAGAGCTGAGCCTTGCGTCTGGCGACTTCCTCACTTTCCTGGCTGCCGGCGAATTCGTTATGGAGCAACTCCAGCACGCGGCGCGTCTCGCCGGTATGTGTTGCATCCGCGAGGGCGGTGCGGATCGTCCCGAAGTCAGCGGCATTAGAGTAGACCGCATGCATTCCCATTTCCAGGTCCACGAGCTTCTGCTGCAGAGCTTCATTGCCTGTGTTCGCCAGTTCCCAGTAAACCTCGCAGAGTTGCGTGTCGATCGGAGACACGCGCTGCTCTACGCGGCTGATCAACTCAAGGATGGGATTGCTTTGTGCCTGATTCATACTTGCTCCAGCTTCAGATTGTAGCAGGGCCGGCCTGCCGCCACATGTCGCGACTATTTTCATTTATGGACCGGGATTGAGCCGGTAATGAGGTAAGATCACACTGCAGTCCGATCTGCATATTTTTCTTTCTAGGGTAATTAAGTGGAGGTGGCTAGAGCTTGGCCCGGGTCGTGGTATTCGATCCTGGAGACAATGACCTGGAATTCCTGACCAGAGCCCTGGATACAGAGCGCTTCAATGTGCAGCTCGTGAGGGGAGGCGGGGATTTCGTAAGGAACATTGCCGACTGTGATCCCGAATGTGTGATTCTATTCCTTGATGGTCAGGCGGAGCTTGCCGAGCGGATTCGCAGCATCACCGGGGCTGGATCACTGCGGGAAGTGCCATTGCTGGCGATCCACGGACCGGAGTCCGCACTGCAGCCGGTGGAAGCCGTCAGCAGCGGTGCGCTGCAGATCCTCCATACACCCATAGAAGCGAACCTGCTCAATGCGAACGTAGGGTCGATGATCCGCTACCGCCAGCAGCTGCAGGGAATGCTGCAAAGGGAGCCGGCCGCTCCAGCACATACCAATGGCAACGGTGAGGAACTGCGCAAGGGTCAGGAGGTCCTGCACAGCATGCTCCCGCCTCGCGGACTGAGCTCGGAGCATTTTGAACTGGCTTCACGACTGATACCGGGCGGCAGGCTCTGCGGCGACTACCAGGACTACAGACTGCTGGACGGGAAGCGCCTGGCGATCCTGCAGGCGGATGTCAGCGGCAACGGCTTCGTGACCGCAATGGTCGCATCGCGCATCAAGGCCTGGTTCGATGACAACATCGAGATGACTGCGGAACCGGACCGTTTCCTGGCCGGCCTCAACCGCTCGCTGCTGAACTTCGGAGACCACTATCAGATCGCAACCGCGGTGTGTGCCATGATCAACCTGGATGAGGGTCTCATGCACATTGCCAATGCTGGACACCGCACCAGCTACTGGCAGAACCTCGACGGAACTGAACTGCAGGAACTGCCCTCCAGTGGGCCTGCTCTCGGGATGTTCGAACGCTATGAGATTGACCGGGCGGATCTGCCCCTGCAGTGGAAACGCAGCCGGCTGGTGCTGTTCACCGATGGCCTGGTGGAGTTCAAGCAGGACGGTCGGCGCTGGATGTCTGAGGACTTCTTCCGTGACGAGGTGCTGCGCACCCGGCTTGAGCTGCCGGTTTCCGAATACTGCGACATGCTGCTGGAGCGCAGCCTGGAGCTGACCGGGGATGGCGCCTGGCGCGATGACGTCTCGCTGCTGGGCGTGGATTTCTGACGCGGGCGCGCTGGTTCTGATATGCTGAACAGTGGAGGGTGCCTGCCGTCTGGATCATGTGGCCAGACTGGGAACCGGCCCGGCCCGATCCGAGATGAATGAAACCGCAATCCTCTGGGGACTGATGCGCATGCCGATGCAGCGCTGGTGGGAACGCACCGGACGCTGGCTCTGCCTGCCCGTGGCCCTGTTCACTTTCGGTGCAGCTCTGCACTATCTGCTGATGCCCAACATGCCGCTGCAGAAGTGGGTGCTGTCCCAGCGACTCATGAGCGGCCGGGATCTGCAGGGATTCTCCGGGCTGCTCGGCATACCGATCATGCTGCTGCTGTATGCCTTCATCGGCCTGTGGGCCAGCAGTGCGATTGCCTGCCAGCGCGAGCTGCGCCGGCTGCTCAATGAAAGTGCGGCGCCGGGTTTCGATGCATCTCCCATGAGCCGCCTGCTGGTCTGTTACGGCCAGGGCGGTATCCTGCTGCCTGTTGCGCTGGTGGTCTACACCGGCCTGGGATTTCTCAGCGCTCTCTCCGACCGTATGCAGCCGCATGCGTTGCAGACCATGGCGCAGTTCAGTGGAAGCACGACAATGGCGCTGCGGCCTGAACACTATACGAGCCTCGTTGAATCGATCTCACAGTTCAGCAGCAGTGCCTTCGCGATTGCGGCATTGTCACTGTGGGTCACGGCCCTGGCGGTGGCTGGCGGTAGCCTGGCCGGGGCGGGCTTCCTGGCAATGCGCTCGCTGGATGTGCTGATCCTCAGCGGCGTACTGCTTGGCAACGGCAAGATCTGGAGTGGACGGCCGCTGATCCGCGAAGCTCTGCCTGTCGGTGAGTTCTGGTGGTGCATTCCCGTCATGCTGTTCTGCCTCGCCCTGCTCGGCATGGCGCGGCGCTGGTCACGCAGCCTGGCCTGGGGACTGCTGGGGCTGCTGGCGCTCAGCCCTGCGTTTTTCACGACTGTGCTGCCGCGCAGTATCTTCCTGGAGGACACCTTGTTCGCCAGGTTGATCAATTCCATGCGCTACATGTATTTCGGGATCGCCGGACCGGTTTTCCAGGTGCGTGCCGACATCATTGACAGCGGCGAGCTGCTGCGCTTCCGCGAGAAGCTCGTGCTCTACAGCGATTCAGTGCTCGTGATGTTCCCCTGCACGGGCAGCGGCATCCTGCTGTCCTGGCTTGGCAATCTGCTCCTGCTCGCCGTAATGCTGTTGCTGGTCGCAACCGTACTGCGCTGGATCCTGCCCGCCCGCCTGAGCCGCGTGGAATAGAGCCGACTATTGGTGGGGAATACTCACCACGAAGACACGAAGGGCGCGAAGGGCGCGAAGGATTCAATGATCACGAAGGATTGCTTTGTGAACTTGGTACCTTTGTGGTTGATCGCCATTTTCCGAGCTTGCGCTCGACCTCCGCGCCTGGCTTGCGCCGCAGCTCCTACACGGCGTGGACGCAGAAGCCGTCGATGAAGGTTGCCAGCACGTGGTGGCGCGTGTCCAGCAGGTCGCCATCCGTGATGAACAGATCCGCATCCTTGCGCGCCGCGATGCTGCCGGTGCGCTTGTCGATGCCGAGCACCTTCGCGGCGTTGATGGTGATGCTGTCAACGGCTGAGGCCTCGTCCATGCCGTCCTTGACCGCCCAGGCGGCTGCCAGCGGCAGGGTCTGGATCGGCAGTACGGGGTGGTCGGTCTGGAAGGCGAACAGGATGCCGTTGTCATCTAGGATTCCGCCGCTCTTCGTGCTGCGCTCGCGCAGCTCGTACTTCACCCGCGAGGTGAGGTAGGGGCCAAGTGTGCCCTTGATCTTCTCGCGGCCGATGTACTCCGCAATCTTGTAAGCCTCGGTCATGTGCTCCAGCACCAGCTCAAAGCCATACTCCTTGCTCAGGCGGATCGCGGTATAGATGTCGTCAACGCGGTGCGCATGGCAGCGCACGGGGTACTCTCCGCGCAGTGCGCCGAGGATGTTCTCCAGCTTGCGGTCGCGCTTGAACGGGCTCCTGGCCTGCTCCGCCTTGCTCTTCTTCCTCCAGGCGTCCAGCGTTGCACCGTAGTGCAGGGCCTCATCCAGGGCCATGCGGATTCCGGCGGCATTCCCGAAGCGGGTCTTCGGGAACTTGTTCTGGCCCTGGCCGTAGACGCGCATCGGGTTCTCGCCGAGCGCCATCTTCAGGCCCTGCTTCTCGACGATCACCATCTCGTCCACGGTGCGGCCGTACATCTTGGCAACCACGATCATCCCGCCGATCAGGTTGGCACTGCCGGGGAAGACCGCGGCCGTGGTGATGCCGGCCTGGCGCGCATCCGGCACCGCGAGGTCCTCGGGCCACATGCTGTCCTTGATGTCGAGGTGCGCCGTGTTGGGGTCGGAGGTGTCATTGCCCTGGGAGCCGACCGGACCTGCGCCGTCCTCGAAGCAGGTGATGTGGCAGTGCGGCTCGATCATGCCGGGGTAGATCCTCAGCCCGCTGCAGTCGATGACCAGGTTGCCGGACTCCTTCGGGACCGGGCGCTTGCCGACTTCCGTCAGCGGTCCGCGGGTCCAGTCCTGGTACTGCTCATGCAGGTCCCCGAAGCTGACGCGCTTCGCGCCGCTGGGCGGGGCGGATTTGCCGACGGATTTGATCTTCCCGCCGGAAATGGCAACATTGGACCGCTTGTCAAATTTACCGCGGCCGAGGTAGACCTCTGCGTTGATCAGATGCACTGGCATTCACCAATTCTAAATCATGCGCGCGCTCTGGCCCGTTATACTCTGCACAGAGGTGAGGAAGGAAGGTTTTCTTGCAACAGATCAGGACCAGCACGGCTGACAGTCTCAAGCTGCCGCCCGAGCTCTACACGAGGGAATTCATCTGTCCGGTCAGCGAACTGCCGTTCCAGGCAGTCGTGGTGAAGTCGCGCGCCTACAGTCTGGAAGGCCGCGACCCGGACTTCCGCCCGCATTACAAGGGCGTCAACCCGCTGCACTATGCGGTGATCGTCAGCCCCTACGGCTTCGCCGCCGAGGAAAGCCAGTACAAGCGCTCGCGGCAGATGCTGTTCCGGGACCGCGAGGGCCTGGCCGGACGGCTGAGCGGCGGCCTGCGCGAGGACTTCAGCGGAATGCGCAGCCTGCAGCTGGCGGCGCGCAGCTACGAACTGGCGATCGCGGTGCATGAATTCCTGCGCGTGCCGCAGTATGAAATAGCCGGCCTGGCCCTGCGCGGCTCCTGGATGCACATGGAGTGCCACGAGGAGCAGGGCAGCCCCGCCAGCCTGGCGCGCGTGCAGGTGCTGCGGCGCATAGCGCTTGAGAAGTACATGCACGCCTTCGAGAAAGAGGATGTCTCGAAGCTCAAGCTCGGCAGCCACGGTGTGGCGATGATCGTGGCAGAGCTGCTGCGTGAGCAGGGACGCTTCGACGAGAGCCTGCAGTGGTTCATGCGCCTCGTGAGCGACCGGGCCTGTCCCGGCGAGATCCTGCGCAATGCCCGCAACCAGATGGATCTCTGTAAGGAGCAGCGCGGGAGCGGAGGAGAGAGTTCCTCTGCGGGTGACGGTGTGGCTATGGCTCCCGGACCTGCGCGCAGCATGGATCGCAGCAACCTGAGCCTCTACCGGGACCAGCGCAAGTGGCTGGGCAGCGCGCTGGACGGCGGCAGCATGGATGAGGGCAGTGTCTGCCGGGCGCTGCTGGATGCGCTGAAGGATAGTGGCCGGGCTGTGGAGAGCTTCGCCTCGGAGGATGCCCTGCGCCACTGGGCCACGGGAAAACTCAAGGCCTGATCCGGGTGCCGGGCCGCTTCCTGCTCTACACTAAGGGCAATGGACTTCGAGGACGAGCAGGGGCCGCCCTCACAGGGTGGCAAGGGAAACGGCAACGGTAACGGAAATGGCAACGGCAGCGGCCAGGGAATCCCCGGCAGCGGCGGGCAGCCGAGCTATCTGGCCGAGATGCATGCCCTGCGGCGCAACCGCGGGCTGCGGATGCTTGTCGGTGGCGACCTGCACAACCATCAGCCGGCGATGCAGTGGTTCTACCGCCAGGCCGAGGAACTGCAGCCGGACATGATCATCTTCCTCGGGGACTTCGTCAACAGTGAACCGCTGGAATACATCCGCGAGATCTGCGCCTCACTGCGCAGCCTGGCTGGGCATGTGCTGGTGATCCCCGGCAACCACGACCCGCGTCAGTCGCTGATCACCTTCGAGGAGGAGAGCTACGACGGCCTGCGCAGCCTGCACAAGAGCTGCGCCTACGTCGGCGGCTACAGCTTCGCCGGTCTGGGCACGAGCATCACCACGCCGAGTGGCAGCTCACCCTTCGAGTTTCCGGACGAGGGCTTCGCCGATGCCCTGGAAAACATGCTGCCCGCTGACATCTGGGTGCTGCACAATCCACTGGAGGGCATCCTCGACAGGCTGGCGGACGGGCGCAGGCTGGGCAGCCGCTCGCTCAGGCGGCTCTACGACGAGCAGCATGCCAAGCCGATGCTCGTGATCAGCGGACATGTGCATGATGCGCACGGCATGGAGCAGCAGGGCGGGACGGTGTTCGTCAATCCCGGTGCGCTCGTGGACGGCCGGGCGGCGCTGCTGAGCCTCGGTGGCGACAGCCTGGAGGTCAGCTTCAGGGCGATGTAGCATGCAGCAGGCCGGGCACAGACTGAGTGTGGTGATCCCCAGCTACAACGCACTGGGGACGATCGAGCCGCTGCTCAGGCGGCTGGTGGAACTCCAGCGCAACTTTCCCGGCGGGATGCAGGTGATCATCTCCGATGATGGCAGCAGCGACGGCACCGTGCCGGAGCTGCGGATCAGCTACCGCGACTTCGAATACCGCGAGGGCCGCCGCAACCTGGGCTTCGGCGGGAATGTCAACGCCGGGGTGCAGCTGGCCGACGGGCAGTACCTGGCAATCGTCAACACCGACATCGAGCTGCCCGGCGATCCCTTCCCGGCGCTGCTGGAAGCGCTCGAGCAGGACCCGGCGCTGTTTGCGGCGATGCCCCTGGTCTGGAACATGAACTTCCGCCGCGTGGAGAACCTGCAGTACCTGATGGTGAAGCGCGGGCTGGCCTGGAATGCGGACCAGGGCCAGGAGTTCGAGTACAGCCAGCTGCTGCGCGGCCTGCTCGAGGAAAATGACAACCCGCCCGCGCGCCTGCTGGCCCTGGCGGGCGAGCGCCCGCCGCTGCCGGCGATCCTCTGCGGCGCGATGTTTGTCTGCAGCCGCACGCGCTTCGAGGAGCTGGGCGGCTTCGACCCGCGCTACCGGCCCTTCTACTGGGAGGACGTGGCGCTCGGCTACGATGCGCGGCGGCGCGGCTGGGGCGTGGCAACGGTGCCGCAGTGCTACGTGCTGCACCGCCACAGCGAGACGATCAACCGCCACAGCGGGCTGACGAAGTCACGGCACCTGCTGCTCAACCAGCTGCGTTTCGTGCTTGCCAACCGCGACCAGCTGCACGGCCTGCGCGGTGCACGCTTCTGGTGGATGCTGCGCGGCCTGCGCCTGCAGTTCGGTGGCGACCGCGAACTGCGCGAGGCCTACATGCACGCGGCGATGGGCCGGGATGACGTGTAGGACCTGGGAGCTGGGTTGTAGGGTGTAGCGGAGCTGCGGAGGTCAGGCCCGGGGCCTGACAGGAGGCCAGTGCCATGCACTGACAACTGCGGCGCGGGTCGCACGAGTATAGGCAGGAGGCAGGAGCTGCGGTGCGAGGTAAATATGATTGCAGGAAGGATTGGTTGATCCGAGATGAATTCATTCTCATACAGCGGCTTCGAATGATAATTGCAAATAGTCAACAATGTTGGCAATTGAGACCGAGTGGGATTTCCCGTCTGTAAAAAAATCCAATCAGAACTTGCATTTTGCTTAAACTGAGGTAAACTGTCAATGTAATGCCGGATCAGAAAACCCGTCCGGTGGGGCCACATATAAGGAGAGCAACATATGCAGGGGAACAGAGCAACAGAGCAACAGACTTGGTAGTATTCTGACTATCATCCTCATCTCATTGTTCCAGCTTTCCTGTACCGGGCCGCAGCAGACGGCTGTCAACGACTCTGTTCAGCAGCCCGTCGTCATCCAGGACAGCTTAGGAAACACCGCACCGCAGCCTGACGAGAAAAGCGACCTCACACCGGGAGACATCGCCCGCCAGGCATCCTCGGTGATTGACGAGGAGGACGAGTGGGACATCGTCTCCTTTACTGACCCCCGCGACAGCTCCGTGTATGACATCATCGACGACCGGGTGATCATCGCCTTCAAGAATCCACCTGAGCTGCCCGAAGTGGATGCGGATTACTTTGAGGATGCACTGCCTTCAAACGACACCTATTACACCTCTGTTACATATAGTGCACCAAGTACTGACCAGGATATCGCAGACTTCATTGATGATGAGAATCTGACAGTGTATGCGGAATGGCCCGAGGTCGGTGGTATGGCTGCGCTGTTACCTTCCGGTCAGACTGTCTCAGATGCGGTTGCCAACTGGCCGACTGAGTATTCGGATATCATTGAAGTTGTGGACGCAGACATAGTAGTTGATGCAGATTCTCTATCAGCACCTGATGACTACTTGTACAACTTGGAACTTTCACCCGGTGCCCCTAATGATGATTTGATAACTTGGCACACCAATCCAAATGCAAACGGTCAACATATTAATGTTAATGACGTTTGGGATTATTATGAGACTCATGGAGTTGCTTTGGTAAACTCTGCAGTTGCAATTCTTGATTCAGGTGTACAATATGCAAATGACGATCTACAGTCCTTATCGACGATAAAGGGTTGTAACACTGGGGATGATATGGGGTCAACTACGTTTCTATCCAGAGCTTCCAGTGGCGGTGATCCGTGGGATTTCCTGCTCGATAGGAATGAGGATTATGCAAGAGCATTAGGTCATGGTACAACGGTTTGTGGAGTGGTAAGTGCAGAGATAGACAATGATGGTGGAAGTTCTATCTCCGAGAAAAGTACTTCTGGGATAGTCTTCAATGCACACTACTTCCCTATTGCAATCAAAGCAAAGGGTGACTATGCTTGGAGATGTCGATTCAGCGAATCAGCAATTATTAATGCATACTCTGCATTAGGAGCAGTACACGGTAGATATGACAAGAGTGCTTTATACTCAGCGCAATTAGCAGCAACCGTACCACATTACTGGATCCGAGTTGCAAATTGCAGTTATGGCAAGGAAAATTCAACGGCTGTTAGTAAAAGACATCTTGATGCGTTATCACCCTATATTCTATTTGTAGGAAGCGCGGGAAATGATGGAACAAATTCTTACACTGGATTTCCTGCATCTCATCCAAATGCTATAGGAGTCGCAGCCTACTCAAAATCCGGTGCACGCTGGTCATCCAGTAATTATGAAACTGCGGTTGACATTGCTGCCCCAGGTGACAGCATAGTCACATGCGATATGGTTGGGACGAACTCCAGTTCAGACGACTTAGGATATTCAACAGGATCATGGTTATCAACATCAGGAACTTCGCTAGCCGCACCATGCGTGAGTGCTTGCGCACTTCTTGTTTTCACGAGAAATCCTACTTGGTCACCTTCGCAGGTCAGAAGTAGGATTCTGAGTACGAAAGTCAATCTGCCTTCGGGTGATCTGCAATATGTCGGGAAACCTGATGTATATGCTGCAATGGGACTCTAAATTGTCATGAAAAACTTTATCATCAATCGTCAACTAACTGTTGACTGCACCACGATCATACTATTCATCACCTTGGCTCTCACGTCTTGTGGAGGTTCTGACCCAAGTACTGCCAATCCTGTAGTAGAAAGGTATGCCTACTTTGAAGCATGGGAGATTGACTCGGCTCAACTTGGTGATGGTGTGGCTGTTTCCACCACTTCACTGGCACCGCTTCAGATCGGTGTCGTAATTGGGTATAGCTATGCCCCGCCGAAGCCTTCCGGTAACCAGGAGTGGATTTCAAAATTCGAGGTGGATTTCGGCGACGGGGCTGGATGGCAAGACGTTACGTCAGAGGCAAGAAATTGGGATTATGGCGGCAATGGAGATCGTGATCCAAATCGACTGACCAGGCACACTTATTCATTGCCAGGTTCTTATACAGTAAAGGGCAGGTTGACATACTGGGATGGGGATATTCATTTGACGTCAAGATGGAATCCAGAAATGGCGGCATTCGGAGACAAGACAATCATTATCCTGCCACCAGAATAGGCGGTCAGTCGTCAAATTGGCAACATTGTCAGGAGGCGGGAGGTGCGGCGCGGGTCGCACGAGAACAGGCAGTAGGCAAAAGGCAGAAGGCAGTTGCGTCCGAGTTTAATTGTCAGCTTCGCAGCGGTACTCCATTGCCAGAATGAATTCTGGCCTCCAGTTACCGCTGAAGCGGGTAGCTCCATTGCCCGACTTACATCGGGCCACAGTTGCGGAAGCAAGCTTCCGCCTCCTAAGCCACTTCCTCGAGCTCGCTGGCGCGTGTTGCCAGCATCTTCTCCACGAACTTGGCAAACAGCGGGTGCGGGCGGGTCGGGCGGCCCTTGTACTCCGGGTGGTACTGCACGGCGAGGAAGAAGGGGTGGTCCTCCAGCTCGACGATCTCCACGAGCTTGCCATCCGGCGAGGTGCCGCTGAACTTCAGGCCGGCCTTCTCCAGCTGCTTGTGGTATTTCGGGTTGACCTCCCAGCGGTGGCGGTGGCGCTCGCTGATGCGCGAAGTGCCATAGGCCTCCGCCGCCAGCGTGCCCTTGGCCAGCTTGCAGGGGTAGGCGCCGAGGCGCATGGTGCCGCCGAGGTTCTCGATGTCCTTCTGCTCATCCATGATGTCAATCACGGGGTGCGGGGTGTCCGGGTCGAACTCGGTGCTGTTGGCACCGGCCAGCCCGCAGACATTGCGCGCGAATTCGATCACCGCGGTCTGCAGGCCGACGCACAGCCCGAGGAATGGCAGCTTGTTCTCGCGGGCGTAGCGGATGGCCTCGATCTTGCCCTCCATGCCGCGGTAGCCGAAGCCGTAGGGTACGAGCAGGCCGTCCACCTTGCGCAGGCGGCGCTCCACGGTCTCGCGGGTCAGGCGCTCGGCGTCGATCCAGACGAACTCCACGAGCGAGCGGTTGTGCGTGGCCGCATGGTTGACACATTCGAGGATGGAGATGTAGGCGTCCTTCAGGGCGTTGTACTTGCCGACGACGGCGATGCGCACGCTCTTGTTGCTGGAGTGCAGCTTCTCCAGCATGCGCTCCCATTCGGTGAGGTCCGGCTTGCGGCTCTCGAGGCCCAGCAGGTTCGTGCAGACCCGGCCGAAGTTCTGGCCCTGCAGCATGATCGGCACGTCGTAGATGCTCTCGGCGTCCAGGCCCTCGATCACCTGCTCCATCGGCACGTCGCAGAACAGCGAGACCTTGCTGCGTGCCTCCTTCGTAAGCGGGCGCGAGGTGCGGCAGACGATGATGTCCGGCTTGATGCCCAGCCCGCGCAGTTCGCTGACGCTGTGCTGGGTGAGCTTGGTCTTCAGTTCACCGGCGGCAGCGAGGTGCGGGATCAGCGTGACGTGGATGTGCACGCAGTTGTCAAACCCGACCTTGTGGCGGAACTGGCGGATGGCCTCGAGGTAGGGCTGGCTCTCGATGTCGCCGACGGTGCCGCCGACCTCGCAGAGCAGGATCTCGCTCTTGGTCTTGCTGGCCACCTGGCGCAGGCGGTTGTTGATCTCGTCGGTGATGTGCGGGATGACCTGCACGCAGCGCCCGAGGTACTCGCCGGCGCGCTCCTTGGCGATCACGGAGTTGTAGACCTGGCCGGTGGTGACGTTGTTGTAGCGCGTGAGGTCCTCATCGATGAAGCGTTCATAGTGCCCGAGGTCCAGGTCGGTCTCGGCACCGTCATCGGTGACGAACACCTCACCGTGCTGGATCGGGTTCATGGTGCCGGCATCCACGTTGAGGTAGGGGTCGAACTTCATGATGCTGACCTTGTACCCCTGGCCCTTCAGGAGCAGGCCGAGCGATGCGGAGATGATGCCCTTGCCGATGCTGGACACGTTTCCACCCGTGATGAATACATACTTGGACATGGGACTATCCTTCCTTTTTCCTCTGACGACCGTACGCCCTGGCGGGCTTTCTGCATCACGGGACACCATTCTATCAGCTTCCGCGGGCCACTGCCAGCGATTTTGTGGGGGACTATGCCGATTTTTCAGGACTGCGACCAGATGATTCGTTTTTCAATATAGCAATTAAGCCAGCCGGGCCCGTGCCACTGCGGCGGCTTGACCGGCGGGGCGGCGCATACTAATATTCGCGCGGACCGAAACCTGATGAACCCGCTAGCCGGGAAACGGAGAACCTATCATGGCGTGGGAACGTACATTCGTAATGCTCAAACCCGACACGGTGCAGCGCGGCCTGACCGGTGAGATCCTCGCGCGCTTCGAGCGCAAGGGCCTGCGCGTCGCCGCGATGAAGCTGATCAGCGTCAGCCAGGAGCAGGCCAGCCGGCACTACGCCGTGCATGAGGGCAAGCCCTTCTACGAGGGCCTCGTGCAGTACATCCGTTCCAGCCCGGTGGTGGCGATGGTGCTCGAGGGTCCGGACGTGATCACCCAGGTGCGCAGCATCGTCGGTGCGACCCGGCCGAATGAGGCAGCCCCGGGCACGATCCGCGGCGACTTCGGCCTCGACATCTCCAACAATCTCGTGCATGCCTCGGACAGCAACGAGAACGCCGCCTTCGAGATCGGCGTATACTTCTCTGACGCGGAGCTCGTGAGCTATGAGCGCGACTCCGACAAGTGGCTGGTGGGCTAAGCTGAGCTTCAGCCCGCGGAGGCAAGATGCGCGCGGGAATGGACTGGCAACCTGGGACTGACCTCGTCGTCTGCCTCGACGGGATCTTCAGCGCGACCTGGCGCAGCGTGACACCCGACATCTCGTGGAAGTGGTACGTGGCGCATCTGCGCCGCCGCCGTCCGGAGCTGCGCGTGCTGCACCTGTTCCAGCCCTCGGACATGGTGCAGATGCTGCTTGGCAACAGCGCCAACTACCAGTCGTACATGCTCTCCCTGAGCCGTACGGTGCTCCGCAGCGTCTCGCCGGAGATCCGCAATGTGGTGATCATCGGCTTCAGCTTCGGCGGGATCGTGGCGCTGGATGTGCTCAATGAGATCGCCAAGCTGGTACCGGCCGCCAGCCCGGACTACCTCTGCCTCGTGACCATCGGCTCAAGCTATGTGGGTACGGCCAGGCCGCCGGACCTCGTGCTGAGCCGCAGCCAGCATGACTACCTCACGCGCATGTTCGACACGGAACGCACGCGCAGCCAGATGGAAGCGCTGGCGCATTTCGGTGTGAAGCGCAGCAGCCGGATCCTGATCGGTACGATCGCCCGCGATGAGATCGTCGGGCCGGACAGCCAGAAGCGCGCACTCGAGTGGCTGTCGCAGATAAACGTGGCCGGGGACTTCCGTTACGGCTCCTTCAAGGTCAATCCGGCAAACCTGGTGCGACCGCATGACGGTTTCCTGTACGATCCGATCGGCACGAGCTTCGTGGACGGCCTGGTGGACGGCCTGCTGCCCTCGCCCTGGATCCGCCCCTTCCGCCCTGAAATGCCGCGCCAGCTGCGCTGAGCAGCCCTGCATTCCTCAGACACGCCGCGCTTTTTCACACTAAACACACATTGAAGTTATAAACTGCCATTGCGCCTGCTTCGATCTGAATAATCAGGGGTGAACAAGTCAATGGACTATGACATTCGGGAAGGGCACGACATCTTCCTCAATCGCGACCTGAGCTGGCTGGCTTTCGCCGAGCGTGTGCTGGCCTTCGTGGAGGATCCGGAGCTGCCGCTGCTGGAGCGTGTGAAGTTCGCAGGGATCATGGGCGTGCTGCATGACGAATTCTTCATGAAGCGCGTCGGCGGGCTGAAGCGCATGATCCGCAGCGGCCGCGAACTGCTGACCAGCGAGGGGCGTTCCCCTGTCGAGGTCCTGATGCAGTGCCGCGAGGAAGTGCTCAACCAGATTTCCCGGCTGGAGACGATGCTTGCGGCCGACATTCCTGCGGCACTGGCGGATGCCGGGCTGCCCTTCCTGAAGGTATCTGAGCTGGATGAGGAGAACCGGAGCTTCTGCCGGGAATATTTCAGTGAACAGATCAAACCGCTCCTGACTCCGCTTGCCGTGGACGCGGAGCATCCCTTTCCCTTCATTTCCAACCTCGGACTGAATCTGGCGGTGCGTGTCCGTGACACCAAGAAGGACCGCAAGCGCTTCGTGCGCATCAAGGTCCCCGGCAACCGGCCGCGCTGGGTACTGCTGCCCGAAGGACGCGGCCTGGTGCTGCTGGAGGACATCATTGCTGAGAATCTGGACCAGCTGTTCCCCGGTACGGCGAGCATCGAGGTCTACACCTTCCGGGTGACGCGCGGTGCGGACAGTGATGACACCGAAGGAGAGGGCGAGGAGCACCTCGTGCCCGAGGACGTGATCCCGGGCAGCATCATCGACCAGGTGACCAATGAACTGCGGGCGCGGCGCTTCGCCGGCGTTGTCAGGCTGCAGGTTCAGAACAGCATGCCCGACAAGCTGGTGAGCTGGCTGGCGGACCAGCTGGGGGCTGCCGATGATGACATCTATGTCTGTGAGAGCCTGCTGGGCAAGAGTGACCTGCTGAGCCTGCCCACGGAGGGTGTTGAAGGCCACCGCCTGCCGGAGCATCTGGCCGTCAACCACCCGCGGCTGTCCATGGTGGACAGCGGTAACCCTGAGGAGGTTTTTGCGGAGATCCGCCGTGGCGACATCCTGCTGCACCATCCCTACCAGAGTTTCGACACATCCGTGCTGCGCTTCATCCGCGCCGCGGTGAATGACCCGCACACCCTGGCGATCAAGCTGACGATCTACAGGACCTCTAGCAAGTCACCGATTCTTTCCGCACTGGTTGAGGCAGCCCGCCAGGGCAAGCAGGTTGCGGTCTGTGTCGAGATCACGGCGCGCTTCGACGAAATGCCGAACATTGAATGGGGGCGGATGCTGGAGGCCGCCGGGGCGCATGTGAGCTATGGCGTGGAAGCCCTGAAGACCCATGCCAAGATGGCACTCGTGGTCCGCGAGGAAGGGGACCAGCTGCGCAACTACGTGCATCTCGGCACTGGCAACTATCACACCCAGACGGCGCGGATCTATGAGGATCTCGGCCTGCTGACGGCCAACAAGTCGATCTGTGAGGATGCGCTGAACGTCTTCAATGAGCTGACCGGTGCGCATCCGCATACGGATTACAAGAAGCTGTTCGTGGCTCCGCGCTACATGCGCGACCATTTCATCGAGCTGATCCGCCGCGAGGCGGAGCATGCCCGGGAGGGCCGTCCCAGCGGGATCATTGCCAAGATGAACCAGCTGCAGGACCCGCTGATCATGCGCGAGCTGTATGCCGCGGGTCTGGACGGCGTGCCGGTCTACCTGATCGTGCGTGGCCTGTGCTGCCTGCGTGCAGGCGTACCGGGACTCAGTGACAACATCCGGGTCTGCAGCGTGCTGGGGCGCTTCCTCGAGCACAGCCGGATCTACCGCTTCGAGAATGCCGGTGAGCCGGAATTCTACATCGGCAGTGCGGACTGGATGCGGCGCAACCTGGACAAGCGCGTGGAGACGATAGTGCCGGTCCGCGATGAGGAATGCACCGCGGAGCTGGAGCGGATCCTGCAGGTCTACTTCGCTGACAACAGCTCAGCCTGGGACATGCAGCCGGACGGCAGCTACCTGCGCCGCCATCCCGGCGAGGACGAGGAGATGGTCGCGGTGCAGGAAGCGCTGATCGCGCTTTACAGCCCCGCGCTGCCAGTGCCTGTCTGAGTGCTCAGGAACCGCCGTCAAGCACGGCGTTGGCCATGGCATCCGCACGGGCATTCTCGGCTCGCGGCACATGCCGCAGCTCGAAGGCGGTAAAGTACATCAGCAGGTTCAGGGCCTTCATCGAGAGGGGCTTCAGCTCCTCCTTCTTGACCTTGTACTCGCCCTTCAGCTGCTTGACGACGAGTTCACTGTCCAGCCGGCACTCCAGATGGAAGTCATGTCCGAGTTCGCGCTCGACCCATTCCAGGGCCTCGATCAGCGCGCGGTATTCCGCCTGGTTGTTGGTGCAGTCCTCCAGCCGGCTGCCGCCCTCATGCACGAGCAGGCCGGCTCCGTCCATCACCACGAAACCGGTTGCCGCCTTGCCGGGATTGCCGCGGCTGGCCCCGTCACTGTAGACGTAGAGCGTGCTGCCGGGCTGCGGGGTCTGGGCCCGGGGCAGGGGTGGCAGGCCGCTGCGCACCGCCTGTTCGAATTCGCGTGCTCTCCTTGGCAATGTCGGATCCTCCAGGATGTCAGGTTCGGCCCGCGGCGGGGCAGGCTCAGGATTGTCAAACAGGCTGCGCGCAGCCTCGGCCGTGCGTTGCTCGCGGCTCGGCGCTGTAGTGGACTTCGGCGCATTCGCAAATGGGTCGCGCCGCTGGCAGAGCAGTGAAGCGAAGGCGTACATGCATTCCGGGTCCATCCCGTCCGGGACTGGCCCGATGCTGATTCCGACGCAGTCGCGCTCAAGCTGCAGGGCACTGGCCAGCATCCCGCAGAGTTCCTCCCAGTGGGCATTCACGGCCTGCCAGTCCGCGAGGTGCAGGCTGAGGCTCACGCTGCTCAGGGCATCGAGCTGGCGGCGCCTGAGGGCCGTGACGGTCTGGCTGAGCAGTACGAGGCCGTTTTCGCGCAGAGCTTCGGTATCGTCCGATGGAAACAGAGTGTCGATTCCGGGCAGGGCCAGCGCATTCATCAGGGCGCTGAGCACGGCCTGGCTGGCAACGTCACCGTCACCGCTGGCATCGCCGATCTGGATGGCAACACTGCAGCCGGCGAGGGCCGCGCTCTTGCCCGGGGAGATACGATGTGAGCTGACGCCCTGGCCGATGCGCAGGCCGCCCGCCGGGGATGCCGCTACCAACCGAGGCCTCCGTACTTGCCGTCCTGCTTCTTCTTCGAGGGACCGCCCATGATCTTCTGCATGATGCGCAGGTCTTCATGGCTGACAACCCGGAAGTTGCCGCTGCGCCCGGGAACGAGGATGATGTCGCCGCCGCCCGCCATGAAGACCTCGCTGTCATCAGCGAAGCGGCTTAGCTCGCCAGCGGCCTCGGCATGGCGGATGTAGTCCTCGCGGCGGTAGGCCTGGGGATGCTGCAGCAGTACGGCATCCACAGCATTCAGGTTGCCACGCAGCAGATTGCGGGAATAGGATTCACTTTTCCTCGCGCCGAAGAAGTCAGTCTCGCCGGCATCGGCACTGACCTGCTCGCCACGGGTGGCTGGAGGGTCGGTGCAGTCCAGGCAGGGTGCGCAGCCCGTGCCGACAGTGGCCTCTCGCAGCACGCGCTCCAGCAGTTCATCGCCGCTGTAGGGGCGGTTGGCATCCATGATCACCAGCAGCTCCGCCGTTGCCAGCTTTGCCGCTGCCAGCGCTGAGCTCTGGCGGTCCGGCTGGGCATCAGTGAACTGCATCCGGTCGCTGCCGAAGGTCAGCACGTCTCCCTCGATCCAGCTGCGCACTGCAGGGGAGACACTGACGATGATCTCGCGGCAGTGCTCGTTGGCATCACACATGTCGATGGAGTGGGACAGCATCGACTTCCCGCCGAGTTTCTCCCTGTAGAGATCGGTGCCACCGAAGCGTGAGGCCCGGCCTCCGGCGAGGATCAGCGCACTGAACTCAGGCATCGCCGTCTCCACTGGCAAGATCCACGCGCGCGAACAGCAGCCGGCCCTGGGCGGTCTGCGAGACACTTGTGATCCGCACGAGCTTGTTCTGGCCGATGTAACCGCCGCCGTCCTCAATCACGACCATCGTGCCGTCCTCGAGGTAGCCGACGCCCTGGCCCTTCTGCTTGCCACGGTCCGTGATCTTGATCACCAGCTCGTCGCCGGGCAGGTGCCGGGTCTTGACCGAGTTGGCAAGCGCGTTGATGTTGAGCACCTTGACGTTGAGGATCGCTGCCACACGGTTGAGGTTGTAGTCATTGGTGACGACCTGAGCTCCCATCTCGCGGCAGACGATCATCAGCTGGTCGTCGACGCCGTTGCCCTGGCTGTCGAACTGGCTGTCATCGAAGATCCGCAGATCGACGCGGTTGTCATCCTGCATCTTCTGTACGAGCTCGAGCCCGCTGCGGCCCTTGATGCGCTTGCGCTCATCGGCACTGTCGGCGAGGGTCTGCAGTTCGCGCAGCACTGAGCCGGTGACCACGAGGTAGCCGTCGAGGAAGCGCGTCTGGGCGATCTCGTAGATCCGCCCGTCAATGATCACGGAGGTGTCGAGCAGCTTCGGCGCAGCGTTGCGCCGGAACTCGGCAAATTCATCTATCTCGTCGGGATCCTCACGTGGCCCGAAGTATGTCGCGCCGGTGATGGCGCCGATCCCGCCCATGATCAGGATCATTGCAGTGCCGATCACCAGCTTGAACCAGCCCTTGTCGAGGAAACTCTCTCCCGGTGGGATCACCGCGAACAGCATCAGCAGGGTGATGGTTGCCAGAACCACTCCGGCGAACATCCCGATTGCGGCGGGACCGCTGCGCTGGCCGGGGCCGAAGTCCATGCCTTTCCAGATGTTGGTCACCCTGCGGATGAGCTTTTCTGCGATCGGATGCGTCAGATAGCCCACGATTGTGCAGATGAAGATCATTGCCAGGCTCAGCAGGTTGATCTGGAAGATGAAGATACTGGTGACGCGCACGACCTCCTCGTTGATCGTGACGGACATCTGGTACTTGGAGTATTCATTCTCAACCTGCGTGAAGACATAGTCCTTGTCACGCAGTTCGATGAAGCGCAGAGCGTACTGGCGCAACAGTTCACGGGTAGCAGCCGAGTCAGCAGCTTCTGACTCTTGCTCATCATTCCGTCCGGTCTGATCGGAATTCTCGCGCCCGGATGCATCCGGCAGGTATTGCTGCAGGTTGAGCTTCTCCAGCTCGTCGTAGTTGACCAGGCGCAGCGGATCTTCCTTCAGCTCCATCAGCAGTTCATGTGTACTCAGCTTGCTAGTGAACTTCAGGTGCGCGAACTCACTGGTGAATGGTTCCAGCAGGACAGGATCGACATTCCTGTCATAGTCCTCCTTGCTCCGCGTCAGTTCATCATAGGCCTTCTGACGCTCAGGACCAATGCGTTCAATCTCCTTGGTGCTGGCGCTGATCTCCTCCCGTGCGGAATCGACCTTGCTTACCTGTTCCGGGAGCAGCAGTGCACCAAGCACAGCTGCGGCTACCATTCCCACAAGCATCCCGGTGAGCGTGGCGAGCATCTTGGCCAGTAGCAGGCGGATGCGTGGATCCTCGGAGGATGACGCAGACCTGGATGCCGGCTGATGCTCAGTCCTTCTGCCGGGGGAGGTCTTATCCGGCATATCGGCGTCTAGCCGAGTACCGTTCCCCCGCGGCTGTTGTTCCTGTTCCACCTAGTGATTATAGCGATCAGTCGTGGACAGCGCGGGGATAAGTCTAAAGGGCCTGCTCAGGCGCCCGCTTCGCCATCGATGATGTTCATGATGTTGTAGATGTTGCCGCTGCTTTCCAGGAGCTTCTGCATCTGCTGGCTGATGCGGATCGCCTCCGCCTCATCACCGCGCTCGAAGGCCTCGGCGCATTCCCGGGCGAGGTCCGCATATTCCGGCGGCAGGCCCATCACGCCGCTGGGATCGACGAACAGTTCCATCACCTGCTGATCCGCAGGCTGCAGTTCCTCCAGTTCCTGCTGCAGCTCAGCCAGTTGCGCCTGGTCATTGCGCCGTGCGGCCTTGCTGATGCGGTGCTGCAGCTCGAAGTACTCCCGTGTCATGCGCTGGATGTTGATCCCCAGCGATTCCGCGATGCGGATCTGCTGCTCGTGCTGCAGCAGCACTTCATCCATGTCACCACGGTAGAGGGCCATCGCCAGCGCGCGCATCGTAGCCAGGTACTCCGGCGGGACCTGCCGCTGCAGTTCCTCCTCCTGCTCGAGGAACTCCTGGTAAGCCTGCTCCTGCTGTTCCATGCCGGGCTGCGGATATCCGTAATAGCGCATCCGCTCCAGCCACTGCGTTGATATGCGCAGGCTCTCCGCCATATCGGCCCGTTCCGCTGCATGTTGCATCTGCGCTTCCAGCTCGAGCAGCTCGGCAGGCTTGCCCTGGCCCATTGGATCGTCGACGCGTTCCTGGGGAAAACCTGCCGCGAGCTTCAACTGGTCCATGCGCGCGATGATCCCGTCCATCTCTGTGCTGTGCTGTGCATAGTCGAGCTGTGAGAGCCGGTGCTCCAGCTCGAAATGCTCGCGGGGCAGATCAAAGACCCTGATCCCCCGTTCGCGGAGCTGCTCCAGCTCAAACTGGTACATTTCATAAGCTGAGTCGATATGGCCGGCAAGTGTGCGCGAAATGATTTCACTGCGCAGGGAAAGCAGATCCTGCGGATACCCCCCGGGGGGCAGGCTGAAGATGTCATGCATGCCAGTCTCTCCTGCATCCGGTGAAAGGCGCAAGGTTCCACCATTGATGCTGAATTCTACATTAGCACGCTGTTGTGAAGGCCCTGCAGTATGCTCTACGTTGTGGTATATACATTTCAATGTCGTCATATCCGGGAGGGAGTAGGATGAACACCAGGCATTTGATCTTTGTATTGACGAGCCTGCTTGCGGTTTCGACCTCTGTCGCCATTCATGCGGAAGGCATGAGCATTGAGGAACAGCGGGCAATCTTCTGGGAGCATGCTGCCTCCGGCTATGCAATATCCGAACAGGACCGGCTGGGGATGGCGATCCGCGAGCTGCACAACCTGCAGCTGCAGGCCGAGCGTTTCAGCGTGGACCATTCCGTCGGGGAGCAGGCCTGGGAAATGCGCTACCCCACGGACCTGGGCATCCTGACAATGGGCAAATGCTGCGAGGAACATGGGATGGGGGAGCCTTACATGGAGCAGGGCTTCTACCCCAATCCGTTCTCGGCGGATTCCCGGGCCGATCTGAATGCCAGTGCCGTGCCATTCGGCTGGACTGCTGCTGCCGTCGGCAAATTCACATACCTGCCGCAGCTATCCAGCGAGGGTAATGTCACCGGCTATGTGCTGCTGCTCTGGGGGGCATCCCCCGCCAGTGGGCTCGATGTGAACGGGGATGGCAGTCCTGATGGCGTGGCGGAGCTGCTGATCAGTGGCGGCGAGGCAATCAGGGATGTTGAAGGCAAGTGGCTGGACCTCTGGAGTGGCAATCACGAGGAAGCCTGGCTGCCTGTCAGCGATGCGGGCCGGGAAATGCGGATCCACTGGCAGCGGCGGGACTGAGCGGAGTCTTAAGCAGGATAGTGAAAGGGGATGCGGAATGATCAAAGTGGCGATGATGGTACTGGGAAGCATGTTGCTGCTGGCAACACCGGCGGGACCAGCCACTGCTGACGATGCAAGGGCGGACTTGCGTAGTGCCTACTGGGAAGGTGTGGCCGGCGATGAATGGGACGCAGAGCAGCGGGATGAGCAGGCCCGCACGCAGCTCAAGTCGGAGCTGCACAGCATCCAGCTCTGGCTGGAGCGCTGGGCTGTGGATCACGACCTGACTGATGAGGCTGGGGACAGGAGCTGGGGCAACAACTACCCGCCGGCCCTCAGCCAGCTGATGCAGCAGCCCTGCTGCAGTGAACATCCCGCGCATCGGGCCTATGGAGAGCCGGACTTCTACCCGAATCCCTTTGGCAAGGGCGATGGCAACAGCAACAATGCACGCTGCGTGCCTTTCGGCTGGACTGCGGAGGCGGTGGGCAATTTCAGCTACATCACGCAGTACAACGAACTTGGCAATGTCTGCGCCTATGTGCTGATCGGCTATGACAGCAGTGCTGACGGCGGTCATGACATCGATGGCGACGGCGAGCAGGACGGCGTGGTGATCATGCTCGCGGGCGGGGAGCCGCTGGACCAGCATGGCAGACTGCGCCGGGACTGGTCGGCGGAGCAGCGCGAGGCGGCTGTGTTGCACTACTGGGATGCCAGCACGGGACGGCAGGTTGTACTGAACTGGCCGAAATGAGTGGTCAGTGGGCAGAAGGCAGAATGAGAAGCAGGAGGTGCGATCACGCCAAGGCGTGATTGCCGCACAATCTGAATCAGTTCAATCCGGTAAGCGCCGCATTTCGTATCCCGCTCAGATACGCCATCCGCTGAAGTTACAATCAAGGCATGCGCACATTGCTGATTGTGATGCTGATCTCCATGTTTCCGCTGCTCGCTTTCGCAGAACAGGACGAACTCTGGCTCGAGGGACTGACACTACCTCCCGATGCGGTCGTTGTCAACAGCGAACTGCAGGAACTGCTGGCTGAAGAGTATGTAGGGATGATCGAATTCCTGGACGAAGACCGCGAGCCGCTCAGTATGCAGATGCTGGACTTCAATCTTGACAGCGGCTGGCAGGCGGTGGAAAGTCATTATGCACATTTCCAGCAGGAACAGGGCTGGCTTGACGCAAGGACTGAGCGCATCGTCCGCCGCCTTATGGACAAAAAGGGCTACGACCGCGAACTAGCACTGGAAAAGGCTGAGTTCGTGAAGCAGCAGACACAGGCCATCGCGGGCGGCATGCTGGAGTACTGCGATCCGGAACAGGACATCTACCTTGTGGTGATGGACAACACAGATGCACTGAAGATGATGCAGGCAATGGCGGATGAATACAAATTGCCGGATCCGCAGTTTGGACGATACGCAGTCGTGGTCATCTGGATGAACGAAGCTGCAGTTCCCCCTGAAGTTGTGGAGACTGACGCGATTGCTGAGCCGGCTGGCGCACTACGGACCTGAAGCTGCGGTATGCTGCATTGGAAGAGATGCGGAATCTTCACATATCACTGACAATGACCCTGCTGCTGGCAACGCTCCTGCTTCTTGCGGGTTGTGGCAGGGGGCAGTATGGCCTGCGGGGACTGAGCCTGCCAGCGGGATCGAGTGTCGTGGATGAGACCCGCGAACTGACAGAGATACCCGGTGTGCAGGGCAGCCCCGATTCGCGGATCAGCACGCTGACCGTGCGCTTCAACAACCCGGATGGCTGGGAAAGCGTAGTGGCGCATTTCGACAGTCAGCTCGCGGGGCTCGGCTACAGGGAGACCCAGTTCAGCGCCTACAAGGGCAGCTTCACGAGTGAGGATGAGGAACGTCTGATGTCCGCGGGCCGGCTGTATGAAAAGGAAGGCAGCGGGCTCGTTGTCAGCATCAGCAGCATGGACATGTCTGCCCCGGGGATGTCGCAGGAGCTGCGGGAGAAACTGCTCAGCCATGGCGAATTCGCGATGATGCTGATTGAGATGAAATAGCAGTTGGCAACACCTCACACCATACTGGATGGAATCCTACCCGGATGCTAAATGGCTTACCGCAGATTCACTGCAACATAACCACATCCCCGCGAGTCCAGTAGGAAACAGCGTGCGCAGTTGAAGCGGGATGGATGGATTGAGTCTGTTTATTCATGGAATTCGGGAGGTGGACATGTCTGGAGTGATGAGATTTCTGCTGCAGGCCGGATTCGGCCTGGGACTGAGCCTGGCAATGCTGATGGCGGTCCCGGCGGCGGCCTGCCTCAATGATGCTGAGGAGGACCACATCAATTTCGAAAACCAGCAGGCCAGCTCGTTGGAGCGCTTGCTGCATCCAAGCGTATTCAATGTTAAGAAATGGCAAAGGGCGGTGCTGGACTACGAACAGGACACTGCCAGCCAGCAGGCCTGGGCCGCCGACAGTAATGACCAGGCTGCCTGGGATGCCCGCAACAGCTACGCAGTGGCACTGGTCTACAGTGGTGCCGTCGAGAAGGCCCGTGATGTCTGGATCGAGATGGAGGAACGCCGGCCTGGAGAGTATAAGGTCGCTGCCAATCTGGGTACGGCCTACGAACTGACCGGTGACAACGTGAATGCACTGAAATGGATCAATGAGGGACTGAAGCGCAATCCGGATTCCCACAGCGGCACGGAATGGCTGCATTCACGGATCCTCGAGGCCAAGCTGGCACTGGCAACGAATCCGGACTGGCTTAAGCACAACAGGGTCACGGGCATGGAATCCGCATTCCAGGATGGCCGGCTGCAGGCGTTCAGTGCATCAAGCAGGAACAACCGCGGTGACAATGTATCGATTGGACTGATGCGCATGGCCCTGCAGTACCAGCTCAAGGAGCGCCTCGGCTTCATCCGCAGCGCGGACCCGATGGTGGCGCAGCTGCTGGTGGATCTCGGAGATGTGGAGCTGCAGAGCAGTTCGCCCAAGTCCGCTCTGGTGGCCTACCAGCGGGCGATTGACTACGGTGTCAGTGAGGACGAGCTGGCAGAGCGCATGGCATTTGCCAGCGGGGCGGATAGAACTGTCCGTACGCGCAACCTGATGTTCGGGATTGCAGGACTGCTGCTGGTCTTCCTGATAGTGCTTGTACGTCGTCGCCAGTCCCAGGAGCATTATGACTAGATTGAGCAGGCACATTGATCGCAAACCCCCTCGCTTCGTCGCCGGAGCAGTTATGATGTAGCCCTGCGCCGCTCGGAGCCAAGGCCGGAATGCAATAGCAGAAGGTGCTAGCCTGCTGGGTTATCCACGACGGATAACTGCCGGGCCCGGAGTGTTACGGGGAGGATGATATGAATTTGGTGCTGAGGAATCTGCTGCTGCTGGCAGCAATGACGGTACTGGTACTCGCCTGCCGGAAGTTGCCACAGGAAGACTCCTACTGGGTCCGGGGCCTGAGCCTGCCGCCGGGATCGACAGTATCCCAACAGAGTGAGGAGCTTACGCCAATAAGTGATCCCAAAAGTGATAGTGTGTCAATGAACACATTGTTCGTCGGTTTTGAAAATCCATCCAATTGGGCTGAAGTAGTGGCGCACTTTGACAGGACACTTGGTTCACTCGGATACACGGATACTACCTTCTCTACCATTGACATGAATTCTCCTGAAATGAGCGAGACCGACAGAAGAATTCTGGAGTCATGCCGTACTTACATAAATGAACAGACCGGCTACCTCGTCTCCATTAGCACGATCGAATTGATGCTAGAACCAGCCGGCAAAGGGCAGTTGCCTGACCTGCCGCGGTTCTCAATGACTGTCACAAAATTCAACAAGCGCTAGACCAGTATCGGAGGAAGTTCAAGGATTCAGTAGGTACGTGATTTCGCTCATGTATTGCGGGATCTATCTTGCCCTTCCATACAAATGCAGGAAGCAATGAACCCGGCGAGATAATGCCGGGCTCATTGCTACTTTCAGTTGACGGTTTTCAATGGACATCCACGCCGAGCTTGCGCTCGAGCTCCTTTGTGCGGTTTGCACCGCAACCCCACGCCCGGCTTGTGCCGGGCCTCCGTTAGGGCCGGTACTGGTGCAGCATGCGCGGGAAGGTGATCACCTCACGGATGTGCACCGGCGTGTCCGTGCCGCCGCAGACCCAGGCCGTGAAGCGTTCCAGGCCGATGCCGAACCCCGAATGCGGCACGTTGCCAAAGCGCCGGCAGTCCAGGTACCACTGGAATTCGTCCTCAGGCAGCTGATGGTGGCGCACCTTCTCGAACAGGCGCTCGGTGTCATCCTCTCGCTGGCTGCCGCCGATCATCTCGCCTGCGCCCTCGCTGCCGATCAGGTCGGAGCCCATCACGGTGTAACCGCTCATGCCCTCCTCCTTCAGGCCCTCAGGCAGGGCCGCGAACACCGGATCGATCACACGCTCACCGCTGTCGTCAAGTTCATCCTTGAAGTAGAAACCCTTGATCTCGATCGGGAAGTTCGAGACGAACACCGGGCGGTCGAACTGCGCCCCGATCAGGGTCTCGTCCGGAGCGCCGTAGTCCTCACCCCAGCGGAAGGGTCTGGCAGCCGGGAGTGCAGCAGACTTCTCGGCTCCGCTGTCATCATCATCGTCGTCACTGGCGGCTGCCGCCTTGCCACTGGCCTGGAACTCCTTGATAGTGCAGGCCAGCCAGGCCTCACGCAGCTCATCCCACGTCAGCTTCTTCATGGCTCGCAGTGAGCCGTCCTCGAAGGCGATGGTGGCCTTGGGGAACTGCTCCTGGTATTCCTGCAGGTAACGTTCACGTTCACCGTTGATCAGCTCGATGGTCTCGCCGTAGCGCATGCGCGGGTAGGGCGTTGCCAGAGACGGGCGCAGGCGTGCGACCCAGTCCTCGAAGCTGCGCTTGTCATCCGAGCGCACCGCCGACCAGATGTCATGCAGGTCCGGCATGCAGCGTTCGAGGATGCGTCCGACCGTGAAGGCGATCATCTCCTCCTGGAAGCGGATGTTGTCATGCATGTCGTAGTAGGCCGCTTCCATCTCCAGCATCCAGAATTCCAGCAGGTGGCGCCGGGTCTTGCTCTTCTCCGCGCGGAAGGTCGGGCCGAAGCAGTAGACCTGCCCGAGCGCGCCGATGTCCGCCTCGTTGTAGAGCTGGCCGGACTGCGAGAGGTAGACCGTATCGCCGTGGTACTCCACTTCGAACAGGGTGGTCGTGCCCTCACAGGCGTTGGGGGTGAAGATCGGAGTGTCAACACGGAAGAAGCCGCGATCATGGAAGAAGTCCGCCCAGGCCTTGTGGATCTCCGAGCGGATGCGCAGGATCGCGCTCTGGCGCTTGCCGCGCAGCCAGAGATGGCGGTTCTTCATCAGGAACTCCGTGCCGTGTTCCTTCTTGCCGATCGGGTAATCGCTGACGGACTGGATCACGCGGATGCGCTGGAACTCCAGCTCGTACTCGTCCTCGTTCTTCGGATGCGCACGCACGATGCCGTCGACGACGATGCTGCTTTCGATGCCGATTTCATCCACCAGCTGCCACTGCTCGGGGCTGACCTTCGCTTCCTCGACGATGGCCTGGATCTCCCCGGAGCCGTCGCGCAGCCAGAGGAAATACCGGCCCTTGCCGCCGGGCTTGTTGCGCAGCCAGCCGCGGACCTGCACGCGCTGCGCGAGGTGCTCGGGGCCGATGGCGCGGATACGTACGTGGGGTGCTGTTTCGCTCATGCTCTGTGTCTCACTCATCTCAGTCGGATTTCCTCAATATCAGTCTGGATCCCGCGAAAGCAGGATTGTACCTTATATGTATCGGCGGGAAAGGTGCCTGGCTGGCGGGGGAGCACCGACCGGAGCTGCACTCAGGGCAGTGTTGGTCAGGGGGCGCGTCTGGCGGAGATGCGGAGTTGTCCGCGGAACCTCAGACGCGCGAAGCGGTGCCGGCCGGCACCGGCGGGTTTCGGAATCCAGATGTGTACTTCAGTGTGAACATCTCGCTTTCCACGGCTGCGTATTGTAACGCAGGCATACATATTATGCCGCGCGGGGATTTGGTTTAAACAGGGGGACAGTAGTCGGTACTGTAGAATCAAGCGTAATCAGATTTCCGGTCTGCCGGAATCCAGCCGGAGTCATGGATTGGGACAGAACATGATTTCCGCTTTTAGAGGTGAGCTATGAAGTATTCAGGGTGGGGAATCCTGCTGTTGGCGATGCTGCTGATCTTCTCAGCAGGCTGTAATGAAGAACAGGTGGTAAACGAGGCAGACCATGGAGTCGCCTCCGGAAACTCCTCCAGTGAATCTTCGCTGCTGGATGAGACTGTCATTGCGGAAATCTGGCAGTCATACCAGGGCCTCGACAGGCGAATGTTGGAGGACTACGGCATCACGCAGGGCGAACTGCAGGACATGTTTGCAGGCAAGCCCGCCTCGGAACTGACAGAACGGCTGAGCCTGATACTGGAAGAGCAGCGTGGTGAGGATTTCCATGATGCCGGACGCTGGGGTGCTCACGCAGTCCGCTGGACTGAGATTGACCGTTTCAGCCGTGAGGTCTATGACGAGGGCATTGACATCATGCCCGGCAACTTTGACAGCGACCCTGAACTGGAGCTGCTTGAACGCAACGCGAAGTCCAGCTACATCCTTGACAATGATGGCAGCAAGCGGGAGCTGGAGCTGCCGGGCTGGAATGGGATGCGGCCGGAACTCGCCTGGGACTGTGACCATGACGGAGTGATGGAACTGGTCTGCGGTGTTTACACGCCGGACACTGATCCGTCACCTCCCGGCCATCCACAGCTGCGTGTTGTCAGCCTGCGGGGTGAGGTGGTCTGCCGCATCGATGGCGGCCTGTATATCGCATCCGTGCATACCGGAGACCTGGATGGCGATGGCTTTGACGAGCTGGTGTTCCGTCCCGAGGGCGGTGGGCTGGCGGCCGCGGGACGCAATGGGGAAATCATCTGGCAGAGCAAGGCGATGTACGAGGACTCGCTGCACGCCATCGGGGACATGGACGGGGACGGACAAGATGAGCTGCTGTGTAAAATCGGTCCGGGTGGCCCGCCGGAACTGCTGGACAGCCTTTGCCTGCTTGGATGGCAACAGCCTGCAGTCAAGGTTGAACATAATGCAGTGCAGCGAAAGTCCGCATATCCTTACTTCTGCGCGGATTTGAACGGAGATGGAGCAGCGGAGATCATCCTGCAGGGCAGTATTGCCAATCTTGCGAAAGGTACTGAAACCATGCTGGAAGTACCGGCAAGCTGGTCCTCGATGGGTTTCGGCTCCATTCCAAGCCAGCTGTTCGCACTGGAGGGCACTGAGCAGGGGACGGTGCTGGTGGGCAGGATGCGGGAAAAGCATGGCGGACAGCGCTATGACACATTGATGGCCTGGAATGCTGACGGAAAGTTGATCTACCATGAGCAGTTTGACGAGCACATTTCCACGGTCTCAGCGGCCGGTGGCGGGAAGCCTGGCCTGCTCGCCAAGATCGGCTATGCGATCTACAGCGGTGAGTTCGGAGCAGCGGAATGAGTGGTGAGCCGGACAGGAATGAGAGTACGGCAAGTAGGTCCGGGAAACTTCGCTGGCGGATCTGGCTGGAGCTGCTGCTGATCGCGGCGGCGGTCGGAGTATTGCTGGCTTGGCATCTGGGCGGCAGTCATTGAAAACCGCCAGCGCCTTGCCGTGCTGACCCAGTCCCGCCTGCTCATTTCCCCATGAGAAAAGCACCATTGGTTAGAATGGATCAGCCGCGGCACGGTGCAACGGCAAGGGAGGCAGGGACATGCACAGGCAGGCATTTGTGGTATCAGGTGGAGCTGGCGTGGCGACTCGGCAGAGACTGGGGATGTTGCTCGTACTTGCACTGGCAACGACCATCGGCAGTTCCTGCGACCTGCTGGACCAGGCCGGCAAGGGACTGAGCCAGGGGTTCAGCAGCCCGCAGGCCCAGAACCAGGCCCAGCAGCAGGGGAGCATGCCGGGGATGGGCCAGCCGGCCACACAGGCGGAAGTCGACGCGCTCTGGAAAGCGCTGAGCGAGGATGACAAGGCCCTGCTGGCGGATGTCGGGATTGACAAGAGTTATTCCGACGGCTTCGTCGGGGTGATGGATGCGGCCACGATCGGGATGATGCTGGATTCGCAGCTGGAGATGTTGCGTCCGCTGGAGCTGCATGATGCCGGCGTGAAACTCGGTGCAGCGCTTGGCTGGAAGAGCATCCTGGAAGTGGCAGGCAGCGATGAATACTATGTCTATCCGATCGTTGCCAACCTGGATGCCGACCCGCAGTCCGAACTGCTGCTGACCCAGGATGCCGCGCAGATCCTTGAACTGGACGGCAGTGTGCGTCTGCTTGAGCAGCCCGCCGCGGACTACCTGATCACTGCTGCCTGGGACATGGATCACGACGGTATCGATGAATTGCTGGCAATGGATTTCAGCAGCGGCTCACCGGATGCAGCCGCTGGCGCTGACTATACCTACTCCACCGTTGTGCTGAACATGGCCGGCGAGCGGCTGACGAGCCTGGACGGCAGTTCCGATATGGGCACGCTGACTGATGCGGACATCGATGGCGACGGCTTCAGCGATGTGCTGCTGGCAGGCTATGACGAGGCTGGGACTCCTCAGGTGCGGGCCTATGGCAAAGGTGGAAAGGAGCTATGGAAGGGAAGCATGTCCGCGGTTTCCAGCACCCTGGTACATGGCGACATCGATGGAGACGGCATGGATGAGCTGCTCGGTGTCGGTTCCACAGGACTGGACCCGTACAGCAACAATGTGCAGGCCTTCGGGCTGAAGCAGGAGGCCACGGACATCCCGGGCCTGAGCGGCAATCCGCTGGCCAGCCCCCCGTCCTTCTGTGTTGCCATATCTGCGGAAGGTCCGGCATCCATCCTCATGGGCACAAGCCTGCTCAATGCCGTCAGCGGCGAGCGCCTGAAGCTTGCCAGGCCGGAGGGCTGGCAGGAGATGCAGCTCGGGATGGGGCTTGGCTGGGGCAGCGGGCATGGCTATGCCGTGATCGAGCGCAACGGGCAGCGCCTACTGGCGGCGCGGATCATCGAGGGGCTGGATGAATACCGCTCCGATACGATCGGGATGTGGAACAGCGCCGGTGAACTTGTCTACCTGGAATTTCTCGGTGAGGAGATCAACGACCTGCAGGCTGTGCAAGGTGATAGCGGTGATGCACTGCTGATCCAGACGAGCAGCGGTCTGAAGGTTTCGCAGTGATGCGCATCGGTGAACGGCGCATTGCCGGTCCGCTGCTGCTGGCAATTCTGGCAACACTGCTCTGCGCCTGTCCCGCACGTGAAGAGGCTGAGCGGCAGGCGGAATCCGGTGATCCAGTTGCTGCACCCAGCCCGGAGCAGACTGCGCTTACGCCTGCTCTGACGGAACTGAACGAATACTGGGACAGCCTTCCCACTGCAGACAGGTCGATGCTGGAGGAGGAGGGACGCAGCCTGGACTACTATCTCAGCCAGTACGGCGACCTGGACCGGGGACTGCTGAGAGCGCTGGTCAGCAGCTTCCTGGCAGCGCGGCGCGGCGAGTCAGAATCCGGCGGGAATGGATCGCCGGAATTGCAATGGCAATTTCTGGACATCTTCAGCGGGGCTGATAAGGACTACGCGGTGCTGAGCGTTGGCAACTTTGATGATGATCCCGCACAGGAGCTGCTGCACAGTGAGCAGTACCGCTGCCGCGTGCTGGAGCTGGACGGCAGTGCCCGTGAGCTGCCGGTACTGGGCTGGGATGCGATCCGCACCAGCCTGGCCTGGGACTGGGATGGCGACGGTGTGGATGAACTGGTGGCGACTGCCTATGCCGCGGAAGGGGAGGCAGCCGGTACGGTGGGTCTGGACTTCGTGCGCCTTGATGGCACGGTGGCGGGCAGCCTGAATGGCCGCCTGCTGAAGGCCACGCAGCCGCTGGCTGACTACGATGGCGATGGCCGGCCCGACCTGATCTACGATGAAGCTGCCAGCCGCCGCATCGTGGGTCTGGCAAGCAGCGGGCGTGAGATCTGGTCCACTGAGCAGATCATGCCGAGCGTGGCTCTGGCGGTTGCCGACCTGGATGGCGACGGACTGGATGAGCTGCTGGCTTCCGGGGCAGGAGCTGGACAGTCAGGTGCCGCCTCACTGCGGGCCTTCGGCAGCGGGCAGGAGCCGCAGCCCGTGCCTGGACTGACCGGGGAGCTGCCGGGGGACATGCCGGTCTGTGCGGCTGATCTGGATGGCGACGGGATCGCCGAGTTGCTGACGCAGAACAGCATCATCTTCCCGGCGAGCGGGAAGCGCGTGGAGCTGGAACTGCCGGATGGACGCAGCCGGATCAACTTTGGTGCATTTCCCTGCAAGGTACTGCCGCTGCGCAGAAGCACGGGCACGCTGTTCGCGGCCCTGATTCTCGAAAGTGAGGACAGCCACCGCTTCGATGCCCTGCTGCTCTGGGATGCGGCGGGCAGGCTGGTGTACTCCGAAATGTTCGAGGTCGCTGCGGATGGGCTGTATGCCGTCTGGGATGGCAGCGCGGACCGGCTGGTACTACGCACTGAAAAGGCGATCCTCGTGGAAAGGGTGGAGGAGCAGTGATGCGGGAACTTTGCAATCCTGAAAACACCGGCAACATGCTTGCAGTAATCGTCGTGACGAGCTTGTTGTCAATGACTCTGCTCATGGCCTGTGACAGGGATGAGCAGAACCAGGCGAGTGCAGATCAGAGCAGCAGTACATCCGAAGTCAGTGCCGCTGATGTTGACACTTCCGCTGAAGATCCTGAAGAGGATGTGGAGGAGGCTGCGGCGCCCTTCAACCGGGCTGATGTACCTGATGTTCGGAGTGCCTGGGACGAATTGTCAGATTCCGAGAGGCAGGCTCTCACTGAGCGCGGCAGGAGTCTTGACTGGTGGAGGGAGAAATACGCGGAGGGTGACGAAGGAGAGCTGCGCATAAGACTGGAGTCGGCTGCTTATGGAACCCATCCATTTGAAGAGAGGCCGCCGTTGCAGATGCAGGGAAGTGGACCGGAATGGCAGGTGTTGCTGCGCGGCACCGAAATCAACAACTGGGGCCTGGACGGATGGATGATGCTGGCCGATACCGATGGCGACGGCGAACGGGAAATCCTGTTCCAGCCGACGTACTTCGGCCAATCACAGCAGACCGGCAGCCTCTGGATAATGGGGTTTGACGGCTCACGCCGGGAGGTGTCGGAGTTTCGCTCCCGCGAACTGCTTGATCTGTTTGACCGCAGCGGCGATGGAATCGTGGACGTGATGGTCCTGGACTGGAAGGCGATCAATGCCGCCGGCAATACGGGGCCATTCGAGCTCGGCTTCATGTCTCTTGATGGAAAGGTGCTTGAGACCATCCCCGGGCTGCCGGCCCACCGTCCGCAGCAGGCCGTTGATCTCGATGGCGACGGCGTGGATGAGCTGGCGTGCTGGGACTGGAGTGGCTCCGGCTCCCGGCTCAGGGTGTTCAGGGCCGGTGGCGGGTTGCTGCTTGAACAGGACTTCGAGGATCTCTCGCCCGTGTCCTGTGCGGCGGATCTGGATGGCAATGGCCGGCAGAGCATCGTCACTGCCTTCAGGCAGGCTGATCATTCCATTGCCATTTCTCTGGCGGAGGGAGGACAGCAGCTGCTCGTGGAGGAATTGCCGCGGACCACTGGTCTGAAGGTGCCGGGCTGCAGCCTGGATCTGGATCGGGACGGGATCGCCGATCTGCTGTGCGGAACTCAGGTGCTGCTTTCCACTGGAGAGCGCCTGCAGCTGCAGACCCCGGCGGGCTGGGCCGGACTGAATATTGTCAACATCCGCAACCAGGAGGTGCTGCAGGCCATGCATGATGAACAGCCTGTGCTGGCGGCGATCGTCAGGCGGACGGAGGATGAGCTGCGCCAGCACTATCTCATGATCTGGGACGGGCAGGGACAGGTAAGTGCGGTGCTGGACTTCGGTGTGGATCTTGAATCGGTCAATGTTGACAACAGTGGTACGCGCTTAGTGCTGCAGACAGCGGAGGAACTACTGGTGAGCGGGGCCGGGGAGTGATGCCGGAGGTGCAGGAGAAAGTAACAGCCAGCCGCAGGAACTGGTTCATCAAGGGCTGTGCCGTGCTTGTGCTGCTGTTTGCCGTCGGCATCGGCTGGGGGGCGATGCGTAGCTGGCATTTTCTGTTCGGCAGGGAAGAGATAAATCTGGACGGCAGCTTTGAGGACATGCTGGCTTCCCTGCCACTTGTGCAGCGGAAAATGTTCGAGGACAGCAACGCGGAATGGGTCACAAAGCAATGGCAGGCTTACGAAGCAGGCAGGATCGGGCGTGAGCGGATCAGGCGTGAGATCCTGGAGCACGTAAGTTACATTCCGAGTATCGGCAAGTCACTCAATCGGTATGAGAAGGCCGTACCGCAGCCACAACTTCACCGTGGCACGGATTCCGGCTGGCAGGAAATCTTCACGGATGATGATATCGAAAGGGTGTTTTCCCTGATCGTGCCGATGCAGCTAGATGACGACCCGCAGGATGAACTGTTGATCAGATATGGCAATTACTGCAATCTGGAGCTGAATGGTTCACGAGAGCCCCTGGAATATCTGGATGAATATCATCTGCGCGACAGCTCCGTATTCGACATGGATGGCGACGGACAGCCTGAACTGCTTGCCTGGACCGATATGGGGGATGCCGTATATGAGCAGACCGTCAGCAAGGTCAGCCTCGATGGCAGACTGCTGCAGGAAACGGATATTCACTGCAATGGAACACTGACCCTTCACGGTGACTTCAACGGCGATGGACTGGATGATGTCTATCTCTCTAGCAGGGTTGCCAAAGGTGTCCCGGCACGGAGGCTGCTGCTGCTGGGCGGTGGGGATGAGCTGGAAATGCCCGAGAACCGCCAGAATCGGATCTTGTCCACTGTTGGCGATCTGGATGGCAACGACGTGGATGAGATTCTGGGATACCCTCGCATTGACGACGACTGGGGCCAGACCCTGACTTCATTCGAGCTGACGCGGGGCGAGCTTGAGTTCCCGGACCTGCCGGCTCGGGATGAGGGCGGGGAGCCGGTCTGGGCCGGGGATCTGAATGGAGATGGTGTGGATGAGGTGCTGTTTGATTATCTGAATCTGCTCGTGGATCCCGTTGATGGTCGCCGGGTAGAGCTGGAGCTGCCCGAGGGGGTGGAACTGATCTGGATCAGCCAGCTCCTGCTGGACCGGGTGGCAATGCTGGAGCTTGACTCTGGCAGAGTGCTGATGGCTGCCGTGCATGTGCATGGTGACATAAATGCCCACTATATTGCAGCCTGGGATGCGGATGGCCGGCTATTGCATTGGGAAAGCCTGCATGAGTTCATAGATAACCTCTGGGTGGTGCAGGATGCAAGCGGGCCACGCATCGTGCTGGAGGTACAACAGGGCATCCTGATCAGCCGGCCGGACTGGACTCCATAGCAAATACTTCCGCGGCAAGGTGCCGCGGCTACGGATTGCAGACCATCGAGCCACTGCAGGTTCCACCCGACCCGGATGCGCACGTGCGCAGCCGCAGGGTCAGACCCGCGAATGCTTGCATGAGCGGGCAGAAAAATGTGAACATTCCCCGCGCCCGCTACGATAAAGCAGATGATGAAGAGACCGCTACTCGCTTATCTGCCTCCGCTGCTGCTGGCTCTGGCCTGCCTGCACCTGCAGCTGCTCTGCGTGGTGCTGCTGCCCGGCCGCCATCTGCGCGCGGCAGAAGAGATCGCCGTGGTTCCCTACGACGCGGCTTATCCGAAGCTCGAGGTGCTGGAGGACAGGCTGCTGGCCGAGACCAGGCCCGGCCTGAGCGAGCTGGAGCGGGCGGAGTTGTGGCGCGAGCATGGACTGCAGCTTACATTTGAATGGGTCAACCCGGCAAGCGGCTTCACGTATCACGAGCTGGATGTGCTCCAGCCGCGTGGGCTGGGCACCATGCTGGCTGGTGCAGGGATTGGCTGGCAGCAGCGCAGCCTGCGGAATGTGGTGGAGGAGCTCGGCAGCGACCCGCGTGTGAACTGGGCGGCCCCGGATGCGCTGATTCTGGAGTGGAGTGAAAGCGCGCTCGCCGGCATGCCGGAGGCACCACCCGCGGACAGCCAGGCCGTGATGTTCATCAACGAGCGTTACCAGAATCTGAAGGGCGGGCTCGCAGCATGGGAGCAGGAGGGTGATTCCCGCCAGGCGCCGATGCCGCTGTTTGAGTACTACCGGCTCTGTGAACCGCAGGGCACTGCCGTGAGCTGGGCTGAGCCGCTCTGCAGCAGCGAGCTGTTCATGCAGGACAATGCCGTGCTCTATGGCACGGGCGAGGCTGCCAGTTTTCGCGAGTATGCCAACTCAGGCAGCCCGAAGCTCTCACCTGTCACCGTATGCGTGGCGGACACGGGCGTGTTTGCCAACCACCCGGACCTGAATGGGCGGATGCACACCGATGCCCTGGATGCCAACTACCGCAACTACCGGCGCATCGGCTCCGGGCTGCGCCCCGGCAACGAGCTGGAGCTGCTGAACCGTGAGGATGAGAGGGCCACGGGCCTGCCGCGAGAGGCGATCCAGGGCCGGCCAGCCGGGCATGGCACCAGCGTGGCAGGGCTGATCACGCGCTGCACCGCGGACTACGAGAGCGGCAACCCCGGGATCAACATCCTGCCGGCCAGCGTCAAGAGTGAGAGCACCTTCCGGATGGTGGGCTACAAGGTCAAGAGCCCGATCAGCGCGTTCATCAAGCTTGTCAACGCCCTGAGCGAGAACTACCCCGTCACCGGAGACAGCTCGAGCTGGGGCCCGGACGGCTATGGTGAGGTGCGCGTCGTCAGCGTCAGTGCCAGTGTGCCGAAGGCCTACTTCAGCGAGGCGGAATGGAAGGTCGTTGCCAATGTGGTCGGCAAGGCCAGCGGCAGCATCTGGGAGGATGTCTCCCGCAATGACCGGCTCTATGTGTTCGCCGCCGGCAATGAGGCCCAGGGCGTTACCAACAAACCCGGCGAGGAGGATTACGTGCTGAGCGTCAGCGCCTGCATGCCGGCTGATCCCTCCCGGCCCTGGCTCAGCCCGGCCAGCGAGGAGGGCAGCAACCTCGAGGCACACTGCGTCAGCGCACCGGGCTACGGGCTGGTCACGAGCCGGATCTACCCCGCGCCAAACCTGGCTTTCCTGCCGGGCGACGAGTTCCGCAGCGGTGCATACAACACCGTGCCGCAGGTCAGCTTCCCCTGGGAGACGCGTACGAGCACCTTCAGTGCCACTAGCGGGGCCACTCCGCAGGTCAGTGCGCTGGCCGCGCTGCTCTATGCGCAGGACCCCACGCGCCGCTGGGCGGATGTGCGCCAGCGCATCATTGACAGCACGGCGGGGCGCAGGGTCAGCGGGGAATACGGGGAAAGCATGGGCCTGATTGACTATTCAGCCGCCCTGGACTGGGGCCGCAGCCGCGGCAGCACCGAAGTCAGCCTGGAGCGCAGCGCCGCCGTGATGAAGTAGGGCCCGGCTCAGTCCTCGACGAAGCCGCTGCAGACGGTTTCGCTGCGGGTCGGCAGGCAGATCTGGAAACGGCTGCCCTCGCCGGGCTCGCTGATCACACTGATCCGTCCTCCCAGTTCCTCGACCACCATCTTGCAGAAGGCCAGCCCGATTCCGCGCCCCTGGGAGGGCCGCTCCATGTTGGTGCGGTAGAGCTCGAAGATGTTGTCAAGTTCCGACGCGTCAATCCCTCCGCCGTGGTCGCTGATCGTGATCCGCACCCGGTCCTGCAGGGCTACGCTGCGGACCTCGATGCTGCTGCCGGCCTCGCTGTACTTGAGCGAGTTGTGCAGCAGGTTCATCACCACGCGCCGCAGATGTGCGTGATCGGTGCGCACCAGTGTGTCTTCAAGACGCGTGGAGACGACTGCCTGGCGGTGGGAGATCTCTCCGTCGAGGCTGTGGATCGCTTCCTCAATGGTCTGGCCGATATGCGCATTCCAGAGGTTCATGCGCAGGCCGCCGCTTTCATGCTGCTTGATGTCGAGCAGCTGTTCGCAGAGTTCCAGCGCGGCCCTGGTCTGGATCCCGGCGCGTTCCCAGATCATCCTGTCAATCAGGGTGGGATCCTCCGTTTCCTCGATCAGGCTGAGCGCCATCACGATGCTCGTCAACGGGTTGCGGATGTCATGTACGACCATGCTCACAAGCCGGTCCTTGATCGCCGTGACCCGCGCCAGTTCGTCGTGCATCTGCTTGGCACGCAGATGCGCACGCACGCGGGCACGCAGTTCCTCGGCGCAGACCGGTTTGCTGATGAAGTCAGTGGCCCCGGAATCCAGGCCGCGTACCTTGTACTCGGTTGAGCCAAGGGCTGTCACGAGGATCACGGGCAGGAAGCGCTGCTGACTGTCACGCAGGCGGCGTGTCACCTCGAAGCCGTCAATGTCCGGCATCATCACGTCCAGCAGCACCATGTCGCAGCGTGAGAGCGCGTCGTCATCCTGCAGCAGTTCCGTGCCGGAGCAGTAGCGCTGCAGCTCGTAGCCCTCGCCATGCAGATGTCCCTCGATGATGTCGAGCATCATCGGCTCGTCATCCACGCAGAGAATCAGGGATGTCCCGTTCATTGCCTCACTCCGTTGCCAGTTGAATCAACAGCGGCCTGCTCACATTCGAAGATGATCCGGAAGTCGCTGCCCACGCCGTAGCTGCTGTGCACTTCCAGACAGCCGCCGTGTGAATCGACGATCTGCTTGGTGAGTGCCAGCCCGAGCCCGGTACCTCGTACCGTGTCCGAGAGCCGGCCCTTGATACGCTCGAAGGGCCGGAACAGCAGGTCAAGGTGATGCTCCTGGATTCCGATTCCGGTGTCGCGGATCCCCCAGTGCACCTGGCCATCCTCCGTGCGCAGGTACAGCGTCACGCTGCCCTGCTGGGTGAACTTGATGGCGTTCGAGAGCAGGTTCAGGATCGCCTGTCGCAGGCGCAGGGGATCACCCTGCAACCAGACCGGTTCCTCGGGTAGCTGCATCTTCAGCTCGAGCCCGGCGCTCTGCACGCTTTCCTCCATCATCGCGCTGGCCTCGAGAGAGATCGTTGCCAGGTTGATGCGCGAGATGTTCAGTTCCAGCTTGCCGGCCTCGATCTTGGCGAGATCAAGCAGGTCGTTGATGATCCCCAGCAGGTGCTCGCCGCTGGACTGGATGTTGCTTACATGCTGCTTCTGGCGGGGGTTGAGCTCGCCGTAGGTCTCGCGCATCAGGATGCTGGCGAAGCCGATGATCGCCGAGAGCGGCGTCCGCAGCTCATGGCTCATGTTGGCAAGGAACAGGCTCTTGGCCATGCTGGCGGCCTCAGCCAGCTGCTTGGCCTTGAGCAATTCGTCGTTGGCATTCTCCAGGGCGACGGTGCGGTCGTGCACGCGCTTCTGCAGGTAGATGTTGCTTTCGAAGAGCGAATAGGCGGACCCCGCGGTGTCGACGCTGCGCTCCACGCGGTCCATCAGTGCCTGGTTGATCTGCTGCAGGCGCTGCACCTGCTCGCGCAGCGATTCCAGGCTTTCACCCCTGGCCGGACTGTCAGTCACGCCCTGCATATCCGTCTGCTCCGCCGAGTGCGATGCCCGTCAGGGTCTGGTTGACGTGCAGGTGGTTGATCTGCTCGCCGTAGGTATTGAAGCCGATGAAGTTGTAGCGGCCCAGCACCTCGCGTACCCCGTCCTGCAGGCCCTTCTGCAGGGCCTCCAGCCGGCGGAAGGCGCAGTCACAGCCGAAGATCAGTTCCAGGCCGGGCATTTCCGCCTTGAGGCGGGCCAGTTCACTGTCGAGCGATTCAACGAGTCCCACACCTCGGCCTATGCGCATCACGAGACCGTTGTCAATCGCACAGGCGAACATCAGGCTGCCGTCGGGGTTGGCCTTCATGATACTGCGCACGTAGTACTCGCCGCCCACGCGCATCAACATCGGGTGCGAGGAATATAGTTCAGTCGAGAGCTGCTCCACTGACACGCCGACCAGGCGCGCATACTCCTCCGCCGCGGGATAGCCGTTGATGCTGATCACCGTACGCGTCTCGGGGATCGCCTCCGTGATCACCAGCCGGGCCTCGGTAGGTTCGAAGTGCTGGATTTTGAAGAGCCGGAAGCGCAGGTCCGTGCGCAGGATCGCCAGGACAGCGGCATTGGTGTGGAAGCGTCCGTCGTGGTAGACGAAGGTCCGGCGGAATTCCATGTTGTCACCGGCGGAACCGCCGAAGATCGGCACCTCCGGCAGGGCATGCTGCAGGTTGGCAAGCGTGATCTCCTCACGCATGCTCAGGCCGTCAACCAGCAGCAGTCCGAGCATCCGGCCCGACTGCTGCATCCCGTTGGCGGTGATCCGCTCCGCCAGCTCGCGGGCCTGCTCACCGTTGAATTCGTTGATGTTGCGGATCAGATAGGGTTCCAGGCTCATGTGCCTGAGCGGAATGCTGGCGCCGACGATCCCGTGGTCCACGAAGCCAGCGCTGCACAGCCCGCCGGCGGATGTGCATCCGGTGACCGGGCCTTGGAACTGCAGGCTCACTTCCCTGGCAATCCTGTCCAGATCGTAGTGGGAGGAGACGAAGAACATCGTGGCAAAGGGCTCGGACTGGTCCAGCTGCTCTCGCAGTTCCCGCACCGCCTGTTCGGGGTCCGCCGCCGTGCTCCAGCCGGTTCGGCTGGCAATGCCGCCACGCGGCTTACCGGAGAAAGTATTCACAGACATTCGATTCCCATTTGCAGCCAGTCCGCAAGGACCGCCACCCTGTACACCAGAAAAGTAATCCGCCGAGGGCGAATGCGGGGAAGTTGACTTCCCCATGCAAATAGATACCATCATCTTTCTCAATCCAGTCAGGTCTTAACAGGGATTTCACCGGTACCGTACCTTTCTCAAAGTGGAAAGAGTCAGAGCAGGGCAGGCTATAATTCAGATATGGACAATCAGGAAACGAAGACCCCCGAACAGCTTGCCGAGGAAGCCCGCCAGAAGGCGGAGATGGAGGCCCAGCGCCAGTGCCTGAACAAGGTGGACCATCCCGAGGGGATCTGGATCCGCGATGGCAAGATCCAGCTGTTCGGCTATTCCGAGCCGCTGCCGGAGGATGCCGTGCCCGGCGTGTGCGTGCAGAACAGCAATGTGCGCCTCGAGCTCGAACCGCGCAACTACTCATGGTGCTCCTGCGGTCATTCCAAGACCCAGCCCTGGTGTGACAACAGTCACCGCGAGGAGGAGCACTGCACCAACCGCAAGAGCTACAAGTTCCGCGTGGACGAGACCCTGATGGCCAGCATGTGCATGTGCCGCCAGACGAAGGTCCCGCCGTTCTGCGACGGCACGCACAACAAGCTGGACTGCGTCGAAGGCAAGTGCGTGTGGCGGGAGAGTGCTGAGTAGTCAGTGGTCGGTGGTCAGGGAGGTCAGACTTCAGTCTGACAACGGAGGCCAGATGTCAGTCTGGCAATCGGAGGCCAGGTGTCAGTCTGGCAATCGGAGCTGCGACTTCAGTAGCACAACAATGCAGGGGAAGTGGAAGAAGTTAGTTAGTTGATAGTTCTTAGTGGCGGGAGCGACACGCCGCCGGGCGTGGGAGGTCAGCCGTGAGGCTGACAACAGGAAAATGTTGAACAAATGTGGCAATGCCATGCAGTGTTTTGAGCATTGACTGTTAACCATGGGAGCAGGGAAATGACCAATAATCCCGATTCAGGTCTGAATGGTGTTCCTGAAAAGGCCGACGATAGGCTGATCATTCTGCAATCACAGTTGCTCGCATCAAGGAAACTGTTGGATGTAGCTGGCAATAGTGATTTGATTCCCGAGAGTACCAACTTTGATATTGCTTTGGATGAAGCCCTCGGCGCTATTGCAAAACTCAGGAATAGTGTGGAAGGGCTGGAGTACTATCCTACCAAGGTGCTTAACCACTCAGTCAAATCTGAAGGGATCGGAGTTTCTGCATCGTCATTCCTGGCAGGAAGTGGGTTTGCTTCCGGACAAAGAGTTGGGAAGCAGAACTTGATGGATTAGGTTTTCCTTCGATTCAATTCGATGGATAACCTACTGGCAAAGGTCGGAGTTCTGATGAATCAAGTGGAGCAACAAAGTTGTAGAATTGCTGTATTAGAAGCCTTGGTTCTGCGTTTAATGGATCAGAAGTCTAGCAAGGAGTAATCGACATGCAATTACGGCAGTTGCACAATCTGAAGTTGAAGAAGTGGTTAGTACGTTAGTTCTTAGTATCGGCAGCGACCCGCCGCCGTTGCCAGATGCAAAGCATCCTTGATTGGCAACTGATGCCGTAGGGCAGGGCCTCCGCGCCCTGCCGGATCAATAATCGCGCCAGTCATTCCATTGTTGACAAGCCTCAGGCCGCCGGCCGGTTTGACATCCCCGCCCGTGGATCTCGCCTGCGGCTCAATCCCCGCCCTGGATGTCCGGCGGCTTTCCAAATTGTCGGCGACTGGCAGCTTCGGCCACTAAGCATTTCTGCCAATCCATGGGATTGGCCTCCTGTCAGGCCATGGGCCTGACCTCCGCTACCCCCTACAACCCACCTCCTAGATCCTATTGTCAGCCTTACGGCTGACCTCCTACACCAGATCCTTCACCTTCTCCCAGTCGGCGAGGAAGCTCGCCAGGCCCTTGTCCGTCAGCGGGTGTTTCGTCAGCATGCTGATGATGCTGCCCGGGATCGTTGCCACATCCGCACCGATCATCAGCGCTTCCAGCACATGCTTCGGGTGGCGCAGGCTGGCGGCGAGGATCTCCGTCTCGTAGCCGTAGTTGTCATAGATCTGCCGGATCTGCCCGATGATCTCCAGCCCGTCATGGCCGATGTCATCGAGGCGGCCGGCGAAGGGCGAGATGTAGGTCGCGCCTGCCTTGGCGGCGATGTAGGCCTGCACCGCGCTGAAGCACAGCGTGCAGTTGGTGCGGATCCCTTCCTTCGTGAACTGCACGATGGCCTTGATGCCGTCGTCAATCAGCGGCACCTTGACCACGATGTTCTTATGCCAGCCTGCGATCTCGCGGCCTTCGCTGAGGATCCCGGCGGTGTCCACCGCCACAACTTCCGCGCTGACCGGCCCATCCACGATGTTGCAGATCTCGATCACGCGCTCCTTGAAGTTGCACTTCTCCTTTGCCACGAGCGAAGGGTTGGTGGTCACACCGTCCAGCACACCCATTTCGGCGGCGCGGCGGATCTCGTCAAGGTTGGCGGTGTCAATGAATATCTTCATGTATTGCCTCGTGGGGGAAGGGGGATCGCTGAGATTCTAGCACCGGCGACTCAGGCTCCGCGGGTCAGGGCAAAGCCGGCCCAGACCGCCAGCAGACCCAGGCCGACATTCAGGCCGATGTTGAGCAGGGCCCGGCCGGGTTCGCCACCGCTGAGCAGGCCATAGCTGTCATAGCTGAAGGTCGAGAACGTGGTGAAGCTGCCGAGGAAGCCCACACTGACCAAGAGGCGCACGGTTTCCGGAACACCGAAGCGCTCAGGCAGCAGGTTCAGCAGTACGGCGATGATGAAACTGCCGAGCACGTTGACGGCGAGGATGCCCCAGGGAAAGTTGCCACCCGTGCGTGAGGCGATGTAGCCCGCCAGCCAGTAGCGCGCAACGGCTCCGGTGAACCCTCCGGCACCGACAAGCAGGCTGTGCAGTAGGTACTTCATATGGCTGTCGCCCCGCCATTGTATCGGAGGCTTGCTATCATAGACCGATGCAGGCACGCTGGCTCATTTCAGTAGCATTTGTGGCAATTGCAGCCCTGCTGGGCTGGACCTCCGCTGCGCAGTACAGTCCACCCGCCGAAGCAGGCGATGCGCGTCTGCGTGAGCGGGCTCTGGAGTTCTACCAGGCCAGCGCGAAGTTCGACTTCGAGACGATGGTGCGGATCTACACACCGGCGATACAGGTCGCCGAGAAAACCGAGCTCAACCGCCGGGCCCGCCGCTGGGGCGAGACATTCCAGGTGGAATTTGACGATTCACACCGGCAGGACCTGCTCGACACGGCGGCCGCCATCAGCCTGGAGGACATGGAATTCAGGATCGAAGGTGACTGGGCTCTGGTGACGGGTTCGCACGACGTGCATGTCGAGGGCCAGATAGTGCGCATGGGCCTGGATCCCACGGTCTGGGTGCGCACGGGCAATGACTGGTGGATGTACCAGCTTGACAACTCGGAACTGATTGCCTATGGGAACCCCCCTGATTTCGCCCGGGACAGGATCTTCAAGCGGGAGTTCGAGATGACAACCCTCGACATGAACTCAGTGGAGGCTCAGCAGAACAGGGAAGAGCTCCTCAAGGAACAGGGCGTGACGGAGTCCGGCGGAGCTGGAGAGTAGGCCTGCATGAGCGAGATCCCGGCAGACCTGCAGATCAATGCCCTTGACAACGAACTGGGGCAGGGGGTCCGCATCGGGGAGCGAACACGCATCGCGGGGGTCACTGGACCGGCTCAGCGACTGCGACTGGGCAGGCATGTTCTGATCGGCAATGACGTGACGATCCTGGCTCCTGAGATTGAGATCGGCGATTACACAGTGATCCATAACCACACACTGATATATGGATATGGCAATGTACGGATCGGGGCTGCCTGCTGGATCGGCCAGAATGCAGTGCTCAACTGCAGTGACGAACTGGAGGTTGGCCGCGGCTGCACGATCAGTTCATATGCCAATCTCTGGACTCACTTCTCAGGCGGCGACATCCTGCAGGGCTGCCGCTTCAACAGCCGCCAACCTCTGAGTCTCGGCGAGGACTGCTGGATCGGGGTGCAATGCAGCGTGGCCCCGGTCAGAATCGGCGCGCGCAGCCTGCTGCTGGCAGGCAGTGTACTGACGAAGGATATTCCTGCCGACCGTGTCTGGGGAGGCAATCCGGCCCGGGACATGACGGAACGCATGGGGCAGCCATTTGAACCACGTAGTCCCGAAGCCAAGTACCGCATCATGTGCGCTCTGCTCGATCGATTCTGCGAAGGTGCTCCAGACCTGCAGCCAGGCGAGGATCTGCCAGCCACAGAAGAATCAGGCCGCTGGCCTGATGATGGATACGAGCGCGAGGGGATTCTCCTGACCCACACAGGATTGCGTCATCCGATGTATAGCGTCTTTGATACAGCCGACCGAAGTTTCAGCGCACTCGACACCGAGTCTGAGGTGCGCTTCATGCGCTGGCTGCTGCCCCTGATCCGATTCTATGCCCGGGAGGGCTCAGAATTGTGAGTGCGCAGCATCTGCAGGATCTCAGCCGTCCCGTCGCACTTGTAACCGCGGCATCCCGTGGTATCGGCGAAGCCTGTGCCCGCAAGCTGCACGAGAAGGGGTTCAGACTGGCACTGATGGCACGCAGCGATGCAATCAAACCTCTGGCGAACGAGCTGGGTGCGTTCCATGTACAGGGAAGCGTGACGGAATTCACTGACCTGAAGAAGCTTTTCCACGGAGCTCTTGGTCAGTACGGCAGGGTGGACTGCGTTGTCTGCAACACCGGTCATGCGGCGAAAGGCGCGCTTACGGAGATCACTGACGAGCAGTGGATACAGGGCATGGAGATGTACTTTCTCAGTGTGGCACGTCTCGCGCGACTGGTGACGCCGGTAATGGCGGGGCAGGGTGGCGGAGTGTTCGTCAACATCTCCAGTGCCGCAGCCATCAATCCGAACAGTGACTACCCGGTGAGCTGTGCCCTGCGGGCGGCGCTGGGCAACTACATCCAGCTCTTCGCCTCGCAGCATGCCGCACAGGGCATCCGCATGAACAATGTGCTTCCCGGCTTCGTTAACAACCATCCGGTCAGCGAGAAGAACATGTCTCCGATTGCGGCGGGACGGCCCGCAACTCCGGAGGAGATCGGATCCGTGGTGGCCTGGCTGGCCTCATCAGAATCCTCATTCGTGAACGGCCAGGAAATCACCGTGGATGGTGGCAGGGTTTTCTAGGCTCGGATCTGAGCCCATGGATAGCAGCTTTCGGTTGATGGATGTCAACACTTCATCAACAGGAATCCTGTCCGGATGCGGCCTCCGGCCCGTTATGGGAAATTTCCCGGAGTTTTTCGGGGAAATCGAGAAAAACCATTGACACAATCTGGAGGCAGGGTTATACTTCCAGTCCCTTGAGCGATGGGGCTCGCTCTCAGTAGCGTGTCCCCTCAATCAGGCAGAACATTGACAATCTGAGTTTTGCACCAGTGATAGGACGGTTTCGGACCGTCCGATTCATTACGAACAAACTGGACCTGGTTCTTACCAGGTCCCCCAAAAATCCTTTGTGATTTATGGACAAACTTCTTATCTAAGAGTTTGATCCTGGCTCAGGATGAACGTTGGCGGCAGGTTTGACACATGCAAGTCGAACGGTAGAGTGGAGCTTGCTCTGCTTGAGAGTGGCGAACGGCTGAGTAACACGTA
>JAGRNT010000014.1:63230-122990 GCA_020440605.1 bacterium | reverse complement strand
CGCCATTCAGGGTGCCGGCAAAGTCGATGATGACCTGATCGCCCTCTTGTGCCTCGCCCTGTTCGATCGCCACGTAGGAAGCCTGGCGCTCGCGGAACGAATCAATGGCTTCTTCGACGGCCTTCTTGTCGATGAGCAGTACCGGGCGCTCAACGGCGATACCCTTGTAGTCGCCAAGGGTCACGCGGGGAGCAACCTCAAACTTCAGTACAAAGTCCAGGGGCGCGTCGGCAGGCAACTCATGAACGTTTTCCAGGCCTTCGATATCGGGATAATCGATCGGGCGGAGCTCCTCTGCCTTAATCAGCTTGCGGAACGCCGCGCTGACCAGCTTCTCTACCGCCTCGCCGCGGACCGCCTTACCGAATTTCCGTTCAACCAGCCTGCGGGGGGCTTTGCCGCGGCGGAAACCGGGTAGTTCGGCCTCTTCCTGAAGTTCTTCGAACATTTCGTCGGATTGCTTCAGCGTGTTCGCGGCCGGAATGCTCACCTTCACCTCGTAGGCGCATTCTCCCTTGTAGTCGACACTGAATGTGGGATCCTCGGTAAATTCGAATTCACCGGACCCTGCATCCTGTACCGCTACCGCCGATTCTTCTACGTCTTTTTCGCTCATCGTTCGTGTCTACCGTGCCTAAACTTGTAAGTTGGTGGGCGAGGCGGGACTTGAACCCGCACACCGTGAGATACCAGAACCTAAATCTGGCGCGTCTGCCAATTCCGCCACTCGCCCGGGCTGGCGATTATACCCCGCCCGGCCATCTCAGGGGCAACCGGTACCCGGCACAATCCCGGGCTCCGGTACCCGACCGGCGGGCCCAGGTTCCGTTACAATCCAGTGATGCCGGCAGCCATGCGTCCGCTCAGCCTGTTACTGCTTCTGCTCAGCCTGTCTGATCTGTCCGGCTGCAGCACCCCCACCGTACCTGACATGCAGGACAACACCCAGAAGTTCGTGGATGAGCTGGAATGGTTTGAACTGTCCGGACTGCAGCAGCTGACAGGGCTTGCGCCTGAGCAGGCCTGGGTTGCCGCCGCGCTGGATGAACAGCTGCGTGAGCGCCAGCTGCTGCTGCCGGTGGAAAAGGGCAGCCTGCAGGCCGGTGTGGCGGACATCCAGCTGCGCTATGACGAGGTGCCGCTGCCGGCTTCATGGAGCAGCCCGCCGGGGGAGCTGGAGCTGCAGGGCAGCCTGGGCTTGCTGGACAACCGCATTGACTACAGCCCGGATCCGGAACTGCCCAGCTGGCAGCAGCAGGTGGAGCATGTTGCGCTGAGCGGCAGTTTCCAGCTGGCATCAGCCGAAAGCGTGCTGCGCCAGGCTGAGGCACTGCGCGCCTCCCAGCCGCTGGTGCAGACCAATCCCGAAACCCACGAGACATGGCTGCTGGGCCGCAGCATATCCCCCTTCATAGTGAACTGGGAATTCTCCGGCACACTCGGCGGAACTGAGTTCAGCTTCTCGGCCATCCAGGAACTGGTGGCTGTCTCCAGTTACTATGAGCTGCGGCTGCTGGAAAGCGGCTCCCCGCAGGAAGCCCGCGCCGCAGCGGCCCTGCGCCACCGTCGGGTGCTTGAGGATCAGCTTCCGCAGGATACCGCGACGTTTTAACGCCCGGGCCTGCACCTCAGATAAACTAACATCATGCACAGCATCTTCCGCATCCTTGCGCTGATTGTTCTCGCTGCCCTCTGCGGCTGCGGCAGCGGTTCCGGCTTTGACCGCCCCCAGGCATTCCTCGGAGCCAGCCCGAGCAATTTCGGCGGGACCAACGGTGACGACGTCGCCAGCCGGGCCGTCGCCACGGAGATTCTCAACGGCCGCAGTTTCGATCTGAGCCCCAATGACTGGGTGCTGGAGAGCGGTCCCGTGACGAGCACCAGCGAAGGCATCGTCAATGACTTCGGTGCCGGCGAAGGTGAGCAGAACGTCGTGAGCCTGACGGGATCCATCGACATGCGCATCATCAGCCGCGAGGCCGCGATCACTGATGTGCGGCTGTTCGGCGTCTACAGTCTCAGCGATGCCACCGTTGCCAATGCCACCGAGGGCACGAGCTTCCCGATCAGCTGGACCGTGAGCTGGCAGGACCTCGACCAGGCCTTCCAGGTGACCTGTTCGCAGGAGCTGACGGGCGTGCTCTGGCAGGACAGCTCGCTGTTCTTCAATTAGAGCTGCCGCCTCGCGCAAGCGCTCGGCGGTCTGACCCTGCGGCCACGCATTCGCGTGTCCGGGTCGGGTTGAAGTTACAGAAGTGCTGCCGCCTCACCTGAAGGTTCAGCGGGCTTAGTCCGCGCGCATTGTTCGGGAAACCAGTTCCCTCACATGCGCAGGCATTATGTTTGTTCATTACCTCCCTGCCACCTCCGTGCAATGCAGCACAAAGCGGAGCTACTCGCTGATTGCCCGATACAACGCCACTATCTCCGGTAGTCCGGCATTCATGCCGGAAAACCGTGCATCGTCTTCGTGCCAAGCCACCCGGGATGCGCTGCAGGTGGGTTATCGCCGGCAAGGACGGAGTGTAGCTCTTCAGAGCTACATGGCCCAGTCGGTCTTCGGACCGACCCTTCCCATATCAATCAGCTCGACCTGTGGCACATCCAGGGCGGACAAGCCAAAACAAACAAAAAGGGGAGCCCTGGGGCTCCCCTTTGTTGGTCAATGTTGCCAGAATGAATTCCGGCCCCCTGCTGCACGAGGCGGCAGAGGACTCAATGCAGCTCGCTCTGGATCGCACCGGCGCCGATCGTGCTCATGTAGTACATCAGGTACTGGAACACGGCCTTCTTCATGTGCATCTCGCAGCTGGCGCTGCCATCGAAGCGGCTGGACATGGTCATGTAGCCGAGCCCTTCCTCCTCCGGGACGTTCCAGAGGTACTTCATGCTGTCCACGGGCCAGTAGGTCTCCTCGTCGTCGGAGATCTCGGTTGCCAGCAGCTTCATGCCGGGGGCCACGAACTTGCCGTTGAGGGCCGCCATGTTCAGCACCATGTGCACCTGGCAGGCCCCGGCCTCCATCACCGGCTGGTCACCCATGCGGCCCAGCACGCCGTCCACGTCCGTGGTGGCCACGAGCAGGCTGTCATTCATCACGATCCCGAGACCGGGCATCATCGGCACATCGAAGACGTCCCAGCCGTTGGCACCGCTGTCGGCGCGCGGCGTGATCCCGACCTCGCTGCCGTAGGTGCCGATCATCTCGCGCACATAGGCCGGATCCTTGATGCCGATCGCCACGGCCGCACTGATCTCGTCGGGGCCCATCCCGTTGTTCTCCATCAACGTGCCGAGTTCCGGCATGTCGAACAGGGCGATGGCAATCTCCCCGGAGAGCGAGTTGTCAACCATCTTGTCGATCTGCATGGCCTTCATCAGCGCCAGGCTCTGCTGCAGCTCCTCGATGTCCATCCCGCCGAAGATCTCGCCGAGCGGGCCATCCATGCCCTCCGCCATCTCCTGCTGCTTCATCACCTCGTCAAGCTGGATCATCAGCTTGGCGGGCACGTGCTGCAGGCCGAGGTAGAGCATGAAGTCACCGTTGTCAACGAGGTTGAAGCTCTCCAGCTCACGGTCCGGCAGGGCCAGCATCCGCGCCGGGCCACTGTCCTCGGGCAGTTCATGCACGGTCTCGCTGAACATGAAGCTGATGTCATCACCGGTGATCGCCATCTCGCTGTGCATCGTGCCCATGTTGAACAGGTACATCTGCTCGAGGAAGGCCATGATGTCATCGCGGGCGCCGCACTCGGCCAGGCCCGGATCCTCCATCAGCACCGTGTGCAGGCGGCTCATGAAGGGCCGGAAGTCGATGTCCTGCACCCAGAACTCCTCCCAGGCGCTGTCGCCCCTGTGCATGCCCATGTTCGCGGCAGCGTGGCTGCCACCGGCGTGGGCACCGCCGCCGTAATTCGGATCGCGCTCCTGGATGCGGGCAATGGCTTCCGCCCTCGTCTCCGCATTGATTTCCGCGTTTGCAATGCCGGGCAGGACCATGATCGCCATCACGGCCGCCAGCAGCATGGAATAGAATCGCATAGTGTTCCCCTGATGGGTTTTAGTTGATTATTAATGGGATTACCGAGCAGCTATATTAACACCGCACCGCTGCCGATAATGTCGCAATGGACGCTGTAATGTACCAGAAAGTTCCACGCCGCGGGGAGCTCTTGAGGCTCCACCGCCATGACCTGGGCCCCGCCGAGCAGGCGGCTGTGCTTGAGGTGCTGCAGAGCGGCTGGCTGACCCGCGGCCCGCGCACGCAGGAATTCGAGCAGGCTTTCGCGGCCCGCGTCCAGGCCCCGCATGCGCTGGGGCTGAATTCCTGCACGGCAGCGCTGCACCTGGCCCTGCTCTGCGGCGGGGTCGGCCCCGGGGATGAGGTGATCGTTCCGGCGCTGACCTTCGCGGCGACCGCCAACACGGTGGTGCACTGCGGCGCGAGCCCGGTCTTCGCGGATGTGCTGCCGGACAGCCAGTGCATCGACCCACAGAGCGTTGAGCGCCTGATCAGCCCGCGCACGAAGGCCATTGTGCCCGTACATTACGGCGGAATCTCCTGCGCCATGCCGGCCCTGCATGCGCTCGCGGAGCGGCACGGACTGTTCGTGAGCGAGGACTGCGCGCATGCCGTGGAAACCGAGCTCAATGGCCGGCCCGTGGGCGTGGCCGGCGGATCACGCTTCGCCTCATACAGCTTCTATGCCACGAAGAACCTGATCACCGCCGAGGGCGGGATGCTCTGCTGCCGCGACGAGGCCGACCTCGAGCGCGCACGGGTGATCGGGCTGCACGGCATGAGCCGCAACGCCTGGAAACGCTACAGCGGCGAGGGCTTCCAGCTCTACGACATCGAGGCCGCCGGCTTCAAGTACAACATGTTCGACATCCAGGCCGCGCTCGGTCTGGTGCAGCTCGCGAAGCTGGATGCCAACCACCGGAGGCGCTGTTCGCTCAGCGCACTCTACGGCAGCATTCTCGCGGATGACCCACGCATCGAGATCCCGCAGGCGGATCCGCACAGCCTGCATGCCCAGCACCTGATGGTCGTGCGGCTCAATCAGGACTGGGCGGACAGCCGCAGCGGCCTGAGCCGCTTCGAGGCCCGCAATGCGGTGATCAACGGCCTGCGCGAGGAGATGGTGGAGAGCTATGTGCACTACATCTCCCTGCCGGGCACGCGCTTCTACCGCGAGCAGTACGGCACGGATCCCGCTGACTGCCCGGTGGCACTTTCCGTCAGCGAACGGGTGATCAGCCTGCCGCTCTATCCGGGCATGGCGGATGGCGATGTGGAGTACTGCTGCAGCAGGCTCAGGGCCGTGCTCGACGGCATCTCCTGAGCGGTCCCTGCACTGTCCCGTTGACAGCCCCGGCGGTGTTATACTCAGCACTTTCCATGAGGAGACTTAACGGATGATCCAGCTTGCCGAGCGGCTGAAGAAGCTTCCGCCCTACCTGTTCGCCCAGATTGACAAGGCCCGTGACGAGGCCCGCGCCCGCGGGATAGACACCGTCTCGATGGGCATCGGGGACCCCGACCAGGATCCGCCCGAGTGGATGCGCCAGCACCTGGCTGATGAGGTGATGGCCAGCGGCAACCACCGCTACCCCAGCTACAAGGGCCATCCGCGCCTGCTGGAATCCGCACTGCGCTACATGGAACGCCGCTTCGGCGTGACGGGGCTCGGGATGGAGCACGTGATGACGACGCTCGGGAGCAAGGAGGCGCTCGCCAATGTCTGCCGCGCGATCGTCAACCCCGGCGACCACGTGATCGAGCCGGATCCGCTCTACCCCGTGTTCGGCACCGTGGCCCGCATGTTCGGCGGTGCCAGCTCCACCCTGCCGGTGCATCCTGACAACGACTTCCTGCCCAACATGAGCGACGAGCTGACGAAGGAGATGATCAGCCGCGCCAAGGTGCGCTACCTGAACTTCCCGCACAATCCGACCGGCCGCCTGGCCCCGCGGGACTACCTCAACGACGTGGTGCAGTTCGCCCGCGAGCATGACATCATCCTCGTCTCCGATGCGGCCTACACCGAGATCTTCTACGATGAGGACAACCCGCCCGCCAGCCTGCTGGAATTCGAGGGTGCCATCGACTGCGTGATCGAGTTCCACTCCTTCTCCAAGAGCTTCAACATGACGGGCTGGCGCTGCGGCTTCGCCGTCGGCAACCCGCTGCTGATCGAGGGCCTGGGAACCGTCAAGAGCAATGTCGACAGCGGGACCTTCAATGCGATCCAGATCGCCTGCGCACGGATCCTCGACGACGAGCGCTGCGACGGCTTCCTGCGGGACAACCGTGCACACTACCGAGAGCGCCGTGACCGGATCTGTGACGAGCTGGACAGGATCGGGATCGTCAACTACCGCCCCGGGGGCAGCATCTTCGTGTGGTGCCGGCTGCCGGAGGGTGAGACCGACAGCTTCGCCTGGTGCAGCCGCCTGCTGAACGAGACCGGGCTGGTGGTCGGCCCCGGCCGCGCCTACGGCTGGTACGGCGAGGGCTTCTTCCGGCTTTCGCTGGCAACGCCTGACGCGGACATCGAGAAGGGCATGGCCCGCCTGAAGGACTTCGTTTCCAGGTAACTCCTCCGGAGCTACCTGGAGGAGCTAGGATCTGGGTTGTAGGGTGTAGCAGAAAGAGATTGGTTGCAAGCATATCCAATCAATCATTCTTAGCCTCAAACTGCATTTGCAGGGATATCCCTTAGCTTTCTATGCAGGGAGTTCAGCATTCTGCAGCATTCATCCAGTAGGCTGCGGCTTGCTGCACAGTTTTCATCCAATGTGAGGCCGATCCTTATTGCGACCACGAGCAAGGTTTCAAGCTCTCTGGAAGACCCGAAAGCTATTCCGATGAAGTGAGCGTATTCCCTTCTGCTGCTTCTTCCATACCCTTCAGCAATGTTTGCTGCCATCGATACGGCAGCTCTGCGCATCTGTGAGGTCAGGCCATACCGTTCCTCATTGGGAAAATTCTCAGTCAGCTTGTAAATCGACTCAATCAGATCTATTGAACGCTGCCAGACTGTCAGGTCCTGTTAAGTATTGATATCCAAGTTATCCATCCCGATTTGCTGGATGTGATATTATACTTTACATAATTTAATATGTCTAATGTTTAGCACGAAATTACGTTCCAATCTCATCCCTTCTGCTACCCCCTACAACCAAGCTCCTAGATCCTCATTCTGTTAAACTCAGATGTAGTCCCGCTACCGGTGGAGATAAGTATGAGGATTGTGAACTGGGCTGTGCCGCTGCTGCTGTGTGCAGCGCTGCTGGCTGGCTGTTCCGGCAGCCAGCGCAATACCGAGCTGGCCAATGAGTCACGCAGCTCGCTCAACACGGCGCATGAGCAGGTGATCCCGCAGCTGGACAGCCAGGATCAGGGCTCGCTCTCCGCGGCAGCGGGTGCTCAGTCAGCGGGAAGCATCCCGCGGGAATCCTCGCATGCACTCAATCCCGGCCTGGCCCGGCTGTTCGCGATGCCGGACAGTGGCCTGCCCGGCCTGGACCAGCTTGATGCCCGCGTCAGCGGCGAGCGCAGTGCCAGCGGAATCGGCCGTGAATGGCAGGACGGCGCGGACTTCGCCCAGAAGGCCCCCAACGCCGTTGTCAGCGGCACGAGCCTGAGCATGTTCACCGGCGGCGGGCAGCGCAACTGGGCGATCTACAGCCTGCCAGACGTGAACGGCGCGCTGGGCTTCAACCGCCTGAGTGTGGAAACCAGCAATGTCAACTTCACCGGCAGCCAGCCCGGCTACCATGTGGGGCTTGCCAACTACGCCACGGGCCGCTGGGAGATCCTCGACCGCAGTGAGAGCGAGACCTACACGAAGTCCCTCCCGGCCTTCACGGACTACGTCTCGCCGCTGGGCAATGCCTTCCTGTTCGTGCTGACCCATGATGGCAACGGCCTGCAGCTCGACCGCGTCGGCTTCGACGTGGACCGCGCTGCCCCGGAAGTCACGGATGTCAGCCCCTCAAGCGGCGAAAGCGGCACGCAGATCCAGCCGCTTGCCAGCTTTGCCAACACGGTGGAGAGCTGGGCCTGGGACTTCGGCGGTGGAGCCAGCCCCAACACGAGCTCCGAGGCCAGCCCGCTGATCACGCTCGGTACAGCCGGCACATACAGCGCCAGCGTCACGGCACTGTCGCGCTTCGGCGAAGCAGTGTTCAACTTCACCCTGGAGGTCGGCCCGGTGAGCGGCTCGGCTCCGGATGTGACGGCCGTCAGCCCGCTCACAGGCGAAAGCGGTAGCACCGTCAGTTTCCTCCCGACCTTCAGCGGGACGGTTGACAGCTGGGACTGGCAGTTCAACGGTGCCGGCACTCCGGACAGCAGCACGCTTCCGAGCCCGGATGTGGAACTTGGCAACGTGGGCAGCTACAGCTGCAGCGTGACGGCCACGAACAGCTTCGGCAGCGACCAGTTCGACTTCAGCTTCGAGGTCACACCCGTCAGCGGCGAGGCCCCGGTGATCATTTCGGTGGACCCGCTCAGCGGTGCAAGCGGTGCAGAGGTCACTTTCACGCCGAGCTACACCGGCACGGTTGACACATGGGACTGGCAGTTCGGCCCGGCGGCCACGCCCGGCACGAGTCCCGACGAGAACCCGCTGGAAACACTGGGAGCGCCGGGCATCTATGAATGCAGCCTGACCGCCACCAACAGCTTCGGCAGTGACACCCTGAACTTCAGCCTGGAAATCACATCCACGGGCAGCAGCTTCCAGTGGACCGAGGTGGACTTAAGCAGCATCACGGGCACGGACGGCGGCTGGACGCCGAGCATCGCCATCGCCGCGAATGGCAACCCGATGGTGGCCTATGCCAACCTGGCGGATGCCGTGCTCGACCCCTATGTGGTGATCGGTGACAACACGCTGGACATCACGGTGCCCGCCAACTGGACGCCTGTGGAGATCGCGGATCTCGGGATCAGCGCACCCGCGGCGCCAGCCTACACCGACATCGTGATTCCTGCCGGAACCAACCTGCCGCGCGTTTCCTACAGTGTCTTCAATCTGAGCGGCGGCACCGTTGCCGAGAACTCCGTGGTCACCTTCTCCGCGCTCGACATCTATGACAACGTCCCGACCTGGAACACCTACTTCCTCGGCAATGAGGACACTCCGAGCGTGTTCCTGGACGGTGCGGGCCCGACCGGCATCGGATTCCGCCCCACGGACGGACACTTCGGGATCGTGGCGATGGTTGCCAACACGAACCTCCCGGCCAAACCCGCCAATGACATGTACTACTTCGACCTTACATACAACCCGGCCGACGCAGCCAACCTGCCATACAACCTGAACTACAACTTCGGCAGCGAATGGCGCTTTCCGCATCTGCGCTATGAGTCCGGCACGGGCCGGGAGCATGTCGCCGTCAACGGCGGCAACCTCGCAGTCTACAACGGCACGAGCTGGGACCTGCCCTACCAGAATGCCGCGAGCGGCAGCGTGGGCAGTGTTGACCGATTTGAATCCGGAGACCTGACGGGCCTGAGCTACGCCAGTGTCAACGGTGCGGACACGGGGCTGCGCTATACCGAACTGGATGGCAGCTACTCCGTGAATGCCGACGAGGACATCGTGATCAGCACGGACACGGGCGCGGGAGAAACCGTGGCGATCATGAGCCAGCTGGCCTACATGCCGGACGGCACGGCCTGCATCGCCTACACCCAGCACAACGGCACTAGCACGATGGTGCGCTTCGCGATCCAGGACGGTGGAGGGTGGGCAATCGAGGATGTCAGTGCAACGCCGAACACCTTCACTGCTGACAACTTCCTCGTGCATCTGGATCTCGCGCATTTCTCCAACGGCGACAGCATCGTCTGCTACAGCCGCTTTGACAACGATGTCAACACATTGCGGGTGGCGATCAGGAGTGCAGTGGCACAGTAGCGGGCTGGGATCAGGGATCGGGTTTCGGGTTTCGGGAAACACTGAACACTCAGCTCGGTGAGTAACCATGGATGCGGTGGCATCCTGCGAAACGCAACACCGATCCCGGAAACCGGAAACCCGAAACCCGAAACCGGAATTTCCCGCATCCCTTATAGTAGAGCCGTGAGCAACATCAAGCTGACCTTCCTCGGTGCCGCCCAGACCGTGACCGGCTCCAAGTACCTCGTGGAGTACGCCGGCAAGCAGATCCTCGTGGACTGCGGCCTGTTCCAGGGCCTGAAGCCCCTGCGCCTGCGCAACTGGGACGACTTCCCGATCAAGCCCGCCGAGATCGACATGGTGCTGCTGACGCATGCCCACATCGACCACTCGGGCTACATCCCGCGCCTGAAGAAGCTCGGCTTCCACGGCAAGGTCTACTGCACCCCCGCCACGCAGAAGCTCTGCCGCATCCTGCTGCCTGACAGCGGCTACCTGCAGGAGGAGGATGCGAAGTACGCCAAGAAGAAGGGCTCCTCCCGGCATGAGGACCCGCAGCCGCTCTACACCGCGGAGGACGGCGAGAAGGCACTCGGGCTGTTCCGCAGCGTGAGCTTCGGCGAGTGGCTGGAGCTCGGGGACGGAATCAGCGCGCAGTGGCAGCCCGCCGGGCACATCCTCGGCGCCGCGCACCTGATGCTGCAGCTCGGCAGCCGGAAGATCCTCTTCAGCGGCGACATCGGCCGCCTGAATGACCAGATCCTCGTGCCGCCCACGCATTACCACGAGGCGGATTACCTGCTCTGCGAGTCAACCTACGGCGACCGCCTGCATGAGGACATCGACCCGCGCGAAAGCATCGCCCGCGCCACCCGCCCCGTGATCGAGCGCGGCGGGACCGTGGTGATCCCGAGCTTCGCCGTGGGCCGCACCCAGCAGCTGATCCTCTTCTTCCACGAACTGATGCAACGCGGCGACATCCCGCGCGTGCCGGTCTACGTCAACTCGCCGATGGCCGTCAACGCCACGGACATCTATGACGACTGCTCCGACAGCCACCGCATCGACTGCGGCTACCTGCGCGAGGTGTTTGACAGCGCGATCTACGTCAACAGCGTGGAGGACAGCAAGGAGCTGAACCTCAACCGCGAATCGAAGGTGATCATCTCCGCCAGCGGAATGGCAACGGGCGGGCGCGTGGTGCACCACATCAAGGCCTTCGCCCCGGACAGGAAGAACATGATCCTGTTCGCCGGCTACCAGGCGGCGGGCTCGCGCGGGCGCAAGATCCTCGAGGGCATGGACCGCATCCGGATCTTCGGCGAGGACGTGCCGATCAACTGCGAGATCGACCAGTTGTCAAACATGAGCGCGCATGCCGACTACCGTGAGATCATGACCTGGCTCGGCAGCATCGAGAAGCGGCCCAGGAACACCTTCATCACGCATGGTGAGGAGAACCCCGCCGACACGATGCGCGAGCGCATCACGCATGAACTGGACTGGCTCTGCCATGTGCCGGGCTACATGGAGAGCGCGGACCTGTAATCAGGGACCGGGGATCAGGGACCTGTAGCGGCGGCACCCTGCCGCCGGAGGAGGCCCGATGTCAGTCGGGCGAGTTGGCAACTGGGGAGCGGAGGTGCGACACTTGCTGTCGCACAACATTATCCGCTAACCCGAATCCTCTCTGAATGATCTTTCTCGCGCGAATTGTCATTTCATAATTGGATAGCCATGGAAGATTGTGCGACAACAAGTGTCGCACCTCCCAGCATCCCGCAACCTGAAACACGAAAAGGGCGCCTCGGGAAAGGCGCCCTTCGATGGGTGGGGGGAATTCAGTTCTCCCGGTCAGCCCACTGGGCCGTCCGCTCTGATTTGCCTACCGCTTGCCTCCGGGACCACGCTTCTGGCCACCATGTCCGCCACGACCGCCCGGTCCACCCGGACCGCCCTGGCCCTGGCCGCCGGGACCGAACTCACCGAGCAGCTCACGGACCTTCTCACGGGCCACTTCGGCATCCACGATCGCCATCGCACTGCCCTCCTCCGGAGGACCGAGCACGACCACCTTGTCGCCGACGCTGAAGGGATTGGCCGTCACCGAGCCCTCCTCCGTGATGAAGCGGGTCATGTCGTCAATGCTCCAGCTGATGCTCTCCGGCAGCTCCGGCAGCTCGCGGCCGTTCTCAGCCATGCGCTGCGCCATCTGCTCGGGGATCTCCGGCTTGATGGTGATCCCATCCGCGCTGATCGCCGTGATCGTACCCATGGCGGGCGGGCGGCGCTCGCCATCGCGGCCGCCGGGTCCACCGCCCTGGCCGAAGCCGCCCTGGCCCATGCCGCGCTGCTCCATGCGCTGCTCCACGAACTGCTTGGCGCTTTCCGGATCACTCACGGTGCGGGCATTGCCCTCGCGGTCCTTGACGACGACCACCATGTCGCCGGCCTGGAAGTCCGCGATCGAGGCCACGCCGCTGTCCAGCACGAACTTCGTCTCCGCGTTGAGCGGGACCGCCATCTCCGCCGGGAGCTCCGGCAGTTCATGGCCGCGCTCCTGAGCGAGCTTGCTCAGCTGCTCGGGAATCATCGGTTCCACGACGATCTCATCCGCACTGATGCTTACGATCTCACCGTAGACGACGTGGTCGATCAGCCGCTGCTGCCGGCCCTCGCCGCCTCCGCCGCCACGCTGCCCCGCGCCGCGACCATTACCGCCGCGTCCGCCCGGACCGCCCTGGGCCCAGGCCACCGATCCCGCCAGCAGCAGGACCATGATTCCCATTGCAATTCCGATTGTCTTGTTCATCTCCGTTACCTCTCGCATGTGGTTCTCAGCCGATTCACTGATGCAGCTAGGAGCATCGCCCGCGGCCTGCAAGTTTCAGGGATCGCCCGCCAAGATTCAGATCCCGGTTAAATCCGCTCCCATACTGGCCCCGGCCGTTTCAGGTCCGGCCCCGCCTGTTAATCATTATGTATGGGCCGGGTATAATGCGTATTCCGGGCAGAACGGAACTTATGGGACGAGCTTCATACAAACGCCAGGCGAGGATTGAATCCCTCGTGCTGCGCACCATAAGCGAGATCATCAGCGCTGAGCTGGCGGACCCCCGTATCGAGGGCCACAGCATCACCGGCGTGAAGGTCTCGCCCGATCTCGCGCATGCCGAGATCGGGATCTCCACGCTGGCGGGTGGCGAGCGCACGCAGGAATGCGTGGCTGCGCTGAACCATGCCTCGGGCCTGATCTGGAGCCGCCTGCGCGAGGAAACCGACCTGCGCATCGTGCCGCGCCTGCGCTTCCATGAGGACCACGGCCTGCAGTATGCCGCCGAGGTCGAGAAGTTGCTCAATGAGATCCCGGAATACCGCGACGACTACTCGAGCCTCGAGGAGGAATAGTCATTACCAGCACGGAGCACAGCACCGCCAGCCTGGCTGACGGTTACATCACTGCCGACCAGCGCGACGGCCTGTTTGAGCATATCGGCGGGCTGCTTGGCCGCGCCCAGACGGTCTGGCTATTCTGCCATGAGAACCCCGACGGGGACACCGTGGGCTGCAACAGCGCGGTTTATGAAGCCCTGACGCGCATGGGCAAGGAGGTGCGGATGTTCACCCCGGACCCGATGCCGCGCATGTACGCCGACCTGCCCTACGCCGAGCGATTTGAACATGTCTCGGAGCTGCCGGCTGAGCTGCCGGACATCGTGATGGCCAATGACAACGGAGCCTTCGACCGGCTCGGCAAGGCCTACTGCGCACAGCTGACGCGCATGGGGATCGGCCCCGAGGCCACTGAAAAGGCCGCGGGCTGCGTGATGATCAACATGGACCACCACCTCGGCAACCAGTGCTACGGCGACATCAACCTCGTCGACCCGAGCTTCGGGGCCTGCGGCGAGCTGTTCTACCGCTTCTTCCGGCATCTGGGCTGGGAAGTCAGCCTCGAGACGGCGATCAACCTCTACGCCACGATCATCACCGACACCGGGCGCTTCAGCTACGGCAACACCAAGCACGAAACCTTCGTGATCGCCAGTGAGCTGATCGAAATCGGCGTGGATCCCTTTGATGTGTACAACCGCGTGTACAATACGCGCACCCCGGGGCAGATGCGCCTCCTGGCGATGATCCTCAACACCATGACCGCCAACGATGAGCTCGGCTATTTCTACTGCTACGTCACGCAGCAGATGGTGCGCGAGACTGGCACCCTGCTCAGCGATACGGAAGGTGCGACGGACATCCTGAAGACCGTGGCCGGCTACGACGCCACCTACTTCCTCAAGGAGGAGGAGGATGGCAACGTGAAGGTCAGTGCGCGCAGCAACCAGGGCTTCGACGTGCGCGCGGTGGCGCGGCGCTTCGGCGGCGGCGGGCATACCGCGGCCTCGGGCTTCCGCATCCACGCCGGCATCGACGAGGCCCCGGCCATCCTCGAGCGTGAGCTCAGGCTGCACATGGAGGAGCTGCGCCTCGGCAGCGGTGACTGAAATCCCCGCGATTGGGGTGCTGGAAAGAGATGAGTGGCAACAACGGCCCGAGCGGCTTCCTGACAATTGACAAACCCTCCGGGATCACCTCCTTTGACGTGATCCGCGAGCTCAGGCGCATGCTGCGCATCCGCAAGATGGGGCACAGCGGCGTGCTGGACAAGCCCGCCACCGGGGTGCTGGTGGTCGGGGTCAACCGTGCCACGCGCCTGTTCCAGCTCTTCACGGACTTCGAGAAGTGCTACACCGGGGAGTTCATCCTCGGGCTCTCCACCACGACTGACGACCTCGCCGGCGAGCTGAGTGCGGCGAGCAGCGGGCCGCTGCCGGAGCGCGCGGCCTTCGAGGCGATGCTCGCGCAGTACACCGGTGTGCTGCAGCAGATCCCGCCCGCCTTCAGCCTGACGAAGGTCGGCGGCAAGGAGCTCTACCGCTATGCCCTCGCGGGCGAGGAGGTGGAGGTCCAGCCCAAGCAGGTCACGGTGATCTCGAGCGAACTGCTGGACTTCGAAAGCGGGCTCGCTGCCAGGGACGTGCTCTGGGAGGACAGCCCGCTCATGGAACGCGCGGACGAACTCGGCCCGCTGGCGCGCGCGCGGGTGCGCGTGCACTGCCGCGGCGGGGTCTACATCCGCTCGCTGACCCGCGATGTGGCGGCGGACCTCGGCAGCCTCGGCTGCATGGGACGCCTGCGCCGCGAAAGCGTCGGCCCCTTCAGCCTCGATGATGCGATGCGGCTGGAGGATGTGGCGGCGCGCCTCGATGAGGGTGCGACGGCGGAGGACCTGCTCGAGCCGCTGGGCTCGATCGCCAGTGGCCAGGCCAGCCTGCAGCTCGACGAGCAGCAGTGCGGGATGCTGCGCAACGGGCTCGGGATCCGCTGTCCGCGCAAGGCCCTGCCGCCGGGCAGCTACGGCGAGGGCGACACGGTGTTCGCGCTGGACGGCCGCGAGCTGGTGGCGGTGCTGCAGTTCCAGGGGGTCAACCCCCAGGGGCTGGTGGAACTGCGGCCTGAGAAAGTACTTGGTTAGGACATAGGAGCTAGGTTGTAGGGTGTAGCAGAGGGGTGTAGACAACAGGATAAAGGGTGGAGCACTCCAGAGTTCAGGATAAGTTCATTTACTCCTTACTTCAACCAAGTTCCTCGATCCTTGTCTGCTCCCCACTACAACCGAGATCCTGGATCCTGGTCTGCTACGCCCTACAACCTAGCTCCTAGATCCTCATCTGCTACACCCTATGTCCCAGCTCCTACACCCCCTCTGCTACACCCTATATCCCAGCTCCTACACCCCCTCTGCTACACCCTATATCCCAGCTCCTACACCCTCGTCTGCTACACCCTATATCCCAGATCCTACACCCTCGCCTGCTAATCCCAACAACCTAGCTCCTAGATCCTCTGCATGAGACAATACACGCATGCGCAAGATCGTCGAATGCGTCCCCAACATCTCCAACGGCCAGGACCCCGAGGTCTACAACGCCGTGGCCCAGGAAGCGGCCGCCGTGGACGGTGTCACGCTGCTCGATGTCGACCCCGGGCATGACACCAACCGCACGGTGATCACCTTCGCCGGCGAGCCCGAGGCCGTGCTCGAGGCCGCCTTCCGCGTTGTCAGGAAGGCCGCCGCGCTGATCGACATGTCGCGCCAGCACGGCACGCATCCGCGCCACGGGGCCACGGACGTCTGCCCCTTCGTGCCGGTGCAGGGCGTGACGATGGAGGACTGCGTGGCGCTGGCGCAGCGGCTCGGCGAGCGCATCGGCAGGGAGCTCGGCATCCCGGTCTGGCTGTATGAGCATGCGGCGCGCAAGCCGGAGCGGAAGAACCTTGCCAATGTGCGGCAGGGGGAATACGAGGCACTGCAGTCCAAGCTCGGCACGCAGGAATGGGCGCCGGACTACGGCCCCAACGAGTGGAATGAGAGCGTTGCCAGAAGCGGGGTCGTGACCGTCGGCGCGCGCAGTTTCCTCGTGGCCTGGAACATCAACTTCAACACGCGAGCGGTCTACAGCGTGAACATGATCGCCTGGACGATCCGCGAGAAGGGCCGCCGGGCCAGGAACGAACGTGGCAACTTCCTCGTTGACAAGGATGGCAACGAGATCTACACCCCGGGCCTGTTTGGGGGTCTGAAGGCCATGGGCTGGTACATCCCGGAGTATGAATGCGCGCAGATCACGATGAACATCACGGATCTGGCGGCCAGCCCGCTGCATGAGATCTTCGACCGCGTGGATGAGCAGGCGCATGAGTACGGCCTGCGGATCACCGGCAGCGAACTCGTGGGCCTCGTGCCGCTCTCGGCGCTGACGGAAGCCGGGCGCTATTTCCTCGGGAAGCAGAAGCGCGTCTGCACCGGGGTCAGCGAGCGCGAGCTGGTGCGCATTGCCATCCAGACGCTCGGTCTCGGCGAGCTCGGGGAGTTCGATCCCCAGAAGCGCATCGTGGAGTATGCGATTGACGACAGCGAGCGGCCGCTGGCAAAACTCAGCGTGACGGACTTCGTGGAGGAGCTGGCGAGTGTCAGCCCGGCCCCGGGCGGCGGCTCGGTGGCGGCCCTGGCCGGGGCGCTGGCGGCGGGACTGGCGGCGATGGTGCCGAACCTGACCGTCGGCAAGAGCGGCTATGGCAAGGTGCGCGGCGAGATGAACCGTGTGGCAGCGAGGGCCCAGCAGCTCAAGGATGAATTCCTGCGGGCGATAGACGACGACACCGCGGCCTTCAACCGCCTGATGGACAGCTTCGGCATGCCGAAGGAGAGCGAGGCCGAGCAGAAGGCGCGCTCGAAGGCGATCCGCGAGGCCACGCGCGCGGTGACGGAGGTTCCGCTGGCAACGCTGAAACGCTGCGTGGAAACCCTGGAACTCTGCCGCGAGGCCGCGCGGAAGGGCAATCAGAACGCGCTCTCGGATGCGGGGACGGGCGCGGCGATGGCCCTGGCCTGCGCGCGCGGGGCCTACTACAACGTGCTGATCAACACCAACTCCATGCCGAAGAAATCAGAGTACCGGGCCGAGGCCCGGAAGGAGGCTGACGCGGCCATGGCTCAGTCTCAGGCACTCGCGGACGAGGTGATGGCGATCATGGAGAAGGGGTTGGGGTGATGGGGAGTTCAAACTTCTTCATGAGCCTCAAACATATCGCATCAAGTTTCTTTTTCCTACTATCTACAATTGCCTCACCAACATCCACAAGCCGGTTCAAATTTGATTCGCTTACATCATCCATTCTTCCACTTGCCCTTCCAAATACACCATGTCTTAGATAAGCTTGTCTGGCGCTCATTTCAGGTTCAAGTAAATCGCAATCCAGTCTGGTATACTCTGCATCATCTGCAACAAACATAAGCGCACTTTTTGTAACTCCCGTTGATATGTCCATTGAGGATCTCATCATAGCTTGTGGTGCCAACTTCCCCCACATATACCCCTTCGTTCTTGATAGCAATTCAAAACTCTCACTTGCAGAGCTGTAACCAGTTCCTAGAGAAAGAAAAGTAATTGAACTCAGTAGTCTCTTCTCTTTGATAATTCTTCTCAGTACGTAACCGGCCCCGATCATACTAGGATTATTACATGCTACTCCACCATCGATTAAAGCCCTACTCTTACCACTAGACAATGGGTACTTTAACGGAGGAAAATACGTTGGAGCTGCACTGCTTGCACGACAAACAACCCACAGAAGATTTTGAAATCGAATCTGCTGCTCATACTCACCATCAATTTGCTTTTGCGGATCAAGTTTTCTTTCAAAAATTGATCTTGTGCCTGACCGAGTAAACTGCATCCACGTCTCGCCCCACATGTCATAACTTGACACCAAAATTTCACATAGTGCATCCGCTAGCGATGTCTCCGCACCAAACACAGTTTTGAGAGACCTTTCAATTCCTGTCGAAGGGTACTTACTTACAGTCAGAAGATGAATGTTGGGGATAAAGCACTTCCAATTTAGAGGAAAAATTGCAGGACCATACTCTCGGAACAATTGGATCATCTCGGCTGAGTTATAGGCATTTCTACGCTCGTGTTTAAGGATGCGCTTTACTCGGTCCGAAGGCACCGAAAGCCCAGCAGCAAGGATCGCCCCTGTCGAGGTCCCAACAATAAGATCAAACAGCTCGTAGATTTGCTTACCGGTCTGCTCTTCAACATATTGAAGCACCCTAGCAGGTATGATCCCGCGAATACCGCCACCGTCAATGGATAAAATATTCAATGACAAGCTACCTTTGATTATTCACTAACACTAATAAATCCGTAAGTGAACGAAAGTCACCATACTTTTCATGGAGAAGATTGAGAATACTCGAGTTCCGTGAGAAGATCAGCTCAAACTTCATTGCGAAGTATGAACTTGCAATATCCAATTCTTTATCAAGTCTAGAAAATCCTTCAATTCTGCTCCAATCAATATCATAGCCTCTCATTTGGTATTCATCTCTGCAAAGCGTGAGTTGTAGACAAAGGCTCCAAACCGCCCGGTACTTGTCTGATCTACTATCTACTAAACTCTTCCTGTTTAGGTGGAGAATCTCGATCAATTCACGATAGCATTTAATATTTAAAGTCCCAAGATTAATCGCGTCTAGTCCCTCTACTTGACCATTTTGCTTCCATTGTAAATTTTCAGGAAAAAATTCTTCATCGTACGGATCAATGGTAGGTAACAATTTGTACTGCACGCCATCAATAACATGACCTCTCTCTTTGGCAAAATTGCATGTATCACAACTTGCAATATAGTTATAATAATTGAAACATAGATTATCATGAACAGTAGGTAAATCAACCATGGTTAGCTCAGTTAAGCAATTAATTTCGGTGTGAGACTTCTCACTAATTTTCTCCAAAGACCTAGCAAGATTCATTGGATGAACCTTGCTAAAGTTTACTCGCTTTGGAATAATATGCTCAATGTTTACTCGCCACTTGTCTTTATCCAGTTGAGATTCACAATATCCGCATTTCATGTGAGATTCCTCAACTAAGTTCGAGACAGCCTCCTCTCTTACCTGCTTAGAGTATATGTTTAATCTATATGGATACTTTGATGATATCATATCATCATTCACTCGAAATAACTTCAACACTTGCTCCCTCCGTGCCCCCTTCTAGAATTCATAATGCTGTTGTAATGCTCTTTCGTGATAAACAACTCCCCACCAGCTTCCATAATCTTCCTTGCTAATTCTAAGCAAGTAGAGAAACGATCATCGGAGGGAGCACCGGAAATGCAACTATAGTATTTATCTAACAATTCTGAAAACCAAATCGGAAATGTTGTTTCAAGATCAAAAACATCTCGATATACTTCTTCAGGTACTTTGATTGAATTTGGTAAGAGGAGCTCTCTTGCGCAATACTGTGGAGGTTCTGCATCAAAGTCAATGTACATGCTATAGATGTCTGCATCCTTATAACAGTTTACAATAAACGGACTTTGAGTTGCGATGATAAACTGAGCAGATTCAAACATTTCTACAATACGAGCGACTATAAGTCTCTGATACCGGGGATGAAGGTGATTCTCTGGCTCATCAAGAATTACCAAGAAGAGCTTCTCCTTCTGCTTCGAATTTTCAAATTGTATTTTCGCACGAACCAACTTGATACATAAGTCTGTAATGATACTAAAACCATGACTAATTTGAGAAGAGTGTACGCTTAATTTCGATCCTGACTTCGCCTTAAACACGAATTCATCAGTTTCTGGAGTAAAGCTAACATTCTCATAAATACCATTAAAGACCCCTGCCAAACAATCATTATAACTTTGAAGAAATAATGGATTAGAAATCAACGATTTCCTAATGTCCTTCTTGTTTATTGATTCAACTATTTTCAGTGCGTAATTTTCACTCATGTCCATATGTTCGCCATTCATTTCTCTCCACAAGTTTAGTCCCATTTGGAAGAAAACTGCAGCGGCAATCATGCATATTACCAGAATTACAAAGGTGAGAAATCCCCCGAGACTTTCAACTGCCCCCGGATTAGGTTGTGACTGGCTTAGCCAAAGCTTCGATGCTATGAATACACAAAGAAAGGTTAATAAGAATAAAAAAATACTTGATAGCCTGTGAAGGCTCGATCTTCGGTAATTTGAAATTGCGCCAAATGCTGTTGAGTAAAAAACTCCAAATAGCTCTATGTTTTCTGGTTTACTTACACTGATCTGATACTTTGTGATTTTGTTTTCTAATTTGATTTGCAAATTTGTTTCTTTCTGAGAAAAGCAAATTCTACCAATTACAAATGGTTTTTCATTTGAAAAATGTTTACCAATACGGTCAATTGCTGAAGAAAGTAAGTCTGGAATTGAAAACTTCCAGTCTAGCAGGTCTCCGATTATTCTTAGTATCGTTGTTTTTCCAGTGCCATTGAATCCAGTTAGAATTGTAACCCGCCTGCTGAAGTTGATCATTATGTTGCAGTTTGCGTACGTACGAAATTTTTCTTTGCTGCGAATGAACTCAGCAAGAGTTTTCTTTGTAGGAAAATACTCAAGTTTCAGTGATTTAAGTCTTATCTCTTCTTTCATGTTGTTTGATGATTTAACCTCATTTTGAGAGATCATTAGTCAGAGAACTATACTCTGCTTCAAGTAAGCAACTCATCTCCCTTTGCCAAATTCTCCTTTTTGCAGCCCTTTTAGAACTTAAAACTGAACTAGTTCCTCCTCTCCCAAGTATTCATTTAGTTAACGGTCTAGTTTAAGTTATACACCTCGTGAAGATTAATGTCAATAATCCTTTTCTTCAAGTAATATGAATCACATTAGCCAGAATTTCTTGTACTTGTGGATGTCAGCATCTTTCTCTTTCCACATCAGCTCCCCGCGTAGTCCAGATCCTCGTGCTTGTTGCCAAAGGCGCTGAACCTGCCGTTCTTCTCCCAGATGTGGATCAGGCTCACGCCGAAGACCAGCGGGCGCTGGGCGCTGAAGGAGAAGAGCTGCACACCGGCGGACTGCTCTTGCAGGGAGAGCCGTCCGGCGGGAGCATAGGGCGCGGGGGGCACGACCGGCGAGGCAAGAGGCACGCTCAGGGGGGCGGGGGATGTGGGGACAGAATGCGCAGCTGTTTCCGGCAGGATGCCGGAATGCTCTACGCGCTCCGGTTGCGATGGAACGGGTGTTGAAGCTCCATTGTCAGTCCGGCGATCCCCGATGCCCGATTCAGCGTTGTCAGCTCGCCCGACTGACATCGGGCCTCCGGTCCCCGGTCCCCCGTTGTCCGGATTGCTCCGGACCTCCAGTTCAGCGGCCAGATCGTAGCCGTCGGAGCGGTCGTAGGCCAGTTCCAGCGTGCCGCTCATCGCCTGGTGCTGGGCCTGGCAGGCGAACCAGTGCCCGCCGGAGAATGTCGGCGGCACGCTGTAGCCGATCAGGCGCGAAAGCGCGGCCGGGGCCAGCGTGGGCCGCACATAGTCCACTAGGCTGAGCTTCGCCGTGAAGCTGCGCTCGCGCAGGCGCTCCATCTGGAAGTCCAGCACGCCGAAACTGCGCAGCACGCTTGTGAGCAGCCCAGTGGAGCGGCGCCTGCGCGTGGCACTGCTCAGGCTGAACTCGTGGCTGCCGACGCGGTGCACGACGCTCTGCGCGGCGAAGACCGGGTCCAGCTCGGGCCAGGGCTGGCCGTACCATTCCGGGGGCTGGCTGTTCTTCGAGCGGTGCCAGAGATGGCCGAGGCGGGAATGCTCGGTGTCGAGCAGGCTTGTGTAGAGCGCTATGCGGAAATCAAAGGTCATGCTTCCAATATATCAGTGATTTCGATGCAATCACCAGCCGCCTATCTGACTGGCATTCCCGCCCGTGGATCACTTCGTGATCCCCGCCCTGGCTGTCAGGCGGCTGATTCCGATTTTCTGCAGTCATGAATCACCTCTCAGTTGCCAAACTCCTGACCTCCTGCACTGCAGTTCGCCTCCCCCATTGCCAGGCTGACATCGGGCCTCCGACTACCGCAAAAGCGGGCAGCTCCGACTAGCGCTGAAGCGGGTAGCTCCGTTACAGCCGCACGAACACGCAGTGCTCGCGGCCCACGCGGCGGCGGCGGGCGTAGATCCCGTCGCCCTCGGCGCTGCCACCCTCATTCGTGTTGCCTTCCACCGTTGCCACGAAGCCCTCGCGCGGCAGGGCCACGGTCAGCGCCGTATGGAAGAAGCCCGTGTTGCCACCGCGCAGCACGATCAGGTCACCGGGCCGCGCCTCCGCCGGCTCCTCATGCAGCCGCGCATGCTCCCGCGCCCAGTTGACAAGCGCGCTGGAGCTGAGCTTCTGCGCCTGGCCGAGCTGCGGCGGCAGTTCCTGCTCGAGGAAGTAGGCCAGGTCCACCACCGCCCAGGCGAAGGCCACGCACCACGGTACGGCCGACGCGGTCCCGGCATGACGCTGGATCATCTCCACGGTGGCTCCGCGGTTGGCACCGTGCTCGCGGATGCTGCGCGCCTCCGCGGCCAGCGCCACCTCGACGATGCGCATCTCGATTGCCAGCCGCCCATCCACCAGCCGCGTGCCACCCGGCGGAGCCTGTTCGAGGAAGGCCTGCCAGGTCGCAGCGTCCACCACGCCCGTGGGGTCCAGCCCGCAGCGGATCTGGAAGGCGCCGACGAGGATCCCCAGTTCGTTGTCAAATTCGGCAAGCACGGGCAGGGCCGGGTCCAGCCAGGCCGGCGGCCCGTAGCCGAACAGCGCCAGCAGGCGCCTGAGCAGCTTCACGCTCCATTGGGCATCACCCTCATGCAGGACCGGTGGAGCTTCCAGTTCCCGCAGGCTGGTCCTCGGATCAAATACCATCTTGTCACCCCGCGCTCGCCTGATGCGGCGCCGTCACTACCCATGGTTATAGGGCTGCGGGGGCTCTGCTGTCAAATCCTGGCCCTTGCCTCTGATGCTGCGATCATGTTATCAACTGGCCCAAGCGGCCTGTCAGTCCAGCTGGCGGTGGATGCCTTCGTTGAAGTCCGGCATCGGCTCCGCGCGGCGCGGGATGTAGCGCAGGCTCTCGCGCCTGAGGCCCAGCAGCACATCCCAGTAGTAGTCCTGCAGGCGCTGGCCGGTCAGCTCGTTGTCATTGCGGTTGGAGACCGGGGCGAGGAACTCCACGCGCGGGAAGTCGTCGGTGTTGAGCAGGGCCCCGCTGCGCCGCGGCCAGTCACCGACGTAGAGCTGCACGAGGTCCTGCACATTGCGCAGGTTGGGGTCCGGCAGCCCGCCGTGCAGCGGCAGGCGTGCGAGGCGCACCGTCAGGGCGTCGGCATCCAGCTCCGGAGCCTGCTCCCCGCCGACCAGCAGCAGCAGCGGATTCTGCGGATCACGGAACTCCCCGCGCCAGAGCGTGACCGAGGGGAAGACCGCGGCCATGCTGTCGGCGATCAGCTCCAGCTCCCGGGCGTCGAGCTGGTAGAGCGGCAGCCACTGGCAGAACAGCCCGCCCTGGGCCAGCCGGCCGCGTGCCGCCTCGTAGTGTTCCACGGTGTAGAGGTAGCCGGTCTGGCTGTGCCAGGGCACGAACAGGTCGCTGACGATCAGGTCGTACTGCTCGTCGGTGCCCCACAGCCAGTGGCGGGCGTCATTGACGATGATCCGGCTGCGCGGGTCGTCGACAATCCCGTTGTTGTCAGCACTGAACAGCCGCGCGGCCTCCGCCACCTCCGGGATCAGCTCCGCCACATCCAGCTGCTCGACATGCGGATGGTCCAGCGCGGCTCCGGCGGTGATCCCCGTTGCCAGTCCGAGGAAGCAGACCCGCTGCGGATCGGAGTGCAGCAGCAGCGGGATGTTGCCCTGGCGCAGTTCGCTTTCGCTGCCGCGTGTAGCCCCGAGCGTGTAATGGTTGTTCTGGCGAAGGATGCGCTCCGTCTCGACGATGACCTCGTCACCGGACTTGCGCTCGTAGTCAACCTCGATCACGCTGACAACGCCGTAGGCCGTCTCCCGCACGAACAGCTTCCGGCCCTGGCGGGTGACAACCGGCCAGTTGGCAGCGACGGCCAGCGCCAGGCAGAGCCCGAGGCAGACAGCCCCCCAGCCGGCGAGCATCCGCTGCCGGCGCAGTTGCGCCAGCCGCAGCAGGCCGTAGAGCAGGTAGAGCAGCGAGAGCAGCATGAAGGCATGCCAGAGCCCGAGCTGCGGCAGCATCAGGAAGCTGGCGCTGAGCGCCCCGGCGGCGGCGCTGAGCGTATTGAGCGCCACCAGCCGCCCGGTCAGGCGGCCGCTATCGAGGCCGTGTTCACGCAGGCTGCGCAGGCAGAGTGGCAACAGCATCCCGGCCAGCAGCACCGGCAGGCCGATCGCGAGCACGATCAGGCCCGTGGCGGCCAGCATGTAACCGAGGAAGCTGTGCTTCACGGCCTCGAGCTCGCTGAGCAGGGGCAGGCTGACGCCGAGGTAACCGAGCCGCGTACTGCGCTGGAAGACCACGACGCCGAGCAGGATGGCAACGGCACTCAAGAGCGCCAGGCGCGCGGCCTGCAGTTCGAGCTCGCGGGTGTCGCGGCGCGAAACCAGCCAGCCGGCCAGGGCCAGCGCGGTGAGGAACACGGCGACGATCAGCCCGAAGCTGTAGGTGCTGTTGTGGAAGACCAGGCTGAACATGCGGTTGTACAGCACCTGGATTGCCAGCATGGCGAAGCCGCTGAGCGCCGCCAGCACATACCAGTGCCCGGCCAGCGGTGGAGTGGCGTTGTCAGAATCAGAAACAGAATGAGAAGCAGAATCAGAATCAGGATCAGGGGCAGCGTCGTCAGGCTCCGGCGGTGCAGGCAGCAGCCAGGCCAGTACCGCGCAGCCCATGGCCGTGATCGCCGCAAGCATCAGGCTCGTATGGATCCCGAAGCGCAGGATCATCACGAAGGTTGCCAGCAGCACGCCGCAGAATGCACCGAGCGTGTTGATGCTGTAGGCCAGGGTGATGCGCCGGCTGTGGTCGCCGCCGCCACTGCTCAGGTGCTGGACCACGAAGGGCAGGCTGGCCCCCAGTGCGGCCGTGGCCGGCAGCATCAGCAGGAAACTCAGCAGCGCACGCAGCGTGAGCTGCAGGGTGAGATTGTCGGAATTGATCAGCGAGGCCGCCCCGCCCTGCTGCATCAGGCCCAGCAGCCAGGGAATCGCCAGCGCCCAGAGCGCGGCCAGCAGTTCCGCCGCGGCATAACCCCTGAGCGGCCGCCTCAGCCGGCCCGCGAGGCGTGCGGCCAGCAGGTAACCGGCGGTCATCCCGCTGAAGTAGGCACCGAGCACGACCGCGGCGGCCTGGGCGGTGTGCCCGAACAGCAGCCCGAACTGCCGGGACCAGACCACTTCGTAAACGAGGGCGCAGGCTCCGGTCAGCAGGAACAGCAGGTAGATCATGCGCCTGGATTATATAGGTTGCAGGTTGCAAGGGGCAGAAGGCAGGAGGCAGAAGGAAGGCAATGGGAAAAAGGCAGGAGGCAGCCCGCAACCTGCAACCAGCAACCAGCAACCAGCAACCTGCAACCAGCAACCTGCAACCTGCTGGCTACAGCTCAAGCGTCATGAACACCTTGTAGGGATCCTCGCGGTAGTCCGCGAAGGGGCCGCACTCCCTGAAGCCGGCGCTCAGGTACAGCTCCCGGGCCGGACGGTAGAACTCCTCCGAGCCCGTATCGAGGCTGATCCGCTGGTAGCCACGCTCCCTGGCAACGGCGATGATGTGCTCCAGCAGCCGGCGGGCCACTCCGCGCCGCGCGAAGCCGGCGGCGGTACGCATCGACTTGAGCTCGCCATGACCGGGCGAAAGCTCCATGAGCGCTGCACAGCCGGCCAGAGCGTCGTCAATCCGCAGTGTCCAGAATGTCAGGTCCGGGCGCCGCAGGGAGCTGATGTCGAAGGCATGTGCACTGCCCGGCGGGGCCATCCCGCGCGCCTCCGTGACATGCAGCGTCACGAGCGCAATCACATCCTCGCGCTCCAGCCCGCCCTGTTCAATCCGCATCCGCATGCTCCAGGGCCTGAACCTCAGCATTGCCAGCAGCCTGCTCCTCTTCCGCTTCTGCATCCCGGCTTCCCGGCGGCAGTCCCGTCCAGAGCAGGTAGGCCAGCACCAGCAGCAGCGAGGCCGTGGAACCGAGTCCGCCCTCCGGGCCGAACAGCCCGCCGCTGATCAGCTCCAGCCCGGCCCCCTCGATGGATCCGATGAGCGGGCGGCTGACGAGGATCCCGCTGACAGGCAGTCCGAGCAGGGCCTGGCCCAGGTTCCAGATGATGTGCAGCGCGGCCGCGCCGCCCACCGAGCCCTGGTTGAGGAAGAGCTGGCCGAGCACCATCCCGGCCAGGGCGATATTGGCAACGCCCAGGCCGTCGATGCCGGGGTTGCTGCCGTGCCATAGGGCGAAAGTCAGGCTCACGAGCAGGTTGGCAGCCAGTCCGCTGACCAGCCAGCACCAGCTCAGCCAGCCCGCATCCGCCTCGCGCGGGCGCAGGAAGCGCGCCGCCGCGGCGAACAGGCCCGTTGCCAGCAGGGCAAGCGAGATGCCGCGGTAGACCAGCTCCTCGGCCAGGCCCTGGAACAGGAAGAAGCGCAGGAGCGTCAGGAAGGGCACGCTCTCGGCGCGGCCCAGCGGGTCGAAGCTTTCGTAACCGAGCGCCGTGTCGCGGAAGGCCCCGCTGAACAGCGCGGGCTGGATTGCCAGCCACAGCGCGAAGATCCCGAGCAGCGTGCCGAGCAGCAGCTTGGCGAGGATGTTCTGGCGCAGGCTGATCGAGCGTTCGCTGAGGCGGGCCACGACCACGCGCTGCAGCAGCTGCCAGCTCAGCAGGCTCAGCACCCCGGCCACGCCGCAGACGACGATGTAGCCGATCAGCCGGCTGTCCAGCTCCGCCGCATTCACAGCGTCAGCTCCCGCAGGAATTCCAGCATGCGCTGCGTGACGCGGTCCCAGGAGAAGGGCTGCGCGCGCTGCAGGGCCTGGCTCGACAGCTGGCGGCGCAGGGCCTCGTCGCGGCTGAGCCTCAGCGCCGCCGCATGCAGTTCATTGATGCGCCCGCGGATCAGCATCGCTGTCACATGCTCACCATGCGCCCCGACGTCGTAAGCAATACCCGGCACCCCGTGCCAGGCGGCCTCGACGATCGGCAGGTTGAAGCCCTCCCATTTCGAGGCACAGAGATATATGTCTATCGAGCGGTAGAAGTCCGGCATGTCGCGCGGCGGCAGGTTCAGCACCGGGATCGCCCCGGACTCGCGGATCCAGGCCGCATCCTCCTCGCTGCCGATCCCGGCCAGCACCACGCAGGCCTGCGGATTCTCCGTGCGCAGACGCCGCGCGATCTCCAGCAGCTCGCCCGTGCCCTTGTAGGGTGGATGGTTGCGGTGCAGGCGGCCCACGAAGCCGAGGATCACGCTGCGCGGCGGGATGCCGTGCTCCATGCAGAAGCGCAGCCGGGTCTGCTTGTTGGCCGGAGCCCTGTAGTGGTCGCCGCCGAGGTGCAGCACGCGGCCCTTGTGCCAGAACTCACGCGGCTGGCTGCGGTGCAGGAACTGGCTGATGGAGATGATCATCGAGGCCCGGCGCTTGAGCCAGTAGCGCTCGCTGACATCCAGCCATTCCCAGTTGAGCTTGCCCTTCCAGGAGAAGCCCGTGGTGGGCACATTGCCGAAGTTGAAGAACACCCCGGGGCATTTGAAATGTTTCGCCGCATTGTAATAGGGGTGGGTGCAGGGGATCACGAGGTCGTAGCGCCGCTTGCGGGCCTCGAGCTCCGTGGCCAGCTTCGCCATCGCGATGTTGGCATTGCGCTCCAGCACAGGCAGGATGCGGTTGCGCTCCCCGCCGTAGACCGTGATCTTCTGCAGCTTATAGGGGGCATTGTCGTAGGTCCCGTCGGAAGTCGGCGTCCAGACATCGACCTCGATCCCGTGCTGCTCCACCATCCGCCGGGCGATTTCGTGGATGGTCAGGTCCACGCCGTAGCCCAGCATCATGCGAGTGGTGAAGAAGGCGATCCGCACGCTGGGAGTATAGCAATCGCCCGGAGCGCTCTGCGGCGTTGGCCGTCCTGCGGGAACGCATGAAAAAGGGAGGGGCCTTGGCCCCTCCCCGCTTGATGCAAGTGCAGAGCGCTTAACGCTCGGAACCGCTCACACCCTTGCCGCTGCGGTCCGGATAGGCCGGCACCGGCGGGATGCTGTAGGGCTGCTCCTCCACCGCCTTCAGGATCTCGGCGATGGCGCGGTCCAGCTGCGGGTCCTGGCCCTTAGCGAGCAGGCCCGGGTCGTCAATCACCTCAATGTCAGGATCGACGCCGTAGCCCTCGATGCCCCAGCTGCCATCGCGCTCGTAGAAGGCGAAGATCGGGATCGTCGGGCGCGTGCCGTCCACGAGGTTCGGCTGGCCGCTGATCCCGATCAGGCCGCCCCAGGTGCGGGTGCCGATGATCGGGCCCAGGCCCTCCTGGCGCCAGTAGTAGGGGAAGCAGTCGCCGCCGGAGCCGGCATGGCTGTTGGCAAGCATCACCTTCGGGCCGTTGTGGGCCAGGGTCGGGGTCGCCCAGCTGTTGCCATCGCGCCGCGCCCAGTAGCTGCGCGACCTGCGCGAGAGGATGTCAATGAAGTAGGTCGGGATGTAGCCACCGCCGTTCCAGCGCTCATCGACGATCAGGCCCGGCAGGCTGAACTGGCCCACGAACTGGCGCATCAGGTTGTTGACACCGTCACCGGCGGTGTCCGGCACGTAGATGTAGCCGACCCTGCCGCCGGTCTTCTCCGCCACGTAGCGGCGGTTGGACTCGATCCAGTCGCGGCGGCGCAGCTCATAGTCGTTGCCAAGAGGTGTGACCACGAGCTCGCGGTCGTCATCACCCATCCCGGCGTCGTCACTGACGGTCAGCACGGTGGTGCGCCCGGCCAGGCCCTGCATCGCGGCATCGAGCGGCAGGGCCGGATCGACCGGCACGCCGTTGACGGCGACGATGAAGTCGCCCTCGGCCAGGTCCTCACCCGGCAGCCAGAGCGGCGAGCGGGCATCGAGGTCCCAGTCCGCGCCGCCGAAGATGTGGGCGATGCGGATTCCGGCCCGGCCGTTGCCATCCTTCACGTTCTCGAAGTCGGCGCCGAGCAGGCCCACCCCGCGGTTGGGGGCCGGGTCGGAGGGCCCGCCGTAGTAGGAGTGGCCCACGTTCAGCTCGGAGATCATCTCGGAGATGATCCAGGTCACGTCCTGGCGGTTGACGGCGTCGTCAACCATCCCCAGGTAGCGCCGCCCGATCCTGTCCCAGTCAACCCTGTGCATGTTCGGGTCGTAGAACAGGTAGGTGTACATCCGGTGCGCATCACGCACGAGCGAGCGCCAGTGCTCACGCGGCTCATATTCCATCATCAGCCCGGAGGTGTCGATCGGCTGGTCCAGCTTCTGGTTGGGGGCGGCATTGATGATCCCCATCCGGCCCTGGACGGAGGCCAGCATGCGCTTGCCGTCCGGCAGCAGCTCGAAGCCGAAGCAGCCGCCGATCACGGCGGCGGGCTGGTCCTCACCGGCCGTGAACATCATCAGCGTGGGACCGGCGGGGTTGTTGCCATCAATGTAGAACAGCCTGCCCTCGCCGGCCTCGAGATTCCAGTAGTTGCCACCCGGCAGGGGCAGCAGGATCGCGCGGCCCTCGAAGCCCTCGATGTCAATCTTCAGCCCGGCGGGCTGTTCCTCTTCCGCCGGCTGCTCCTCATCAGCAGGGGCTTCGGAGTCTGCTGCCTCATCCTGTTCCTCATCCTGCTTCTCATTCTCATCCTGCTCTTCCCCGGCCTTAATCTCCTCGTCGTCATTGCCGCCGGCCCAGGGGTCCTTCACGTCAGCGCGCAGCGGCACGCAGGCCAGCACTGTGCTGTCCGGGAAGACATAGGTCTCATCCATGTCGCCGAAGCTGTGCTGGAAGCTGCGGTTGGTGGCGAAGTAGAGGAAGTTGCCATTGCGGTCGAAGCTCGGGTTCGTGCTCGAGAACATTGACGATGTCACCTGGTGGGCCCAGGCATTGGCGACGTCATAGAGCACGATCACGCTGTTGCCGTTGTCATTGTCCATGCGCGAGTAGGCCATCCAGCTCGAATCGGCGGACCAGACCACGCGCGTGTAGGGGAAGACCGCCCAGGGGTCCTCATCCACGAGGAAGGTCGTCTCCTGCTCGATGCTGTGGATGAAGATCGAACCGCTGCGGTCCGCGAAGGCGATCTTGCTGGAGTCCGGGCTCCAGACCGGGTTGGTGAACCAGGTCTCGTCATCCGTCGTCAGCTGGCGCGTCTCGCCGCGGCCGTCACTCTGGGTCACGTACAGTTCATAGTCGCCGTCGGCATCACTGAAGTAGGCGATCCACCTGCCGTCGGGGCTCCAGACGGGATAGCGCTCATTGCTGTCCGGGGACATCGTCAGATTGCGCCTGATGCCGTCCTCGACCGGCACGGTCCAGATCTCACCGCGGGCCTCGAGCGCCAGACGCACGCCGCTCGGTGAGGGGCTGGCCCCGAAGATCAGGCCGCTGACATCCTCACTCTGGGTCATCAGCGTCGGGCGGTCGCCGGGGATGCGGATGCTCACCGTTGTCAGCTCACCGCTGTCCAGGCCGTAGAGGTAGAGGTCGCCGCCGTTCTCCAGCACGATCTCGGAGGGGCCTATCCCGGGGAACTTGCAGTCGAAGTCCTTGAACTCCGTGAGCTGGCTGCGCTTTTTCGTGGTGCGGTCATAGACCCAGAGGTTGAGGCGGTTGTCAGGTCCGGCATCGGAGACGAAGTAGACCTTGTCACCGCGCAGCATCGGCTGGGCATCGGTGCCGGGGTAGTCCGTGAGCCGCTCGCTCTCCAGCGTGCGGCTGTTGAGCAGCCAGATGTCCTGGGCCAGGCCGCCCTGGTAACGCTTCCAGGTGCGGTTCTCACGGGTGGTCGGGGTGAAGGCGATGGTCTCGCCCTCCACGCTCGCGAACACGCCGTACTTGAGCGGCAGGGCCTCGGGCACGCCGCCCATGGGGCTGACGCGGTAGATCCGCCCGCCGCCGTAGTTCTTCATCTCGCTGGAGTTGGAGAACAGCACATTGCCATCGGAGTCGAAGCCGATGCAGATGTCGGCGTTCGCACCCCAGGTCAGGCGCTGCGGGATCCCGCCCTCGACGGGCATGATGTAGACATCCTGGTTGCCCTCGTAGTTGCCGGTGAAGGCGATCATCTTCCCGTCATTGCTGAAGTGCGGGAAGGCCTCGCTGCCCGGCGGGCTGCTGAGCGGCACGGCCGTACCGCCGGCCTTGGGGGCGATCCAGAGATCATTGTTGTAGGCGAACGCGATCTGCGTGGCGGAGACGTCGGGATAGCGCAGCATCGCGGCGTCGATGTCAAAGTCGGCGGCGGCCGCCGGTACTGCGAAGGCGCAGCACAGCAGAAGCGCCGTGGCGATGAGGTTACGGTAAAGCATTTATCCTCCGTGGCTTGCGCCAGGATACGTGAATGGACGGGGCTTCCCCCTGGGAAGTCCTGACACCATTTCCGGCATTGTTGGTTTCAGGCGCGTGCAAGTTTATCGCCTACTTCTCACTTTCCCTGACGCCCACACCGCTGCGGTCCGGCCAGGGCGGGGTGCCCGGCTTGCGGTAGGGCTGCTCGAAGATCAGGCGGCGGATCTCCGCGATCGCCGCATCCAGCTGCGGGTCCTCACCCCTGGCGAGCAGGCCCGGGTCGTCAATCACCTCGACGTCCGGATCGACACCGTGGCCCTCGATGCCCCATGTTCCGTCCAGTTCGTAGAATCCGAAGATCGGGATCGAGGGGCGGCTGCCGTCAATCAGGCGCGGCGAGCCGGAGATCCCGACCAGACCGCCCCAGGTGCGGGTCCCGACCAGCGGGCCGAGCCCGGCCTGGCGGAAGTAGTAGGGGAAGGCATCGCCGCCCGATCCGCTCTTGGCATTGATCAGCATCACCTTCGGGCCGTTGTGCGCGAGGTCCGGCGTGCTCCAGTCCTCACCGTCACGGCGCGCCCAGTAGCTGTAAGTCTTGCGCCCGAGGATGTCAATGAAGTAGGTCGGGATGTAGCCGCCGCCGTTCCAGCGCTCGTCGATCACGAGTCCGTCGAGGTGGTACTGGCCCTGCAGCTGGCGCATCAGGTTGTTGACACCGTCGCCGCTGGTGTTGGGCACGTAGATGTAGCCGACCTTGCCGTCCGTGGCCTCGAGCACGCGCTGGCGGTTGGCCTCGATCCAGTCGAAGCGGCGCATGCCCTGCTCGCTGCCGACGGGACGCACGATCACCTCGCGGTCGTCGTCGTTGCCGAGCACGGCGTCGCCGGAGACCGTCAGGATCGTGGTCTGGCCCGCCAGACCCTGGAAGCCCGCCCAGACCGGCAGCTCCGTTGACAGCGTCCTGCCGTTGACGGCCAGCAGGAAGTCGCCTTCACTGACATCGAGGCCGGGTTCATCCAGCGGACCGCGGCTGTCCACGTCGAAGTCCGCGCCGTGGAAGATGTGGCTGATCCGCCAGGCGCTGCTGCCGTCCTGCGTTGCCAGTTCGTAGTCGGCACCGAGCAGCCCGGTGCTGCGGCGCGGTTCGTCCTCACCAGGGCCGCTGTAGTAGGTATGTCCGGTGTTCAGCTCGCCGATCATCTCCCCGATGATGTAGCTCACATCCTGGCGGTTGACGGCGTGGTCCACCATCCCGATGTAGCGCTGACCCATCAGCTCCCAGTCCACCTCATGCAGGTTGGGGGCGTAGAACAGGTCGCGGTAGAAGCGCCAGGCATCGGTCACGAGCTGCTTCCATTCATGGCGCGGGTTGACTTCCGAGACCAGGCCGGATATCTCGATCGCCTTGTCGAAGCGCGCGCCGGGGCCGGCCTTGACGATGGCGTAGCGGTTGCCGCGGCCGCTGATCAGCATCTGCTTGCCGCCGGGCAGCAGCTGGAAGCCGCCGATGCCGTCACCGAGCTTCTCCTCCTTCTGCTCCTTCAGGTCATAGGTGTAGACCTCGCGGCCGCTGTTGAAGCCCCCGAAGCTGTAGAAGATCCGGTGATCCGCCGCCTGCAGGTTGCCGTAGCCGCCGGGCCGCAGCGGGATATCGACCGCACGGGACTCGAATCCCTCGATGTCAATCTCAATTCCCTTCTTCTTTTCCTTCTTGCCATCCTTCCTGTCGGCCTTCTCATCCTTGCCGGATTCGTCCTCAGTGGCTCCGTCTTCCTTTTCCTCCTCCTGCTTCTCATTCTCATCCTGCTTCTCTTCGGCCTTGATCTCCTCCTCGTCATTCTTCAGCGCAAAGGGGGAGTCCACGTCATTGCGCAGAGGCACGACAGTGAGCAGCTGGTTGTCAGTGAAGACATAGGTCGAGTCCAGGTCGCCGAAGCGGTGGTTGAAGTTTCGCCGCGAGATGTAATACAGGTAGTCCCCTGAGAGGTCAAACACCGGCTGGATGTTGCCGAACATCGGGTCCGTCACCGCATGCAGCTCGTCGTTGTCAAAGTCGTAGAGCATCACCTGGCTGTTCTGGTTCTCGCGGTTCAGCCGGCCGTAGGTCACCCAGCGGCTGTCCGCGCTCCAGTTGACACCGGTGTAGGGGTAGTAGGCCCAGGGGTCGCGGTCGATCTCGCGCGCCTCGTCCCTGTCAATGTCGAAGATGTAGATCCGGCCCGTGCTGTCGGCATAGCTGATCTTCTTCGAGTCCGGTGACCACTCGGGCCGGGTGTAGAAGGTCTGGCTGCCCTTCGTGAGCTGGCGGGTCTCGCCCTTGCCGTCGGACTGCGAGATGTACAGCTCGTAGTTGCCGGTGTTGTCAGCGAGCCAGCAGATCCACTGTCCGTCCGGGCTCCAGCGCGGGTTGCGTTCGGCAAAGCCGTCCGTCATCGTCAGGTTGCGGTTGATGCCCTCCTCCACCGGGACCGTCCAGACATCGCCGCGGGCCTCACCCACGAGGCGCTTGCCATTCGGGCTGGCCATAACGTCGCCGAACTGGTTCGTGACATCCATCGCCGTCGTCATCAGGCTCGGGCGGTCGCCGGGCAGGCTGATAGCCACCTTGGCCGCCTTGCCGCCGGCCTTGTCATACAGCCACAGATCACCGCCATTCTCGAACACGATATGCGCGGGGCCCATGCTCGGCCACTTGATGTCGAAGTCCGTGAACTCCGTCATCTGGCCGTGCTCCTTCGTCGTCCGGTCATAGCGCCAGAGGTTCAGGCGGTGCGCCGGGCCGCGGTCCGACATGTACCACACATCGTTGCCATCGATCATCGGCAGGGCGTCGGTGCCCGGCCAGTCGGTGATCTGCTCGCTCTCGAGGCTCTCTATGTCCAGCAGCCAGATGTCCTGGGCCAGGCCGCCCTGGTAACGCTTCCAGGTGCGGGTCTCGCGGCTGGAAGGCGTGAAGGCGAAGGTCCGGCCGTCCCTGTCGAGCGAGCCATAGACGGCGAACTCCATCGGCAGCGCCGTGGGGATGCCGCCCCGGCTGCTGACCCGGTAGATCCGCCCGCCGCCGTTGTGCTTGCTTTCATGGCCGGAGTAGAACAGCACGTCGCCATCGGCGGTGAAGTCCACCATGTTGCAGGAGCCGGGGTTCCAGGTCAGACGCCTGGGGATGCCGCCCTCGCGCGGGAGGATGTAGACATCGCGGCTGCCCTCGTAGTTGGCGCTGTAGGCGATCTGCGAGCCGTCGGGGCTGAAGCGGGCGAGGATCTCCTCGCCGGAGGTGCTGCTCAGCCGGGTGGCGGTCCCGCCCGTGAGCGGCACGGTCCAGACGTCGTTGCCGAAGCTGAAGCAGATGCTGTCGGCGCTGACGTCGGGATAGCGCAGCAGGCCGGCATCGACGGTGTATTCGTTGGCGCGGGCAGTGGAATGGAGCGCGGCGGTGCAGATGCACGCCAGCGCCGCAGTCAGGAAATGGTTACGCATGAAGCCTCCCGGGGCAAAGCGGGGCAGGTCCGGCGCTTCCCGGCCCGGGAGCACGGCCTGGGGATCCCCAGCATCCTCGTCCAGTATCCCTACTAATCTAGCAAAGGCGGGAATATGAGTAAACAGTAGTCAGTAGTCAGTGGGCAGTGGAGGTCAGGCCCACGGCCTGACAGGAGGCCATTCCCATGGAATGGCAGGGAGCTGGAGGCCAGGCCCACGGCCTGACAGGAGGCCATTCCCATGGAATGGCAAGGAGCTGGAGGTCAGGCTGTCAGCCTGGCAAGGCAGACGGCAACGTGGAGTGTGCAGAAGGAGAAGCAGAATCAGAAGGAGATACGGCAGTCCGGGAATTGAGTGAAACTCAAGGCAAGAGCCGGCAGGCCATAGCCTGAGTTCTGCTGCTTCTGATTCTGCTTGCTGATAAGTGTTATTTCTGCTGCTTCTGATTCTGATTCTGCTTCTGCTTGCTTCAAGGTACAATCCGCCCATGCAGCAGGAACTGCAGGGGACAGTCTGGCAGGAACATGCGCGGGAACACCGCGACATGGCAACACATCCCCAGACTTCCACGCCATGTGATGATCCCCGCGCCAGTCAGGTCCGCGAGGCCTGCGAGCTGGTTGAGCGGGAACTGGACCGGATCATCCACGACAGCCGCAGGCCATTTATGCGCCTCCTGTGGCTGATGCCCGCGCTGCTGCTGCCCGCGATGTTCATGCTTGTGGCCTTGCTCTCCAGCGGGACCGCTGCCGACAACCCACTGATCGGGCCTAGGCAGATTGAATTCATTGTCATCGGAGCCCTGCTGATTCTTCCCATTGCCACTTTCGTGCTCGCTCGCAGGTATGAGCATGCCTACCGCACGGACCCGCTGATGCTGCCTGACCTGTTCGTGCCCCAGCTTCAGGGCGTGAACCGCAGCCTGGCACGGACATCGCTCGACCGCAGGTTAAACAGCTCCGGCATCGCGGAACAGCTAATCGGCTGCGCAATGCGCGGGCAGGCCAAGCTGCCAGAACTGCTGATCCGCCTGGGCCACTCGCTTTCCCTCGATGAACAGGGAGCGCTCAACAGCCGGGGCTCCAGCATGGTCCTGCTGGCATCCATGCTCTCAGCCGGAAGTCTCCTCCTCGCTGCTTCAGTTGCAGGGCTGCTTAAGCCTGGCTTCACACCTGCAGCAGTCCTGCTGCTCTTGATCGGCAGCGCATTACTTGCCAATGAATCCTGGCGGTTCCATATCGGGCTGCGGCTGGCGGAAGCTTACCTGCGTTCCACATTGCATTACTACCGGGAGCTGGGCAGTCTGAGGGCTGAGCGGTTCCTGAATGCCGCGGTACCTGGCCAGGTGCAGGTTGAGCAGGGCAGTGGCCGGCTGGCGAAGCTCAGCATTGAGCTGGCGGCAGACCTGGCCAGACGGGGAAGCTGGCCCGGCTGGAGCATTCCCCTCGGTGTGCTGTCACCGCTGCTGTTTCCACTGGCGGCGGCGGCCGGATACCTTGCCGTGAACCTGCTCCATGACGGCTTCTGGGAGGTTGGGGTCACCGCCGGGGCAACGGCGGTTCTGCTGTATCTGGTCACACGCCTGCTGGCCGACCACGTCAACCGCCAGGCGGCCCGGCGGATGGAGGAAGTGCAGTCCAGGGTTCGCCAGCTCGGGCTGGTCAACACAATGGCAATGGGCCTGCTGCCGGTTGATGAACTGCTGGAGTCCTGCCCGGTATTCCTGCGGCGCATGCTCTACCTGCCCAGCATGCCGAGGCAGCTGCGCGGCACAGCCAATGAGCAGGCCTGGCTATTGATGTGGAATGCGGACTGGTTCTGCGGCGAGCGGGTACCGATGGTGCGGCTGCGCTGGCACAGCAACTGGTTGATTCCCGTCACCCTGCTGCCGGCTTCACTGCTGCTCGGTTTCGGAACCTCGTACCTTGTCACTCTGCTGCTCGGCTTCTCGTACTTCACGCCTGACATCCTGCAGACTTCCTGCCTGCTGCTTGCACTGCTGCTGACTGTCTACCTCATCCACCGCAGCATGCTGGAGGCCGCCCGCCACCTCGCGGGAGCCTGGGCCGTGGTACGCTGCATGGAGGAACTGGTGCAGGAGGGGGAAGGCGATGGAAGCTGAACGTGAAGGGATCCTGCCGGGCGATGCGGATCCGGACAGCACGTCGCTGGCAGCTCCGCCGGGAGTTGGCAGCCTGCCTGCCGCACAGCGGATCAGTGAGATCCGTGCAGCCATGGCGGCACTTGAGAGGCAGTGCGCCACTGTCAGGCCCCGGGTGTTCTTGCAAAGTGCCCTGGCCAGTTCATTGTGGCTGCTTTACTTTGGATTGATCCTGGTGCTGCCGATGTACCATTTCCGATCCTTTCAGCCACCGATCAGTCCTGCATTGTTCGTCACGCTGCTGCTGCTGTCCTATCTGCTGCTGGCGACTGCCATTGCAATGTACCAGATGCTGGCCTACTCGCGGGATCCTCGGCGCCTGCCTGCTGCATACAATCCCGGCGGGTTCCTGGTGAGTCCGCAGCCCTATCTGAAGCTGCTGAAGGAGGGCCTCGCCGGCAGTGGCCTGGCGGAGAAGCTGGTTGCCAACGAATTTGACGACCCGGCCATGCCGGCCGAACCTCTGGCACAGCTGCGGCATATTGCAGGGAAGCTGCCGCAGTACTCAGACTACGACAGGGACAACCGTGGCAGGCATGCCTGGATTGCCAATGTGATCCAGTGGCCAGTGATGATCCTGTTCATAGTACCGATGGTCTTCAGGCTGCCGTTCCACTACGGGATTGGCCTGGCGCTGGCCTGCCTGGCAATCAGCCTGCCGCTGGAGCGACTGCGCCAGAGCTACCGTTATGCATTCCTGCTGCCTGTCCTGCGGGATTACCTGGAGCCGGTTCTGGAGCACCTGGAAAGCGGCCCGGAAGGCAAGGAAGCCGAGGCGGCGATTCCCCGCGAGGTGCAGGTCGAACGCAGCACTGAGGTCCTCCGGCGCACGGTGGCACTGCTGTCCTACTACGGCAGCATGGTTTCGGACAACCGCAGCGGCTTCCCTGTGCGGCAATACATGGGTTTCAACATGATGCTGTTCTTTGCCTTCAGTTTCGGAGTCAGCGCCTACCTGCCGCTGTTCGGCATGCTGTCCGGCTTCGTGGCGGTCGGCATCGCCCTGCTGGTCCAGACCCGGCTGCTGCCCCGCCTGCTGGAGCCACACAAGGAGCAGCGCATCACGCAGCGGCGTGAACAGATCAGGTCGCGTGGCCTGGTGGACCAGGTGGTGCAGGGCACCCTGCCGATGCAGGAGATGCTCAATGCCTGTCCGGCCTGGCTGCATGGTGTGTTGTCATTTCCTCCGATCGCGAAGCAGCATCGCCAGCCCGGGATGGAGGCCTGCTGGTCGCTGATCTGGAACCTGGACTGGTACCTGCGGCAGGAGGGCAGCTCCCTGCGGCCCGGCATCATCGCTGAAGCACTCGACCTGCTCATTACCATGGCACTACCGCTGCTCATGATGCTGGTGCCGCTGTCATTCCTGCTTGGCAACAGCAGCCCGGGCAGTGGCCTGAGCCTCAGCAGCATCGGACCGTTATTCCTCTGGCTGTTCCTGATGTCCCTGCCCCTGCATGTCTGGATCCTCCGGACCCGCCTGCTGCAGCAGTGGGATTCATCAGCCGTGATCGCCGAGCTGGAGCAGCTGGTGCAGGATGCCGAACTTGCCTGAAGATCCACCGGCGGAGCAGCAATGATGGACGCAGTTGAGGAGACAGTGCAGGCTGTAGAAGAAGGACGGTCGCTGCCGGACATGCAATGAAGCAGTGAGCAGAAGGAGAATCAGAAGCAGAAGGAGATACAGCAGTCCGGGAATTGAGAGAAACTCCAGGCGTGAGCCGGCAGGCCATAGCCTGAGTTCTGCCGCTTCTGATTCTCATTCTGCTTGCTGATAAGTGTTGTTTCTGCTGCTTCTCATTCTGATTCTGCTTCTGCTTGCTTCAAGGTACAATCCGCCTATGGTGGAAGGACAGGCGAATCCCGTGCGTACTGCTGCAGTGCAGAGGCCGGCCGTGGATTCCCGTGAGCCTGAGACTTCCGCCGCCCAGCCCATTGCCGCGGCTGTTGACAGGATCGAAGAGTTGCTGACCGAGCTGCGCGACAAGGCCCCCCTGGAACGCCAGCTTGCGCTGGAATCAGTCTACGCCCTTTTCGCTGTTTCACTGTTTCTGGCAGTGTTCCCGCTGCTGGCAGTCCTCGTCCTTAGTTTCGGAATAGACCTCGAACCAGTCTGGCCCACAATTCTGCCCATCCTCCTGCTCGGAATACCCCTAGCCGCCGGGCTGGGCAATCTGCATGCCCGCCGCGTCCATCCGCGCATGGAGCAAAGCGGCTGTACACCGCAGCTGCTCGCGCTCGGACTGCTCAGCGGCAGGGCGGAGCCGGACCTGCTGCATGTCCGGCGCAGCCTGCATGCAGAAGGCACCACGCAGCGGCTGCTGCAGGCCGCGCTGGACGGCGCTGACAATGCTGCTCTGCAGGAGCTGCTCAGGCGTTACTGCACGGAGCTGCGCCCGGCTGGCAGCTCAGACGATACGCGCGAGAGCCTGAAGCTGATCTGGATCCGCTGGCTGCACTACCTGCTGCTGATCATCTACATCGGCATTTCATCAATGGTGATGGAGGGAGTCGGCATCACTACCCTGTTGTCAGTTCCAATGCTGCTGCTGAGCCTGCGCCAGGCCCGCCGCCTGCGCCACTGGTACGTCCTGCGCCACGTTGACACTGCGCTGCAGCCCGCCCTGGAGTACTTCCGCCGCCGGGCCAGCCTCAGTCCCGGACGGGGCTGGTATGACAACGTCCCGGCCGAGGTACTGATCCAGCCTGGCAGCGGCAGGCTGGCCCTGCTGGCCTCACGGCTGCAGGTCGAGCTGCAGGCCCGGGGCAGCTGGCTCGGTCGCTACATCCATTCAACTTATGCCCTGCCGATGTTCCTGCTGGCGGGGATAAGCATCTTCGCAGTGGCAGCGGGTGTCATCACATTCGCGCATGCGCTAGACGGAGATGCGATCATGTTCATCCTGCTGGGCCTGGGCCTGGAACTGGCTCTGCTTGCCTGGATATCCCGCTTCGTGGAGCGGCATGCCGGGGCTGTGCGCCAGCGGATGCGTGAACTGATCCGCCGGCGCGGCCTGCTGCAGGAAATGGCAATGGGCAGCCTGCCTCTGGAAGACCTGCGTCAGTCCTGCCCGCTGTTCCTGCAGGCCCTGCTGTTCCATCCCCGCCGGCCCGCCGCGCTGGATACTCCCGGGGCCGAGCACTGCTGGTTGCTGATGTGGAATCTGGACTGGTTCACTGGCAGCGAGAACCGTCAGCTGCGCCAGCGCTGGCTGAGCTACCTGCTGCTCCTGCCTGCAATTGCCATCCTGCCCTGGGCGACGCTGGGCGTCTACCTGTTCCTGACCAGCTTCATCGCTCATCCCAGCGAAAGCCTGGAATTGCTCCTGCTGAGCCTGCTCGGTCTGATCGTCGCCTACTGGGTCTACCTGCGGATGCTGCTGCTTTCCGCCTCCCATCTGGCAGGGGCCTGGGCCGTGGTGGACGAACTGGAGGCAGCCATCAGGGAAGGGGAGCAGGAAATCAACAGTGAACAGTTGCCAGAATCAGAATGAGAATCAGAATAAGGATGAGAAGCAGCATAATGAATGCCTGAGCTGCTTGGCAACCTTTCACACCCTGATACCCCTACTTTCTGCTGTTTCTGTTTCTGCTTCTGCTTCTGACCACTGACCACTGACCACTTACAGTCAGGCCATGGGCCTGAGCTCCTTCACCACCACCAGCTTGTCCTGGCACATGTCGCGCATCGCGTAGTTGATCCCGCCCACGCCCAGCCCGCTGAGTTTGCGGCCGCCAAACGGCATCCAGTCCACCCGGAAGGCCGTGTGGTCGTTGACCATCACCGCCGCCGCATGCAGGCGGTCCGCAATGTACATTGCATTGTCAATCTCCTGCGTGAACACCGCGGCCTGGAAGGCAAAGGGCGAGTCGTTGGCACGCCGGATCGCATTGTCAGGATTGTCATATGAGTACACGCAGGCCACGGGACCGAAGATCTCCTCGCGCGTGACCTTCGCAGCATCCGGCGGATCCAGCAGCACGGTCGGTGCATAGCAGGTCTCGCTGAGCCGCCGGCCGCCGCAGAGCAGTTGCGCGCCGCCGTCCACGGCCTCCTGCACCCACTGCTCCACACGCTCCACCTCGGACGGACGGATCAGCGGCCCGCAGTCCGTCCCTTCCAGCGTGGGATCGCCCACCACGAGATCGCGCGCGTAATCCGCCAGCGCATTGCCAAACCACTCAGCCTCCGCCGCCGGCGCGTAGATCCGCTGCACGCTGACACAGACCTGGCCGCTGTGGTAGAAGGCACCCTTCGCCAGCGGACTGATCAGGGCCTGCGGGCTGAAGCAGCGCAGGTCTGCGCCGAGGATCACCGGCGCCGTACCGCCATGCTCGAGCGCGAGGCGCGTGCCGGGGGCGAGCTTCGAGCGCAGCATCCAGCCCACCCGGTAGGAGCCGATGAAACTCAGGTAGTCCACGCGCGGGTCCGTTGCCAGCTTCTCGGCGTCCGGGATGTCCGTCAGGAGGATCTGGCACCACTGCCGCGGCAGGCCCGCCTCATGCAGGATTTCGACAACGGAGTATGCCGAGAGCGGCGTGCCGTCCGCCGGTTTGACGATCACGGGGCAGCCCACGGCGATGGCAGGCACGGCCTGGTGCACGATCAGGTTGACGGGATGGTTGAAGGCGGAGATCGCGGCCACCACGCCGACCGGCTCCGGCACCGTCCAGGCCCGGCGGCCCATGCTGGCCGGGTTGAGGCCCATCGGGATCGTTTCACCCGTCATCGTGCTGAGCGTGTTGATCGCGATCTCGAAGCCGTTGATCGCCCGCGCAACCTCCACGCGGCTGTCAACGAGCGGCTTGCCACCCTCGCGCGCAGCCGTCAGCGCCAGCTCCTCCGCGCGCTGCGCCATCAGCTCACGGGCCCGGCGCAGGATCCGCAGGCGCTCGTCAATGCTCAGGCGCGAGTCGAAGTTGTCAGCACAGGCCCGGGCGGTATCCAGCGCCTTGTCAACGGCCTGCCGGTTGTCAAGCGGCAGCTCACGGATCAGGGAAAGGTCCCAGGGCGCGGTGACGCGGTTCGTCTTGTTTGCATCTGCGGACATACCCGCAGTGTAGCGGCTGTCGAGCCAGCACTGCGTTATTGCTGCTCCGTACCATCCTCATCTTCAGGCTCCGGCTGCGCAGACCTGGTCGGGTCGCGATACTGTGAGTCGTACTGCGAATTGTTGCTGATACTGGCGGTTACCGGACCGGGGAAGGAAATGTAGTTGAGTAGTGGGAACTTCCTGCCATCGGGATCCTGGATTCGATTTGTAAAGTACAAGAGCTGGTACTGCATGGGATCAACCATGCTGTAGTCACCGTCCAATTCACTTTCCTGCATCGGACGGTCCTCGATTTCGTTGTACCAGAACTGCGGCAAGCGCTCCAGCTCCGCATAACTGTCAGCCATCTCCTCCCGGTAGAGCAGGTCATATGAAGCGCGCAGGATGTTGTAACGGGCGTCCATCACCCAGCGCGGGTCATCGCGGTTCAGCACGATCCACTCCAGGTATTCGATCCCGGAAATGTCCGTTCCGGAGATCCCGAAATTGCCAAAGGGCAGCTCGGGATCAATGCCCTCCGGGAACCATTCGTAAGGCCAGAAGCCATTGTCCATCAGGTCCCGCATTGTCACTTCGAAGTCCAGCTTGCTGGCCGCATAACATGTTGCGGCGATTGCAATCGCATTGCTCCCACTGATGCGCTCATCATGCAGGTACTGCCTGTCATCACCATCCTGCTCGAAACTGATTGCGGCAGGCATCTTCCACGTGAATTCCGGCTCATAAGTGTGTTCACGCAGTATCTCCAGGCGCTGCTCCGTTGTCAGCCCTGATTCGCTGTACTGTTCTTCAGCGCTTGGTGCACCGCTCATTGAGGTCAGCAGCATGCCGGCCAGGGTTGCCAGCCAGATATATCTTGCAATCATTTCCACATTCCCCACTGAAACTTCCTGATACACAGACTCGGTCAGCTGCCGTGCTGTTCATGCGGCCCGGGATTTACCCTGCCGCCCGCGCATCCGATCAGTTCAGTATGGCACGAATCAGCATTCCGCGCAGCGCCGCCCTCGGCCTCCCGCTGCTGGCCCTGCTACTGCTCGGCACGCCGCAGCCTGGCAACGGCCGCGAGGCCCTGCACAGCACGCTCGTCTGGCCGGGCAGCACTGGCCGCCTGCAGTACCAGGCGGATGCGCGCGGCAACCGCATCCCGGACTTCAGCCATGCCGGCTACTATGGCGACGGCCGCCAGCCACCGGCTGTCGCGGATGTGATCCAGCTCAGCCCCGGCGGGGCTGACGACACGAAGCGCATCCAGCGCAGCCTCGATGCCCTGGCCCAGCGTCCGCTGGACGAGGACGGTTTCCGCGGGGCGCTGCTGCTCGCGCCGGGCGAATTCCGGGTGGACGGCAGCCTGCGCATCAGCGCGAGCGGGATCGTGCTGAGGGGCAGCGGCCAGGGCCCGGGAGGCACCATCCTGCGTGCGGCCGGCAGGGGCCAGCGCAGCCTGATCATTGCCAGGCCCGCGGGTGAGCTGCCGGCCTATCCGGAGATTCCGCGCAGCCGCAGCGAAGTTGCCAACAGCTTCGTACCGCTCGGGGCCCGCAGCCTGCGCGTGCGCGACGGCTCGCTCTACAGAGTGGGCCAGCTCGTGGTGATCCAGCGCAGCAGCACTGAGAAGTGGATCAGCGAACTCGGGATGGACCGCATCCCGGAGAGCCGCACGGCGAAGATCACGCAGTGGACGGCGGGCAGCCGCGACCTGCGCTACCTGCGGCGTCTGACCGCGATCACCGGCAACACCCTGAGCTTCGACGTCCCGCTCTTCCATGACCTCGACAGTGACTGGGCGGAGAGCTTCGTCTACCGCTATGACGACTCGCTGCTGCTGAACAGGATCGGGGTGGAACAGCTGCAGCTCGTCAGTGACTACGCCTCGGAGACGGATGAGGACCACGGCTGGACCGGAGTGGACTTTGACTACTGCCGCAACATCTGGGTGCGGGATGTGACGAGCCGCAACTTCGGCTTCGCGCTCGTGAGCTTCGGGCATGAAAGCTCGCACGGCTCGGTGTTCAACTGCAGCAGTCTCTCGCCGAAGTCGCAGATCGCCGGCGGGCGGCGCTACAGCTTCAACTGCGGCGGGCAGAACCACCTGGTTAAGGGCTGCCTGGCGGAGGGCGGGCGGCATGACTTCGCCGTTGCCACCAACCGCAGCGCCGGCACGGTGTTCACTGCCTGCCAGTCGCGCGGGGCCTTTTCATCGAGTGAGCCGCACCACCGCTACAGCACGGGCACGCTCTATGACAACCTGAGTTTCGAGGACCCGCAGACCGAGCTCGTGCTCGCACTCTGGAACCGCGGCAACTACGGCACGGGGCATGGCTGGAGTGCGGCCTACTGCGTGCTCTGGAACTGCCGGGCACCGGAGGGCGGGATCGCCTGTGAGCAGCCGCCGCTGGCCCAGAACTACGCGATCGGCTGCGAGTCCAAGTGGATGAGTGGCAACATGCGCTGGGGCGATGATCCCGGACTGAAGAAGCGGCTCGTACCGGCGGGGGCGCACTGGGAGCACTGGAACGAGGGACCGGTGGAGCCGTTGTCACTGTACGAGGCGCAGCTGGCCGATAGACTTAGCAATGGGAGGAAGTAGGCAGTAGGCAGTTGGCAGTAGTCAGTGGGCAGTAGGCAGTTGTCAGTAGTCAGTGGAGAGTGAACAGTGATCAGTGAACAGTTGGCAGTTGCCGGCAGGTAGAAAATCCCGGGTCTGCCAGTGAATTGCGGTAGCAGGCCGTTTACGGCCTGACCCGACACCCACGGCCTGATCCGGCATCTGCCGTCTGATCCGGATGATGGGGACCGATCCGGCGTGAACGCCGGACTACCTGCCTTCTGCCTCCTGCCTATTGCCTTCTGTCTCCTGCCTATTGCCGGACTGACATCCGGCCTCCATTGCCAGACTGCCACCAATCTCCGCAGGCGGCTGAATGCCGCCGGGCCAGCGCGCTGAATGCTCGCGCTCCCTGTTTCCCCTTTCCGCTCATGCGAGCACTCGACGGTCTGCAAGGGAACATCGGTAGCAGGCCGTTTACGGCCTGACCCGGCGTGAACGCCGGACTACCTGCCTTCTGCCTCCTGCCTATTGCCGGACTGACATCCGGCCTTCATTGCCCGGTTTGCACCGGGCCTCCGCGCCTGGCTTGCGCCAGAACTATTTCCCCTTCCGTCTCGTGCGAGCACTCGACGGTCTGCAATACAGCTCAAAGCAGAGCTTCTCGCTGATTGCACGGGGCAACTTCAAATCTCCTGCAACTTCAACCCGACCCGGCGAAACTTGCTTTCGCCGCAGGGTCAGACCATATCCTGTCTCCCGCTCATGCAAGCATTCGCGGGTCTGCAATACAGCTCAAGGCCTAGCCTCTCGCTGATTGCACGTGGCAACTTCCCGCGTGCCGGTATTGCCAGACTGACATCTAGCCTCCTGCTCCTTCCGCGCGACCCGGGCGGCTAAGCCGACCGCAGCGCCAGACCCGTGAGGCTTCAGCCGAACGGGAAACAAAAAAGGGGGACCCGCGCAAGGCGGATCCCCCGTCTGAGTCCAGGATGAGACTACTGCGTGATGAACTCGACTGAGTTGATCAGGGTGTAGGACTGGTTGAAGATGTCCCCAACCGGAGCGTAGTCGTAGAACTTCGCATTCGGCTCAGGAGCACTTCCGTTAGCCCAGTTCGCCCAGTTGTTGAACTGCGGATAGACTGTCCAGATCTTCACGCTCTCGGCGCACCAGGCGTAGGTGTTGGGGACGATGAAGGCCAGCGGACGGCCGTTGGAATCGATGTAGTCGCCGGGCTTGGTCCAGAGCGGCACCACATAGACGTTACCGCCGCTCGGATGGACACGCAGCTCGGGCTCGTAGGGCATGCCGGTGTAGCTGCCCTGCTCCATCGGCTCGTCGAACTGGATCTTGACGATGGCGTAGTCACCATTGACGACCGGCTGGTTATCAAAGGCGTTGGTCGCCCAGTAGCCCGGAGGAGCCGGCAGGGCCTGCTTGCTGCTCACGAACACGGGGATGCTGACGCCCTGAGTGGAGTTCCAGATGCGCTGGGCACCGTGGCGGTTGCCGTTGGCGTAATACTGGTCGATGGTCGCGACGCAGGTGGCACCAGGGAAGGCGCTGTCGATGTTGAACTGCCAGTCATGGTCGTAACCGGCACCACGGGCCAGAGCCTTGATCTCGAGGTCAATCTCGATCAGGTCGCCGTTCTGGTCGCGGATCTCGCGGATGAACATCGAGGAGACGAAGTCGTTGTAGTCGTAGTCGGAATTCTGGATCAGGTCTTCCCAGACCATCAGGTTGTGGCCGGTGATGTTGTGTGAGAAATACTCACCCCAGCTCGGGTTGATCTCATTCCAGTAGTCAGTGTTGCAGCCAGAGTGCACGTAGGCACCGCGCAGGCGCTTGCCGGCGTTGTTGCCGGTACCCTTGAAAGTACCTGTGAATCCGGTGAGCTTCTCAAACTTCTGGTAAGTGAGGTCTTCGAACTGCAGCACCACATTGGAAAGGTTCTTGGAGGAAGTGACAGTCACTGAAGTATCGTCATTGCTCCAGACCACACTGATGTGGGGCACGCAGGCCGGATGGTCACCCGGAGGGGTCTCGGTCGGGGGTTCGAAGGTGACTTCCGTGTTCGGGGTGTTGGCCACGATCTGGAAGGGCACGTTCACGGTGTCCGGGCCCTCGAGGCCGGGACCGACGACGAGGCTCACGGTCTTACCGTAGTCCAGCGAGAAGTCGTAGCTGGCCTGGCCGGCGCTGCCCACGGGCACCGTGGCGGTGAACTTCGTGGTGTAGACGCCTGCGCCGTCAAGCGCGATGAAGGGAGCGGTGAAATCAATCTCGGTCTCGGCGGAGAACCAGGAGATCTCCACGCCGGGAGCCTGGCCGCTGACCTCATACTCCACCCAGAGGGTGACGATCTCTCCCTCGATGAAGGAGGGGTTCTCGGCCTCGTAGTCCGGCTGCTCACCGAACTCGGCGATGGTCGCCGCACGGATTGCCAGGTCATCGCCGGGCTGCAGCGCGGAGCTGGCCTTGGCGGAGGACTTGGTGGTCTCGAAGCCGCCGACCACCGGGGTGTAATCGGTGTTCAGGCCCAGCGGGGCATCCTCAGACGCACCGGGAACCTGGTCGGGGGCGAAACCCGCCTGGGGCAGGCCGACGCTGATGCTGCCGCCCGTGCTGTCGTTGGTGACGATGCCCGGTGCGCCGTTGTCGCTCAGATCAACGGGACCCGGGGTGGAGCTTCCACCGCCGCAGCTCGCTGCAAACAGCGCGGACACGGCAGCCGTGATGACTGCTGCGCCCCATCTGTGCAATGTAGGTGTATTCATTTCCGTTCTCCTCAAGGGCATCAGATGCCTTTCCTGGTTACTCAGACTGTCAGAACTCAGCTCCGCTTTCCGCCGATCTACCAAGTCAGCAATCTGATCACCAGATAGTTTACCCGTCTCAGGGCTCTAAATTAAGACTTAACGCGGATATAACCATGTTTATATTTGACTTAACAAGGCAACTGCGTGTCTAATTTATTGAAAAATATTCTTCTGCAAAACACTCTGCAAATCCCGGCCCATAATCGACCTGTATGGGATCCACATGGTTCCTGATTTAACCTAAAGCAAATCCGCGCGGACACGCTGGAATACCAGAATCCTCAGGAGATTCACGGTGTGCGAGTGTCCTGCCACATCGAGGGAGTGCGGATTCCGCGACTTGGTTGCAGGGTGCGGGTGGCTGGTTGCGGATTGGCCTTCGGTTGCACCGGGCTTTGGCGCCTGCGAGCAGATTGCTCGCGCTCCCTTTTCCTCTTCGTCTCGTGCGCGCACTCGACGGTCTGCCAGGGAACATCGGTTGCAGGCCGTTTACGGCCTGACCTGGCAATAGCAGACTGATCCGGCGTAAACGCCGAACTTCCTGCCTACTGCCTACTGCCTACTGCCTACTGCCTTCTGCCTTCTGCCGGACTGACTTCCGGCCTCCATTGCCCGGTTTGCACCGGGCCTCCGCGCCTGGCTTGCGCCAGACCTCCCAATCCTTCCGCGCGACTCGGATGCGCGAATGCGCAGCCGCAGCGCCAGACCATATTCTGTTTCCCGCTCATGCAAGCATTCGCGGGTCTGCAATGCAGCTCAAAGCAGAGCTTCTCGCTTATTGCCCGAAGCAACTTCCTTGGCAACGATGTATCTTCAACCCGACCCGGCGAAACTTGCTTTCGCCGCAGGGTCAGACCAGATTCCCTTTCCGTCTCGCGCGAGCCTTCGACGGTCTGCAATTCAGCTCAAAGCAAAGCTTCTCGCTGATTGCACGATACATCTTCCCGCGTGCCGGTATTGCCAGACTGACATCTGGCCTCCTGCTCCTTCCGCGCGACCCGGATGCGCGAATGCGCAGCCGCAGCGCCAGACCCGTGAGGCTTCAGCCGAACGGGCAAGAAAAAAAGGGAGCCCGCGCAGGGCGGGCTCCCGGATCGTTCCTGAAGATCCTCGGGCTAGAGCTCGGTGATGAACTCCACGGAGTTGATCAGGGTGTAGCTCTCATTGAAGTAGTCGCCGACCGGGGCCGTGTCATAGAACTTCTGGTTGGGCTCGGAGGCACTGCCGTTGGCCCAGTTGGCGAAGTCATTGAAGCCGGGGTAGACGTTCCAGATCCGCTTGCTCTCGGCGCACCAGGCGTAGGTGTTGGGCACGATGAAGGCCAGCGGACGGCCGTTGGAGTCGATGTAGTCGCCGGGCTTGGTCCAGAGCGGCACCACGTAGACGTTGCCGCCGCTCGGATGGACGCGCAGCTCGGGCTCATAGGGCATACTGGTGTACGTACCCTGCTCCATCGGCTCGTCAAACTGGATCTTGACAATGGCGTAGTCACCGTTGACGACCGGCTGGTTGTCAAAGGCGTTGGTAGCCCAGTAGCCCGGAGGAGCCGGCAGGGCCTGCTTGCTGCTCACGAACACGGGGATGCTCACGCCCTGGTTGGAGTACCAGATGCGCTGCGGACCGTGCCGCAGGCCGGTGGCGTAGTACTGGTCGATCGTCGCCACGCAGGTCGCGCCCGGGAAGGCACTGTCGATGTTGAACTGCCAGTCATGGTCATAACCGGCACCGCGGGCCAGGGCCTTGATCTCGAGGTTGATCTCGATCAGGTCGCCGTCGCCGTTGCGGATCTCCTTCAGGTACATCGAGGAGACGAAGTCGTTGTAGTCATAGTCGGAGTTCTGGATCAGATCCTCCCAGACCATCAGGGAGTGTCCGGTGATGTTGTTGCCGAAGTACACACCCTTGCTCTGGTCGCCGTTGCAGCCCGCCTTGACCCAGACACCGCGCAGGCGCTTGCCGGCGTTGCTGCCGCTGCCGCTGAAGGTGCCGGTGTAGGTCTCGTTCTCATCGAGGTCGGCGAAGACCTGCTCGCTCCAGTCCTCGAACTGCAGCACCACATTGGAGAGGAACTGCGTCGCGGTGGTGGTCACGGAGAGGTTGTCCTCCGCCCAGCTGATGCTGATCTCGGCGTTGCACTCCGGATCCTCACCGTCGGTCGGGGGCTCATACTCCTCCTCGTCATTCGGGGTGACTTCGGTGATCGTGAAGGGCACGTTCACCGTGTCCGGCCCCTCGATGCCGGGGCCGACCACCACACTGGCGATCTTGCCGTAGTCCAGCGAGAAGTCGTAGCTGGCGGGACCGGCGCTGCCCACGGGCACCGTGGCGGTGAACTTCGTGGTGTAGGTTCCAGCACCGTCCAGCGGGATGAACGGGGAGGTGTAGTCAATCTCGGTCTCGGCGGAATACCAGCTGATGGCAACGCCGGGGGCCTGGCCGCTTACCTCGTACTCCACCCAGAGGGTGACGATGCCGCCCTCCTCGAAGCTCGGGTTCTCAGCCTCGTAATCCGGCTCAGCGCCGAACTCGGCGATGGTCGCCGCGCGGATCGCCAGGTCATCACCGGGGGCAAGATCCGAGGAGGACTTGGCGGAGGACTTGATGGTCTCAAAGCCGCCCACCACCGGAGTGTAGTCCACATTCAGGCCCAGCGGGGCATCCTCGGACGCACCGGGTACCTGGTCGGGGGCGAAGCCAGCCTGGGGCAGGCCGACACTGATGCTGCCGCCACCGCCGTTGTCACCGGCAACGATACCGGGGGTACCGTTGTCATTCAGGTCAACCTGCGCGGGGGTGGAATTGCTGCCACCGCCGCAGCTGACCGCGAAGACCGCACTTGCCATGATGGCAACGGCGGTTGCTCCGAGCCTGCGAACGTTCAGGTATGTCATTTTCCCTACTCCTCAGGAACCCACATGCCTTTCTTTTATTTACTTCCCGGAGGGTCCGGTCCCTGCATTGATATATGTAAGGCGGACACCCCTCAATCAATAGTTTAACCATGATTTGACCTCAAAGTCAAACAAAATTTTAAAAATTCTTAAACTTACAGCCAATTGAGAAGTTCTTCCCGGATTGCCGGAACGGCCCCAGCCGGGACCGATATCCGCTCTGGGCTACAATTTCTGTCTATGGACAAGGACCTATTCGGCCAGGCCGGGGATGCCGGACCGGAAGCGGAGGAACAGATGCCGAGCAAGGATCAGCCGGGCGCTGCGCCGGCGCAGGAGTCGGGCGCGTCAGCCTTTGAGGCCAGCTTTGCGCGCCTGGAGGAGATCGTCGCCGAGATGGAGCGCGGTGAGCTGCCGCTGGAGGAACTGCTGGGGCGTTTCGAGGAGGGGGTGGGCCTGGTGCGCAACTGCCAGAAGTTCCTGGAGCAGGCCCAGCTCAGGGTGTCGCAGTACGTGGAAAACAGAGACGGCCAGTGGGTCCTGAAGGATCCGGACCAGCACTGACCGTCTGATTAGTCGGGTTCTGATCCCGGCATCAGTGCCGGGAGGGGCTGTCTACCAGCCGCGGCCGCCGTCGCTGTAACCGCCGCCGCCGCCATAGCCGCCACCGCCGCCATAGCCACCGCGGTCGCCACCGCCACCGCCATAACCACCACCGCCGCGACGGCCACCGCCGCCACCGCCGCCGCCGAACTCCTTGCGCGGGCGGGCTTCATTCACAACGATCTCGCGGCCGCCGACTTCCTTGCCGTTCATGGCCTCCATGGCACGCTTGGCCTCATCCTCGTTGTCCATCTCGACGAAGCCGAAGCCCTTGGACTGGCCGCTGTACTTGTCCTTGATGATGTTGGCCGAGGAAACGGAACCGAACTCCTCAAACAGATTGCGAAGCTCGACATCCGAGAGCCTGTAAGACAGATTGCCTACATAGATATTCATACGATCTCCAAAACAACAGTCCTGTGAGTCGGGGGTGGGAGGGGGAAAATCGGAGCCTGGAATCAATCTTGGAAGACAGCCTTCAGCAAACCGGAATCTCTTCTCTTCTATCCTTCATGCACATACTGTGAATTTGCAGCACCCCGCTTGGATTCTGTGATACGAAGCACCGCCAACTCTGAGAATACCACGTATTTTCTAAATGCGTGTCAAGGCCTGTGGGGTATTGTTTCTCTGGAAATTTCCATGCCACGGGAGGCGAGCATGCCGAAGAAGAAGAGCTCCCGTAAGAAGGAGCATACGCAGAAGTACGGACGTGCTGAAGAGCACATCCGGCACATCCTGGAGTACAGGGGCGGTGGCAGCCACAGCCCTAAGAAGTACGACAGGAACGAGAAGCATAAACGGGACTGGACCCGCGAGAAGGATCCGGTCCCGTTTGATTTTTCTCCTCGCACAAGTGCTCGTCGATCTGGGCCTGCGCTGAAGGCAAGCTTCAGCGGGTCGGCCTGAAGTTACCGGAGGCCGGATGTCAGTCCGGCAGGGAGCTACCCGCTTTAGCGGTAGTGTGAGGCCGGATGTCAGTCCGGCGATAGAACGGCAAGCTTCAGCGGGTCGGCCTGAACGGTAGCCCGGCGTTCACGCCGGGTCAGGCCGTGAACGGCCTGCTACCTGATAAACACCTGGCAGAAGCGTGACGCACAATGCATGGGGAGCGCGAGCATTCAGCTCGCCGGAGGGGCGGCATTCAGCCGCCAGCATGTCGGCCTGAAGATACGGGTTGAGCCGCAGGCGGGATCGCGCTGAAAATGGTGTGTAGCTCAAAAAGCTACATGGCCTTGTCGGTCTTGGACCGACACACCGAACGTTCGCCTCCTGCTATCTGCCACCTGCTCCCCCTATACTCTTCCCGTGGACCCACAGGACCAGGCCAGCCCGATCCAGCTCAGACCCTACACCATCGAGGAATTCGTGCAGACAGTCTGCCCGCAGTGCTTTGCCGAGCGGCAGCGCGCCAGCGATGAGCCCGGGGTCTGGAAGGACGGGATGCTCGTCAGCCATTCCGGCAGCATCTGGATGCGGCGCTTCTGCGAGCTGCATGGCGAGACGGAGTCGCTCTATGAGGAGGATGCGCTGCTCTGGCAGGCCCGGCGCGGCTGGTCCACGCCCACGAGCACCATCGTCCCCGACCGTCCCGGCCTGCCCGGCGGCTTCCCGGATGCATACCGCCATGGCCTGCCCGCGAGCCATGCCCAGCACACCTGCATCCTGCTCCTGAACGTCACCGAGCGCTGCAACTACGGCTGCCCGGCCTGCTTCGCCAGTGCGAAGCCACCCGGCACTGCGGAGCCCATCGAGGAACGCCCGACGCTCACGGAGATTCTGGCAACGGTGGACACGATGCTCGCCCGCGAGGGCGGCCGGCTCGGTGTCGTGATGCTCAGCGGCGGTGAACCGACGGTGCGCCGTGACATCGTGCCGATGATCGAGGCCCTGGCAACCCGCAGCATCACGCGCATCATGCTCAACAGCAACGGCCGCGAGATCGCCCGCAATGATGCGCTGCTCGACTTCCTGGCAACGCATCGCCGGCAGGTGGAGGTCTACCTGCAGTTCGACGGCTTCGATGGCAACACCTCGCACGTGCTGCGCAATGAGGACGTGCTCGAGGAAAAGCTGCTGGCGAGCGCGCGCATGAATGAGCGCGGGATCTTCCATACGCTCGTGACAACCGTGATGCGCGGTGTCAACGAGGAGCAGTGCGGCCGCATCATCAGGCACGGACTGGACAGCCCCTACTGCTCCGGTGTGGCCCTGCAGCCGATGTTCGGCAGCGGGCGCTTCCCGGGCTATGACCCAATGGACCGCACCACCCCGACCGGCATCCTCAAACGGCTGGCCGGCTGGACTGACGGGGCAATGACGGCGGAGGACTTCGTGCCCCTGCCCTGTTCGCACCGCGACTGCTGCGACATCTCCTACATGCTGAAGCTCTCCGACGGCAGCTGGAAGTCCCTGCCGCAGCTGATCGGGCGTGACAATCTGAGGGAGTGGGTGCACCTCGTTGCCAACACGATCACCTTCGACGGCCTGAGCCGGCCCGTGGTTGACATGCTGAGAAGCGGCAGCCTGACCAAGGTACTGAGTGAGCAGCTCGGGCCGGGAGCGCCGCAGCTGGCGCTTGAGGTCTCGCGGATGTGCGCCTGCGTGCCGGGCCTGTTCGAGAAGCTCGGCGGGATCTGGCAACGCCTCGGCGGACGCAGCGGCGGCGAACGGCCCGATGGCAACGAGCTGGCCACGCGCGGCTTCCGGATCACCATCAAGCAGTTCATGGACGCCCATACCTTCAACTCCGCGCGCATCCGCCAGTGCTGCGTGCATACGGGCAGCTTCGAGGAGGATCCGCGCCGCCTGAGCTTCTGCTGGCGCTGGCTGTTCGATGACGCATCCGACTTCCCGGACGGCAGGCCGCGCTACCGCCGCGACGGCACGACTCTCGAAAATGGCAAGGCCGATGCCTGAGCCGGGCAGCGCGCCCGCGCTCGGCAGCCTGCTGCAGGGCCTCGGCTATCTCGTGGGCATCGTGGTCTTCATCCTCGCCCAGCGCCTCAGCCGCCAGCCGCTGCCCGGAGGCCGGGCGCGGTTCGTGCTGATCGGCAGCGCGGTGCTCGGCGGGATGCTCGGCAGCCGGCTCGGGCAGTACCTCGCGCTGGGCTGGCCCTTCGGCGTTGACAGCCTCGCGATCCTCAACCCCTTCGCCGGCGGCCGCAGTGTGCTGGCCGGGATCCTCTGCGGCTGGATCGCGGTTGAAGTCGCCAAGGCCCGGCTCGGGATCCGCTACAGCACGGGCATGCCCTTCGCCCTGGCCCTGCCGGCGGGCGAGGCCGTGGGCCGCATCGGCTGCTGGTTCTCCGGCTGCTGCGGCGGCCGGGCCTGCAGCCTGCCCTGGGCCGTACAGGGCCTGCATCCCAGCCAGCTCTACATGAGCCTCGGCCTGCTCGTGCTGCTGGCCCTGCTCATCCGGCTCAGGCCCCGCATGGCGGCCGAGGGTGAGCTGTTCCTCGTCTATCTCGGCGGCTATGGCCTGCTGCGTTTCGCGGTCGAGGCCAGCCGCAGCCAGGACGCCCTGCTCCTCGGGCTGTCCCTGGCCCAGTGGATCTGCCTGCTGTTCATCACGGCGGCGGGCCTGGGCCTGCTCGCCAGATGGCGGGACAGGCGCGATAATCAGCATGCGCCGCAGCCGGATGCGGCGCGGGAGTGAGCCGATGGACAGCCAGGTACAGCCCGCAGGGCAGGATCAGCTTGAAGCGCAGCGGCGCGAGGCCGCGAAATGGGAGGGCATCGCCTTCACCTTCTGCAAGGCCGCCACGCTCGTGTTCCTGGCAACACTGCTGGCCGGGCCGCGCTACATCCTCACGCTGATCGCGCTTGGCACCGTGTTCTGCTACGCCGTGATGATGTGGCACGGGCGGATGGACACGCGCTGCTTCGCGAAATACCCGCCGCTGATCTGCGGCTTCTGGGGAGCGGTGGCGCTCTGGGCCGGCTACTGCGCCTGGAGCGGGATCGAACTGCCGAGCATCCTGGGCCTGGGAGGTCTGCTATGAACAACTTTCCCCATGGATCCGGAGAGCCTGAGCCCAATCCTGATCAGCAGCCTGAGCCTTCCCGGCACAGCCCTGAGCCTCCGCCGCAGGATCAACCGGGCGGCCCGCAGCCCGGTGCCGTTCCACCTGAGGCAGCCGCCCCTCCGCAGATGCCGCCGCAGTGGGAACATGCAGTGCCTCCCGTCCCGCAGTACCAGCCGCGCAATACGGGAGTGAACGGGATGCTGAAGGGTCTCGGGATCGCCTGCCTGGGCTGCATCGGCGCCGGGGCCGGTCTGTTCGGGGCCTGCTTCGTGGTTGTGGGTGCCGTGGATTCCTCCACCATTCCATTCGTGGCCGGGGCGGGGCTGGTATTCGTGGCCGCCGCCGTTGCGCTCTACTATCTGGTCCGCCCGCGCCGCTGAACGTCCCGCGATCTCGTTGCCATCACTGACCTGAGACACCTGGCATACAACGGCAGCTGACCGCGCAGGCCATCGCGCCGCTGCATGGGGAAGCGGGGCACGTATATTCCCTGCGGAATCCGCACCGGTCGCACACCCGTTGCCAGAATCTGCAGGGAATTTCGGGCTGAACCGAAACCAGCACGGATTCCGGCGCGTCTCCCTCAGTGCATCGGGGAATGACATACAGCGGATGGGATGCAAGATGGAACGACTCCAGTACATGCCTGCCGATGCGGACCGCCTGCAGGGCGCACTGTTGACCGTGGTGCTCCTTGCCTGCATGCTGATCTCGCAACCGGCGCTTGCCGTGCCTGCGCGGATCTCCAACGGTGAGCTGGACCGCCTGGTCCCGCGCCTGATGGATGAAGCCGACATTCCGGGGATGGCCGTGGTCGTACTCAGCGACGGCCGGGTGAGCTACGTTGGCAACTTCGGCGTGGCCAGCCGGGCGGATGGCAGTGCCGTGCAGCGCGATACTCGCTTCTTCGCGGCCTCGCTTTCCAAGCCCCTGTTCGCCTTCGCCGTCCTGCGCCTGGCTTCGCGCGGCGAGCTCGACATCGACCGCCCGCTCTGTGAATACCTGGAGAATCCCAGGCTGGAACACGATCCGCGCTACCGATTGATCACGGCGCGGATGGTGCTCTGCCACACGAGCGGGATGCCCAACTGGGCCGAGGGCGGCCGCCTGGAGCTGGGCTTCGAACCCGGCAGCGGCTGGGATTATTCCGGCGAGGGTTACATCTATCTGCAGAAGGTCGTTGAACAGCTCAGCGGCCGGGACCTGCAGGACTTCATGCAGGCCGAGATCTTCGGCCCGCTCGGGATGCGCAATTCCAGCTTCGTGGCGGAGGGCCGCGTGGCCGGCCAGCTCGTGAGCGGGCATGACCTGCTGGGCCGGCCCACGGGACGCACCCTGCCCAACCGCCGCAGCATGAATGCCGCGGGAACACTCCTGACAACCGCCGAGGATTACGGCCGCTTCATCGAGGCCCTGCTGCGCCGCGAAGGCATCGACAGCAAGTTCGCGTCATTCATGAGCACAGCCCAGACACGGCCCACGGGCTTCTTCGGCGGCGACAACGACGATTCCGTCTACTGGGGTCTCGGCTTCGGGATCGAGGCCGGGGAGCATGGGAACAACATCTGGCAGTGGGGTGACAACATCGACTGCCGCAGCTTCGTGATGGTCGATGTCCACGGCGGCGATGGAATCATCCTGCTCAGCAATTCCGAGAACGGTCTGAGCGTGGCCGAGCGCCTGACGCAGAGCGTGCTCAGCGGTCCGCACCCCGCCTTTGACTGGCTGCCCTTCGCCGCCAGTGACGACCCGCGCTTCATCGCGCGCCGTGATCTGGAGGAGGACTACTTCCTCAACGAGGGCCGCAATGCCCAGCGCATCTACGACCGCGCCCAGCGGGACCTGGATCCCACGGCGCTCACGGAGCTGGTGGTCAGCACCGGCAAGCATCTGGTGCGCGACGGCCTGCCGCAGAGGGCGATCAGCCTGCTGAAGATGCACGTCAGCGGCAATCCCCGGGATCCGGGGGCGCATGACCTGCTGGCCAGCTTCCACCTCAGCACCGGCAATGCGCGCGAGGCCCTGGCGGAACTGCAGGCCTCGGCGAAGCTCGACCCCGGCAACCGCGAGCGCAATGCCAAGATCGCCCAGCTGCAGCGTCAGATCTGAACTGAACCGGGTTCAGCAGCGAGGGGAGTGGCGGCAGCCAGCCTGTCCCGCCGGCCACCAGAAAGCATTAAGGCGATGGAGGCCGAAAGTCTCCACCGCCTTGAATAACCCTTAGCCGATTTGGTGTAAGCCTGCAAGTTATTCATGCTGCAGACGGATTGCTCCGCCTGGTCGGTTCGCTGCTCGCAGCGAGGTGGCGGGTTCGCGTGCTGGAACCCTTGCTAGCATGGTACGGGATTCTGGAGGGCAGCTCAATAATCACTTTTAAGGTAATAGAAAGTGATCACTTTGCGATGTTCTGAAGGGGTGGTTGACGGCCCAGCAGTAGCTTGCCGAACCCAGAAAAGAGGATAGCGCAACCCACGGGCCGATGGAGTTGCGCTATGGGTATGATATCGAGCAAGTGTCCCCGGGACAATGCTCACTTTGAACCGTTTTTGACATGATCAGTGCGTATCAGTAGCAGAACACACCGAGGAAGCCTGTATTACGCTGCAAAACCCTGATTATTGTCTCAGAATGACTGGCTATTGAAATCAGAATGTCCCAAACGGATCATTTCCAGGCCAAACGCTAAGGAATAAATGTGTGTTCCAGCAAGCTGGCTGCACAAACTTTCATTCCTCGTCAGGCGTTCATCCAAAATCAGCACAAAGTGATTACTTTCTGAATTTTCCATTCTGGAATAATTGAAGTGCGTGGATCTCAAGATTCTGCTCGACAAGGACAGTCAGACTCCTCTCTATATTCAGATCCATGAACAGATCGTGAGTCTTGTCCGTGATGGACTGCTTGCCCCCGGCGAGCGGATTTCGAGCGTCCGCAATCTGGCGAAGGACCTTGACGTATCCGTCACCACGGTCTTCAACGCCTACGACATGCTGGCGGCGGAGAACATCATCGAGCGCCGCAGCGGCAGCGGTACCTACATCACGGAACATCCCGAGATCGCGCTCGGCAGCAACCTGCGCACCCGCGAGGAAACGATTGCCGCCCAGCAGGAACGTACGCCGATGGAATGGTCACCGCTCGTGATCCCCACTGAATATTTCGGGGTTCCGCGCAGCAGGCGCTTCCATGGCAAGGGGATCTCGTTCTCCAACAACTTCCCCGATCCGGCACTGTTTCCCTTCGACCGCATCAAGCAGGTTGCCACCAGCATGCTCTGGAATCCGCAGGAGTTCTTCTTCGACACCGGACATGCCCAGGGCTATCAGCCGCTGGTTGAGCACCTCGAGAAGGAAATGGCGCTCAACGGCGTGGCGATGGCGGAGGGCGAGAACGACATCATCATCTCCGGAGGCTTCCGCCGCGCGCTGGGGCTCGTGCTGTCCATGATCCTCCGGCCCGGTCAGCAGGTGGCGATCGAGGCTCCGACCTTCCACGGCATCTTCAACTGCCTGTCCGTCCAGCAGATTCCCTTCGTGCAGATTGAACTTGACGAACAGGGGATGCGCACTGACCTGCTCGAGCAGGAGCTGAAGAGTGGCCGGATCGGCGCGATTGTGGTCACTCCGACCTACCACAATCCGACCGGGATCACGATGTCCATGGAGCGGCGCAGCCGGCTGCTGGATCTCGCTGAGCAGTACAAGGTGCCGATCATCGAGGATGACTACGGCCGCCAGCTGCGCTACGAGGGCCAGGCTCCCCTGCCGCTGAAGGCCATGGATTCCGGCAACTACGTGATCCACATCGGCACCTATGCCAAGTCCTTCCTGCCGGGGATCCGCGTCGGCTGGATCTGCGCACCTTCCAGCCTGGCCTTCAACATCGTTGCTGCCAAACTGGGTCGTGACAGCGGTGACAGCTACTTCCTGCAGGTACTGCTGCATGAGTTCATCCAGCGCGGCTACTATGCGAAGCATGTCAGGCATGCCGCCCGTGAATACCGCAAGCGGCGCAATGTGATGGACAGGGTACTCAGGGAGAATCTGCCCGCAGGCTGCAGCTATGATCTGCCCAACGGCGGCTTTGCATTCTGGCTGAGGCTGCCCGCCGGCATCCGCGGCATTGCACTGCTGAGCATGTGCAGGCGGGCCGGTGTCGACTTCAACCCCGGAGCCTTCCTGATGCCCGACCACAGCGACATCAGTGCCCTGCGGTTATCATTTAGCCGGACCGCAACCAGTGAGATTGAGGAAGGTGTTCCCATCCTCTGCCGGCAGATTGAGCAGGCGATTGCCGATCCCGCTCTGCTGCGCGACGAAGCAAGCTCCTTCAAGGACCTGTACGAATGAACTGGCAACG
>JAGRNT010000014.1:0-63220 GCA_020440605.1 bacterium | reverse complement strand
CCAACTGTTCCTGCTGCTGCTCCTGCTGCCCTCCTGCGGCGGCGGTGGCTCCCGCTCGGAAGTGGAGCATGTCCAGCCGGGCCTGCCTGTCTCGGTCGAGGTCCTGGAAGCGGAACCCGGAACGCTCAGACTGGCAGCGGAGAACATTCCCGCAGCCGGGCTCGTGATCAGTCTGGAACTGCCCGGCGCCGGTATCACGGACGGCATCTTCCTGAGCAGCACGGCCGAGCTGCTGGCGCTTGCCGATGTGCATGGCGGCAGCATGGACCTGAGTATTGCCCCGCTCAGCGGCGGCATCCGCGAAACCCGGATCCAGCTCAGCGGCCTGCCTGCGCCGCGGGATCCGAGCATTCTCGCACTTGACAACCGCGTGACCGACTTCATCGTCAGTCCCGCTCCTGACAACAACCTGCAGCTCAACTGGACGGCGGTGAATCTCGGTGACTACGACCACAACGGCGAGGTCAACGTCGCCGACCTGATCCCGCTGGCCCTGTACTTCGGCGAATCCATGGACGGGTCTGAGGCCTGGAGCCGCTTCAATCCGCGCTACTGGGTGGACGGCGATGGCAACGGCGAACTGAACCTCGCGGACATCACCACCATCGCCCGCAACTTCGGCAACACGATTGACCACTTCCGCCTGTACGCGGATGGGGATCTGCTGCAGCAGATCCCGTTCAGTGAGGGCGTGCGCGAACAGGGCAGCGGCCTGCCGGCCCGCTTCGAACTGCTGGTCTCCGCGGAAAGCGTCAGCTCCGCTGCCGCCCTGAGCATCGTCACCGTCGACAGGGAAGGCAATCCCGGCGGCCCGGAAAGCGGTCAGGCCGTCAGCTCTGACCTGTCTGTCAGCACGCAGTTCCTGGACCTGCCGCTGCTCGAGCTCTGCGGCAAGGCCACAAACTCCGCCTTCCAGCCCACTGATCCCGACAGCTATGACTGCTACTCGGTCATGCGCCTGATCAATCCGATTGACGATCCCGGTTCCCACAAGTACAGCGTCGACTTCCCGCTGCCTTTCGGCAGCGCCATGTTCGACGAGGTGCACCGCGACAAGCTCTGCTACCTGCAGACGAGCTTCCTGCCAGCTGTGAATCCCGCCAGTGGCGATGCCAACCAGCCGGGCGGACCCGACGGTCCGGACGTGATCACCCTCGCATTTCCCTTCAAGCTGGCTGACGACGGGCGCAGCTACGGCATCCAGCAGAGCATCCGCAGCGTGCCCGGTGCGCAGAATGTCAGCTACCTCGACTACCATGTCACGAGCGGGATTCCCGGCCAGCCCGTGGCCGGAGCCCTGCGCCTCAACCCAGCGGCGCACAGCGTGGCCCGGGACCTGGACGGCGACGGGGACTACACGGAGGAATCCTGGCTGCAGGACTCTGACAACAACGGCCTCAGCGACGCGCTGGAGGAGCGGCTGCGCACGGATGAGCTTTACCACGCGGATGACGACGTGACGATCGTCGCCACCGTGGAGGACATCCATCGTGACAGTGGCCTGCTGCAGCTGCGCGATGCCTACAAGTATGACGACTCCGGCGATGCGGAGCTCGGCGACGTCGATGTCTGGTTCACGGAACTCACCCGCTTCGAGAATGCCAATCCGCTCAGCCAGGGGCCGGCACTCGGGCGCATCTCCAGCGCCGTGATCGAACCGGGCCGCCAGCTGACGCTGCACTGCCGCATGCAGCGCCTCAGCGAATTCGGCGAGGTGGCGCGGATCTGGACCACGCAGGTCAGCCAGCTGGAGCAGTTCGGCGCTGACAACAGCCTCTACGTCGTACCCGCACTCACGGAGCGCCGCCCCGGCCAGATCGTCAATGTCACGGTCTATGCCAACGCCAGTGCCGAGCCCTTCAACACCCTCGACAAGGTCACGCTGCACGTGCTCGGCAGCGCCGAGATCGTCGAGGGCAGCATCAACCCCGGCGTGCAGGGCGGAGCGGATGACGAGCCCGATGGCATCTGGAAGAATCTCGGCCCCGGTCCGCTGGCAATGGAGGCCAGCGACTATCCGGTGCACTACTTCGCCGGCCGCTATTTCCAGAACATGGACGTGGGCATCACACCGGCAAGCAGCCTGAACCTGAGCAATGCCTCCGGTGCGCTGTTCAATTTCGACCTGCGGATCTACGAACCCGTCGTGGTGCTGGCCGGCTACCGCTACAAGACTCCCGTGGCCCGCTACAAGGATGCCCAGGGCAACAGCTATGACTGGACCGCCCCGGAATATGACGACGCGATCCAGATCAGCCTGCTGGCCCCGCTGCCGAAGCTGCTGCTGTTCGATACCCCGCTCTCCGGCGACGGCAGCTTCGACGACCCCTACATCATCGAGGCCGGGACCCGCTACCGCCTGCAGGTGCTTGATGAGATCGACCTGGACATCACGGAGAATCCCAACACCTGGTACGTCGTCGACCCGCCTGAGGCTGGCTACATTGATTACACCGACCCGGTGATCGAGATCAACCCCGGCTATGAGGGCTTCGTGAGCGTGCACATCCTCTACCCCGGCAAGCTGGAGATTCCCGGCCATGTGGCCGACAAGGTCTACTTCCACACACCCTGAGCCCACATCCGGCGGCTAGAATGGGCCATGCGCACTCCCCTGAGCCTGGCCTGGCTGCTGCTGGGCCTGATCCTGACAACGCCCCGCCCGGCGGCTGCCGAGGACTGGCCCTGTGATCCCGGCAGCTGGATCATGGTCGTGCTGCCGGACATCCAGAGCTATGTGGACCATGCGGAGCACATGCCGGTGCTGGAGAGCTGCGTGGACTGGATCGCTGACAATGCAGCGGCGCACAACATCGGGCTCGTGCTGCAGGAGGGCGACATCGTCTTCCAGAACGGGGTCTACTTCGCCCGCCAGAGCAGTGGCAACCAGAACAGCTTCCAGCAGTGGCGCAATGCACGCCAGTCCCTCGGACGCCTGAGTGGCACAGTGCCGCTGATCCTGGCAACCGGCAATCATGACTACGGCAGCCGCAACGCCGAGAACCGCAGCAGCCGCTTCGGCGACTACTTCCGGCTGGAGGACTTCCCGCTGCTGGATCCGCAGCAGGGCGGGATCCTCGTCGAGATGCATCCCAATGTGCATGGCAGGCTGACGATGGAGAATGCGGCCTACGACTTCACCGCACCCGACGGACGGCGGATGCTGATCGTCTCACTGGAGTGGGGTCCGCGCCGCGAGGCCGTCGCCTGGGCCGCTGATCTCTGCTCCCGCCCCGCATACAGCGGGCATACGCAGCTGCTGCTGACCCATGCCTATACCTATCACGACGACACGCGCTTCGACTGGCAGGCGAAGGGTGATGCCCAGGCCGCCAGCCCCTACAGCTACGGCGGCACCGCTGCCGACACCAGCGACGGTGAGGATCTCTGGCAGGCGCTCGTGCGCCGGCAGCCGCTGATGCAGCTCGTGTTCAGCGGACATGTCGGCGGAGACATGGTCGGGCGGCTGACAACGGAGAACGACGCGGGGCTGGCCTGCCACCAGATGCTGTTCAATGCGCAGTTCCTGCCGCTTGGCGGTGAGGGCTGGATCCGTCTCGTGGAATTCCTGCCGGACGGCCACAGCCTGCATGTGCGGACCTTCAGTCCCTGGTTCGCCGCGGACGGGGACCCGCAGACCTACGCCTGGCGCACCGGCCCGGATGACGACTTCACGCTGGAGATCAGCGCACTGCCCTGATCATCGAACAGGCTGCGCAGTGCGCGGGCCAGCTCGCCGCGCTCCACCGGCTTGTGCAGGAACAGCGAGACGCCGTTGCGCTGGCCCTCCTCCAGGCTTTCGCTGGTGTTGTTGCCGGAGCAGATCACCACGGGAATCTCCGGGCGCAGGCGCCGCAGTTCCAGGGTGAGCTGGTTGCCGGTCAGACCCGGCATGGACTGGTCGCTGATCACCACGTCAAAGCCCGCGGGATCGCGCCGGAAGCGCTCCAGCGCATCCAGGCTGGCCGTGCAGGCCGTCACGTCGTAGCCGAGGTTGCTGAGCGTGGTGTACATCACGCGCACGATCGAGGCTTCGTCGTCAACAACGAGCACGCGCTCCGTCCCGCCGGGAATCTCCCGCCTGTGCTCGGGGGAATCGTACATCTCGGGGTTGGCGGCGGGCAGCAGGATGCTGAAGGTCGTCCCGACGCCGAGCGTACTCTGGACCTCGATCGCACCCTTCATGCTGGTCACGATCCCGTGCACCGCCGAAAGGCCCATGCCGGTGCCCTCGCCCATGCCCTTCGTGGTGAAGAAGGGCTCGAAGATCCGCTCACAGACCTTCTCACTGATGCCGGTCCCGGTATCCTCAACGGTAAGCAGCAGGTAGTCCGCGGCGGGATCGAGCACCCGTCCGCCGAAGTCCGCGGCATGCCCGAAGGGCCGCATGCGGATCGTCAGGCGGCCACCCTGCTCCCGCATCGCGTAACCCGCATTGCTGCAGAGGTTCATCATCATCTGGTGCATCTGCGTCACGTCGCCGTAGACCATGTTCGGCCCATGGCCCAGCTCGCTGACGATCTCGATGTTTGCCGGAATCGTGGCGCGGATCAGGCGCAACACCTCCCCGAAGATCTGGTTCAGGTCCACCACCCGCATCTCCACCTCGGACTTGCGTGCGAAGGAGAGGATCTGCTGCACGAGCTCCGCGGCGCGGGAACTGGCCGCGAGGATCTCGCTGAGGCATTCGCTCGTGTTCTCATCATCATCCGGCAGCGTGATCGCCAGCTCCGCATTGCCGCGGATCGCGAACAGCAGGTTGTTGAAGTCATGCGCGATGCCGCCCGCCAGGGTGCCGATCGCCTCCAGCTTCTGCGTCTGGCGCAGCTGGGCCTCCAGCTGGCGCCGCTCGGATTCAGCCTGCTTGCGGTCCGTGATGTCGCGGGCCACGAGCAGCACGCCCCAGGGCTGGCCCTCGCGGTCCAGGCGCACGCCGGCGGATTCATACCAGACCCGCTCACCGTTGCGGGTCAGCGCGCTGAATTCCTGCAGCACGGTCCGCCGCTCGCCGGCCATCACCTCACTCACGCCGCGCAGGGCGCGGTCATACTCGGTCTCAACGGTGATGTCGCGCAGGCTGAGCAGGCTGAGCTCGTCACGGCTGAAACCGAAGCGCTGCAGGGCGTTGTCATTCACCTCCAGCAGCGAACCCTTGCCATCGACCACGAAGATCAGCTCGATGCTGTTGTCAAACAGCGCGCTGTAGGCCTGCTCGCTCTCGCGCCGCGCCTCCTCGGCAACGCGGATCTCCGTCACGTCCTGCACGGTACCGCGCAGCATCACGGTCCGGCCGCCCTCGTTGATCACCGGCTCGAACACGGTGTTGGCATAACCGATGCTGCCGTCGGAGTAGTGGATGCGGCGCACGATGCTGCCGGCGCGGCCGTCGCGGATCGCATCGCGCAGGGCCTGGCGCAGCAGGCTGCGGTCCTCCTCATGCGTGACCTCCAGGGCATCAGCCAGCGAGGGTGTCAGCCCCGGGTCAAGCCCATAGATCCGGAACACCTCCTCGCTCCAGTCCAGGCCTCCCGTGTCGCAGTCGTAGGCCCAGTTGCCGACCTTGGCAATGCGCTGGGCCTCGGCATAGCCGCGGCGGTTCTCCTCAAGCTCCGCCAGCACCAGGCGGTTCTTCTCCAGCTGGCCGCTGAGCCGCTGGTTGAGTTCCGTCAGTTCCGTGGTGCGGAAGCGCACCGCCTCCCGCAGGCTCATGTTGAAGAACATCAGCAGGCCCAGCAGCAGCAGGCCGGCCAGCGCACCGAGCAGCACGTAGTTGCGCATGCGCCGGAGCTGGTTGTCTGGCAGTTCGTGTTCCGTGTAGAGCAGGCCGCTGAGCCGCGCAGTGTCCTTGACAACGCCCAGTTCCTGCATCGCCTCAGCCATGCGCCGCCAGCGGTCCGTACTCATCTGCCCGATATCGGCATAGCGGCCGCTGACCAGCGGCAGCACCGCATCCGATTCCATCTGCAGCTCCGGGACCTGCTTGCGCGTGGAGTAGCGGCGGGTGATGATCCCCACCATTTCATTGGGGTTGGCTCCTGCGAATTCCCAGCCACTGATTACGGATTCACGGATGGCCCTGGCGCGTCCGGGGTGGTCCCGCAGCTCCCGTTCAGTGGTGAACAGCACGTCTCCGTAGAAATCCACGCCGTAGTCCTCCGGCCGGAACACCAGCGGTTCCAGGCCGAGGTTGCGCAGCCGGATCACCTCGTTCGTGGTATAGCCGTGCAGGGCACTGACCTTGCCGCTGATCAGCTGCTGCAGGCGGTCCTCCGTGGGTTCAATGCGGATGTAGTCCCGCTGCCCGATACCCGCACTGCGCAGCATGGCTTCAATCTCAACGGAACGTCCCCCGGGATAGATCATCAGATTCCGGCCCTGCAGGTCCTCCAGTGTCCGTACGCCTGATTCCGGCAGGCAGATCAGGGCCGAGGGCGACTGCTGCATGATCACCGCCAGGGCCACCACATCCGAGCCCTCCAGCCGGCTCTGCAGTACCTCCGGTCCCCCGATTCCGTATTCAGCCTGTCCGCTGAGCACGACCTGCACGGGGCTCATGCCGGGCTCTGCCTCCTGCAGCTCGACCTGCAGGCCATGCTCCGCGAAGTAGCCGTTCTCCCTGGCCGCGTAGCAGCCGGCGAACTGGAACTGATGGAGCCATTTGAGCCTGAGCCGGACCGTTTCCATGTCGCGCAGAGCAGAGTCATCATCGGCGCAGCGCGCCGGCTGTATGAACAGGATGCACAACACTGCTGCGAGGGTCGGGAGACCCGGCAGGCGCAGCTGACTCACGTGGAAGATCCGCCTTTTCTCAATTGAACGAAATAAGTCGTTGGGAACCGGTCATTCCTTATCGACCGTCCACTTAATTTTAGGTTTGCGGGGCTGCGCTGCGGTTTAAATGAGCATTAAAAAACTGAACGCGTTGTCAATTCCCGGTCAAATGCCGGTTGTGGATGTCAGTTGGGAAGCGCAGCCGGGGATCAGAGACCGGAAACCAGGAAATAGTCCCAGCTGTAGGACTCGATCTGCTCCTGGTCAGTGACGATCCGCATCCGGAAACGGCCATCGCCGTCAGGGCCGCAGCCTTCGATCACGATCTCATCGTAGGAGTCGATGTCCACGATCGGCTCGATCACGCGGAAGACGGAGTAGGAACCCCATGTCTGATTCTCGGGCCAGACGTAGTAGACATTGCTGGAGGTCGGCTCGGCACTGATCGCGCGGAAGTGGTAGAAGGCGCGGGATGCATCGCGTGAAGGCTCCCCCATCTCAGAACCGGATCCGCCGCAACCGAAGAGAAGCAGGGCAGCGCAGATTGTAACGATAGTCTTCAGCATATGATCAGATTCCTTAAGCCTGAGCCATTATAGCAATGAACCAGGTTATTGCGTCCCGCCTATCTCATTATGCCCGAGATTATGCTGCAGTGCACGTAAATGCACGCGAATCCGCTGCTCCTGCCCCTGCGGCAGGAGGATCCGGCCGGAAGATCTCCCGGCCGGTCTCATTCTCATCATTCCAGGCTTCTCAGCCCAGCCTGGCGGGGCGGACCTCGCGCACGGCGAGGTTATAGCCTGTCTCAGTCAGACTCAGGTCCGCCACCACGATTACATACTCATCCACGGCGGGCACGCTGACCTTCTCCTCACCGGCAGCCTTGGACAGGCGCACCGGCACGCGGGTCTGCGGGCAGCAGCCATCCTGGCAGCCCTTCATGTTGTCGCAGTCCACGAGAATGATCGTGCCCTTGTCGGGATAGCTCTCCGCCACCCGGCCCTCCAGCGCGACCAGGCCCTCCAAGTCCCTGGCCTTGCTGTCCAGGTCAGCCACACTGACGATCAGCACCTTCTCGTCACCCGCCAGCGCCAGCTCATGCCCGGCCTGCGGTTCGTAGTCCGGCAGGCTGCCTGTCCCGGCATCCACTCCGCCATCGGCGGGCAGGGCATCAGCTATGGCCGGGGCAGCATTATCGCTCCGGCTGGCGCTCTGATTCCCCGCCTTGTTGCAGCCCGCCACGGGCAGGATCAGCAGTACTGCGAGGATCGCGATCAGTCTGGTCATCTGACACCTCTCATATTCAAGTGACACTACATACCCGGCCCGTGGGCCGTGTCGCTCATTGACTCATTTTGCGGTGCGCAGCCCAGCCGCAATGCTCAGCCTGCGCAGGCGCAGCGAAGGCACGAGGCTGCCGATCACGCCGATCAGCGCTGCCAGCCCGATCCCGCTGAGCAGCACATCACGGTCCACCACGAAGCGGAAGGCGCTCATCGAGAACTTCATCGGCACGCCTGACAGCAGCAGCCCGGTCGCGCTGCCCAGCAGCCCGCCGAGCAGGCAGAGCGTGAGGCCCTCCAGCATGATTCCGCCGACCACCTCGAAACGGCGGTAACCTAGCAGCAGCAGCACCGCCAGCTCATTGATGCGGCCCATCACGGAGTTGAACATCGTGTTCATCCCGGCCATCGCCCCGCCGCTGACCAGCAGCAGGGTCATGATGCTGCAGACCGCCAGCACCGGCTTCAGGCGCTCGCTCTCGCGGGCATAGTACTCCGTTTCGCTGACAACCGTGGTGCGGATGTCAGTACGCGTATCCAGGTCGAACCTGACATCCTCGAGCGTTGCCATGTCAGCGGCTCGGGTGATCACGATCGAATAGTCGTCACGGCGCGCCGCAGCCATCAGCTCCTCCAGCGGGGCCCAGATCTCGGACTCATATGCCGTACCCGGCGCGGCAAGGATGCCGACCACCTCCCACTGCTGGCCCTCGAATGATATCCCGCTGCCGATCCCGAGCTGCCGGGCATCCAGACCGAGCCGGGTGGCCACCAGTGGCCCGAGTGCCACCTCACTGCCACGCTCCGGCAGCCGGCCCTCGGCTACCCTGACCTTGGGGTGCAGGCCGGCAGTCTCGCTGCGCAGCCCGCGGGTCAGCACCGCCGCTGCGGGCTGCTTGCCGGCCTGGGCCATGGTGTTGATGTACAGTTCCGGACTGAGCTCCACGCCGTTGCCAACACTCTCCAGCGAAGCCATCGCGCGGATGTAGGCCGGTTCGACCGCGCTGAACTCCTGGCTCACCGCGCCGTAGCTCATCACGATCAGGTTCAGCGGCTCGGCACTGGAAACCGCGGTGCGGCTCAGGCCCTTGCCGAGCGCCAGCATCGTCACCGACAGGAAGATCGCGATCGCCACCCCGCCGCTGGTCATCAGGCTGCGGCTCGGGCGGTTGAGCATGCTGCGGATGCTGTAACTGACGGGCAGCTTCATCAGTCCACGCCCCTCAGCGCCAGCCCGATCGGCTGAGACGCACCGCGCCGGGCCGGCAGGTAGCCGCCCGCCAGGCACATCCCGACCCCGGCCACGAAACTGGCAACAGCCGTCGCGGCTGCGAACTGCGGGTACATCGTATAGCCCTCCACGCTGACGCTGGCCATTCCCCTGCCAAGCACCGCGATTCCCAGTCCGACGCCCAGCAGGCTGGCCAGCACACCGGTCAGCAGGGATTCCATCACGATCAGCTGGGCCGCCAGCCGGCTGTCAAACCCGAGCAGCTTCAGCTGCGCCACCTCACGCATCCGGTCGCGCAGGCCCATCGACACCGAGTTCGCCGTTGCCAGCATCAGGAGCCCGAGCGAGACCCAGGCGATCAGCTGGGCGAAGGCCACGAGCTCCGAGAAGCCGCTGATCTGCTGCGCCATGAAGCCCTTCTCGGGCGTGCTGCTGGTCATCGTGGCGTAGTTGGCGAAGTTGCTGTCAATCCGGTCCGCCACCACCCCGCCGCTCTGGCCGTCGCCGACCCTGGCGAGGAACATCGTCACCACGCCGATCTCGTTTATGCTCTGTTCAAGGTATTCGCGGTCCACCAGCACCACCTCATCGAGGCTGGAGCCGCCGCTGTCAAACACCCCACGCACCGTGAAGCTGACGCCGCGCAGCTGGGCCAGCGTGACCGTCTGGCCAGGCTGCCAGCCGTATTTCTCCGCCGCCTTGCGCCCCACCATCGCCCCGCCCTTCTCGGATTCAAAGGCCTGCCAGGCCGCCTCGTCCACCGCAAGTTCACGGAAGTTGCGGATCTCCGCAGGCTCAATGCCGTGCACGGCAATCAGGTTTGTGGTGGTGCCGCAGTCCGACAGCAGGAAACGCACCGGGGTCACGGCGCTGACGCCCTCGATCGCGGCAATCTGCGAGGCGTAGCCCACCGGCAGGCGGCTGTAGGGCGGGCAGGCCTTGTACTTCTCGAACACGATCAGCACGCCCTCATCCGAGCTGCGCTCCAGCATCGCACTGACGCCCTCGTCCAGCGAGAGCAACAGTGAGAACACGAATACGCAGACCGCCACGCTGCCGATTGTCAACAGGCTGCGCAGTCCGCCGGAGAGCAGGGTGCGCAGTGCCATCCTAAGCATGAGCATGCGCGGCAGCCTCCCTCACTTCCTCTTCAATCCTGCCATCATTCAGGTGCAGCACACGCTGGCCGTAGGCTGCCACCGCCGGGTCGTGCGTCACCAGCAGGATCGTCTTGTGGAAGCGGCGGTTGAGCTCCGCCAGCAGTTCCATCACCATCCTCGCCGTCTTCGAATCCAGTGCACCGGTCGGCTCGTCACCGAGCAGCAGCAGTGGGTCGCAGGCAATCGCGCGTGCGATGGCAACACGCTGCTCCTGCCCGCCGGACAGCTGGCGCGGGTAGTGCCCGGCCCGGTCGGTGATCCCGGTCACCTCGAGCGCGGTGTCAACCAGCTCGCGGCGCTTGGCGGCCGGGATCGGCAGCAGGCTGAGTGGCAGCTCGACGTTCTCGCGCGCGCTCAGCACGCCCAGCAGGTTGAACTGCTGGAAGATGTAGCCGATGGCCCGGGTGCGCCAGCGCGCCAGCGCATCCTCGCTGTAGCCGGTGATGTCCTCGCCGGCCACGATGATCCGTCCGCTGTCGGGCTTGTCAATCCCGGCCACCAGGTTCAGCATGGTGCTCTTGCCGGTGCCGGAGGGGCCCATCAGCACCACGAATTCGCCTTCATTGATCGTCAGGTCGACGTTCTCCAACGGGCTGATGAAGCCGCCCCCGCTCCTGAAGCGGCGCGACACAGCCCGCAGCTCGACCACCGGCCTGCCAGTGCGCTCAGCCATCCCCGGCCTCCCCGTTGTCATTTTCAGTTGCGTTGCCGCCTGCCGCAGCATCCCGCGTGTCAATCGCCACCCGCACGCCGAGCCCCGGGCGGAAGTCCTCCGGTACCTCGTCGATGCTGAGCTTGACCTGCACCGTGTTCTTCTGGATGCTGGCCAGCGGCATGATCGCACTGAGCACCGACCGCACCTGCCGGTTTGGCTGCGCATCGGTTGTCAGCATGACCGGCTGGCCGACCGCCAGCAGCCCGCTGTCGCGCTGGTTGATGTCCGCCCAGGCCTGCACCCGCTGCGGGTCGTAGATCGAGAGGATCGCCGCGCTGGACGGGTCATCCTTGGCAACGCCGGCCCAGTCACCGATCTCCGCCAGCTGCTCCAGCACCACGCCGTCCACCGGGCTGCGCACGCTGCAGTGCGCGATCCTCCAGTTGAGTTCACTGATGCTGCTGTCCAGCTGCCCGATGCGGGCCTCAGCAATGCTGATCTCCTCCACGCGGGTCCCGGCCTCCAGCCGACCCAGCTCGGAGAGCGCGGCATTGTGCTTCTGCTCCGCCGTGTCACGCCGGGTCTCGAATGTACGCATCTCCGCCTTTGAGACCACGCCTCTCTCGAACAGCTCGATGGCGCGCTGCGCCTCCTCGCGGGCCAGCTCCAGCTCCGCCTTCGCCGAACTGACAAGGGCGCGTGCGGCCTCGATCTCCTCCGAGCGGCTGCCGGCCCGGGCCAGTTCCAGCTCGCGGCTGGCAACCTCACGCTCGGCCCGCAGCTTGCCCAGTTCCAGTTCAAGCTGACTGGAATCGAGCGTTGCCAGCAGTTCTCCCTCGCTGACGGTCTGGCCGGGCACTGCAAGGATTGCGGTGATGCGGGCATCCACGTCACTGGAGACGACTGTGGCTCCTGGCGGGATGATCTCAATGTAGCCGCCGGCCACGATCTCACCGGGAGCGGCGGGGGGCAGCGAACTGCCTGTGTTGTCAGTTTCAGTGGCTGCCTGATGCGGCTGCGGGTCCGGCTGGCTGCCCTGCACGGCGGAGGGAAGCAACGCTGCCAGTTTGTCCCCGGCCAGCAGCCAGGCTGCCAGCAGGATGCAGCCCACGATCAGGATCTCCACCAGCGGCAGACTGCGGCGCAGTCCGGGACGGCTCAGCGGTGCATCGATCCGCAGGCTGTCCAGGTCGCCCGGCTTGCGGGGCTCAGCCATTGCAGCAGCCCTCCGAGCCACAGCCCTCGGCTCCGCGCTCATGCACGCATTCGCGCTGGCAGAGCCCGCGCTCCAGCAGTTCCAGCACGCAGTCGTCGACCACGCGGTAGTGGATGTTGGTGCCGCAGCGCCGTGCCATCACGATCCCGTTGCCGGCCAGGTTGCGCAGCTGGTTGGAAACCGCCTGGGTGTTGAGTCCGATCTGCTCGCAGAGCTCGCCGACGGGCAGTTCGCCCTCGCGCACCAGGCAGTGCAGGATCTTCAGGCGGGTGGTGTTGCCCAGCAGGCGGAACAGCAGCTCCAGCTCAGCCGCCTGATTGTCACTGAGCAGCGGGCGAGCCTGCAGGGCGGGCCGCTGCGGGCAGGGCTTCTCGCCAAGCGTGGCGGGCAGCTGCCGCTGCGCGTCATTGGCGCTGCGCTCCTGCGCCTGCAATGCGTCTCCGGCAGGCGCGGCTTCCACAGCCTGCTCCCGCGCCGCACGGGCCCGGGCGTTCTTGATCGCGTCCATGGAGCACATTATTACACGATTTCATGTAATAGTGGAATTCCGACTGCTTACAGCTCAGTCCTTTACAAGAATAGCTCTGCTGCCCTGAGTCAGGAAGAGCTCGCCCGGACGGATCAATGCGAGCTGCCAGTCACCGCTTTCATCATCCGGGCCCAGCTTCCACAGCTCGTTTCCCTCCCCGGTCAGGCAGATTATGCCTGAATCAGGCCCGGCGGTGTAGATATTGCCGTCTTTGTCCACGGCAGGTGAGGCTAACTGCCCGTCGCCGATATCCCTGTGCCAGGCCAACTCGCCTTCAGGGGAAACAGCAAACAGTGAGTTATCCAGTGGCACGATGCAGGTTCCATCGACGGCCAGAGCCATGTCGCGGAAGCTGCCTGTCCCGAGTTCGATGCGCCAGCGCAGCTTTCCGTCCGGTGCAAGGCAATGCAGGTAGCCTGAGGCGGAGCAGAAGCGGATGCTGTTGTCAACGGCCACCACTGGAGAATTGGCAACCGCTCCCTCCAGTTGATACTCCCACATCTTCCCCAGTTCAAGGTCGAACGCCTGGATCTGCCCAGACTGGCTGAAACCGGCGGTGACCAGAACATTTTCATGCAGGAATGCCGGCTCGAAATCTGTTTCCATTCCTGTATCCGCTGTACCCAGATTTCCGCCGGAAGGGCTGAGCATGCTCAGCTCGCCATATTTGTAGAAGACCAGAAGGTTCCCTTGCGGCGTTGTCTTCATTCTGCCGTTGGCGGTGATGTCGAGGAATGCATGCCAGAGCACCACGCCATCAGGTCCTATCGCATGCACGACCCGCTCCTCCCCCGTTTTGTCCCGTGAGAATGGCCAGACAGGCAAGTATCCATATAACCCATTGCTCATCATCAGGTAACTCGCGCCATCGCTGCCAGCCACCTTGCCAAGCTGGGTTTCGCCGAACTCGCTGTGCCTGCGCAGCTCTTTCAGTCCGTCGAGCAGCAGCATGCTCGGAGAAGCAGGGATAGCCTCTGACTCAAAGGCCGGTGCATCAGAAGGTATTGCAAAAGTGTAGTCAAGCAGGATGTTTCCACTGCTGTCACCTAGTGGTCGGCCTAGCACCGATCCAGCTGGGTAACTGCGTTTCTCAACAAGCGTGGCCAGCAGAGGCCCTATATATTGTGAGCGCCTGGTGTTGTACAGGTCTGCGCCATCCATCGACCAGTTGGCAGTCCCGCTCTGCACTGGCTGTTGTGGCATTGGAACCGAGCTTCGACCGGAGCACGCAACGCTGGCAAACAGCATCATGCAAGACAGCGGCAGCAAGCCGGCGTTTCTTGATCTCAGCATCATGGCAGGACTCCCAACAGATCCTGCTTCCCCTCGTAAACTGATTCTACCCGGTTGAAGTGCCATGGAATCGATGTTGACCCCAGCAATCTAATGTTATTTACATTGCTAATACTTGCTATATTTTAGTATTCTGGTAGAATATGCATAATATATGTACAGTATTCAGCCGGTTGACCGGCAAAGGGGCGGAAAATGACTCTCAGCCAGAAACTGCATGATGACCCTGTGGTGCGGGCCCTGCTTTGGTGCCTGATCAGCGATGACGACCTGAGCGAGCAGTCGCTGGTGGAAAGCGGCCTGAGTGCGGTGGAAGCCGCCGCACTGATCCGTGATGAGGAGAGACTGCTGAAGCGGATGTGTGTGCGGGCTACCGTCGCCGAGCGCGTCGATGTGAAGACCCTGGCCATGGTGCTGCGCAACCGCCTGCTGGAGCATCTGGAAATGGCTGAGAAGGCAGCGGAGCTGTCGAGCATCATCCGCAGCCTGCGCTCCCTGCCGGACTGGCTCTTCCCGGAATGGCGCAGGGCGGCGGAAAGCGGAGAGCTGGATGCTGTGCGCCAGGCGCTGCACAGCGGCGGGACAGCGGCCTGAATCTAATCCGGACAGCATAGTCAAAGAAGCTGGAATTGCGGGGATTCGCCGGGTCAGTGAGCCTGGGAGTCTGCTCGCTCAGGGTTCGCGGCGGGCCACACTGCCACGTGAGCGCAAGCCGCTGTTCAGTCCCCCGGCCTGCTTGCTGCAGCTGTGGCAGTAGCCGCGGGCCTCGATGTGGGTCTGCTCAACCGTGCCGAGCTCACCCACACTGTAGGGCAGGCGCACGCTGTCCAGGCTTTCGTCGAAGAAGTCCTCGACCCTACCGCAGGCCAGGCAGACGAAATGGTGGTGCGGGCGCACATTGGCGTCGAAGCGCACTCGTTCGCGCGATGCGCCGAGCGTCTTGACCAGGCCCAGATCCTGCAGCAGCCAGAGGGTGCGGTAGACCGTGTCCAGCGAGATCGTGGGGATGCGGCGGCGCACGCTCCTGTGGATGCTTTCGGCATCCGGGTGCTCGGTGGTGCTGGCCACCTCGCGGTAGACCTCCAGACGCTGGTGCGTCAGGCGGATCCCGGCCTTGAGGCAGGCATCGCGCAGGCGCTGCTGCAGCATCTCATCATGTTCGCTGTGCTCGTGCATGGAACTCCTAACTAGGAATGATTCCTAAATAAGATTATAGCATTTCAGCAGGAAAGTGCAAGCTGAGACCCGGAATCAATATCAATTGCTGCTTGTGCGGAGTGTCGGTCTTGAGACCGACATGGCCCTGTGGCTCTTAGAGCCACACACCGGCGGCACTAAGCTGATTGCCGGTAGCCGGGCGTAAGCGCCCAGCTACTGGTGGAAGGCCGTTCACGGCCGCCGCGGGAAAAGTTCTTAGTAATTAGTTCTGAGTTCTTAGGGTCAGGGTCGAGGTGTTCAGGGATCAGACCAAGAACTAAGAACTAACTCACTAACAACTCTGGCTATCCAGGGCGTACACGCCCTGCTACCCGTATGCTTCTCAGCGGCTCTACGCCAAAAACCAGTATGGCGAGCACACTGCCGCCGCTACGGTTTACGGATCACGGTTTACTGATCACGGGCCTCCGGCGGCAGGGCTGCCGCCGCTACTAAGTTCTAAGAACTTCTTCCACTTCCTCCACTTCTTCCACCCTTCCATTGTGCGCAGGCAAGCTGCGCACCTCCGTCCACTGATCCCTTCTGCTACACCCTACAACCCAGCTCCGAGCTCCTCCCCATCCCCCGGTCCCTTCCCGATCTGGCATAAACTGAATAGCCGATGTCCATTCCGCTGCCAATCGCCCTGCTCGCCGGAGCCTCACATGCCGACAGCGCCCTGCTGATCGACGTGATGGTGCTGGCCGTGGCCGCGATCATCGCCGCACTGCTGCTCGGCCGCCTGAAGCTGCCCGTGGTCAGCGGCTTCCTGCTGGCCGGTGCCGTGGCCGGGCCGCACGGCCTCGGCCTCGTAGGCAGCAGTGATGAACTGAACCTGCTCGGCGAAATCGGCGTGGCCCTGCTGCTGTTCACGATCGGCCTCGAATTCAGCCGCGAACGCATCCGCGCCGCCGGACCGCTGGCCCTGCTGGCCGGCGTGGCCCAGATCGGCCTGACAATCGGCATCGCCTTCCTCGGCGGGATCCTCTTCGGGCTGAGCTCCCAGCAGGCGCTGTTCCTCGGGATGGTGCTTTCGCTGTCCAGCACGGCGATCGTGCTGCGCAGCCTCAAGGACCGCGAGGAACTGCGGGCCCCGCATGGGCGGCTGATCCTCGGGACCCTGATCATGCAGGATCTGGCGATCGTGCCGATGATCATCGCCGTGCCGCTGCTGCGCGGCGACGGCGGCTCCCTCGGCGCGGAGCTCGGCAGCGTGGCGCTCAAGGCAGCGCTGATCCTCGGACTGACCTGGCTCAGCGCACGGCTTGTCGTCAACCGCGTGCTCGAGCAGATCAGCGCGCTGCGCAGCCGCGACATCTTCCTGCTGACGGTACTCACGCTCTCGCTCGGGCTGGCCGGAATCACGGCCCAGGCCGGGCTCTCCCCGGCGCTCGGGGCCTTCATGGCCGGGATCATGCTCTCCAATTCCGACTATGCACACCGCACGCTCAGTGAGGTGATCCCGCTGCGCGATGTGTTCTTCTCGCTGTTCTTCGTACTGATCGGGATGCTCTTCAACCTCTCCGTGCTGTTTGAGCATCCGCTCACCGTGCTGGCCCTGCTCGGCGTGCTGCTGCTCGGCAAGGGCCTCGTGGCCACGCTCGGCGGGATGCTGCTGCGCTTCCCGGCGCGGATCGCGATCCTCTTCGGCTTCGGCCTCGCGCAGTTCGGCGAGTTCGGCTACATCCTGCTCACCGCCGGCCAGAGCGAAGGCGGGATCCTGCGTGACAACCTCGCGCACCTGGCTGAGGCCCTGCTCTGCGCCGGACTGATCTCGATGTTCCTCACCCCGCTGATCCTGCAGGCCGCCCCGCACTTCAGCGCTGGCCAGCGCCTGCTCAGACCGCTGGAGCGCCTGCTGCGTGCCCGCGGCATGGACGAGGCGGACGAGGAGCATGGCACGCTGAGCGGGCATGTGATCATCGCCGGGATGGGCCCCAGCGGACGGATGCTGATCGAGGCCCTGCAGCGCGCCGGCCGGCCCTACCTCGTGCTGGAACTCAACAGCCGCACCGTGCAGGAGCAGCGCCAGCAGGGCGAGCCGGTCTACTACGGCGACGCCACCGCGCGCGAGGTGCTGGAGCATGCCGGGATCGAACGTGCCAGCGCGCTCGCGCTGATGTTCAATGACGACGGGATCCTGCGCCGGGCGATCAGCCTCGTGCGGGAACTGCGCTCCGACCTCCCGATCGTCGTGCGCACGCCCTTCGCCAGCCAGGTCGGTCCGCTGATCGAACTCGGGGCCACCCAGGTCGTGGCCGGTGAGCTGGCCGCGGGCGAGGCCCTGACGGAGGCCGTGCTGGCCCTGACCACTGACCCGGACACACATACCGCCTGAAGCCCTGCGGCCCCGCCTGCTGTAAAGTGGAGCTGCGCAACCCGCGCAGTGGTGACCGACCTTGAGACTGAGCTGCATCCTTTTCGTTGCCATTCTCCTGGGCTGCTCCGGAGCTGGCCAGGCCATTGCCGCTGACAGGCTGCCGGACTATGCCCGGGAGTACATCGCCGGCAGTTTCTTCAACGGCACGGACCCGGCGGACCCGGCGATTGCCGACGCAGTCGAGATCCTCAGCATCCCCGCGGAAATGGCAACGGAGATCCGCGCTCTGGACTGGGAGGCCGGCCAGCTGCAGCGCTTCGCCCGCCCCAAGCTCTACCTGCTGGTGGACTGCCCGGATGGCACTGTCCACGCCCTGATGTTCCGCGATGGCAGGAAGCGCAATGACCGCACGCTCGATGCCTCCCGTGCCCGCGTGCTGCGCCGTCTGTACTCCGCCGAGCTGTGGGCCTTTCCGCCCGATCCGCCGCTGGCAACATGGCTCGCCGCTGCTGCCCCGGACCCGGCGGAGGTCTGGCAACAGACCCTGCAGGCATCTGCCAACGAGCCCTGGGACCGGGACACACTGGAACGTGCCGCTGCCAACTACAATGCGGATGGCACGCGCCGGGCTGAGCTCGCACTCGCACTGGCCGCACTGGCGGACTCGGATTACTGGCATGAAACTGCCCGGGCTGCGCTCTGGCTGATTTCGCGCATGGATGCGATGAGCTTCCGCCGCGAGAATGGCACGGACAGCATCCCGGACCTGCAGGCCGTCGAGGCCCGGACGTTCTACGAGAATGTGCATTACGCCGTCAGGGCCCGTGCGGAATTCCCCTGGGCCGCGGATGTCAGCGAACAGGACTTCCTGCAGCAGGTGCTCTCTCCCCGCGGCTCAGGTGAACCGCTGCAGCGCTGGCGCCGCCATTTCTACATGGCGATGCTGCCGGAGCTGGAGGACCTCACGATGGAGGATGCCGCGCAGGCGATCAGCGTTGCCAGAAACGCCTATGCCGACTTCTACCAGTACGAGGGCGACACCACCTGGGAGGACTTCGGGATGCTGACCGCGCTCGCCGTGCATGAGGGCCGCTGCGAGGACTGCAGCAATGTGGAGAATGCCTTCCTGCGCACGCTCGGCGTGCCCGGCTGCCAGGCCTATACGCCCTGGTGGGGGCATCAGGATGGCAACCATGCCTGGACCTGGATCCGCGGGATGGGTGAAGCGCCCGGCGACGGCCGCAACGGCGTGAAGGTCTACGTCAAGACCTGGGATGGCAACGAGGATGTCACGGCGGAGTACACGCCCGTGAGCAGTATCAGCGTGCCGGCGGATGCGGATGGAACGCTTGAGCTGAGGGTCTGGAACAGCGGGGACTGGCGCGCACTCTGCAGCGAGCGGGCCGAGGGCGGCCGGGCCGTGTTCAGCGATGTGGGCTGCCGCCTCAACCAGGTGCTGAGCTTCGCCGGCGAGGGCCAGCGTGAACTGCTCTGCGACCTGCGCAGTGACGGCGGCTACCGCTGGCTGCGCATGGACCCGCTGACGAGCGGCTCCGAGGACGGCTTTAGGGTTGACTATGACAAGAGCACCCCGCTCGGCGAAATGGACCCCGGTGCGGATTACAGCCTGCTGGTCTACACGAGCACTGGCTGGCAGGAAGCACCTTCCGAGCGGCTCTCGACCGGCGGCTTCAGCTTCACGGGCATGCCCGACCGGCTGTACCGCATCACGGGCCCGGGGATTGCCAACCGGCCCTTCACGGTGGAACTGGCTGACAACGGCGAGGTGCTCACGCTGAAGCGCTAGGTGGCAGGCCTCGGCTACTCAGGGTCGCGGAAGGCAAGGAAGTTGCCATCCAGGCTGCCGACGTACAACGTACCGTCCTCCGAAATGGCCGGCGGGCAGCGGATCTCGGCCCCGCTCCGGTAGCTCCACAGCAGATTGCCACTGCTGTCCAGCGCGTACACCGTGTAGTCGTCACTGCCGAAGTACAGATTGCCCTTGCCATCGAGCGCCGCCGCCTGCCGCACCGGACCAGCCGTGCTGAACTGCCAGCGCGGACTGCCGTCAGCATTGATGGAATGGAAACTCCCGTCGAGGCAGCCAAGATGCACGCTGCCATCCAAACCAAGCACGACGCCGGCACTGGTTTCCGCCCCGCAGTCATACTGCCAGCGCAGCGATCCATCGGCATACAGAGCATGCACCATTCCGGCTTCATCCGCGAAGTGGATGCTGCCGTCAGCTGCTATCGCCGCTGCCGCCGCGATGTGCTCGGCAGCCCTGTAGGTCCAGCGGATATGTCCATCCGCCGCAATGGAGAACATGTAGCCATCCCGCCCGGCAGCATGGATGTTGCCATCCACGGAGCAGCTCAGTCCAGTCAGCAGGACCGGCAGTTCAAGGCGCCACAGTTCGCTGCCACCGGGCTCATGGCAGACCAGCTCATGGTCATCAGCGTAGACGAGCCCGCCACTTGGCAGCTGCAGCAGGAATCCGAAGTTGCCATCCAGAAGCTGTTTTTCCTGCAGCTCCCCATCCGCATCCACCGGCCGGAGAAATGAGAAGCCGAATGTCAGCACCGAACCATCCGCCCGGAGCTGCGGCTGCCTCGTCCCACCCTGACCGCTGGCGGTCTGCCAGAGTTCACTTCCGGCGCTGTCCAGGCAGAGGAGCTTGTAATCACTGTTCACAGTCAGTACATCCCCGCCATCGCGGACAAGTGGGGACACAACGCTGGCACCCAGGGGCTGTTGCCAGGCCAGCACGCCTGTGACCGGTCCGCTTGCCCGGCTGCGTCCGCTGTGCTGCTGGTCATGGCGCTCCGTGCTCCAGCCCTCGCGGCGGATCCCGCTGTCAACATTACTCCAGTTCAGGCTCAGCTCCGCCTGATAGCGGGCCCTGACGCGATATTGGTAGTGCAAGCCGTACTCGCAACCCAGGCCCACCGGCCAGCCCGGACCATGACGGAAATGCGCGGGGGAGTCACCGCTGAGCGAGACCAGCTCAGTCCAGGCCCCGGGGAATCCCCCATCCGTATTCCTGTATTCCAGTGTGTAGCCATCCGCACCGGGAACCGCCTGCCAGGCAACGGTTATCTCCCCGCTGTTGTCATCAGTGGCAGTCAGGGAATGCACATCCGTCAGGGTGCGGAATCCCGTGTCCGCTGCGCTCCAGCTGGTGACGCTGCCTCCCTCCCTGAGTGCTCCGACCCTGTATTCATACAGCAGGCCGTAGTGGGAGGGAATCCCCTTTTCCGGATCGGCCAGATGCTCAAAGGCATTCGCGGAGTTTCCCTCGACCTTGGCAAGATTCTTCCACTCCGGACGGGAGGCTTCCGGCAGGCGGTACTGCAGCTGATATGCATCGGCACCCAGCAGCGGCTCCCAGCTGATGTGGATGTGGTCCAGGAACTCTCCGTCACTGGCGCTGAGATTGCTGACGAATCCGGGATCCCCGATCGCATACAGATAGCGGGACCCACCGAGGGCATGAAGTGTGCCGTTGCTGCCGAGCGCCATGCTCATCGTGGGCCGCTCTGCGTATTCCGGCTGCTCCTCCACTTCCCAGAACTGGCTGCCGTCCGGCCGGAAGGCCCTGAAGCTGTAGTTGTCAATCAGGTAGATGTTGCCGAGCGCATCCACGAGCGGTGCATGGCTGAAGCTCACCGCGTACTGGGAGAAGGCCCAGAGCAGGCCGCCGTCCGGATCAAGCGCCAGCAGGCCGATGTTGTCAACTGGCAGGTAGATCGTCCCGTCCGGGGCCAGGGCCGGTGCAGCCGGGACCGACGCCTCCATCTCAAGGGACCAGATGATGCCGGAACTGTTGAGCGCATGGAAACCGAAGATCGTACCCACGTAGATCGTGCCGTCCGCGGCGAGCACCGGGGAAGCCGAAGGGGTATACAGCACGTTGACATGCCAGAGGTACTCCCCGTCAGGGCGGAAGGCATGCACCTGGAAGTCCGCGCCGGAGATGATGATGCTGCCGTCGCCATCCTCAGCCGGGGCATGGCTGCTGACCGTCACGTTGGCTGACTTCCAGAGCAGTTCCCCCTGCGGATCCACACAGTACAGGTTGAAATCACTGCTGCCCACATAGATCCTGCCGTTACTGGCCACCAGTGGACTGCCGACGAGTTCACCGCCCGTCTCCAGCGACCAGAGTTCAGAGCCCTCTGCATCAAGTGCATGCAGCCGGGAGTCATTGCCCCCGTAGAGGATCAGGCCATCAGCCGACAGAGCCGGGCTGGACCGGTAGTTGGCCTTCTGCGCCTTCCACAGCAGCTCTCCCGCCGGGCTGAAGGCCTGCAGCTGATCCGAGATTCCGATGGCGTAGATCTTGCCAGCGGCATCAATCACCGGGCTGCTGTCACTGGGACTGCGTCCGCCTCCGCTGCCCAGGTCCTGCTTCCAGAGCACATCAGGGGAGCGCGGACCGGCGAAACGGCTGCGGCCGTTGTGGCGCGGGCCCCCGCTGATGCCTGCCCAGACAGGTTCGCCTGCCGTATTGCCCAGGGCGGGCAGCAGGCTGCTGGCGATCCCGAACTCGCGGCTGTCACCACAGCGCACCCAGTAGTATTCGCCGAGCTGCCTCTGCAGCGGCATGCTGTACTGCAGGAGCTGGCTGCTGCCGATACCCTCATGGACGTACACCTTTCCGAGACGTCTGCTCAGTAACCTGTCGTCCTCTCCGAGCAGGCCGCCGTAGGCTGCGGGATCACTGGCGGAATATACATTCCACAGATTGGTGACACCGAAGTGCTGGGCGATAGGCGCGACGTCCGCGAGGTTGATTTCACCGTTGCCATCCCCGTCGACAAGCTGCTGTTCCGAGTTGCTCTCGAAGGGAGCACGCTCCCCGAAGTGCCGGCTCAGGGGAATCAGATCAGCCGCGTTCACCTGGCTGTTCTGGTCATAGTCTCCCGTGTTGGCAAAGGCCCAGCGCAGTGCTCCCGCACCATAGTAGATCTGCGGGGAGTCACGCTCGGACAGCGGCGGGGTGGAGACATGCCGGCCGTCCGGGCTGGCACTCTGCAGTTGAGCGATCAGGGCCTGCTGCAGCTGCAGCAGTACGGCTTCCGATTCCGGGTCAGGCGCTGTCAGCGCGGATATCTGCTCAATCGCATCGTCCAGCAGTACGGGCCCGGATTGCGTTTCCACTTCCTGCGGCAAGCGCTCCGGGCTAGCGCCGCAGCCTGCCAGCAGCGACAGCAAGATCAAGCAGATTCCAGCAATTGTCCATTCCCTGTTCATGGCAGTCCTGCCAGGACTGTACTACATTTCCGGCAGGAGTGTGGAGGACACATTCCCGCATCTTGCATGAGTACACTTCCCGCATCAACAGGCAGTTGCCTACACATCGCCGATGATCACATAGCGGTTGCCCGCGAAGGCATGGATCCGCCCCTCGGGACCGAAGGCCGCATGGCATTTCCTGTGTATTCTGAGTACAATTGAAAAGCGCAGCTCACCCGCATCATCCAGACAATACAATCCTCCGCTTGAATCCGTGATCAGGATCTGGTCATCGGCACTGAGCATGACTCTGTAGTGCGGAGGTGGCCAGCGCGGAGATTTCGCTGATTCGTCAGGATTCAGTGCCGTGATCCAGTTGACGCCGCCGCGGACACTGATACTGAGCACGTATCCATCCGTATTGCATGCAATCACATTGTCCTGGCTGTCAATGCAGGGCCGGGAATTCATGAAATCCGGCAGGGTTGTCAGCCAGCGCAGCCGGCCCAGTTCATCAAGCGACTGAATAGTGCCGTCATGAGTTGTCAGGACCAGCTGTGGACCCTGCTGGGCCGCGCCGGCGATCACTCCTCCCGGGATCTCCAGATGTGCGGTCTGATCAGAGAATTCATCGAGGGCGACAAGTCCCTTGCCAAGGTGGAACAGCTGTCTTCCGTTGTAGAGAATCAGGGTTCCTGGGTGGAATGCAATCCCGCCCGGCAGATCCGCCGGATCAAATTGCCAGTCCCAGCCGGGATTTTCATCAGCTTCCTGCAGATAGTCCGCAGTCCAGATCAGGCGGCCAAGTCCGTCCCGTGACTGCACGATGAAGTCATCGGAAATTGTCAGCAACTGCCCCTGGTCACCGACGGAGAAGTCCACGCATTCAGTTCCCAGCGGGATCACCCGCTCGATGATCCCGGCGCTGTCCAGCCTGGTGATCGCATTTCCATGAGAGACATAGGCCAGGCCATTGTTGTCAAGCTGAACCTGGGCGTGTCCGGTATGCCCCAGCGGGAAATGCCAGTCCAGTCTGCCCTGCGGACCGATCGCCAGCAGGTCCATCCGCTCGCCGGATAAGCGGGGATACTCATCGCCGAGGACGATATAGACCGTACCGTCGTCAGCCACCACAGCTTCGCTGCGATACTCCCGCAGATTGACATGCAGAATCGCTGTGCCGGGGTCCACGTCCCGGGTATTGAAGCTCTGCGGTGCGCGGAAGGGGGAGCGTCCGCTGCGCTGCAACTGTGTGTGGTCGATGCTCTGGGGCCGGGCCCGGACCTGCTCCGCGACGCTGTCTGATCCGGCCAGTTGCGCCGCACAGGAGCAGAGCGACAGCAGCACCAGCAGGCAGGCAATTCCTGCAGCGGACTGTGGCGGCAGCATCCCGTGAAGGTTCATCTGCCAGCATCCTAGCAGCCTGGCATGGCTCGAGGCCTACCCGGTCCCGCCTGTTATCGGGGTTACCGGTTCAGCAAGGCAGAAACGGCCGAAGGGCGGCCTCCTGGGCCGCCCTGCCGGTTCCGTTGTCTGCAGTGCGCCGGCTCTCCCGGCGACTATCCTCCACCGGCGGGCTGGGACCGCGCGGTGGAGGTCTGGATCCGTTGTCACTGTCCGTTACACAGGAAGCATAACCCGCCTGTGTGAAGCCGCTGCGGGCATTCCATCGGGATTCGTGAAATCCCGTGGAACAGGCTGACTAGTGCCCGCCGTGGCCATTGCCATGCCCGTTGCCATGACCGCTGTGGCCGTGGCCATGGCCATTGCCATGTCCCTTGCCGTGACCGTGGCCGCTGGAGGGCCGGCCGGTTGCCAGCAGGATCTGGCCGCCCTGCACGTAGTTGCCACCGCCCATGTCCGCCGGATCATTCAGGCTGTGGGCCTGCACGGTGAACAGCAGGCCGCTGCCGCCGCGGCAGCCGCCGACCTCGATGATCCCGCTCGTCTCCCAGATGCTGATCCCGTTGGCAGCAAGCTCACCGGCGGTGTTGAAGCCGTCGTAGGGAGTCTGGTCCTGGGTGATCACGCGCAGCTGATTGCCGCCGTCCTTGTCCATGCGCCAGACGCTGCCGTTGCGCTGCTCGGCGATCATCTGGTTGAGCGGGGCACCGCCGTTGACATCCTCCTGGCCGTAGATGTAGCCGCCGGAGATCGTCAGGTTGTCAGGGCTGATGAAGCTGCCGGGACCGCCCTCCGCGAGGCGCGTGATCCGGCCGCTGCCGGTCGGGCGGCGCTCGTTGAACTCCAGCCTGAACAGTGCACCGTACACGTCATGCGTGCCGTTGCTGCCGGTCGTGAAGAAGTAGAAGTCGCCGTCCTGATCCGGATCCTCCTCGCCGTCCTCGAGACGCACGAAGTCCGTGCCGCGCCAGGGGGCTGCATCCGTCCAGGCGTAGTAGGCGGCGGTGTTCGTGTAGTACTCAGCGGGAATAAGTGCCCAGCTGGCACGGTAAGTCTCGCCGGTCAGCATCTCGCCGGTGTTGCTGATGAAGTTGCCGGCGGCATCCTCGATGTTCAGCACCCAGGAGCTGCCGCTCCTGAAGCCGTCGCGGTCAGTGTGGCTGCGATCACCGACATAGAGCACCAGCGGACGGTTGGTGGAGTCATCGGTGCCGACCAGCACGGTCTCGTTGCGGAAGCTGCGCATGGCCCAGTTGTTCTCGCGGGCGCAGCGCTGCGCGTCGTCAATCGAGAGCGCGGTGCCGTCGCGGTAGATCGCCCAGCCACGGCCGCCGCCGGTCTCCTCGCCGGGCAGCCAGACGGGCTGGCCGTGGTCGAAGAGCGTGGAGAGGTTGCCGGAGCAGAAGCGGCTGAAGACGTGGCCGCTCTGGCTGACGGTGTTGCCATCGAGGCTGATCCCGCCGATCACGCCGCTTTCATCGACGATGGTGTTGATCAGGTTCATCCCACCCAGGCATTCCCAGTCGGAGTTGAACTTGAAGATGCTGACGCGCGCGCCGTTGATCTGGCCGCTGACGGTGCTGGAGAAGTCGCTCAGGTTGCCCGCGCTCATTTCGTGGTTGACCCAGACCCAGTTGTAGCCGCGGGCCTGGACCCAGCCGAGGCCATCGGGGATCCCGGCCACGCCGTAGGTGCGGCTGGGGTCGGTCTCGAGGTCGGGCCAGCTGCCGGTCAGCAGCGGAACCTCGTCGCCGACGGTCAGGAGCGGCAGCAGATCCAGCTCGCTGCCGGGCAGGGCCGCCGCCTGGGCCGGAGCCGAGGTCAGGAACCCGGACTCCTTCTTCGAGACCGTGCGCTCGCTGCTCTCAAGGGCAGTGGGCTGGTTCAGCACGGTGCTCTCAGTGCGCAGGGAATCGCTGCCCCCGCCGCAGGCCGCCAGGCCGAGACCCAGCAGCAGTGCAGACAGGGAAATCCCTGCCGTCGTATGGAAAGCCTTCATCGTTGCCTCCGGAAGAGAAGTTTCTATCTTGGCAACGAGAGCCTAGCGGGACAGTGTGAAGGTTTGATATCGGTTAAATCGGTTTTGAGGGGCGAATCGCCGCTTCAGGCAATCTCAATACAATCCCCATCTGATCACTGCGGATTTCCCATCCGGCGTACATGTTTCAGAAAAATGGCGACCCGCAGGCCGCCAATTGCACATTGCGTTGTGGAGGCCAAGCCGTTGGCTTGGCAATTGCCAGGCTGGCAGCCTGGCCTCGGTTGTCCGGATTGCTCCGGAGCTCCGTCCACCGCTGAAGCGGGTAGCTCCGTTGTCCGGATTGCTCCGGACCTCCCTACCTGAAGATCTCCCGGAAGAAGTCCAGCTGGGCCTGCCAGCTGCGCTTCGCGGCCTTCTCGTTGTAGGCCGCACCCGCGCTCTTGTCAGTTCCGGCGCTTTCATGCGTGAAGGAATGCACGGCGTCGCCATAAGCGATGAACTGCCAGTCCACCCCGGCACTGCGCATCTCCTCCATGAAGGCCGTGACGGTCTCCGCCGGAACATAGGGGTCGTCTGCGCCGTGGCAGACCAGCACGCTGCCCCTGATGTTGGCGGCATCCGCCGGGTTTGGGGTGTCGAGGTTGCCATGGAAGCTCACCACGCCGCTGACGTCGCTGCCGCTGCGGGCCAGCTCCAGCACGCAGCCGCCGCCGAAGCAGAAGCCGATCGCCGCCACGCGGGACGCATCCACGCCGGGCAGCATGCGCAGCTTGTCAACTCCGGCCTGCACGCGGCCCCGCATCAGGGCGCGGTCGCCGCGGTAGATCCCGGCCTGTTCGCCGGCAGCAGCGCGGTCCGCGGGACGCACACCCTTGCCGTAGACATCCGCAGCCATTGCCACATAGCCCTCGGCGGCGAGACGGCGGCACCATTCCATTTCATGCTCGCCGAGCCCCATCCACTGGTGCACGACCAGCACCCCGGGGCGGGCGCCGTCGATGCTGTCATCCCAGGCCACGAAGCCCTCGAGCACCGTGCCATCGTGATCATATTCAACCACTTCCGTCATCACCTTCGCCTCCGCGGCCGCGGCCATGGCCACGAGCATCAGGATCGCAATCAGGAACTGCTTCATTGATTATCTCCTCCACCTGCATTTCCGGCCAGCAGCACAGCCCGGCGGCACTGGCCCGTCCGCAATACTACCCGCGGATCAGTCCGGCTGTTTCAGCATCTGCAACGATCCGGCTCAGCCCTGTCCGGAACAGGCCGGAGCGCTGCTGAAAATCGTCCGGTTATTTCCGCGAAACCCATTGATTTTCCCTGCAGAAATCGTATCATTTCGCTGATCGCGCAAACATACTATGCGATCAGGAGAAACCAGTGGCCGCAAAGCCCAAAGCAGGCGCCAAGCCCGCAACCAAGTCCACCGGTGCCGCCAAGTCCGGCGCCGCCAGCAAGCCCGCGGGCAAGGGTGGCAAGAAGAAGTAACAACTTCTGTCGAGCTGATATTGACAGGCCGGAGCAACCGTCAGGGCTCCGGCCTTTTTCTTTTCCGGCGGGGGACAGGCAGAGCGCTGGCGTATAATGCGCAGACGCCCGCTCCTGATGAAAGCAAAGCAATCCAGCCTGCGCTACGTCAAGCATGCCTTCTGCAACTGGTGGAACTACAGTGCACTGCTGCTGCCCGTCGCACTCAGCCTGATCTCCGACAACCCCGCCTGGCTGCTGATCGGCGCCGGACTGGAGATCGGCTACCTATATATGCAGGCGGGGAATCCGCGATACCGGCGGATGGTTGATTCCCTCTTCGATGACGCGCGTGAGCATGATGCAACAGGCGTGCGGGAAAGCGTCTGGCAGTACCTGTCCGATGAGCACCGCCGTGTCTATGCCGGGCTGGAGCACGAGGCCGCCAGGCTGGAGGATGACGACGTCGGTACCGCCCAGCGCCGTGACCCCTATTACCAGGACAACCGGCGCAAGGTCCAGCGGCTGCTGATCAGCTATCTGCAGCTGGCCCGCGCGGTGTCACGCTATGCACAGTACATAGACGGGGCGGACGAACAGCGCATCCGCCGCGACATCGAGCGCCTGCAGGACGAGATCGGGAAGGCCGAGGAACGGGTGCGCGAGGTCAAGCTGAAGAATGTCGATGTACTCGGCCGGCGGCTGGCCAAGCTGCAGAAGGCGCATGCCAACCTCGACTACCTGTCGGCGCAGCTGGAGACGATCGAGGATACCCTGCACCTGGTGGTGGAACAGGCGATCACGCTCTCCGACCCGCGCGGCAGCAGTATGCAGATTGACAACCTGCTCGGCAACCTCGAGGAGACGGAGATGCTGGCCGCCGAGATGGATGCCTACCTCGAACTGCAGGATGGCCTGACGGACGAGGTGATCGACATCCGCGGCAGCCTTGAGCGCGACTAGCTTCCGCCCAGTGCGCGGATCAGTTCCTGCATGAGCTGCGGTCCCGGCATCTGCATCACGGACGAGACATCCTGGGGCACGCCGATCACATCGAGCACCTTCGGATCATTGCTGACACCGATGATCCCGCTTCTGAAACCATGCTCCTCCCAGGCGATGCGCTGCAGTTCCTCATCCTGCAGGGCCCGGCTCAGCCGCTTGCCGTTCTCGGTGATCGCGATCAGCGGATGCCCGCTCCAGACGGTCGGGCGCGGATAGATGATGCGCACCTTGTCACGCAGGCGCTCGATATGCTCGCGGTGCTCGATGCTGAATTCAATCAGCTGGTTCTCGTAGCCGACGACGAGTGGCTTCTCGCCCATGCCGCGCTCGATGTAGTGCTGGAACAGGTCGCCGCTGGAACCCTCGAGGTAACCGAGCCTGCCGAAGTACTCCCGCACACGCGGCACGACGCTGCCGGCACTGTCCATCCCGGCCACCTCACCGCCGTTGTAGACGTTGGCAAGCAGTCCCGCGAACATGTTGCCGGAATTGCTGCGGGTCGGATCCGTGCTGAGGATCAGGATCCGGCCATAGAGCTGCGGCAGGCCGACATCCTCCCACTTCGTGCCGGAATCCACGAGCGCCACCAGTTCGTCGAGGTCAGCCTCATACTGGCCGGAAGCGGCCTGCTGCACGATACCCTGCGCCTGCAGCGCATCGACGACCTCGGCCCAGCTGTAGATGACAATCGGGGAATTGAAGATGTTCTCGGCGCCGAGCGGGTTGCCATGCCGCTCGCGGTAGATCTCCTCCGCCACCTGGTTGGAGGGCCAGACGAAGTCCTGGCCATCCACGCTGCCCTGCACCATGTCGATGCTGCCGGCCTTGCGGTAGTCCAGTTCGATGCCGTACTTCTGGCTGAGGATGCGCTGCACCTTCGCGTTGGCAAGGAAGCCGGTCTTCTCCCCGCCCACGAAGCCGCTGACCGTCACCGCCGGCAGCTTGCCCTGCTGCTGCTGGGATCCGCCTCCGCCGCCCGTGGCCTGCTGGCGGTTGTAGAGCATGAACACGCCGTAGCCCACCAGGCCCAGCACTGCCAGGAACACGATGATTCCCGGCCCCTTCGGTCTGACCCTTGCCATCCGATCCCTCCTAGTTGTAACCCTTGGCCTGGCGGAAGGCCTTCACGAGGTCCTTCTTGCCGTCGAAGACGCGGCCGCCGCTGTAATCGCTGATCTCGCTGAGCTGCTCCTCGCTGGCGGCACCGAACAGGATGCTGAACACCGGCACGCTGTGCATGCCGTTGTCATCGAGCTCCGCGCGCAGGGCGGCGAAGCTGCCCTCATTGCTCTGGCCGTCGGTGAGCAGGATCACGGCCGGGAAGTGCCGCTCGCTGCCGCCGAGTTCGCGGATCAGTTCCACCCCGCGCGCCACCGGGGCATAGATGTTCGTGTTGCCACCGCCCTGGAACTGCTCAATCTCCCGCAGCAGGCCGCTGAGCTCCTGCGAGTCGTTGCCATTGACGATCCACTCCGCCAGCAGGCGGTCGTCAAACGGGATCACCACGCTCACGTCGCGCTCCGTGGGCTGCAGCAGGTACTTCTTGGACAGCTCGCTGTCCAGCAGGGTGCGCATCGCGCGCTTCATCTCGGCCAGGCCCTCGCCCTCCATGCTGCCGCTGTAGTCCAGCGCATAGACGGTGAAGCTGGGCTTGCGGAAGGTCACCTGGTAGAGGTCCAGGGCCCGGCGCAGCACGTCCTCAGCGGGGAAGCGGATCGGACTGATCGTGCGGGTGGCATCTATGCCCCAGTCCGGGTTGAAGACAGTCCTGTCAACGCTCTCGGGATTCAGTCCGAGCAGGCCCGTGCGTCGGCCGGCGGCGAGGATCTCCTGCTGCACCTCTGAGGACAGCAGGTATTCCTGCAGGGCGAGGAACAGCTCCTCGCGGCGGCTGTCACCCCTGCTGACAAATCCCAGCGGACTGTCGGCGATCGCCAGTCCGTCCACGGGATACACCGCATACAGGGTTTCCATGTTGCGGCGCTGCAGATCCTGGTTGGCCTCGATCACCAGCGCCTCGTAGTTGACCATCGCATCCAGGCTGTCATAGCGCTCGAGGAAGCTGTCCTTCAGCCAGCCGCTGGAACCGCTGGAGCGCTGCACGCTGCCGAGGATGCGGCGGATGCGGTCCTGCAGCTGCGGGTCGTCAAGCTGCTCCAGGGTCAGCACCTCGGGCTGGCCGGCGAAGGCGTAGAGATAGCCGATGTAGGCGCTGGCTCCGGAATTGCTCTGGGTGGCACTCGTCATCCCGAAGCGCAGCTCGCCGGATTCCGCGGCATCGAGGATGTCCTGCACACGGACCTCGGAGCCGACCCAGCCGAGCCTTTCGGCCACACTGCGCTTGACGCCCAGCACCACCGGGGAGCGCATGATGCTCTCAGAGTGCTTCACGACGCGCTGGCTGTCGCCGAGGCTGATCCACAGCGAGTTGGCCGGCCAGACCGCATCGTAGGGCATGCCGCTGCCCTGGGCCAGCTCGAGCATGATGTCAACGCTGCCCTTGTACTGCATGCTGATGCTGGCACCGTTATCAGCGGCGAAGCGCTGGATCAGCGGTTCCAGACCCTCATTCTCACTGCCGGAAATGATCGTGAGACTGACGCCGGCAAAGCGCCCGCCCCTGGTGGTGGGCGCGGTGCCCGCACCGGAATCAGCGGAGTCCCTGTCCACGCAGGAACCCAGCAGCAGCAGTGCCGTCAGCAGGAGCATGATGCCCTGCGGGAAAGTACGCATGCTTCCTCCGCAATTGCCGCTCTCGCGGCCGGATGTCGGCATTATAGGAAGCCCGCGTGAAGATTCCGTGAAGAAGCTCAGTGGCCCTCGGCCGCTTGCTCCTCACTGCGCAGCTGGCGGCTGAGCCGGGATTCAGCTTCAATGAACACGCGGCGCACATCCGGGAAGCGGTGGCGCAGGCTGCGGTCGATGCGCGCAATGGCCCGCTCGATCTGGTCGGCGACGCAGTCGTCACGGAATTCCACACTCAGGTTGACAAGCACGTACTGCGGACCGATGTGCATCGTCAGCACTTCGTTGACATGCAGCACCTCCGGCTGCAGCTCGGCGATCTCACTTATGCCCCTGACCACCTCGGGGTCAGCGCTCTCGCCGATCAGCAGGCCCTTGGTCTCGAGCGCCAGCAGAATGGCAACGGCGGCGAGGATCAGTCCGATCACGATCGAGGCCCCGCTGTCCCATAAGGGGTTGTGGGTCAGGCTCGTGAGCAGTACGCCGAGGAAGGCCACGACGATGCCGGCCATGGCCGCGCTGTCTTCGAACAGCACCACGAACAGGGTCGGGTCCTTGCTGCCGCGGATCATCTGCCAGACGTTGCGGCCATCCCGTGAGCGGTTGAATTCACGCAGTGCCATGGTGAAGGCAAAGCCCTCGAACAGGAAGGCGAAGCCCAGCACTATGTAGTTGAGCCGCGGATCACCGTGCTCACCGGGCTGCAGCAGGTTGTGGATGCCCTCATAGAGTGATACTCCGGCACCGACGGCGAAAATCAGGATGGCCACGACGAAGCTCCAGAAGTAGACCTCCTTGCCGTAGCCGAAGGGGAACTCCCTGTCAGCCGGACGTACCGAGCGCTTCAGGCCATAGAGCAGCAGCACCTGGTTGCCGGTGTCCACCAGCGAGTGGATGCCCTCGGAGAGCATCGCCGAACTGCCGGTGATGGCAGCCGCCGTGAATTTCGTGACCGCGATCAGCGCGTTGCCGGCAAGTGCGGCATAGATGACTTTCTTCGAGCCGGAGGCCATTACTACATTGTAGTGGCCTGCCTTGGGCTAGGATCAGGGCATGGCTGCCTACGTTGAACATGCCAACATCACGGTGCGAGACCTGGATGAGGCCGTGCGCTTCCTGACAACGGCGATCCCCGGCTGGCGCATACGGGGTCGCGGCCTGAGCATGGCGGGACCGAATCAGCGGCCCTGGCTGCATCTCGGGGATGACGAGACGTACATTGCGCTGGAACAGGCAACGGATCCGGATGCGGCGGGGCGGACACGCTACCGTGGAGTCGGGATCAACCACATCGGGATCGTTGTGGATGATGTCGCTGCCGTGCATCAGCGCCTGCAGGCGGCGGGCTACAGCGAGGGCTTCCAGGCGGATCCGCATCCGCATCGCGCCCGGCTGTACTACACGGACAGTGATGGCAATGAATGGGAGTTCGTGCAGTACTTCAGTGAGGATCCCGCCCAGCGCAACGACTACGGGGCCTAGTTGCTCCATTCGGACTATTCAGTTCCGAATTGACTTTGCACCGTATAATGCCTTGCTGGATATTCTTACTATCAGTCCAAATGAGGTGGAATGGAAATGGATCGAATGCTTCTGACACGCAGCATGCTCGCGGGCCTCGGTGGCCTTGTGCTCTCCCTCTCCCTGTCAGGCTCGGCGCTGGCTGAGCATCACGAAGGTGGCATGGAAATGCATGAGGGCCATGGCCAGGCGATGGAGGCTGCGGCCTGCCCCGGCTGCGGGATGGAGGGCGGACTCTGCGCCCACTGCAAGCCGATGGCGATGCAGATCCTCGGCAACATGGCGGTCGGGATGTGCCCCGAGTGCGATGACCCCGGCATGCTCTGCGAGGCCTGCCATGCGGCCACCGAAGGTGCGCTGGAGATGATGGGCGGGCTGAGCGTGCGTGAGATGGATGGCCCGGAGCACACGATGGTCTGCCTGAAGCACACCATCGGCGGCGACTTCGGCGCGGCCTACGGCCAGCTGTTCGAGCTCGGTGCGGCCCAGGGCCTGCTGAGCGACAATACGATGACCGGCAGTGTGCTGCCTGATGCCGCTGCCGATGTGACCGGTGAATCCGAAATCTACGTAGCCTTCAGCATGCCGGAGGGCGGTGCGGTCCAGGATCCGCTGTTCGCCTACACCGTGCCGGCGGCCGAGTATGCCGTGTTCCGCCACTTCGGCCCCGATCCGGGCATGACCTGGATGGCGGCCTACACCTGGCTGGCGATGGCGGATGTCGAGGTGATGCACAGCCCCGCCGGTGAGCATCACATGGGCATGCCGGATGAAAATGGCAACATGCTGATGGACATCTTCATTCCGGTTGACGACGATGCCCTCGAGGCCGCGCTCGGCATGGATGATGACATGGATGACGACGACATGGACGATGATGACGACATGGACGACGACGATGACCACAGCGGCCATGACCACAGCGGCCACGACCACTAGGTCCTGAGCTGACGGAGACCTGAACAGGGGCGGGCCACGGCCCGCCCCTTTTGCTTATCATGGGGAGTTCTACTCGAACTGGATGTAGTCGACCTCGTCCTTCTTGTAGAACGTGACGTTCTGGTCAGTGTTCTTCCAGCAGACGTAGCCATCCACGAAGCCGAGGAACACGACGGGGTGGAAGCTGGCACCGCCGGCGTTGATCCTCGTGTTCGCATGCCCGAGGTATTCGCGCCAGACCTCGTCTCCGAATGAATTCTGTGATCCAAGCTGTCCGATCATATGTTTCTCCTGCATATTGGATTGATATGCGCATATGGCGGGGACTATAGGCCTTGACAACGCGCAAACGGGCTTCCTGAGAATTTCCTGAGAAATGCCTGATGCGGTGTTGACAATTGGCGCAGCGGGCACGGGCCTATAATTGCCGGACCGCAGCATGCAAGTCAGCAGCCTGATAGTCTTCGACCTGGATGGAACGCTCTACCGCACTGCGCCGGTCGTCGTTGCCGCGATTCTCGGCGCGGCAGGGGAACACGGGCATCCGCAGCCGGCGGAGGCAGAGATCCTCGAGTTCATCGGCCGTGGCATCGGCGACCTGGTGCGCGCGATGTTCCCGCAGCTGGCAGCGGAGGAACTGGAGGCCACCCGCCTGACGGTGCGCCGGCTGGAGCGGGCCGGGATCAGGAGCAGTGCCAAGCTGTTCGCGGGCATCCCGGAACTGCTGGCCGGACTGCGCAACGCGGGCTCCGAGCTGGCGGTCTGCTCCAACGGCAGCCAGGAATACATCAGCACCGTGCTGGAATCGACCGGGATCAGCAATCATTTCGGACTGCTGGAAAGCGGCCATGATGACACATCAAAGAGCGTGGCGATGGCGCGGCTGCGGCAGGACAGTGGGTTTGGCAACATCATTCTGGTGGGGGACACGCCGCAGGACCGCCAGGCCGCCGCTGACAACGGCCTGCCTTTCATTGCCGCAATGTACGGCTACGGCGCAGCCTCACTCACGGACTGCGCACTGCAGGCGCACAGCGTCAGCGAGCTGGCCGGACTGCTGCGGGACTGGCAGGCTCAGTCGAAGCGCACCGCATAGCGTACGCTCTGCTCAGCCTCGTCCGTGTAGAGGGCGCAGGGCTGGCCGTTGATCGTCTGCAGGTCCATCTGGATGTGGTGCGAGGGCCAGGACTGGATGTTGTCAATCTTTTCATGCTGCCAGACGCCGGAGCCGTCGGTTTCGCCGCTGTGGGCGAAGTACAGCTTGTAGTCCCCGGTGAAGTACATGATCCCGGGACCGGCGGGCGTGTAACAGAGCAGCGGCACATGCCCGTCGAGCACGATGTCGCCGAGCGCTGCTCCATGCAGGATCGTGGTGTCGGGGTCGAGCCAGCGGTACTCCAGCGTGAAGGTGTCAGTGATACCGTGCTGCCTGGCATAGCTGAAGCCGACACCTCCGGCCTGATCCACCATGTTGCCGGGAATCAGCCGGTCCACCGGATCACTGAGCTCGAACAGCTCGCTCCAGTCAAACTGCGAACTGCCACTTGTGGTGGAGGAGCGCATCAGTGAGACCCGGCCCTTGAGTCCCGCCTCATCCCAGCGGTTATGGAGGATCACCGGGCTGCCGTCAAACACCCCGACGCTTGGCAGGCTGCCGCTGCGTTCGTGGTTGTCAGCGCGAACGACGGTCCAGCCGCTGGCTCCGTACTGGTCGTCCGAGACCGCATAGCGCAGCCCGGTGTTCGTGATGTCATCATAGGCAATCGCCGGGAAGCCGTTCACCAGTTCCAGATCACATTCGTTGCCAATCCAGCCGGCGTAGTCATCCACCGTGATGCTCTGCCAGTCCGCTGCGCTGCTGCCCTGGGGCGTGCTGGCATGGCTGTAGACCAGGTCGTGCGGCGGGGGATTCTGGCCCCAGGCGATGGCGGGACGGCCGTTGATGTTCGCCAGCGAGGCGTTCTCGCCGGGATAGCCGTTGCTGCCGTCCTCCACCACGACATGCTGCCAGTCCCCGGGATCGGTGCCGAATGGTGTGGCGGCAACCGCGTAGATGAGCTTCGAATCCTGCTGGTAGACCGCCGCCGGGTAGCCGTTGATCTCACGCAGGCTGAAGCCGATGTTCGTGGCGGAGAGGGACTTGCTGAGATCCATGGTCAGCCAGCCCGTGCAGGTCACTTCCGCCGCGAAGGCGGCCAGCGCACCTTCATCATCCTGGACCTGCACCGTGATGTTCCAGCGCCCGGGGTGCGGCAGGCTGAAGCTGAGCGTTGCCAGTCCCTGGGCGGCGGCCTCCTGCCCGGGCTCGCCGAAGAGGTTGTCGCCGTCCAGATCCCAGGCGTAGTCAACGATACTGCCATCCGGGTCCATGGACTGCGTGGCATCCAGGTCCACTAGCGTGCCCAGCGGCCCCTTCTCCGGCGTTGCCGTGAGGAAGGCCGCGGGAGCCTGGTTGCCACCGATGCCATCGGTATACATGGTCCCGTTGACAATGGCTGGATTGACGGGCACGGCACCCGGCGGGGCATAGCCCAGCAGCAGCAGGTGCACATGCTGCAGCGGGCTGAGATACTGGTCCCCGAGGCCGGCCGGCAGGTAGGCATCCGCCTCAAACGAGCTGTAGGGGCCGAACCATTGCCAGCGGGCGGATTCGTAATGCGCCACACCGATCCAGTAGGGCAGGCTCGGGGCCAGCGCGTTGCCGACATTCGCCTCGTCGCAGACATGCACGCGGAAGCGGGATGGCAGTTCACCGAATGGCAGACTGAAACTGTAGCGCGCCCAGGCACTGCCGCCAGCCAGGGGCTCAAGGGCATAGGCCGCCGTAGCCGGCACCGGGTGGTTCCCACCGCCGCTGTCAGCGCTGCGGTCGATACCATCAAAGGGATAGCCCTGCTCACTGGGTGATCTATGCAGATGAAGAGCGTTGTCATCAACTGCATCCGGCAATCCGGGGAAGCCGCTCACGGGCAGCTGCAGGCGGGAGCCAGGCACGGCATTTCCCTGCGGAGTTGAAGCGGATCCGGAGCAGGCGGCGCAGGCCAGGCATGCCAGCATGCCGGCCCAGTACATCGCAATGGCGGAGAATCGCATTTCAGCCTCCTCCGGCAGGTCCCGGTTCAGTTCCCGGATCCACCCACCGGATGCGGATGCAAACAGCTATATTATATACCTTATATATCCGCATTTGTTGTAGGCTGGCTGGTTCCGCGGGAGTGGCGAACGATGCTCAGGTCTGAGGCAGAGCTTCGCGCAACAAGCTGAGCAGGCCCTCATTGCTGCGGCTGCGCGGCTCCTCTCCAGTTTCCGCGAAGCGCAGGGCGCTGTCAGCGCGGGTATGCATCCCGCAGCCGCTGAACAGCTCCGCCGCCAGCCGGGCCGGCTGGGCGAACAGTTCCACATTACCGGCACGGTGCCGGATGATCGCCAGTTCCAGGTGCAGCATGGCCTTTTCCTGGGGACGGATCCACTGGCGCTCCAGCCCGCGGTCGATCACCTGCACCGCCAGCGGGGCCTGGCCGGACTGGTGCAGGGCGCGTACTGCAGCGTGGTAGCAGTCGATCGGCACATAGACGATTTCGTCGTAGCGCTCCAGCACGGCCAGCACTTCCTCGCTGGACTGCTGCCTCCCGAGGCTGCTTTCGGCCTCCATCTGCCGCAGGCGGACCGGCGGGTGCCAGACTGCCAGATTCTCACGCTCAGCGCGCCGCTGTGCGAGCGCCAGATAATCAAGGGCCAGCTCTGTGGCACCTAGGTCCATGCAGATGATCGCCACCAGTACCAATGACTCAACATAGGTCATGTGGTCGCGGCTGGCACCATAGTGCTGCATCGCGTCAATCGCGAAGCGGGTGGCGCGGGCCGGTTCGGCCATCAGACGGCAGGCCCGGGCCAGATTGAGGTGCAGGGCACCGAGGCTGCTTCTGTGGTTCTGGCTTTCCATCATCGCCATCAGGGTTTCCAGCTCATCATGCATGAGCGAAACCTGCCCGGTTTCGCTGTTGATGATCGCCAGATTGATGCGTGCGGTGAATTCGATCTTGCGATCCTGGCAGCGCTCGGCACAGGTGATGCACTGGCGGCCGTGCTCGCGGGCCCTGGCGAATTCATGCTGCATGGCGGCGGCCGCCATCATGTGCAGGTAGATGCTGGCCAGCTGCTGCATCGAGATCCCGGGATGGCGCAGGGCATTGAGCATCTGTTCGTAGGCGCTGTAGTTCTCGGAGCGCAGGAACATCTCGCCCATGCTCTGGCTGAGCATTGAGGTCACGGCCTGCTGCTGCTCCTCGGTGGAGGCGGCCTGGTCCAGGGGCAGTTCGGTGGAGAGATCCGCCGGGCTGAGGCTGACGACCCGGGCCAGGTTCTGCAGGTTCTCGGCGGTGATGCGGCTGACCTCGCCGTTGATCCAGCGGATCACGGTGCGCCGCGCCACCCCGGTCTGGCGTGCCACGGCCCACTGCTTCAGTCCGAGCTCCTGGATGCGCTCGCGCAGCCTGCGGTTATTGAGCCTGACTATCCGTGACTGATCCGGCACCAGCGAATTATATGGCGCAATCGCAGCTTTTGAACATCCCGGCCAGCTCAGGCGAATCCCCGGTGGCGGACAGTCCTGCACCCGGCTGGCATGCGCCAGCCGGGCGACAGATAGATGAAATGGTAGTTGGCTTGTTCAGGGATGAAGCTGCGGCATGCGGGCATACACAGGCGCAGGCAGATCCGCTGCCGCTGTCAGGTGCATTGCCGTGTGCTCATCCATCCGTTGTCTCTGCCGTGGACCGGCCTTGCTAGAGCATACAGAGACATTGCACAGTTCCGGGCATGCCACTGACCGCAGTGAGTGACATGCTGTGACGCGCTGGCCTGAGGGATGCGGGGATCTGATTGTATTCAGGCGGCGGGCCGGCCCGTATGCGCGCTGACATGCAGCTGGCCGGGGCTGGTGCTGACGCTGTCCACGCTGATGTCGCCGGCGAAGCCGCCCATGTCGAGCACCGGCAGGGCCTCATCGAACTCCAGGCCCAGCCCGCTCACACCGATGTTGGCGACCCCGAGCTCCAGTTCGCGCAGCTGGAAGCTGACCTGCGGCGAGCCGTCCGCCGTGAAGCGGCCCTTGGCCCCGAGCTTGACCTTGCCGAAGAGCTTGTTCTTCTTCTTGCCAGTGAGCTTGACGCCGTCTTCCTCGATGCTGAGCTGCGGCTCGAGCAGGCCCTCGGCCTCGATCAGCGGGGCCAGGCGCTGCTGCAGCTCGGCCTCGGCGACGCTGATGCTGAGCGAGGCATGCTCGAGATCGCTGAGCCGGGCCTTGTCGCCACGCATGATGCCGCGCATGTTGAAGTCGATGCCGCGCGCCTCAAAGCTCAGGTCGCTGACGGCCAGATCGTCGATCACGGCGGAGGCGCTGTCCACTCTGAAGGCGGGCAGATAGCCGCGCAGGGTGCAGGCCAGGCTGCCGCGGCGGATCCGCACCTGGGCATCCTCGGCGAGGTGGAACTCGCGGCGTACGGCGGATTCGAGGCGATTGTCGAGCTGGGGCATGAGGATCAGTTCGAATGTGAACAGCAGGATGCCTGCCACGAGCAGGAAGCAGAACAGGAATTTCTGCAGCCGGCTGGGCTCCTGAGGCGGCTGCACTTGCTTACTATCCACATACCTATTATGTCCAATGCCCGGGGCCGCTGAATCATTGCGGCAGGGAAGAGCATTGAGAGAGGCTGCCGTGGCTGGAAATGATTGCGCTCACTGAGAGGGCCTGTTATGCTTTCAGCACTGGTTCTGACGTGCAGAAGATGCACGGGGTGTCTTTACCGGTGCCGCCCAGCGGGCTGCGCCGGACCGCTGTAGGGACATTCGGAGGACAGACAGGTGGGGAACTTGCACCGCATCCATTGTGTTGCCGCGCTCGCGTGCGCAGTGCTGCTCGGAGCCTGCGCGGGATCCGGGCCGGGCCGGGGCCACGATCAGCCGGGAGCGGCTGATGACGCCGCAGGGGAGATTCCACAGGAACTGTGGCTGGATCTCAATGCGGAACTGGCGCGGGTCCGTGAATCATCCAAGGCCGAGCCGTATGCGCAGAACAGCTTCATCCAGGTGCGCGACTTCACGGTCAGCGTGATTGACAGCGGCCTGCGCTTCGACTGGACATACCGCAACCACGGCGACTACGAGCTGAACCTTGAAACCGGCATCAGCGACCTGAGCGTGCTGGGCCGCTACTACGGGATGCGCGAGGCTGATCCAGGCTGGGAGGAGGCGCAGGTCGCGGACGGGGATGGCAACGGGGAGATCGGGATTGGCGACGTCTCGCCGATCGGGCAGAACTTCGGCACGCGCGTGGACGGCTACACGCTGTACATGGCGACGGATGAAGCACACCGCAATGCGGAAGCGCTGGCGGAGTTCGAGCTGGCAACGCTGCGGGCAGCGGGCAGCGGCTGGCCGGCGATCAGCCATGAGCTGCCGGCGGGCGCTGCGGGGCGCTACTACTACGTCGTCCCCTGGCGGCTGGACAGCGGCGGTGTGCGGCATGAGGGCCTGGCGAATGACAGCGGCCAGCAGGTGGAGGAAGGCTCGCAGCGCGGTGACTGGTGGAAGGCCAACCACGATATGCGGAACAGCGGCCTCTCAACGCTGCCCGGACCAGAGACCGGGCATATCTGGTGGGAGTATCCGCTGGAGGATCCGGGGCATGTGCAGCCGGTGTATGACAGCGGAGGTGTGATCTACATCGGTGACAGCCTCGGCCTGCACGCGCTGAATGGCGACGGCACGGGAAGGTGGGTGTACACCACTCCTGCCGCGGTGAGCACGAGTGCGGCGATCAGCCGTAGCGGGACGGTGGTGTTCGGCTGCGCGGATGGCACCGTGCTGGCAGTGGACCAGTCCGGCGCTCTTGTGTGGAGCGTTGCCAGCGGGGCCGGGATCAGCGGCGACATCGGCATGGCGGACGACGGCACGATCCTGTTCGGCAACCAGGCAGGGACTGTGAGGGCACTGGCACCGGACGGCATGGAGCAGTGGCGGCACGAAAGCGGATCGGCGATCCTCGACGGCCCGGCGCTTGACAGCCGGGGGCGGATCCATTTCCGGCGGGAAGCGGGGCTGCTGATGCTGGATGCGGATGGGACGGTGCTGGAGCAAATTGACCATCAGATCAACAATGGCCCGACAGGGCTGATGGTACAGGAAACACCGTTCAAGGATCTCAATGGCGATGAATACCAAGCCAGTGAAGCTCTGTACTATGGCTCGGGAGAAATCTCCGGTGCAGTGGGCCTGCCTCTTGACGAATCACAGCTAATCGACTGGCCAGTCAATCTGCTTTCATTCAACCAGGACCTGATGCATGAATATTATGGCGGAGCCTTCTGCTCCGCGCCGGGGGATTCCATCATCTTCGACATCAGCTTCCAGGGTTATGGCAACAGACTGGTGCGCAGCAACTTCACAGACATGCTTGAGTTCAGCGAGTTGCCCCGCAGCGTGCTCAACAACGGAATAAGCTGCGACAGTGAAGGCAATGCCTTACTCAGTTTCAGTCCCTATTACAACACCTGGCCCTATCCCGATCTGGACAATTCACTGATCAGCATGGCGGCGGATGGGACGGAGAACTGGTGCCTGAACTGTGATGGCAAGGCAATGAGCAGACCGGTGCCCTATCCCGGCCAGACGGTGCTGCTGACAAAGTCGGACGGGCTGCTGGCAATCGGCGGACCACTGAGTGGCAATCTGCCGGAGCAGCCCGTGATTACCTACGGACGGGGTCTGAGCTACGGATCATATCTTGAGGTAGATCTGAGCTGGGAGCGCAGCAATGGTGCGGACCATTACCTGATTCACAGGGATGATGTCTCGGAGCCAGTTGCAACGGTCGAGGGGCACTGGCTGGATCTGAAGCTGTACGACCATCCTCCCGCTGGTGTTCCACTGCTGTACACGGTCACGGCTGTCAACGCTGCGGGGCAGTCCGCTGCCTCAGAGCCCATCGAACTGATCCTGGACCTGCCCGCGCCTGTGAATTTCAAGGCAAGCCAGGCTGAGTTCGGCGACCGGATCGAACTGAGCTGGGACAGTGTTGACAATGCGGAGGGATACCGCATCTGGCGCGATGGCAATGGCAGCAGGCATCTGGTGGCAGAGCTGGGACAGGTCAACAACTGGAATGATTTTACAAGAACTGACTGGAACCTGCATGAGTACCGCATCAGTGCTGTCTCGGTGCATAACCAGGGACGCAGTGCTGCAGCCGAGGGCTGGCTGATCAGGGGCAGCGGCGACAGCGGAGCTTCCAGCTGGCGCAGCAAGGATGGCAACCCAGGCAACAACCGCCTCTCAGCTTATCCTGGACCGACGGGGCTGGACAGCTACGAGGAAGTTGTCATTGAACTGCATGAGGATGAAGCAGACTATCCGACAAGGGAGTTCGTGCTTGGCAATTCCGGAAGCATCTACTCGGGCTATCTCGGCAATGCCATGGCGTTTGACGGCGAGAACCGCTACCGCTGGGCCACTAAGACGCTGAATGCCCCGGCTGTCGTTCTTGACAACGGCAGCCTGTTCGGTGTCGGCGCATTTGCCCATTCAACCCGCATGGCAAGCAATGGAGAAATCATCGCAGTGGACGAACTGGAGGACCTGCGCAGCGTCAACATGGCTGCCAACGGGGACCTGCTACTGGTTCGTTACCATTCCGTCACGCGGATGGACCAGGCTGGCAATATCATCTGGGACTTCCCCTTCAGTGATGTCTCACCAGCCGGATATATTGTGGAAGGACCACAGGGCAAGCTGTATTTCAGCACGGACATCCGACGGGATCCGCCGGAACCAGGACCGGGAGAAGTCGGGGGAGGTTCCGCACCGCCGCCACCGCCCAGACTGCGTCATATCATCTGCCTGGATCCTACTGGCAACGAACTGTGGCAGGAGCCTTACTGGAGCAGGTATGTCACTGAGCTCAGCGCCGGACCGGATGGCAGCATCTGGCTGACTGCCAACCTGGGATTCCTGGAGGGACTGCCGGATCAGAATGCAGCAGAGCCCGCCCTGTACTCGGTGAGCGCAGATGGAAACCTTCAATGGCACAGCGATGGCAGCACTGCGCTGGAACTGATGGCGATTGACAACAGTGGCAGGGCCATCCTGAAGCAGGACAAGACCACTTTGCTTCGTGTCAGTCCCACAGGTGTGGTTGATCTGGACTTATCCGTGCCAGAGGCAATTCTCCTGCAGACCTGTCTTGTCGACAACGCTGACAGGATGTTCCTGAGCTATGCAGTGTCATATGACGGGGAATATGAAACCCGGATCCTGGCACTGGATTCGACAGGCCAGAAGCTCTGGAGCATCGATGAGGATGACTGGTACGGGGTCAATATGGCCCTCGACGATTCCGGCGTACTTGTAATCGGCTCAATGCAGACTGTCGCGCCGGATCAACTGAGGCATTTCCGCATCACGCGCATCGGCGGCAGCTAGCAGCATCACTGGTGTGCCAGCATGGAACCGGAAACGGAAGCGGAGGTCTGATTGGTATGAAACTGCGGGGTCTGCTGCTGGTCCTGCTGGCTGTCTGCATAGGCAGTCTGATCCTGTTTGCCTTCGGCTACGGCAGGGATAGCCCCTTCACCTACAGGCCCGGCAGCAGCGGACGGCGTGGGCTGATGATGGATGATTCCGGACCGCACGGATCAAGTTATTCCCAGGACCGGGGGCCGGTCTTCGGTGAGCTGCCGTCCCTGGACAGCGGGCTGGCCAGAGAACGGATTGCTGCACTGCGGAGACTGGGCACATACGGCCAGCATGAGGAACTGGGCGGAATGCTGCCTGAGGTCAGCGCTATCCTTCACGATGACCCGGATCTCGAAGTGCGGTTGGCAGCCTGCCATCTGTTCGGTATGCTGCTGTATCGCGAGGATGCGCTGCAGGTACTGAGAGAGGCTACGCATGACAGCCAGCCGCAGATCCGCTGCGCCTGCGCAAGCCTGCTGAGCGCTGCCCGCCAGCCGGAAGAGCAGTGGATGCCAGTGCTGCTGGATTTGCTGGAGACGCAGGCCGCCAGTATTGACAACATGCGGCTCATTGAATTCACCGGCTACGGCATGGACCGCAGCCAGCATGAGCGCTTCAGGGATGCACTGCTGGACAGCCGGCGGCTGCATCCGGGCAACGAGGAGCAGATCCTCAGCCTGACGATGTCGCTGGGTTACTTCCACCCGGACATGCTGGAGATGCTGCTTGCCAGACTGGACCCGGCTGAAACGAATTCCTGCGTCGAGGCTGCCCGCCAGCTCGGCAGGTTCGGCGAGCGAAGTGCTGAGGCTGTCACCCCCCTGCTGGAGCTGCTGCTGTACGAAGGCGATGGGAAATACACGATTGTCAGCGGAGCCCAGGAAGCCCTGCTGCAGTATCCACCGGAAGTGCTGGCAGGACATGTTGACAGGCTGATCGTCATCATGTCGGATGAAACCCTCAGCCTGGATGCACGGATTGCCGCTGTCGAACTCGTCGCGCATATCGGGCCGGCAGCAATTGCTGCTTTGCCGGCACTGCTGGAGCTGTATGCGAAGAGCGGCGTGGTGAATGCATACCCCGAGCCTGGCAGGATCACACCGGTGGGGCCGCTGACGGTCATGAAGGCACTCGGACGGCTGGGACCGGAGGCTGCGGATGAAGTACTGCCGCTGCTGATGCCGCTGCTGGACGAGGAATACGAGTGGAAAAACAGGCTGTACCCTGCTATAGCTGATCTCGGCGTTGCCAATGCCGAGATCCTGGACCATCTGGCCGGAGTGTCCCGCGAGGGTGATTTGCTGAGTCTGGTTGCGATGCAGGCTCTGATGCGGCTTTCGCCGGATGACCCACGCATCCACAGCTTCCTGCGGGAGGTGTTCAGCAATGGCAAGGGGGTATGGAGCCACCAGCGCCCGGAACTGGCAATCGCCCTCTCATATGGTGACAACGCTGACCTGCTGGAGCCCTGGCTGCGTGAGACCCTGAACTTTACGGCACACGAGAATGACTGCAGGGCAGCTCCCCAGGTGTTTGAGAACCTCGGCGGGCGGGCCAGCGGACTTGTACCGGAGCTGATGGACGCTCTGGAGGAAAGCAGCAGCTATCTGCTGGATTACACGTCCCATCATCTCCCCGGGAATGCGGTACCTAGCTTCCGCCAGAACGCAATGGAACATATCGAATCACTCGGGGCAATCGGTCCTGCCGCAGCGGAAGCACTGCCGCTGCTGCATAAGGTCCGCGAACAGATCAATCCACACCTGCTTGAGCGACTGGACAAAGCGATAAAGCAGATCGAAGGCAATAGACAGTCGGCAGACTGATATCTGCCTGCCAAGTCACACTGATTCGCGCGGCGAATTTCCTGCACATCCTTGACAAGGGACCGGTGGTCTGTTATTAATAGACCATCAGTCTCTTATGATGAGCAAGCAGGAACAGCAGGACTGGATCCGGGCCAGGCAGCCCGAGCAGATTGAGGAGCGTCGACGGGCGATCCTCGCCACTGCGCGGGAAATGCTTGCGGAACGGGATTTCCGGGAGCTGAGCCTCAATGAGCTGGCGCGCCGCGCCGGCTTCACCAAGAGCAATCTCTACCGCTACTTCGGCTCGCTGGAGGAGATCTTCCTCGAGATCTATGCCGAGGAGACCTGCGGCTGGTGCCGGGGCATGGCGGAGGAGCTTGACGGACTCGGGCCGGACTGCGGAGCGGATGCGGTGGCGGCGGGGCTGACCCGGCAGACATTGCAGCGCAGTCTGCTCCTGAAGCTGATGCCGATGCTTGGCAATGTGCTGGAGCGCAACAGCAGCGAGGAGGCGATCCTGCGCTTCAAGCTCGGGATGCTGGACGACCTGGCGCTGCTGGAAGCGGCGCTGCGGCGCGTACTGCCGGAACTGCCGGCGGATGCGATGCCGCTCCTGACGCTGGGCTTCCATGCGCTGGTGGCCGGCATGGCGCAGTCCTGCGAACCGAACGAAACGGTGCAGCGCGTGATGCAGCATCCGCGCCTGCAGGGCATGCGGATGGATGTGGGCGAGAGACTGGAGAAGGCGGGCAGCGCCCTGATCAGGGGCCTGTGCAATCAGTAATGACAACGGAGGCAAACATGGAAAACATTGACAGAACGGGCTTCGGCCCGACGACGACGGCGGATGAGGTGCTGGCGGGGATCGACCTGCATGGCAGGCTCGTACTGGTCACCGGCGCATCCAGCGGGATCGGGGCCGAGACGGCCCGGGCCCTGGCAGCTCGCGGCGCGCATGTGGTGATGGCCCTGCGCAACATGCAGAAGGGCGAAGAGGTGGCAGCGGAGATCCGCAAGTCGACCGGCAACGAGGCGGTGGAGCTGCTGCAGCTGGAGCTGGGTTCGCTGGCTGCCGTGCGCAGTGCGGCGGCGGAGTTCCTGTCCAGGCATGACAGGCTGGACCTCCTGATCAACAATGCCGGGGTGATGGCCTGCCCCTTCGGGCATACGGCTGACGGCCATGAAATGCAGTTCGGCACGAACCACCTCGGGCATTTCCTGTTCACGGGGCTGCTGCTGCCGGCGCTGCTGCGCTCCGGTTCCGCGCGCGTTGTCAACCTCAGTTCGCGCGGGCACCGCTTCTCCCCGGTGCAGTTTGACGACATCGGCTTCGAACAGCGCGGCTATGACAAGTGGCTGGCCTATGGCCAGGCCAAGACCGCCAACATCCTGCACGCCGTGGAGCTGGACCGGCGCTTCGCAGCGCAGGGCCTGCGGGCCTTTGCCGTGCATCCCGGCGCGATCATCACCGAGCTGGGGCGGCATATGTCCGAGCAGGACATCGAGCAGGTGATGGCGCGCATCCAGGATACGGACACCCTGATCAAGAGCATCCCGATGGGCGCGGCCACGAGCTGCTATGCGGCCACGGCCCCGGAACTGGATGGGCTGGGTGGGCGCTATCTGGCGGACTGCCAGCTGGCGGAGATCAATGACGACCCGGCATCGGCGCAGGGTCTGGCCTCCTATGCCGTGGATCCCGGCAATGCCGCCAGGCTCTGGGAGTTGTCAGAGGAGCTGTGCGGAACGGGCTTCGGCGCGGCAGCGGCAGGCTGAGTCGGGACGGACCGGATCACTCCAGAGCGTCAAGGAATGAGCGGGCCAGCGCGAGAATGTCAACGCGCTCCCGCTCATCCATCCGCTCCCAGGTGCGGTAGGTCATCGACATGCGCGGATTGGCGGCGAGCAGGCTGCGATTGCGCTCGAGGAAGTCCCAGTAAAGGTAGTTGAAGGGGCAGGCGTCTTCCCCTGTGCGCTGCTTGACGTCGTAGCGACAGGCGCGGCAGTAGTCCGACATGCGGTTTATGTAGCTGCCACTGGCGGCATAGGGCTTGCTGGCCAGGTAGCCGCCGTCAGCGAACTGGCTCATACCCGTCACATTGGGCAGTTCTACCCATTCATAGGCATCGGCATAGACCACAAGGAACCACTCGTTGACATCATCCGGGTGGATTCCGGCCAGCAGGGCGAAGTTGCCAAGCACCATCAGACGCTGGATGTGATGTGCATAGGCATGCTGGCGCGTTTCCGCGATGCACTGCCTGAGGCAGTTCAACTCAGTGTTGCCATCCCAGTAGAACCAGGGCAGGCGGCGCGTGGCATTGAGGGCATTGAGCTCGCGGTACTGCGGCATGCGCAGCCAGTAGATCCCGCGCACGAATTCGCGCCAGCCGATGATCTGGCGGATGAAGCCTTCCACGGCGTTCAAAGGAGCACGGCCCTCGAGGTAAGCCTGTTCAGCGGCCTGGGCACACTCCAGCGGGTCCAGCAGGCCGCAGTTGAGATACATCGAGATATGCGAGTGGTACATCCAGGGCTGGCCGGAAAGCATGGCGTCCTGATAGTCGCCGAAGTCCGCCAGCCGCTCAGTGATGAACAGCTCCAGCGCTGCAAGCGCCTGTTTCCTTGTGACGGCGAAATGGAATGACTCAAGCTCCCCGAAGTTGTCAGGGAAGCGGCTGGCAACAAGCTCCAGCACTTCGCGGGTGATGGCATCGGGCTCGACCATGTGCGGCTGGGGGATCAGCAGCCCGGAGGCTGGCGGGCGGCGGTTTTCGCTGTCAAAGTTCCAGCGGCCACCGAGCGGCTGCTCACCCTCCAGCAGGATCCCGAGCCTGCGGCGCATCTCACGGTAGAAGTACTCCATGCGCAGCTGCTTCCTGCCCCTGGCCCATTCGGCAAACTCCTCCTTCGTTGAGAGGAAGCGATTGTCAGCACGGATCTCCACGGGGATGCCGAGCTGATCCTGCCAGGCGCGCATGTCCTGCAGCACGCGCCACTCCCCGGGATGTGTGCAGATCACGCGCTCGCTGCGATGCCTGGCTAGCGCGCGCTGCACTTCGCCTGTCAGGCTGCCAGTGTTGCCAGGCTCGTCCAGGCGGATGTAGTCAACCCGTATCCCCTCCTCCTCAAGTTCCATGGCGAAATGGCGCATGGCGGAGAAGATGAAGGCGATCTTCTTCCTGTGATGGCGCACGTAGCTGGCTTCCTCCTGCACCTCGCAGAGCAGCACGACATCGCCGGCAGCCAGGCTATCCAGGCTGGCAATATTGCGGGACAGCTGGTCCCCGAGGATCAGGCGCAGATCCGGCATTGCGATATCCTACCGCGCCCGGCTGCCACGTGATGCGGGCATCACACTTTCGGCACAAGTCCCGGCAGGGCATCCTGTGCGAGAATCAGCCCGATGCAGATCCTGCTCAATGCCCTGATTGTCATTGCTGCAGCCGGACTGGCAGGCTGGCTGCTGCTGTCCAGGCGGCTGCGCGAGTCCGGGGACTGGAAGGCCATGCTCACACCGCTGGCCTCGATCATGGGCAGCGGCTTCCTCGTCAGCGCTCCACTCCTGGCGGACAGTGTCGGCGTATACGCCCTGCCCTGCATGGCGGCGCTGCTGCTGCTGAGCTACATGGTGGGCTGGGTGATCCGCTTCAACATCGCGCATTTCGAGCCGGTGGAGAACAAGGGACCGGGCGCGGCCCAGAGCGCAGCCTTCGTTTCACGCCTCGTGCTGGCAATCGCCTACTTCATCTCCGTGACCTACTACCTGCAGCTGCTGGCGGCATTCTCCATGAAGGCCCTCGGGCTGGAAGGCGCACAGATCGCCAGGGCCATCACGAGTGCGAGCCTCGTGATCATCTGCGGCGTGGGGATCTGGAAGGGCCTGTCGGTCTTCGAGCGGCTGGAGCGCCATACGACGGCACTCAACCTGGCGATGATCGGCGGGCTGCTGCTGGCGCTGCTCGTGCACAACCTCAGCCTGCTGGGCAGCGGCAACTGGCAACTGCCGCGGATTGACTCCGGCGTGGGCCTGCATGACATCCAGATCCTGCTGGGCCTGCTGATCATCGTGCAGGGCTTCGAGACCTCGCGCTACCTCGGCCACCTGCACCCGGCGGAGCAGCGCATCCGCACGATGCGCGACGCCCAGCTGCTGTCGGGGGCGATCTACATCCTGTTCATCGGCCTGGCAACGGTGCTGTTCAGTGAGGGGCCGGGCGCTGACGTGACCGCGATCATCAGCATGACGAAACCGGTCGCGGCGGTGCTGCCGGTGCTGCTGAGCATCGCGGCGATCGGCAGCCAGTTCAGTGCGGCGACAGCTGACAGCGCCGGTGCGGGCGGGCTGGTGGAGGATCTCTCCGGCGAGCGCCTGCCGGAACGCCATGCCTACATCCTGATTCTCGCCGTGACCCTGGGGCTGGCCTGGCTGACGGATGTCAACGCGATCATCGCCATCGCCTCACGGGCCTTCGCACTGTACTACTGCCTGCAGTGCCTGGTGGCGCTACTCGTTGCCAGCGGCAGCAGGCAGCTCGCGGTCCGCATCCTCCACCTGCTGGGCTTCGCCGTAATGGCGCTGCTCTGCCTGGCGGTCACCCTGTTCGGCATTCCCGCGGGCTGAGCTGTTCAGTCCGGCCAGCGCACGACCCTGCAGTAGTGCTCCAGCATCGCCATCGAGATCGCATCCGCCGCATTGACACGCCTGCCGTAGATCTCCTCCTGGCTGAACCACCAGGGGAACCACAGCTTCCACTCCGGCAGCACGGCCCCGCAGCGGTGCGCCAGTTCATGCAGCAGCAGCTGCACGTCAGCGGCGGTGCTGCCCCGCGCGACATCCTCGCGCAGGCGGATCGTGTTCGTCAGCAGCGGAATCGTATGCCCGCGCGGATTGCGGATGCCGCGAGCCTGATCGGCGAACATCGGAGTCACATGGAAGCGGACCGTCGCCAGCGCCATGAGCATCCCACTTCGCCAGTAGCCCGGCGGCTGGGCCAGCAGCACGCGCCGGGTTTCGCAGAGCAGCGGGAAATAGGGCTCTCGGCGCTCATGGCTGCGGAAATCCACGGGGATGTCATGCGCCACCGCGAAGGGTGAGGCTTCGCGCCTGAGCGCAGCCGGGCCGTTGCCAGCCAGGCGGCAGCGGCCGCAGCCCATCCGTTTGCAGTCAGCGCAGAGCGGCATGCCCTGCAATCATAGCGCCGGTCCTAGTACCAGCTCACGCAGCGGATTTCCCTGGTATTGCCACTCCAGTACACATAGGCCAGCACGGGCATGCCGTTCACCACGGTGCCGTTGAGTTCGCAGGCGTACTCACCCATGTAGTTCCAGACAAGTTCCGGCTCGCTCCAGGACGTGGCATTGTCATCGCCGGCGCGGACCCTGAGCAGGCGGCTGGTGGGTCCGTCCTGGTAGTAGATCTCCGGCCTGCCGTCCACGACGAGGCAGACATTGGCAATTGCGCTGCCGGCGTAGCTGGTCTGCTCAGCGGGCCAGGCATTGCCATCTCCGTCAAGCGACCGGATGAAGAAACCCCCCGGGTCCGTCTTGCCGAGCTCACTGCCGGCATAGGCCGGCCTGCCGTTCACATCCACGAAGTTGCCGCGGGTAGTCCAGCCATCCAGCACTGCCGGTTCATCCCAGCTCGTGCCGTCGATATTGGTGCCGGAGGTGATGTAGGTGCCCTTGTACTCCAGCCCGTTGCGGTAGCCGGCGGCGATGATCGGATCCCTGAAGAGCCCGTCAGTCGCCCGGCCGAGTGTGACACTCTCGAAATCCACGCCGGGGGCGGCCATCAGCGCGATCTGCGGCAGCTTCCAGGTCGAACCCATGCCGTCATTGGCCTGGAAGTACAGCACGTAGCTGGAGCCGCTGGACTTGGTGGGGTCAAAGACCGCGACGCAGGGGATGGTATTGATCACACGCAGGCTGGAACCGATGCCGTAATTGTTGCCAGCGTCAATCTTGCTCGGCGCGGACCAGCCGGTTGCCGCGAAATCATCAGCCCTGACGCAGTAGAGATCGTAGCCACTGGCCCCGGACTGGCCATAGGCGATGATCGGGATCCCGCCGGGCAGCACGTCCATGCTGGGTGAGAATCCGGTGTCAAGCGCCGTGGAAACGGGATTGGAGTAGCCGGCCCAGGTGCTGCCATTGGCCGTGATTGCGCGCACGAAGCAGAGGTCCTTGGCATCGAAGCGGAAGAAGGCGACACAGGCGCGGGCGTCCGCCCCAGTGCCGGAGGTGCACATTGCCAGACGGTAGCGCGTGTCCATGTTGCCAACGATGCCCTGCGTATTCCAGCCCTCGGTGAGGGTGACGGGGAAGGTCACGCTGTGTGTCGCGAGGTAGTTGTCAGTCACGCGCAGGGTGACCTGGTTTGCACCGGCGAGGGTGAAGGTCCACTCAGCCTCCGGCGAATCGGAAACATACTCATAGCCGCCGCCGTAGGCGAAGTCCCATTCGTACTTAGTGATGTAGCCACCCATCCCGTCAGAAGACCCGCTGGCATCGAACTGCACGGTGAGCGGGCCTTCCCCGCTTTCCGGGCTGCGCGTGAAGCTTGCGGTCGGCGCGGTGTTGGCCGGGTCGATCGCCGCAAAACTGACGACATGGCTGCTCTGCTGTCCAAGGTTGTCAGTGGCCCGCACCGTGGTGTCGTAGTTTCCGGCGCTGAATTCATGGATGCCCAGTCCGTCAAGGTTGCCTTCAACATCCCAGATGCCGTCGCCTTCCCAGTCGAAGTCGAAGGAGACGATGCTGCCGCCGTAGGAGCGGCTGCCGGAGGCGTTGAAGCTGACAACCCGTGGTGCGATGTTCTTCAGGGGGTCCTGGTCCAGGTCAGTCGTGACCTGCATCTGCGGCAGGGTGCTGCCGCCGGCCAGCACGTAGTCGAGGATGAAGTTGCCATTGTCCAGCGAGACCACCATTGCATAGCTATTGCCGGCCGGGCTGACATAGTCCGCAAAGCCTGAGAGCGGCAGCTTCATGCCGGCGGGCATGCTGTGCCATTCCCAGCGGCCGAGCGCATAGTTGGAAAGCGCGACCCGCACATCCTGGGGAGTATCCCCGGCCGCGCTCCAGCCGAGCACCAGCTGCTTCTTGCCGGTGTAATCGGCGAGATTGCTGAAGCGGTAGATCGCATAGGCCGCATCGCTAAGGTCACGGCCAGCCGCTCCGGCGAACTCCGGGCTGAAGAGATCACCGGCCACCTTGTTGGAGGCCAGCGCATTCTCCCATTCCTCGCCGAGGCAGAGCCGGTCGGCGTCGCTCGGTGGTGCGGATGAGCTGCGCGGGGCCTCCAGGGGCAGCTGCGGCAATCCGGCCAGGTCCGCCGGTTCCTGCAGGAGAGCCGCGCTCTCGCCGAGAGTGGCAGGCTGTGTCTGCTCCGCGCCGGCGAGCAGTGCAGTCGGGCTGCCCTCCCGTCCGCCTCCGCAGGCAGTCAGGCAGCAGCAGATGAGCAGCAGCAGCGCTGCCCGGATTCGCTGATCGTACATGTTCCAGTCCTTCTTCCGCGCCTGCATATCTGTGTCAGCAGGGCGGGTTTGCCGCGCATATTCTTCCCCAGCGCGGCACTCCGGGGGAGGACATCGGTGGCATGAAACGGAGACATGGGGTGACATGGCCGGCGGCACAGGTGACACGGAAAAAGCAGGCACTGATGTGATAATGGCCTGGCCGGTGGATCTCTCCGCTGGCGGGGAGAAGCGGTGCAGGACGCATTGCAGGGCAGCCCGGTGCTGCTGAACTTCAGGATCAGTGGGGCAGTGATCAGCCTGACGGGGCTGAGTGCAGTGCTGCGCGCCCTGCACAGCCTGCTCAGGGAGACCGAATTCGGCCTGCGCGGCACCAGCCGCTCGGACTGGCAGATATTGGCTGTGCAGGGTGGTGAAGCAGCGGGAGCTCCAGTGGCGCTGGAGCTCAGGCTGGGCAGTGCGGCGGAGAATGCCGAGGTGGCCGCGGCCCTGCTGGGCCTGATCAAGGGGCTGGAGCACGGGGAGTTTCCTGAAGCCGGCCGCTGGAAGGCGATCCTCAGCCAGGTGCTGGTGCTGGCCCGCAGCGTGGAGAACGGGGAAATCAGCACAATGAGCCTGAGTGGTCCGGACGGTTCAGCGGTGTGCATCACTGCCGGGACCTTCGAGCATGCAGGCCGGCTGTTGCGCGACCTGCCGGTCTAGCCCTCACCCGGATCAGCGGCTCCCTTGCCGCCCGTGATTGAGCCGCCGGTCAAGCAGCAGCAGTGCACCGGGCAGGGCGATTGCCAGATAGCAGATCAGCACGTAGATATTGCCGAAACCGGTGATCAGCGCTCCTGTGAAGCTGGCGGCGCTGTAGCCTTCCTGCTGCCAGAGTGAATTGGTGCAGTGGAGGGCGTAGAGCATGCAGAAGCCGATCAGACCAAGCCCGCCGGCTAGCGGCCAGATCCCGCTGACGAGCAGCCCCGCACTCGCCGCCAGCACATCCCAGGCCCAGAGTGCGGAAACACCCTGGCGGGAGATGGCGTTGGCAACAACGAGCATCCAGCCCGCCGCCAGCATCAGGCGGGCGAGCCAGCGCGGCAGCAGCCTGAGCCACTGCGGCGCCGTGATCCTGCCCTGCTCAGCGGCAGGCATCACGTAAGCCTGGATTGAGTGCATCCACTGGCTGGATTGTAGGGCCTACACCCTACGCAGGGAACCTCAGGAGGAGTCGTGCCGCTAATGGCCACGGCCGGACTTGCCATGGGACTGCTGGCCCTGGGCGGCACTGCTCTGCCTGGCGCTGCCCTTAGCCTTGCCATTGCCCTTGCCGTTGCCCTTGTCCTTATCCTTGTCCTTGTTCTTGTCCTTGTTGCCCTTGCCCTTGTTGCCACTGTTGCCTTTGCCGTGGCCCTGGCCCGGGTTGTCCTCGTCAAAGCCGTCGGGGTCGTTGCCATGGCCGCGGTCATGGTCGCCCCCACTCTCACTGGTCCAGCGCCGGCCTCTTGCATCCTGCTTGTCAAACTCGAAGTACTGCATCGGACGTTCGTGGTAATGCCCCGGGTACTCCTCGTAGTCACGGTAGCGGCCGCCCTCGCCGAAGATGTCGTCATCCTCATAGCGCAGGGTGAAGTCGCCGAGCTTCAGTTCCACGCTGAGGAAGCCGTCGCTGTCATCCCAGCGCGGGTCCTGCCAGTGTTCATCATAGGCGCGTTGCCAGCGCGGCTCGTCGGACCAGCGCTCACGGTCCCAGCCCCGCCAGTAGACGCGCTCGTGCGCCTGCTCCGACCAGTCATAGAGGCGCCAGAGCATGTCCTCATAGCTCAGCAGGGAAGCCTCGCGCCGGCCGGCCTCACGGCGGGCGTCCGCCAGGCCACTGAAGGCCAGCACCAGCGGGGTGCCGCCACGGCTGTAGCGGTCGTGGTCCCAGACGTACCAGGCATAACGGCCGTCGATCAGCCCGCGTCCCGGCGCGGAGTAGTCCGGCACCTCGAGCCAGGTGATGCTGGCGCGTTCGTAGTTCTCACGCAGCACGAACATCATCGCCGGGAGGTTGTCAAAGTAGTGCTCGTGGTAAGTGCGGCCGTCGTAGACCTCGGCGAAGACGCGGGTTTCGCGCTCGGACCAGCCGTCGAAGCGCTGGCCGCTGTCGCCGATGATGATGTCGAAGCCGTCCAGGAAGTCGAGGTCGGTCTTAAGCTGGCCGGTGACCTTCACTTCCTCGGAATGCGCGGGGATGAGCAGCATGGCCGCCATGATTCCCGCAATTGCTGTAATGCTCAGTATCTTCATCACTGCCTCCTTGATCGGGCATCGGCTGAATGCCGCAGCTGCCCGAAGTCATGGCTTGTGCTGGTAAACAGACTGCCTGGCCTGCGGAATTGTTCTCAACGGTACAAAATCGGGGGTTTCCAGGACCCAACCCGCCGGACCTGAATGTCGCTTGCACCTTAGTATATTCTCCCCTGGCCCTGCGCCGGCAGGCCGCTCAATCGTACAATTGCGCAATGCTCAAACCATGGTCATGGCAGCTGCCCCTGCTGCTGCTGGGTGTTTCACTGTGCTGCTCCGCAGCCCGCACAACGGCTTACCTGCCAGAGCAGTCCGAGCTGTTCGAACGCGCGCTGGGCGAGGCCGGGCTCAGCCCGGAGGATGTGCGCATCAATGCCGCGGACCTGGCGCTGTGGGGCGGGGACAAGTACCGACTCAGCACACATGAGTTCATCTATGACAACCCTTGGAAGACGAGTGCCTACACACGCTCGTTGACGAACGGGCTGCTGCAGAACAGCGGCAATCTCGGTTCACTGGTCACCTCCGGCTTCACGAGGCTGGACTGCGGGGTGCGGCTCGGGTTGGTCGGCGACGAACTGGCAAGCGAACGCACGCGCGTTGAGGAGCTGGGAGGGGACTGCCTGGCGGTGGCGCTCAGTGAACTGGGCGTGGAAGCGTCGGATGCAGCCGTGCAGCAGCAGGAATATGCCAGCCTGCCGCTGGAAGTGAAGCAGGCCGCTGCGCTCGTGCTGTTCAGCACGCCGCGCATCCTGCGTTACCGCGATGAGGCGTTGACAAAGCCGGTCAAGGAGCTGAGGCTGGACCCGCAGGAGCTGTATGACCGGGTGTTCGCCTTCACGATCAACACCTTCGAGGAAGAGGATGACACCACAGGCAGTGAAGTGCCTGACGAGCTGGACGATGTGCTGCTGCTGGAATCACTGATGGACAGCATCGACTGGAATCTGCTGAGCGCCGGGGCGACCCTGGCTGCAATCACGGCACAGGAGGCGGAGCGGATCCTGTCCGGTGCGGACACCCTGGCCGGCTGGCCGGCTGTGCATTACCGGATGAGCACGCCCCTGGGCCTTGTTGCCATCAGCTGCGGCCCGGGCGATGACAGGCATGACTTTGGCAATCAGGCCGTGCTGCTGTCGCTGGACACGGCAGGCAGTGACAGCTACCCGGCCGGGACTGCATCGACGGCTTCCTACGACCAGCCGCTGAGCATTTCGATCGACCTCTCAGGCGATGATGATTACGCTGCCAGTGGACGTGATGACATTCCATCAGCCGCCGCCGGCGTGTTCGGCTACGGCGTGCTGATCGACGCCGCCGGCAATGACGAGTATGCCTGCCGCTACGGCGGGGCCGGCTTCGGCCTGTTCGGCTGCGGCGTGCTCGCGGACTATGCAGGCGATGACAGCTACGAGGGCTGGGGCAACTGCCAGGCCAGTGGCGTGATGGGGCTCGGACTGCTCGCTGACGGAAATGGCAACGACAGCTACCACGCCTTCAAGTACAGCCAGGCCTATGCGGGCACGATGGGCAGCGGGCTGCTCGTGGACAGCGATGGCAATGACCGCTACCTGGCCGACATGGAATCGCACTTCAACGGCGGGCTGTACGGCCCGGACCACCATGTGCACTTCTGCCAGGGCAGTGCCTACGGGAGGCGGGCGGATTTCGTCAACGGGCACAGCTGGGCCGGCGGCTTCGCGCTGCTGCTGGACGGCGGCAGCGGGGCTGACAGCTACGTGGGCGACTGCTATGTGCAGGGCAACAGCTACTGGTATGCCATCGGCATGCTCGTTGACAAGGGCGGCGCCGACAGCTACCGCAGCGCGCAGTACAGCCAGGCCAGCGCGCCGCATTTCTCCATCGGCATCCTGCAGGATGAGGCCGGTGACGACCGTTACATCGTGACGCGCCGCCAGAGCATGGGCCATGGACGGGACTGGAGCCTTGCCTGGTTCGAGGATGTGTCCGGCAACGACTGGTACCAGGGGGCGCGCACGACGCTCGGCACCAGCCATGTGAACGCGATCAGCGTGTTCTGGGACAGGGCCGGTGACGACGTCTACCTCGGCAGGGGACCCTGCCTCGGCCAGTCCGAGCCGGAAGCGAACGGCAGCCCGCGCGACTGGCTGCTGACGCTTGGGCTGTTCATCGACGGCGGCGGGACGGACCGCTACTTCGAGCTGCCAGGCGATCCCTCATATGAGGGCTCGGATACATACATTGGCGACGTGGAGAGCCTCGAGGGTCTCATGCCGCTGGAGTATGCAGGCGACGGCAGGACCTGGCAGATGTCAGCGGCAGTCCCTGACGCCCCAGGCTATCTCGGAGTCGGTCTGGACGCCGAGTAGCCCCGTCGAACCGCATCAAGTCCGGCTACCGTGATCGTCCTGCTGAAACAGGGCAAACCCGCCTGTGGCTAGACACCGTGCTCCGGGTCCGGCGGGTTGACGGCGGGGATGCTTTCCCAGGTCGTGGTGACCGGTCCGTAGAGCGACTCATACTCGATGGTGCCGGGCACGATGCTGTAATCCTCATTCAGCAGCAGCTCGATGCGCTCGCCGGGGTCAGGCCCGAAGCCCAGGTTCATGGTCAAAGTGCCGCTGTCAGTCTCCTCACCGGTGGCCGGATAGTACTTCGTGATCTGCACCGGCATCCAGCGCAACTCGGATGTCAGCAACAGCTTGGGAATGGCACCATTTTCGGCCGCCCGTACGAATCCCGCCATGTGCGTACCATGGTCCTCGAACTTGATGATGGGGAAGTGAACGGCCTTGAAATCGAACTCACCTGAGCCGGACTCAGTGTAGGTGGCACCAGGCACGAAGTCGTAGTCAGTCAGGGTGCCTGAGATGGAGTAGCTGACTGAGCTGTCCGGCATGAAGAAAACGTCTGAGTTGGGCTGCACCACCGGGGTGTCGCCAGGCTTCAGGCGGGTCTTGCGCAGGTCTGCACGCATGTGGATATCGAAAACGAGATTGTACGTAATCGTGCCTTCCCCGCTGTTGCCAACGATGATTCCGCCCGGGCTTTCGAGGGTCATGTTGAACTGGCCATGCCACTCGGTGATATTGGCCTTGTTGCTTCTGATCGTCCCGTCGCCATCCCCGAAGCCGACCTGGATCGGGCCGGTGACTCCGGGCGGCAGGATTGCCGAGATTGAGCCGCTGTAGGGAAATTCATCCAGCACGAGCTCCTGTTCGCCAACCCAGACCCTCGGCAGCTTCAGGCTTTCGCCCAGCGTGCCGAACTCACCGAACAGGCGCAGCAGCGTGTGCTGGGACGATGGCCCGTCCGGGGTGGCAGCCGGCTCCAGGATCTCGAATCTGCGGATTGACGGTGCCAGCACCAGATCCTCGCCTGTGATGTTCAGCTGGATGTCCCGGTTGAAGACGGAAGCGTCGTAATCGAAGTTGCCCTTGTAATCCATTATCTCCTGCAGACTGAAGGGCCGCATCGGCGGGTTGTCAATCGGATGCTTGTAGAACTGCTGGTAGCGGGTTCCCCGTTCGATGCTGTCCAGTCCGAGCGCGTCGTCATACAGCTGCAGCATCCTCGCATTCGCCGCGTCGTTGCCAACCGGATCAGACCAGCCGAGGACGGTCGCGGCACCGAGATCGATCAGCCGCTGCCGGAAGGCGGCAGCCGAGTCCGTGCCGCTGTGACAGCAGTTGAGGTAGACCAGCGCACCCGGCGCCAGCCCCCACTCAAGATCAGCCAGGGCGGTATCCGTCAGTCCGTAGAACCTGCCACCCGCGTTCAGCCCATAGAACAGGCTGAGATCCCGGTGGAGGTCGATGTAGGTTTCGTCGTTCTGCTTTGAGACGGGGGTAGCGCTGACGAGGTGGAAACCGCCTGCTTCGCTTTTCTCACCGTGACTGTCAATATGCACGATGCTGACCGGGTTCTCGCCGCCGACATTCAGCAGCTCGTCAATCGTCATCGGCTTCTTCACGACCTGATAGCCACTGGCTGTCAGCCCCGGAATGATATCCGCCATGTCAGTGGGGATCCCCTGGCCCGCAGTGCCATCGAGCAGCAATGCCAGCCTGCCCTGCGGATGGATGGTGGAGGTGTCCCTGCCATCCTGCCCGGGAGGAGGATCCGCCGGCAGGCCGCTGGCCTCACTTTCATTCACGAATTCGCGGTTGGTATTGACAACGAGCGGACGGCCATCACTGAACTGCGCCCAGGCGCTGCCACCGGACACATGGGCATCCTCGACCCCGGCCAGGCCATCAAGGAAGCTGACCATGGCGGCAGCGCGCGCTTCGCTGCGCTCATCCGGGGGGAGTTCCGTGAACTGCTGGAGCACCTCAAGCAGCTCGGCATTGATTGCCTCCATGATCTGCTCGCGCTCCTCATAGGGCATGACCGGTGTGCCACCGGTGCCGTCGTAGTCGTAGGGCTGTCCGGGAATCCCGGCGGTACTGCCACTGAGCGGCACCACCCTGAATGACTCGCCGGCCTGGGCAGCTATGTCGATGCTGAAACTGCGCCTGCCACCGCCAACGGGGACTGTACTACCAGAGAATTCTGCCACGGCGATTTCGAACCAGCTTGACTCCTCCACGGGCGTCGTTGTCATCTGCACACTGTAGGCACTGATCGTGCTGAGGTAGTTGGCGGCAATCGGAGCGATGTCCGCAGCGTTCACTTCGCCGTTGACATCGCCATCGGCCAGCTGGGCGAGCACCCAGTCCGGACTCTGTGCCGTCTTCTTGTAATGCAGGGCGATCGGGGTGATGTCGGATCCGCCGACCTCACTGTCCTGGTTGTAGTCCCCGGCGTTGAGGTAGCTCCAACTCGCGGTCGCCGTCGTGTCGTCAACACGCTGCAGCGTCAGGTCGCTGACGACGTTCCTGCTGCCGCCCGGGGCAGCCGCGGCATGGCGGTCGAGACCTCTTTCGAGCAGGGCTGCCTGCAGGCCGGATTTCAGCTCGGCGAAAAGCGCGGGATCCACTCCCGGCGGCGCCTGCAGTTCGTCAATCCCCAGGCCGGCCTCTGCGGGGCTCATGTCGCGCTGCGGGGATGAGTCCGGAATGTGCTCCGTTGTGCTGCCCGCGCATGCGGTCAGGGCTGCCATGACAGATAACACGGTCAAAAGGACACCGGCATAGGTGAAATTGCGAAGCATCAGTAATTGTCTCCTTCTCAGTAAGTCCGCCTGGAGTTCCCAGTGCGAATCAAACGGGAGATTTGGCAGCGAAAGTCAGTCACTGGAGTGAGAATGCGCTGGCCATGCCATCATATCAAATGGCAATGGCAGCCCCAACGGGACTCGAACCCGTGTTTCCGCCGTGAAAGGGCGGCGTCCTAGACCACTAGACGATAGGGCCAAACTACGCCGTACAGGGCTCGAACCTGTGACCACCTGATTAAAAGTCAGATGCTCTACCAACTGAGCTAACGGCGCTCGGGGCGTAGATTATACCGAACTCCGTCAGGGGGAAGATTATATAGCAGAAGAGCGCCCTCCGTGCTGCCCTTAACGGGCATTTCCCGGAGGCCCGCCCGGCCTGTCCCAGCGGGGCTGATGAGCGGATCAGCGCAGGCATTCTCAATACGGCGGCCTCAGCATTCTGAATTGCGCAATATTCCAGAATTCAAGGGGTAGCATAATTAGCCCGCTTATGGATTCCCAGCGCACAATCGCGATCACCGCGCCACTCGGCAGCATCGGCCAGCTGCTGCTCGGCAGCCTGCTGGACAGCGGTGTGAACGTGCGCGCGATGAGCCGCAACCCGCAGAAGCTGGCCTGCAGCCCGCGCCTGCGCAAGATCGCCGGCAGCATCCACGACCCGGCGGACATCGCCCGGCTGCTGGAGGGCGCGGACACCCTGTTCTGGGCCACCCCGCCGGACTTCCAGAGCAGTGACGTGCTGGACTGGTACCAGCGCGCCGGGGAGGCCGCGGCGGAGGCCATCCGCGGGAGCGGGATCCAGCGCATCGTGCACCTCTCCTCGCTGGGCGCGGAACTCGGCAGCGAAACCGGGCTGATCTACGGCTACCACCTGGTGGAGCGCCAGCTCAGCGGGCTCGTGCCCGACGTGCTGCACCTGCGCTGCGCCTACTTCATGGAGAACTTCCTGACCTGCCTGATGAGCATCGACGCCGAGCGCAGGATCTGCCGGCCGGTCAGCGCCGGGCGCAGCTTCCCGATGGTGGCCACGGCGGACGTGGCGCGGATCGCCGCCGCAGTGCTGCTCAGCCGCGACTGGCAGGGCCAGCAGGTGCAGCTCGTGCTCGGCCCGGCGGACCTGAGCCTGGCGGAGGCGGTGCACATCCTCGCCGAGGAGCTGGGGCATGAGCTGGACTACGAGCAGCATGACGGGGCGGCCTGCCTGGCGCAGCTGACCGGGCTCGGGCTGGGGGACAGCATGGCCGGGCTGCTGGTGCGCACCTATGAGTGGATCGAGCAGGCGGCCCCGGACTACGCCGCCCAGCGCGACCCGCGTGAGCACTGGCAGTGCGACTTCCGCAGCTTCGTGCGCGGCACCTTCGCGCCGATCTTCCGCTCGCTGAGCTGAGATTCAAGCTGGCGTTAAGCCGGATCAAACCCCGATTGCGCGCAGCGGGCCTGGGCTGATGCTAAAATCTGCGCGCGGTGGCAGCCGCCAGCGCGATACATATATAGAAAGGACATCCATCATGGGAATCATCGTCGGCAATGACACCCGTCTCGTCGTGCAGGGCATCACCGGCAACGACGGCAGCTTCCACACCCAGCGCATGCTGGAGTACGGCACCAACGTGGTCGCCGGTGTGACGCCGGGCAAGGGCGGGCAGGTCTTCGAGCATGAGGGCCACAGGATTCCCATCTTCAACACGATGCTCGAGGCCGCCGAGGAGACCGCTGCCAACGCCAGCTGCGTGTTCGTGCCGCCGGCCTTCGCCGCCGACGCCGTCTGCGAGGCCGCCAGCGCCGGGATGGACGTGATCGTGGCGATCACCGAGGGCATCCCCGTGCTGGACAGCATCAAGCAGTACCAGTTCGCCGCGCGCTTCGGCAGCGTGCTGATCGGGCCCAACTGCCCGGGGATCGTGACCGTGGGCGAGTGCAAGGTCGGGATCATGCCGGCCAAGATCTTCACCCCCGGCCCCGTCGGGCTGATCAGCCGCTCGGGCACGCTGACCTATGAGGTTGTCAACGCGCTCACCGAGGCCGGGATCGGCCAGAGCACCTGCATCGGCATCGGCGGCGACCCGATGATCGGCACGACCTTCCTCGACCTGCTGGTGGAGTTCGAGGCCGACCCGAAGACGGAGTGCGTGGTAGTGGTCGGTGAGATCGGCGGCTCCGATGAGGAGGACGCGGCGGAGTTCGTGCGTGAGATGAGCAAGCCGGTGGTGGGCTTCATCAGCGGCCGCACCGCGCCGCAGGGCAAGCGCATGGGGCATGCCGGCGCGATCGTGAGCGGCAACAAGGGCACGGCGGAGAGCAAGGTGGCGGCCTTCAACGAGGCGGGCATCAAGCTGGCGGACATCACGATGCAGATCCCGGATCTGGTGAAGAGTGTACTGTAGGAAGGGACCGGGGACCGGGGACCAGGCGGAGGTGCGGCGCAAGTCGCACAATGAAGTGGTGGAATAGTCTGGATAGTTCGAATAGTAGCGGCGACACCCATGTCGCCGGAACAGATTGATAACGAGAAGGCGAGGCATGGTCCTCGCCTTTTTCGTAGTGCAAACAGTCTGGATAACCGGAGTAGTTTCAATAGTGCAGCCGCCTGCCTGTTTGCCATCCCCATTACAGGGACCTGGGACCGGGGACCGGGAGGTGCGCAGCTTGCCTGCGCACAATGAAGTGGTGGAATAGTCTGGATAGTCGGAGTAGTTTCAATAGTGCAGCCGCCTGCCTGTTTACCATCCCCGCCCGCGGATTTCGCCTGCGGCTCAATCCCCACCCGGGATGTCAGGCGGCTGGATAAACTCATTTTTGCGTGAGCAAGAAATTGGGTAGCCGGCCGTTCACGGCCGGAATACTCCCGGCGTGAACTCCGGGCTACCGAATTGATAGCGATGTTCCGGGCAGACAGCGAGAAGCTTGATTTGAGCTGGATGCAGACCAGCGAATGCTTGCATGAGCTGGTAAAAGAACAAGACCGTCGAGTGCTCGCACGAGACGGCAGCAAAGCAACTTCAGGCCGACCCGCTGAAGCTTGCCTTCAGCGCAGGCCCAGACCGACGAG
>JAGRNT010000013.1 GCA_020440605.1 bacterium | reverse complement strand
GCCCGTGAAGAAGTCTGGATAGTCTGGGTAGTCTTGGTAGTTGAGGAAGCGTGGGCATGGATTGGTAGCGGCGTGCCGCCGCTACTGATCACTCACCACTGACAACTGACTACTGCCCACTGACTACTGACCACTCATCACGCTTTACGCTTCACGCTTCACTGTTCACTGCTTCGGGGCATTCCCTCTCTGGCGTCGCAAGGCGCCGCCGCTACTGCCCACTCACAACTCACCACGCTTTACTGTTCACGCTTCACTGTTCACTGCTTCGGGGCATTCCCTCTCAGGCGTCGCAGGGCGCCACCGGTACGGAAATCAGTGAAGCGGGGACAGTAAACCGTGAACAGTAGCAGCCCGTGAAGAAGTCTGGATAGTCTGGGTAGTCAGGATAGTTTGGGTAGTTTGGGAAGTTGAAGTAGCCTGGACATGCATCGATAGTGGCGTGCCGCCGCCGCTACAGTTCACTGCCCACTGACTACTGCCCACTCACCACTGACCACGCTTTACTGTTCACGCTTCAATGTTGCCAGAATCAATTGCGGCCTCCCGCATTCCGGTCTCCCGCGGATCAGTTGCCGATGCGCGGGTGCTCGCTGAGGTCAAGGATCCGCCGCACCGTGCTCGCCAGCGCCGAGGCCGTGAAGGGCTTCTGCAGGAATTCCACATCCGTGCGCAGGATTCCGTGGCGCACCACCGCGTCGTCAGTGTAGCCGGACATGTACAGCACCTTCATTCCAGGCCGCCTGAGCAGCAGGTCCTCCGTGAGCTGGCGTCCACTGCGCTGCGGCATGATCACATCCGTGAGTAACAGCGAGATCTGCCGCTCATGCTCGCCGGCAAGCTCCAGCGCCATCTGCGCACTGTGGGCCTCCAGCACGGTATAGCCCTTCGATTCCAGTACGATCCGGCAGAAGCGGCGCACCCCCGGCTCATCCTCCACGAGCAGGATCGTCTCCTCACCGGTGGGGATCCGTGAGAACTTCTCCGCCGGATCGTCCGTATCCTCAAGGGTGTCCGTGCGGGGCAGGTAGATCCGGAAGGTCGTGCCGTGCCCATGTTCAGTGTAGACACTGATATGCCCGCCACTCTGGCGGATGATGCCGTAGCTCATCGCCAGTCCGAGGCCGGTGCCTTCACCGATGCCCTTCGTGGTGAAGAAGGGTTCGAAGATGTGCTGGCGCGTCTCGGGGTCCATGCCGTTGCCGTCATCGGAGATCACGAGCTGCACGTAATGCCCGGGCTGGATCTCCTGGTCGGCATCGAAGATCCCCTCCTCGAGCAGCACGTTGTGGGTCTCGATTGTCAGGTTGCCGCCGGTGGGCATTGCATCCCTGGCATTGACAACGAGGTTCATGATCACCTGTTCGATCTGGCTGGGGTCGGCCAGCGTGCAGCCGAGGTCCGGGGCGCAGATCGTCGTCAGGTTGATGTCCTCGCCGATCAGGCGGCTGAGCAGGCGTTCCAGCTCCGTGATCACGTGGTTGAGGTTCAGCGACTTGGGCCGGATGATGCTCTTGCGGCTGAAGGCCAGCAGCTGGCGGGTCAGTTCCGCCGCGCGCTGCCCGGCCTTGCGGATCTCCAGCAGCAGTTCCCCTGAGTCCTCTGCTGGCGTGCTCGGATCAAGCAGCAGGTCGGTATAGCCGTTGATCACCGACAGCAGGTTGTTGAAGTCATGGGCCACGCCGCCGGCCAGGCGGCCGATCGCATCCATCTTCTGCGACTGCTGCAGCTGCTCGGCCATCCGCCGCTGCTCCGTGATGTCCCGCAGGGAAGCGGCATAGGCCGGCCGGCCCATCCAGTAGATGTGCACCACACGCATTTCCGCGATGCGCCGCTCACCACGGCTGATGATCGTCAGTTCCGTGGACTCCCCCTCGCTGATGGAGAAGCTGATCAGCTCGCCGACGAAATCCTCCTGGGTCCGGCCGAAGAGCTCGCTTGCCGCCTCGTTGACGAATTGCACGATGCCAGCGGCGTCGACCACCAGCACGGCGTCCGGGTTAGAGGACACCAGCTTGAGGATCTGGCGCTGGCGTTCCTGGGCGTGATAGCGTTCAAGGGCATAGAGCAGGCTGCGGCCCAGCAGGCGGGCGGGCAGTTCCCCCTTGGCAATGAAGTCCTGCACACCCTCCGCGAAGGCCTCACGGCGCAGCAATTCATCCTCCGTGCCGGTCAGTACGAGGATCGGCATGTCCTGGCGGCGCTTGCGGATCGCCCGCAGTGTAGCCATACCTGATGAATCAGGGACATTGAGGTCCGTGATCATCACGTCAATCTCCTCGTTGCCGAGGATGTCCAGTGCTGAATCAAGTGTCTCCGCCGTCAGCACCTCAAAACTGTGGTCACGTGCATCCTCCAGCCGCTCGTGCACGAGCAGCGAGTCACCCGGATTGTCCTCCAGCAGGAGGACGCGGTAGTGCTCTCTTTCGGTTTGCAACGGTTGCCAGTCCTGATTCAGACGATATTTACACTAGTAAGCCAGCCTCAGCTGCGGCTCTCATCCTCGAACATGTCGTCCAGTCTGCGGCGCTCCTGCGCATAGGAATAGGTCGGTACTCCGGTGAGGATACCATGCACGCCCTTGAAGGGTTCCTGGATATGCATGCCGTGGTTGTCAATCACGTATTCGCGGATGTCCTTCTCATGCCAGGTGCCGCGCATCTTGAGCACGGTCAGGCCACGGCGCATCACACCCTGCAGCTCCACGTAACGCAGCAGGATGATGGTGTCGGTGATCGTCGAGATATGGGTTTCCGTGATGGATTCGCCACCCATCAGCATCGAGGTGGTGTTCGTGAACAGCCCGGTGGTCTCGAGATGCTTGATGTGACTCGTCAGCCCGATCACGAATTCGCGGAAGGACTTGCCGGATGACACGCGCTCGAAGGCGGACATGCTGTCCACTGCCACGCGCGCGGGCCTGAAGTCGCGGATGTCGCGCTTCATCTGGATCAGGTGGTCCTCCAGCGACATCACCTCGGGGTAGCGGCAGACGATGCGCAGGATGCCATCCTTCTCGGCCTGCTCGAAGTCCGCTCCCCAGTTGGAGGCATTGCGCATGATCTGCTCGCGGCTTTCCTCGCTGCCGAACAGCAGGGCGCGCTCGCCGGAGCGGATCGCGGCCTTGATGTATTCGGTGACGGTCAGGGTCTTGCCGGTGCCGGTGGCCCCGCTCACGAGGATGATCGAGTCGCGGTACATCCCGCCGCCGCACATGCGGTCCAGTTCGGCGACGCCGGAACTGACGCGGATGTCGCTGGACTTCTGCTTGAGCTCGATCGCGGAAAGCGGGATCACGGTCACGCCGTCGTCAACATCGATCGTGAAGGGATACTCGCCCTTCTGGTGAGGCGCGCCGCGGAACTTGAGGATCTCGATCGTGCGCCGGCGCTTCTCGTTGTCAAGCCGGTTGCGCAGGATCACGACGTTGTCAGCCACGAATTCCTCGACGCCGAAGCGGCCCACGCCGCCTTCCTCCTCGGTGCGCTCCAGCGTAATCAGGGTCGTGACCCCCATTCCGCGCAGGCCGTTGTGGATGCGGCGCAGCTCATTGCGGACCACGCTGGAATCCGAGAACTGCGGGAACAGCGCGCCGACGGCATCAAGGATCACCCGCTTGGCACCGATCTCGCGGATCGCATGCTCGATGCGGGCCACGAGCGCCGAGAGGTCGTAGCTGCCGCTTTCGATCACGGCTTCTCCGGGTTCCGGCGTGGCATTGACGATCGCAAGCTTGTTGTCATCCAGCATCTGCTGCAGGTCCCAGCCGAAGGATTCCACATTGCGGATCAGGTCCAGCGGCGTTTCCTCGAAGGTCACGATCACGCCCGGTTCATCGAACTTCGTCACGCCGTTCGCCAGGAACTCCAGCGCGATCACGGTCTTGCCGCTGCCGGCCGTACCGGCCACGAGGGTGGTGCGGCCCTTGGGCAGGCCGCCCATCGCGATCTGGTCGAAGCCGGTGATCCCGGTTTCCATCGCTTCCAGGTGCCCTGGCTTGCGGTCACTCATATGCCTGTCAGTCTGGTAACTCATCACGCTCCACCATTCGCTTCACTTTGATTTTCCCCGGCAATGTCAAAGGGAGAAAGGTCCAGCCCGAACAGTACCTTGTCCCGGTCACTGAGGTCCCCGATGATCTTGCGCACCGGGACGGGCAGCTTCTTCACGAGCGTCGGCGTTGCCATGATCCGCTCGTTCTCGGCCAGTTTGGGGTGCTCGAGCACGTCGATCACCTCGATCTCATAGCGGCCCCTGAGATCCTCCTCACAGACGCGCCGCAGGTTCTCGATTGCCCGCAGGGAATTGTGGGTTCTTCCGGTCACGTACAGGCGTAGCTTGTATATCACGACAGACCTCCATCAAATCCACGGCGCCGTGTCCCGACGCGGTAGAACTCCACAAGGATCCCCATCAGTTCGAGGGCCAGCAGCCGGCCCTCCACGGTGATGTATGTGCCGTAGTCGCTGTCCATCAGCATCACCAGCTCATCCAGCGCGCGGACATGCACATCGATCAGGTCGCGGGGCCCGGCACCGTTTTCGCCGAGGCGGGTGACAAGGCTCTCCATTGCATCGCGGGGCTTCTCGAGCTTGCCTCTGACATGGTCAAAGTAATCTCTGAGAATGCCGTTGTATTCAAGACTGATCTCATTGAAGAGTTCCGGTTCCCGTTCGCGCAGGGGCCCTGTTCCGGCCAGCATGGCCGTGATCATGGTGCTGGAGGATTCGGAGGACATGCTGCGAAAAGCGCTCATGGTCTCGTCCGCCTGGCGGCGATCGGCTTCACGCTGGCGGGAGAGGGCAAACTCTATGGCCTTGCGCAGGATCAGCGGGCGCATCTCATCCTTGCGCAGGAAGTCCTGCGCTCCGGCATCAATGCAGTCCAGGCCGACACTTTCCTCGTCGGAGCCGGTAAGCACGATGATCGGCACCGTGCGGCTGGCCAGCTTGACTGTCTTCACGGTTTCCACGCCGCTGGTGTCAGGCAGGCGCAGATCAAGCAGCATCACGTCGATTTGCTCATCCCGCAGGCGGTCCATGGCCTGGGCGAGGTGCGTCACATGCATGAACTGGTAGTGCTTCTGCCGGTCGGATTCAAGCAGCGCACGGACCAGATCGGCGTCCGCCGGATTGTCCTCCACGAGCAGGAGCACGCAGTTCTTTGATTCCTGATCCATCTACCATCCACTATCCACTATCAAACAGGCCAAGGATCCGTACCCGGCGCGGCATTCTGCTCAGACGGGCTCGTGTCCCGTCACCGGCAGCCTGGCCACATTTCCCCAGAAATCCTCCAGAGCGCGGGCAAGCGTCGCATAGCCGCTGAAGTCCGCGGGCTTGACGATGTAGCTGCTCGCACCGAGCTCATAGCTGTCCGCCACATCCTGCTCCGCATCCGATGAACTGAGCACGATCACCGGGATGCGCTTCAGCAGCACGTCGGATTTCAGTTCCTCAAGTACCTGCCTGCCATTCAGGCCCGGCAGGTTCAGGTCAAGCATGATCAGGCCCGGCTGGATCTCAGCGACAGCAGCCGTACGCTCCCCCGTCAGAAAGCTCAGGGCCTCTCCACCGTTTTCCCTAACATGTATGCTGGCAACGAAGCGGCTGTTCTCAAGGCATTCCCTGATCAACTCAACATCCGCAGGATTGTCCTCAACCAGCAATATGTCAATCATGTTCAACTTCCACTTCCAGTTTTGCGGGCTTATGAATGCCAGATTGTACCTTAAATAGGAATCTGCTTCCCTGGCCCGGCAGGGATTCCAGCCAGATGCTGCCCCCGAGGCGCTCGATGATCTTGCGGGTGATTGCCAGGCCGATGCCGCTGCCTTCGTAGCTTTCCCGGCCGTGCAGGCGCTGGAACATCTGGAAGATCCGCTCGTGATACTGGGGATCGATGCCGATGCCGTTGTCCTGCACCGAAATCACCCAGTTGTCACCATCCTGCACCGCGCTGACATGTACCCGCGGGACGGCCTCGCCGCGGAACTTGATGGCATTGCTCAGCAGGTTCTGCATCACCTGAATCAGCATGTTCTCAGTGCCCAGCACCGGCGGCAGGTCACCGGTGGTGACAACTGCTCCGCATTCGTCCAGCTTGCTGCGCAGGTCATGCAGGCAGAGCTTCAGCACATGATTGAGCTCCACAGCTTCCAGCTCCAGATCCGTGCTCGTCACCCGTGAGAAGCTCAACAGGTCGGCCACCATCTGCTGCATGCGTTTCGCCCCGTCGCGGGCATAGTGGATGTACTTGCTGGCCTTTTCATCCAGTTGCTCAGCGTATCGTTCCTCCAGCAGCTCGGTATAACTGGCCACCATGCGCAGCGGCTCACGCAGGTCGTGCGACGCAATGTAGGCGAACTGCTCCAGGTCGCGGTTGCTGCGCTCCAGCGCATCATTCTTGGCTGCCAGATCCAGCTGGCTGCGCTTGCGCTCCGTGATGTCAATCACCAGGGCGAGGATGAACAGTCCACGGCTGGTCCGTACCGGATTCAGGCCGATCTCGATCGGGAATTCACTGCCGTCCCGGCGCAGGCCGTAGAGGTCGCGTCCGGCACCCATGTCCCGCCGCTCCGGCTTGCTCTGGTAGGCGCGGCGGAAGCCACTGTGGCCATAGCGCATCTCACCGGGGATCAGCTCCTCAACGCTCATGCCGCGCATTTCACCTGAATCGTAGCCGAACATGAGTTCCGCCGCCGCATTGGCGAGCTCTATGCTGCCGCTGCTGTCCACGAGCACGATGCCGCTCGGCGAAGCCTCAACCACCAGCCGGAAGAGTCCTTCGGTGAACTTGCGCTCGGTGATGTCGCGGGCGATGATCGAAACCGCGGTGACCTCGCCGCCGGCATTGCGGATGCCCGAGGCGGTCAGGTTGACATCGAGAATCGTACCGTCGGAGCAGATCCGCTGGGTTTCATAGCTGTCCAGGATCTCGCCGCTGCGGACCCGCTGGATGATTTCATTGACTTCGGCCAGGCGTTCGGGTGGAACGATCAGGCTGATGTGATGCCCGATCGCCTCCTGGGGAGAATAGCCGTACAGCCGCTCGGCCGCAGGATTCCAGCTGGTGATCGTGCCTTCCAGGTCCTTGGTGAAGATTGCGTCATTGCTGCTTTCCACCAGGGCGTGGAAGCGGCTCATCTGTGAGGCCTGGCGCGCGGCCAGTTCCTCCGCCATGCGCCGCTCGCGGATCTCGGACTGCAGTTCGCTGGTGCGCATTCCGAGATGCGCCATCATGTTGGAGAAGGCTCGGGCCAGCACGCCTGTTTCTCCCGAGGCATCCAGCGGCAGGTCCAGCGCAGTGGCGCTGCCGAATGAACGTACGGCCAGGGTCATCTTCTCCAGTGGCAGGGCGATGCTGCGGGCCAGCAGCAGCGCTGCTCCCAGGGCTACGAGGATACAGAGCAGGCCGGTCAGCAGGAAGGTGCGGCGCACCGGAGCGAGGCTGGCCAGCAGCCGGGCTTCCTGCATCGTGTAGAACAGGCAGTAGCGCCCCCCGCCATTCAGTCCCACGACATGTGCGGCCACAACCAGCTTTTCACCGTCGGCCCGGCTGAGGTGCAGATTGAGTTCCTCGCGGTTGGCCTGCTGCCAGTTCAGTGAGGGGAACTCCGAACGCATCAGCCCCGGTGCACCGAGCTGGCTGCCGTATTCACGCTCAAGATCAGGATGCAGGATGAAATCGCCGTCCTCACTGGCAAGATAGACCTGCCAGTCCGGCGGGCTGGAGCTGCGCAGCTCATTCAGTACCGGGCGCATGTCCAGGTTGATCACCACGACACCCAGCGGCGAGCTGGCCTTGCCATACAGCGGAGCGGAGAAGCGCATCACGGGTATCCGTGGCTCCTGGATCACTCCGTGCTCAACGTTCAGGTCAATCCGGCTGACATCAATCTGTCCATGTGCCAGCTTCATGGCTTCCTTGAAGTAGGGGCGGGCGGATTTGTCCTGCAGCATCTCCGCCGGAGTGACAACCGGCAGGGTTTCCCCGCTGCGCCGCTCACAGCGCGCGATCTCCATGCCCCGGCTGTCAAGCAGGCGGAATTGCAGGTATTCAGGCTTGGAGTTGAGCTGGCTGAGCAGGCTCCTTTCCACATCGGCGATCTCCGGGCTGCCCAGCGGATCCCGGCCCTCGGCCAGCAGGACGGCGATGTCCTGCATCACGAGTGAGTTCACGCGGGCATCCAGGTCGCGTGCGCAGTAGGCGGTGTATTCGGAGATCACGGTGGCGGCACTGCCGGCCTTGCTCTGGACCTGCCGCAGGTTGTCATCGATCAGGCGGTTCTCGAGGGAGCGGTAGGTCAGCAGACCAAGGGCCGCGATGGAAAATACCACAAGCGCGCCCATTGCCAACATCATTCTCGCTGCCATTTTCATCAGCTGAATCCGCCCGCTGCAGTTCCTTGTCAGGAAATCCGGAAGTCCCGGCTGCACAAGCAGCATGTGCTCTTGCGAGAGCATATCACAGCGGCAGCAGGCGTGTGACTCCGGGCAGGCTGCAGCAGGGATTTGTCCGGGACTTCACTGCGAATGGCAGTTTCCGGACATGTCACAGCTGAATTGTCAGCTTAGCTGCCGGGTCAGCAGTTCAATGCTGCCGGCCTGCGGGCAGGCAGCCAACTCGCGATCCTGTCCCATGAAGCCGCCACTTGCTTCCTTGACATGCACAATCTGGATCGCCTGCATGCCCAGTTGCATGGCTGTGCTCAGCTCGGAGCCGCCGCCGTCTCCGATGTAGAGGCAGTCTGATGCTTCGAGCCTGAGGGCAGCAAGGCAATAGTCCCAGAGCCGGCGGTCGGGTTTGGTGCAGCCGGCCACGCAGGAATACTCGGCATGCTCGATCAGGGCGGCAAAGGGACTTTCCGGCCACAGCTCCGGGATCTCCGAGGAGCAGTCGCTGATCAGCGCCGTGCGGATGCCACGCTGACGCAGTGATTCGAGCAGGGGGACGGATTCCGGGCGGGTAAGCAGCAGCTCACGGCTGAGTTGCATCCGGATCTCGGTGGCTCTGGCCAGTGTGTCCGGTCCGGCCGTGCAGCCCATGCTGTTGAGGGTCATTTCGATGCCCGCGCCGGTTCCATACGGCTCACCGCGCATCCGTGCCTTCGTGCCGGTCTTCCATGCCAGGCGGAACCGCTCCGGATCGACTTCCAGTTCTTGCGCCATGCGCGCAAGCGTCTGGCGGTAGTCTTCCGTACGGAAGTTGTCAACGAGGGTCCCGAGCAGGTCGAAGATCACGGCGCGCTGTTCCATGGACAATCATCGCCGCCGCCAGGGGAGATTGTCAAGATCCACGTTGCCGCCGCTGAGGATCAGGCCCACGCGCCGGCCGCGGATGTCCAGCCGCCCGGAGAGTGCGGCCGCCAGCACCGTGGCCGAGGAGGCCTCGATGATCAGGTTCATGCGCTCCCAGAACAGGCGCATCGCGGCGATCACCTCGTCGTCACTGACGCGCTCGATCTGCAGGCCGTAGTCGCGCATGATCCCGAAGGTCAGCTCACTGATCCAGGCCTTCAGCCCGTCGCAGATGGTGTCAATGTTCTCGTTGATCTGTGGGCTGCCGAGCTGCAGCGAGCGCCAGGCGTCGTCAGTGATCTCCGGCTCGGCCCCGATCACGGTGCAGCCGGGGGCGAGGGCCTGTGTGCTGATGATCGAGCCGCAGATCAGCCCGCCGCCGCCGACCGGGGTCATGAGGATCTCGAGGCCGGGGCAGTCCTCGTGGAACTCGAGTGCGGCCGTGCCCTGGCCGGCGATGATGCGCGGGTCGTCAAAGGGGTGCACATGCATGGCACCCGTGCGCTCGATGATTTCGCTGACAACGCGGCGGCGGTCCTCGATGTCCGTGGTGCAGAACACCACCTCCGCGCCCAGTTCACGCACGGCGTCCACCTTGAGCGCGACCGCGTCCTCGGGCATCACGAGCCAGGCCGGGATGCCACGCATGCGGGCGGCGCGGGCCACGGCCTGGGCGTGGTTGCCGCTGGAATGGCCGACCACGCCGCGCGCGGCCTCCTCGTCCGTCAGCTGCATGATGGTGTTCAGCGCTCCGCGGATCTTGAAGGCACCGATGCGCTGCAGGTTCTCGCACTTGAAGAACAGGCGCGCGCCTGTCAGCGAGTCCAGGTGCGAGCAGGTATGCACCGGCGTGCGGTGGATCCAGTCACGGATGCGGGCATGCGCGGCCTGGATGTCTGCGAAGCTGGGCGGCTGCTTGGGATCGGCGGACATTGCAGTTATAGTAGCAATGGGCTGAGGCTCTAAATTGGCAAAACTTTGTGAGATATGCTTGACAAGAGAGAGATGATTTCATGTTAGTTTCAGGTTGAAACACCTTTAAGGGGAGACTGCTATGCGTACTGCGTTGAACAGATTGATTACTATCGTCTGCTATTCATTGTCGCTGCTTTCCGTTGCCAACGCTGCTGATGAAGGCCTGTACGAAATCAGGGATATTGCGGAAGGTTCGATGATCGCAGGGTGCTGTCCATCCATGAACTTCATTGATGAAGCACCGCAGGCCTACTACAAGGTTTTCGGAAAATGGCCTGAGAGCTTCCAGGCAATCATCGACGAGGGCCTGATCCGTGAAAACCTGACTCTCGATGGAGTACATGTCATCACACCGGATGACGGAGTGCTGGATGGCCCATATGACCGGCTGTACAAGTACAACGGTCCCCAGACCCCGCCGCAGATTGTGTTCCAGGGACAGATAAGCCTGTCCGAGGCCGCCCAGAACAATCCTGTCGCTGTAGCGACCAGCATCAATTACCCAGATGGAACCGCGGCTTCAAGCTTGCCTGACCTGAAGGAAGGTGTGGTATTTGCGTGGCAGAACCGCAGGTACATGGATGGCCACAGCGATTCCATGTTTCCGGAAAGTTCGCGTCGTTACAGTGGCAATCTGGAGGCATACAAGCTGATGGCGATTGCCTACATGTGCATGCTCGGTTCATCGGACTATAAGTCGATATACGGCGATTTTCCCAGCAATGAGGACTGGGGCAGTTTCGTTGACAGTGGCTTCTGCCCGGTTACAAGCGACATGCTGAATCCGCTGTCAGGCAAGCCCTTCAGCGCGGATGGCTCCGACTTCAGCTTTGACTTCAGGCGAATTGAAGGTGTTGATTTCAACGGATTCACTGTCAGTGTGCGCGGTGACAATGACGATTACATAGCTGCCTAGTAAGCAGCTCTGAGTCTTGCTCAATAGCCCCGCTGGCAGTTGACCACGTTCAGCAGATCATCCCGGCCGGCGCTCAGGCGCTTGAGGTTCTCGATCACTTCATCCCAGCGCTCCAGGTCGTCAAAGGGCGATGCGGCGCGGTGCGGGCTGAGCACGATGTTGCCAAGTTCGTGGAAGGACCGCTGCCAGGGGAAGAGCCGGCCCTGTTCATCCGGCTCCGGGCGGTAGTCGTACCAGACATCAATCGCCGCCCCGGCGAGGAAGCCGTTGTCAAGTGCCTCGAACAGCGCGTCTTCGCTGACAACTCCGCCGCGGGCCACGTTGACAAGGAAGCTGCCCCGGCCCAGCAGCTCGATCTCGCGCCTGCCGATCAGACCCTCGCTGTCCGGTGTAAAGGGCACGGCGATCACGAGCACATCCACCGCCCGCAGGAAGTCCTCAAGCTGCTCAATTGAATACAGGCCATCCAGCGGAGCTGGGCTGTCAGTTGGCAGGCTGCCGCTGCGGTTGCAGGTGATCACCCGGCAACCGAAGCCGGAGAGCATGCGGTGGACATTGCGGTTGACATGGCCGTAGCCCAGCAGGCCGATGGTCCTGTGGCTGATCGGCGTGTTGGCATGGAACTCGTCACCCAGCCGCCAGCGGCCTTCACGCATGGCGTTGTGGTGCTGCACGGTGCCGCTGAGCATTGCCAACAACAGGGTGACGGTGGTCTGGGCGGTGAACTGCGCATTGCCATGTCCGTTGATCAGCACGATGTCCCGCGTCTGCTGGATCTCGGCGAACATGCCGTAGAGGTGCTGCACCCCGGCACCGGGATTGATCACGGCTTTGAGTCTGGGTGCGGCGTCAATCAGGCTGCGTGTGGGCCGCCAGCCAATGAAGACATCGGCCTCCGCCGCGAGCGGCAGCAGCAGTGATTCATCCGCGCCGGTCCATTCATGGCCCTCCGGCGCGCAGATCAGTTCAATGGGCCAGCCCGCGAGCCCCGCACGCAGATGGTCCAGCAGCTCCGGGCGGGGTTGCCAGAGACAGAGCACGTAGAGGGGTTTGCGGGTATGCATGCAGAAATTTTAATAGAAATGGGTAGCGGTGGCGCCTGGCGCCACTTGGGAGAGAATGTAGCATGGTTTACAAAAATGTGATATAGTTGCTATATGTTGCCGTTGCGTCCAAAACAGATGCGCAAGCCTGACCACAACTACAGCGCACCGGGCTACTACTTCATAACCCTGAAAACTGCCGGTTCAAGGAATCTCTTTGGCAGCTATACGAATGGCAACGAGATTCTTCTGTCGCGAATCGGACAGATTGCTGTTGACTGCTGGCAACGCAATGATGAGGTATACCAGACAGTAAGCAATGACCTGCATCGCTTCATGCCCAACCACATGCACGCCTTGCTGCTGCTGGAATTCGGTGAGAGCACACGGGATGCGGGAGTGCATCTGAGCAAGGTCGTGACATCCTACAAGGGTGTTGTCACAAAGGAAATCCGCAGGCTGACAGGGAACCCGGATATGCAGGTCTGGCAACGGAACTACTACGAACGGATAGTCACAACGGATAGGGCCCTGCGGAACATACGCAGCTACATTCTCTACAATCCGCTGATGATTGAACTGGAAGGAAAGGGACTGCGCTGATTGCTCGAATCCTCAGTCGGGTAAGCATGACGCATCCACTCCCAGTTGGCGCAGGGCGCCACCGCTACCCAGTCCATCACTACAGATTTGTACTATTCGCAGCATCCACTTCCAGTTGGCGCTGGGCGCCACCGCTACCCTGTCCATCACTACAGATTTGTACTATTCGCAGCTTCCACTTTCAGTTGGCGCGAGGCGCCACCGCTACGCGCTCCGTTCAATCGTGCACAAATGGGCGATCACACCGCCTGCACACGATAAAATCATGCCCGCAGACATACATAGGACCAGCACACACCAGATTCCCGGCCCGGTCATGGTCCGACCGCATCCAGAGGGCCGGCAGCAGGAGCGGATATGACAGCAGCAGACAACCAGGCAGCGGTGGTCGCACGCCTTGCGGCCTCCGAGGACGGCAGCCTCAGCCCCGAGCGGCTCAGCGAGCTGCACACTGAATTCATGGCGCACCCCACGGCGAGCCTGATGCGCAATGCCGTGACCCAGGTGAGCGTGATGGACATCGCGCAGAACCGCGACATCATCACCTCCACGCCGCATACCTTCAGCCACAAGCTGGACGACTGGAAGGTCACGAACCAGCGTGCCAGCGGCCGCTGCTGGCTGTTCGCCGGCCTGAACCTGCTGCGCGTCGGTGCGATGCAGGCCATGAACATCAAGGAATTCGAATTCTCGCAGACCTACCTGCACTTCTGGGACAAGTTCGAACGTGCCAACTACTTCCTCGAGGCGATCATCGCCACCGCCGAGCGCGATGTTGACGACCGCACCGTGGCCTTCCTGCTGGACAAGCCGCTTGAGGATGGCGGGCAGTGGAACATGTTCGTCAACCTCGTCAAGAAGCACGGCCTCGTGCCGCAGAGCGCGATGCCCGAGAGCGAAAGCTCCAGCAACACGCGCTACATGAACGCGATCGTGATCTCCAAGCTGCGCGACTTCGCCCAGCAGCTGCGTGATGCCGTTGCCAGTGGCAGGGGCGAGGATGAGGTGCGCAGGCTCAAGGACGGCTTCGTCTCCGTGATCCACCGCATGCTCTGCATCCACCTCGGCACCCCGCCGCAGGACTTCGACTGGGAGTGGCGCGACAAGGACAACAAGTTCCACCGCGAGGGCCGGCTCACTCCGCAGCAGTTCGCTGACAAGTACGTCACGATCAAGCTCGACGACTACGTCAGCATCGTGCATGACCCGCGCGAGAGCAGCCCGCAGGGCCGCACCTACACCGTGGACATGCTTGGCAACGTGGTGGGCGGTGAGATCGTGACCTACCTCAACGTTGACATCGAACTGATGAAGCAGCTCACCATGAAGCAGCTGATGGACGGCCAGCCTGTCTGGATGGGCTGCGACGTGGGCAAGATGATGGACCGCCGCCGCGGGGTCTGGGACCGCGAGCTGTTCGGCTTCGAGCGGATCTACGATACGCCCTTCGCGCAGGACAAGCCGGGCCGCCTGCTGCACCACCAGACCCTGATGACGCACGCGATGCTGTTCACCGGTGTGGACGTGGTTGACAACGACCCGCGGCGCTGGCGCGTGGAGAACTCCTGGGGCAGTGAGGGCGGCGAGCAGGGCTTCTACGTGATGAATGACAACTGGTTCGACGAGTACATGTTCGAGATCGCCGTGCCGAAGTCGCTGCTGAGCGCGGAGCTGCAGCAGGCGCTTACGGGCGAGCCGACGGTGCTGCCGGCCTGGGATCCGATGGGCGCGCTGGCCAGCGAGAGCCTGGGCTGATCCCGGCCGGGACGGGTGCATGATGAGCGCAGACGAGCAACAGCAGGATCAGCCGCAGCAGCCCGACAGGGCCCTGCAGCCTGCGGCCGATCCTGGTTTCACGCCCGAGCGCGACAAGCGCATGATCATGCTCAGCTGCGTGACACTGATCCTGATGACGCTCGCGATCTTCATCCTCGTGCGCAAGCGCCTGGTGGAACTCAGCGACGTGACCGGAGCCTACACCCAGGTCTACATGACGGATGCGGAGGAAATCCGCAGCCAGGCCCAGGCCGTTGACAGCGCGGCGATCGTCGCCGACCCGGCGGGGCATACGGCGCAGTGGCTGAGCGGCAGCGGCACCGTGCTGTTCATCCATGACAAGAAGGGTGCGCCGATTGATCCTGACAACCCCAACTCCGCCCTCGGCAGCGTCTACTGGCTGGACTGCGGGCTGCCGGTCACGGCGGTCAGGCCGCTGGCGCCGGTCTGCGGGATCGGCGAGCGCATCGAGTTCCGGGGGCAGGTCGCGGATACGGAGGTCCGCCGGCTGGAGTTTGCGGATGAAACGGGGCGGCAGGTACTCGAGCACTTCGGCCTGCAGCCCGAGCAGCACATTGCCATCTTCTTCGCCTCGGAGATCGAGCCCGAGGGGCGCAGCACCCCGCTGAATGAGGAAGTTGACGAAGTGGCGGAAACCGGCGGCAGTGCCGCCGCAGCAGACTGAGGGCGGATGGAATCGCCCCAAGGAGACCCGGATGGCCCATTGCTGGCATGACGTACCGATCGGTGACAACGCCCCGCGTGAATTCAACGCGGTGATCGAGATCATGAAGGGCGGCAAGGTCAAGTACGAGCTGGACAAGCTGACCGGCCTGATGAAGGTCGACCGCGTGCTCTACAGCTCGGTGTTCTACCCGGCCAACTACGGCTTCATCCCGCAGACGCTCGGTGACGACCACGACCCGCTGGACGTGCTGGTGCTGATGCAGGAGCCGGTCTTTCCGATGAGCATCCTGCGCGCCAAGCCGATCGGCGTGATGCTGATGGTCGACCAGGGAGAGAATGACGAGAAGATCATCTGCGTGCACATGGATGATCCGGAGTACAACGGCTATGACCACATCAAGGAGATCCCGCGCCACCGCCTGTTCGAGCTGAAGGCCTTCTTCGAGGATTACAAGAAGCTGGAGCAGAAGGATGTGAAGGTCGAGGAATTCCTCGGCCCGCTGGATGCGATCCAGGCGGTGGAGAATGCCATGCAGAGCTACACCCGCAAATTCGGGGAGCAGGGGGCCGGCGTCTGAGTCGTGCGCCGGATTTTGATTTATCTGTAATTTAACCTGACAGGCTGAACCCCGACATACCTTTATGGTCTAATGTCTCGGTGGGTTTCGCCCACTTCATAGGACGGAGATCGGGAGCCGGGATTGGCACAACTCGCGAATCTGAGCAACAGCATTCTGCTGATGACGATGTTCATGCTGGCCTTCAGCTGGGCATTGACCTCCATTCGCCGCTCGATGCCTTCCCTGCAGCGCTTCACCGGAATCCTGCTGTTCATCGCCACCGCCCTGATCGCTTCATTCGTGATCATTCCCCTGCAGGAGACCATGCTGCAGCTCCAGGGGGCGGAACGCATCGACTGGCTGGACCCGAGCGCTTTCCCGATCGTGATCGCGCTCGCCGTGGTGCTGGCCGGAGTGCTGGATGGCGTGCTCACGGCACTCGCCGTGGCCACGCTGGCCTACTTGATGAACGGATCACTCAGCCCTTCGGTGATCGTGCCGCTGGTCTTCGCTCTGGCTGCCGGCCTGGTGGTGCGCCACTTCTGGGGCCTGCACCGCGATTTCATCAGCGCCCGTGTGCTGGCTCTGCTCGGCCTGGCGCTCAGCCTGCCGCAGCTGGGGCTGTTCTACATGCAGTTCCACAACACCGCTGATCTTGAAACCCGCAGTCTGCTGGGCAGCATGGCCCTGATCCTCGTGGGCTATCCGGCCGCCTCACTCGTGATCGGCAGCCTGTTCAGCCAGCCCTACCACCAGATCATGCTGGAGAACCAGCTGCTGGACAGCCAGGAGCGCAACCGCCAGATGGTGCTGCTGGCCGGCAATGCAATCGTCAACTTCAATGCCGAACTGGAAGTGATCGACTACAACGAGGAGGCTCAGCGCATCTTCGGTTATCCGCGGCAGTATGTGATCGGGCGGCGCTACCTCAGCCTGCTGTTTCCGTCCTACTGCTGGGCCGGGGTGGAGATTGACGCCCAGCGTGTGATGGACGGCGGGCAGGTGCGCGAGCATGAGGTGCAGGTCGTCAGCCGCGAGGGCAAGGAAACCCCGATGATCTGGAGCTTCTCACGGATCACCAATGCCCGTGACGAACCCCTCGGGATGATGGCCATCGGCCAGGACATCTCACAGCGCAAGCGCAATGAGCTGAAGCTCGCCGAGAATGAGGAGCGTGTGCGCCTGGCACTGAGCGGTGCGGATCTCGGGATGTGGGACTGGAACCTGGCAACGGATGAATTCGTCTGCAATGAACGCTGGGCCGAGATGCTCGGCTACGGGCTGGAGGAAATCAGCTCCGACAGCACGCCCTGGGATGAACGGATCCACCCCGAGGACCGCGACCACGTGCTTGAACAGATGGAGCAGCATCTCTCCGGCGAGAGTGAACAGTTCGAGGTGGAGCACCGCCTGCGCCGCAGCGACGGAGACTACATCTGGGTGCTGGCCCGGGCCCGCGTGATCCAGCGCAGCCCCGAGGACCAGCCGCTGCGCATGACCGGCACGCTGCTGGACATTTCGCAGCGCATCGGCAGTGAGCAGGAGCGCCGTCGCCTGGAAAGGCAGCTGCGCTACTCGCAGAAGATGGAAACGATCGGTACCCTGGCCGGCGGGATCGCCCACGACTTCAACAACATCCTGCAGGCGATCATGGGCTATACCACGCTCGGGACCACGCGCCTGCCGGCGGAACATCCCGCCCAGCAGGACCTCGAGCGGGTGCTCAGTGCCAGTGAACGGGCCCGCAGCCTTGTGGACCAGATGCTCGTATTCAGCCGCCAGTCCCAGCAGAGCCGGGCGCTCGTGGATGTAGAGCAGCTCTGCCGCGAGGCCCTGCGCATGCTGGAACCGCAGGTCAAGGGCCGGGATGACCTGAAAGTGAAACTTGCTGTGGAACCGGACTGCCCGCAGATCATCGCTGATCCGACCCAGATCCACCAGGTCGTGATGAACCTGATGATCAATGCCGTGCATGCCATGAAGGATGGCGGCGGTGAACTCGGCGTGGAACTGGGCCGCATCCCGGCTGAAGCCGTGGATCTCTCGCAGACCGGGCTGAACGAGGCTCCGGATGCCTGGCTGGAACTCGTTGTCAGTGACAGCGGCTGCGGGATTGACCCGAAGAACATCAGCCGGCTGTTCGAGCCATTCTTCACCACGAAGAGCGTGGAGGAAGGCACGGGCCTCGGGCTGTCCGTGGTGCACGGGATCGTCAGCAGCCACGGCGGCGGGATCAGCGTGGAGAGCGAAATCGGCAGGGGCAGCCGCTTCGTGGTCTGGCTGCCGGTGCATGGCGACCGCGCCGGCTGAACCGGCCTTTCAATCGCGGTTAAGCCTCAGTTATCAATTCGCAGACAGCTCCTCAGCCGTCCCGATATCCGGTATCTATTAAGCACAGGAACCCGCACTGCGGGACTTTGATACTTATGCTGCCAAAGATGCCGGAAACTGATTGCCCTGCCCAGCTGCTGGAAACGCCGCCAGCGGGAGGCTGCCGGACAACATCCCTGCCGGCGGAGCGGGAGTTGCCATGCCGCTGATTGTCTTCGTGGCGCTGAGCGGAATAATGGGCTGCCTCTATCTGGCCTTCCAGCTGGCAGCAGGCCGCCGCGAACTGCAGTCCCGGGAGCAGGAGCTGCGGGACCGCGAGGCGGAGCAGGAGCGACTGCAGAGCCGGCTCACCGCGCTGGAGAACAGTGCCCCGGATGCCGTGCTGGCGATCTCCCCGGAGGGCTTCATCGAGGGCTTCAACCGCGCCGCCGAGGAACTGTTCGGCTGGCCGGCGGCGGAGGTTGCCAACCGGCACTTCCGCGAACTCTTCCCCTGCCAGGACGGCGGGGAATGCCACATCCAGAGCGTGATGCACGGCAGCAGCAGCATGCTGCTGGGCAGCATGCGCGAGATCGTGGCCAGGCGCCGGGACGGCAGCAGCTTCGTCGCCGAATGCAGCGCCTCTGAACAGGTACGCGCCGAGGGCCGCGGAGTGCTGGCGATCGTGCGCGACGTCAGCGAGCAGCGCCACCATGAACGTCTGCTGGAGCAGAGCGAGCTGCGCCTGCGTGAGGCCCAGCAGCTGGCCCGGCTGGGCAGCCTGGACCTCGATCTGCGCGATGGCCGGATGTACTGGTCGGAGGAGCTCCATCGCCTGTTCGGGCTTGAGGGCAGCGATGCCGTACCCGACATGCGCCTGCTGCTCTCGCTCGTGCACCCCGAGGACCGTGACGACCTGGAAATGGCAATGGACAGCCTGATCCGCCAGGGCAGCAACCATGAGCAGTCATACAGGCTGCTGCCGGGAGGCGGTCCGCAGCGCTGGCAACATGCACGTTTCGTGGTGGAACGCAGTGAAAGCGGCCGCGCGCAGCGCCTGCTGGCAACGGTGCAGGACATCACCGAGCAGCACAGCCTCGAGGAGACCCGGCGGCGCATGGAAGGCAAGCTCGACCAGATCCGCAAGCTGGAAACCATCGGCAGCGTCTCCTCGGCGATTGCCCACGACTTCAACAACATCCTCACGCCGATCATCGGCTTCACGGATCTCGGCCTCGAGGAAACGGAACAGAGCAGCAGCGTGCATCGCCATCTGCAGCAGGTGCGGCGCGGAGCCAGCCGGGCCCGCGAGCTGGTGCAGCGCATCCTCTCCTTCAGCGACACGCCGCAGCATGAGCCCGAGCCGGTCAACCTGCGCAGCGTGGCTGAGGAAGTACTGGGCCTGCTGAGCGTGCGGGCCGGCAGGCGTGTGCGCCTCGAGCTGCACGAATCCGGCGGGCCGCACTGCGTGCTGGCGGATGCCACGCATATCCACCAGGTGCTGCTCAACCTCTGCACGAATGCCCTGCAGGCGATCGGCACCAATGAGGGCCGGATCTCCGTCGGGATCGAGCAGGTGCTGATCGACCTCGGCTCGCTGGAGCGCCTGCCCGCGCTCAAGCTCGGCCCGCATGTGCTGCTGAGCGTGACCGACGACGGCAGCGGGATCCGCCAGCAGGAGCTGGAGATGATCTTCCAGCCCTTCTTCTCGAGCCGGCCCGGCGAGGGCGGCAGCGGGATCGGGCTGTCCGTGGTACACGGGATCGTGCTCAGCCACGGCGGTGAAATCGAGGTGGAGAGCCTGCCGGGACGCGGCAGCTGCTTCCGGGTCTATCTGCCCCTGGCGCGCGATCCGGCGGGCGGACCCTGCGGCGAAGCCGGCAGTGCAGCTGCCGAGGATGCCGCTCCCGCCGGTCAGGGTGAGCATGTGCTGTTCGTGGATGACGAACCGGACATCAACAATCTCGTACTGCAGCAGCTGGACCGGCTCGGCTACCGGGTCAGCACCAGCCGGGCCCCCGCCGAGGCGCTGGAGCGCCTGCAGGCCGATCCGAGCATCCGCCTGCTGGTGACCGACCTCACCATGCCGCGCATGGACGGCGAACGCCTGGTGCGCAGTCTGCGCGAACAGGGCAGTGATCTGCCGGTGATCATGATCACGGGCTTCAGCGAAGGCCTGCCACGGGATATCATGGATGAGCTAGGGATCCACATGCTGGTCAACAAGCCGCTGGAGCAGAACGTGCTGGCGCAGGCGATCAGGCAGGTACTCGGACCCGTGGCAGAGACGGTTCCAGATGACAAGAATCCTGTTGGTAGATGATGACAAGGACGTACGCGACGTGCTGCACAGCATCCTGCTCAGCTCGGGCTACGACGTGGTGGCGGTCGGCAACGGCGAGGAGGCCGTGCAGACCTTCAGCGGCTCGCAGTTCGACATCGTGATTACGGACATCATCATGCCGGTCAAGGACGGCCTGGAAACCATCAGCGAGATCCTCGAGATCCGCCCCGACACGAAGATCATCGCCATGTCCGGCGGTGGCCGGCAGGGCAATGTGGACTTCCTCGAGACGGCGCGTGCGCTAGGTGCCTCGCTGACCTTCAACAAGCCCTTCAACCTGCGTGAGCTGATCGGCGGGATCGAGCAGCTGGCCGGCGGGCCGGACGCGGGCTGAGGCCGCTTCCCGGCTCAGGCCGCCGGGCAGGGCTATAATAGGCCCGCCACATTCACTATCAGGGGTAGACTGTGTCCAACGAAGCCATCAACAAAGCGACAGCACACTTCGGCAAGCTGCTGGAGGACATGCAGGCCCGCGCCGAGCGCCTGAAGAATGAGCCCGACTGGCTCGACTTCGGCTCGCTCAACCCGATCATCATCGGCATCCTGCCCGGTGACGGGATCGGCGAGAGCATCGCCAAGGACGCGGAATGGATCATGCGCCAGGTCCTGAAGGACGAGGTCGCGAGCGGCAAGATCGAGATGCGCAACATCGAGGGCTTGACCATCGAGCGCCGCGCCGAGGTCAACCAGGCCGTGCCGGACGAGGTGCTCGAGGCCTGCAGGCAGTGCCACGTGCTGCTGAAGGGACCGACCACCACGCCGCGCAAGGGCGACCCCTGGCCGAACATCGAAAGTGCCAACGTCGCACTCAGGAAGAAGCTCGACCTGTTTGCCAACGTGCGCCCGGTGCAGATCCCGGAGCAGGGCATCGACTGGACCTTCTTCCGTGAGAACACCGAGGACCTCTACGCGCTCGGGCCCTATGGCCTAGACGTTGACGACGATATCTCGATCGACTTCCGCCTGATCACCTCGCAGGGCACGGAGCGCATCGCGCGCATGGCCTTCGAGTATGCGAAGAAGCTCGGCAAGCAGCAGGTCACGATCGTCACCAAGGCCAACGTCGTCAAGACCAGCGACGGGCGCTTCCTCCGCGTCTGCCAGGAGGTGGCGAAGGACTATCCGGGCATCAATGTCGACGACTGGTACATCGACATCATGACCGCCAAGCTGATCGATGAGAAGCGCCGCCGCCAGTTCCAGGTGATGATCCTGCCGAACCTCTACGGCGACATCCTCACGGACGAGGCCGCCGAGATGCAGGGTGGCGTCGGCACCGCGGGCAGTGCCAACATCGGCAAGCGCTACGCGATGTTCGAGGCGATCCACGGCTCGGCCCCGCGCATGGTGGACGAGGGCCGCGCGCAGTACGCCGACCCCTCGAGCATGATCCGCGCCACGGCGATGATGCTCGGGCACATCGGCTACCCGGAGCTGCAGAAGAAGCTGGAAATGGCACTCGACATCTGCGGCCAGTTCGAGCAGAAGGTGGTGACCACCGGCCGCGATACCGGGGCGACGGGGCATGAGCTGGCGGAGTACATCCACGCCACGCTGACGAGCTCCGACCTTGAGTCGAAGTGGACAGGCTTCAGAAGCCAGCACTGATGGAGGTGCGGTGCAAACCGCACAAGGAGGCCAGACTTCAGTCTGGCAACCAGTTTGAATAGTGGAAGAAGTGGGGGAAGTGGAAGAAGTAGTAGAAGTAGTAGAAGTAGAAGAAGTGAAGGGTGATCACACAGGGCAGGCCTCCGGGCCTGCCCTTTCTGTATTCGGAGGTGCGGCACTTGTTGCCGCACAATTGATCTGAATGACGGAAAAGATTGTGCGACAACAAGTGTCGCACCTCCGACGTTGTCAGCTTCACGGTTGAGCTCACATTGCCGGACTTACATCCGGCCTCCCATTGCCGGACTGACAGCCGGACCTCCCCCGCCGGACTTACATCCGGCCCACATTGTCGGTCAAAGACCGACAGGGCCTGTAGCTCTGAAGAGCTACACTCCACCCTTCCGCAGCTTGGCCTGCAGGTCGTTGACAAGGCTCATCAGCGTCGGCACCACGAGCAGAGTGAAGATCGTCGAGCTTATCAGGCCGCCGACGACCACGATCCCCAGGCCCCGGTACAGCTCGGAGCCGCTGCCCTGGCCGAGTGCCAGTGGTGCCATCCCGAACACCGCCGCCAGCACCGTCATCATGATCGGACGCAGGCGGCTGGCGCTGCTCTTCTGCAGCGCTTCATTCGGTCCAAGCCCCTCCTGCTGGAAGTTCAGCATCTGCGCGATGATCAGGATCGCGTTGGCAGCGACGATCCCGGACATGATGATCAGCCCGAGCATCCCGAGCACGTCGAACTGCACCACGCCGTCGGTCAGGCGGTAGGCCAGCGCGATCGCGAGGAAGCTGCCGCTCCAGGCCAGCGGGATCGTGATCAGCACCACGAAGGGGTAGTAGAACGAACGGAACAGCGCCACGAGCAGCAGGTAGATGATCACCACCGCGAGGATCCCCTGGAAGATCAGCGACTGGAAGGTCGTGCGCAGCTTGTCGGCGGCCTCGCCGAAGCTGACGGTGTAGCCCTCCGGCAGTGTTTCCAGCAGCGGGGCCACCACCTCGTTCTCGGTCAGTTCCAGCGCGGTCTGCGTTGGCAATTCGGCGCGGGTGTTGACGGTCAGTGAGATGCTGCGCTCGCGGTTGAAGTGCCGCACGCTGGTCGGACCGGTGCCCTCCGAGATGCTGGCAATCTCGTCAAGGCGCACCAGCCGCCCGTCGGGACTCTGCAGCAGGATTGCCCCCAGCCGGTCGCGGCTGCTGATCAGCTCGGGGTCGCCGAGGATCTCAAGGTCGTATTCGCGCCCGGCCTCCGTGAAGGTCGAGACCCGCCGCCCGGCGACCATGCTCTCCACCACGCTGGCAACGTCGGCGAGATACAGCCCGAGCGCGCGGGCCCGGTGCGGGTCGATCTGCACGCGCAGTTCCGGCACGCCCTCCACGTAGCTGGAACGCACCGCGCTCTGCCCGGGTTCGACGATGTCAGTACGCTCCAGCAGCTTGCGCTGGAGTTCGGCGGAGATCTGGCTGAGCGTCTCCAGCTCCGGGCCCGTGACCTCGAGCGTGAACTGCTTGTCCTCGATGCGGAAGATCGAGCGCTGGCCGGGACGGATGTAGTTGAAGCCGGAGATCCCGCCGCCCACCTTGCGCAGCATGCCGATCACCTCGGCGATGTCCTCCGGCGTGGAATGCTCCTCATGCAGGCGCACACCGACCGCGGTGAAGCCGCCGGCGATGCTGAACACGCTGTCAACGCGCTCATCGGCGAGCGCGGCCTGCACCAGCGGCTCAAAGGCCTCGATGGTCACGTCGGGGCGCTGGCCGACGAGGGCCTGGGCCCGGCAGAGGATGAAGCCCTGGCTGCCGTTCGGCAGGTAGCTGGCGGCGGGCAGCAGTGCGAAGCTCGCCAGCCAGAGAATGGCAACGGCCGCCAGCAGGCCCAGCCGTCCGAGGTCGTGCATGCGGCTGTGGCTGGTGCAGGCCCAGACGGTGAAGCGTTCGTAGTGGTGCTGCACGAACTCACCGAGCCACATGAGCTCGATCACGCTCAATGTGCGGTGCAGCGCCGGGTTCGTTGTCTCCAGCCGCTTGCGCGCACTTTCCGTGCGCAGCAGCAGCGCCGCGAAGCTCGGCACGACCGAGAGCGTGACGAGCAGTGAGACCAGCACGCTGGCAACGATTGCGATGGCGATGTCCTTGAACAGCAGCCCGGCCTCGGTGGTGTTCAGCACGATCGGGATGAAGACCGCGATGCGCACGAGCGTGATCGAGAGCACCGCGCCCCAGACCTCCTCCACGCCGTCGCGGGCGGCCTGCTTCGGCGGTTTCTTCAGCTCCGTCATGTGGCGCTCGATGTTCTCGAGCGCCACGATTGCGTCGTCAACCACGAGCCCCACCGCGAATGCCAGCCCGGCCAGCGCGATGATGTTGACACTGCGGTCCAGCGCCAGCAGCACGAGGAACACGCTCACGAGCGAGATCGGGATCGAGAGCACGGTGATCAGGATCGGGCGGCCGGCGCGCAGGAACAGCGCAAGCACGATGCTGGCCAGCAGCGCGCCGATCAGCAGGTCGTGCCAGACGAGGTGGATGCCGTCCTCGACGTAGCGCTTGTCGGATGAGAGGATCTCGATGCGGATGTCGCGGCCCTGCTTCTCGAACAGATCGTTGTAGTGTGCGAAGACCTCTTCCACGCCCTCAATGGCCTTGACGGTGTTGGCACCGCTCTGCTTCTCGATGCGCAGGCTGAGCGCCGGCTGGCCGTTGATGCGCACCAGAGAGCGGGACTGGTCGCGGCCGTCGAGGACCCTGGCGATGTCGGAGAGCAGGATGTCACCGCTCGGGCCGCTGCGGACGACCGTATTGCGAACGTCGTCAAGATTGCGGAAGCGCCCGGTGGTGCGCACCGTGAAGCGGCGCTCGCCCTCGTCCAGCAGTCCTCCGCGCGCATCCCGGTTCTCGAGTGAGAGCACGCGCGAGAGTTCGCTGAGGCTGATCCCGCGCGCGGCCATCGCGTTGACATCCGGTTCGACGATGATGCGGCGCTCCTCGGCACCGGAGAGGATCGCGCCACCCACGCCGTTGACACGCAGCAGTGCCGGGATCACCAGCTCGTTGACGGTGTCGAAGCGTGCATTCACGTCGCTGCCACCGAGCACGCCGCTCCAGAGGATCACGTCGCCAAAGGCGTTGCTGCGGGAGATGAGCGGCCGTTCCGCCTCCTCCGGCAGGTCACGCACGCCTTCCACCGCGGAGATGATGTTGAAGAGGATCTCCTGGGGGTTGGCAGCCTCGGTGAAGGTCAGGTTGATGCGGCTCTCGCCCTCGTTTGAATCACTGGTGAGCAGATAGAGGTCGCTGAGCGCGGCCAGTTCCTTCTCCAGCTTGTTCGTGATCTGGTCCTCGACCTCGAGCGCGGAAGCGCCGGGGTAGCTCGTGCGTACGCGGTACTCCAGCGGGTCCACCTCGGGCTTGAGCTGCACCGGAATCTGCATGTAGGCCAGCACGCTGAAGATCACGAGGATCATCACGCCGACGAATACGGCATGCGGGTTGCCGATCGATGCGCGGATCATTTCGCCTGGTCACCCGGCTCAGGCTGGGAGAGCTGCTGGATGCGCAGTTTCGCACCCTCGAACAGGCTTTCCTTGCCACGCGTCACCAGCCGGTCCCCGGCCTTGAGCGCTCCTTCCTCGAGCACCACCATGCCGTCCACACGCTCGCCCAGCACCACGGGGATGCTCTCGAAGCCCGGCGGCTCCTCGCCGCTGGCGGGCAGCACGCGGTAGACAACGAGTCCCAGCCGGCTGTCGTAGGCGGCATCCTGGCTGAAGCGCAGGCGTGGTTCCGGCTCACTGAGCAGCAGCCTGGCGCGCACGCTCATCCCGGGCAGCAGGCGCGTGTCGCCGGTGCTGACGCGCAGCGGGAACTGGCGGGTGGATGGATCGGCGGCTGCGCTGATCCCGGCGACGCTGCCGGAGAAGACCTCCGCCGGAATGGCATCGCTGCGCAGTTCGACGGCGGTACCGTTGCCAATCAGGTCGCGTTCCTGCTCGGGCAGGCTCAGCCAGGCCTCCGCCGGTCCGCTGCTCACGAGCTGGGCGAGCGGTGTGCCGGCGTTGACATACTGGCCGAGTTCCACGTGCAGCATCGTCAGCGAGGCTGCGAAGTCCGTCCGGACCAGGCAGCGCTGCACATCGATCGCCGCCAGCTCGCGCTGGCGCTTGGCGGAATCAACGCGGGCCTCGGCGCTGTCCAGCTGCTCCCGGCGTGTGCCGGCCTGCAGACGCTCCAGCACGCGCTGTTCCTCCTCGAGCACGGCCTCGGCCTCGCGCAGGGCATTGCGCGCGCTGACGATCTCACTCTCGCTGACGACGTTGCCGGCGCTGAGGCGTTCCAGCCGGGCCAGCATGTCGGCAGTGTCGTCGCGGGCGGCTTCGGCCTGGCGCACGGCGGCCTGCTGGGCCGCGATCTCCTCGGGGCGGGCACCGCTCTGGGCCTCCGCCAGGGCCAGCTCGGCCTCGCGCAGGGCGGCTTCGGTGATCGCCAGCCGCGCCCGGTATTCACTGTCGTCAATTTCCACGAGCACCGCGCCGTCCGCCAGGCTGTCACCGACGCGGGCCCGCACGCTGCTCACGCGCCCGCTGATCTCGCTGGCGAGGGTCACGCTCTGCAGGGCGCGCATCTCACCCACGAGCTCGATCGCCGGGGCGTAGTCCTCCTCGACGACCGTCGTGGTCAGCACGTTGACGGGGGGCGGGCCGGAGGACTGGGAGCCGCCGGAGCCGGCGCCGGGCGCGTTGCCATCATCTGTGCAGCCCGCCAACAGGCCTGCCAGCAGCGCCAGCCAGGACAGGATTGACAACGCTCGCCGGCTGCCACCCCGGGCCAGCCGCCTGCAGTGCTCTTGCATGGTTCTTCCCCGCGGCCGCGCCTCAGGGCACAGCTGCTCCTCACAACCAGTGGTGTCCGTTCCGGCCCGCTGCAGCCACGGTCCTGGCGGACTGTACTGCATGGGCCAATCTGAGTATAGCCGCCTGCTGATAAGCCCTTATCAAAGTGGCGGCTTGATATCGTGGGTTTTTTGTGGAGAAGGCGGAAGTACTTCAAGCCAGCAGAATCTAGAATGGATCAATGTCCGTGGTGCACATTTTCACTGATGAGTCAGGTACACACTCGACTGCTCCTTATCTGGTAATTGGGGGAATCTGGGCTTATGATTCGGACACATATGCTTCATACACGGCATTCATCAACGACACCTGCAATGATCACGGACACTCACATGAACTCGGCTGGAAGAACATCCAACCCCGCTTTGTGGACTGCTACAAGTGCGTGATAGACATATTCTTCGCTGATAACGGGCTTGCCTATTTCAGCATTGCCATCGACAAGTCCAGAGTTGACTACAACAGGTATCATGGCGGAAATGCTGATCTGGGGTTCTACAAGTTCTACTACCAGCTGCTCGTGCAGAGAGTCTCTCCTGAAAAGTCACACTGGCTGAGGCTGGACCGCAAGGGCGGCATGAAGAAGTATCTGCAGGGACTGCAGGATTCCTGCAACAACAGGCTCCGGCGGGATCATCCGGAGATCCGGCACAATCCCATCCATACGATTCAGCAGGTTGATTCCCGGCGCAATCCCCTGATTCAGGTGGCAGATATCTTTACCGGGGCAATCTCGGCAAGCTACGCAGGAATAGCTTCCAGGGAAAAGGCGGAAATCGCGGAATACATTGCAAACAGTGCCGGAGTGGCCGGCTTGAATGCAGGAACTCCCTACGCAATCCGGGAGAAGTTCAACAACTGGGAAATGAGGCTCAAGTAAAAGGATTCCCCGGACCCTAAATCAGGCGACTGCCTGCTTAACAAGAATACTCTCGTGTTTCGGTTCCAGTGGAATCCTGACGAAAGTGTAACACAGCTGGGAGCGAATGTCCTGGCGAGGGATTTGCCGCATCAGCCCACCCTCTGCCAGCATGCCTGGTCATGTGCGCCGTACTCCCGCAGCAGTGCGATCACGTGCGCATCCGTTGCCAGCTGCAGTGGGGTGCGGTTGTGGTAGGGTGAGCCCTCGACCTGTGCCCCGTGGCGCAGCAGCAGCTCGACTATGCGTATGTCGCCGTTGGCAGCGGCCACCGACAGCGCCGTGTTGCCATCATGATCGGCCGTGTCCAGCGGGGCATCATGCTCCAGCAGCAGGCGCACGATCAGCTCATTGCGGCGGATGGCTGCCAGCAGGAGCGGGCTGCGGCCTTCGGCATCCCGCGCCTCCAGCATCCGCGGACGCCGTGCGAGCTGGCGCACACGGGGCAGATACTCGATCCAGACCATGATGTGCAGTTCGCTGCCATCCTCTTCGAGCACCTCGGAGAGCTCCGCGCCGCTGTGCAGCAGGAAGCGGGCGGCCTTTGCGCAATCATGCAGCACGGCCGTGAGGAAGGGGGTCATGCCGCTGCGGTCGCGGCAGTTGATGTCGACGCCGTTGTCAATCAGCTCGCGCAGCAGCGGCAGGTCGCCGGCGGCGCTGGCGGAGAACAGGCGTTGTTGCAGGTCGAAATACAGCATGTCCATTACGGTCTCAACCCTCCGTTACGGAACTGCAGCCTGAGTTGAGCAGATTATAACTTGATCAGTTTGATGAATCAGTGGGGATTCGGTCAAGGCCGGTTTCTTCTGCATTCTCCGGAGTGTTCAATGTTTCCGCACCAGTATGAGCCGGGATTGAAGTACATGTGCCTGCAGGATGCACACAGGCCGTGGAGCTCTTTCAGCTCTTCCTGCATTGGACTTGCAAAGCTGAAGGCGGAAGTTCCGGTTGCCACAAATGCAAGTGGACTCATCAGGCCAAGCAGCAGGACCACGAAGATCACACCGAGGCGCAGGCCGAGTCTGCGATGGATCTGCATCAACTGGATTCTAACACTGCCAAACGGTATCAGCGCGGCGGGTAGGGCACGTCCGGGCGGCTGCCGGCGCAGGGCGCGCCCATCTTCGAGGGTGGATTGAGCTGCTCCAGTGCGCTATCCGGGGCCTCAATCCGCTCCAGTTGGTCAATTTCGAGCTGCGGTATCCCGCCGGGCTGTTCACTCAGGCGCAGGCTGCCGCTCAGTTCCACCCAGGCATCCTGCTCCAGCCCGGCCGAGTCTTCCGGCAGGCCGCTCAGGCCGATCACCGCCGGCACGCTGTGGCCGGGACAGCATGCCATGACATAGCGGTAGAGCACCAGCTCGCCGGCCTGCGCCGGCTGCGTCTCGGACAGCCACTGTTCTGAACCATCGCAGCGGTGCAGGCGTCCAGTGATGCGCACCGGCCGGACCGGGCCAACTGCGGACCAGCTGTAGACGGTGGTGAAGCCCACTTCCAGATAATCAACCTGCTGCCCGGCTGGCATGGTTGCGCCTGATGCGGCGGCATCCTGACCTGCGTGACCTTCCCCGTCGCCGCGTGTGCAGGCGGCACACAGCAGGATGGCCAGGCCGCTCAGGATAGCTGGAGCAAAAAGTTGTCGCAGGATGGATGACATATTCATTAATGTATCCCAGGTCGATTCGGCCAATTGCCGCCGGGCAGGGCGGCGGTGATAAAATCGTGCCCTCAACGGAGGAAGACAATGCGCACTATTGCAATCACGCTGTTCATGCTGCTCCTGATGGCGGGCTCCGCCCTTGCCGAAGTGTCAGATGAGGACTACGTCGACAGCTATTTCGGCACCAAGCTGCTGGTGCTCACCGACAGCCGGCCCTATGACTACGACGCCGGTGAATGGTGGGGCAGCTTCCTGCCCGAGCAGATCACGAATTATGAGAACAGTTACATCGCCGGGATCATCAATGCCGGCCGTCTGGCCAAGGGCGACCCGGAGCTGCTTGAAGTCGGCAGCAATTTCGTGGCGCTGGGCTATGAGCAGGAAATCGGCGGACGCTTCCAGTACGACATCAGCTTCCGTGGCGTGCGTCCCAGCGAGGTGGCGATGCTGCTGAAGGCGATGTCCCTGCCGGAAACCCTGATCAGCGGTGCCAGCGTGGAATGGGAGCCCCTGACCTACGCGGACTTCGGCTACTACGGCAGCATGGCCGATGACCCGATCATGGTCAACATCGGTGGCCAGAGCTTTGAGCTGGTGCTGGACATGTCCTCCACCGAGCTGCATGAGCGCCTCATGAACATCTTCCGCGAGGCCTACGGCCGCGAGGTGAACCTCGATCTCTACTACAGCCAGAACGTCACCCAGTATGGCAACTCCTGTGACCTGACCATCTCCGCGACGATCGTCGAGGAAGGCAGTGGCAACGCCCCGGCCTTCTGATGAAAAACCGCGACAAGCAGGGCGGGCTGCGGCTCGCACCGGAAGCGCTGTTCATATTCGGCCTGGTGGCCGTGCTGGGCTATTTCGCGGTCTGGCGCGCCTTCAATCCACCGGGGGTCTTCACACCTGATCTGCAGGGGCGGGCCGAGCAGGATCTGCAGGACCGGCTGGAGAAGCAGCTGGAGCAGCCGCCGGTGATCGACAGCCCCGTGCGCGATGAGCTGGCGCAGTTCTACGCGCAACTTGCCACCGTGAAGCCCACCTACATCGGCCGCCCGGTGAACTGCCCGCTGGACAACACAGCGCTGCAGCTGCCGGTGATGAAGCTCAATGAGCAGGGCATGCACATGGATAACGCCGTGGGCGGGATCGCCTCGGACTTCATGAAGATCGCCGTCGGTCCGCCGGTCGGTGCTTCCGCCATGCCGGATCTGCTGGTGCAGCAGTGGGAACAGCTGCCGGTGAGCTGCCCGCAGTGCCGCAATACATATCAGGAGCAGGACCTCAACAACCTGCGCCATCCCGAACGGCTGCAGGCCCTGCGCGACAACTGGGAGCTGGAGCGGCTCAGCCCGGGACTGGCGGCGATTCCGCTGGCGGACTGGACGCCGGACCTGGTGCAGTATGGACATTACCTCTCAATGCGGGCCGCTGCCAATGAGCATATCGAGCTGGGCTGGACCGCTCTAAGCGGGGCCTATGCCTCGAACTTCTCGGTCTGGTCCGGCGAGCATGACTATTACGTTCCTTCCGCGGCCTTCTACGCCCTGGCAGCGGCGGAGTTCCAGACCGCGATTGATCTGGACTGGGAGGGCCTGCCGCAGAAGAGCCGCGCCGAGACTGTGATGGCGCTCCTGGTATGCCAGCGTCTGCTGGGCCGCGAGGCCGCGGCACGGGAGACCATCGCGCTGGCCCGTGAAGTGCTGCAGAATGAACCGGCAATGCTGCCGGCGCTGGACATGGAGGAGGGCTATCTGAATGATGGCCACTTCGCCCTGGAGCGCGTCAATCTCGGCAACCGCCCCGCGCCGATCATCGGCTGGCAGCTTGACCTGATGCTGGCTCCGATGAATGGGCACATCAGCCAGTTCCGCGCGGACTGGCAGGATCTGACGGATGTTGATCGGATCCTCGAGGCAATGGATGCGCGGATCGCGGAAATCCACCAGCAGCGCAGTGCCGCCGGGACTGAGCAGGCCTGGAACAGCGGCAGCTGATCCCGGTGACTGCTGGTGCTAGAATCGACTGTTCAGGAGGACTAGGAAGGCATGGAATTTCTCAAGGCACTGTGCGAGACACCGGGCATCCCGGGACGCGAGGAGCGCGTCCGCGAACTGCTGCAGAAGCATACGGAGGGCTGGTGGGACAGCACCGAGGTTGACCGCGTCGGCAACCTCTGGGGCAGGCTGGCAGCCAGCAAGCCCAACAGCGGAAGCGAGAAGAGTGTGGTGATCGCCTGCCACATGGACCAGATCGGTTTCTACGTCCGGCATGTGGATGACGAGGGCTTCCTGCGCATCCAGGCTGCCGGCGGTTTTGACACCCGCAACCTGTTCGCGCGCCGCGTGCTCGTGATGACCAGCAAGGGCGGCGACATCGTCGGTATCCTCAATCCGGCCACCAAGCCGGTGCATGTGGCCTCCCCCGAGGAGCGCAAGAAGATTCCGGATCTGTCCGATTTCGTGATTGACACCGGCCTGCCCAAGGAGCGGATCAAGGAGATCGTGCGCCCCGGCGACCCGGTGGTGCTGGAGCAGACCACGGTCGAGCTGGGCCAGCATGTCTGCGGCCAGTGCATGGACAACCGCATCAGCCAGTGGGTGGCGCTCAACGCCATCAAAAAGGCCAAGGGCAGCACCGTCTATGACATCGACTGGGTGGGCACCGTGCAGGAGGAGGTCGGCCTGCGCGGCGCGACCGTGGCGGCCCAGACCAGCAAGGCGGACGTGGGCATCGCGATCGATGTGACCCTCGCCGTGGACACCCCCGGCATCAGCCGCGAGGAGGGCATCACGCGCCTCGGGCAGGGTGTGGCGATCAAGGTGATGGACAGCTCCGCGATCAGTGACCGTTCTCTCTTTGAAGAGTTCGTCGAGCTTGCCGAAAGTAATAACATCAGGTACCAGTATGAGGTACTGCCGATGGGTGGCACGGATGCCGCTGCCCTGCAGAGATTCGGTCCGGGGCGGCGTTCGATCTGCCTGTCCGTGCCCTGCCGCTACGTGCATACGGTGGTGGAAACCGTGCACAAGGAAGACCTGCAGGCTGCGGTCGACCTGCTGGCGGCATGGCTGACGACTGACAGCGGACGCTAAGTGGGACCGGCACCTGGCCGGACTGAGGAGCACGGCCAGGCTAGAGAGGAGGACCACCGCCCCTGGGCGGTGGAGCGAGGGCAAGAACATGACAGCAAAGGAGCTGGCCTCCTATTACCGGGCTGCGGTCGAGTACATCGACCCGCACCTGGCGGAGGACTGTCCGATTGAGGACATCTGTGCCGCTGCGAAGGCGCGTCAGCGTGCGCTGACTGCGCATGACAGCGAGACCGCGCGGCTTGAGCTTGAAAAGATCGAGGAGGCACTGCAGTTCATTCGGCGGGTGCATCCCGAGATCGTGTGCGAACTCTCTGAGGAGGCCGGACCGCAGGTGGCTGCGGATCCCGGCAAGATGGATGCTCCGGTAGAGCTGGTTGCCCCGGAACCAATGAGCGCCATAGTTGCGGAGGATATCGGTACTGAGCGCTCCCAGCAGGTGATCGCCAGCATGTCAGCCGGGAATCCCAGTGCCGATGATGAAATCGTCGAACTGGTGATTGCCGCCGCGGCACCGGCTGAGCCTGTTGCTGAAGCAACTCTTGAAGAAGTGACTGAGGCTTCCGGGGAACTGGAGCATGCCCCGCTGCTGGCGGAGGCCCTGCCTGTGGAAGCGGATACCGAAGTTGAGCTGGGTGGGTTGATTGAATCGATGGACCAGGCGGTGGAGCTGGAGCAGAGCGAGATTGCAGTGAGTCTGCAGGCACTGGAAGCTGATTCGCCGGAGAGCGAAACGACTAATGCGGAAGCCGATGCTGCCGAGCTGGACCTGACTGCTGCATCCGAATCCGTGCAGGATGCCCAGGCTGCACTGGCTGAGGCCATGATCCCTGCGCCGCAGGCTGAGCCTGCGGCGGATCGCCGGCAGTTCATTGCCGAGCTGCAGGAACGGCGCCGCAATGGCTATAACGCCCTTGATGAAGACGAGGCCAGCGAGCTGATCGCGGAACTGCGCACGGAGCAGCATTCAGAGGAGCGTGCTCAGCAGATCATCGAGCGCGTACCCGCTGTGGAGGAACGCCTGGAACAGGAACTGCAGCGTGAGGAACGGGGCCAGCGCCAGCTGGACTTCCGCAGCATGATGCAGCGTGCCGGGGCTGATCCGCAGCTGAAGGTCAAGCCGGCCAGCCGTCCACGGCTGAGCACTGATGAGATCCTCAGCCGTCCGCGGCCGGAGCGCCGCACTCCGGAGGAGCATGCCGCTCCGATCATCCTCGGGATGCTGCTGATCATCTGGCAGTTCAGTGCGGCACTGCTGGCCGGATTTGCACTCTGCCGCCTGAGCATCTGGCATTTCGGGACGGCTTTCTCCTCGCTCACGCCCCTGAAGATGCTGCTGGCCTTCCTGGTGCTGCTGGGCACTGCCGCGCTTGTCGGCGCCGGGTTCCGCTACTACCGCCTGCGCAGCCACAAACTGAGCCTGCCGGTGCATGTCAGCGCGGGCTCCGTGCTGCTGATCCTCGTATCATGGCAGCTGGCCGCCAAGGCCAATGCCTACGCTTCCGCGCCGCCGGCCTGGCTGTGGTGCCTGCTGCTGGCCTGCTGGCTGGTCGCGGCGATTGCCGCCGGACTGCACGATGTGCGCGTGCCTCCACCGGGCAACAGCGACGAGGACTCCGGCCTCGTGGCGGCCAAGCCTGTGGCTCCCGGCGTGGGATAGGCCAATCCAGCCCATTCACATATCAATATCAGGCGGCGGACTTCCGCCCGGATTTGCGTATCCCTCGCAATTCCATACTCCGCAGAGCGCTTTTTTCCGCGTTTTTCCGGTCCGTGAAAGCGGATTATCCCCCGTGAAACGGTAAATGGACATGTTTACATGTGGAAATTTCCAAATTTTTCGAAATATGCTCAGGCCAGTCCAGAACTGGGCTGAGCGTGTTCTGATAAGTGATACTCAGACACAATCTCAATTTCTGAGGGAACAAAACCGCCTCGGGGGCGGTATTAAAGAGCGTGATGGGAGCAATCCCATCGAAGGGAAAGGAAAGTCTGATAGCCGCGGTAACCAACCGCACAAGGAGCTAGGATGACTATCATGGAAGACGAGCCGCGAGAATCTCGCAGCGTGCCCAACGGGAAGGGCACGGTATGTCCGGCAAGGTGCTTTACCTTTGCAGGAACGGTGGAGAGCTGTACCGCCACGGCGGCCTGCCACAGCAGCCTGTAGCTGCCTGGCCTGAAAGCCACACCGACTGACTGATCCCCGGGCCCAGCTCTGGCCCCCTGCGGGGATCGGTATCCAGGAAATCAATGACATGCACAGCGGCGTTCGTGCGCCGCGAGGAGGTCGCATGCTGGTTCTCATCGCCCTGACGATGACGACCCTGTGGCTGCTGGCGATGCTGCCCGGCGCCACTGTGCAGCAGACGCGCTTCTAGAAGCGCAGCCTGCAAAGCGGTAACACCGCCCACATGATGACAACACACAACGGGACCGGTTGGGTCCAACGGGAGGATAACATGCAGTACTACTTTGACAACAGCTGGAACAACGGCAACAACCTGAACGGCGGTGCGCCGGGTCAGCCTGAACCGGAATTCCGTGAGGACGTGCGCTACAGCCTTGACAACGGGCAGGAGAGCCTGGAGTCCGCCTGGAAGAACCGAGTATCCGAGATCGACGACTACATCAAGCGCTTCGCCAGCGAGGCCGGCGAGCTGAGCAGCGAACTGGCGGAGGACTTCACGGAGGGCGTTGACAACTTCAGCGAGCGCTTCCAGGAGTGGTTCGACAGGCAGCCGATGTCCGACGAGCTGCGTGCCGACTGGGCCAAGACCAAGGCCGACGGCAAGGTGCTCAAGGCCAGGCTCGAACAGCGCCTGACCTACCTGGTCGAGAACGGCAAGCTCAAGTGGAAGGAGCTGACGGACAGTGACGACAAGCACTAGTCCGGACTCCGGCCCGGCCGGTACCGACTGACATCCGAATTCTGACAACCACGTTTCGCGGCCGCCAGGCAGGCGACCGCCGGGAGAAATGAAATGCTGTACACCATCGCCGTCATCCTGCTGATTCTCTGGCTGCTGGGTCTGGTGGGCTTCCCCACGATCGGAGGCTTCATCCACATCCTGCTGGTGATCGCGGTCGTGATGATCCTCGTGAACCTGATCAGCGGCCGCCGCGCCGTCCTCTAGGACCGGCGTCAGTCCAGCCAATCCTGTGAGGGAGGGGCCCATGGCCTGGTGACCCCTCCCGCCAATCCTGACAACGAACTACACCACGGTACCCGCCGCCTCCGGGCGGCGGGGCCGAAGTAATCTGAAGAACGCTTAGGAAGCGGGGAGAGAGAGATGCTCTACACAATCGCAGTGATCCTGATCATCCTGTGGCTGCTGGGTCTCATCGGCTTCAGCGCCATCGGCAACTTCATCCACATCCTGCTGGTGGTCGCCATCATCATGATTCTCGTGAACGTGATCAGCGGCCGGCGGATGGTTCTCTAGGAAGACACCAGCCTGGGAACAAGGGAGCTGCCCCACTCGTCTGACATAAAGGACGGGCTGAGGGTGGTTCCCGTCCTGTTTTCAGACTTCCGCGGCACACCGCCGGCAAACGGAGGCAAGCATGAACGCTTACGAGCAACAGCAACAGGCCGAGGGCTGGAGCCGGGCCTGGGATCACAGACTGGGGCGGATTGACGAAATGATCCTCGACTTCACCCGCCGCCAGGGCGTGATCTGCAACGCCGGACTCCGCCGACTGACTGACGAGCTGCGCCTGTGGTTCGACCAGGAGGTCCCGCACCTCGGCTATGACCCGGACTGGCAACGCGTCAAGTCCGACGGCCGGATCCTGCAGCGTCTGGTGGAGGAACGGATTGCCCACCTGCTGCATGAGGACCGGCTCTGCGTATCCGTCGTTGAAGCACCCGTCGTCGAGGAATGAACACGGGATCCGGCGGACACGCAAGGGAGGCCGCATGATCACGCAGTACCCCACCCATTCTGAGCACTCCGGCGCCTGGGAGGCCAGCTGGAGCAAGCACTGCCCGGAGATCGACCGGATGATCATCCGTTTCATGGAGGATTCGGAAGGCTTCGGCCCGGACAGCCTGGCGAAGCTCACCACGCAGGTCAGTGACTGGCTGGACAGCCGCCAGATCAATGGCGAGGCCTGGCAGCAGTGGCGCTGGATGCGCCAGGAACCGTCACGACTGCAGGCCCGCATCGAGCAGCGCATCGCCCATCTGGTGGCCGATGGCAGTCTCCGGCTCTGCATCTGGCGCCGGGGCTGGCATTACTAGCCGGAGCGGGGATTTGAACTCAGCCGCGATTCTGGGCGATAATGTTTCACGTGCTGAGGTTGAGATGCATCTTCGTCGCCCTGCTGCTGGCAATGCTGCAGCTGGAGGCTGCCGCCGCCCAGAGCCATGAGCTCAGTGAGCTGTCATGCAAGTCCTATCTGATCTTCGATCTGCAGACTGAGCGGATCGTAGCCGAGGGCAATCCTGAACGCAGCCAGCCCATTGCCTCCATCACCAAGCTGATGACGAGCATCCTCGCTGCCGAGCGCCTGCGCTTCGACGGCCGCTACATCCTCACGCCCGAGGAGCAGAAGACCTTCCACTGCGAGACGATGCGCGGCCAGAAGATGCTCGAGATGATGCTGATTCCCAGCAACAACAAGGTCTGCAGCGTGGTGGCGCGCATCATCAGCGGCTCGGACGAGGCCTTCGTCAAGGAAATGAATGCCAAGGCCCAGCAGCTGGGGATGTACAACACGCGCTTCGCCACACCGAGCGGCCTGCCGCGCGAAGGGCAGTACTCCACGATGGATGACGTGCTGCTGATGACGCGCGTGGCCCTGACCTACCCGCGCATCCGTGATGCCATGACCCGTGAGACCGTGGAGCTCAACGGCGAGGTCTACTCCGGCACGCTGCGCGACCTCTACCGCCGCCACCCGGGCCTGATCGGCGGCAAGACCGGCTACACCAATGCGGCCGGACGCTGCCTGACCCTCTGGTACCGCAGCAGCGGACGCGATTACATCGTGATCACCCTTGCCAGTAAGGGCAGCAAATCCAGCTTCCGCGACGCGGAGATCCTGCTGAGCCATTACGGCCTGTGGGATGGCGAGGTCGGTGCCTGGGAATGAGGGCGGGGCTGCCGCTGCTGCTGCTGACGACACTGCTGCTCACGGCATCCTGTGAACAGCTGCAGCGCAGTGCCGGCAAGCCAGGCGGGATCTTCGGGCCCTCGGAGAAAGTGCTGCGCGCATACCATGATTCACGCTGGCAGGCCGTGGTGGATGCCGTTGCCAGCGGAGACGACGGCGTGGTGCTGCCCGCGGAACCGGAGGTGCCTAAGGCGCTGGAGAAGCTTGCGCTGGAGGATGCCTACGAGGCCCTCGCCGCCAACCGCACCTCCGAGGAGGAGCGCTGGAAATCCCTGATCGAGCAGAGCGACCTGAGCATGCGCTTCATCGCCGAAATGCTCGACGTGCTGGAACGCAATGACCCGCAGAGCATCAGCGAGCTGGCTCCGCAGATGGAGGCATTCCTCGCCGGGCAGGAACAGGCCTTGTCCGACTGGCGCGAACTGCGCAGCCTGCTGCGCAGCCGCCTCGATGAGCTGCAGGCCAGCTGGGACAGTGCCTGGGCTCACAACGAGTTCGACCTGGACCTGCTGGCCCAGGTGGAGCGCATCCAGGCTGACAAGCTCGGGCGGCTCAGCCCGGAGCGCACGGCGGCCCTGACCCACTACCATGACAACGAATTCGCGCGGCTTTCCCGCGACTACCTCGACTGGCAGCCGCCGGCGGACGGGGAGGAGATCAGCCCCGTGGCCCATGTGCCGGAGGACTGCGAGGGCGTGAAGCAGGCCCTGCGCGGGCTGGAGGCGGCGCTGGTGCTGCGCCATGCGCTGGACACGGCGATCGTGCGCGACACCGCGGTGCTGGAGGAGTTCCTGCCCGGCGGGCTGGGAACGGGGCCGCTGGGTGAGCTGCAGATTCCTGACAACCGCTACGGCAGCCACCGCGCGCGCCTGGCCGTTGCCAGACTGGAGCTCTACCGCATGCTGGACGGCCTGCTGACGGACGTGCTGGACGTGATGATCTACGATGTCAACCGGGAGTGGACCCTGGTCTGGCCCGGCAACGGCCTGGAGAACAACATCTTCGCCTATGCCGGGGTGGCTCAGCTTCCGCCGCGGCTGGAGGATCCCTACGAAACGCCGGCCCCGGCATCTCCCTAGGTACTGACCGGCGGTCCAATCGCGCTTAAGCCCCGGTTAGATCCCCACAAATCCGCTTGCAATGCGGCGCGTATGCCTTAGGCTCTGGGCGTGGAAGACAGACAGACAAACGAGGCACTGCAGCAGCGGATCACGGAACTCGAGGCCCAGGTGAGCGGGCTCGTGGAATCCAACCGCAACATCGTCAACGCCCTGCGCCAGATCGAGCACTGGATCGTCAATGCCAGCAAGGTCCTGACCGCGCAGGCGCAGGCACCGGGTTCAGGCGAGCAGGGACAGTAGGTAGCGCCCCAGCGCCTGCTCGCCCTCGTCCGGCAGGACCTGCGTTGCCAGTCTGAGGGCCTGCGGATGGGCATGCCCCATCGCCAGGCTGTGGCCCGCGGCGGCGAGCATCGGCAGGTCGTTGGTGTCGTCACCGACGGCCATGGTGTCCGCGATGGCGATGCCATGCAGCTCCGCCAGCCGCGCAAGGGCCCAGCCCTTGTTGCCATCGGGGTGGAACAGCTCCAGGGCATGGCAGGGCATGCGTGGCCAGAGCACGCATTCGGCGAAGAGCTCGCTGCCGAGTTCGCGGCGCATCAGTTTCAGGCAGTCCAGCACCAGTTCCTCAGGGCCGGGCATGCTGAGCTGCAGCACCTCGCGCCTGGGCAGTTCAGCGAGGGAAGCGAGCATCCCGCCGCGCAGGCCGTACTCCGAGAAGTAGCGCGTCTGCAGCGTGGATTCGGCCCGCCTGAGCCAGGCGAAGTCCATCGGGTCCGCGTCATCCCATTCGAAGTAGATGTTGAGTGAATGCGGCTCGAGCAGGGCCACCGCGCGCTCCATCACGCCATGCTCCAGCGGACGGCTGTCGAGACGGGTCCAGTCCGGCAATTGCCAGAGCTGGGTGCCGGAGTTGCTGCCGGCGAGGATCGGCAGGCCGATCTGCTCCATGTAGGGCTCGAGCGTGGTGCGCCGCCGGCCGGTGATCACGGCGAGCAGCACGCCTGCGGCATGCAGCTCGCGCAGGGCCTGCAGGTTGATGTCGGGGATGCGCTGCTCATCGACGGGCAGCAGGGTGCGGTCGAGATCGAGGGCGATCAGCTTCGGGAGGGATGGCACGGGGGAATTATTGCATCTGAGGGATCAGGGACCTGGGACCAGGGATCAGGCAGGATATAGGAGCTGGGTTGTAGGGTGTAGCAAACAAGGATCTAGGAGCTAGGTTGTAGGGTGTAGCAGACCAGGATCCAGGAACTTGGTTGAAGTGAGGAGCAGAGCAGGATCGAGGAACTTGGTTGAAGTAAGGAGTAAATGAACTTATCCTGAACTCTGGAGTGCTCCACCCTTTATCCTGTTGTCTACACCCCCTCTGCTACACCCTATATCCCAGATCCTACACCCTCGTCTGCTACACCCTACAACCCAGCTCCTGGCTCCTCCCAGGTCCCTGCTATATACTCAGCCCGTGACACTGGACCGAAGCTGGGTGGAGGAGCGCCTGCAGCGCATTGAGCGCAAGCGTGAGATGCTGGCCCTGCTCAGGGACAGCCTCAGTGACTGGGAGCGCGAACTGAGCGCGCCGGACATCCCGGATTCCAAGCGCGAAAGCATCCAGCGCCTGGCGGACAGCTCCATCGAAACCCTCGAAAGCCTGATCAGCCGCCTCAATGACGAGGTGCGCGAGGGCCTCGCGGAGATCGTGGCCATGAAGCTCAGGGACGGCCGCTGATGCATCCCGTTCCGGAGACGGACAGCCAGAGGCAGGCCGGGAAGCTCAACCTGCGCAATTCCCGGCGCTTCATCGCGCGCTGGATCCTCGCCGGCAGCCTGATCTCGCTTGCGCTGGGCGGCCTGCTGCTGGGCTTCAATACCCAGGTCAGCGCCTATCTCGCAGGCTTCAATGCCCTGGATGGCGTGCAGGGCGGCCCGCTGGCGGTTGCCATCTTCCTGCTCAGCGGCGGCTGCGGCCTGCTCTTGCTCCTGCCCGCACTCGGTGGCGCACGCCGTGAATGGGAACGGATCATGCCGCTGGTCTTCGGACAGCGCAGCCATTTCTCGAAGATGCTCGCAGGCAGCGCGATCTTCGTGATCACCGAGATGTCGCTGCCGGCCTTCATCGGCTACATGGTGCAGGAGATCGTCAACAACCAGCGCAGCATGACGGGCCTGTACATCTCCATCGGCGTGCTGCTGCTCGTGATCCTGCTGCGTATGCTGGGCGGCTACCTGCGCATGGACAACGCCCAGGCCCTGGCCTACAGCATCTCCGCCGACCTGCGCCAGCGGCTCTACCGCCACCTGCAGAAGATGAACTTCAGCTACTTTGACAAGGCCCGTCAGGGCGACCTGATGTCAACGCTGACCAATGACGTGGAGAAGCTGCAGTTCTTCCTGCTGAACTCCAGCGAGGACTTCTTCGTGGCTCCGCTCAAGGTCTACATCGGCGTGGCCTGCGTGATCTTCCTGAACTGGAAGCTGGCACTGGTGATCCTGCTGACGATGCCGCTGATCTCGATCCTGCTGAAGGTCGCGGGCGGGCGCCTGCGGCGCATCAACCGTGAGGCCCAGGAATGGGTGGCGAAGCTCACGGCCGAGCTGGCGGAGGGCATCAACACGATCCGCCTGGCCCAGAGCTTCGGGCTGGAGGGCACGGAGCTTTCGCGCTTCCAGCACACCAATGAGGAAACCCGCAGCCGCCTGCTGCACCATGCTCGCGTCAGTGCGATCCTGCTGCCGATCGTGGAGGCCATCGGCTTCATCGGCCCGCTCGTGATCATCCTCTCGCTGTGCTGGTGGGCGATCAGCGGCGGGGTGGACCTCGAAGCCGCGGAGATCGTCACGCTGGCCGGCTACGGCGCACTGATTGCCAACCCGCTCGGCAAGGTCAGCCGCCTGATGGTCACGCTCTCCCAGGGTGAGGCCGCCAGCGCGCGCATCAACGGGATCCTCGACACCGAGGCCGCGATCCACGACGTGCCGGATGCCAAGCAGCTGGAGCTGACGGCCGGGCGCATCGAATTTGACAATGTCTCGCTGCAGTACGGCCCCAAGGACGGCCATGCCCTGCGCGAGATCAACCTGACGATCGAACCCGGCACGCTGACGGCCTTCGTGGGCGAGAGCGGCAGCGGCAAGTCCAGCCTCGTGCACCTCGTGCCGCGCTTCTATGAGGCCAGCAGCGGGCGCGTGCTGCTGGACGGGCATGACGTGCGCGGGCTGAAGCTCGCCAGCCTGCGCAGCCACATCGGGCTCGTCAGCCAGGACACGATCCTCGTGCACGGCACGATCGCCGAGAACATCGCCTACGGCACGCCGGGGGCGGACCATGTGGAGATCCTCGGCGCGGCCCAGAGTGCCAACGCGCATGCCTTCATCATGGAATTCCCGGACGGCTATGACACGGTGGTCGGCGAGAAGGGCGTGACGCTCTCCGGCGGCCAGCGCCAGCGCATCGCGATCGCGCGCGCGCTGCTGCGCGACCCGCGCATCCTGCTCTTGGACGAGGCCACGAGCGCGCTGGACAGCGTGAGCGAGGCGATGGTGCAGGATGCGCTCAACAAGCTGATGTTCGGGCGCACGACGCTCTTGGTGGCACACAGGCTGTCAACGGTGCGCCGCGCTGACAACATCGTGGTGCTGAAGGGCGGGCGGATCGTGGAGCAGGGCAACCATGAGGCGCTGATCGCGAAGGGCGGGGAGTATGCCCGGCTGGTGAAACTGCAGGGCGGGGATGGCAGTCAGGCCAAGGCCTGAGTGGAGCTCAGGGCCATGGCCTGACAATCAGTGGGCAGTAGGCAGGAGGCAGTGGTCAGTGGTCAGTGGGCAGGGGGCAGTGGGCAGTGGTCAGTGGTCAGTGGTCAGTGGGCAGTAGGCAGTAGGCAGTAGGCAGTAGGCAGAAACAGCAATCCGTAGCGGCGGCTTCCAGCCGCCGGGGGAGGCCAAACGAAAGTCTGGAAACGGTGGGAATAGTGCGAATAGTGGAAGCAGCCCGAATAGTATAAGAGTTGTCAGTTCTGAGTTGTCAGGGACCGGGGAGAATGGAGCGGGCACGAGAAGAGCGGAGCGCGAGCATTCAGCTCGCAGGAGCGGCGGCATTCAGCCGCCGTCGGAGGCCAGCTGTAAAGCTGGCAATCAGCGGTCAGTGGTCAGCGGTCAGTGGTCAGTGGGCAGTAGGCAGAGGGCGGTTGGCAAAGTGAAGCTGCAATCCAGGTTCCGGCAATCCCTAGATCACCGCTATCCGTTCCAGCATGCCGGTTTCGCGATCAAGAATGTAGACGTACCCGCTGTCCACTCCGCTGACTTCCTCACGCGGAAACTCGCCAGAGTAATCCTCGCTCAACTGGCAACTGTACTTCCGGATGACGCTGCCTCGCGAGATGAATGCGTTCCGGTCGAAGTATTCAATCCACTCGCCTTCCCCGCAGTTCAAGGGATGCCGTATCAGGCGATTCGTACATAGCTGGTACGCATGCCATTCATGAATGATGCCCCGCCTGGGATTACGTTTTTCGCGAACGATTTCCCAGCCATTCCCGGACCTTGTGAAAATCACAAGCCGCTCATCCCGCCTGACTGCATCCTCTTCAGGCGTGGTTTCGGCGAGAGCAAGCAAGCCGAGGCCATCCACTCCCGGCAACTGCAGGCTGCTGACCATGGGCTCACTGCAGCTGGGCATATAGGTTTTCACGAATTCAGTGAGTGATCCGTCTGCCTTGAGCGCTGCCCCGGAGTCGCAGGCGACACAGCGCCACTGCCCGGATTTCTGGACGAACTGGTCATACACCAGCAGTCCTGATGGTCCCAGCTGCGCCCTGCTGCCAACCGGAACCTTCACATGCAGGGGTTGCCTGCCGTATTGCTTCAGGACCAGCAGGGCTCCATTTGCTCTGTTCCTCTGAAAGAGAATCCGGTGGATGGCGACAAGTTCGTCATTGGCAAGTATCTGGTTGCCATAATCCCAGGATGCGGGGAGTGTGACCCGCTGTTCCGGCCTGAGCTGCTCCGCCAGTTGATCAATGTAGTCAACAAGTTCCTCCAGCTCGGCGGAGATGTCCCTGCTCCAGTTGTCATCCATGGCTGCCATGCCTGTCTCTCGAAGTATCCCTGAGGCGGATGGTGATGTCAATCCAGTTGCCCAGCGGCGGGGACAGCGCTGCTACCAAGAACCAAGTACTAAGAACTAAAAACTAACGACTAACCACCTTGAACTACTCATACTATCCAGACTATTCATACTGTAGTCAGGCCGTGGGCCTGACCTCCCCCATCGCGCAGCTTCGCAGCGCCTCCCATCGCGCAGCTTCGCAGCGCCTCCCATCGCGCAGCTTCGCAGCGCCTCCCATCGCGCAGCTTCGCAGCGCTTCCGTGTCCACTGACCACTGACCACTGCCTACTGCCTACTGATTACTGACTTCTGATTACTGACTACTGACCACTCCTTCCCGTTCCTCCCTGTCACGCTGGCGCACATGCTCGCGCAGCACGCCTGTGCCGATCGTGATCTCCAGCAGGCTGGCGAAGCCCCACTGCCAGAGTGGCACGGAGAGGATCAGCAGGCTGAGATACAAGTATGAGTCCAGCTGCTGCGGATCATGGCTCAGCAGAATGATTGCCACAAGCAGGCTGAGCGGTGCCAGTGCAAGTGTACTGAGCGTGGTCGCCACGCCTGGGCGGCGGCGCACACCCAGCAGCCAGGCCAGCTGCATCCCGGCGGCACGGGCCCGGCCGAAGCCCGTTGCCAGATTCAGGTGCATGTGGTCCAGCCGGGCCAGGTAGCCGCTGCCGTACTCCTCCAGCGGAGGATAGTCGTCATCGCTGAACAGGCGCAGCAGCAGTTCGGATTTGGCAATGCGCTGGCGGAGTTCGACGAGCAGCATCCCCAGTCGCAGCAGCTGGAACAGGCCGGACAGCAGGCTGAGTATGAAGCCGGCCATGAACATCCGGAATGGCAATGACTGGCCGATGCTTCCGCCAGGCGGATCAGGCAGATTGAGCGAATAGACAACACGCCAGCCGCAGAGCAGGTAAAGCAGCAGGGGAATGGCAACCATCAGCACGAAGGCGGCAATCATCGTGATATCCGGATTGAGCACCGGGCCCGCCGGCAGCCTGCGCTCGCCCTGCGGAGCTGTGAAGAGGATGCGTTCGAAGCTTGGCCGCTCAGGCACTGCTGCGCCTGCCGTCCAGCGATTCCAGGCGGCGGATGTGCCTGCGCAGCACGCTTTCTCCCGCCAGCACCATGCACAGCGTGAGCACGAGCTGCAGCACCAGCAGCAGGCTGCAGGCCAGCACGCAGAGGGTTGCGGCCTGCGGACTCAGGACTTCGGACTGCGTTGCCAGCCCGTAGATCAGCAGCAGACCGGCAATCCCGCCCAGCAGACAGAGGCCCGCCAGCTGCAGGATGGATGGCGAGGGCCGCCGCGAGATCCCGAGCAGCCAGGCCAGTTCGCGGCCGACGAGCTGCCGGCGGCCCCGTGGACTGCGCAGCTCGAGGCGGCGGTACTCCGCGCGCCGCGTGATCACGGCATACTGTGGCTCCGTGAACAGCAGGGATTCCTCCTGCAGCAGCAGGGGCAGCACATCGAAGTTCAGGATGCGCCGGCGCAGGTCCTCGATGCGGCAGGCCAGCAGGTAGTTGGCACGCAGGGCCATGATGCCGAACAGGCCGGCCAGCAGCTGGCCCAGCGGATCCAGCAGGCCGCTTCCACCCCCGCCAGCCGGCAGCAGGAAGACTATCCAGCCGATGCTGGCAACTGAGTACAGCAGCAGGACGAGACTCAGCGGCCGTGTGCTGCCAAGTGGCAGGTAAGGCAGGTGCGACCGCTCCGGGCCGTTGCCATACAAGAGCCGCTCCAGCCTGAACTCGGGACGGACAGCATGCTCCGCATCCGTCATGGCAATCCCACCCTGCCGCTCGCGCAGGCGCTCAGCCATGCAGCACCCCACCCTCCTGCCGCCGGGGCTCCGCATCAGCGGCCCGGCCCGGGTGGTCAGCCGCCGGGAGCATGGCATGCACGCGCCGGCGTGCCGCCTGGGCGCTGTCGTCACGGCCGAACATCTCCAGCACGGGACGCGGAATGAAGCGGTCGTTGTCAATTTCCCGCAGGTGCTCGCGCAGCAGATGCAGCTCGTAGTGCTGCTCGAACAGCGGCCCGGCCAGCTGGTTGGCGAAATGGAATGCCAGCAGCCCGCCCAGGAACTGCACCTGCTGCAGGATGGCGAACAGCTCCGGGGCATCCTCGTAGCTCAGGGCCAGCGGGATCAGCGCGAGCTGGCCCGCCAGTAGCAGCCCGAGCGGAATCAGCACCAGGCGGGGCAGGGGCGGACGCGGCTCCGCGCGCTCACCGAGCCAGTAGGAAAGCTGGCTGCCGACCTGGAAGAAGGCCCTGTGCAGGTCGGCGGGTGCTTCGCGGCCCTCGATCTGGCGCAGCGTGGCCCGGACGCCCTCGTCGGCATAGTCCGGTTGCCAGCCGAAGAGGATGCGCAGCACGATGTCGGATTCCTTTAGAATCCGCCGCACGCGCAGCTGCGCGGTCCAGATCCGGTTGTAGGTCCGGCAGGCGATCAGCGGCATGCCGGCGGCGTAGACCAGCATCTGCAGCACGGCCAGCGGCGTGGCGAAGCCGCCCACGCTCAGCTCCCAGCTGGTCGAGCTGTTGAAGGAGAACAGAAAGATCATCCCCGCGCCGAGCGAGGGCCAGATCCCGCCGGTGAGCATCTGCATCCAGTTCAGCAGCTGGCGCGGCGAGCGGCTGAACCACCAGTCGCTGAAGGACAGCCTGCGCCTGCCGAAGATCCGCTCCTCCAGCCCGCCCTTGCGCATTGCCAGCTTCTCAGGCATCAGCGGCCTCCGCTGAAGGTGAAGGTGTTGCCAGGCGCTCTTGAGTCTGGCTGGCACTTCCTACCGTCCCCGCTGTTTCAGGCATGTCCATTCCCTGCTGGATTATACGGCTGCGGGCATGGCTGCGCCAGCCCATGCAGCAATGAGCAATGCAGAGTGAGCAATGAGCCCAATAGCAAATGAGCCCTCAAGGTATTATCTGAAGCGAGAGCAGGTATGGCCGTGATCACAGACAGCATCAGGAGTCTGCTGCCGGAGTTCCGGGAGCAGCCCGCGCGCAGTTTCTCCATGACGTATGACGCAGAGGGGGATGTGCTCTACATCAGTTTCGAAAAGGGGCTGGCGGCGGATGACGGTGAGGAAATCGCAGATGACGTGATTGCCCGCTACCAGGCAGGCAGGGTCATCGGATATACGGTGCTCAATGCCAGCCTGCATGGAGTTGGTGGCTAGCTGAATTCTTGCATTGCGGGGTGAGTCATCCCTCACTGGCACTTTCCTGGCTTGCAGTTGTTTCGTCCCAGCTGTCCAATTCGCGCACATGATCCCGAAGAACTGACAATCCCATCATCTGTTCCATTCCGACATCGACCACCAGCAGCAGCCCAACCGCAGGAATGTATGAGGCCAACAATTGCAGCAGCAGTGAACTTCCGGACATGGTGGCTGAGTGCCCCATATTCAGCTGGCCGATACTGATGAATAGGTGGCTGAACACGCAGATGATACCTGCAGCTATCTGGATTGTCGCCGAGGAACCGTAGTCTTTTCCGAGCAGTTGCGGCAGGAATTGTCCACTAAGTCTTGTGCGGCCGTACAAGCTGTCGGATTTCAGATGGGGCGTGAGGATGCGAACCATCCAGCTGTTGCTTTTCAGCACTTCATCCAGCCGGTCGTCTGCCCCCAGCAGCATCAGCACGATGCCGTGTTGCCAACTTCTGAGCCTGAGCTCCCTTGTGCGCCTCATTTTCCGGACGATCATCAATGAGGCAATGGACAGATATACAGCAAACACAACAAGGCTAACAGTCATGAATTCCGTGATATGAGCCAGTTCAGCACCGGGAATCCCGTAGGCATACTTAAAACTGGCGCTGGAGTAACCAGCTGATACTCCCAGGCAGATTTGCATAGTCTGCAACACACAGAAGCTGATGAATGCAGGTAAGTAAGTGCCACCTGGCAGAATGAAACCACCGGTGACTAGATCTCCGGCATGCCGGGTTCCAAACAGCAGCTGCTCAAAGCTCTGCCTGCCGATCAGCACACGCGCTTGTCCCATTCCGGAATCATACAAGCAAATTCATCATTCAAATCACAGACATTGGCTCACTCTATGCCTGGATGCCGATTGCTCTTCCGCTTGACCTCATCCATGCCCGCGCGGATAATGTTCCTGTAGTCCATTCACAGGGGATCAGCATGGGAATGCGCAATGGAACCGGCATCGCGGGCCTGATGGCCGCAACACTGGCCTCAGTCCTGCTCAGCGCCTGCGGCGGTGGCAACATCACCGGCTATGTGCTGCCGGAGCAGCCGTACTACTACGGTGGCAACAGCGGGCCGTACTATTCCGGCAACAGCGACTACTACTACCAGAACGGCTACTACTACGACCAGTATGGCTACTATGACCAGTACGGCTACTACGACGCCTACGGCAACCAGCTCTACGACTCGAATGATCCGGCCTACGTGAATATCGTCAACCGCAACGGCCGCAGTGACGATCCCTTCATGCAGAACTACGCCTACACCGACGACCGCTCCGTCTCGCAGTATGTCAACTCCACCTACAGCGAGATGCTGGCCGACTACGGCGGCAGCCTCTCCGACCTGCTGGTCGAGCCCGATGGCAACCGCTTCAGCGTGGACCCTGGCGAGTACATCCTGGCAACGCGCAACGCCGTGCTCAGCGAGACCGGCGACATCGAGAGCAACCTGAACCTGGTCTCCAGCTACGACGGGGTCAGCCTCGCCACCTATGCCTTCGAGGAATTCTCGGGCTATGAGCAGCTGGCGAGCTTCACTGTGCACGGCACGGGCAGCTTCGGCAGCTCGGACCGCAGCGGGCTCTACATCGGCGTGCGCCAGTACGGCGACCGCGACACCCGCTGGTACGGCCCCTACCGCAACGGCATGGAATGGAAGGTGCGGCCGCTGCAGTGGAATGACCGCTATCTCTCGCGGCACTGCTTCGTGACCGTGGCGGTCTTCGGCGGGGACAGCGTGAGCATCGGCGGGATCGAGGCCGAGGTACTGCGCTAGAAGCCGGCCCCCGCGCTTTATCCGCCGGCCTGTCCGCAGCGATTAGATAGGCATGTCAAAGCTCTGCACATCCGCCCTGCTGGGCCTGCTGCTGTTCCTGCTCGCCTCCTGCGGCGGCGGTTCGGGAATCTACTCCCTGCCCACGGGTGAGGATTTCAGCCTGCGCCTCGTGCGCGGGGCCGACCCCAATGCCGTGCTGGCCTCCAGCGAGAAGAAGGGCTACATCGAGATGAGCCAGGGCGAAAGCCTGAATGTGACGGCGATCTACCGCTTCCGCTCCGCGATCGGCGACAAGGAGAAGGATGAGTACGTCACCGACACATCCGCCTATGTCTGGCTGGAGCCGGTCAATGACAAGGTGATGATCGAGAACGGCGTGATCACCGCGCTGAAGCCGGGGCTCGATACCCTGCTCGTGAACTACGTGGACAACAATGCCGATGTGACGGTTTCCTGCCGGCTGGAGATCACCGTCAACTGAAGCAGCTGAGATATGGATGTATATAAGGGCCTGCTGCGGCGGGCCCTTTTCGTTTTCTGCTCCCTGCCAGGCTTACCGCCTGGCCTCCATCAGGCGACAGCACAGACTCCGCCAGGCTTACAGCCTGGCCTCCAACTATTTAACTTTCACTTAATCCAATTCCTGTTAGAGCATTGCTCCCCTGCGGTAACACATCTGGTTTGAGAAAACCCCCGATCATTCCCAAGGAGGCAGGCAATGCACAATATTCGCAATGCAGTACTGATGCTGCTCTGCAGCATCGCGATCATCGCAGCCGGCCGCTTCACCTTCCAGGATGCCCAGCCGGGCGAGGATGGGGACGGACGCACGGTAATGAGCGCCGCGGCGCAGCATAACAAGGATGCCTACGGTCAGGTGACTGACTGGCTGAGTGAACTGGACTGAGGCCGGGGCTTCCGGCTGAAGCGGGACCGGGTAACCGGTCCCATTTTTTTTGGATTAGCTGTTTTGGTTTGGAAGCACCCGGGTAACAAATATGGTTCATCTGTGGAACCCCAAATCCAAAATCAGGTTCACAGAAATGTACAAGTTCACAAACAGCATCGCAGGCATCATCATCAGCAGCGCCGCCGTCATGGCAGCCAGCTGCTCCGGCGGAACCGGTATCGACACCGCGAACCCCGGGACTGAGACAGTCGACCAGGCCGCCATCATCGAGCAGGCCATCACTTCCGACGAAATGCCCTCCCTGGACAAGATGTCCAGCGGCTGGGAGCAGTGGACCGGGAGTGACATCCTGATCGACTGGTACACCGTCTGGCTCAACAAGCACCAGAGCGTGGGCTATGGCCTGAACGAGCTGGACGAGACCAAGCTGATCGCCAAGGCCGAGGGCGTCTACAACTTCGAGGACGACGGCAAGGATTACCTCAACTTCCCGGCGGCCGGTGGCGGCCTGAAGTATGCGGTGTTCGGCCTGAAGGACGTCCCGGAGGGAGCGATCATGCGCGGCATCCGCTTCACCACGGACTTCAACAGCAGCGAGAGCCCGAACGCAGAGTACTACGTCTGCTACAGCAACTACGAGAACGGTGTCTACCAGTGGTACGGCCCCTTCGCCGAGGGTGAGTATGAGGTCTACAACCTCTACACCGACAACATCAACGAATACAACCGTGGCTACTTCACCATCGCGGTGACCGGCAACAACTACTTCAGCGATGTGACGGACGTGGAAGTGATAATCGGCGACCCGGTGAAGATCGACCTGCCCCTGCTCTACGAATTCCAGCCGATCCCCAACTGGTGGCTCAAGGATGACCTGGGCTACGTGGACTGGAGCAAGCTCTTCGAGCTGCCTGAAGTCCAGGAGCTGAAGATCCGCCCCGACCTGGAGTTCCGCCGCCAGCTGATCCGCTAGGACAGGACTCCCCGGACTGAGGAAACATGAACCCCGCTGCGGCGGGGTTTCTGTTTTTCTGCGCCGCAAGCCCGGGCCTGAAAACTACCCGGCAAATTTTCCCGGAGCTGTTTTCGCATGCCGGGGGCCGGGTAACAAATACGGTTCACCTGTGGAGCCCCAAATATTCAAAGCAAGGTTCACAGAAATGATTGTCAGGAACATGAACACCGGGATCACCGGACTGATTGCAGGAAGCATTGTGATGCTCGCCGCCAGCTGCTCCGGCGGCAGCGGCCTGGAGAACACTCCCGCCCCCGCGGACCTCGATGCCGTCATCGGTGAGGCGATCACTATGGAGCAGCCGCAGTCCCTGGAGAAGACGGGCAGCGGCTGGCAGGACTGGGGCACGGCCGGCGACATGATCGACTGGTTCAGCGTCTGGCTGGGTCTGCACCAGAGCGTGGGCTACGGCAACAACAAGCTCGATGAGACGAAGTGGGTTGCCAAGAGCAGCGGAGTCTACAGCTTCGAGCAGGGTGAGCAGGACTACATCAATTTCCCGGCCTCCGGCACGGGCAGCAGCTACGTGCAGTTCGGCCTGAAGGACATCCCCTTCGGGATGGTGATCCGCGAAATCAGCTTCGAGACCGATTTCAACAGCAGTGAGAGCGAGGACGCCGGCTACTTCGTGGGCTACAGCAACTACGAGAGCGGTGTCTATCAGTGGTACGGCCCCTTCTACGAGGGCCATGTGGAGGTCCACAACCTCTTCACCGACAATGTGAATGACCAGCAGCGCGGCTACTTCATCATCGCCGTCAGTGGCAACAACCACTACACCGACGTCTCTGATGTCGAGGTGGAGATCGGCAACCCGGTGGAGATCGCCGTGCCTGAGCTGCGCGAAGCGATCCCGAACGACTGGGTGATCGACGAGCACGGCCGCGTGGACTGGGACCTGCTCTACAAACGCCCGGAGATCGAGCCGTTCGTGCTTGCGCTGCAGCTCATCCTCTGAACACGCAACAACCAAGGATCGGTATGGACGGACGACCCGGCTCAGGCCGGGTTGTCTGCGTTTCTGCCCGGCCAGGTTGCGCCTGGCCTGATGGAGATTTCCGGAAATCCGGAAATTTCCCTGTCAGGCTGTTTTGGTTTGGGAAGGCCCGGGTAACAAATATGGTTCATCTGTGGAACCCCAAATCCAAAATCAGGTTCACAGAAATGTACAAGTTCACCAACAGCATCGCAGGTATCATCATCAGCAGCGCCGCCGTCATGGCAGCCAGCTGCTCCGGCGGAACCGGTATCGACACCGCGAACCCCGGGACTGAAACAGTCGACCAGGCCGCCATCATCGAGCAGGCCATCACTTCTGACGAAATGCCTTCCCTGGATAAGATGTCCAGTGGCTGGCAGGACTGGGCGGATGTTGACATCCTCATCGATTGGTACGCCGTCTGGCTCAACAAGCACCAGAGCGTGGGCTACGGCCTGAACGAGCTGGACGAGACCAAGCTGATCAGCAAGGCCGAGGGCGTCTACAACTTCGAGGACGACGGCAAGGATTACCTCAACTTCCCGGCGGCCGGTGGCGGCCTGAAGTATGCGGTGTTCGGCCTGAAGGATGTCCCGGAGGGAGCGATCATGCGCGGCATCCGCTTCACCACGGACTTCAACAGCAGCGAGAGCCCGAACGCGGAGTACTACGTCTGCTACAGCAACTACGAGAACGGTGTCTACCAGTGGTACGGCCCCTTCGCCGAGGGCGAGTATGAGGTCTACAACCTCTACACCGACAACATCAACGAGTACAACCGTGGCTACTTCACCATCGCGGTGACCGGCAACAACTACTTCAGCGACGTGACCGACGTGGAAGTGATCATCGGCGACCCGATCGACTTCAAGATTCCGGACCTCGTCGAGTACCAGCCGATCCCCAACTGGTGGATCAAGAACGATCTGGGCTATGTGGACTGGAGCAAGCTCTTCGACATGCCCGAGCTCACCGAGCTGAAGATCCGCCCCGACCTGGAGTTCCGCCGCCAGCTGATCCGCTAGTACCGGACTCCCAAAGCAAGGAAGCAGGAACCCCGCCACGGCGGGGTTTCTCCTTTTTCTGCCGCAGCAAATCCCGCATGTTGACAATCCGCCGGTGTTTTGGCAATGCGCGGACCGGGTATGATCCATGGTTCCGCCAGTGGGACCCCAATTCCGCAAGGGAACATGACATGCACGGAAAGTACGGAATCAGCCTGCTGCCGGCTCTGGCAGCGCTTGCCCTGCTCGGCTCCTGCGCCGCCGGGCCGGGACTTGACGACACTGCCGGGCAGCAGCTGCAGCCAGGCCCCGCAGCCCTGCAGCTGGAACTGCCGGACACTGCCGGGCGGCCGGCCAGTGCGCTGGGAGGCATGCAGGCGGTGCTCAACGGCCACAACCTGCTGCAGCCGGAGCAGTACCTGCAGAGCAGCTTCGATGTCGGCGTTGTCAACTACCTCGGCACGGATGTGCTGGAATTCCCGGAGACCGGGGATGACTTCAGCTATGTGCTGTACGGCCTGAGTGGTGTGATCAGCTATCACGAGATCGACACGCTCAGCCTGGATACGCTGAGTGATGACCAGGGGCGGATCTTCCACGTGGCCGTCAGTGACTACGAGAGCGGACGCTTCGAATGGTACGGGCCCTTCACCGATGCCACGCAGTTCGAGCTGGACCTGCTGCACAGCCGCAACGTCAGCCCGGAGGGCAATGCCTACGTGATTGTCGGCGTGAGCGGCAGCGAGGCGCTGTCCTACGTCGGCAACATCGACGTGGAGGTCAGCGTGATCCCCGGCAGCCCGGTCGACCCGCTGGCCTGAGCCGGGCCTGCGTCAGCGGTGGGGAATCAGTCCTCGCCGTCGTCAAGGATCTCGAGCAGCTGCTGCCTGACAATGTCGCGGATATCCCGCCTGCGCCGCCTGATGAAGTAGTAACAGAGGCCACTGGCCGTACTCAGCAGGACGAGTATCACCTGGGTCCAGCCTCCGAGCTGAAAGCCGATGTAGGGCATCACGAAGCCCAGCATTCCAAGCGGCAGGCAGCAGTATTCGGGCCGCAGATAGTTCTGCCGGGAATTGCGGAACCAGGAGTAGTCGTAGACAATTGCGACTGCAGTATCCCTGAGTTCCCGTGCGGCACCGGATTCCGCCCGGGGCAGGGCATGGAAATGCCTGAGCGCGACAGGGCAGCTGTCCAGCACCTGTTGCCTGCTGAGCTCTCCACCGAACAGCCGCAGCAGCACCTGCTCAGCTGCCAGCCAGTCCAGGACGGACTGCTTCCAGGCGGACGCTTCCCGGCGGAGCTTCCAGACCAGGGTGCATGTGATAGCCAGATAGAACAGCGACATCGTCAGGATATCAGCGGTGACTGCTTCCGCGACGCCTGATGACAACTTCGCAAAGATGACAATCGGAACGCCGCCCCAGGCGAAGATCAGGATCATCACATTGATCCAGCTGGCGAGGAAACCCTCCTCGGGTTGCATGTCCGCGGCTAGCAGGCTGGAAATGCTCAGCCGTTCCTCCGTGTCCATGCGCTGCCGGCTGGCCTGCAGCATGGACTGCAGGTTCCGCTGTTCAGATGTCCGCGATTCCGCCTCAGGCTCATCTTCGGGCACGTCATAACCATTAGGATCATCTTGTGCTTCCGTCGCGAATTCGCCGTTGGCAATCTCCGCATGCAGCTGCCTGGACTGCGCGAGTACTCTCCCCGTACGAAGGTGCAGCGACCTGGCCATGCTGGAGTAGTGGACCAGGACCGGCAGGATGGCAAGCAGCAGGCAGCAGGGCACGAACAGCTCCGCACTCCTGTCAACCCGGAAGAAGGCAGCCCAGACCAGAACGATCCAGGCAGCGCCGATCAGCTGCCAGAATCCGAAGATGACGCGCTGCGGGCGGCCGGTGCGGCTGAAGTCAGGCTCGAGCAGCATGCGCAGGACGTCTCCCCGGCTGCCGCTGCGGCTCAGCTGGGGAATCAGCAGCCTTTCCAGATTGTCAATGGCAGGCACCGAACGCGGAGGATTGTCAATGCAGTTGAGTAATCGCAGCACGATATCCCGGACCTTGTCCGGCCGGAAGCTCTCCTGTAGCTGGAACACAGATATGCCGCCCTGGGACAGGATCAGCAGCAGGATCCCGATACCCGCTCCCCATGGGCCAAGCCAGCCCTGAGCAGTCCAGCGCAGGCCCATGGCAATCAGGAACAGCAGGCTCAGCAGGGCCAGACCGCCATTGGCGATTGCCAGACCGCGCAGCCCCGGCAGCAGTCCTCGCAGGATGCCATTCAGTTCCTCCAGCCTGCCCTGCACCGGCGGGATCTCGCTGGATGGGCTCAGATCGCCGGCGCTGGCCGGCGATGCCGCGGTCACTGTTGCCAACGCTGCCGTGTCCAGCTCACGATCCTCCGTTTCCAGCTCCAGACCATCAAGCAACTGACTGCGCCAGGCCGCTAGGCTGCCTCCGCGCTGAAGGGCTGCAAGCAGAGGAATCAGGACCGGAATCAGCATGCCGGCTTCATTGCTGCCCCGCAGCAGGCCGACAGCAGTCCAGGCGCTGAACTGCGGCAGCAGGATTGCCAGCGCCGCCAGCCAGCCTGCGGAGAAAAAATCGAGGATGCCGGCACCGGAGAAGCGACGCAGCAGCAGCTCCCCCAGCACTGCGAGGCAGCAGCACAACAGAAAGATCAGCAGGATGACGTGCAGAAGCGGATTGTGCAGGCGGTTGCGAAACTGACTGGAAGTTTTGATGCCCTGCAGGACGACCTGCCTGAATTCGAACTCAGGCAGGCGGCGAGACGCCCAGGTGTTTGCAACGACTTCCTGCAGGTACGGAAGCTGCAGGGCCATGATGCCCTGCATTTCGCGACCAGGCTCTCTCGCCCTGACCGGCAGGTGGGGAGCACAGAGCTGATACATTGTGCTGCCGATGGCAAGCACACAGGAGAACGCAGGCCAGAATGCAGGTCCCTGGCCGTCTCCATGCAGCCAGATCCAGATCGATAGGGACAGCAGAACCGCGGACGTATGCAGCATGTTGATCTGCTTGGAAGGCCGGCGCTGTTCCTTCCAGATTTCCGGCAGACTCTGATGCAGGCGCTTCAGCAGCTTGCGCATTTCCGCCTGATGTGACGTGTTTGGAGTCTGATTCTCCGGCTGCATCCCGCCGATTATTGCATGCCAATGGATGCGCAGTCCTCTCCCACATTGTAAAATCCTGCGCGTGAGTGAAATGCAGTTACCCGATGGACTGGAAGTGATCGTGCTGCTCGGCAGCATCAGCGACCGCGCGGTGGCCGAGGAGATGCTGCCCGTGTTCAGCGAGTTCGGCATCACGGCGCACGTGGCCGTCTGCAGTGCGCACCGCGACCATGAGCGGCTGGGCCGGCTGATCCCCGAGGCGGAGTCGAAGGGCTGCGTGAGCGTGATCGCCGTGGCCGGCAAGAGTGCACACCTGCCGGGTGTCTGTGCGGCGCTGACCACCATGCCGGTGATCGGCGTGCCCGCCGTCAACAGCGGGATCTGGCAGGATTCGCTGTATTCCATCGTGAACATGCCCCCGGGGATCCCGGTGGCCTGCGTCGGGATGGACGCAGGGCGCAATGCCGCCCTGCTGGCCGTACAGCAGGTTGCCATCGGTCGCAGTGAACTGCGTGCTAAGCTCAAGGAATTCAGGGACAGGATGCGTGAAAGCAACCGGCGTGACAGTGCCAAACTGCAGCAGGAGCTGTCAGGAAAGTAGGCGCCACGCCCTCCGCAACCTGTTCCGCAAACAATAAATAAATCTGTGCCGTGCGCGGCGGTGGGTGCCGTGTCCGGCTGCATCCGGAGCAGTGGATGATCGATCGCTATACGCGGCCGGCCATGGGCCGCCTGTTCACGGCGAAGCATCGCTTTGACACCTGGCTGAAGGTTGAGCTGGCTGTCTGCGAGGCCTGGGCGGAGCGCGGGGAGATCCCGCAGGATGCCTGGAAGCGCATCAGGAAGAACGCCAACTACAAGCTCAAGCGCATCAATGAGATTGAGGCTGCCGTGCATCATGACGTGATCGCCTTCAACACGGCGGTCGCGGACTACATCGGCGAGGACAGCGCCTACTTCCACAAGGGCATGACCAGCAATGACGTGGTTGACACCGCGCAGTGCATGATCCTCAAGGAAGCCGGCCAGCTGATCGAGGAAGGCCTGCTCAGGCTGCGTGAGGCGCTGGGCCGCCGCGCGCTGGAGCATCGCCATACTCCGGTGATGGGCCGCACGCACGGTGTGCATGCCGAACCCACCACCTTCGGGCTGAAGCTGCTCGTCTGGTATGACGAGCTCAACCGCCACGAGGAGCGCCTCGCCCTGGCGATTGACGGCCTGGCGGTCGGCAAGCTCAGTGGCGCCGTCGGCAACTTCGCCCACATCCCGCCGGATCTCGAGGAGCAGATCCTGCGCAAGCTGGGCCTGCAGAGTGCGCCGGTCTCCAACCAGGTGGTGCAGCGCGACCGCCATGCGCACTTCGTGATGGTGCTGGCCGGGCTGGCCTCCACGATGGAGAAGATCGCCGTCAACCTGCGCAGCTACCAGCGCACGGAGATCGGCGAGGTGCAGGAACCCTTCGCCAAGGGCCAGAAGGGCTCCTCGGCGATGCCGCACAAGAAGAACCCGATCCTGCTCGAGCGCATCACTGGACTCTCGCGCGTGATCCGCGGCTATGCCGTGACTGCGCTCGAGAACGTCGCACTCTGGGATGAGCGTGACATCTCGCACTCCGGTGCCGAGCGCGTGATCCTGCCCGATGCCTGCATCCTCGTGGACTACATGATGGACAAGCTGAGCTTCGTCGTCAACGAGCTCGTGATCCGCCCGGAGCAGATGAACCGCAATGTCTACCTCACGAAGGGCCTGATCTTCAGCCAGCGCGTGCTGCTGGCCCTGACCGAGGCCGGGGTCAGCCGCGAGGAGGCCTACGCCATGGTGCAGCGCAATGCGATGCGCTGCTGGGAGGACCGCACGCCGCTGCTCGATGCACTGCTCAATGACCGCGACGTGCGCAGCCACCTGAGCACCGAGCAGATCTCCTCCCTGTTCACGATCGACCCCTTCCTGCGCCAGGTGGACCGCCTGTTCGAGCGCGTCGGTCTGAGTGACGGCCGCCCGGACAGTGATGAGATCAAGCCCGTGCAGGCCCGCCGCCGCCGGGGCCGCAGGCGCGATGACAGCATCCTGCGCAGTGAGCAGGGCAATATCGACAGCATTGCGGTGGAGACCGGGGCGATCCAGAACATCAGCGAGCGCGCAAGTGACTACTACGAGTCAGCCAGCGTGGTGCTCAGCCGCAGCAAGGCCGGCACGGCAAAGGGCGATGACACGCTCGGTGAGGCGGAGCATCAGAAGAAGAAGACGACCACTGAGCGCAGCCGTCCCGCGGGCGGGCGTGGCCGGGGACGCGGTGGCAGCACTGCCAGGGATCGCGAGAAACCCGCCGAGTCCGGCAAGGATAAACCGGCCGCGGAAGTGGTAGAGAACACGAAGCCCGCAGCGGACGGTGCAGCCGACGGCCCGGCCGCGGACGCGAACAAGCCCCGCCGCCGCCGCCGCCGAGGCGGGAGCGGACGCAAGCCCGCCGATGGGCAGTCTGACAACGGAACTGACAACAAGGAAAAGGGAGAATAGACGTGAGCCACAGCAAGGGAGAGATGCTCTACGAAGGCAAGGCCAAGCGCCTCTACAGGACCGATGACCCGGACCTGCTGATCATGGAATACAAGGACGACCTGACCGCCTTCGATGCCACGAAGCGCGGCAGCTCGCTCGGCAAGGGTGCGATCAACAACGCCGTCAGTGCGCTCCTGATGGGCCGCCTGAACGACATGCACGTCGAGACGAGTTTCCAGAATGTGATCGATGCCAACCACTCGCTCGTGCGCAACGTGGAGATCGTCCCGATCGAGGTGATCATCCGCTTCGAGGCGCACGGCAGCCTCTGCCGCCGCTACGGCATTGAGGCCGGGCTGGTATGCGATCCGCCGCTGTATGAGATCTGCTACAAGAATGACGATCTGCACGATCCCTTCATCACCGACCAGATTGCGGTGCTGATGGGTCTGGCAACTTATGACGAACTGGCCAAGATCAGGTACATGGCCCTCACCATCGGCCATACCCTGCGCGAGATCTACTTAAGCCAGGGCATCAAGCTGCTGGACTTCAAGCTGGAGTTCGGCCGTTACCAGCCTGCCGGTGAGAGCAGCGCCCGCATCATTCTCGCGGATGAGATCACCCCCGATACCTGCCGGCTGGTGGATGCAGAGACCGGCGAGAAGCTCGACAAGGATCTGTTCCGCTTCGACATGGGCGACCTGGGCGAGGGCTACAGGAAGCTGCTCGACAAGCTGCAGGCCAGCGCGGGCTGAGTCGGCGGCTTGGCTCAGTCAGCCCAGACGATGAAGTCGGAATTCACGGCGGACTGGCCGCAGGCCTTCAGGAAGGTATTCACGTAGCCACGGTGGTAAGCGCTGTGCAGCACCATGTGCGTGAGGATGTCCTGCATGCTGCGCTCGCACTGCTCACCTTCATAACTGCGGTAGCGCAGGCGCAGGCGCAGGTAGGTGTCGTCCAGGTTTGAGAGGATGATCTGCAGGCGCAGCTGCGTAGCCAGGTCCATGTCCCGCAGGTGGCGGATCTCCTTGTCCGGCCAGAGCTCGACATGCTCCGAGCTGCCCTTGTCGATGCGCTCCAGCCAGCAGGAGCGGGCAGCGATGATGTGCGCCGCCTGGCGCCGGGCTTCGCGGGAATGCTCACAGTCGCCGGCACGTTCCACGGCGCTGATCACCTTCTCCGTCATTTCAAATTCGTAGGCGAACATGCGCCTGAGCTGCGTGACCATGCAATTAATTTAACAGAATTGAAATATTTCGCAGAATACTGATGAAGCTGCACTTTAGGGAGATACCGGAATGAAGTTACAATCTCCCTTGGAATTACCGGTTGAAACAACCTTTGGGGGTTTGCAATGAGAGGAAATTCTTTCCTGTTCGCATTTGCATCCACGATCCTTCTGCTGCTGCTTGGGGGCTGCGGCGGAGGCACGGATTCCGTCAGCACAACTGCCGGATCTGACAACGTGGATGTGCAGGACACTCAGCTCGCGCTTGAGCTGCAGTCAGAACTGCTGGCCATGCTCGCATCCAATGGGGTGGATGCCGGGCGCAGTGCCAGCCGGCCGCCGCTCGGGGAAAGCAATCATGTGCTCTCCAGCGTGCTGCAGGCCAGTCCGCCGGACGGTGCCGGTGATCCGGGATCACTGCGCCTGCTGTTCGTACCGCGCCTGCTTGGTGACTACGATGGCAACGGCGAAGTCAGCCTGGCGGATGTCACGCCCCTGGCCCAGAACTTCGGCAAGAATGTCATCTATGCCGATCCCGCAGCTCCGGGAGGTCAGGACAATCCGCCGGCGGGTGACCCCTATGGCGCGGGGCATGCCAACTGGCTGCTGTCCCGCTGCGACGGGGATGGCAACGGCGTGATCACCAGCTCGGACCTGACCCCGATCGCCCTGCACTTCGGGGAGCGTGCCGACGGCTGGCGGGTGGAATGGCGGACGGACGATTTCTCCGGATTCAGCGCGGTGGAGGATCCCGCCGGACTGCTTGATGGATACAGCCTCGGCTGGCGGGACGGCCGGGTTTCCAACCTGGCTCAGGAGTTCATCCTGCCCTGGCCGCTGAGCGGGCATGCCGAGGTACGCCTGCGCGCCTGGGATGCGCAGAGTGGAGGCTTTGGAGCTGCCAGTGCAGTCCAGGTCTATGACTCCACCACCTCTGGTTGCACCGCTGGCCTGCAGCTTGTTTCAAATGAACAGCCTGCTCCATTCATGGCTCAGTTCACGGCAGCTGGCAGCACGATCGACGCCGACAGCTACGAGCTGGACTTCGGTGATGGCAGCAGCCAGGAGGTTGCCAGCATCACCGAGTTTCCGGTGGGGCATTTATATGAGGAAGGCGGAATCTACCTGGCCAGCCTGACGGTGCATTGCGGGCCTGAGCAGGCGACAACGTCCATAGCAGTGATTGCAACTCCGGTTCCGACCACGAAGCAGGCCCACATACTCGCCTTCAGCAACACGGGCTTTGCACCGCAGAAAGTGCAGTTCTCCTTCCTGTGGACCGACGAGCCTGCGGTCAGCTATACGCTGGACTTCGGCGATGGCAGCGAACCGGTGAAGGTGGAGGACTGGGCAACGGAACTGCCGACTGAGCACATCTACACGAGCGCAGGGGAGTTCACCGCAAGCCTGACACTCGAGGACGATTACCTGGGGACTGCCGTTGCCAGCGTACCTGTCAGTCTGATGCAGGGAACCCCGGAGCTCAATCTCAGCATTGAAGCGGAGTACATTGATTCCTGGAATGACAGCATAATGTTCGACTTCAGTGGATCCTCGCCAGTCACCGCCGTGCTTTCCCTTGGCGATGTGTTTGCGCCGATAGAGATCGACCTCGGTCTGGTCCAACAGTATTCAATCACCAGCGAGCAGATCAACAGGCTGAACAGGGATGAGAAGGCCACAATCAGCGTCGAGATCGCCGGCAAGACCTACAGCGACTCGGTACTGATTCCGAGGAAGTTCAACCCCTTGTCTACAGGCGATCTGGATGTCCTGCTTGTCAACATGGACAATACCGGGAACATTCTCGAGACATTCCCTGGTGTCCGAATCAGTCTGCAGCTCAACAAGCCATTCATCCAGGGCTCGCCGCTGATCAGGAACTACACGACCGACAGCGGCGGCAAGTTCAAGGTATGGACCCAGCTGGACCAGCTCAGCCGGAAGATCAATCCGGATGGTTCGGACCCGATCGTGCTGCTGCCTGATCCGGATGACCGGGCAGTGCTGGAAGCCGACTACATCTGGCCTGAAGGGGAGATTACGCTTTCGCCCTTTGAACTTGTGTATGGAGGCACGCGTTACATCAGGCTGCTTCCCAGGAACTGAGTTCAGGCATCATGACTGGTTTCCACTTGCATGCGGGCAGGTGGGCACCGTATACTGCTAGTGGCTGAATTATACGCGGACGGGCCCTTGCCGCGAACGGGAGGACGCTATGCGTCGTTGCAATCCTCTGTTTCATTGGTTGCCGCTTGGCATTCTGCTTGTTCTGAGCGCGGGCTGCGGAGGCGGCTCCGCTGATTCCACGTTGCGGACCGCCGCCCCGGAAGGCGCAGCACTGCCTGTGGAGATCACGGGCCAGCCGGACCCTGTCCTGCAGGGTCAGCTCGAAGGCCTGCTGCTGGAGGAACTGGCGCGGCTGGGCAAGGATCCCGCCCGTGGTGTCTCCAGTCCACCCTCAGGAAATGGCAACGCCGTATTCAACCTTGCGGTTTCCGCCCTGGCTCCTGATGGTGCGGGAGAGCCGGGCAGCTCCCAGCTGATCTTCTACCCGCGCATGATCGGCGACTACGATGGCAACGGCGAGGTCGGGATCAGTGACATCACGCCGCTGGGCCTGCTGTTCGGCGAGACCGTTGAATATGACGACCCGGACCTGCATGAGGGCTTCGCCTTCTGGCCGGCGGGGGATCCCGATGGCGATGGCCGCGCCAACTGGCTCAAGGCCCGCGTGGATGGCGATGGCAACGGCGAGATCAACACCGCCGACATCACCCCGATCGCGATCCACTTCGGCGAGCATGCCGACGGCTGGCGCGTGGAGCAGCGCTTCGGCGCGGAGGAGGAATTCAGCCTGCTGCCCAATCCTGACGATGAGCAGGCGGAATTCAGCGTGGCCTGGACCGGGCAGGCCAGTGGCAGCATCGGCTACCTGCTTGATGGCGGCTGGCCGGGCAGCGGCTATCTGGAGATGCGTGTGCAGGCCTGGGAGATTGCCTCCGGCAGTGGCGGCCCGCTGTCGGCCAGCACTGTCTATGAGTTCCCTGAGGAAGCATGCACGGCTGTACTGCAGGTCAATACCGAGGTGGCGGACTTCCCCTTCGAAGCGGCATTCACCGCAGTTGGCAGCTCCGTGGTTGCTGACAGTTATGAAATGGACTTCGGCGATGGCAACAGCATGCTGCTGGACGGCCTGTGGGACTTCCCGGCCTACCACACCTACACCGCCGGCGGCATCTATGAAGCGGTGCTGACCGTCACCTGCGGCACGGAGGTCGTGACTGACAGCATCGAGATCATGGCGACGCCGCTGCCCTGCGAGCTGGCCGTGGCGATCTCGGCCACGCCTGATACCGGGTTCGCCCCACTCACCGTGCTGTTCTCCTCCGTGGGCACCACCCCGGACGCCAGTTCCTACGAGCTGGACTTCGGGGACGGCAGTACCCCGCAGGAAGCGGCCAGCCTGGCCGCGCTGATCCTTGAGCATGAATTCACTGACAGCGGCACCTTCAACGTCACGCTCACCGCGTTCTGTGAGAACGGCGGCAGCGAACAGGTGGTGCTGCCGCTGGTCGTCGGCAATGTCTCTGATGACTGCAGCGTCAATCTCGGCGTGGTTGACCCCAACCCGCTCATTGACACCGAGGCGCAGTTCACCTTCAGCGGCACGAGTGGCAACAATGCGCTGCTGGACTTCGGTGACGGCAGCGACATCCAGTTCGTGAACCTGCTCGGTCCCGAGCCGATCGCGCACACCTACACGGCGGTCGGTACCTACATCGCGGTACTGAAGATCATCTGCGAGGGCAATGAGCACACTGACTCGGTGTTCGTGCACGTCAAGCCGGAGCCGGTGCTGACCTTTGATGCCACCGGCAAGGTCTGGCACTACCAGTCCAACCCCGTGATCGGTGCGCCTGAGCCTCCCAAGGATGCGCTCGTCGGTGCGGAAGTCGAACTGTACGACGCCGTGGATGACGTGATCGTCACAACGACCACGACGGACGCGGAAGGCGCATACTTCTTCGACGGCGATAGTCTCGGGCTGGACGTGACGAAGATCTACATCGTGCGTCCCACCCAGGCGGAGCTGGACAGCAGGCTGCCGCTGGGCTGGTTCCCCGGCCAGGCGATCATCGCCGTGCCGGAGCCGGACATGCTGAAGGTCTGTACGGACATCAACCTGCTGGCGACTGTCACCTGAGCAGCGATCATCCTGAAAACGTGACGAATCGTCCATTTTCAGGAAGCCGCTGATCTGGAATAATCCGGATGAGCGGGATGCTGCTGCCGACAATCTACTGCCGGCTGGAAAGTGGATATGGAAAACCGGTCCCCAGCAAGGGACATGGCTGTGTGCAGACCGGCCAGCGGCTCCCGCTGTCTTCTTCCTCCGGGCATGGCTGCCGCTGCGGATTTGCCCGGCACTTCCTGCGGTATACCAATACGGTATGCAGTTATCCGAAAGTCTCACCCTTCTGCGAAACACGCTGTCATCCTCCATCTGTGCAGTGCTCCTCGCCGCCTGCGCTACGGGCAGCCCGGCACCGGACCAGACGAGCGCCCTGCAGCAGGAACTGGAAAGCCGCCTGCTGTCCGAGCTTGCCCGTCTCGGCAAGGATCCTGATCGCGTGGTTGCTGCGGCCCCGCAGGGTGCCGGCAATGCGGTCTTCAATCTCACTGCAGCCGTCGATGATCCGGACGGACCAGGCGGGGATCCCCCGCTCGGGATTGACCTGAGCTGGACGGCACGGGTGGTCGGAGACTACGACCAGAATGGCGAGGTCGGGATCGCCGACATCACGCCGCTCGGCCAGTTCTTCAAGGGCAGTGTGGAATATGATGCTGCGGAACTGCATGAGGGCTTCGCCTTCTGGCCCGCCGGTGATCCGCTCGGGGACGGCAGTGCCAACTGGCGCAGTGCTGCGGTGGACGGCGATGGCAACGGTGAGATCAATGCCGCCGACATCACCCCGGTGGCAATCCACTTCGGTGAGCGCATCGACGGCTTCAACATCATGGTGAAGCAGACCGGCGAAACGCAGTTCAGCATCCTCCCGAACCTGCTGGACCCCTTCCTGAGCGTCAGCGTTTCCCTGAAATCAGCCGGGAATGGTCCCGCCAACTACTCCGCGCGCATTCCCTGGCCATCATCAGGCTCAGCAGAGATCGCCGTGGCCGGTTACGACAATCAGAGCAGTGCAGCAGCGGCGCTCTCCAACATCGTCAGTGTCAGTGGGGATCCCGGTTCTCCGCCGGGCAGCTGCACGGCCGATCTCACGGTGGACCTGAATACCGGCCAGGCACCGCTGGCCCTGAACTTCGGCCTGGGCAGCTCCAGCAGCGGGGCCGCCGGTGAATACCGCTACGTGCTGGACAGCGGTGAAGGTGGCGCGCGCTTCAGCTTCGACGATGCCGCGAGCTTCCCCCTGGCATACACCTATCTGGCTGGCGGCAGCTTCAGCGCGCGGCTGGCGGTGGTCTGTCTGGCTGACGGCCTGGTCGCATTCTCCGATCCACTTGCAATCACCGTCACGGATCCTGCTGAGCCGGGGCTGAACGTCAGCGGGCATGTCTGGCAGTATGAAAGCAACCCTGAGCTGGGCAATCCGAATGAACCGCCCAAGAATCCACTGGAAGGGATCGAGGTCCAGGTCTTCATCCTCGGTGAGAGCACGCCGCTGATGACGGTGGAATCCTCCTCAAGCGGTGAGTATCTCTTCCCCAACCTGCAGCTGGACAGCAGTGTGCAGCTGCTCAACGTGAAGATCAGTGATGCCCAGAAGGATGCCCTGCTGCCCCTCACCTGGCTGCCCGCCGAGCAGATCGTGCTGCTGGAGTCCGGGGTGGAGAACGTCAGTGTCAAGGACATGAACCTGCTCGCCACTCCCGTCGGCGGCTAGAGGGGCTCCGCTGCTCCCGGTTAAATCGCGCCTGCGCACTGCAGGAGCGCCTGCGCGCGCCGATCTATAGCCTGCAGGACGGATGGGTCCTGCTACCGGCAACAACCCAGCAGATAGCCATTCCCCCCCCCATTGCGGGAGGTGCCTTCGGGCTCCTCCCGTGCCTTGTTTTCTGTGGTCGACGCGGAGCTTGAACAGGGATTGACGGCTTGTTGATAAATCCCCGGGATTTCTGTACGATGATATATAAGGTAGGGGATGGAGGTTTGACAAACGTTCATCAACTGCGGTAGTATCTTCGATCAGCAGGTGCTCTGCACCGTGTGAATCGGAATATTCCTTGGAGGAAGCGATGAAGAAGCTGACGGCAATCCTTTGTTTTGTGGTTACCGTGATGTGGGCCAGCAGTGCATTCGCTCAGTATTCAGCTCTTGATGACCAGAACGAGTGGGGTCCCGCCGTCGGCGTTGGTGGCCTGCTGCTCAGCGGAGATGACTCCGCCGGCAACAGCCAGAACGACTTCGTGCCTACCCTGAATCTCAGCGGCGTCTCGGACTGGCTGGCGTACCAGCTGTACTTCGGCCTCGACAGTGACGTGGACGTCTGGGGTATCGACCTCGACTACATCCTCGCCAACAACTGGGACGAGTGCGCTCCCTGTGCCGATGGTGGTTCCTGGTGGTTCGGAGCTGGTCTCAGCTACATGGACTACAGCAACATCTTCAATGACAACGGCGCTGGCGTCAGCGGTGATGACTTCGGCCCGAACCTGGCCTTCGGCTACATCTGGGACGAGTGGAGCTTCAACCTGTATGCCCGCTACTTCATGGATGCCGAGGCGCTGAGCCTGATGGGTACCATCAACTACAACTTCGACTAAGTCGTAGTCAGATAGACCAAAGCCACTCCCCGGGAACTTCCCGGGGATTTTTTTTGCGATTTTCGCGAAGATACTTGGGAACTTGCGGATTTTCTGCTAGTCTATCTACTGCGTGTCCGCTCCGGCGGCTGAAAGGCCGCCGGTTCTTTTATTTTCTATGCAGCTTCGTCCCCGAACCCCGCATTGTCCCCCAGATGAGTATGTTGCGCTTTGACGCAGTGCCGGTAATACCTTAAAATATCCAGTTCAGCCATGCAGCTTGCATTGTTCACACCCGGGGCCTGTATCTGGCCGGTACACCGCAACTTCGAGGCCTTCATCGCCGAACTCGGCGGCGAAGCCCAACCTGCCGTGGACCTGCTTGAATCCGCTGCATATCCCGTGAGAGCCCGCAGCGAGTCCGGAGTGCGAAGCCTCAGCGAGCGCATGGACCATCGCCTGTTCGAGCTGCACCAGGATCTCTACCGTTCCCTGCTGCGTCCCTCGGAGTTCTTCCACGGAGAGTCCCGGACCATCGCGGACTGCTTCTGGCCGGATCTGCTGGGTACGCCTGCTGCGGATCTGCTCAGTGCACTGGTCTTCCACTTCATCGAGCGTCCTGCAGAGGACTGTTCAGTGAATGCCGGCCTGCGTGTGCTGCGCAGTGTGTTCTTCCAGCACGAGATGGCTGATCCGAGCCTCTGGGCGCACACTGCCCGCCAGAATCTCGCATCCCTGCGCGGAGACTGGAGCTGGATCCCCCTGAATTTCAACGCACCTGCCAGCAGCCGCCTCCACGACCTGGAGTTCTGCGTGCTCGGCATGCGGGAGCGGCCAGTGGACAGCAGCGGCTGGTTCAACGGCCGGATCCGCCGCAATGAGCGGGGTGAGTGCCGGGTCAGCCTGCAGTGCGGTGCGGACCGCGGAATGCGTGAACATGAACCTGAGCGACTGGCGGCTGCCAGCCTGCGGGATTGCCAGGCCTGCCTGAGCCGCATCTTCGGCTGGCAGGAGGCCGTGGCATGAGCTTCTCTCCCGCCTGCATCGTGGTTGCCGGACCCAGCGGGGTCGGCAAGTCCACCCTGATCGCCCGCGCCCTGGCACAGCTGCCGGACTGGATGCTGTCCATCAGCGCCACCACACGTGGCATGCGTGAGGGTGAACAGCACGGCGTGAACTATTATTTCTTCAACCACGGCGAGTTTGAGAAGGCCATAGTCAACGGTGGATTCCTGGAGTTCGCGCAGGTCTATGGCAATTATTACGGCACTCCCGTGGTAGAGGAAGAGCGCGCGGCCCGGGAGGGGCGCAACATGGTGTTTGAGGTTGACACCGTGGGCTGTCTGAGCATCCGCGCCATGCGGCCGCACTGGCCGCTGGTGGCGATCGTGCCTCCTGAACTGGAGGAGCTCAGACGCCGTCTGGAGGGCCGCGGGACGGAATCCGCGGAAAGCCTGGCCCTGCGGCTGGGCAACAGCGTGGCGGAGCTGCAGCGCATGCGCGGCTTCGACTACGTGATCGTGAATGACGACCTGGAGCGGGCCACGGCCCAGCTCGTGGAACTGATGTCCCTGGTCGGGGCCGGACTGACGGAAGTCAGTCCGACAATTGACAGTCTGCTTGGGAAAGCCGGAGGAACAAAGGAATGAAGTACAAGGAAGACTCCCTGATCCAGCCCTCGCTGGAGGCGCTGCAGGAGCGGATTCCGAAGAAGTATGAGCTGGTGCTGACCGCCACGCGGCGTGCCAAGCAGATCATCCGCGACATGCGCCTCAACACGGTGGGCTACAGCGAGGATGACCTGCGCCGCAAGCCGCTCTCCATCGCCCTCAACGACATCGTCGAAGGGCGCGTGGACAGCACCACACTCTCCACTCCGGACATCACCTTCACGGACTACGAGGACGGCACGAGCGATCTGTTCACGGACATCGACAGCCTTGGACCGCCCGAGGAGGGTGAGGCCGGTGACGACTTCCCCGAGGCCAGCTTCCCGACGATCCCCGACGATGCCGAGCAGGAGGAGACCGAGCCCGAAGTCTTCGATGACGACGAATTCGGCCTCTCCATCGGCGAGGAAGACGACTGATCAACCGCGAGGTGATCCATGTCATCCACGAAGCGCATCCTGCTGGGAGTCAGCGGCGGTATCGCCGCGTACCGGGCCTGTGAGCTGGCACGGCTGTTCGTGCACAGCGGCTGCGAGGTCCAGGTGGTGCTCACACCGGCTGCTGCGCAGTTCGTTTCCCCGATGACCTTCACCGCGCTGACCGGCCGCCGGGCCATGCTTGAGGATGACCACGACGGGGGCAGCGAGGAACTCTATGCGCATCTGAACCTGACGCGCGGCATCGACTGCATGGTGGTGGCACCAGCCACCGCCGACTGCCTGGCTGATCTGGCCCAGGGACGCGGCCACAACCTGCTCAGTGCCTGCCATCTGAGCTGCCAGGCGCCACTGGTGCTGGCTCCGGCCATGAACGTGCGGATGTGGGAGCATCCGGCGGTGCAGGCCAATGTCGAGCTGCTCAGCCAGCGCCAGGCCCTGCTCGTTGGCCCCGAAAGCGGCAGCCTGGCCTGTGGAGACGTGGGCAGCGGCCGCATGGCGGAACCGCAGGAAATCCACGACCGGGTACTGGAACAGCTCTCCGGTGAGGGCGCGGTGTTTGACAATGGTGCGCTGGCGGGACGGCACTTCATCGTCACCGCAGGCGGCACCCGGGAATACATCGACCCAGTGCGCTACATCACGAATGCCAGCACCGGTACACTCGGCCTGGAGGTCTGCACGGCGCTGCTGGATGCCGGAGCCACGGTCGAGCTGCTGGAAACCGGGATTGAGATCCCGCGCATGCTGCGGCCGCGCTTCGCCCGGATTGCCCAGGTACGCACCGCCTATGATCTGCAGGCCGAACTCTCGCGGCGCCTGCCGGAGGCTGACGGCCTCGTGATGCTGGCCGCCGTGGCGGACTACGGCCCTGCCCAGTACATTTCCTCCAAGCGCAAGAAGGACGGCGATGCCTGGTCGCTGACACTTACCGAGACCCCTGACGTGCTGGCCTCGATGCAGCATCTGCGCCGCAGCGGCCAGGTGATCTGCGGCGTATCGCTCGAGGACAGCGACTGGCTTGAACGGGCCAGGGCCAAGGCCCGTCGCAAGGGTGCGGACATGCTGCTGGCCGTGGAACTCGGAGGTGACCTGCCATTCGGGCGTTCCAAGTTAAACTGCGCGATGGTCACCGGCGATAGTGTTATTGCCGAACCGGGCTGGAGGGAAAAGCATGAGCTGGCGGCCATGACCGCCCAGTGGATTGCCGGCCGGCTCAGCGAGGACGCGACCGGCAGCTGACCGGTTCCGCGACAGCATCAAGCCTCAGGAGTTCCAGGTGAGAATAGCCTTTAGTGCCCTCGTGCTCTGTCTGCTGGCACTGTGCATGGCAATGCCCGCCAGCGCAGCCGGCAACAGTCCAGTTGCCAGCAAGGACGGCGTGACCTTCACGCTTGACGACCTCAACATCTACTGGCTGCGCAACCTCGGCAAGGACGGCCTGCTGGATTTCTTCCAGACGATGGTCGTCTACCAGGAGGGCCTCAAGCAGGGCCTGCGCCCCACGCAGCAGGAGATGACGGATTTCGTGGACAACACGATGGGCCGCGATGTCTACAACCAGTTCAAGCTGCTCTACAGCGAGAAGACGGTCAACCAGCTGCTGGAGTACACGATCGTCACCAGCAAGTACGAGGTCTGGCTGCGTGACAAGATCAGCCGCGAGAAGAACATCAAGGTCACGGAAGCCGAAGCCAACAAGTTCTTCCTCGAGAACATCGAGCAGTTCCACCTGCCGGAGGGTGCGCACCTGAGCATCATCTCCGTGGACAACGAGTCCGCTGCCAATACGGTGCTCGGCCGACTACAGGGCGGGGAGGATTTCGGCGACGTCGCCGCCGAGGTCAACATGGATCCGCAGATGCGCGCCGTACGGGGTGAGCTGGGCTCCTACCGCAAGGGAGAGGGGCTGCCGAAGCCGCTGGAGGATGCCGCATTCTCACTGCGGGAAGGCCAGTACAGCGGGATCATCAAGGGCAGCAACTATCACATCGTCTATTGCCACCGCCGTTATCCGGAAGTCAGCCCGACCTTTGACCAGATCAAGGAACAGCTGATGGTGGACCTGCGCGAAGCCAAGATCGACCCCTACTACATTGATGCGCTCAATGAGCTGATGGCCGGCCAGCTGCCGCGCTTCAACATCGATGCGGAGCTGTTCCGTCCGGAGGAATAACAGCTTTCCCTTGGCCTTCATATGGGGCGCGGCCTGCGGGCTGCGCCCCTTTCATTTCCGCTGCCAGCCGCTGCAGGTGTCAATGCCAGAATCCGGATCGACACGGCTGGTGGCAGCGCCGGATGGCTGGGGTCGGCGAAAAGCTGGCAGCGCCGGGGAATCTGGCGAGCTCAGTATGGGGCTGTCCTGAGAAGCCATCCAGTCAACGGCAAATCCCTGGCAGGCCCATGATCCGCGATTTGCAGGGGCGTTGCCGATCCACCGGGCTGCCAACGGATGTCCGTTTCCAGCGGCCACAAGTGCCAACGGAAAGCCGCGCTGGCAACAAATCCGGCTGATTTCGCCGGAAATTCACCAAAATGCGCCGGATTCTGGCAATTACGGCGGCAAAAAGGCTTGACTTGCGCTAATATTGCCAATAGTACTTCTCTAAGGAGTAGACAAAATGGCAAGGAAAACCACTTACAGAAGTCGCATTCAGCGCACCATCGATGCTCCCGCCGCCAAGGCGTTCGATGCGTGGGTTGATGCGAAGACGAATGCCAAATGGTATGCGTCCAAGGCAAACCACGACGTCAAGGTCGGTGGTGCATATTCGAACAACTTCGGTGACAAGGGCCAGTTCCTCGAGGTGGCGAAGGGCAAGAAGCTCCGCTACACCTGGGAGAACCCCGGCAACGCCCCCGGCACCGTCGTCACCGTGAACTTCCGTCCCTTCGGCCGCAACAAGTGCAAGGTCCAGGTGACCCACTCCAAGCTGCCCAAGAAGACCGACGTCGACAAGTTCCAGGAGTACTGGAACTGGGCGACGGACAGCCTCAAGAGCTTCATCGACAATGGCCGCCGTCTGAGCATGGATGCATGGAAGAAGGTCCAGGCTGCCGAGGCCGCCAAGGCCAAGGCCGCTCCTGCGAAGAAGGCCGCTCCGGCCCGCAAGACGGCTGCCAAGGCCGCTCCTGCGAAAAAGGCCGCTCCGGCCCGCAAGACGGCTGCCAAGGCTCCTGCCAAGGCTGCTCCGGCCCGCAAGACCGCCGCTGCCAAGGCTCCCGCCAAGAAGGCCGCTCCGGCCCGCAAGACGGCTGCTGCCAAGGCTCCCGCCAAGAAGGCCGCCCCGGCCCGCAAGCCGGCTGCCGCCAAGACCACGACGGCTGCCAAGAAGGCCGCTCCGGCCCGCAAGACCGCCGCTGCCAAGGCTCCGGTCAAGAAGGCCGCCCCGGCCCGCAAGCCCGCTGCTGCCAAGAAGGCGGCTCCGGCCCGCAAGAAGTAGGTTTCCGGCAAGCCGGATTCCCGGGGCAGGTCCGTTTCGCGGGCCTGCCCCTTTCCATTTCCACCGGGAGCTGTGCATGTCCGACGAGCGCTTCGCCGATTTCTGGAATGAACGCTATCTCAGCGGGGAGCACCTTGAGCTCTGGGAGGAGGACAGTCCCAGTGCCGAACTCGAGACCATGCTCGACGCGCTCGCCCTGCCCGCCGACTGCCGCGTGCTCGATCTCGGCTGCGGCAGCGGTCTTGAGGCGCTGAGCATGGCCCGGCGCGGCTGGCAGGTGAGCGGGATCGACATCAGCCCCGAGGCCATCCGCCTGGCAACGCAGCGTGCCGCCGGCAGTGGCCTGATCCTGGACCTGCGCTGTGGCAACGTCCTGGCGCTGCCCTGGCAGGCCTTCACCTTCCGGCTGCTGACGGACCGTGGCTGCCTGCACCTGATTCCGCACCGCCACTGGCCCGCCTATGCGCAGGAAGCGGCCCGTGTGCTGCAGCCCGGCGGACTGTTGCTGCTGCGCGGCTGCAGCGATCCTGCCAACCCGGACTTCAGCACGCTTGACGAACCGCAGCTGCGGGAACTGCTGCTGCCCGCCGGATTGAGCCTGCTGAGCATTGAGCCCTCCCGGATTGCCAATCGCCGCGGCGGCCTGCCGGCTGTCCGCTGCCTGCTGGAGTGCTGCGATGCCTGAACAGGATCCCAATCTGTTCCGTGACGGCCATGAGCGGCGCATGCGCGAACTCGAGCAGGAACTGGAAGTTGCCAGGCGCCAGGCCGAGATAGAGAAGGCCCGGGCCGAGGCCGTTGTCAGCCACCTTGCCACCGAGAACCACGAACTGCGCCAGCACTCGCGGGTTCCACAGGCAGTGCCACGGCGGCGGATGAGCTGGCCCCGGCGGATCTGGCTGCTGCTGCACGCCCTGATTTCCGGGATGAGCCTGCTCGTGATCCGTCTGCTGAGCTGCGGCTTCATGCTGCTGCTGGGGCTGCTGGCATTCGCCTTCTGGCCGGAGATATCCGCCTGGCTGCAATCCCAGTTCTCGCTGCCGCAGTGAGTTTTATGTGGATTTAATGGAATAATCAATCATCAATAGTTGAGATTGCTTCATTCTGTAATTTATCTGCCCATAGACAGATATACCGTGTTATATTTTGACATGGCGACAAGTCAGCGGCAGGTGGAGCAGGACGGGATCAGCTGGATCTACGCCAGTGAGCAGCAGCGGCGGATCGAGGAACTGAGCTCTGAGCTCGAGGAAGTCCGGTTGCGCTCCCGCCTTGAACTGGACAAGGCCCAGTCACTGATCTGGCTGCTGGCCGTGCGCTACGAGCAGCTGCGCCGTGCGGAGCCGGACCGCGAGCAGGCATCACGACAGGCACTGCAGACTGAAAGCGATGCCCGCACCCGCCGCCTGCATTCCCGGCTGCTCGGCAGCCTGGCACTCGCCAACATGCTTTTCCTCGCGGTGCTCACCGCAGTCAACTGGGATGGACTGAGCCGCCTGCTCAGCCGCTGAGCCCACAGCCCTCCGGCCCGTCATGCAACAGCCAGGCGCGGATTGCGTCCTGATGGCATGCGCATTTACATGTTCGCCCGGCACTCCGAATATCTTATGTACCCAAGGGTGCCGCATTGAGCATGAACGAGCACAGGCTGGAGACCGGGCCGCACAGTCCGGCGCATGAACGCAGGCGCAACCTGCTGTTCCTGCTCGCCTCGATCCTGCTGAATGTGATGGTGATCCTGCTGCTGCCGGCGCTCAGCCGCCCGCTGCAGTTCCCCGTGGTCTTCCAGGTGGAACTGATCGATCCCAGCGAGCCCGTGCCGCCGAAGCCACAGATCCCGCTGCTGATTCCGACTGAGGATGCACTGACCGCCCAGGCCAGCGGTGCCCAGTCGGAGGCGGAGACATTGCAGAATCCGCTGCAGGCTCCGGTGCACAGTTCGGCCCCGACCAATGATTCCAGCCAGGCCAATACCCGGCCCAGCACCGATCCGAGCAGCAGCGGGCAGACACCGCAGCCCGGCCAGGCCAGCAACGATTCCAGCCTCACCCAGGTGCCGCAGACGAACACCGAGCAGCCCAACCAGAGCACGCAGGTCAACACCGCGCGCCCGGTGAAGACGCAGAAGTCCCCGGAGAAGGTCAAGCCGGCCGGGGAGGGCAGCCCCTCGCGCGTGGATGTCGAGCCCTCGCAGAAGCAGGCTGATCCCGCCACGAATGAGCCGGCTGTCAACGTGAACTCCAACGCCCCGGCGCGGCCCGTTGACAATGCCACGCAGCCCAGCGCCAAGGACCAGGCCGAGCAGCACAGCCCGGATGTCAAGGTCCCGGACAAGCCCTCCAACAATGACAACGAACCCTCCGTGACCGTCTCGCCGGAGAACAACCCGCAGGTCAATGTCAGCGCTGACAAGCCCAACAGTGACACCACCGGTGCCCCGGCCAGCGGTCCGCCGGCCGGACCGCCCGGGCCGAGTGAGTCCGAGCTGAACATCCTCGGTGACTACGGCGATGCGGCCCGCAAGAAGATCCGCCGGCTGGTGCGCACGCCGGAGCGCGCGCGCGAGCGTGACATCAAGGGCCCGGTGACCTTCGAGTTCGAGGTGGACCGCAATGGCAACCTGCTGAGTGTCAAGGCGATCGAGAGCCCGCACAAGATCCTCGAGCAGGAATGCTTCGAGGCCACGCGCGTGGCCGCGCCCTTCGGCAAGTTCCCGCCGGAGGTCAGTGTCAAGAGCTGGAAGTTCCGCATGAAGCTCGAGTTCCCCATCGTCTGAGGCCCGTGTGGGCAAGGAGAGTCTGTGTTCCTCGTGATAAACGGTCTGGAATGGTTCAGCAAGGGCGGCTGGGCAATGTACCCGCTGGCCCTGATCTCGCTGTACACCGTGTTCGTGATCCTCAACCGGCTGTACTTCTTCTCGCGCTTCATTCCCGAGACTGACAACGAACTGGAGAATGTGCTGCGCGGCACCGCGCTGCTGCCGGAACGCCTCAACGGTGAACTGGCACCGCTGCTGGCCCGCGGCATGCATGAGGGCCGCATCGACCGCCGCCGGGCCGAGCTCGCGGTGGAGCAGGAACTGCTGGAAGGCATGCAGTTCCTCAACTCGCTGGACACGGTCACGCAGGTCGCGCCGATGTTCGGGCTGATCGGCACCGTGACCGGCATGGTGCAGACCTTCCGCACCGTGGCCGAACTGCAGGGCCAGGTCAACCCCTCGGTGCTGGCCGGCGGGATCTGGGAAGCGCTCCTGACAACGGTGGCGGGACTGATGATCGCCATTCCGGCGGTGATCGCCTTCCGCTTCTTCCGCAGCCGCCTGCTGCGCTGGCAGAACCACCTGAACACCGTGGTTGACGACTGCATGAAGATCACGGCTGAGCGCGGTCCGCTGCGCATCCCGGCCACGGAAGGCGGTGAGGGCTGATGCGCGTCAGCCAGATGCTGGAAAGCGGCGGCGGGCTACCCTTCGCGCCGATGCTGGACGTGATCTTCCTGCTGCTGATCTTCTTCATGCTGATCACGCGCTACCTGCCGCCCTCGCTCTCCGTGACGCTGCCCGAGGCCAGCTCGGCGGCCGTTGACGACCGGCCCTCGGTGATGATCAGCATTGACGAGGACGGGATGCTGGCGGTGGACGGCGTGGAGTACCAGTGGGAGGCCCTGCCGCGGCTGTTCGCGGGGAGCGACCCCGAGACCAGCGTGCGCATCGCCGCGGACCGCGGCACAGACTATGAACTGGTGGTGCGGGCCATGGATGCGGCGGGCCAGGCAGGCCTGACGCACATCGCCCTTGAGACTGAACCCGGCGCACATGCCGCCGGTGCAGGAAACTGACGACGCAATGACAAGGGCCCGCGCCGCCGCGCGGGACCGCAGGAGGATGCAAGGTGGGATACGGTCCCGGCTCCTACAACGGGAAACAGGACTTGCTGGAACAGCTGCGAGCCAAGCGCCGCAAGCGCCAGGCGCGGCTGCTGGCGTTCTCGATCCTGGCAACAGCCGGCGTGCTGCTGGTGGTCGTGCTGGCGATCGGGCTCAGGAGCTGTGTCGGCAGCGGTGGTGAGCAGCAGCTCGCGGTGGAGGGCATCCCGAGCGAGGCCCGTACCACGGCCAGCAGCGAGGCGGGCGAGATCGGCATCCGTCCGGCGCCCCTGCATGTCGCGCTCGGCAGCGAATATCTGATCGGTGCGATGCCGGCCGAGGATGACGGGGGCAGCGTCGGGATGCTCACGGCCTGGAGCATCGACAACGGCCGCCAGGCCTGGGAGGTGCCCGTCGGCGAACCGCTCAGCGGCGTGATCGTCAGCGGTGGCAACGCCATCGTGCACCGTGAGGATGACAACGGGCTGACGGCGCGGGCCTATCGGCTCACGGACGGCATCCAGGCCTGGGAAGTCAGCATCCCCGGAGCACAGAACATCAGCATCAGCAATGACGATGCCCGCATGGCGCTGGCCTACAGCCTCGCGGACGGCTACCGCATCGCGATCTATGACACAGTGCAGGGCGTGAAGAGCAGCGGCAAGATGCTGCAGGGTGCGGATGCAGCCACTGATCTGAGCCGCATGAACATGCGCTTCCTCGGTACGCAGCTGCTCTACACCGTGGACCGCACGGTCGGCGTGCTGGACTTCGAGAAGGACCGGCACTGGGCCGAAACCGGCAGCGCGCAGGTGATCATCGCCAGCCCCGATCCCGCCAACGGACAGGTCTACGTGCTGAGCTGGGGCAATGGCAGCAACAGTCTCGTGCTGCACGTGCGTGATATTGCCAGCGGCAGCGGCAAGGAACTGGACCGCTTCGAGACCGCGGCGGATGCCCTGGTGATGGTCGCCGATGACGGCTACCTGCTGCTGGCCTGTTCCGACGAGACGGAACCCGGCCAGTACGACTCGACCGTGCGGCTGTTCCGCCGTGACAAGAGCGAGACCTACGTGCGCCAGACCATCGAAGGCGCGCGCGTGGAGGATGCCATGCCGCTGGCCAGCGGCGTGTTCGTGCTGGGCCTGAACCGCAGCACCGGCAAGCCGGACAGTCCGGTGAGCGGCGGGGAGCTGCATCTCGTCAACGCCACCGATGGCAGCGTGACGCTCTTCGAGCAGATGCGTGACAACGTGGAGTACACGATCCGCTTCGGGGAGGACCGGCTGGTGCTGCTTGACAACGGTGAGATCCGCCGCGTGGAGCTTGCCAATTCACGTGCCGTGCGTGTGCGGCGCACCGACTTCCCGGCACTGGAGCCGCTGTTCAGCCCGCAGATGGATGTACTCGGCGTGCTCAGCCGGCCCGTCGGCAGCGAGCCGGGCAGTCCCGGCAGCCGCATGCAGGCCGTGATCTTCCGCGAACAGGCTCCCTGATCAGCTTCAGGCGCGGCGGAACAGCAGCACCGCGTTCTGGCCACCGAAGCCGAAGGTGTTGCACATCGTGTAGTCGCCGCTGAAGGGCACGGCCTCGTTGGGCACGTAGTCCAGGTCGCAGTCCGGGTCCGGTTCAACGTAGTTGATCGTCGGCGGCAGCTCATTGCGCTCGAAGGCCTTGATGCTGAGGATGCCCTCGATCGCGGCCGCGGCGCCGAGCAGGTGCCCGTGCATGGACTTCGTCGAGGAGACCTTCAGCTTGTAGGCATGGTCGCCGAACACGGCCTTGATCGCCGCGGTCTCGGCCCGGTCATTGAGCGGGGTGCTCGTGCCGTGGGCGTTGACATAGGTCACTTCCTCACGGCGGATCCCGGCATCCTCCATCGCCCACCGCATCGCCAGCTGCGCACCTGCGCCGTCTTCCGGCGGAGCCGTGACGTGATAGGCATCCGCGCTGGCACCGTAGCCGACAACCTCGGCGTAGATCTTCGCATTGCGTGCCACGGCATGCTCCCATTCCTCGAGGATCATCACGCCGCTGCCCTCACCCATCACGAAGCCGCTGCGGCGCTTCTCGAAGGGGCGGCTGCCTTTCTTGGGCTCGTCATTGAAGTCGAAGGTCAGGGCCTTCAGCGTACTGAAGCCGCCGATCCCCACCTGGTTCAGTGCACTCTCCGTGCCGCCCGCGATCATCACGTCCGTACGGCCGTGGCGGATCGCCAGCGCGGCCTCGCCGATGCTGTGGCCGCTCGTCGCACAGGCGCTGGTCACGCAGAAGCAGGGGCCATGCACGCCCCATTCCTTGGCAACCACGCCGGCCGGCATGTTGGCAATCGCGTTGATGATGAAGAAGGGCGAGATGCGCTCGGCCCCCTTCTCGGCGGAGCGCATGATCTGCTCCTCGAGGGTGCGCAGGCCGCCGATCCCGCTGCCGATGAACACGCCGGTACGGGTCTTCAGATCGCCCTCGAAGCTGATCCCGCTGTCGAGCACCGCCATCTTCGCGGCCGCGGTGGCCTGCAGGATGCTCTGCTCCAGGCGGCGCGCGTCACGCGGCTCAACGAAGTATGAAGGAGCGTCGAAGTCGGGGCATTCCGCGCCGATCTGGCAGGGGAAGGCCGCGGGGTCGAAGCCCTTGATGCGCGTGACACAGCTCTTCCCGGCGAACACGCTGTCGGTCAGCACGTCCACGCCGGCCCCGAAGCCGCATACGGCACCCATGCCGGTCACTGCTACTCTGCGTCGTTCCATGTCTCTCTCCTCAGTCCTCAGGCCGGGTAGCCGCCGCCGTTGACATGCAGGCAGGCTCCCGAGACGTACGATGCATCCGGCCCGGCGAGGAACAGCACGCAGGCCGCCACCTCCTCCGGGCTGCCGAAGCGGGCCAGCGGGATGCGGCTCACGAAGTCCGCCCGCAGCTCCGCACTCAGGTCCTCGGTCATGCCGGTGTCCACGAGCCCCGGCACCACGCAGTTCACGCGGATCGCCTTCGGCCCGTATTCCAGTGCCAGGCTGCGCGTCAGGCTGACGACACCGCCCTTCGCCGCGCTGTAGTTGGCCTGTCCGGCACTGCCGGCGAAGGCCGCCACGCTGGCGATGTTGACGATCGAGCCGCCGCCCTTGCGCATCATGGCGATTGCACTGCGGCAGCAGTAGAACACGCCGTCGAGGTTGACGGCGAGCGCGCTGCGCCACTGCTCATCCTTCATCAGCAGGGCCAGGCCGTCCAGCCGCGCCCCCGCATTGTTGACGAGGATGTCGAGCCGGCCGCACAGCTGCTTCAGCTCGGCGAAGCCGGCATTCACGGCGGCGCTGTCGCTGACGTCGAACTGCAGGCTGCGGGCCCTGCCGCCGCTCACGCTGATTGCATCCACGAGCTCGCCGGCCGCGTCAGCGCTGTCGAGGTAGTTGACAACGACCTCGGCTCCGGCGGCGGCCAGCCGCCTGGCGCAGGCCGCACCGATGCCGGTGCCGCCACCGGTCACGAGCGCCACCTGGCCACTCAGGGGCAGGGCTGCTTCGCTCATGCCGCACCTCCCAGCCAGCTGCTGAGCCCCTCGGCATCAGCACGGGTATCGACGTTGTATGTACGGATCTCACGGTCCGTCTTCACTGTCAGCATGCGCAGCACCTTGCCGGGCCCGAGTTCCAGCAGGCTGTCAACGCCCATGCTGCGGAAGCGCGCGATGCTGTCGGTCCAGCGCACCGGGTTGAAGATCTGTGCGTGCAGGTGCATCGCATACTGCGCGGGGTCGCCCGGATAGGGCTCGACCGTCAGGTTGGCAATCACCGGCAGCGCGGTCGCGCTGAAGGATGTTTCCTGCAGCATGGGCAGCAGGGCATCCGCCGCCGGGGTCATCAGTTCACAGTGGAAGGGCGCGCTGACCGGCAGCTCGACCACACGCTTGGCTCCGGCGGCAGTGTAGCGCTCCATTGCGGCATGCACGGCGTCGGCATGCCCGCTGACAACGGTCTGCTCGGGGCTGTTGAAGTTGGCCTCCGCCAGCACGCGCCCGGGCAGGGCTGTCCTGACTTCCGCATCAATCTCACGGATCCGCGCGGACTCCAGCCCGATCACGGCAGCCATCGCACCCGTGCCGGCCGGCACGGCGTCCTGCATCAGTTCGCCGCGGCGGCGTACGATGCGCAATGCCTCGGCCAGCGGCAGCGCCCCGGCAGCCACGAGAGCGCTGTATTCACCGAGGCTGTGCCCGGCCATGCAGCGGATCTCCGGCAGTTCGGATGCCAGCGCACGGAAAACGGCAATCGAGCAGGCGAGGATCGCCGGCTGCTGGTTGCTCGTGAGCCGCAGCTCATCCTCCGGTCCCTCGAAGCACAGCCGCGAGAGCGGAAAGCCCAGCGCTGCGTCCGCCTCGGCGAAGGTCCGCGCCGCCTTAGGATGGTCCAGCCAGTCCTGGCCCATCCCGATGCGCTGGCTGCCCTGTCCCGGGAACACCACTGCCAGACTCATCCGCTTGCTCCTGCATAGTGCTGCATGTTCATCTTCATTTTTCTCGTCTGCGGCTCAGCCCGCGGCCAGCGGGTCGCCCCACTTGAGGTAGACCGCACCCCAGGTGAAACCGGCGCCGAAGGTCATCAGCACGACGTGCTGCCCCGTTGCCAGCTTGTTCTCCGTATACAGTTCATCAATGCCGATCGGAATCGTGCCCGAGGTCGTGTTGCCGTAGCGGTCGATGTTGACGACGAAGCGCTCCTCGGGCATCTTCAGGCGCTCACGCACGCTGTCAATGATGCGCTTGTTGGCCTGGTGCGGCACGAACCAGTCGATCTGCTCCGGCGTGAGCCCGGCCTGGGCGATCACGTCCTCCACGATGGCATTCATGGTGCGCACCGCATTGACGTAGACCTCGCGCCCGGACATGTGGATGTAGTGCCCGTGGCGGGCCAGGGAATCCGGGTTGGGCGGGTTGACGCTGCCGCCGTCTGGCTGCCAGAGCTTGTAGGCCAGCGAGCCGTCCGCACCGAGTACGAAGTTCCGCAGGCCGTAGCCCTCCGGGTTGTCAGCCGGCTCGACGGCCTCCAGCAGCACGGCCCCCGCTCCGTCGCCGAACAGCACGCAGGTGCTGCGGTCGGTGAAGTCGAGGATTGAGGTCATCTTCTCGCTGCCGATCACGAGTGCGCGCCTGTTGACGCCGCTCGCGAGCATGCCGTAGGCCAGGCTCAGGGCGTAGATGAAGCCCCCGCAGGCCGCATTGACATCGAAGGCCCAGGCCGTGCGGTTGCCGAGATTCTCCTGGATGAAGTTCGCCGTGGCGGGAAAGATCCGGTCACCGGTGACGGTGGCGCAGATGATCAGGTCCACCTCGGAGGCATCCACCCCGGCGCGTTCCAGGCACTGCTGCGCGGCCTTCGTGCCCATGTCGGAGTTGCGTTCCTCGGGAGCAGCGAAGCGCCGCTCACGGATGCCCGTGCGCTCCTGGATCCACTCATCGCTGGTGTCCAGGAAACGGGCGAAATGATCGTTTGTGAAGACCTTCTCAGGCAGGTAGCGGCCCGAGCTGCGTATGACCACATCTTTCATAGCGTGGGAAACATTATGACACCAGTGTCATGTACCTTGCGCTAACCGGCAGGGCTCTCGCCGTAGTCCCGCATCACCTGCTCGACCTGCATCACGAGGTCGCGACGGCTCAGTTCGTAGCCGACCTTCAGCGCATTGCGGATTGCCAGTGCATTGCTGCGGCCATGGCAGATGATCACATTGCCCTTCAGGCCCAGGAGCGGTGCCCCGCCCCACTGGGCATAGTCCGTGCGCGTACGCATCTCGCGCAGGGCCGGGCCGAGGAACAGCTTTGCAGCCAGGGCGTTGAACATGTTGCGCTTCAGGGCATTGCGCATCGTGTCCGTCATGAAGGTTCCGACTCCCTCCGCCAGCTTGAGTGTGATGTTGCCGAGGAAGCCGTCGCAGACCATGATGTCCACATCGCCGTCGAACAGCGAATGACCCTCCACATAGCCCACGCAGTTGAGGCGCGGATCCGCCTCGATCAGGGCTCGGGCTTCCTTGACGAGGGCATTGCCCTTGTAGTCCTCGGTGCCGTTGGAGAGCAGCGCGATGCGCGGGCTCTCCTTGCCGTAGAGCGTCTTCACGAACAGGTGCGCGAGAATCGCGAACTGGTGCAGGTGCACGGCCTTGCAGTCCACGTTGCTGCCGCCGTCCACGAACCACATGTCACCCTTGTGGGTGGGCAGCGGCGTGCCGATCGGCGGGCGGTCGATGCCCTTCACGCGACCGAGCGTGAACAGCCCGGCGGTCATCACGAGCCCGGTGGTCCCGGGGCTGATCACCGCGCTCTGCGGATGTTCCTTCGCGATCTCCATCGAGCGGCGGATGCTGCTGTCCGGATACTTCTTGAAGGCATCCACGGGGCTCGTGAATTCCTTTGGAAGTACGTCCTTCGCATGCTCGAAACGCACGGTGTATGTCGGGGAATCGGCGGAAAGGATTGCCAGCTGGCGGCGCATGTTCTCGATTTCGTCCGGGGCACTGTGCACCACCACGACATCGAACTGCTTGCCGCGCATCACGTCACAGAAGTCGGCTACTCCGCGCAGCATCTCGCTGACTCCGAGATCGGAGCCCATCACGTCCATCACGAGTGTGGGGCGCTGCGTCATGAGCCAACTATTATATAGAGCGCAATGTTCAGGCTGTGCATCTTCCTGCTGGCAATCCTCGGGCTTTGGCCCCGGATGGTCTGCGCCGCCCCGCAGGAGGAACTGCTCAGCCGCTCCCAGCTGCTGGAACTCTATGGTGATCCACAGCAGGCGCTGAGCCCGGCTGAAGCAGAGGAACTGCTGCTGAAGCTCACCAACCACGAGCGCGAGCAGGCCGGACTGGGCAGGCTCATGCCACTTGAGCTGGCCGGCTACATGGCCCGCCGCCATGCCGCTGATATGGCCCGCCAGGGCTACAGCGCGCATTTCGACACCGAGGGCCTGAATCCCGTGGAGCGCTACAACCGGCTGGGTGGCACGGACTATGTGCAGGAGAATCTGATCCTGCTGGAGATCGAATGGCCGCTGGGCCTGACGGAGCGGCTGGTGCGCTCCTTCCAGCGGGAATGGCTGGACAGCCCGGAGCATCTGCGCACGATGCTCAGCCCGCAGGCCACGCATTTCGGCTGCGCCTTTGAACTGGTGGATGACAATGGGATCTGGCGCATGGCGGCTGTCAGTGAATTCGTCAGTGAGCATGGCGACTACGGCCGCCTGCCCCAGCAGCTGCGCTGCGGCGAACGCCTCGTACTCAGCGGCCAGCTCAGGCCAGGCACGGAACCGGGTTACATCGGCGTCGGCCTGCAGGACAGTCCGCGGCCGCTCAGCATCGCCGAACTGAATGCCGTCGCGCCCTACTACATCCTGCCTCAGGAAAGCTACCAGCTGGCCATCGACCGGGAACTCTCCGGTGAACTACCGCGTCCGCCGGGGGCCGCGCTGGATCCAGAGGCTGCAGCAGGCACATTCCACCTGGAACTGGAGATTCCCGCGGACTGGGCCGGCCGGACAGCCTATTTCTACATCTTCGCCTGGCCTGAGGGAGATGGAGAGCTGCGCTGTGTAGCCTGCCAGGCTGTAGTGATGAATATTTAAATTCTGATTAAGTGCCCGGCAGGTTAAGCCTGGCTGAAATGCATAATGTCTGCAAATGCCATATAATGCCAGTGTGGAACACGCTACGGAATGGAGCAAGCTGGCTGAATTGCTCCCCCAGCTGAGCAGGGAGTATTCCGCATCCGCGATGCGTTACCGCATCCTGCTTTCCGTACTGATCCTGCTGCCTCCCCTGCTGATTCCCCTCGAAGCCGCCAAGTGGTTCGGCAAGCAGCCACTGCTGGTGGCATTCTTCATCCTGCTGTACCTCGGTGCCTGTGTGGCCATGCTCTACTACACCGGAAAATGGGTGGACAACCTCAAGGCCTTCGGCGTGGAACGCATCGCTGAGGACCGGCTCTGCTCCCGCACCCTGGACCGCATCGAGCGTGATTCCGGCAAGAGCGGCGAAATGAGCTTCGAGGAGCTGTACCTGACCGATGGCAGTGGTCTGGAGCGGCGCACCCGCAAGCAGATCATCTACGCCGAGAATGACATCGAAGTCAACATGGACCGCGGCCAGAAGCTGTTCGCCAACAACAACGTACCGCTGATGATCAACACGGGCATCGTGCTGGTGTTCTGTCTGTACATCGCGATCGGTGCTCCCTTCCTCGCAATCGACTGGCAGCTCTGGACGCAGCAGGCCCTGCTGTTCATGGTGCCGCTGGGGATCTTCTTCATCCAGACCAACTTCCGCCAGCACCAGCTCAACCAGGTGCTGTCCCTGCAGCTGCTTGAGTACATCACGGATGACGACGCCCGTGAGGCCGCTGACAATCCGGTGGAAACGCTGGATGAGCTGCAGGAGGATGCGGAAGCTGAGCAGCAGGAATCCGTCGACGTGACGGAGCTCGAGCTCAGCCCGGAGGAATTCCGCCAGGAAGAGGGTGGCGAGGAAGGCGTGCAGGCCCAGGCCTGATCAGGCGGCGTCCGGCGGGAACTGCAGCAGGATCTGGCTGTCCAGTTCGGGCAGTGAATCCCAGTACAGTTCGGTGATTTCCCCCGCAGAGATCTCCACGAGCGTCTGGCGCGTCTCCACCGGTGCATCCGTGGTGATCACGAAACTGCCCAGGCCCAGCCTGATCCGGGCCCGGCCCTGGCTGTCCAGCTGCACATGCGCGATCTGGCGCAGGGCTCCGAAGTTGAAGACATGCACGCTTACGTGCGCATTCGTGCTGCCGGCTGCCGTCGGCACCTCCACGGAAAGCAGGCCGGTGTCGCGGTAGAAGGATGTTGAATTGAAGCGGGTGTAGCGCGCGCCGACGGTCCGGTCCACCTCGAGCACGCTGTCATCCAGCGTGTCCGGTACGCCGAAGGCCATCGAGCAGATCAGCGGGGCGTTCTTCACCGCCCCGTTGAACCAGGCGTCGTCCAGCTGGTCGCGCGGCTCGCAGCCGCCGGTGTAGTGCCAGTTGCCATCGGAGCCGAGCACCTCTACCCAGGCATGGTTGTTGTCACTGACGGCCCAGTAGGGGCAGTAGGCCATCCGCGCCGGGATCCCGACGCTGCGGCAGGCATCGACGTAGAAGATCACCATCTCCTCGCAGCGCCCGTAGCCGCTGGCCAGCGTTGCCAGCGGACCCTGGTCACGGCGCTGGGTCTGTTTGAAGCCGACGCGCTGCCCGCACCACTTGTTGACGAGCACGGCCGCCTCGTCCAGCGTGGTCGCGCCGGAAAGCTCGTTGCCAAGTTCGGCGAGGAAGAAGCGCCGCCAGTCCGAAAGCGGTTCCTGGCTGACGCGCGGCGGCAGCACGAAGTGCGCCCAGGTTGCCAGGTCGCAGTCGCTGCCCCAGGGGAAGTCGGTGCGCACACTGAGCGCCATGTCCAGATTGGCAGTCAGTTCAGCGGCACTGATGCTGCCGAGGTCGCAGGTCGGCAGGCTGGCCACGGTGAAGCGCATCGCCGCCCGGCGCGTGCCGTCATCCGCACTGGCATCCAGTGCGCTCTGCAGCTCGGGGGCATTGGCTCCTGCCAGCTCCAGCGCGCGGGCCAGCTCGGCATCGCTGACCGCGGGAATCCCGGCCGCAATTGCGGGTGAGGCCGTCAAGGCCAGGCCCAGCAGGCAGCAGCAGATCAGCAGTGTGGATACAGGCCTCTTCACGGCACGATTATACTTGTGCCCCATGCCCACATCTGCCGAAACCTACACTTCGCTGCTCATGAATCTGGATTCCGCGCTTGGCGACGAGCAGTGCGGGAAGCTCGGAAACTGGCTGGCGCTGGTGGAGCAGGGCGGCAGGGTGATGAATCTCACCGGGCTGAAGGAGCCCGCGGAGCTGGCCGCCGAACTGGTTGTGGAATCACTGCGCCTGCTGGGCAGTGGCCTGCCGGACTCGGCGAGCGTGCTCGACATCGGCAGCGGCCAGGGTGCACCGGTGATTCCACTGGCCGTCGCAGCCCCGCAGTGCAGCTTCCTCGCCGTGGAGGTCCGCCAGCGCCGTGCTGACTTCCTGCTGTTCGCTGCCCGCCGCCTGCGCCTGGCCAATCTCAGCGTGGCTGCCTGCCGCGTGGAGGCATTGCCTGCTGCGCAGAGCGGCCCCTATGACGTGGTCGTGAGCCGGGCCTTCGCCTCCCCGCTGGAGTTCATACGCATTGCCCGCACACTGCTCAGTCCAGCGGGCGAGATCCGTGGGATCTGTGGGGACAGCGCAGCTGAGATCCATTCGGCGGCAGCTGCCCACGGACTAATCGTAGACGAGCTATATGAATATGAGCATGGCGGCCGGCGGCGGATCAGTTACAGGCTGAACATATCATGACTTGCATGAAAGTAATTACTTCAAGATAATTGATATCAACATCAAGATCATTGAATTACTTGCAGGTAATTCGCTGAATTATTGATTTGAATATTGACATCGCTTTTGGGAACTGATATCATTTCCATGTAAATCAATGGACGTGGTAATGGAGCACCACGCAAATCCGAGGGCGACTGGGCATCGGATCAGAGTGCCGGGGGGGCACACAGCGCGAAGGAGCACTTCCGGTGGAAGGGACTCCCGAGGCGAGGGGATTCAAGATGTTCGGCTTCTATTACGGCACGCGGCTGTTCGGTCGCTCACCGGCATTCTGGCCTTTTGTCCTGCTCGGATTCGTGATGCTGTTCAGCAGCTACGACCAGGGACAGGGCCTGCGCAGTATCTTCCTCGGGACCTGGTACGGGATCCCCGTGATCCTGATCATCCTGACCATGGCCGGGCTTGTGTTCTGGCTGGGGCATAAGCTCGAACTGAGCGGTCGCAGCGAACTGAGTGAGGAGATCGAGCGCAATGAGGCGGCCTTCGTGGCGGGCAACCGCCCGGGTGGCTGGAAGGAGTACTACGGGATTGAGGATGCCGGAGCGGATGACGCGCAGATCGTGCCGGACTCTGTTGCCAGAACTGGCTGGAAGCCCAGCTTCGGGGAGGCAGGTGACCGGCTGGCGGAAGTGGCGGAACGCCACCGCAGTGAACAGCGACGCCTCAGGCGGGATGCAGACAATCTGCACTGGCTGCGCAGCCGCAGCGACAACTGAGGATGAAGCCCGCAGGGGGCGGGCAGCAGGCACCCCGGAAGCAATCCGGGTGGACGGCCGGCGGGCCGGACAGTCCCGCCGGGGGGACAGGTGGGGCCAGCGGGGTGCTGGGACAGTAAGGGCCACGGGAGGTGGCAGCGGATGCTGCGCCTCCCTTGGGCGTTTCTGGCAACTACATTGAAACGCGCAAGAGAAGTCCCGCATAGGAGGCATTCCGCTCCGGTTTGCAGACCGCTGAGCGCTTGCGCGAAGCGGCAACTATATTGCATCGAGCAAGAGGAGCGGAACTCGTTTCGCTCCGGTTTGCAGACCGCAGAGCGCTTGCGCGAAGCGGCAATTACAAAGCAACGCGCAAGAGGAGTGGAACTTGTTCCGCTCCGGTTTGCAGACCGCTGAGCGCTTGCGCGAAGCGGCAATAAGAAAAGGCCCGCCGAAGCGGGCCTCCATGAATCCAATTCAGTTGTTGCTCACAAGGTCAAAGCGTCCAGGTCAGACAGCATGAAGCCATGCCTCGTGCTGGAGATTCAGACTCGAGAGCACTCGTGTGAGCGGGCGAAGTACGATGTACCTTGCGAGAGGAGTGAAGCTCTGCTTCGCTCCGGTTTGCAGACCCGCGAACACTCGTGTGAGCGGGCAGGAAAATCAGGCAGCGGTCTTGCAGCCTTCGCACTCGCAGCCCTCGGGGCAGGCATCAGCCTTGTGGCTGGCATCGGTGGTCTCGACGCCATCCTTCTTCGGGCAGTTCTCGCAGGAACCGTCACAGTCCTCGCACTTCTTGCCCTCGGCACCGCCGCAGGTACCGCAGCAGCTCTCGCCCTCGGCATGCTCGTGGCTGGCATCGGTGGTCTCAACGCCTTCCTTGCTCTCAGCCTTGCAGTGCTCGCAGACACCGCCTTCGGCATTGGCGCACTCGGTGCAGGCAGTCTTATCGGCACCTTCCTTGGCCGCGCAGCAGCCGCCTTCGCAGCTCTTGCCCTCGGCATCTTCGACATCAGCAGCGCAGGGGTTGGTGGCCGGGGGCGCCACACCGGTGTCGGTGCTGGCATTGACGGTCTCGACGGCCTTGGCGCTGTCCGCGGCATCGGCTGAGTAGTCGCTGTCATTACAGCCGGCTGCCACGAGGATGGCCGCCAGCGCAAGAAGAAGCATCGCGATTCTGAATTTCATTGAAAATCTCCTTGGTACTGTGCTAGCCGGCCATCAGGGGACCGGCTGCTACCGCAGCTGGAACGTGCAGACTATATATCATGCCTGCGCGGCTTCCGAACTGATGTTCGGATCACAGCTAAATGACGTAAAACCTGCGGGTTTATTCAATTCGGAGTGGCAGTTTCATTCCGCCAGGCGTCTTGAGATCTCATCCGGGAGCATGTAGCGGAAGATCCAGGGGAGCATGTGTCTGTCACGCGGCGGCAGGGCCCAGATCACACCGAACATCAGCGGGGCCAGGTACTGCATCCAGCTCTTGATCGCGGGAACACGCTCAATCGGGCCTAGTGCCAGCAGGAACACCGCCAGCAGCGGCAGCCAGCCGCAGCCGTAGCTGCAGGAGCTGTCGGGCAGTTCGTCCAGCAGCTTCTGGTCGAGCTTCTGCACGCCGATCCACCTGATCAGCTGCTCCGTATCCTGTCCCTGGTCCTGCCAGAGCCCGGCACCCGGGGGAGTGACGCGGTTGTCGAGGATGCGCTGCACCAGCCCGCCCTCGCGCAGCAGGCTGCGCACCGTGGTTTCCAGCACCTCCACGCGCTGGCGCAGGGCCTTGCTCACACCCGTCCAGTAGAGCGCGCTGATCAGGGCGGCGATCACGATCACCGCGAGCCGCGGTAGGTGCATGGCCGGCTCGACCGTGCCCTGGGCCTCGAGGCCCATCCAGGCATGCAGCATCAGAAGCAGGGCGCTCGCCCCCTGCAGGGCATGCAGCACCAGCCAGAAGCGCAGCCGGCGGTCGGCGGAGAGTGCGGCCAGTCCCCGTTTCAGTCCCATGCGCTGATTCTAATGGATCGGCGGGCCTGCTGGCCAGTGGGCAAGCACATCCCTCCAGCCCCGCCGCATTCGCCTGACCCATACCTATAATGAGTATGAGGACGATGCATCATGATGAACAGAATCGCTATCCTGACTGCGGCACTGCTGCTGCCGCTGCTGCTGCAGATGAACCCCGCACACGCTGAGGAAGCTGCGGGCCGCGACCCGCTGCGCATCTTCGCCCTGGAGGAGGGTGCCAGCCTCTTCCCGCGTGGAATCGTCAGCTGGCGGCGTTTCATGACGGATCTGGCGGGGGCCGACGTGGTCTTCCTCGGCGAGTACCACGATGATGACGCCAGCCACCGCCTGCAGCTGCGCATCCTTGAGGAGCTGGCCCTGCGCCATGACATGCAGCTCACGCTGGCGATGGAGCAGTTCGAGCGCGACGTACAGCGCGTGCTGGATGAATACCTCGACGGCGAGCTGAGCGAGGAGGAGTTCCTTGCCGGGAGCAGGCCCTGGCCCAACTACCCGGAGCATTACCGCCCGCTGATCGAATTCTGCCGGGCCAATGGCCTGCCGGTGCGCGCCGGCAACATCCCGCGGCGCTTCGCGAGCAAGGTTGCCAAGGGCAGCCTGCCGGAGATGTACGGGGAACTGACGGAGGAGGAGCGGCCCTGGGTCGCCGGGGCCACCGTCAATGAGCACAATGCCTACTATGACAACTTCGTGAACGCGATGGGCGGGCACGGCAGCGGCATGAGCGACGAAACCTTCGCGAAGTTCTACGAGGCGCAGTGCATCAAGGATGACACGATGGCCGAGAGCATCGCCATGATCCGCGATGCCTATCCGGAGATGCCGGTGCTGCACATCAACGGCAGCTTCCACAGCGACTATGGTCTCGGGACCGTGGAGCGCCTCGTGCAGCGCCGCCCGCAGGACCGCGTGGTGGTGGTGGCGCTGCGCCCGGTTGACAGTTTCCTCGGGCTGGACCCGCTGGCCGACCGCGAGCTGGCGGACTATGTGATCTATGTGCCGGGTCCGGACTGGGGTGACTGGAAGCTGGAGACCCGCGCCCATGAGGAAGCGGCTGCCGCTGCGGAGGCGGAGGCGGCGGAAGAGTAGTTGCCCAGGTAGCCTGGCGTTCAGGCCCGGGGAATTGGTTGGCGGCCGTAAACGGCCTTCCACCCAGCATCATCAGATTTCCTCTACATCAGACCACCCACCCCACAGTAGCCGGCCGTTCACGCCCGGAAACTCCAGGAATCTTTCCCCCGAAATGTGAACTTTGCCCCGGCAGGACGGTCTATGTAGGCGGGGAAGCACCCGCACTGGGGAAGCGCGGACGCATAACAAACACGTCAGCGTAACAGGGATGGATCCACATGGCAGTCCACTGCGATTTCGTGCGACCTGAGAATCATTCAGGTCAGACTTACAGAATGGCAATCTCATGCCATTGCCAGTTTGGGATTTCCGAGTTGAATCTGAGAATTTCCGTGGCCTCCGAAACCATCGCGATTTTCATCGCGTCTAGTTCGCTGTGATGCAGGGAAACGGGAAGATACGGATGGGATGGACAGCGGATCTGGCAATCCAGCTCCGGCAGCCGGTGCGTGCCCGGGTCTGGGCCGTGGTGCTGCCGGCCTTCGCTGCCTATGTTGTATTGCTGCTGGCCGGGCAGCACGGCCTGCCCAGCAATGAACGCTACCGCCAGAACCTGCACGGCCTGATCTCGGTGCAGTGCGCGATCGAGCGCAGCACGGACGGCAGCCGGGGTTTCCCGCTGCGCATCGAACCGCTGATGGCGGGGATGGATCCGTCGGTCGTGCCCATCAACTGGTATGGGCGGACCCGCACCGCGAGGCCTCCCATGCGGCTCGTGGAACTGGGCAGCAGCGACTACTGCGGCAACTACAGCTATATCCCGGTGCTTGCTGACGGAGAGGTGTGCGGCTACTACCTGCTGGTCTACGGCAACCGCCTGACACCGGGACGCGACGTTGACAACGACGGGCGGCCCGACCACGTGGTGCATGTGCTGAGCAGCAACAGCGTGGATGGCAACCTGATGGAATGCTGGCAGGGCCGGACGCGTGAACTGCCGCCGCTGGAGGTGGCGATCGCGCAGTGGCGCGAGTTCCGCAGCGGCAATGCGGGGCTCTGGAGAGAGAGCGCGGGACGCCTGACAACGCTCAGCGGCGGGAATGCCCGCAGCGCAGCCGGCTGATCCGGGCGGTGGGGGACTGCCAGGGGACTGAAGATGGACAAACCGATGCATGAGATGGATGACAACCACGGGCCGCAGCCCGCGCCGGGATGCCGGGGCAGGCTGCAGAATGCGATGGAGCACGCGCGGCGTGTGGCCGGTGCACAGGCGGCCATGCGCGGCGTGCTTGACCCCGACGGGGCGGCACTCTGGCTCAGGTTCTGCGAGGAGGCGGGACTGGGCGAGGGCGGCCGCAACTGACAACGCTACCAACTTCCAACTCACAGCCAAACCCAACCAGTAGGGGGACCGCCGCCCGGTGGTCCCCTTTTGATTTTCCATCTCGTGCAAGCACTCGATGGTCTGGCCCTGCGCTGGCGCATACGCTGCCAGCGGGTCGGGCTGAAGGTACATTGCTGCCAACGAAGATACGCCGAGCAATCAGCGAGGAGCTATGCTTCGAGCTGGATTGCAGACCGTCGAGCGCTTGCGCGAGACGGCAGGGGAAAGAGGCAGCGAGGAGCTATGCTTCGAGCTGGATTGCAGACCCGCGAATGCTTGCATGAGCGGGAAGGAGAATCCAGTCTGGCGCTGGGGCTGCGCATTCGCGCATCCCGGTCGCGCGGAAGGCAATGGAGGTCAGCTGTAAAGCTGACAATGAAGCCAGGTATACGTGCATCGGGCAAGAGGAGCGGAACTTGTTTCGCTCCGGTTTGCAGACCGTCGAGCGCTTGCGCGAGACGGCAGGAGAATCTGGTCTGGCGCTGCAATCCTGCCAAGCCGGATTGGGTCGGGTGGAAGTTGCAGGAGGCCAGAAGTCAGTCTGGCAATTGGCAGGAGGCAGAGGACAGAAGGCACGAGGCAGAAGCAGAATGAGATTGGAGCGCGAGGAATTCCGGCGACAGGAGTGTCGCCGCTACGGGACTGTTCCCGGCATTCCATTGTGCGCAGGCAAGTTGCGCTGCTCCTGACTTCCGGATGCTGGCAGCAGCCGCTACGGCCTTCTGCTTCTCCTCCTGCTTCTCATTCTGATTCTGTTTCTCATTCTGTCTCCTCCGGCTGAAGCCGGAGCTCCCCTACACCCCGGCTGAAGCCGGAGCTCCCATCTGACCACTGACCACTGATTACTGATTACTGATTACTCTTCCCCGGTCCCCGATCCCTGATTTTCCTCCCCGCCCGTTACCATTTGCCTGTCTCCATGCTCTAAGTGGGCGTGACGGCGGTTGAACCGATGGAAGCACAGGGAATGCCCGGCAGGGAACAGAGCCAGACAGCCTCGGCGGCGGACAGGCAGTCCGTCCACGCTGCTGCGGCGACTGACCCGCTGGACGCCCGCGAGGCGCGCTTCATGCAGCTCATCACCGAGCAGGTGCATGCCCGGGCCTGGCGCTACTGCCTGCGGCTCTGCCCCAGGCGCGAGGACAGTGAGGACCTGCTGCAGGAATCCCTCACGCTGGCCTATCGCAAGCTGGACCAGCTGCGCGATGACGGCCTGGTGTCCGCCTGGCTGATGTCCATCATCCGCCGCCGCTACATCCGCCACTGGCAGCGCGAACAGTCACGCCCGCCCGTCGCGGATGAACTGCCGGAGATTGCCACGGCTGGCAACGTGGATCCGTTCGCCGATCAGGTCAGGGCGGCCCTCGCCCAGTTACCCCGGCCGCAGCGTGAACTGCTGGAGCTCTACTACATCGAGGGTCTCGACATGCAGGAATGCGGCACGGTACTGGGCATCGGGCCCCGGGTTGTGAAGCAGCGGCTCTACCGCGCACGCCAGGCGATGCGCCGGCTGTATTCTCCCCAGCCGGAGCGGGGCAGCGATTCCCGTTCCAAAGGGGGCAGGTCATGAACAACACACTGAGAGAGAGGATCCTGACCGGGCGCATCACTGAGTTGTCAGAACTCAGCGCCGCCGAGCAGGCGCTTGTGCAGGCCGATGCCGGGCTAATGGAGCTGGTCGCGGAGAACCGCACTATGGCCTCCATGCTGGCAACGGAAGTGCAGGCGCCGCAGCGCGGGCCGATGCTGGCAGCCGCGGTGCGCGAGGGCCGGGAACCCATCAAGGAGCAGAGAATGACGATCATCGAGAGAATGTTCGCGGGACGCAGCCCGCTTGTGCAGGCCGGCCTGGCAGTGATGCTGCTGGCCGTGTTCAGCGCGGCCTACATGGGCTTCATGGCCTTCAGCAGCAAGCCCGCCTGGAGCATGACGACCGGCAACGTGCTGGAGTACACCCTGCAGGGTGTCAGCCATGAGGACGACCTCCAGCCCCTGCTGGACACCTACATCGCCAAGGTCAAGGAAGCCAAGCTGGAGCTGTACGGCGACAGTGCCACCGAGAAGAAGACCGTGCAGATCAGCGTCAACATCGACGCCCACCGCGACGGTCCGGATGCCGAGGAAATCAAGGTGGCCTCGCTGGTGATCAGCCTGACTGAGGACGACCCCGCTCTGCTGGCGATGATCCAGCAGAAGGTTGCCGAGATCCCCGGCGCACCCGTTGCCACCGTGCGTGATGCGGTCTGGTTCTTCGGCCCCGAGGGCCCGGGCCAGGGTGGGATGCGCTTCGAGGTTGACGGCAAGCTGTTCAACTTCCCGCCGGATGCCACCGCTGAGCAGGTCGAAAGCCAGATCCGTGAGTGGCTGGCCCAGGAGAAGCCGGGCGAGGACTGGGTGGTGGACATCGTGATCGAGCGTGACCAGGACGGCGAGGGCCGTGAACGGGTGCGCGTCGAGGCCAAGATCCACCCCGCCGGTGAGGAGGAGGAATCCGCCAGCGCCGAGGCCACCGCGCCGGCCCACCCGCCGGTACAGCGCTAGGCCGGAGGCCGGATTTCATTCTGGCAACGGACTGATTCACCACAAAGTCACGAAGTTCACAGAGATTGATCAGGGCCACGAAGAACTCATGGTGATCAGAACAAGCTTGGTGTTCTTTGTGCCCTTCGTGGTGAATCCCTGGCATAGAGGCCAAATGAATGTCTGGAAACATGGGAACTGGTACCCGGTCCCGGGTCCCTGATCCCTGGAAGTATCGGGATGATTGCGGGGTCGCTACGGCGGCCCCGTTTTGCATTTCTTCCACCACGTCCACATCCTGATTTCTCACCACTGCATTACATTGAGATGAACTGAGCCTCCCGCGAAACGAAAGCCCCGGTTAGGATGTCTATATGCCCAGGATGAGGGATCCACAGCGGGAGGAGCTGTTCGAGCAGCTCCTGACACAGGACGTGTATCGCGCCGCCTGGAACTACAGCTGGAGGCTGTGCAACAGGCGCGAGGATGCTGAAGACCTCCTGCAGGAGGCGCTTGTGCACGCGCTGCGGAAACTCGAGCAGCTCAAGGACCGGGCAATGTTCAAGAGCTGGCTGCTTTCGATCGTGCGCACACGCTTCTTAAACGGGCTGCGGGCCCAGAAGGCCCGGCCCCAGACCGTGGAGGAGATGCCGCATCTCGGCGGTGAGGAGGGCCCCGGCTTCGGCGGGCTGTCCCCTGAGCTGCTGACGGCGATGCTGAAGCTGCCGGAGAACCAGCGCGAGATCCTCGAGATGTATTACATGGATGGCCTGAACATGGACGAGACCGGGGAGGTGCTGGGCATCGCATCATCAGTGGTGCGCCAGCGGCTGTTCCGGGCCCGCCGGGCGATCCGCAGGCTGCTGCTTGATGCTGTAGGGGCCAGGCAGGGCGAGAAGATGGCCAGTACGAGGCCAGGCGAGTAAGCAATGGAACTATTTGACAGAATCGTCACGGAACGGATCACCGAACTCGGGCAGCTCAGCGCGGCTGAGCAGGCCCGGGTGCTGGCGGATCCCGAGCTGGCGCAGCTGATTGAGCACAATGCGGAGTTCAGCCGCTCCGGGGCCAGCCTGCCGCTGCCGCCGGAGATGTCGGCGATGCTGCAGCGCGTCAAGCTGGCGGAGAGCATTTCCCGCCCGCCGGCCAAAGTGGGCTGGCTGGAGCAGCTCTTCGGCCAGGGCTGGCAGTACAAGTCGGTGGGCAGCCTCGCGGCACTCGCCGTGGCCGCCGCCGCGCTCTATGCAATTCCCGGCCTGCTCTCCGGCAGGCAGCTCCCGGATCGGAATCTGAATGGCAACAGCGTAATCAGCCAGGCCGAGCAGCAGCGCCTGCTGGCCGGCAGCAGTGTCGGCACATGGCTGGAGTACTCCGTCGGTGACGACCTGAGCGAGCCCGAGCGCGAGCTGCTGCATGAGAAGCTGCAGCTGGCCGTGGCTGACAACAGCGGTGACATCGAGCAGGAGCCGGTGGTGCGCCTGCTGGCGGATGGCAGCGCCTACAGCGTCTATGTCCCGGCGCTGGCCAGTGACGACGCGCGCATCGACACGATTGACAACAGCATCCGCCGTGTGGAGCGCTTCAGCCTGGAGCGCCGCAGCAACCGCCTGTTCGTGGAGGGCGCACAGCCCGGCGGCGACATCCGCGTGATCCGCAGCGGCGGTTCCGACATCGCCTTCCCGACGGGCCTGAGCGACGAGCAGCTCGTCGGTGTGCTGGAGGCGGTGGCCCCGGCCCTGCCGCAGTCCGGCCTGCCCGCCGATTCAGAGCGGCTCAGCACGATCGTGCATGAGGGCTTCCGCAATGCCGGCTATGACGGCAGCTGGCTCACGATGCCTGACGACGCCGGCCGGCAGATTGCCAACAGCCAGCCCGGGATCAGCGAGCCTGAGCTGCAGGCCATCAGTGACTTCGAGAAGCTGGAGCTGCGGCTCGGCAGCCGGCTTGAACACAGCCTGGAGCTCTATGAGCTGAGCGATGCGCAGATCGAGCAGTACCGCCGCGACCTGCAGCATGAGCTGGAGCTGCACCTGCTGCTGCCCAGCAACTGGGACGGAATGGAGCGCCGCGAACTTGACGACTTCGTCTACGCCCGCCTGCTGATGCAGTGCCGCGCACTGGGAATCGACACCGCCGGCCTGTCCCGCGACGGCCTGAGCGTCAGTGTCAACGATGAACCGGCTGACAGCGAGGAACTGCCGACGGAGCCGCAGCGCGTGCTGGTGGAGATCCGCTAGCCCGGGCGGATCGCTTCCTCGAAGCTCTTGAAGCTCGGGAGGATCTCCTCGAGGCGGATGCGGTGCAGGGCGTTGACAATTCCCGGATGCGGATTGACGAGCCGCAGGTAGCCGCCGCCTTCCATCAGCTCCCGGGCCTTGCCCACGAGTGCGCCGAAGGCCGCGCTGTCAATCATCGGCACGCGCTCGGCATTGATCACCACCCGCGCCACGCCGTAGTCATGCCGCGCCGTGTCGATCTCGCGCACCACCTGCCCGACGTTGAAGAAGGTGATGTCACCGCTCAGATCCAGGATCATCAGGTCGCCGTCAATGCTCTTTTGCATGTCTATCCCTTGCCTGCCACCATCAGAGTTCCACCGTGCGCCGGCCACGCAGTGCCTTCGAGACACTGAAGCTGCTGGAGGAGCCCAGCGCCTCGGAGCGCTGTGCGAAGTGCCGCAGCGTTTCATCCAGATGCAGCTGGCGCAGGGCCGAGGCCACGTTTGCGCGCAGCTCCGTGAAGCAGATCCGTCCGCCCTCCTGCAGCAGCCGCGCATGCCGTTTCACGAGCATCCCGAATGCCGCGGAATCAATCAGGTCAATCTCCTGTCCACAGATCAGCACATTGCGTGACGGCTGCTCCCCACAGGCCCGCTCGATTCCATCAAGCAGTGCCGCGATGTTGTACATCGTGAGTTCGCCGCTGACCGTGAACAGCAGAAGGCCGTCTGTTGCCTCATAGCTGTATGTCATCGTCTCAACTTAAAGCAATCCGGATCGGTACCCGGATCAGGTCTGATGTCAAAAGCTTACAGGAACAGGCCCGGCCCTGAGACCATTAAACGCAGTTATATGGTTAAATCCCGGTAAAGTGCCGGTTCAGCCCGCGCTTTCCCCATCAGCGGACGGCTCGGAATGATCAGCTTCCCCGGCATCCTCTGCCGATCTGTCAGCAGCTTCACCCTGATCAGTAGCCTGGGCGGCGGCATGCTCCGCCAGGGCCGCTTCGGCCTCCGGGCTGCCGACCACTCCAGGTACCTTGAACCCCAGGCTTTCAATCTCCGCGCTGATCTGCTGTGCGTTGATCTGCTGCGGATTGAAGCTGACATTCACGACGCCGCTCTGGAAATCCGCATTGACGCTTTCCACGCCGTCCAGCTTTGCGACTGTGCCCTGGATGGACTGCACGCAGTTGTCGCAGTGCATGCCGATGGCCTGCAGGCTGACCTGCTCCGTAACTGCAGATGCGGTTGTATGGGTGGTGTCTGCCGTAGAGCCGGCGGACTGCTGGGCGGCGGGCTTGTTGCAGGCACTGAGGCCGAGACTCAGGGCCAGGGCCAGCAGGCCGGTCAGGTAATTCTGGAACTTCATTGCCATATCCTTGGCTGATGCTTCAGCTTGCACCCTGTTATATCGCGCGCGGGCCCCGCTTCATCTGCTGCGGCAGCTACCGGGGCAAGCTGCGGCCTGTTACCGCCCCCGGTTTTGTGTTAATAATAAATACGGCTTTGTACATTCATTCATTATCAATGAATGGGGCCGGCTGAATAGGAAACCAGGCATCCGGAAAGGCTGAATCCGGGAGTTTGGTACAGGCAGGAATGCCTGCGAGGCTTTGGGAGGTAATGTCCTGGGGGCCTGAACAGATACCCGGCTTGGCTTGCCATGCATCGGTACGGGAATCTGCCAGGAAACTGACTGACCGAGTCGAACTGGTGCCTGCGGGCATTCCTGCCGCCTGCTCTCCTGCGCCTGAGTCCGCAAATGCTATGCTTTGCACGTGGCAAGCATCATCGTGCGGGGCTGTGGGCCCCTGCAAGGCACAGTCAGCGCTTCGGGCAGCAAGAATGCCGCACTGCCCATCATCGCCGCCTGTCTGCTCAATGACCGTCCCGTTCATCTGCATAACGTACCTGCGCTTGAGGACGTGCGGATCATGCGCGAAGTTCTGTCCAGTCTCGGGGCCCGCTGCAGCGGCCCCGATGAGCATGGACGGATGAGCATCGACTGTGCGGCGATCAGCCGCACGGACCCGCCCTATGAACTGGTGAACCGCATGCGCGCAAGCTTCGTGACGCTCGGTCCGCTGCTGGCGCGCTTCGGGCATGCCGAGGTCCCGCTGCCGGGTGGCTGCCAGATCGGTGCGCGGCCCGTGGGTGAGCACACCGCCGCCATGAAGGCGCTGGGTGCCGAAATCACCCAGGAAGCCGGCCAGATCGTGGCCCGTGCCGAGCGCCTGCAGGGTGCCGAGGTCTTCCTGAGCATCGCCAGTGTCGGGGCCACGCAGAATGCGCTGATGGCGGCCGCGCTGGCTGAGGGCCGGAGCGTGATCCACAATGCCGCGCGCGAACCCGAAGTGGCGGAGGTCTGCAGCTTCCTCGCCGCGATGGGTGTCGAAATCGAGGGCATCGGCACAAGCATCATCACGGTGCACGGCCAGGGCGGGATCTCCCGCGAGCTGGAGTACAGCGTGATCCCGGACCGGATCGAGGCCGGGACCTATCTGCTGGCGATCGCCGGCAGCGGCGGCAGCGGCAGTGTTGCCAACATCATCCCCGCGCATCTCGAGGCGCTCACGAGCAAGATGCGTGAAATGGGGATCACGGTCGAGGAGGGCAGGGACAGCATCAGCGTCAGCGGCCCGCCCGAACTGCTGCCCACTGACATCCGCACCGCGGCGCACCCCGGCTTCCCCACTGACCTGCAGCCCCAGTTCAGCGTGCTGCTGACGATTGCCAACGGCGTGAGCCAGGTCAGCGAGACGGTCTTCGAACGCCGCATGGGGCACTTCCCCGAACTGACGCGGATGGGGGCCACTGTCAAGACCGCCAACGGCACGGCAGTGATCCAGGGCCGGCCCGGCTGCCTGAGCGGCGTGCAGGTCGATGCCTTCGACCTGCGTGGAGCGGCGGCGATGGTGCTCGCCGGTCTGTTTGCGGAGGGTGAGACGGTGATCAGCGGGCTGGACTTCATCCGCCGCGGCTATGAGCATCTTCCGGAGAAGTTCGCGAGCCTCGGGGGCAGCGTGCGCTTCTCGGATGAACCGGCAATCGGACAGTCCGCGCAGTAGGATAGTCAGCGGCTACTGAGCCGCTCCAGCCGGCTGAAATGCAGGCTGCCGCGTGCATCCCGGTAGAGTTCCGCATGCCCGCTGCGCAGCATTTCCTCCTGCAGCAGCAGGGTACTGCCGTCCGGCATCGTCAGCCAGATCCAGGCCAGCATCCGCCCGTGCCTGTCCTGCGGCTTGCTGGGTTCCACCTCCAGCTCGATGCGCGTGGCCTGCTCCAGCAGCGTGGCTGCAGCCAGCCCGCTGGCGAAGAAGGCCGCACTGCCGCTTTCAGGAGCATCAATGCCGATGAAGCGCACCTTGATCTCGTTGCCAGCCTGGTCAGTGAACCAGGCGGTGTCGCCATCTACGGTCTTCTGCAGGCTGACGACGATCCGGCCCTGCGCGCTGGGACCACCGATCGGCAGCACGCGGCTGGCAAGGAAACCGCCCAGCAGCAGGATCCCGAACAGGATCAGGCGCAGCCAGGCCAGACCCTGCTTGCCGCGGCCACTCATGATCCGCCGTCAGTCCGGCTGCCGACCTCACTCTCCCGCAGCAGCCAGCAGGAGGCGCTGTGCCGTTCGTCGCCGAATGCCGGAGGATACTCAGCCTGGCAGGGTTCGATGGCAAGGCTGCAGCGCGGACAGAAGCGGCAGCCCGCCGGGAAGCTGCCGGGCTGGGGCGGAGAGCCCGGGATGCTCGTCAGCCGTGCACCGCCGCCGCTCAGCGTCGGCAGGCTTTCCAGCAGTCCGCGGCTGTAGGGATGGCGCGGATTGTCAAAGAACTGCTTCACGGGAGCCTGCTCCACGATCCGTCCGGCGTACATCACCATCACCCGGTCGCAGACCTGGGCCACGACCCCGAGGTCATGCGTGATGAACAGGATCGCCAGCCCGCGCTCGCGCCTGAGCTTGCCGAGTTCCCGGAGGATCTGGGCCTGCACGGTCACATCCAGTGCGGTGGTCGGTTCATCGGCGATCAGCATCCGTGGTTCACCGGCGAGTGTCATGGCGAGAATCACGCGCTGGCGCAGTCCGCCGGAAAGCTGGTGCGGATACTGCCGGGCACGCTGTTCCGGCTGCGGCACACCGACACTGGCCAGCAGTTCCACAGTGCGCTCAAAGGCCGCCTTGCCCTTCAGACCGCAGTGGCGGGCCAGCACCTCGCCGATCTGGTAATCCACGCGGAACAGCGGATTGAGGCAGGACAGCGGATCCTGGAAGACCATGCCGATCTCACCGCCGCGCACGCCGGTCAGTTCGCGCTCACTCATCTTCAGCAGTTCCCGCGGCTGCTGCCCCTCTGGTTGCCAGCGCACGCTGCCCTCGATCCGCACACCGGGGATCTCGCGGGTCAGGCCGATCAGGGTCTGGCTGGTGAGGGACTTGCCGCTGCCGCTTTCGCCGACCAGCCCCACGCATTCACCGGGGCTGAGGCTGAAGCTCACACCATCCACGGGGCAGGCCGGCCCGCCGCGCGCCGGGATGCTGAGCCGCAGCTCACTGACTTCAAGGATCGCGCTCACGGCGTAAGTATACGTTAAATGGCATAATGTAGCCGTGACCCGGATGCCGCTGCCGCTCAGCCTGCTGCTTGTACTGCTGCTGGGCGCAGCCGCCCTGGCGCAGGACACCCCGCTTTCCATGCCCAATGACGCCGAGATCGAGGGCCGGGCACCGGCGGATGGTCCGGTACAGGGGGGCATCCTCACCCGGGCGCTGGTGGGTTACCGTGACGAGCTGCACGATCTGGCCTACGCCTTTCCCGTCGGCAATGCCGCACTCGGGCGCGCCTGGGCCACGGGCCGTGACATCAGGTGGCAGGTCGCCCACAACTATTCCGTCGTTCCCGTACTGCTGAAGGTAGAGAACCGCAACCCCAGCGCCCAGCTTGTGAGGATCGAGGTCACTTCGACCCATCCCTATGCCCGCGAGGAGCTGCACGCCCTGGGCGACAGCAGCCCGCAGATCTCCAGCCGCCAGCTGGCGGTATTCAGCCAGGAGATCCTCGTGCCACCGGGGCTGCCAAGCCAGGTCGTCGTCACTCCGCGTTACATCCCGGACCTGCCTCCACTGAGCCAGGTCAATCTCTGGGTGCAGACCTACATCGGGGACAGGCTGCTCGACAGCGAGCAGCTGGATGTAATCGTGCTGGATCCGGCGCACCTCTACTACCTGCACCTGGACGGAGCTCCGGGAGATCCCGAGGAACTGGCAATCAATCCCGGGAATGTGCTGCAGCTGGCCGGCAGCCGGCGCATGAACTTCGATCCCAGCGTACTCAGCACACTGATGTACGGAATGTCCGTCGAGCGTGGCGTGTTCACGGGTGCTCCACTGGCAGCGCGCGATTTCGCCTTCGTCTGTGCTGATGCCGGGGCAGTGGCGGACTGGCCGGAGGACGAGCAGCAGGCCCTGGAGAGCTTCATGCTGGCCGGTGGGCGGCTCTGTCTGTACAACATGCAGGACGACTGGCGCGGCTATGGCGCAGGGCATGACAGCAATGTGGGTCGCGGCTACCTGCTGGCGGTTCCGGGTGACTATCCCACTGCCCAGCTGGCGATGCAGGACTGGGTGGCCGGTGAGCTCGAGGAATTCACGCTGCTGTGCGGTGGCAGCGTGCGCGGTGAGCGGCTCAGTGGCAACACCGGCGACAGCGTGTTTGCCGGTTACGGACTGGAACTGGGCGGAGTGTATGGCCCGGATCAGCTGACCGGCATCCTCCCCTGCCGGCGGCCGGGCTGGCTGCATCCGGTCTGGCTCTACCGGGAACTTTCAAATGACGGTGCTACTGAACCCTGGGACTTCCCCGAGTACCAGCTGCGCCGCCCGCGCAGCAGCACGGAGATCGGGGTGGGTATGGCGCTTGATACCGCCCGGGATCCACGCAAGCGCCAGCAGGAAGCGCTGCTGGATGCCGCTGTGCCGCCCCGCCCCTGGCCCTGGCAGCTGGTCGGCTCGCTGCTGCTGGGCTTCGGCACCCTGCTGCTTCTGCCTGCACGGCGCGGCCGCCGGCAGTGGATCGTGCTGCTCCCCCTGTTGCTGCTGCCAGCCGCGGCATGGCTGAGTGCACAGCCAGTGGATTTCCATCCGGTGCGCCTGCAGCTGCTCGACCGTGACGTGCGCAGCGCAGTGGCGGCATCCCGGAGACTGAGCGTGCTGCTCAGTGACAGCCGGGGCCGCAGCGGTCTGGCAATGCCGCCCGGTGCGCTGCTGCGCCGCGTCGACTGGACACCGCCGGGCCGCTTCAGGCAGGATGGGGAACGTACGCTGACCAGCTTCAGCGGTTCCGGCAGGGCGGAAAGTGTCAACCTGTACTCTGACAGCACCCTGACTGAGCTGCCGGATTTCCCGGTGCGGGTGGAGCTGCATCAGGAACCCGGGCGGACGCGCTTCGTGATTGACAGCAGCGGGCTCGGACCGGGCCAGAGCTGCGTGCTGCAGACCCCGCTGGGCTACCAGCTGATCCGCGCTTCGCAGCAGCCACTGAGCGTGGTCGTCAGCCATGCCCAGCTGCCGCAGCGCCCGGGCCTCTCCCGCGTCCAGCGTATCCAGGAGATCCATGATGACGGCGCAAATGGCAACGCACCGCATGCCGCGATGTTCGAGGGCATGCTCTCGAGCCTGCGCCGTGAGCTGAGCAGGCTGCGCCCGGGCTCGCTCAGCGGGATCTGCTGGGACGGACTGCTGCGCCAGCCCAACGGCCTGCTCGGTGCCAACCAGAACCAGGCCGTGCTGATGGTGGTGGATGAACAGGCGCAGCTGACCGCCGGGGGTGTTCAGGAAATCACGGTCCAGCGGCTCTGCCTTCCGCTCGGAGGCAGCGACTGATGGACGGACTGCGCCCGCCCGGACTTGACCACGTCGTCACGCGCGTTCCTCCGCTGCGGGGCTATGCGGCCCTGCTGCGGCCGCTCGCCGCACTGCTGCCCGTGCTGTTCGGGCTGGCCCTGCTCGGGGGGCTGGGCCAGCGCCTGCTGGCAAGCCGCTCGGAACCCGCCGGAATGATGGACCTGCTCGGCATGCTCTGCTGGCTGCTGGGACTCAGCCTGGCCGAACCCCTGCAGCATATGCTCCTGCGCCTTGATCTGCACCGCCGCAGTCCCGTGCGACGCCTGGCGACTCGTGCCCGGCTGCTCGCCGCCGCCCTGCTGGCAAGCCTGGCCCTGTCCTGTGCGCTGCTGCCCGTGCACTTCGCCTACGACCAGCTCCAGGAGCTGTTCGTGATCCAGACCCTCAACCGTCCGCCGCTTTCCTTCCTCGGCATGCATTACCTGCTGTTCGTGCACATGCTGGCTGCTCCTGCATTCATCCTCGCATCCTCCGCCCTGCTGCGCCTGCTGCGCATGCTGCTGCCGGCCCGTCTGGCAATGCTGGGCTGGCTCAGTGCCGGGACATTCGCCTGCATGGTACCGGCCGCGCTGGACAGCACCGGGCAGTGGCCGCTCAGCCTCGGGCAGTTCAGCAGCTGGCTGCTGGAGTTCATGTATACGAACCGGGAACTCGCATCACCGTACTTCGAGGAACTGCAGCGTCCGCTGCTGCTGCGCCTCGCAGCCGTCTGGTGCGTTGCCATCGCGCTCTGCTGGCTGAGCCTGCTCGCGGCGGCCCGGCCCTGGCGGCGCGTTCGTCCGCTGTGGCTGGCGGCTGCGGCGGGGATCGTCGTCGGAGGGCTGCGGATGCTGGCACTGAACCTGCGCTGGACGCAGGCCGTACTTCCGCTCTCCGCGGCCGACTGGTGGCTGGTGCTGCTGCTCGGCTGCTGCAGTGCCTGGCTGGTCTGGCTGCTGCTTGTGCTCACCGGTGATCCTGAGCGGCTGCGCCATTCCTTCCGCCGCGACTCCGCCTGGCTCATGCTGCTGCCCGCCGCGCTGCTGGCAATGACCATCCCCGCCCTGCAGGCGGGAGATGCAGGCCGGCTGCGCATTCTCTCCGGACTGCTGCTGCTGCTGCCCGTGCTGCTGCTGGGCTTCGTGCTGCCCCTGCAGGCCGGCTCCGCGAGGCGGGACAGCGCGCGGATCATCCTGACGGGGATCCTGGCAACGCTGATGCTGCTGCCGCTGCCGCAGTACGGCCCGCTGCTGGCAATGCTGGAGGCCCTGCGTCCGGGGTTCAGCCTTCCCTGGCCTGATGGAGAGCAGCTGCGGGTCTGGGCCTGCCTGCTCCTGCTCCTGCTGCTCAGCTGGCCGGGACTTCTGGCAACGATCCTCGGGCAGCTGCGCCGCTCGCGGACTGGCAACGCTTCCGCCGGCTGATTGTTGAATTCCGGTTTTTCCGTAAAGCACGGCCGCCACCCTCCGATAACTGCTCAGTGGGAAGCGCAGGCTGCGCCTCCCCAAGGCGGGGACGCCTTCCGTCAGCCACCGGAAGCCCGCCCAAACTGATACACGTTCAAGGAGGAATGTGTCGATGTCCGTCACCAGGATCTTTCAGAATCCTATAGCTGTCAACGCGTCGCGTAACCTGAAGGTTACCGGCATGAACATCTCCCGCTCGCTCGAGCGGCTCTCCTCGGGTCTGCGCATCAACCGTGCGGCTGACGACGCCGCCGGTCTCTCCATCAGTGAGAAGCTGCGCAGCCAGATCCGGGGCCTGAACCGTGCCAGCCTCAACTCGCTGGACGGCATCAGCCTGATCCAGACCGCGGAAGGTGCACTGAACGAGGTGCACTCCATCCTGCAGCGCATGCGGGAGCTGGCGGTGCAGGCCTCGAACGGCATCTACACCGCCGATGACCGCCTCGCCCTCCAGCAGGAGGTCAGCCAGCTCGTCGACGAGATCAACCGCATCAGCCGCGCCACGGAGTTCAACACCAAGTCGCTGCTGGACGGCACGATGGGCGCGCTGATCTCCACCGACGACTTCAGCCGTATCAAGGCCCACGTGATCGGCAACGTTGGCGACGGCGGCAACTTCGTGATGCGTGCGGCGGCGATCGACGCCGGCCGCCTGCAGATCCAGAAGACCGACGTGTTCGCCTATGAGAATCCCGGACAGGGCGTTGGCAAGATCAACTTCCTCAACACCTGGCGCGCCGATGCCACGGTGACGACGGCCGGCGCTGACGGGATCGGCAACGCCGGCATCTACCAGGTCGAGGTCCCGGTCAGCCCCAACGGCTCGATCGCGGTGAACTCCACCACCGTCGGCAACGTGCGCATCAGCGGTGCGGTCGGCAGCGGAGCCGGCATCTCACTCGCACGCAACCTGCAGGCTGAGGAACTGACGGCCGGAGACAAGCTGCTGCTGACGCTCAACACCGGCGGCGGCGTGATCACGGTCAGCGTGCCGATCGTCTCGCTCGGGACCACCCACACCAGCTACGCCGCGCAGATGTCGCTGGCGATCGGAGCCGGCAATCTCGGTGCCAACGGTGTGCAGTACTACGCCGGCGCGGGCCAGAACCTGTATTCCATCGACCTCGGTGCCGGTGTCTCGATCATCAACAGCCAGTTCGTTGACACCGACAGGAGCGGCTCGGACTTCTTCCTGAGCTTCAGTTCCGCCGGAGTCAGCAACCGCTTCTTCTCGTCCTTCGCGGTCTCCTTCTTCAACAACGGCGGCGCCTACAGTTCCGCCGTCAACCGCGGTGCGGGCAACCCCGGCAGCTACTTCAGCATCGGCGACGCTACCACCGGCGCGGTCTACATGCGCTTCGACACCCGCTATGACTGGTCACAGATCGAAAGCGCGGGCCAGACCCAGAGTGACACGATCGAGTGGAGCCGCAGGACCGGGACGAACAGCCTGCAGGATTACGGCGATGTCTGGGTGGACGGCGCGGTCCCGGTCAACACGACGGTGCTCGTCAGTGCCGCCAGCGCCAGGGCCTATGCGGTCTTCAGCTTTGACAACCAGCGCTACACCGACCTGGTGGCCCAGGGCTGGGACCATGATGCAGCGGTGGCGGCGGCGCGCGCCGGGCAGATCGGCGCAACCACCGCGATCAACGGAACCTTCGACGGCACGGGCACGATCCTTGAGAACGTCAAGATCGCCTTCGACGGGATCCTGCAGTCCGGCGAGACCGCGACCTTCAACTTAAGCACGAACAACATCCTCACCGGCGACCAGACCACCACCCTGCAGAGTCTCAACCGCTTCCAGGAATTCGGCGTGTTCAACGGGCGCAACAACGCCGAATTGACGCTCTACCGGCGTGGTACGGACAGCGCGGTGACGATCAACCTCAGCCGCAATGACACCTTCGAGGACATGGCCGGCAAGATCAGCCTGGCAATCTGGAACCCGGATGGCAACGGTCTCGTGAACAGCGAGATCTTCAACCCGGACCAGGTGCCGGACCTGGTGCACGTCAACACCATCGGCGCGGCCAAGGGCACGATGAGCATCAGCACACCGGTGCCGGGCATGGAGATGGTACTGGCCGGCGACGAAGCGCTGCTGAAGGCGCTCTCGCTGGTGGAGATCCAGGACGGCAAGAGCCCGATCTACTCCATCAGTGCCTTCAACCTGGAACTGAACCGCAGCATCGGCAGCATCATCACCGACTCGGATGAGATCAGCGGCCTGCTGCCGGGGCTGAAGATCAGGTTTGACAACACGCTAGGGATCCGCCTCGACGCCCAGCCGCCGACCGGCACGGTCAATCCGCTGCTGAGCTTCGGCTGGCCGAGCCCCGATGAGCGGCCCGCGCTGTCCCTGAGCGGGGTGGCATCCAGCTTCTTCATCCACGTTGCGCCCCGTGGATTCAATCTCCAGATCGGGGCCAACCAGGGTCAGACGATCCGGAGCTTCATCGAGGACATGAGTGCCGGAGCCCTGGGTGTGGAGGGTCTGCTCATCGTCGATGGTCCGCTCGCGGAGGAGGCGATCTCCATCGTGGACGTGGCCATGCAGAGGGTGAGCAGCCAGCGGTCCCGCTTGGGTGCTATCCAGAACCGGCTTGAAAGCACGATCAGAAACCTGGACGTGGCGGCGGAGAACCTGACGTCCTCCGAAAGCCGCATCCGCGACGTGGACGTGGCGGCGGAGACGATGACCTCGACCCGCAACCAGATCCTGCTGCAGGCCGGCGTGGCTGCCCTGGCCCAGGCGAATCAGCTTCCGCAGTCCGTGCTGCAGCTCCTGCAGTAAGGCTGAAACAACAGACGGCTCATCTACACATCCTTACACATACCCGACCGGAGCAACCCCGGCCGGGTATGTTTTTTTCTGCCCCGGTGCTATGATTGACAAGGCGTTGGCCGCATCTCATCACCTTTTTTGATCAGGTGATTACTGTTCCGGGAAGCCGGCGGTGGCCAGTGTCTCCCCTCCGTGGGGATAAACCGCGTTTACACAATGCAAGGAGCCGGCATGCATTTCGATGACACGCAGCTGCTTGACAGGTTCTGGCTGTCCGGCGGCGGACTGGAAACACCGTTTCTGTACCTGCGCCGTGCACGCATGGTCCTGTCCCAGCTCAGTGCGGCATATGCCGCAGGCAACCGCCAGCAGATGGAATCCTGGCGCCAGGTGATTGACTACAGCGCCCGCCTGCTGCCCGCGGGAGAGCATGAGGAACAGTTCCGCAGTGCGGCTGATTCCATGCACTGCCTGGCCCTGCTCGATCTCGCACTGGCCAGCATCGATGAGCGCCAGGACAATGCAGCCTATGCCGGGCTGGAACGAGTGCAGGAGCTGATGCGCCGCCGCAGCGAGCGCCGCCGCGAGGCCGGGCTCGAGGCCCTCGATGACATGGAACTGGAGCTGGCCTTCCTGCGAACGGCCTGCATCGTCAAGTGGCGCGGATCGGATGAGGACCGTGACCGCCTGCTGGATCTGCCGCAGCTCGTGAGTGCGCTGGCGGCGGACCTGCTGCCGCGCCTGCGCCGCCACTACTCGATGCGTCCGCCCCAGGAACCCTATGTTGACAGCGCGATCTCCGATCTTGCCAACTGGAGCTGGGTGCTGCTGATCCGCCTGCTGCTGCGCTTTGACCAGCCCCTGGCGCTGCGCCAGATCGATGAATTCAACGCCCACCATGCGGACTTCCTCACCATGCGCCAGGGCTTCTTCCGCAGCGGGATCAGCGATGAGGGCACCAGTGCCTGGTTCTGGGACATTGAGATCGCCAAGCTCTGGCTGCCCGGCGAACTGACGCGCGGTGACCTCGAACAGCTGGCGGAGCGCCGCCTGCGGGCCTTCGAGCTGCACTGCCTGCGGCATGTTGACAATCCATGGATGCGGGCCTTCCTGCTTCGTGACACTGAGCTGATGCGCCTGCGCGCCCTGCCGGGTTAGGCGGGGAGGTCAGGGCTGGAGCTGCAGACCGTCGTCTGTCAGCCAGCCGAGCATGTTGTGCAGCAGTTCCGCGCGGCTCATCCCGTCCGGGTCACTGTCCGTGATCTGCACCTCGGCCCATGGATAGCCGACCACCCACAGCCGCCCCGGACCGTTGACATGCACTGCATAGTCCGGATACCAGCCGATGTTGGAGACGGGGGCGCAGAGGTTGCCATAACTCAGCACCCCGAAGATCTCGCGGCCGTATTCCGGCGCGGTGCAGCCGAAGCGCATGTGGTCCGAAACCTCGTTGCCATGGTACTGGAAATACTCGACCGGGTAGCCGATCCCGCACAGCTGATGGCAGTCGCCGATCTCGAGCTGCAGCATCCGGTGGCCTGAACCGAGCTGGCCGAGGTAGCCTTCCGCCGAGTCCCAGCTGCCGCTGTTCGTCAGTGTGATTCCGCCGTCGCGAGACAGGTTGGTCGGACTGCTGGGCACGTATCCGTAGATTTCGACCCAGCCAATTCCGTCATCGGTATTCAGTCCCGCTGTCCAGGGCATGCGGTACTCCGGCTTCGGCACGCTGGCAGGCAGTTCGCTGAGGCCGAAGTAGTTGCTCCAGCCCAGCATCTCCGAAGGGTCAATCACGATGTCGTAGTCCTTGCCGTGGCTCTGGCTCATCAGCAGCACACGCTTGCCGAGTTCCAGCAGGCCGAGGTAGTTGTCAATCTCCGTGGAGGTCCAGATGCCGGGATGCGGTGCCGGTTCGACGGCACTGCCGGGCCCACCACGGTACCAAATGTAGATTTCCTCCGAGGATGCATCCACGAGCAGGTTGTCACTGTATGGCAGGATCTGCCAGCTGATGCCGATGCTGTCCAGGTCGGAGGTGATCGCGTCGAGGTTCGCCTGGTAGAGACCGCCGTCATTGCGGATGATGCTGACGGGGCCGGGGTAGATGCGCAGCACCTGCTGGACGGAATTGCTGTGCCCGCCGGCTTCCGAGATGTGCAGGGTGACTCTGTTCACGCCCGCCGGGAATGCATGGCTTGCCAGCGGGCTGGCGCTGCTCTCGTCGATGCTGCCGTCAGAGTCCCAGTCCCAGCTGTAGGATGTGATGGGCTGGCTGCCCATGGACTGCGAGGCATCGAAACCGTAGACCGTTCCGGCATTGCCCATGTCGGCATCGGTGCTGAAACCCGGCTCGAACAGGCTCACGCTGACTTCCCAGCTGCGCTGCAGTTCCGGGACACTGCCGGGAATCTGCGACTGGAGGATCTCCAGTTCCAGCTGGTGGATGCCGGTGATGTCACAGGGGATGGCAATCGTGGCCGGGAAGGTCTGACCCTGCTGCGGCGGGTTGGCACTGCCGCTGAAGCTGACGCGCCAGCCGTCCACCAGGCCTTCCCACTGGTTGCTGAAGCCGATATCCAGCTGCAGCAGACTGCCCTGCAGCACATCCGTGGCATCGAGTGTTGCCACCAGCTCGGGCAGGGCCATGACCTCCGCCAAAGCAGCATCGGAGGATGACTTCCCGAAGCGGTCGATGACCTTCAGGCTGACGGGGAACTGCTCCACGGCCAGGGTGTCAATGCTGATCTGATACGGACCCTCGATGTCCGCCTCAAAAGTCCCGCTGTCACCGGGGATCCAGCTCGGATCAATGTCCCAGATGTAGTTCAGTCCGCTGCCAGCGCTGTTCACTGCACTGAACAGTGCCGGTGCACCGAGAAACACTCTGGCCTTGTCGGGTGAGATACGCGCCTGGGGAGCGACATAGGCGTAGACGGAATACTGGCGTTCATACTCATGGCCGTTTATTGTCAGCACCAGCTCCACCAGATAGTTCCCCGGCTCACTGACGTTCAGCAGCAGGTCCGAGAGGAAGCTCGTGGATTTCTGCAGTTCCAGCTGGGGCTGTCCCACAAGCGGCACAAGCCCGGCATACCATTCGCAGCGCTCCAGGCTGCCCTCGATTTCCGAGAACTGGGAGGAAAGCAGGAAGCTCGCGGGCAGGCTGTCCTCCGGCTTGTCGGTCGTGATCCGCGGCCAGTTGCTGTCGTCACTTCCGCTGACCAGCAGCAGGTCAATCGAGGCACTGCGCTGCGCGCCTTCCACATCCGTCAGTTGCAGGCGGACATTGTGGTAACCGGGTGTCTTGATCTCCGGTGAGTAGTCGAACAGCATCTCAGTGACCTGCGCGGGGGCGACAGTAAAGTCGAGGAACCATTCACAGTATGCGATCTCCAGCCCGGAGCTGGACTCCGCTGCTGACAACACGATGCTGCCCGGGAACTGATCCTCCGTCCTGTTGGCGCTGATCACCGGCACCAGGCTTCCATAGACTTCCACCTGCACCTGGGTGGTGTCCACTGCACCCTGGGCATCCGTTACCCGCAGCCTGATGCTGTGGCTGCCCTCGGCAAGGGTCGTCTCACTGTCCGGGTCAATTCCAGTCAGTTCAAAGCTGCCATTGCCATCCAGATCCCACTCGTAGAGCGCGATCGGTCCCTCGGCATCGCTGGAAGCGCTGCCGTCAAGCTGCACCTGCAGCGGTGCCATCCCGGACAGCGGGCTGGCGCTGATCACAGCCAGCGGCGGACTGTTGAGCAGGGGAGTGACCGCCCGGGATGCCGGCCCCTCGGTTGCCGACTGAATGTCATAGGGCACGACGAAGTACAGGTATTCACCGGCATCCTGCAGCAGGTCACTGAACGAATAGCTCAGCGGCAGCTGGCCCTCGCCGGACTCCTGGCTGCTGCGGCTGACGCTCAGTGCGGATCCCGGATCAAGCGGGTCAGGCAGGAGCGTCGGTTCATCCTGCCCGCCATGCCGCCGGTAGACGCGGTAACCGGAGAGGCTCTGCTGCCAGTGCTGGGCGATCGGGGTGACGTCAGCGGCGTCGATCAGGCCGTCAGCGTTGCCATCAATGCGGGCCAGCCGCCAGTTGCCTGAGGCTGCCGGATCAAATGCCAGTCCCGTGGGCCAGCCTTCGATGCCATCCGTTTCCAGCACGCTGCGGTAACTGACCGTCTCGCCGAAATGCTGCGCCAGGGGCACGAGGTCGGCTGCGTTGACAAGTCCGTTCCGGTCATAGTCGCCGACCAGCCGCTCGGTCCAGCGCAGCTGGACAGTGGCACTCATGCCGTCGCCGGTATCGCTGAGGCTGGCCTGCAGGTCGAAGACGCTGTTGCCGGCGGAGGGTGCCGCATTGCCGGATCTGGCCGCGGCGCTGTCCGACTGCGCAAGCTCAGCCTCCAGCAGCGCCTGCAGTTGCTCCAGCCTGTTTCCGCTGCTGAGATCCGCCGTTGCCTGGCTGCCGGATCCGCCGCAGCCGGCAAGCAGCAGCAGGCAGCAGATTGCCATCCATCCTGCTGGAAGCGGCCGCGAGAGTGCTCCGCGCTGACAGTCGAAGCGATTGTTCTCAGGGATTGGCATAGTAATCCTCCGTCAGCCAGCCGAGAATGTTCTGGAGCACTTCATGCCGCTGCATACCGCTCGGACTCGAACTGCTCACATTGACCTTCGCCCAGGGGTAACCCACCACCCACAGCCTGGCATTGCCGGGAATCCAGTTGTAGCCAGGACCTGCAGGATCAAGCTGCATCGGGGCCCTGCGGCAGCCCCATTCAACCCTGCCGCTGTCAATCCAGTCATAGGGAAGGCCCTCATAGTCAAGGGCGAGACCATAGGAGAAGTAGCTGCTGACAGAGATGGGATAGTTGAATCCGTTGTAGTAGAAGCCGACTCCGCAGACCTGGACCGGGTCGTCAATCGTGATGCTGAGGAGTCTCTTGCCTGAGCTGCCGTGGCCGGCATCGTAACGATGCGCGCCATTGCCGCCGCCTTGCAGGATGCGGTTGCCGGCAATCAGCACATTCGTGGGACTCGTAGGCATGGCAACGGTGCCCGGCAGTGCCAATATGTCATCGGTTGCCAGCCCACTGGCCAGCGCGTGCAGCCTGCCCTGCTGCGGAACCGTGCTGGCAAGCGGTGTGGCTGAGTACCAGTCCTGCCAGCCGCTCATCGTGTAGGGCGGGTCGTTGTCATATTCACTGTCCATCCCATGGCTCTGGCTCACCAGCAGCACACTGCGCCCATCGGTCATCAACCCCACGTAGTTCTCAATCTCAGTGGCGGTCCACTGCTTCAGGTACGGGGACGGCTCGAGGGCGTCACCCGGCCCGCCGCGGTACCACAGCACGGTCGCCGCTCCGTCATTGCGCAGGGCGAAGCGCAGGTCGTCCGCATAGTCACGCAGCTGCCAGCTGATCCCGATCGCATCCAGGTCAGTCAGCAGCGCATCCAGGTTCGCCTGGTAGATGCCGTCGTCATTGCGCACGATCAGCAGGTGGTCCTCCGCCGCCAGCACGCTCGTGCTTGCCCCGCGTGAGAGCCCGCTGCCATCCCGCATCCACATCGTGACCTCATGTGTGCCCGGACTGAACACATGGAAGAGCTGGGCTTCAGCGGTGGTCTGATCCACGCTGCCATTGCCATCGAGGTCCCAGTCATAGCCCGCCACCTCGAATTCCGAGCTGGATGCCGTCCCGTCCAGCAGGAATCCCAGCTGTGCCAGACGGTTGGGATCCGCCACCGTGAGTGCAGGGCTGAAGTCCAGCACCTCCACCATGAATTCACTGCTGAAGCCGGGCGGGACCGTGGAAAATGCATTGCCGTCAATCTCCACGACGACGCGGAAACTGCCGGGCTCCTCCCAGAGGATTTCCCTGTCAACGGGGAAAGTGCTGCCGGGGATGCCGGCATGGCCCCCATCCGGGAAACTCACCTGGTAGCCGCTCACGAATTCCTGCCAGCTGCCGCTGAAGTTGATCTGCAGCCTTGATGATTCCTGTGTATAGCAAGTCAGAGGGGAAAGCGTGATCTCGGGTTCAGGCAGGCTGATGGCGACGTATTCGCTGCTCGTGAGGTCCGTCTTGCCAAATGCGTCCGTCACCCGCAGGCTGAGCGTGAAGCCTCCCGGGCCGCCCGGAACAAGGTAAAGCTCATAGCCCAGGCCGTAGACATCGAAATTCTCCGGGCTGGAACCAGGCAGCCAGGGGGCATCCACATCCCATTCATAGCTCAGCTGGTGCCCCTTGGATGTCGACGCGTAGAATCCGGACTGTACACCGGCGGCGAATACGCCTCCCGTGTAGAACTCAGCGTGGGGGGCCTCGAACACCCGCACCGCCTGGCTGGCAACGCGGGGCTGTCCATCCGTACCGGTCAGCACCAGCCGGATGATGTGCTCACCGACTTCCTCCGTGTCCAGCTCGAGGTCCTGCAGTTCCGTGCTGGACTGGGCGGGCTGGGTCCCGGTGTCAACGTACCACTCGCAGAGGGCCAGCGGTCCGCCGAGTTCGGAGCCTGCGGCACTGAAGGTGAAGATGGCCGGGACGGAATCCTCCAGCCTGTCAACACTGACAACGGGGAAGATCGGATCATCCACCTTGAGTGTCAGCTCATCCAGTGCGACGGCGCCGGAGTCATCCGTCACGCGCAGCCTGACCAGGTGGCTGCCTCCGCCGTAAGTCGCCTGCTGGTCGGGGTCGGCTCCGGCGGTTTCGTAGCTGCCATTCCCGTCCAGATCGAACTCGTAGAGCACGATCTCGCCATCGGCATCGCCGGATCCCGAGGCATCCAGGCTGACCTGCAGCGGGGCCGAGCCACCCGGCGGGTCCGCCTGCAGGCTGGCAATCGGCAGTGAGTTCAGCACCGGGCGCACCGGCCGGCTGGGTGGACCCTCAGCAGCGCTGTCGGGGTCGTAGGCTGCAACGTAATACAGGTATTCCCCGGCATCCGTCAGGGTATCGCTGTAGATGTATGTGACCGGGCTGTTGTTGTCATCCGGAGCGCTTCGCTCCACACTGAACAGTCCGAGGGTCTCCTGTGGGCCTGCCAGCAGCTCGGCTGATTCCTGGTCGCCATGCTGCCGGTAGACGCGGTAGCCCGACAACGACTGCTGCCAGTGCTGGGCGATCGGGGTCACGTCGCCGGCGTTGATCTCCCCATCCATGTTGCCATCGATTCGCGCCAGCCGCCAGTTGGCAGCATCCTCCGGGGCATAGGCCAGGCCAGTCGGCCAGCCCTCGATTCCGCCGGTGTCGGGCACACTACGGTAGCTGACAATCTCACCGAAGTGCTGCGCGAGGGGTACGAGGTCGGCTGCGTTGACAAGCCCGTTCCGGTCGTAGTCCCCGACGAGGCGCTCCGTCCAGCGCAGTGTCACATCAGCCTGCTCACCGGGCACGACCGTTGTAACGCTGGCCTGCAGGTCGAACACCGCATTGCCGGTTGATGGGGCGATGCTGGATTCACGGGATGTGTCCACAGCCAGGCGTTCCAGTTCGCTGTCCAGCAGGGCCTGCAGCGATTGCAACTGTCCTGCATTGCTGCTGTTTCCGGACGGCATCGCCTGCTGTCCGCCGTTTCCGCCGCAGGATGCCAGCAGCAGGATTGCCGCCGGCATCGCCAGCTGCAGGACCAGATATCTCGAATTGGTTCGCATTGTCATTTTCCGTTCTCCGGACCTTGCCGGGTGGCCGCCGCAACAGGCAGGCCGGTTGTCCTAGAAGGCAGCCCAGTCGTCCTCCCGCAGCCAGCCGAGGATGTTCTGCAGGGCTTCGGCGCGGGACATGCCCACCGGATAACTGCTGATGATGCTCAACTGGTTCCAGGGATAGCAGACCACCCACATTCTCGCCGGACCGGCCGTGTGCTGGTAGCTCGGGAAGAATCCGATGTTCGCGTCAGGCGCCTGCCGGTTCCCGTAACTCATGAATCCGAGATCGAATTCGAGGAACTTCTCCCCATTGACCCCCATGCTCAGCCCGGGCGCTCCCGTTCCCCAGAATGCGGAGTAGTATCCGATTCCGCTGAATTGGTAGCAGTTCTCGATGCGCATGGCGATCGGGATCTTGCCGCTGCTCCCGGCTCCTGTGAAGCGGCTGGCGGCGCCGGTACCGTCCGTGCCGTAAGTTAAGTCATGGCTGCCGTCGAGGTACAGGTTCTGCGGACAGATCGCCGTCCAGCCAAGTGTTCCGCCGAAACCGATCCGGTCATCGGTCTGCAGGCCGACGGCCCAGGGATGCCTCAGTTCCGCAGCAGGCACAGTATTCGGCACCAGGCTCATTCCATGGACCTCAACCCACAGGTTGGGTTCAATCACCGCATCCGGGTCCTTGCCCTGGGCCTGGCTCATCACCAGCAGGTTCTTGCCATAGTTCATCAGTGCCAGGTAGTCGTCAATCTCCGTGCTTGTCCACATCGTCGTATATGGCCGCGCTTCGCTCTCCGCACCCGGTCCGCCACGGTACCAGATGTAGAGGTAGTTGCTGCTGCCGGACTCGTCGTCAGCGATGCCGGGGTAGTAGTCAATGCCGCTCCAGGCAATGCCCAGTTCATCCAGGTCAGAAGTGATCGCATCATAGTTGGCATCGTAGGTATTGCCGTCATTGCGGATGATCACCACTTCCCCGTCCAGCACTCCCGCCTGGTGGCTGACGCTGCGGGAATAGCCGTTCTGGGCATACATGTGCATTGTCACCGTGTAAGTGCCCTGGGCGAAAGTATGGCTCAGGCTGCTTTCCAGCCCGGTGTGATCCAAATTGCCGTCCGATTCCCAGTCCCAACCGTAGTTGGCGACTGGCAGGTCCGATACCGAAGCGGAAATGTCAAATGTGATCTCGTTTCCGGCAGACTTGAAGAAGGAGTCCGCCGTGAACTGTGGATCAAATGCCGCCACATCAATAGTGAAGTCCGCAATCAGTTCAGGTGGTGTCACTTCGCTGACATTCTGCTGCAATTCAAGGTGCACAGGAATTTGCCCGGGCTCGAACCATGTGATGTTCAGCGGGTTGTTCTGGCCGAAGGACTCACCGCTCAGGCTCGGCATCTCGGTGCCGGGGAAGCTCATTTCCCAGCCGCTGAGGATGCCATTGTATGGCCCGCCCTGCGGATATATCAGAAGCTGTCCGAGCTGCCCCTCGTAGAACCTGTCGCCCTGCTCATACCAGTTCTCATCGGCATCCACGTAGATACTCAACCGCCTGTGCACCGTGCATTCAGCGCTGGTTTCATCCTGTTTGCCGAAGCGGTCCGTCACCCTAAGGATCAGAGTGAATGTACCGTTGTCAAGGCACTGGAAACTGATGTTCTCAGTGAAGTAGTCATCCTCGAACACGTTGTCATCTGAATTCGGCAGCCAGTCCGCATCCAGGTCCCATTGGTAGCTCAGCCCGACACCGATACTGTCGGCTGCACTGAAGTCTGCCGCGTCATCCTCCCAGAATCCGTTCTCGCCACCGCTGAAAACTGCTGCAGGAGCGGGGTGGACATAGATCGTCTGGCTGTTTTCCCAGACGCCGCCGTCAATGTCAATCAGGCGCAGCGTGACCTTCTGCAGGCCTGGCTGGCTGAATTCCGGCGAGAAGTCCGCCAGTTCCTGCGTTGTCTGTGCCAGCTCGGGGACCTGTCCGATGAACCAGTGGCAGATCGCCAGTGGCTTGGCAAGGATCGACTGGTCCGCCGAGAAGGTGAAATCAGCGGGCAGCGAGTCCTCCACCCGGTTGACGGTGATGAGCGGCACGCTGTCGTCACCGTCATAGACCTGCAGGCTGATCTTCGTTTCGTAGCTGTACCCCGACTGGCTGGTCAGCACCAGCCTGACCTGGTGGAAGCCGGTGAACTCCGGCTCAAACAGGAATGTGTCCAGCTCCGTGCCACTCTGCGAGGGCAGCTCATCGTCATTCACGAACCATTCCACCAATGACAGCGGAATGCTGACCTGGGACAGCGTGCTGTCCAGCAGGAAGACCGCCGGCAGCATGTCGGCCTGTTTGTTGCTCGTGATCAGCGGGATGATCTCGTCGCCTACATTGATCGTCAGGTCGATCCTGTCGCTGGCACCGGCGTCATCAGTCACCCGCAGCCTGACGGTATGGCTGCCGGAGCCGAAGCTGGCGGTCGCGTCAGGGTCAATGCCGGTCTGGTCGTACTTGCCATCGCCGTCGAGGTCAAATTCATAACTGACGATCCGGCCATCGGGGTCCGTGGATGCAGAGGCATCCAGGCTGACCTGCAGCGGTGCGGCACCGTTAGGCGGGTCAACTGACAGGGTGGCCACCGGCGGAATGTTCAGGGACGGCCGTACCGGCCTGCTCGGCGGGCCTTCGCCATCGCTGCCGGAGTCATAGGCCGCCACGTAGTACAGGTATTCTCCCGCGTCAGTCAGTGTGTCGCTGAAGCTGTATGTAACCGGCCGGTTGTTGTCATCCGAGGGACTGCGCTCCACGCTGAACAGGCCGAGTGTTTCCTGCGGACCATTCAGCAGCTCGGCTGCTTCCTGGTCGCCATGCTGGCGGTAGACCCTGTAGCCCGACAGTGACTGCTGCCAGTGCTGGGCGATCGGCGTCACGTCCCCGGCATTAATCTCCCCGTCCATGTTGCCATCGATGCGCGCCAGGCGCCAGTTGGCTGCATCGCCAGGGTCATAAGCCAGCCCGGTTGGCCAGCCCTCGATGCCGTCAGTGTCCAGTGCGCTGCGGTAGCTGACCGCCTCGCCGAAATGCCGGGCCAGCGGCACAAGGTCGGCTGCGTTGACAAGTCCGTTCCGGTCATAGTCGCCGACCAGGCGCTCCGTCCAGCGCAGGCTCACATCCGCCTGTTCCCCGGGAACGACCGTCGTCACCGTGGCCTGCAGGTCGAACACCGCATTGCCGGCGGATGGGGCGATGCTTGCTTCGCGGGATGTGTCGACGCCCAGGCGCAGAAGCTCTGAGTCAAGCAGGGCCTGCAGCGAGTCGAGCTGCGCCGGAGCCTGGTCCCGATCCAGTGGTGTGACCTGCCGGCCACTGTCGCTGCCCCCGCAGGCTGCCAGCATCAACACGCACCAGATTCCCCCAATCAGGATGCCTGAGTATTGCAGCACACCCACATTGCTTGTTCTGTCCATATTTCCTCACAAAGCCGGTATCTGCAGTTTATCAGAATGCAATCTCCCGGGACATGACACTGTCTATACCTCTGCTTCACACTCGCCCGCGATCAGGGCATGTCATCCACCAGCAGCCAGGCAAGGATGTTGTGCAGGATGTCATGGCGCTGTATGCCATCAGTACCGAGCAGCACCTCCACCTGCGCCCAGGGATAGCCGATCACCCACAGGCGGGCATTGCCTTCCACATGCTCATAGTCCGGATGGAAGCCGATTTCGGCATCCGGGGCCTTTCTGTTGCCATAGCTCAGCATGTTCATCTCGAAGCCGGAGACCTGTTCGCCGCTGATTCCGCCCGTTGTATATGCCGAATGCCAGCCACTGCTGAACAGCGGATCGAAGAATCCGATGCCACAGAGCTGGTAGCAGTTGTTGATGCGCAGTCTGACGGGGATCTTTCCGGAGCTGTCCAGTCCCGTATAGCGCTCCGCCGACGATGTGCCGTCCGCTCCGTGCTGCAGCTCGTGGGAACCGGCGAAACTGGCCGTCTGCGGGGAGGTCGGGAACCAGCCGTTGCCATCACCAAGGCCGATGGTGTCATCAGTGCTGATGCCGGCCGCCCAGGGGTGCCGATGGGCAGCGGAGGGCAGGGCATTGTCAACCAGATCCATGCCGTAGGCGATCTCCCAGGCACTGTCGAGGAAATTCACATCGGAAATGTCCGGGTCCTTGCCATGCGCCTGGCTCATCAGCAACACATTGCGCTCGGTCTCCATCAGACCGATGTAATTGTCAATCTCAGCCGTGGTCCACATCCGCGTGTAGGGCCGCGTCTCCGTTTCGGCTCCCGGCCCACCGCGGTACCAGATGTAGAGGATGCTCGAGGATTCCTCCTCCAGTTCCAGCAGGTCATCACTGTAGTCGATCATGCGCCAGGCGGCGGGGATCGCATCCAGGTCATCCGTGATCGCATCAAGGTTGGCAGGATACTCCTCCTCGTCATTGCGCACGATCACGATCTCACCCTCGAAGGCGATGTACCAGCCGCTGTACTCAGCCAGCGGACCGTCATCACCGTCAATCCCCATCGTCACCATGCCGCGCCCCGGCGGTGGCGTGAAGCTGGCCTGGGGGTCGGGACCCTGCTGGTCTATGCTGCCGTCACTGTCGAAGTCCCATGTGTAGTTGGTGATCGGCACCCCGGCGGTGCTGCCGCTGCCATCCAGCAAGAACTCGCTGCCGGCCGGCTTGAGCGCGACATCGAAGCTGAAGCTGGGCCAGACATCGTCAATCTCAATCGAGAACGGGGCATCGGCATGCTTGCCGAAGCGGTCTGTCACGCGCAGCGTCACATGCAGGCTGCCGGCGCTCTGCGGCTGGATGCTGATGCGGCTCTGCCCCTCAATCTCGGCAATGAAGTTTGCAATGTCGTTCTCCTCGCTCCAGGGCGCATCAACGTCCCAGGCGAAACTGATTTCCTCGCCCGCGCTGCCGATGGCATCGAGCTCAAGCAGGCTGCTGGCTGGCATATGGTCGATATGGCTGGAACTGATCAGAGCCAGCGGGCCTGGCAGGATGCTCAGTTCCAAGCTGTCGGAGCGCTCAATGCCGTCCTCACCGGTCAGCACGAGGCGCACGCTGTGCATTCCCGCCGTGCTGAACTGTGCATTGAAGTCAGCCAGTGCGGGGGTGCTCTGGCTGGCCGCAGTTTCGTCGTCTATGAACCATGCGCAGCTCTCAAGCGGCTGCTTGACGGTGGAGCCAACAGCGGACAGTGTCAGCTCAGCAGGTACGGAGTCCTCTGTCTGCGCTGCACTGATCACGGCGATGATGCCGTCATCGACACTGAGCGTCAGCTCATCCGTCGCAGTGGCTCCCGCATCGTCTGTCACCCGCAGGCGAACGGTATGCTCGCCTCCGGCGAAGTCATGCTGCACCGTGGCCAGCGGGCCGACGGCGTCATACTCACCATTGTTGTCAAAGTCGAATTCGTATGTGCTGATCTCGCCGTCGGGATCACTTGAGCCACTGGCATCGAAGTTCACACTGAGCAACGCCATGCCACTCGTCACGTCCGCACTGAGCAGAGCCGTGGGCGGCAGATTGAATGAGGCATCCACCGGTTCCGCCGCCGGACCCACACCGCTGCCGCTGCTGCCGACTGGCACCACGAAGTAGCTGAAGCCGCCGGGCAGTGCAACCGTGTCCGCCAGCAGGTAGCTGACGGGCAGCAGGTTGTCAATATCAGCGGGACGCATGATGCTGATGCCGGACTCCGCATCCGCCGGGTCAGGCAGCAGCTGAGGCTCTGCACCATCTGCTGCGCGATAGACAGCGTAGCCCGCCAGGCTCTCCTGCCAGTGCTGGGCAATCGGGGTGATGTCCGAGGCGTTGATCACGCCGTCGCCATTGCCATCCACCCGCGCCAGGCGCCAGTTGGCAGCACCGCTGCCCAGGCTGTCGCCGGAAGGCAATCTGCCGCTTGCACCTGCTTCTGATGCTGGCAGATAGTCAACACTGGCATTGAAGTTCTGCGCAAGAGGCACGAGATCGCTTGCGTTGACAAGCCCGTTCTGGTCATAGTCGCCGACCAGCTGTTCGGTCCAGCGCAGCTCAAAGCTGGCACTTTCATCCGGCAGGACTTCCGTTGCGATTACCCGCAGATCCAGCACCGCATTGCCATTGCCGGGAGCGCTGTTGCTGAGCTCCCTGTCAACGCCGAGCCGGGCCAGTTCACTGTCCAGCAGCCCCTGCAGCTCAGACAGGCCTGGAGCCTGCTGGTTCATCACTGTTTCGGGTGGAATGTCTGTTGGCTGCAGCGTTTCGCCATTCCCGCCCGCGCAGGCATGCAGCAGCAGCGTGCAGGCAATAACCCCCAAGAAACCCGCTGTGGCCCGCAGCGGATTCAAGCACCTGTATTCACCCATTACTTCCCTCTCATTCAGCCGATAACCGGAGTTTAACAGATTGCCGGCTGCAGCGAAAGGGACGCTTCCGCTGCCCCAGGCAAGCCCGGATCCGGGCTAGGGCAGAGCAGTGGTCGAGGCGAAGTAGAGCTGCGTGTCCGCATCCACGTAGTAGCTGATCCCCGGCAGGTTCCCGGGCAGTGTGACGATGCAGATGTCGCCTGATGTCGCACGGGAATCGACCTGCGCGACCTTCCAGTCCGCCGGACCCGCGGCATCCCCCGGCGGCCCGCTGTAGTAGGCGAACCACACACTGTAGTCATGGAAATCGTGCCAGGCGATTCCCAGTGTTCCGCCGAGATCCGCCATCGCCGGTGAATCCATGCCCCGATTCCATAGGTCATGATGCCAGCTGAAGTCTTCCGGAAGGGCCGGGTGCACCATATCTGCCCTGGCTAGACGGGGGACTGACCAGAACTGGTCATACACCATTGTAGGCAGTCCCTGCCAGGACATGACGTCATTGAAACCACCACCCAGTGGTGGATCCTCGACAAGGGCAGTGTAGGTCTGGTTTGCTGCGGTGATCTCCGCCTGTATGGCACTGAACAACATCAGTCCTGAGCCGGTATAGTCATAGTAGATGGCGGTCGGCAGATCGTTCTGCACCGCGCAGAGCGAGAGGCCGCCGTAGTTCTGTGCCGGGTCACCGGAATCAGCGACGTTCCAGAGGAGCCAGTCTGCTCCCGTTGGCAATGGTGCCGTGGCCCAGGCGTATTCCACCTTCGTGCCGCCGCCCGATCCGGCACTCTCGTACAGCAGCGCCGCCCGGTCCTGGATGCGGGCCAGGGACATTTCCTCGCTTTCCACATTGGCAATGTAGCTGTAGTTCCAGTCCCCGCTGCCTGCGGGCAGCGTGCTGTCCGCCCAGGCATACCAGAGCTGATTGCTGCTGAGGATCTCGGCGAAGCCAGGCAGTGGACCAGGCTGCTCAATCAGTTCCAGGGCCAGCACAGGATCAAACACCCCCGCTGCAATCTCGCTCAGGCTCCAGTCCGCCGGACCGGCCGGGAAGGCCGTGGCTGTATGGCAGTAGAGCAGGTCGTTGTCAGTCACCAGCTGGCGCTGCTGCGCGATCACCGCAGGCAGCCCGTCCACCAGTGCCATGCTGTGTACCTGCCCCATCCGCGGCAGGCTGGAGACCGGCTGCGTGACCCAGACCGGCATGTCCAGGTTCAGCCAGCAGGATTCAACCGTCAGCGCCACGTCGTCATTGGCAAGGAAAGCCACGAAGACATTGCCAAGCGGGCTGACATGCCCGAAGCCGGAGATGTCAATCTGCGGACTGCTCTGTTCATACGGGAACCAGCGCCAGCGGCCGAGATCAAAGTCGGCAACGCCGATGAAGTTCCGGGCCGGCAAGCCGGGAACGGTGGTCTGCAGCTGGAAGTGAACTGCGTCCGAGCTGAAGGCCCCGCTGTGCAGGCCGTAGACCGCGAATGCGCTGTCACCGGGAAAGGCCACCAGCAGCATGTCATTGCCATTCACCTGCGCGAAGCTGGCACTGCCGGGATTGGCGGATATGATGCCGCTGCTGTCCGCATCGCTGCCGGGCAGCGACACCTGCTGGATCGCACTGGCTCCGTGCACGGCAGGGGTGTCAGTCGGGAAGGGAACCGGATGCGGGCCCGCTGTGGCGGAATTCCCCGTTGGCAGCGTGGGTTGCGGTGAGCCCAGGCTGCCTGCCGATCCGCCGCAGGCGCTCAGGAAGATACCGCTGACAATCATCAGAACTGCAATCTTGCGCAACATGCTTGCTCCTCCTCATGGGAGATCCGATGTCGCTGGGACGCTTTGCCCGGCAGGCATGATGCCATTGTAGGCAGCGCGGCAGTTTGTTGCAAGTAGGATTGCAAATGAGACAGAGTTTCATTCCGTAGCGGCAGACCAGTGAGGCTTCAGCCGAACGGGAAACAAAAAAGGGGAGGCCCAATGGACCTCCCCCAACAAGGCAGTCAAATTCTTCTTCCCGCTCAAGCAAGCTCTCGCGGGTCTGCAATCCAGCTCAGAGCGTAGCTCCTCGCTGATTGCTGGCGGCATCTTCCATCCGTCTGGTAGCAGGCCGTTCACGGCCTGAACCGAGTCTCCTTCCCGCTCAAACAAGCTCTCGCGGGTATGCAATCCAGCTCAGAGCATAGCTCCTCGCTGATTGCACGGAGCCTTCTTACACTCCGATGCTCGGGCCGCTGCCGTCCAGCATCGGGCCGCCGCGGTCGGCACCCGGGCGGCTGCCGCCCCGGCCCTCGCTCGCGGCGTGGCTGATCAGACGCTGCAGGTTGCCCACGTTGCCGGCGTGCGCCATCGCGGTCTCCAGTGTGATCTGGCGGTCCAGGTAGCGGTCACGCAGACACTGGTCCATCGTCATCATGCCCAGCTTGGAGTGCGTCATCATCACCGAGTGGATCTGGAATTCCTTCTTCTCACGGATCAGGTTACGGATCGCCGGGATGTTGAGCATCACCTCATGCGCCGCCACTCGTCCGCCGCCGTCGGTGACGGGCAGCAGCTGCTGTGACATGATGCACTGCAGGGAGTTGGCAAGCTGGGCGCGGATCTGGTCCTGCTGCTCGGAGGGGAAGACGTC
>JAGRNT010000012.1 GCA_020440605.1 bacterium | reverse complement strand
CATCCTCGGTATGGAGGAGCTCTCGGAGGACGACAAGATCATCGTCAACCGGGCCCGCCGCCTGCAGCGCTTCCTGTCCCAGCCGTTCTTCGTGGCGGAGCAGTTCACGAACATGGCCGGCAAGTACGTACCGCTGGCCGAGACCGTGAAGAGCTTCGGCGCGGTGCTGGATGGCGCGCATGACGACCTGCCGGAGCAGGCCTTCTACATGGTGGGTGGCATCGAGGATGCGATCGCCAAGGCGGAGAAGCTGCGCAGCGAAGGCTAGGCGGCAAGGAGCACTGATTCATGTCAACCGCAAACTACGCCCTGAAGGTCGTGACCCCCGACGGCGAGGTCTGGAGCGGGGAGACGCCGAGCTGCGTGATTCCCGGGCTGGACGGCTACTTCGGCGTCTGGAAGGGCCATGCCCCGCTGATCAGCGGGCTGGAGCAGGGCACGCTGATGATCGAGCGCCCGGCTGAGCACCGCATCCAGTTCATCGCGGTCGGTGGCGGCTTCGTGGAAATCAACCACGAGGGCGTGACCGTGCTGGCGGAGACGGCGGAAATGGCCGGCGACATCGATGTGCACCGCGCCGAGGATGCCGAGAAGCGCGCGCGTGAACGCCTGCAGAAGTTCTACTCGCAGCAGGAGCTGGAGGTGGACATCGAGCGCGCGATGTTCGCACTGAAGAAGGCCATGGTGCGCCGCGAGGCCGCGAAGAAGGACGCCGAGAAGCGAACTCATATGTTCTAGGAATTCGGCGAAGCCGAATTCCTGAGGACATAGGAGCTGGGTGGTAGCAGAACTACACCCCAGGTCCGAGATCCTGGATCCTAAATAGGGAGGCTCACGGGCCTCCCTTTTTCATAGGTTGCAGGAGTCCCGCCGGCGGTGGCTTCCAGCCGCCGGAAGGGAGGTGCGACACTTGATGTCGCACAACCGGAGGTCAGAATTCATTCTGACAACAGAAGGTCCGGAGCAATCCGGACAACAACATGAACCAACGAGGGAGGCCTGCGGGCCTCCCTTTTTCATAGGTTGTTGGAGCTGGGTTGCAGGGGGCAGCGGAACTACGCCCCAGATCCTGGATTCTTCCGCTACACCCTGCAACCGGGATCCCAGCTTCTCGATAGGTACCGGCGCGGTCCCGTGAAGAAGTCTTGATAGTTTTCATAGTCTGAAAAGTGGAAGAAGTAAAGGAAGGGACATGTACCGGCGCGGCCTTGCGGCACCTGGGAGTGGATGCAGCGAGGAGAGCATGGCTGGCAGGTTTGGCAACATTCCCTGCCTCGCGATTTGCATTGCGCACGAATCAGCCGCTCGCGTGCTTGCGTCGCAGGGCGCCGCCGGTCCTTGTTACTTGTGATGCATCAATAAATCCAAGGACCGGCGCGGCCTTGCCGCGACTGGGAGGGGATGCAGCGAGGAGAGCATGGCAAACGGGATTGGCGAAAACAGAATAAAGCTCAACACGAATGCTGAACTGCAAGGACCCATCCTATTTGATATAGTAATTTGCAGTTAGATTTGTGCTGTGGACTTGATTTTGGTATCGCGATACATCATCCTGCTTGTAATCATGCTTGGCTTGCTTGGCAGCATGTCCCTGACAGCAATTGCTGAATGTGTCGATCAACGAAATTCCTACTGGCAACATCGATTGGTGGAATCAGAAACCACTGAGGAGTTGATGCTGCTTAAGGAACACATGACAAGAGTTGAAGCCCGTTATATAGCGCTTGTAATTGTCATGTGGTCGGAGGACCGTGATCAGGATGGCTGGGAACTGTACAAGTGGAATGAAGAGGAATACGAACCTGATGTGGACGTGCCTGGAGAGGCACGATATCCGGATAATCTGGCTCTCCTTGCGACTGAGACGCCCAAATTGAATCTAACGCCAGGTCCGTACTATGTGGAGCGAGGATTTTATCCCAATCCGTACACCAGTTCAGGCTTGGATAGATTCAATGCTCGGCAGGTTCCATTTGGCTGGACAGTTGATGCGGTTGGCAACTTCACTTACCTCAAGCAGTATGACTATTACGGTGAAGTGACTGGATTCGTGCTGATTTCATGGGGTCCGGATCCGGCAGCTGGACTTGATGTGGATGGAGACGGAAGTCCGGATGGTGCTCTGGCAATGCATGCCAGCAGATACTTGCTTGACAGGAATGGGGCATGGATTGATACCTTGGATACGAAGGAACAGGCTCACGCAATTCCAGTCATGGATGGCGACATTGAAATCGATATCAGCTGCTCATACATGCGCTGGTAGCAATGCATATTGGCAACGCCACTGTCTCGCGAAACGTGTTGCGCACGAATGGACATCTCGAGTGCTGGCGTCGCAGGGCGCCGCCGGTCCTTGTTACTTGTGATGCATCGATAAATCCGAGGACCGGTGCCGCCTTGCGGCAACTGGGAGGGAATGTGGCAGGGAGAGCATGGCAAGCGGAATTGGCAACATGCTGAATCATTTCTGCGCCTCACTTTCCTCTGCGGCTCTGCGCCATTAACCAGTCTGGCGATCACGGCGTTTCCCGCGCGACTGCGCGCCTCCATTGCCAGTGCATGGCACTGGCTTCCTGTCAGGCCATGGGCCTGACCTCCGCTACGCCCTACAACCGAGCTCCCATGTCCTCAGGCTGGAGCTTCGCTCGCGCCGCTGCTGCCATAGATGTCCTCGCCCTCGCTTTTCGCGATGACGACCGCGCCCACGCTGTCGCCGAAGATGTTGTTGACCGTGCGCGTCATGTCCGGCAGGCGGTCGATCGCGAGGATCAGCCCGGCCGCCGAGGCCGGAATGCCGAAGTTGCCGAGGATCAGCACGATCGCCACGAGGCTCGCCGAGGGCACCGCCGCCACGCCGATGCTGGTCACGAGTGCGAGGATGGCAACGCTTAACATCACGGGCAGGGTCAGCTCGATGCCGTAAGCCTGCACGAGGAACAGCACCGCCACCACCTCGAACAGCGCCGTGCCGTCCATGTTGACGGTCGCCCCCATCGGCAGCACGAAGCTCGTCACGCGGTTGCTCACCCCTGCGCGGTTCTCCACGCAGTCCATCGTGACCGGCAGTGTGGCAGCGGAACTGCTCGTGGAGAAGGCCGTGAGCATCGCCGGGGCCATCGCCTGGAAGTGCTTCAGCGGGTTCACCCTGGCAACGAACAGCAGCACGAGCGGCATCAGCACGAAGATGTGCAGGAACAGCCCGCCGAACACCGTAAGCAGGAACCTGGCCAGCGGCAGCAGCGAGGCCAGCCCGGTCTCCGCCACCACCTTGGCAACGAGGGCGAGTACGCCGAGCGGGGCGAAGAGCATCACCCAGTGCGTGATCCGCATCATCAGCTGGAACATGCTTTCAAGGAAGGTCCGGAGGAATTCTGAATGCTGCTTCTCGAGCCTGGTGGAGAAGTAGCCCAGCAGGATGGAGAAGAAGATCAGGCCCAGCATCTGGCCGTCGGCGGCCGCCTTGACGACATTGGAGGGCACCATCGAGATGAACACATCCTTCAGATCCCCGAAGCTGCGGCCTGCGATGCGTTCCTCGAAGGATGCACCGAGCTCCTGCTCCTCAAGGTTGAGCCTGTCTCCCGCCGGCTGGCCGTCAACGAGACCCGGCTGCACGATGCTGACCATCAGCACGCCGATCAGGGCCGCGAGCCCGGAGGTGCAGATGTAGTAGAGCAGGGTCTTGCCGCCCAGCCGCCCGAAGTTCCTGCCGCCCGTGTTGGCCACTCCGGACCCGATGGAGAAGAAGATCAGCGGCACGATCAGCATCTTCAGGGCATTGATGAACAGCGTGCCGAAGAAGGCGTAGACATTCGTGAACTTCGAGCGCTCAGCCTCAACCAGCTGCAGCGCATCCTGCATTGCCGGGCTGAGGTCCCTGGCATGGCCGGCGGCTATCCGGGCCTGGATCTCAGCCCAGAAGGCGGGGTCCACGCCGGACCGGTCGAGGCTGATGGAGGCCGTCAGCAGACCGATGATGATCGCCACGATCAGGGCGATCAGGATCTGCCAGTGCAGTTGCAGTTTAAGCATCTCTCTCACTCCGCCGGCCGGGATCGGGAGCTGGTCCCGCCTCCATTCTAGCGAAGCGGCCCCTGAGGGCCAAATGCGCTGTGCCTGTTTGCAATCCGCGGCCCTGCTCCGATTCTGCTATCAAATCCCCCCGGAACCTGAACCGCCAGCCGCGCGGCACAGGTACTAAAATAGTCGGGCCTGATCTGATCAGGCCTCAGGCGAAATTTCAGTATTTGAATTGCACTGATGGTATTGGATGTCTGACACAGGAATCGAGAAGCGCAAGGCGGAGCATCTGCAGCTGGTCCGGGAGGACTCGGTGCTGCACAGCCAGCCCACGCTGCTCTCCGACATCCGTCTGGTGCACCAGGCCCTGCCGGAGCTGAACCTTTCCGACATCGACACCAGTGCGAGCCTGTTCGGCAAGCCGCTCAGGCTGCCGCTGATGATAACGGGCATGACCGGCGGAACGGAATATGCCGGCGAGCTGAACCGTGGCCTGGCGGCCCTGGCGGCCCAGCAGGGCATCGCCTTCGCCGTGGGCAGCCAGCGCGTGCTCTGGCGCCATGAGCACCTGCTGGCGGATTTCGCCGTGCGCGACATCATCGGTGATGGGGTGCTGCTCGGCAATATCGGCGCAGCCCAGCTGCTGCATGAGCCGCTGGAGCGGATCGTGGAGCTCGCATCCATGATCGAGGCGGACGGGCTCTGCCTGCATCTCAATCCGGCCCAGGAGCTGGTGCAGGAGGAAGGCGACCGCGAATTCCGCGGCGTCTGCGAGAAGATCACTGAACTCAACGAGAGGCTCGAGGGCCGCCTGCTGGTCAAGGAGACCGGCGCCGGGCTGTCCCCCGAGACCCTGATCAAGCTGCGGGCCAGCGGCGTGAGCTGCGTGGATGTCGCCGGCAGCGGCGGCACGAGCTGGACCCGCGTCGAGCAGCAGCGCGCCGTGAGTGAGCGCAGCCGGCGGCTGGGGCGCAGCATAGCGGACTGGGGCGTACCCACGGCCTTTTCGATCATCGCCGCCCGCCGCGTACTCGGCGAACAGGCCACGGTGATCGGCAGCGGCGGGATCCGTGATGGACTGGACGCCGCACGCGTGCTGGCCGCGGGTGGCAACATCGCGGGCTTCGCGCGCTCGGTACTGCTGCAGTTCATGGACCACGGCCCGGAGGGCTGCAGCGCCTGGCTGGCGCAGATCGCCGAGGAGCTCAGAAGCGTGATGCTGCTCTGCGGCGCACGAAACTGCGCGGAGCTGATGCACGTCCCCCGCGTGTACACCGGAGAACTCAAGGACTGGCTGGCGGCTTATGGATGGCTGGGCCAGGGGAGAGAGTGATGACGGACTTTGATCCGCAGGCTGAGCAGCTGGCGCTGCCGCAGCAGAAGACCTCGCGCATTCCGCGCTTCTACCGCCTTAGCGTGGAGCAGCGCCTGGCCTATCTCGCGCGCAGTTTCGGCCTGTCCAACACGCAGATCGCCGAACTGCGCAACGGGCAGTGCCTGCGCATCCGCCACGCCGTGAACATGGTGGAGAACGCCGTCGGCGTGTTCGGCCTGCCGCTCGGGCTCGGGCTGAACTTCCTCGTGGACGGCAAGGAGCACCTCGTGCCGATGGCGATCGAGGAGGCCTCGATCATCGCCGCCGCCAGCAAGGCAGCGCTGATGATCCGCAAGGCCGGCGGTTTCCAGACGGAGGCGGACGACCCGGTGATGATCGGGCAGATCCAGCTGCTGGATGTGGCCGACATCGATGCCGCGGTGCGGATCCTGCATGACAGCAAATCAGAGATACTCGCGGCTGCCAACCGCCCGAATGAACGGATGGTCAAGCGCGGCGGCGGGGCCTTCGAGATCGAGACCCGCGTGCTTACTGATGAGCGCGACGGTAGCCGGATGCTGGTGCTGCATCTGCTGATCGACGTGCGCGAGGCGATGGGTGCCAACGCGGTGAACTACTCCTGCGAGGCGGCCGGCAGCCTGGCGGCCGAACTCTGCGGCGGGCGCAGCAACCTGCGCATCGTCAGCAACTACGCCGACCGCCGCCTGGCGCAGGCCAGCTTCCGCCTGCCCTTCGAGATCCTGGCAACGGCTGAGATGGACGGCGAGATGGTGGCGCGGCGGATGGTGGAGGCCGGACGCATGGCACGCATCGACCCCTACCGCGCGGCGACCCACAACAAGGGCATCTTCAACGGCATAGACGCCGCGGCAATCGCCCTCGGCCAGGACTGGCGGGCGATCGAGGCCGGCGGGCATGCGCATGCGGCCCGCAGCGGACAGTACCGCGGTCTGACGGAATACGAGATTGATGGCAACGAACTGCTCGGCCGGATCGAGCTGCCGCTGCAGGTGGGCTGGGTCGGCGGCGCCGTCAACAGCCACCCCGGTGTGAAGGTGCTCAGGCGCGTGAGCGGCGTCGAGAATGCCCGCGAGCTGGCATCACTGCTGGCGGCGGTCGGGCTCGGACAGAACTTCGCGGCCTGCCTGGCACTGGCAACGGACGGGATCCAGAAGGGCCACATGGCCCTGCATGCACGCTCGGTGGCAATCAGCGTCGGCGTGCCCAGCCAGGACGTGGAGGAGGTCGCGCAGCGCATGATCGCGCTCGGCGACGTGAAGGTGGCAACGGCGGAGCGAGTGCACCGTGAGCTGCAGGACAGCCGCATGGCAGCGGATGAATCAGGCGAGATGCCGATCGAGACCTGGGCCCCCGGCAAGGTGGTGCTGTTCGGTGAACATGCCACGGTCTGGGGCCAGCCCGGGATCACGGCGAGCATCGACGTCAAGCTCAAGTGCCGGATCCAGCATGACCCGGCCGGGCCGCGCTTCCTGCAGCCGACCTTCCGCGAGGTCTTCGAGATGCCGGAGAGCGACCTCGACATCCGCCTGTTCAGTCAGGTGGTGGATGAGGCGCTGGCCACATACGGCCTGCAGCAGGCCCCGATCGCCATCGCGATCGAGAGCGAGCTGGTGCCGGGGATGGGGCTCGGGTCCAGCGCGGCCTGCAGCGTGGCACTGTGCACCGCACTGAGGCGCTATGCCGGGCTGGAGTACCAGCGCCGGCTTGACAACTCACTGTTCGAGGAAGTGCAGAAGCTGGAGAGCATCTACCACGGCAGCCCGAGCGGGATGGATGCGGCCACCGTGCTGAACGGCGGTGTGCTCTGGTTCCGCAGCGGCCCGCCGCGCGAAACACTGTCCATCAGGGTGCCGGTGCAGGCCACCGGGATCATCTGCATCGTGGAGCCGGGGGCGCGTACCATCGAGCTCGTGCAGCAGGTGCGCCACAGCCGTGAGCTGAATCAGGCGCGCGTTGACAAGATCCTCAGCCGCATCGGTGAGATCACTGCGCTGGCCGGAGCCGCGCTCGGCGGTGGCAACCTCGAGCAGGTCGGTGCACTGATGAATGAGAATCATGAACTGCTGGCGGACCTCGGTGTGAGCACCGAGAAGCTGGACGCTGCCGTCGAGCTGCTGCGCTCGATGGGAGCCTTCGGCGCCAAGCTGACAGGCGCGGGCGGCGGCGGCGCGGTGATCGCGCTCGTCAGCCCCGAGAAGCGATATCAGATGATGCAGGAACTGGCAACGCAGTTCCCGCTGGTGCTGCCCTTTGAGCTGGGAAGCGGTTCATGAGCAGGAAGGTCAGGGCCCGGGCGCATGCCAACATCGCGCTGTGCAAGTACTGGGGCAAGAGCGGACCGCTCGACACCCCCGCCACGCCGAGCATCTCGCTGGCGCTGGATTCACTGACGACGGTCACCACAGCCGAGATGATCGATGCCGCCGAGGATGCGGTTGTGATCAATGGCCGTGTGGCAACGGGACTCGAGCGTGAGCGCGTGGTGCGCTATCTCGACATCTGGCGCACGGAGAAACTGATCGAGGGCCGCGTGCGCATCGAGAGCGAGAACAGCTTCCCGATGTCCAGCGGACTGGCCTCCAGCTCCAGCGCATTCGCGGCGCTGGCCACGGCGCTCAATGAACTGAGCGAGGTGCGCATCACCCAGACACTGCTCACGAAGCTCGCGCGGCGCGGCAGCGGTTCGGCGGCGCGCAGCATCACGGGCGGGCTCTCCAGCCTCTCCAATGGCGACGACCCGGCGGCCCGGCTGCTGGTGCCGGCCGGCGATGTGCCCTGGGGAATGGTGGTCGGCATCGTTGACAGCGAACCGAAGCAGTACAGCTCGCGCGAGGGCATGAAGCTCTCCGAACAGACCTCGCCCTACTACCGGCGCTGGGTGCTGCAGGCGCGGCACGACTACCGCTACATGCTGCATGCGCTGCGCAGCTGGGACCTCGGGGAGGTCGGCGAGATCGCCGAAGAGAACAGCAATGCGATGCACGCCTGCATGCTGGCAACGCGCCCGACGCTGATGTACTGGCAGGCGGGCACGATGGACATCATGCACAGCGTGCTGGCCTGGCGCGCGGAGGGCCTGCAGGCCTACTACACCGTGGATGCCGGCTCGCATGTGGCGGTGCTCTGCCGGCTGGAGGACCTTGATGAGGTCACGCGGCGGATGCAGGCCGTGCCGAGCGTGGTGAAGGCGATTGCCAACCGCCCGGGTGGTGCGGCAGTGCTGGTCGCGATGCAATGATGCGGCTGTCCGTCCCCGGCAAGGTGATGCTCAGCGGGGAGTACGGGGTGCTCAGCGGCGGACTGGCGGCGCTGGTGCCACTGCCGCGCTACATGCTGCTGGAGCAACTGGCAACGCAGCCCGATGGGGACTATCCGCCGGTGATTGACAGGGGCCGGCAGTACTTCATGAACGCCACTGAGAACCACGAGCGCGAGCATGGCGTGCCGCATATTGCGATTGAGCGCTCGGCCTTTGATGCCCCGGACCCGCAGGGGCGGATGCTGAAGCTCGGGATCGGTTCATCGAGCGCTGAAGCAGCCGGAGTGCTGGGCCTGCGCCTGCTCTGCGCCGGACAGCGTATCTCTGGCAACGAGGCGGCATTTCTCGAGGATGTACTGACCCTGCACAGCCGCGTGCAGGACGGGAGGGGCAGCGGGGCGGACTGCGCCGTGGCCGCGCTTGGCAAGCCGCTGCTGTTCAGTGGCGGCGGCGGTGTGAGCGTGGAACTGATGAAGCGCGGGAGCGACACCGTGCCGCTCAACCTGCTCTGGAGCGGGATCCCGGCGGACAGCCGCGAGTTCGTTGCCAAGTATGAATTCTGGGCCCGCAATGACCCCGAGGCCCCGGCCCAGATCCGCGAGCTGAGGGAGGCCGCGCAGTACCTGGGCCGCGCCTGGTTCCAGGCAGACCCGGCTGAGCTGTTCGGGCTGATCGACGCACACAATGCCGTGATGAAGGAAGTCAGCAAGAATGCGGGGATCAGCTACTTCATGCCGGTGCATACCCAGCTTGATGCCTGGGCGCGGCGGCATGGCGGGCGCTGCAAGCCCACGGGGGCCGGGGGCGGGGACATGGTGCTGATGGCGGGTGAGCTGCCGCTGGAGCAGTTGCCAAGACTCTGCATCCCGCTCAGGGTGGACGAAGTGTTCGGTCTGACGACGATTGCCAGCCAGCTGGATGCGCATGCGGACAGGCTGGAAGCGGAAGCAGAATCAGAATCAGTGTCAGAATCAGAAACAGGGTCAGAAGCAGGATCAGGGTCAGGAGACAGGGGCGAGGGCTAGAGCCTGCTCGCCAGTTCGCTCATCGTCACCAGTTCGTAGCCTTCCTCGCGCAGGCGCTCGATCAGCTCCGGCAGCATGTCAATCGTGGCCTGCACCCCGTCATGGGCGAGGATCACGCTGCCATTGCGCACGTTCCGGAGCGTGCTGTCAAGCAGTTCATCACGGCTTTTGTCACCGTGTGTGTCATTCAGGGCCACGTCCCACATCGCGCAGACCATTCCGCGCTTCTTCAGGAGCTCGATGCTGGCGTCGTCAATCTGGCCGCCGGGCGGGCGCAGGAAGCGCGGGCGCTCGCCTGTGAGATTCTCGATCAGGTCCTGGTAGGCGTCGATCTGGTATTCCTTCTCGGCCGTCGGCAGCTTCGGCAGGCGGAAGTGGTCGTAGGTCTGGCTGGCGATCTCATGGCCCTGCTGGTGCGCCATCTGCACCCACTGCGGATAGCGGTTGGTCTGCACGCCGACGAAGAAGAAGGTCGCCGGGCAGTTGTAGTACTCGAGGATCGTGAGGATCTGGCCGGTGTACTCCGGATGCGGGCCGTCGTCAAAGGTCAGGGCGACCTGCTTCAGGCGGCTGTTGCCACGCGTGATCTTCGAGATGTCGGAGCGGATGCTGTAGTCGCTCAGACGCTGCGGGCTCTCTGGCAGTTCCAGCGGGGCCAGGGCCTTGGCAACCTGGCTGGGTGGGCTGTCCACGGGGCGCAGGCGCGCGGGCTGGGGCGTGCTGTCATCGGGGATGAAGCTCTCGGCGATGCGCTGCGTGTCATCCGGGGCCGGGCTGTTGCCATCCGGGAAGGCCGGAGCGCTCTCGTCGGCAGCCGCCTGGTCCGCTGCTGCGGCGGCCTGTTCCGCTTCCTCATCCGGGAACTGCAGATCCCCGGGCAGTTCACGCCCGCTGTCGGGATTGCGGCGCACGCGGAAGTCATGGGCAGCCGGCCGCTGCGGTTCTTCTGCGGCGCTTTCATTCACGGGATCCTGCTCTTCAACTTTCTCAGTGGCAGCGGTACTCGGAGGATCCTCCGCTGCCGCATCGACTGAATCCAGCTCCATTTCCGCGGAAGCAGGATCCAAGCTGTCAGTGTCAGTTTCCGCCTCAGCTTTCGCCCCGGCATCAGCCGCCGGAGCAGTCATTGCGGGACTGTCTTCAGTGCTCTCACCCGCTTCATATTCCGGGAAACTGAGGGGCCTGTCGCTGAGCTTCAGCGCTGCATCCTCGCGCGGCTTGGACTGCGCCGGAGCAGTGCTGCGGGCCTCCAGGCGCTGGCTGGCCTGCTGCGAAGCAGCCTGCAGCAGCATCCCGCTCTGCAGCGCGGACTGGGCATCCGCGGTGATTCCGCGGAAGACCCGGCGCACGGCCTGTTCCTGCCGGTAATTCCAGACCGGGGCCGCTTCCTCCTCCGCCGTGTCCGGATTGATCCAGCCGCCGCGATGCACGGAGCCGGGCGTGCGCGAACGGCTCGTCAGGTTGGAGGATGAGCGCTCGACCTGAGCCTGGGCCGGCAGGCCGAAAAGCAGCAGGGCAAGCAGCAGCGGTCCGCAGAATCTCATGGAGCCTGATTATAGACGATCAGCGGGCCGAAGGCACGATTTGGCAAGTCTGCCGCGAATGCCGCTGCCAGTCCTGCTGCGGCTTCACCGGGGGTTCACCGGCTTGTAGCCTTCGCTTGATGCAGTGCTTGATTGGTCTATCTATAATTATTCGTATACCAATAGGAAGGTGAGCAGTGATGGCTGGCGAGCAGGACAACACACAGGATATGGCCGATCTACTCGGTTGGCTGGAGGATGAGCGGACGAAGGACCTGGTGGATCTGATCAACCGGGCGGCGAAGGGCGAGCCGGTGGATGAGGCCGCCGAGCGCTACAAGGCGCGCTACCGTCACAGCGGCAGCATGGACCGGCTGAGTGACATGTTCGACAGCCTGCAGGAGCAGCATGATGCCCAGGCAGGTGTGGAACTTGGTGGAATGCTGCGCCAGCTGCGGGCCAGCCTGGCCGAGATCGAAAGCCAGCGCCGGGGATTCAAGCGCCTGAGCCAGGAGAAGCCGGATAGCTGCCGCCATGAAGGCGAACGCCTGCAGGAACTGCTGGCGGTGCTCGATGAAACCACCACCGCACTGGCGGAATTCCGGGGAGCGATCCTGGCCCTGAGCGCCGGAGATCCGCAGGAGAAGCGCGAGCGGCTGCGCATCATCGGTCTGTGAAACATATGCCTGGGCAGGCCCTGGATAATGTCGGGGAAAATCCCGCTGATTGCACTGGTAAAAATGAATCTTCTCGGCTATAATCCCTTTCCCTCGGTCTCACCGAGCATAGGCTACGGGGGCGTGGTCTAGTGGTCTAGGATGCCTGCCTGTCACGCAGGAGGTCGCGAGTTCGAACCTCGTCGCCCCCGCCATTTTTCTTTCCTTTCCGGCGAGGTAGCTCAGTTGGTAGAGCAGGGGACTGAAAATCCCCGTGTCGGCGGTTCGAGTCCGTCCCTCGCCACTTAATCGCCTCTCCCGCACACTGCCGCTATGCCTGCATGCATGAGTATTGGCAACGGGACAGGGATGTGCGCCCTGTTCAGATCTCCATGCGGCGCAGGGCTTCCCCGAACTTCTGCTCATTGATGGGCTTGACGAGGATCTCGTCAACGCCGCTGCTCTTGAGCAGCGCGATGCGGTCGGCATCCAGATAGCCGCTGATCACGAAGATCTTCACCTGGTTGTCGGCCTCGCGGATCATGCGCGCGACCTCGCTGCCGTTCACGCCGGGCATGTTGTAGTCGAGGATCACGAGCCGCGGGCGGTGCGTGAGCACGAGGTCCGCCCCGAAGGTGCCGTCCTGGCTGGTGGCGACGACGACGATGCCATGGCCCTCGATGATCGACTTGTAGCGGATGTGGATCAGCTTGCTGTCGTCGATGATCACGGCGATGCGCTTGCGCTGGGCGAAGGGCGCGCCCATCGCCTCTTCCGGGCCCTGCGGGCCGTCGAAGTCAGGCTCATACTTGCGCAGGCGGTTGCTCAGGTCCTCCACCCTGCGCTTCAGTTCATTGTTCTGCTGCAGCAGCTCTGTCTCGTTCACGAAGTACCTCGGCCTCGGTCTGTGCCGACCGTTCATTTGCGGTCCGCCGTACATGAAATTGTAAGGAAAGCGCATGTGGGATGGGACAAGCGCTGCTGCAATCCCGGTTAACTCTGCCGCAGATGCACAAAAAAAGGGACGCCCCGTGGGACGCCCCTGAGAATCCGCAGATCAATGGCCTAGGCCGGGCTGATGTCCTCGCCGCCTTCCTCGGAATTGCGGGCGATGCGGTCGGAGATCTGGTCCTTGACATGGCCGATCTTCTCGCCGACGCGCGCACTGTACTCACGGGCCTTCTCACGGCCGGAGTCATAGGCCGCCTGGGCGCGTTCCTTGCCGCTTTCGATCAGCTCCTCGGCGCGGTGCTTGCTGGCTTCGTAGGCATCGCGGGAGTAGTCCTTGGCCTTGTCGTAGTAATCCTTGCTGTACTCCGCGATGTCACTGCGGAGCTCCTTGCCGGCCTTCGGAGCCACGAGCAGGCCGATCACGGTCCCCACGAGGGTTCCCAGACCGAAGCCTGCGATCAGCATTGCCATGCCCCTGTCGTCATTCTTGCTCATTTGAGTTCCACCTCCGGATCTTATCCGCACAGATTATAACGCTACATCCGCACGGGCTTGTCGCAGTATGTAGTACCGCGCATCCGGACGCGTTATTCCCCCGCGCTGTTCTGTCCGCTAGAATCTGGCGGATGACAATGCAGGAGGCGGATGATGGCGGCTGGCCTGCCGGGCATGCCCCGGGTCCCGGAAATCGACGCGGCTGAGGCGCGTGACTACATTGCCGAGCATGGCGGCTCGGAGGGCTTCGTGCTGCTGGATGTGCGCACGCCTCCGGAGATCGCCGAGGCGCACATCGCGGGCTGCCGGCGGCTGGACCTGACCGGCGGGGAATTCCAGCGCCACATGCTGGACCTGGACCCCGAGCGTGACTACCTGATCGTCTGCCGCAGCGGCAACCGCAGCGGCTTCGCGGCCGCGCTGATGCTCAATGCCGGCTTCCGCCGCGCCGTGAACCTGCGGGGCGGGATGCTGGCCTGGCGGCGGCTGGGCTATCCCACGGAAAGCGGCGGCGTCGAGCGCCCATGAGCGGGCAGTGGTGGCAGTACTTCTTCAGCGGAGCCTACCTGGATGTGATGCGGCTCGCGCATTCACTGGAGGACAACCGCCGCGAGACGGACTTCATCATGCGCAGCCTCGGGCTCAGGCGCGGGATGCGCGTGCTGGATGTGCCCTGTGGCAACGGACGGATCACGCTGGAGCTGGCGCTGCGCGGGCTGAGCGTGCTGGGCGTGGACCTCTGCGCGCCGCTGCTGGCCGAGGCGCGCGCGACGGCGGGGAAGTACGAGGCGGAGGTGGAGTACCTGCAGCGCGACATGCGCGATCTGCCCTGGGAGGGGGAGTTCGATGCCCTGCTCTGCTGGCAGGGCAGCTTCGGCTACTTTGACGACGAGCAGAACCTCGTGCAGCTGCAGGCCATGGCACGGGCGCTCAAACCCGGCGGGCGGCTGCTGATCGACACGATGTGCCTCGAGAGCCTGCTGCCGCGCTTCCGGGCGAAGTGCTGGGTCACGGTGGGCAATACGCTCGTGCTGGAGGAGCGGCGCTTCAACCATGAGCTGGGGCGGATCGAGGGCCGGGTCACGCTGGTCAATGCGCCGGAGGACCTGGCGGCGGCGCCGGAGGAACTGACCCTGCTCGTGGATGTGGCGGACCTGCTGCACGGTGGCGCGGAGCCGGACCTGCGCGAATTCGTGGTCAGCACGCACCACAGCTCACTGCGGATGTACAGCTACCGCGAGCTGAGCCTGCTTGTGGAACAGGCCGGCCTGCGGGTGGAACGGGCCTTCGGCAGCATTGAGGATGAGCCATTCTCCATGGACAGCAAACGGCTGTATCTGGTGGCTGTGCGGGAGGGGTGAGGGTAGGCTCATGTCTGCAAATGAGGCAGACTGAAGCGGCATAGTCATTTGTATAGGTGTCTTCAGGATAGAAATTATCCCTGCCATGCGTGGTATAATGTAGCGTCCCGATAATCAGGTGCCGTATTGCTGCGGCACGCCAAAACTGATATCCAACGTGACTGTCAGGCCCCGGCCTCCCGCGATGCGGTTGAGGCGATGAGTGAGGCCATGAGGCAGGGGGACCATATTTTCAATCTTCAAGGGACGTGTTGACCCTATGACTTATATTCCGCGCGGGCGCGCAAGCAGCACCCGCAACAGCGGCGGAAACCGCCGTCGCAATGACGGTGGCAGGCCGCAGGAGGGCCGCGCAGGCGGACGCTCCGAACAGCAGGGGGACAGCCCGCAGCGCGGGCGTGGGGGCAGTGGCGGCAACGGGCGCAGCGGACGGGGATCCGGACCGCAGCGTGACAACAACCGCCGCCACAGTGGCTACGGCCAGCGCCGCGAACCCGAGCCGGGGATGGAGCCGCGCCGCGGCGGGCACTTCGAGCATGAAATGGAGTCCCAGCCGCGTCCCGAGCATGTCGAATTCGGCAACGGGGCGCGCAAGCCGGGCATGGGCCGGGGCCGGGGCCGCGGGCGTGGTGCCCAGCAGGCGCGGCCGGAGTACCATGGCAACCGCCTGCCCCCCGAGGAGAAGATGCTCCCGGATGACTATGGCAACCGGATTGACATGCCGGAGCGTGGTTCCGGCAACAGCCGCTCCGCTTCCTCGCAGCGTGCTGCCCGCCCAGAACGGCCACAGCGCACCGAGCGTGATGCACGTGGTGGCCGGGGCCCGCGCACTGAGCAGCCCCAGGGCCGTTCGCAGCGCGGCAGTGCCCCGAACCGCGGGACCGACTACGTCGATGAGCGTCCCGCTCCGCGCTACGTGGACCGGGATGACAGGCCCCAGCCGGATGCTGATGGCAACGGCCCGCGCCGCAGGCGCAGCCGGGGCCGGCGGGGCCGGGGTGGCAACGGGGGAGCGGATGCCGCGGCCCGCGGCGGGGAGCGCCAGGGGCCGGGGCGAGGCGGGCCTGAGCCACGGCATGAAGCGGCGGCTCAGGCGACTGAAGGACGCACAGGCAGGCGGGAGCCCCTGAGGCGTGAGCGGGTTGAGGAACGCGGGGAGCGCGAGCCCCTGCAGCGCGTTGCCAACCGTCGCAGCCGGCAGAAGGAAGAGAAGCTCGAGCTGGACATCATCGCCTTCATCCGTGACAACCCCGTCGTGCATGAGATCGAGGACATCTTCGAACCGACCCACATGTTCAGCGACTTCGGCCTGTCGGCGAAGCTGCTTGCCAATGTGGAGAAGCGTGGCTATGAGGCCCCGACGCCGATCCAGGACCTCGCCATCCCGTCGGTGAAGGAAGGACGCGACGTGGTCGGGCTGGCCAACACCGGCACCGGCAAGACGGCGGCCTTCCTGCTGCCGCTGATCGACAGGATGCTTGCTGACAAGTCGCAGTACGCGCTGGTGCTGGCTCCGACCCGTGAGCTGGCGATCCAGATCGAGGAGGAGCTGCAGAGCTTCACGATCGGGCTCGGGATGCGCTCCACGGTGATCGTCGGCGGTGTCGGCGAGGGGGCGCAGCTCAAGAGTCTCAAGGCTGACAACCGCTTCATCATCGCCACCCCGGGCCGGCTGATAGACTTCCTCCGGCGCGGCGAGCTGAAGCTCAACCATGTCAACAACGTGGTGCTGGACGAGGCCGACCGCATGCTGGACATGGGCTTCATCCGCGACATGCGCTACATCATCGGCCTGCTGCCGCGCGAGCGCCAGACCCTGTTCTTCTCGGCGACGATGTCCGAGGAGATCCGCGGGCTGATCGGCGACTTCCTCAGGAACCCGGTCACGGTCAGCGTCGTCAGGCACAAGACCTCCGCCAATGTCGAGCAGGAAGTGATCAGCATGTCAGGGCGCAAGCGCTTCGAGATGCTGGTGGACCTGCTGCGCCAGCCGCAGCTGAAGCGCGTGCTGGTCTTCGGACGCACGAAGCACGGCATGAACAAGCTCAGCAAGATGCTCAACCGCGAGGGCCTGGAGACGGACGCGATCCATGGCAACAAGAGCCACAATGCCCGCCAGCTGGCGCTGAAGCGCTTCAAGGAGGGCAGCATCCAGGCACTGGTGGCAACGGATGTGGCGGCGCGCGGGCTGGACATTGATGACGTGAGCCACGTGATCAACTTCGAGCTGCCGCAGACCTACGATGACTACATCCACCGCATCGGCCGCACGGGCCGCGCGGGCCGGACCGGTCACGCGATCACGTTCATTGAATAGGATCTAGGAGCTGGGTTGTAGGGTGTAGGGAAGGTACTAGGAGCTAGGTTGTAGGTTCTAGGGCTGGTGTGACGCTTTGCGTCACCGTGGTTATTTTGGTCGAGCGAAGCTCGACACATCCCCTACGCCCTACAACCCAGCTCCTAGATCCTATTCGAAGCGCGCAAGCGCCTCCGGGATGTCAACGCCCATGTTGTGCAGGGCGAAGCACATCAGGTCGGAGAATTCCGCGATGCTCTTGGCCAGCGGCTTGCCCGCGCCATGCCCGGCCTGGGTCTCGACGCGCACCAGCACCGGGTTGTCACAGGCCTGCACATGCTGCAGCTGCGCCGTGAACTTGAAGGTATGGCTGGGGACCACGCGGTCGTCGGTGTCGGCGGTGGTTGCCAGGGTCGGCGGATAGCAGACCCCCTCGCGCAGGTTGTGCAGGGGTGAATAGGCGTAGATCGCCGCGAACTCCTCGGGGTCCTGCGGACTGCCGAAGTCGCTTTCCCAGCCGGCACCGGCCGTGAACTGGTTGAAGCGCAGCATGTCCATCACGCCGACCTGCGGCAGGGCCGCCGCGAACAGCTCCGGGCGCTGCGTCATCACCGCGCCGACGAGCAGGCCGCCGTTGCTGCCGCCCATCACGGCCAGCCTGCCGCGTGAGGTGTAGCCGCTGTCAATCAGGAACTCGGCCGCGGAAATGAAATCGTCATAGGCCACCTGGCGGTGGGTCTTGATCGCCGCCTGGTGCCAGGCCTCGCCGTACTCACCGCCGCCGCGGATGCAGGCGATGGCCCAGACGCCGCCCATGTCCATCCAGACCGTGCGGCTGGTGGAGAAGTAGGGGCCCTGGCTGGAGTTGAAGCCGCCGTAGCCGTAGAGCACGGTCGGGTTGCTGCCGTCCAGCACCACGTCCTTGTGGTGTGCGAGGAACATCGGCACGGCCGTGCCGTCCTTGCTGCGGTAGAAGCGGAATTCGCCGACGTAGTTGCCGGGGTCGAAGCTCAGCTCCGGGCGGCGGTAGAGCTCGCTCTGCAGCGTTGCCAGATCCAGGCGGTAGATCGTGCCAGGCGTCGTCATGTCGGTGTAGGTGTAGAAGATCTCCGTGGCGTCCATCCGTCCGCCGAAGCCGCCGGCGCTGCCGACACCCGGCAGCTGCAGGTCCTGCACGAAGCTGCCGTCCATGTCGTAGACCTTCACAGTGCTGCGCGCATCCTGCAGGTATTCGCAGAGCAGGTAGCCGCCGGTGAGGCTGATCCCGGCCAGCGGGAAGGCGCTCTCGGGGATCACCTCCCTCCAGTTGTCACGCTGCGGGCTGCGGCGGTCGATCTCCACCACGCGGCCGCGCGGCGCATCAAGCGTGGTCTGGAACCAGAGCCGGTCGCCGACATTGCCGATGAAGCCGAAGTCTGCATCGTCCTCGTCGATCAGCTTCTCAACCGTGCGCGCCGGGTCGGCGGGGTCCATCAGGTAGATGCGGTTGCCGGTGCTGCCGCGCTCGCTGAGGTAGATCACCAGCAGGTCGCGCTGCTCGTTGGTGCCCGCGCTGACCCACCAGTCCGGATGCTCGGGCAGCTCGTAGATCAGCTCGTCGGCGGACTGCTCCGTGCCGAGCGCATGGTACATCGTCATGCGGTTCTCGTTGGCAGCGGTGAATTCCTCACCCTCGGCCGGGACCGGGAAGGTCAGGTAGTAGAAGCCGGCATTGCCGCTGCCCCAGCTGGCGACGCCGAACTTGCCCCAGCGCACCACGTCCGGCAGGTCCTCGCCGGTCGCCACGTCGCGCAGGTACCAGTCGCACCAGTCGGAACCGCTGACGCTCTTCGCATACAGCAGCAGGCTGCCGTCGTCACTGGGTTGCCAGCTGGCGAGTGAGACGGAACTGTCCTCGGAGAAGGCGTTCGGATCGAGCAGCACGTGGCCCTCGTCCTCCAGGCTCTCGCTGACGTAAAGCACGCTCTGGTTCTGCAGGCCGTCATTGCGGGTGAAGAAGTAACGTTCGCCGGCCTGCCAGGGAGCGCTGACGCGTTCGTAATCAACGCGCTGCATCATCCGTTCGAAGACCGTCTCACGCCCGGCGATGCCGTCGAGGTAGCCGAAGGTCAGCTCGTTCTCTGCATCGACCCACTGCTTCAGTTCCTCACTGCCGAGTTCCTCCATCCAGCGGTAGGGATCCGCGACCTGGGTGCCGTGGTAGTCGTCCACCACATCACCACGCCGGGCCTCGGGATAGGTCAGCCCCTGGGCGAGGCCGGGGGAGATCGCTGCCAGCGTTGCCAGCAGGGCAGTTGCCAGAATGCGGTACAGGCCGCGTGCGTGCGCGTTGTTCATATGGACTCCAGCTATCGAAGTGGACTCTGAGTATAGAAGAAGGGAGCGGGGACCAGCATAGGGATCAGGGACCGGGGACCGGGGATCAGCTCAGGGAGCGGGGATCAGGGATCAGCAGAAGGGAGCGAGAGCATTCTGACGCATTGGAATAATCATTCCGCCGAGTTATAGCTGTGCATCTTTCTGAGGATTATGAAATCGTGCCTGCTGGATGTGACTGGTGCGTATCAGCCCCAAGTCAAACCGGAAGCGAACTGAATGTTCGCAGGCCTGCGAGCTGAATGCTCGCGCTCCATCTGCCAGCTGGGATCAGTTCCCTGCACTGGTTCCAGGTCCCCGGTCCCTGATCACGGCGAAGCCGTGACTCCCATGTTGTGCAGTGCGAAGGCGTACATGTCCGCGAATTCGCGCATCTCCTGGGCGATGGGCTTGCCCTGGCCATGTCCGGCGCGGGTGTCGACCCGGATCAGCGCGGGCCTGTCACAGGCCTGGACGGCCTGCAGGCGGGCCGCGAACTTGTAGCTGTGGCTGGGCACGACGCGGTCGTCGGTGTCGCCCGTGGTCACCAGCGTGGCCGGGTAGCAGCTCCCCTCACGCAGGTTGTGCAGCGGGGAGTAGGCGCGGATCGCGCGGTACTCAGCCTCATTCTGTGGGCTGCCGTAGTCGCTTTCCCAGAAGGGTCCTGCGGTGAACTGGTTGAAGCGCAACATGTCCATCACGCCGACCTGCGGCAGGGCCACGGCAAAGAGATCGGGACGCTGGCACATCACCGCGCCTACGAGCAGCCCGCCGTTGCTGCGGCCCTGGATCGCGAGCTGGGCGCGCGTGGTCCAGCCTTCGCTCAGCAGGTATTCGGCGGCGGCGATGAAGTCCTCATAGGCACGCTGACGGTTCTGCTTGATTGCGGCATGGTGCCAGGCGCGGCCATACTCGCTGCCACCGCGGATCCCGGCGATGGCGAACAGCCCGCCCATTTCGATCCAGGCTGCGCGGGCCGGGGTGAACTTCGGGATCTGCGCGATGTTGAAGCCGCCGTAGCCGTAGAGGATCGTCGGCGGATTGGCTCCGGGCCTGAGGCCCTTGCGGTGCGCCAGGTGCAGCGGCACGCGGGTGCCGTCGGCGCTGGCGTAGAACACGGTGGATGTCTCATACAGTGCCGGGTCCCAGCCGTTGTCAGGCAGCGGGTCGATCGCACTCAGGCTGGCCGGGCCCGATGGCAGGTCGGAGATCTCCACGCGCAGGCAGCTGTCGGGGGTGATGGCGTCGGTGTAGCCGAGGAAGAACTCCGCTGAGTGCTCGCTGCCCTGCATCAGCTCGACGTTGCCATTGCCGGGCAGCTGCAGCCGGCCGAGCTCCGTTCCGTCGACGGCGAAGACGTGGATGCGACTGGCGGCGTGCTCGAGGTACTGGCAGACGAAGCGTCCGCCGTAGAGTGCCGCCATGCGCAGCGCTTCGGAGCGCTGTGGCACGAGTTCGCGCCAGTCCGCCTGATCAGCCCGGCCGCGCTCGATGGCGACGATGCGGTGGTTCGGAGCCTCGTTGTCAGTGCGGAACCAGAGCTGTGCTCCGTCGTTGCCGAGGAACTGCAGGCTGATTGCATAGTCGTCAACCAGCACCTCCGGCTCCGCCCCGCCCTGCAGGTCAAGCAGGATGATGCGGTTGCCGGGCATCCCGCGCCGGCTGTTGTAGACGACGAGCAGGTCGCGCGCGGCATTCAGCGAGAAGAAGATCCCCTCGTCGGGGCGCTCCGGCAGGGAGAACAGCAGGGCGTCCGCGGACTGCTCCGTGCCGAGGCGATGGCGGTGGATGCTGGAGCCGTGGCTGCTGTCCATGTGCTCGCGGCCCGGCTGCGGCTCGGGGTAGCGCTTGTAGATCACGGACTGTCCGCCGGCTTCCCAGGCGGCGTTGGCATACTTGCCCCAGCGGATGATGTCCGGCAGGTCGCTGCCCGTGGCCACATCGCGCACGCGCCATTCGGTCCAGTCGCTGCCGCTGGCGCTCGTGCCGTAGAGCAGCAGGCTGCCGTCCGGCGAGGGGGCCCACATCGCCAGCGAGATGCTGCCGTTGTCAGAAAGGGCATTCGGGTCCAGCAGCAGGCGCGGCTCGCCATCAAGCCCCTGGCTGACGAAGAGCTGGTCCTGGTCATGGCTGCCGTCATTGAGCATCCGGAAGTACAGCCCGCCGGCCTCGCGTGGCAGGCCGCGCTGGCCGCCGGTTGCCAGCCTCATCAGGCGCTCGAGGATCGCACTGCGCTCGGGAATGCCCGCGAGATAAGCATCGGTCAGGCTGTTCTGGGCTGCGACCCAGGCTTCGGTCTCCGCGCTGCGGATCTCTTCCAGCCAGCGGTAGGGATCGGCAATCCGTTCACCATGGTAGTCGTCAACCGTGCCGTCGAGACGGGTGGCGGGGTAATGCAGCGAGGCGTTGTCAGTCATGGGGTATCAGTGTAACAGTGGTCTGTAGTCAGTGGTCAGTGGTCAGACATCAGTGGTCAGACATCAGTAATCAGTAGGCAGTATGCTGTGGGCAGTGGGCTCAGGAATTAGGTGACACTCTTTTCTTCCTGACCACTGACTACTGACCACTGACTACTGACCACTGACCACAGACCACTGAGTCGGCGGCTGGAAGCCGCCGCTACTGGTTCTCCAGTTCCGTATAGCTTTCCACTTCGTACTCCCTGCCAGTTTCGTCAGCCACGAACAGATGCCCGCTGGCGAAGTCCACGTGCGTGGCAGTCACGGGGATGCTCCCGCCGTCGCGCTTCATGAGCCAGCGCTGGCCGCTGCTGCGGTCCAGGCGCTGCCAGTCGGGTTCGAGCTCGCGGATCGCGGAGTCGTCCACTGCACTGAAGCCCTGCAGGATGCCGTTGAAGACCAGCCGCCCGTAGAGCCTGAGCGCGATTCCGCTGAACAGTGCCTCGCGGTCCAGCCGCATCCCGCAGCAGTCGCGCACCGTGCTCAGCCGCCCGCCAAGCTCCGGGCCGAAGTCCGCTGCCGTGCTGTTCACGTTGATTCCGATCCCGATCACGAGCAGGCCCGGCAGGTGCTCCACGAGAATCCCGCCGCACTTGCGGTACTGCAGCTCGCCGTCCGCTCCCGGCTGGGCCAGCAGCAGGTCGTTGGGCCACTTGACCGCACAGATCCGCTCCGCCAGGCCGTCGCGGGCCTGGTTGATGGCCTGCACCACGCTTTCGCCGCTGCCGGCTTCCGCGCTGTCGCTGCCGGCATCCTCCCGCGGATAGAGCCGCGCACTGCGCCACTGCTCGGTGATCAGGTTCGCGAGCGACTGGGCCAGCAGCACGGAGAGGGCCAGCGGCAGGCGCGGACTGGGCAGCAGTTCGGGGCCAAGCGGCAGGCCGAGGCTGAGTGCGATGTCCTGCCCCGGCTGCATCAGCCAGCTGCGGCCCCGGGTTCCCCGCCCCTCCGGCTGGGCATCCGTGCAGACCAGCACAGGCTGGCTCAGCTCACGGATGGTGTACAGCTCCCGTACCTGCTCACTCGTGCTGTCGCAGCTTTCCACGTAATGCAGCAGCAGGCGGCCGTCGAGCCGGGCAGCAAGGGAGGTGGTGGCATCGAGGAGCTTATTCACATTTCATCAATAGAACTTTGACTGGTGGGGCTCGTCTCTCTATAATAGGGTATTCCGCAGAAGGAATGACCTCGCAGGGAGAACCGATGCGCAGTTCACTTAGCACTTTGCTGGCACTGGCGCTGCTGCTTTGCGGCAGCGGGATCGCGCGCGCCGCGGAACTGACGGCGACCGATGCCAAGGTCAGTGACAAGAAGATCACACTGAGCTTCAGCGTCAGTGAGATGGCGGAGATCGACAAGGTATTCGACTACGGCGCCAACATCGTCAAGATCAAGGTCCCCGGGCTGAACTTCTCCTCGGCGCAGGCCAAGGGTGACAAGCTCAAGGTCAAGGACGAGCACGGCGAGAGCTTCTACCGCTTCACGCGCTTCTCAAAGATCGAGGGCGGCGGGATGATCGCGATCTACCTCGGCAAGCTCTGCAGCCCCGCCGATGCGCTGGTCGTGCCGCGCGACGGGCGGATCGAGGTGGAGATCATCAAACCGCTGTGGAAGCTGGACAGCGCCCCCGCGGACAACCCGCCGGCCCAGGACCTGCCCGCAGATGATCCGCCGGTCCAGGATCCGCCCGCCAATGGCAATCCTGACAATGTGCAGACAACGCCGGCGACTGACAACGGCGAGAGCGGCACCCAGCCGGTCAGCAACCAGGGCAATGCCCAGGATGTGCCGGTGCGTCCGGCCTTCGACGGCAGCGGCTCCCAGAGCTACCGCAAGTTCGACCTGGACAAGGTGCCCGCCGCCAAGGTGGAGCTGAAGGGCGTGCCCTTCGATGAGGCGATCCTGCGCATCGTGGCCGACAGCGGCTTCAACGTCGCCGTGGGCAGCGGGATTGACGACACCGAGGTCAACCTGAACTTCACGCAGAAGGGCATCTCGCTCAAGGCCGCGCTGGACATCCTCTGCATGGCCTACGACCTCAAGTACGACGTCACCGACGACGCGATCGTGATCAGCCACCGCTGAGCACCGCGCTGATCTGAACCGCGCCGCATGCGCAATAAACCGGAGGACCGCATGTCCCGACTGATCGTGATCCTGTTCGCCATCGCCGCCCTGTTCGCCACCGGCTCCTGCGTGCCCTCCGTGCACGGGATCGCCACCGAGTCGAACATCATCTACCGCCCGGAGCTGGTCGGTTCCTGGGTCAGTGATGACAACTCCGCGGCCTGGGTCTTCTCCAGTGTCGATGAGCTGCACTACATGCTGGAGCTCGTGACCCAGGACGGGACGGACGGCCTGTTCAATGTGGCGCTGGTGGAGCTGGAGGGCGAGCTGTTCCTCGACATGTTCCCGAGCGACCAGGACTTCAACTGGCCGCTGAAGAGCTACTACGGCCTGCATTTCATGCCGATGCATACCTTCATGCATGCCGAACTGAGCGAGGACGGCCTGGCACTGAGGATGATGGACCCGAGCTGGCTGGATGCCAAGCTCAGCCAGGAGCCGGGTTTCACACCGGTGATCCACGAGAACATGACTGCGCTGACGGGCAGCACGGCGGAGCTGCAGGCGCTGCTCCCGCAGCTGCTGAGCGAAGCGCCGATCCCGGGCGGAGGCTTCATGGGCGGGGATGCCAGCCCCTTCACCGAGGCCGTGCCGCTGATCCGCGGCGAGCTTACGCCGATGGAGGGCATGGATCCGGCGGAGTTCATGGAGTTTGAGGACATGGAGGAAATGGAGCCGGAGCCCGTTGAGGATGCCGCTCCGGTCACCGCACCCTGACAGAGGGAGGCTGCCACTGGATCTCGGGCGGGACAACCGGGAGATACGCGTCAGGATTGACGGCCAGCCCATGCGCGGGCATTCCCTCGGAGCCGGCAGTGAGGGCACTGCCTTGCCCGTGGACCCGCCTCCGCCTGAGGCACCGGGCGAGGGCTGGAGGAAGGATCAGCTGCCCGCTGCCGGCGAGATGGAGATTCTCGGGCTTGGATTGCTGGGCAGCTGGCTGCTGCTGCTGCTCTTCCCGCTGAGCCTGTTCCTGGACTGGCAGATCTCGCTCAGATTGAAGACCCGGCAGCTGAAGCAGCTGCATTTCTGGCTGCTGCCCTGGGTCGTGATTCCGCTAACTACGGCGCTCAGCAGTCTGCTCGGTTTCTTCTGTGGGACGGCTGAGCTGTGCTCCACGATGTATACGCCCGTGAGCGCGAGCTTGGGTGATATCCACGGACTGACCCACTGCCGGGTCCGCAGTTTCGTGATCTGCATACCGCCGCCACTCTGCACCCTGCTGCGTGACATCCCTGCCAATCTGGTGCCGATGGCACTGGCCGGCGGTTTCGGCCCGATGCGCGGACTGGTGCCGGGCCGCCTGCCAACGGAAGCGGAATGTGTTGCCCTGCTGGAACATGCCGCTGAGCAGCCGGATCTGGCAACGGCGCTGGCGTCAACGGGAGGCAGCGACTGGCAGCAGCCGGAGCCGGCGCTGCTGAGGGAGCTGAGCCGCCACCAGGAGCTGATGGTCCCGGTCCTGAACGAGTACAGTGTGGCCGAGGACAGCCCTGCCAGGGTGGTCGACTATGGTGCTGGGATGCTGATCGTGGGCCAGCCGGTGCTGGACCAGCGCTACTGGGGTGAAGCGGGGGAAGGCAGGATGCTTGTCAGCCTGATCAATACCAGGCGGCGCAGTGTGATCACGAAGTTCCGTGCGTCCAGTACGGTCTGGGATGCCTGGCTGGCAACACGGCCCCTGCCTGAAGGGCAGTTTGTGCAGCTCAATCAGACGGAACAGCGCAGCTCCGGAAACCTGGAACAGAAGATGCGGGAGCAGGGACTTGAACCAGTGCAGCGCGCCAGGCCCAGTGGGGTCGCGCCGGATGCCGGACAATGCCGGGAGCTGCTGCCGTCAGCCGCTGAATTCCCGGATGCCGCTGCGGCGCTGGACTGGGCCGAGAAGGAGCATGGGATGCATGAAGCACCGCTCTGGCCCACGGACGGGATGCTCTACCGCGTGGTGAAGATGTCGGGCATGCCCTCCGGCACCTACCGCCCCTGCGCTGAGGGGAACTGGCAGGCCGCGGTCCGGGAGGGCTGGCTGCTGCTGGCAGCGCCGGTGGAGTGCAGCGGTGACAGCGGCTTCAGTTATCAGGCGGTTGAGGGTGCATGGCTTGTGAGCGTGATGAATCTTGCGACGGCCAGGCAGGAACGCTTGTATCTGCTGCCAGCGGACAGCGACGGCGATTAAGCCATGATCCTGCAGTACTGCTGAAGCGGGATTTAAGCGGATTGCCAGCCATTCCGGCGCTAGAATAGGGCCGGGCAAGGCCCACCAAAGAGGTATCAGATGTCCGCCAAGTTCCGTACAGAAAAGGATTCCCTCGGCCCCCTGCAGGTCCCGGCCGATGCATACTACGGCGTGCAGGCCGCCCGCGCCGTCGCCAATTTCCCGATCAGCGGGATGCGGGCGCACCCCGCGCTGATCCTGGCCTATGTGCACATCAAGCGCGCCGCGGCGGTGACCAACTGCAAGCTCGGGATGCTGGACGAGCCGCGCCGCGATGCGATCGTCAAGGCCGCGGACCTGGTGCTGAAGGATGCCGCGAAGCTCTTGAAGAGCGACCCGCAGGCGGTGGAGCGTTCTGGCAACCTGCTGGACCAGTGGGTGATCGACGTCTACCAGGCGGGGGCCGGGACCAGCTTCAACATGAACACGAATGAGGTGCTTGCCAATCTCGCCAACGAGAAGTATGCGCGCAAGGCCGCTGACAAGGTGCGTGGCAGCTACAGCTTCGTGCATCCGAATGACCATGTGAACATGGCCCAGAGCACGAATGACACGATGCCGACGGGGATCCGGCTCTCGAACCTGATGATCCTGCCGGATACGCTTGCGGCACTGGACCTGCTGGAAGGTGAGCTCAGGAAGAAGGGCCGGGAGTTTGACAAGGTGATCACCACCGGGCGCACGCATCTGCAGGATGCCACCCCGGTCACGCTCGGCCAGGTCTTCACGGCCTTCGCGGACTGCCTGAAGAAGGCCCGCGGGCGGATCGTGGACGCCGCCAAGCAGCTGGCGATCCTCGGGCTCGGCGGCACCGCCGTCGGCACCGGGATGAACAGCCACCCGGACTACTCGCGCGAGGTGGCGATGCAGCTCGCGCTGCAGCTCGGGCAGTCGATCGGGATCCGGCTGGGCACGGCCGCCAACAAGGTGGAGATGCACAACTCACTGGCGGACCAGCTGCAGTTCAGCAGCGCCCTGCGCTCGCTGGCGGTGGACCTCGGACGGATTGCCAACGACCTGCGCCTGCTCTCCAGCGGGCCGACCAGCGGCATCGGCGAGATCAACCTGCCGCCGGTGCAGCCCGGCAGCTCGATCATGCCCGGCAAGGTCAACCCGGTGATGCTCGAGATGTTCAACATGGTCTGCTACAACGTGATCGGGCTGGACAGCGCGATCTGCGGCTGCGCCCAGGCCGGGCAGTACCAGCTCAACGTGATGATGCCGATCGTGGCCTGGGACCTGCTGCACATGCAGTCGATCCTGACAACGAGCATGACGGTGGTGGCCGAGCGCTGCGTGCGCGGGATCACCGCCAATGAGGAGCAGTGCCGGAAGTACTTCGAGGCCAGCATGGGACTGGCAACGGTGCTCAACCCGCTGATCGGCTACGCGGCGGCGGCGGAGATCGTCAAGCATGCCGTGAAGAGCGGCACGCCGATCATGGACGAGGTGCGCGCGGCACGCAAGGCCGATGGCAGCCCGCTGCTGACGGAGGCGCAGATCAGGAAAGCCTTCGACCCGCAGAAGCTGACCCAGCCGGGCTTCCTGAAGCTGGAGGATGAAGCAAAACCGAAGGCCGCGCGCAGGAGTCCTAGTACCGGGACGGCAGCGAAGCGCGGTACCGCGAAGAAGAAGTAGGAGGCATCAGGCATGCACAGCAGGCTGGCAGTGAGTGGATTGATCTGCACGGCCTGTCTGAGCTGCATCCTGCTGAATGCCTGCCCGCGAGAGGAGCAGGCTGCCGTGAGCAGTTCCGCCGCTGCCCCGGTCCTTGCCAATGCATCGCCTGGCACGGAAACTGAGGCACGCGCCGATGCCATCGAGGCCGGGCTGCGCGAACTGTACATCGAGCGCGAAGCGGTGGTGCCACCTGGCTGGCTGGTTGACAATCCGCCGCTGCAGGCCCTGTTCCCGCCTAGCGGAGAGATCATCACCCTGGGGCAGCCGGGGGCGCTGGAGCGCAGCGAATGGCCGGCCAGGATGGAGGTCCGTGAGGGTGAGTTCCAGCGCTGGTACGTGTATGACCCCTCCGGCAGGCTTATCCACGAAATGGAGGACGGCGAGCACTGGTGGGAGCACTACTTCCCGGCCTGGCGCGAGAAGTTCGAGGGGGCCAGGAGCAACGGCGTCAGTCCCTCGGAGTATGCGGGCTACCTCGTGTTCCGCGACGGCGAGGGTGAGGTGATTGAGATCTTCGACTACGAAGGCACGCTGATGCCCGAGGGCTTCAACCCTGTGCTGGCGGACTTCAACCGCATGCAGCTGATGTACGGCGACGAACTGGAGGCACTCGGAAGTGATGACGCTGAACCGCAGGACGGCTTCCGCCCGCCGGACTGGCTGCTGGAGGACATTCCGCTCAGGGCCCTGTTCCCGCCCTCCGGCGAAGTCGTCACACAGGGGATGCCGGGAGCCTATGAACGCAGCCGTGAAGGCAACGGTCCGCTGGAGGAAGATGAATTCTCACGCTGGTACATCTACAGCCCGGATGGTGAACTGCTCAATCCGCTGCCGATGGGCCAGCACTGGTGGGAGCATTACTTCCCCGGCTGGAATGCGCTGTGCATGGAGCTGCAGGCACAGAACATGGGAGCTGCGGATTACAACGGCTACCTGCTGTTCCATGACAGCGACACGGATGAACTGAAGCGCACTTACGACTACGACGGCACTCTCATGCCAGCGGGTTTCGACCCCTACATCACGCCTGACAACAGAATGCGGGTGCTGAGCTGGCAGGATCTGCAGAACCTGTAGCGCTCAGTCCTGCTCTGCGCTGGGTTTGTGTGTATGCAGGAATCCCCTCAGCGCTTCGCACACAGTGGCAATCCGCACCAGTTCGCGATTGCCCGCGAACTGGAAGCACTGCGTGCGCAGTTCCTCGGGGCTGAGCCAGGCGATCCAGACCGTGCCCACGGGTTTCTCCTCTGTGCCGCCACCCGGGCCGGCGATCCCGCTGACCGCCACGGCGTAGTCGGAGTGGAAGTTGGCGCGGGCCCCCATTGCCATTTCGCGCACCGTCTGTTCACTGACCGCGCCGAACTCCGCGAGCGTATCCTGGCTGACGCCCAGCAGCTCCGTCTTGGCAAGGTTGGAATAGCTGACGATCCCGCCGGGGAAGACATCACTGCCGCCGGGCACGCTGGTCAGCGCCTGGGCGATCCAGCCCCCGGTGCAGCTCTCGGCGCATGCAATCGTCCGTCTGGCAACCGCCAGCCGGGCCACGAGTTTCGCGGCCAGCAATTCCGCCGCAGCCTGGCTGTATTCCATGCCCTCGCTCATGCACTGCTCCCGGCCGCCGCCGCGAGGTAGCGCACGCTGCCCCACGCGATGGCACTGGCGTTGTCAGCGGGGAAGATGATCTCAGGGCGCGGGGTGGTGCGCAGGCTGTGCATTGCCAGACGCTGCAGCGCCGCCGGCAGGAAATGCTCGCGAGCCCCGGCCAGCCCGCCGCCGATGTAGATCCGCTCAGGGTAGAAGATGTTGGCAAAAGCGCCGAGCCCAGCCCCGAGGCATTCGCCATAGTGGAACCAGGCATCGCGCGCGGCCTGCTCACCGTTGCCGGCGGCGGTGGCAATCAGCTCCGGGCTGAGTGTGAGCCCGCCGCGCTCATGGTAGTAGCGCTGGATCGCCGTGATGCAGCAGAGACTCTCGAAGCTGCCGGGGATGCCGGTGTTGGCAGCGTCGCCATGCATGTCAAGCGTGATGTGCCCGCCCTCCGGGCTGGTGCCGCAGGCCGTGCCGAGCAGGCGGTCGCCGAGCCAGACCGCGGTGCCGAGCCCCGTACCGAGTGTGAAGCCGCAGGCGATGCTGCCCGTTTCGGCCTCATCCTGCAGCACGCCGAGCAGGTAGGCGTCGGCATCATTGAGCACCTGCACCGGGCAGCTGAATTCCGTGCTGAGGAAGTCCGTGAGCGGGACCTCATCCCATTCGGTGTTGGGCGACATCAGGATCCGCCCGCGCTGCACCATCCCGCAGGTGCCGACGCCGATGCAGGCCGGACGGGAGTCCGAGGCGGGCAGGCATTCACGGATCAGCGCGGCGATGGCGCTGGCCACGGCCAGGCCGTCCCTGTCCTGCGGAACCGGCAGGCCATTGCGCCAGATCAGCGGGCGGCCGCCTTCCCAGCAGCCGATCTTCACGGAGGTTCCGCCGATGTCAACTCCCACGGAGAAGCTCATGCCCTGAGTATAGCCGAGCCGGGTGCGCGGGCCGGCTCAGCTGCCGGGGGTGTAGCTCTGCAGGGTGTAGCTCATCTGCGGGTTGCTGAAGCGCACGATGCGGTGCGGTTCTAGGCGTTCCACGGAGTACTGCCAGATCTCGTCGCCGACATGCATCGTCAGTTCCCAGCAGCCGTAGTCAACAAGCTCGGCGCTCTTGACCGTGGAGCGCTGCGGCTGCTGGATCGAGAGTACGCGGTTGGCCCGCTTCTGCGGATCGTAGAGCACGGCCTCCAGCGGCCAGTCGGTGCTTTCGTAGTCGAGGCAGCGCACGATCGTGCTGAGCTGGTTCAGGTCAAACGAGAAAGGCAGCATGCGCGCGCGTTCCATGCCCGTGATCCCGCCGACGTTCTGGCGGATGGTGATGCGGTCGAAGAGGTACTCCGCGCTGAGCGCTTCCTCCAGCCCGAGTTCGAGTGCCTGCAGGCTGCGGTTTTCACCCTCGGGGAGGATCTGGGTCTGCAACGGGCGCAGGGTATCGAGCTGCATCTGGATCTCCGTGCGCTGGCGCGGCTCATACTCCTGCACCTGCACTACGCTGATCACTCGTCCGGCCAGGGCCTGCTCCTCGATGCTCGTATGCACCGTGAGGAAGCCGCGCACCTCACCGCCGCGGGTCTGGACGATGTAGCGGGAGAGATCCGGGTAGCCGGCGGGCAGCAGATGATCGCGGGGGTTGTAACCGCTGTTCTCGATGCGTTCGTAGTCGAGCGGCAGCAGCGGATTGAGGAAGGGGTCATTGCGCGTGGCCTGGCGCTTGTAGGCGCGCTCCTCCTCATCAGTGTCGGGACGCAGCCGCGGCTTGATGCGGAGGTCCTCCTCGCTTTCGGGCTGCTCCAGCTCCAGCTGGCCGATGCCGCTGTCATCCTGCTGCGGCTCGTCCTTTGCAGCGGGGTCATCCGCTGGAGGGGGGTCCTCCTCCTGGCGCGGCGGGGGGTCATCGGAATTCTGGCAATGCACGGCCGTGGCTCCCAGTCCGAGGCAGAACAGGACCAGGCAGCTCGCGAGCAGGCTGTGCAGCAGTCTTGGCATCATGTTGTCAGTTTCTCACTGGCCGCCGTAGACGGCGAGGCGCAGCACGATCATGATTATCGCAGCGGCCAGCACCATCCCGCCGAATCCGGCGACGAAGCGTGCGCGCTGTTCGCCCTCCAGCAGTTTCAGCGAGCCCTCGTGCTGGCTGCAGAAGTCGAACAGCGCATGCCCCACGGCGCCCGCGGCCTGCAGGCCGTCGCGTCCGGTCAGGGCGGCACTGAGAGCCTGACTGCGGCCGGGCCACCATTGTTCGGCCTGGCGCACGCGCTGGCGGAACTGCCGGCCCTCCGTGGTGAGGTTCTCGCCATGCGGGGCGGGCACATTCTCGCCGCGGGCCACGGCACTGCGGTATTCGGAGATGCGGTGCTCGTCAGCCTTGCGCCGCAGCCAGCTCATCTCCCGCGGCTTGAGCGCTGCCACCGGATCGCGGTGGATGTCGAGCTTGCTCACGCGGCGGGCATCGCTGAACTCCGCCGCGTCGGGGACGTACATCATGTAGGGGTTGGCGCGCGCCATGCGCTCCAGCTCCGCCCCGCCCATGTGCAGGGCCTCGGTCAGCCAGCGCTCCTCGCGCTGCTGCTGGCTGCGCGCCACGGCGGGGGGCAGCACCTCGGCCGGGACCTCGCTGGAGATCGCCAGCGCCTCGAAGGGCATTTCGCAGCGGTCGTAGAGCTCAGCGAGCAGCAGCTTGCAGCGGGCCTGCAGATGCTGGTTGGCACTGCGGATGCTGCGCACACTGCGCGTCAGGGCGCGGGCGGCCTCGCGGTACTGCTCGCGGCGGCTGAGGGCATAGGCGAGGATCAGTGCCTGGTCGAGGGCCACGGCGTCCTCCTCCTCGGGATGCGCCCCCTGCAGGGCCTTGATGGCGCGGTCGAGCTCGCCGCGCTGCACCAGCAGGTAGCCGCCCAGCAGGCGCAGTTCGTCTCGCATGCCGTGGCGGCTGATCAGGTCGCGAACGTCCTCCAGCGCAGCCCCGCTTTCACCGCAGGCCCAGCGGGCCACGGCCAGCATCAGGCCCGCGCCGTAGTCATTGGGATAGACCGGGATCAGCACCGTGGGCGTGATCCTCAGGAGGATGCGCAGGCCGGGGTACATCCGGCGGATGGCCTCACCGCAGTCGGTGTTCTCACGTCCGAGCTGTTCAAGTGCGTTGACGGCTTCCTGGGGACGGGCCATGGCCAGTGCAAAGGCTCCGGCCAGCAGATGGGTGTCGCCCTGCAGGGATCCGCCGGCGGAAGCGCGGGCCGCGATCGCGGCGGCGCTGCGGGAGTCCCCGGCGGCGAGCTGGTCCAGGCAGTACAGCACCTGCTTCTCGTCCCAGGGCATCAGCAGTTCAACCAGCTTCGTGACGTGGTGCCGGGAGCGTGTCTCGCCCAGTCCCCGTCCCACATCCAGAGTGATATGTGCCAGCTCCGGATGGCTGAATAGCCAGTTGTCCCACATCCCTAGATTCTAACACCGCCGCTCCTGATCCGGGCTGCCGCAGTGTTAAGCTTGCGTGGATGGCTGAGGACGCTCGCAGCACGGTGGAAGGGACAGCTGGGCCGGTGCGCGGCTGGCTGGAGGACTTCCGCCGGCGGCAGCAGAGCGCGGTCGACATAATGCTGATCACGGCGCTGCCCGCATTCATCTTCCTCGGACTGTCGATGCATATTGTCTGGTTCTACTTCGAGGGACCGGACTGGTACTACGGGGTGAGCGGGCCGGAATTCTACATGCTGATGCTCGGCGTGCCGCTGCTGTGGTACGGCGCGGCGCTGGCACTGCGCAGCCAGGCCCTGCGCCGGCTGCGGCCCTGGCTGGCCGGCGGCCTGGAGGAGCACAACCTGCTGGGCAGCGAGCTGGGCACGGAACTGCTGGCGGGGGGCGATGGCGGCAGTTTCCGGCGCAGCCTCCTGCGTCTGAGCCGCAGCCTTCCGGGCTTCGTGAAACGCAAAGGCCTGCACAGAGGCGGTCCCTGGGAGCGGCTGGGACTGCTGAGCCTGCTGGCAGTGGTGCTGCTCGGCGGCTGGATCATGCTGCTGCATCTGAACTTCGGGCGCTGGTTTGAATATCCCCTGCTCTGCATGCTGCTGCTCGGGATGCTGCTGCAGTACCGCCTGCGCCTGGACGGGGCGGTCCAGCGCCTGGCCCTGGCGGACTACCTGCTGGCCGGACTGGGCAGCAGCGGGGATGTGGACAGTGCGCGCCCGGTCCCGCCGCCACCTCCGCCCAGGCCGCCGGCACCACGCCTGCCGGACTGAGCAGCTGAATATGCATGGGGCATGACTCGTCCGGGATACTGCTCCGCTGCGCTGGGTAGAATGATGTGCCCGCGGGAGGGATTGATGAGATATCTGCCGATCAGCCTGTTTGTACTGCTGTGCCTGTGCACGGCGGCGCTTGCACATCCGAACCATGAAAGCGCACCGGACTTCGACTACCCCGGCGCCGTGAAGCGCATGCTCAAGGTCGACCTGAGCCCCGCGCTGGAGCTCGTGGACTACGTCGGCCCCGGTGACAAGGGCAGCACGGACTATGAGAAGAAGTACCTGAAGGAGCTGGCGGCGGCGGATGGCCCGCTCAAGGCGGACTGGAAGCTGAGCGAAGGCGAGCGCCGCCGTGTCTCACTCTGGAAACTGCCCGGCGGGCATGGCGTTGTCAGCCTGACGCAGCTCGTGCGCGAGGTGGAGAACTACTGGGACAAGTGGGGCGCGCTGCCCCACAGCGGGCCGGAGCTGTACTACGGCCTGATCAGCTGGGGCGGGCAGAAGAGCTGGCCCGAGCTGTCACCGGAGGATGTGCTGCTGCGCTACTACCATGCGATCAACCCCGTGACCGGGAAGTTCTATGAGAACTTCAGCTCCGAGAAGTGGAGCCCCGGCGGGATCAATATCAAAATCGTGGATGACGACGAGGAAGTTGGCAGGTATTTCGCCGGCGAGAAGCTCAAGGGCAAGCCGGTGACGCGCTACATCCATGTGCGGATCTGGGGCGAAAAGCAGGGCACGCTGCTGTATGAGGAGCGGGTCCCGCGGACGTAGGGAGGTCCGGAGCAATCCGGACAAGGGAGGCCGGAATTTATTCTGGCAACAGAGGAAGAGGAGCCCGCAGAGGGCTTAACCACAGAGATCACAGAGAGCACAGAGAATTCAACGGGTTTCCTGGGGGGTCTTGTGCTGAAAAATGTGCAGTGTGTGATCGCCGCAGTCCTGCCCAGCAGTTTCGTTGTCAGAATGGATCGTGGCAACAGAGGGAGAGGAGCCCGCAGAGGGCTTGACCCCAGAGAGCACAGATTTGCGCTGCAGGTTTCCACGGATCTCATGTATGGAAACAGAAAATTCTCCGTGCTCGCTGTGTGCTCTGTTGTTCAATACTCAGAACACTCCTCTTCCTCCAGGCCCGGCTGAAGCCGGACCTCCCTATTCCACCAGCACAGCGTAATGCGCCGTGGCCGTCACATCGTCAACATAGGCCACCGCCGGGAAGCCGCCCACATCCGCCAGTGAGACCCAGCCGTCCTCGGTCGTCAGGTCCGTGATCTCCTGCACCGGCAGCCAGGTGGTTCCCGTGCCATCCGTGCTGCGGCGGAACTTCAGCTTGCCGCCGTCCACGAACACATAGCAGACCCGCTCGCCAATCACCTTCGCTGAATACTCAGTGTGGCTGTCACCGGCCGTGGCGGAAAGCTGCTCCTTGGTGGTGAAGCCGTTGTCACGCAGGTTGACAAGCCCGTTGGCGGTGTAGTCATGCAGCAGCAGCCACTGGCCGCCGGCCGGCAGGTCGAGTACGGCATCGCCGATCTCGAGCTGCGTTGCAGGGAAGACCGGGAAGGGCACATGCCAGACCACGCTGCCGCCTGCGATGTGCGAATCCATGTAGATCGCCTGCTTGTTCTGGGCATCCCAGTAGACGAGCGCCGGTGAACCGCTCACGACGCCCGCGCTCACGCCCCAGCCGAGGTTGGCACCGGAGTCGATCATCCCGGCCGTGCCCCAGTGCGAGCCGGTGGCGTCGTCACTGATCGCATACAGCACCTCGCTGGCATCCCGGTCGAAGATCGCCACTGAGGGCCGGCCATCCGCCATCGCGGCGGAGATATCGCGCAGGTTGTGGTTGGAAAGCGCGATGTTGTAGGGGGACGTGAACTGCTGGTCCTCCACGTAGTTGTACTCCACGCGGCTTTCGGTGGGCTTCTTCTGCAGCGAAACCACGCCGGGTACGCCGCCCACGTCGAGGATCTCCACCTGCCCGGCGTTGCCACCCATCAGCTCGTTGATCCTGCGGAAGGCCAGCGGCTGGTTCCAGAGCGGGTCGTTGCCATAATTGAGGGCGACCACGCTCTCGCTCGTGCTCTGGTAGACGGATGCAATGTAGGGCCGGTCGTCGATCCCGGCCAGTGCGATGTCCTTGATGTCCATCACCGGCGCACCCGGCACGGCGATGTCGAGATCGGTGATCTGCCAGCCGGCATTGGCAGCCACGCTGAACTGCCTGGCGGCGAAACCGGTGGCGCCGTGCTCGTCACGCACATAGAGCGCAACGGACCAGTTGCCGGGGCCGACCTGCTGCGTGAGCGTCACATTGCCCGGGTCCGTCAGCTCTGCGGCGAAGATCCCGTCCACGATGTACCAGTAATACTCCAGCGCGCCGCCCTCCGGGTCAGAGCTGGCGGAGGCATCGGCCTTGAGCTGAAAGGGGTCGAGGCCGGCACTGGCCTCGAGCGTGAAGCTGGCGCTGGGTGCCTGGTTGCCAAGTCCGGAGAGATCGCTCGGGATGCCCTCGGCTGCACCCTCGGCGGGGCGCAGCCAGTAGGCAGCTGCGGCATCGGCGGCTGCGTCACTGTGCACTTCGTAGTAGAGCCGGCCCTGGGCGGGGGTGTTCAGCGCATCGGCGAGCACGGCGGTCTGCAGCACGGCGATCGTGGAGGGCTGGTCCGCCGCCTGCGGGTAGTCGGCGGGCTGGCCCTTGTAGAGGTTGAAGCCCTCCACGCGGCTGCCGAAGCCGATCCCGATCGGGGAGATGTCGGCGATGTTGATCTCGCCGTTGTCATCGCCGTCCACCACCGATTCCACGCTGGCGCGCGGGAAACCGCCGTTGGCAGTCTTGCCGAAGTGCACGGCGATCGGGGTCAGGTCGGAGACGTTGACCTCGCCGTTCTGGTCGTAGTCACCCTGGTTGGCATAGTACCAGTAGAAGAAGTTGCGGCTCGGGTCGTAGTCCAGGTCGATGCGCGAGCCCGCGCTCAGCGGCGGGGCACTGGTCGCCCGGAGCTCATCCGCTTCCTCATCCGTGAAGCGCAGCCTTGCCAGCGTGACCGGACCATTGTGGCCGCCGGCGCTGTCCGGATGCAGCATGCAGACACCGATGTCGAGCGTGTTGTCAGCAGAGGGGACAGCGATGCTCAGCGCATCTTCACCGGCCCATGAGCCAGGCGTGACAGTCGCGCTGCCAGTAGCAGTGCCGGGGACGGAGATCCGCAGATAGGCCGCGCGCAGGTTCACTGCGTCATTTGTGCTAATCGTGGCCAGGGGCTGGCCATCCTGCTCTGACCAGACGATGCTGAGTGATCCAGCATCAAGCGAGTCGTACAGGCCACCCGGCAGGATCTCAATCGCGGCAGGCTGCTTCCCGGCAGGGCTGAGTGCTGCCAGCCCGTCCGGTGCCGGACTGGAATTGCCAGCGTTGTGGCCGGAGCTGCAGGAGCAGCAGCCGATGATCAGCAGCAGGAATGCAAGGTGTTGCCAGTGAATGCGCATCGGGATTGACCTCCGGGTCTCAACCGCGCATTATACCCAAGTGTCAGGTTTCAGGGGGCAGGTTGCCGGTTGCGGGTTGCAGGTTGCCCATTTCAGGTAGCAGTTGTTTACTGCCTAGCCTCCCTTTCATCTTCCTGCTCCTGTTGTTCCAGCTGTTCCAGCAGCTTCTGCATTTCCGGGCTCAGTTCCTGCTCCTCATAATCCAGCTCAGTCCAGTGCCAACGGTCCAGGCGCTCGACAACGAACGCCAGTTCCTCCTGCTCGGCATCACTGGACCAGTACGCCAAATGCGCAGCAGCACAGCGCTCGAAGAAGTAGTGGCCCATGCCGCGCTCCACCATTGCCTGGCTGATGCTGCCCGGTTCAATCAGTTCAGTTGCCAGCATTTCCATCCAGCTGGTACTGCCCGACGGTGCTTCGATGGGCAGCAAGGCTGTATACATCTCGTCCTCAATGAAATCATCAAGGGCCTTCCTGCCTTCCATCATCCTAGTGCGCGACTGCGTCATGCGCACATTGTGTCCATAGAGGTTGTTTCTCTGTTCCTCACTGAATCGCTCAGGGTACTGCACGAGGCACTGCCTGGCCAATGAGTTGGTGAATATTGCGGGAGCCTGCCTGCCTGAGAGGTCCCACCACAGGCTGTTTCCACAGGCCGTTACAGCCGATTCCAGCAGGTCAAGCCTGTCCATGTTGCCATTCTCAAGTTGCAGGGAGGCGTACCAACCGAGCGTGCGCCGCCCGGCGAACATGTGCCACTGACCCGGGACATTTATGAAGTCGATCTGGAGCAGCATGCCGGTCAGCACAGGGCTGCAGGCGTACTTGCCCTGCTCAAGCAGCATGATCGTCGTTGACAGCGGAAATGGCAGCAGCATCCGGTCATCCGCAGCAGTGCTGCAGGCCTGCAGGTCGGCCAGCCCGGCCTCCTCGTTGCCAATACTGATGTTCAGCAGGCCGCGCTGGAACCAGCCCCAGGGATGCTCCGGGGCGATGCGGATGAAGTCATCCAGGTAGCCCAGCAGTTTCTGTTGCGTTTCCTCACTGTAGACCGGATACCAGCGCTTTTCTGCATATTCCTGCTTGCCGTATTCACTCTCTGCCGCAAGGCAAAACAGAAGCTGAAGCGATGATGGGCTGACAACGCCGCGTTCGTATGCTTCTGCAAGAATCTCCCGAGGACGGTCATTCCCGGTGTCATCCCTTATGGCGGCTATGGCTGCGCAATAGGCCCGCAGTTCCCACCAGCGCGGGTCATCACCCCAGCGCTCCTTCCATTGCAGCAGGACTTCATCCGGCAATGCTGCGGCATACAGGTGCTCACCCATCGGCTCATAGATGAATGCATCGGCGGCATTAGCATCCCAGACAGCCTGGGCATACTGGTCGAACAGCAGGTCGAATGTCGGCTTTGGCCGTCCCCGCTCAATCCGGGCAATCACATCCTCACGTTGCAGCAGTTCCTGCAAGCCGTTCGAATTGTCATCCTGCGCACTGGCAGGATGGATAAGGAATGTTGCCAGCAGCAGCGTGGCAGCCAGTAGCCAAGGCAGTTTCATTCGATGTCCTCCCCGACAATCGTAGGACATGGAATTCGGGGGTAGGGTTTCGGGTTTCGGGGGCAGGGTTTCAGCGGCGGGGGCGCCGCTGCTACACAAACTGATGACCGGCCGCTGGAAGCGGCCGCTACTGTCAACTTCTTTCACTTGCCCTACTTCTTCCACTATCCAGACTATTCTAACTATTGCCACTTGCCATTGGGCGACAGCAAGTGTCGCACCTCCCTTGCCCGACTTACATCGGGCCTCCCTTGCCCGGCTAAAGTCGGACCTCCCAGCCCGAATCGCATGGCAGCTACCTTGCCCGACTGACATCGGGCCTCCCTTGTCCGATCACCGAAACCGGAAACCCGAAACCTGTTGCCCGGCTAAAGCCGGACCTCCTTAACAAATGACGGCCTTCCGCCGGGTATCATCCTACTGTGATGGAGTATCCCGAGCAGGTCCACCGCAAGCTGCGCCAGTTGCCGGATTCACCGGGCGTGTACCAGATGAAGGACGCGCGCGGCAAGATCCTGTACATCGGCAAGGCGCTGGTGCTCAGGAACCGCGTCTCGAGCTACTTCACCGCCGCCGCCGAGAGCGACCCGCGCATCGCCCAGCTCGTCACGGAGATCCGCGATCTGGACTGGATCGTGGTCCCGACCGAGATCGACGCGCTGATGCTGGAAAGCTCGCTGATTCGCACCTTCAAGCCGCGCTACAACACGATGCTCAAGGACGACAAGTCCTACCCCTACGTCAAGATCAGCATGAACGAGAAGTTCCCACGCGTGATGCTGACGCGGCAGTATCTTGACGATGGCGCGCGCTACTGGGGGCCGATGACGAGCGTGGGTCAGGTCCGCAGCGCGATGAAGTTCATTGCCGGGATGTTCCAGCTGAGGACCTGCAAACTGGAGATTGACGACGAGCACAAGTACCTGAAGCCCTGTCTGGACTTCCATCTCAAGCTCTGCAGCGCGCCCTGCGTCGGCTACATCGACGAGAAGAAATACGGCGCGCTGGTGCAGTACGCCGTGGACTTCTTCAATGGCAACTACGGCACCGTGATTGACGAGATGAAGAAGCGGATGTGGGAGGCGGCGGAGAACCGCGACTATGAAAGTGCGGCGCGCTACCGCGACCTGATCGAGGCCGCCGAGAAGAGCTTCCAGCGCACGCGCATGATCGGGCGGCCGGGCGAGAACTACGACGTGCTCGGGCTGGCGCGCAGCCGGGACAGGGCATGCGTGCTGGTGATGCCGGTGCGCGACGGGCGGCTGATCGGCGACCGCAAGTTCGTGCTGGACCACCGCCTGGAGGACAGTGCTGACAACGACGTGCTGGCCGGCTTCCTCAAGCTGCACTATGCCAACCCGCAGAACGTGCCGCCGGAGCTGGTGCTGCCGCATCAGCCGCAGGACGGCGAGGTGATCCGCCAGTGGCTGGGGCGGCTGCGCTTCCAGGCGCTGGAGCACCGCGGCGAGGCCGAGGAGGTGGCGCTGCTGGCCGGCAGCTTCGCCGAGAACGGTGAGGCCGGGGTGGTCCCGGAACTTGGCAACGCTGACGGCACGGGGATCGAGATCACCGACAGCGCCGGGATGCCGATCCGCCGCGTGCTGCTGACGACGCCGAAGCGCGGCAAGAAGCTGGAACTGCTGGGGATTGCCAACCGCAATGCCCAGGAACGCCTGCACACGGTGCTGCTCGGCGGGGGCGGGGACTACGTCGTCACGCCGGGGCAGAAGGCGCTGAAGGAGCACCTCTCGCTGGCGGACTACCCGCGCCGCATCGAGGGCTATGACATTGCCAACCTGCAGGGCCAGCAGGCCACGGGCGCGATGGTGGTGTTCACCGGCGGGCGCAAGGATGCCCCGGAGTACCGCCTGTTCAACATCCGCCTGAAGCAGACCCCGGATGACTACGCGATGCTGATGGAGACCCTGCACCGCAGGCTGAAGCGCCTGCTGACGGACCCGAAGTGGAAACGGCAGGTGGACCTCGTGATGATCGACGGCGGCAAGGGGCAGCTCAACAGCGTGCGCCGCGTGTTCGACCAGATGATGGACGACCCGGACCTGTCAACGGAGCAGCGCGAGGTGCTGGAGGGGATCAAGCTCTGCAGCCTCGCCAAGCAGGAGGAGCTGGTCTACCACTACAACGACATAGACCAGCTGGAGGAGATCCGCCTGCCTCATACCGACCCCGGCCTGCGGCTGCTGGTGGAGCTGCGCAATGAGGCGCACCGCTTTGGCAACACGCAGCATTCGAAGATGAAGGAGAAGGCGATGCGCATCTCCGTCCTGGACACCGTGCCGGGGCTGGGCGAGACGCGCAAGCGGGAGCTTTTGCGGCATTTCGGCAGCGTCAAGCGCCTGCGGGAGGCCACGGTGGATGAGCTGCTGGAGGTGAAGGGCATCGGCCGGGCCTTCGCCGAGCATATCCGCAAGTACCTCGAGCGTGACAACGAGCTGGAGGGGGCCAAGGTCGAGAAGAAGCGCGAGATGCGCATCCGCCGCATCCGCCGTGAGGGCGACCCGGACCGCCCGGGCTAGTAACCCCGCATGTACTTCAGTTCGCCGTCGATTGATTCCTCCACGCTGTAGATGATCACGGGCAGGCCGTCCTGCAGCGTCATTGCATTGGAGAAGCCGTGCTTGATGCCGCTGGGTTCCGGCTCGATCCAGTACCAGGAGAACACCCCGTCATAGGGAAATCCCGTGTTGGCATTCACGAGCCAGATGCTGTCGCTGTCCGGGCTGTAGGTTGTCATCAATGCAGTGGAAGGGAATGCCTCACCCTGCGGGGCATAGTCAACCAGGGATGTCTCGTAACCCGCGCTGACACCGAGCTCGATCGGGCGCAGCCTCCAGTCAGTCTCGTCCGCGGGCAGGGTCTGCGGGGAGTAGGCGAATACCAGCATGTCATTGCTGCGGTAGGCAATGCCCGGGCCGGGTCCGGTAAGTGTCATGCTGAAGTTGGTGCCGGTCGTGCTGCCGACGCTGGCCTGGTCGCCGATGTAGGTCGAGAGGAAGTCGTCCTGCAGAAGTGGCTGGCTGATCCTGCCGAAGTTGAAGCGCAGGTTGTCAGATGTGGAAGGCATGCAGGGCTTGCCACCGAATTCAGCCAGGGCTGCCTCCAGCTGATCCCCGGAGAGGGTGACCGGTGTGCTGGTCCAGTCCGCGGATGAGCCGGGTGAGTCCGTTGCCGCAGTGCAGAAGTAGGACGAGTTGGGGTCAGCTCCTGTGAAGCTGGCCTGCACCGCCACGCCGGGCCTGCCGTTGACAATCGCCGCATCCAGCATGCCGACATAGGCGGGAGCGTCCACCACTTCATGAATGTCCCAGTCCTGCGGACCCTGCGGCGGAATGACGGATGGTACGGCACAGAGCAGGGCTGGGTCGGAGGAGCCGCGCCCGAAGAACACCAGCGGCACTCCATCCGAGACGCAGACGGAAACGGAGAAGTGGTTGTCAATCTCGCCTTCCGGTGCGGCACTGATCAGGCCGGTGTGCCAGTCGGCGGGGCCAGCCGGATAGGGCGTGTCAGCCCAGCAGAAGCCGACTTCCGCGTCAATGTTGATGTAGGCACTGAAGGGCAGGTTGCCGGCCACGATGTCCAGTGTGAGGCCGAAGGGGATCGGAGCCGGCTGGTCATTGACATGGCTCGTGTCAATCAGCAGGGCCCTGCCCGTGCGCGGCTGGGCCGGCTCTGTCTGCCCGTCGAGGGTCAGGCCACGGACGTAATAGCTGTGTTCCTCGCCATCCCTGGCCACGGGACTGTCATCCAGGTACTCAGTCGCATTGAGGTTGGCAACTATCAGCTGGTCGTCCCTGAAGAGATTGAAGAGGTCCACACCCGTGGCAACCCAGTCCACGAAGATGCCATCGACGGGCTGGCGGTAGCTCACGTCGCCCATCAGCGGAGCCTGCAATGTGCGATAACCGCTGACGACATTGCTCCAGGCCGGGCTTGTGGACCCGCCCGGGAAGACGGATCGCATGCGGTAGAGATAGACCTGGTCATAGGCTGCCTCCTGGCCCGGCGGTGCTGTTGCGGTATGTGTCCAGAACTGCGTGTCAAACGGCTGCTGATCGACCGTGATCAGGGGCTGCCAGTCCGCGGGTCCGCCACCCTGCTCCTGGTATTCAATCTCATATTTCTCGGCCCCCGGCACTTCCGTCCAGTCCAGGAAGATTGAGGTGTAGAAGCTCCCCTGGCTGGCGCGCAGGTCCAGCGGAGGGAGGGCCGGCTGCTGGAGATAGAGTTCGAGGTTGTCAAGCGTGATACCCATGCCGTCATGTGTCAGGATCACGCAGTGGATGTTGCCCAATGGGCTGACGTATCGGCCTGTGTCGCCATTCAGGAAGATGAAGGGGTCGGAAGCCAGTTCGTCGGTCGGGATACTCTGCCAGTCCCAGCGCATGCTCTCCCAGTTGGCAATTCCGGCATGGACAGTCCCCTGTTGGCTGGCGGAATGGCGCAGCAGCACGGAATGCGGCTCGGCCAGCTCACCGGCGGCGAACACGTAGCGTGCCCAGGCGACTTCCCCTGCCAGGCTGTTGAGCAGCAGGAAGTAATCGAGATCCGGCTCAGCGCCTTCACTGACCAGTGTCAGACCGCCGCTGTTTTCCACATCCTCATCGGCATCCTGCAGGATGCTGCCGCCACCGCTGGCCCTGCGATCAGGCAGGAGGGAATCCGCAGGGAACGGCAGGCTGAAACCCGCTGACGGGCCAACTGCGTCTGCCGAGACAGGGGACATGGAATCTGCAGGCAGGGCATCGGTGCTGACCGCTTCCGGGCCGGAGGCACAGGCGGCGAGCAGCAGCATCAGGATACTGGGCAAAATCAGTCTGGACATGCATGCTTCCTGGGAATCGAATCTGCCCATCCTAGCATCGGGAGGGCGGGGATGCTCCAACGGCGGGCCAGGGCCAGCGAACAGGCCTGATCCGTATCCCTGGTGGAATTGCCGTGAAGATCCGGGGAAATCCCGCCGGGCGCTAAATCAATTGAACGTGCGAACGATTATCTATTCAGGGAGTCCTAACTGACATGGGCACGCAGCGGTCGACAATCGGACTGGTGGTGGCGCTATCGGCGCTCCTGATCGTGCTCGCCCTGATCACCCGCGAGGTGCTGGAGATCGGCACGGGTGAACGTCCCGTGCGTGCGCGCATCACCGTCGGCGGGATGGAACAGCCGGGGGATGCAGCTTCCGAGGCCGGCCAGGAATAGCTGCGAGGATCCATCCGGGCCGGTGGTTCATCCTGCAGGATGCTCAGCTCTGACGCAGGTAGTTTCTCAGGATCAGATTGAGCGGCTCCCAGCTCTTGCTGGCGTTGACCGCTAGCCCTGCTGCCCTGCCTTGCGCATCATTCATTGAATCCCCGATCCAGATGGCGAGTTCCGCCGGCGGACTGACCGGCTGCTGCTCCGCAGCTCTGAGCTTGTGTTCGAGCAGTTCGTCAATGGCCGCCGCAACTGCATCCGGCAGGCTGATGCCACTGCGCAGTGCGGCAAAGGCAGTGGGCGGCATGCTGCCATGTTCCAGCACCCACTGGCAGGCACAGAGCGGGCGGATGATGTAGAACAGGCTCTTGATGCCGCGTGGGTCCGCCGGCAGGGATTCGCCCAGCTTGCGCAGGGCCGTGCTGCGGTAGTGGTGGAAGGCCTTCTGCGGGTTGAAGTACTGCGGCACCAGGTCCCGCAGCTGTCCCGCGAGGCTGCCGTCGTCGTGATAGACCACCGGGCTGTCCAGCCATTCATTGAAGGCCAGGTTGCAGGAATGAAACAGCCGCAGGGTCTTGGCAAGTTCCCAGCCCGCGAGGTCGAGTTCGTTGTCAGCGAAGAATTCTATGGTGTCTGCCTGCTGCTGCAGCGAAAGGTGCCAGTCCAGTGGTGCTAGATACACGAAGCGCAGGTCGTAGTCGCTGTCCGGTGAGGCGAAGCCCCAGGCCCGGCTGCCGGATTCACAGGCATACAGCACTTTCACGCCGTGCTGCCGCTCAACTTCGCTGATCATGCTGCGGATGTAGTCATGCATTGCCATTCTCCCAGAGCGCGGTGGCCTCGCGCAGCAGGGCTTCCACCGCCGGCATGTCGGGGGCCGCCGGCAGGCTGCAATGCTGCAGCAGCTGCTCCAGCCCGCGCACATGTTCATCCGCCAGAGAGATCAGCTCGTCATAGCTGAAGCGGCCGCTGCGGATCTCGCGCAGGAGCTGCAGCTGTTCGCCCTCGAAGCGCACCAGCGGTGCACCGTCGCGCAGAATGGACGCGCCGGAGAGGATCAGGCGGATGCAGTGCAGCATGTTCTTGGCGTCGTAGTCAATTTCGCCACTCTCCTGCGTCCGCCAGCGCGACTTGTTGCGCGTTGCCATCCAGTGCCAGTAGTTCTCATGGTCCCGCTTCGCCTGCTGGTAGGCATCATGGTTGTAGATCAGCAGGCCGCAGAACCTTGCATGCTCGTCCTGAAGCGGGATGGACTCGCACTGCAGGTTGCCATTGCGGAACACGCCGCGTGCATCACTGCCATAGTCATAGAGCCGGTAGATGCCGCGGGCGTGCTCGAGCGAGCTGGCATGGCAGTGCTCCAGCTGCACTGCGCTGTCAGCCAGCGGCACGGGGCGCAGCGGCATGACTGTCCCGTCCGGATGTGCCGGCACGACCCAGCAGAAGTCCTCGCGCTCAGGCTCCTGTTGCGGCTGTGGGTTGTTGACCCACTTATTCTGGCCGCGGGCCTTGCTGATCTGCGCGCGGGCATAGCCGAGGTGTGAATCGTATGCCTGGCGCGTGATGAACAGGCTGCGCCGTTCGCGCAGGAGTTGCATCGCCGGGCTGTCCAGCAGGATGCAGTCCACGGGTGAGTACAGCAGTTCGATGATGTTCGGGTTGGCAGTGGCAGCCAGTTCGATGAAGCGCCGCAGGCTGTAATAAGTGATGTCATTGCGATCATCCGCGAGCTGTTCCGGCGGCGCAGCCAGCGCGAGATAGTCCTGGGCGCTGACACCGAAGATGCCGCGGATGTCAACGTCGCTGGTTTCGGTCTCTGTGCCGTAGGCATGGCTGCCGGTCACCGCGCTGAACACGAGCTGGCGGCGAGTAAGGCCAGAGAGCCGGTCGAGTCCGAAGTTGTCAGGTGTCCCCGGGAACATGCTTAAGCGATTCTACAGCTTGCCAGCGCCGGCGGTTCCGTCCGGATACATCTCATCAAGCATTGCCAGCAGCAGTTCGTGTCGGCGGTTGGTGAACAGGTTCGATCCGTCAATCATGAAGAAGGCAATGAAAAAGAGCGGAAAGGCAGCGAATGGAGCGAAGATCAGAAGGAAGCCGCTGCCGATGGCAAAGCCGCGCAGAACGGTCAGGATCCGCTCATTCATCAGGCGCCTGCGGATATCCACTCCATCCATTCCGAGGAACAGCTCGAGGTTGTCAGCCATCATGCGCGCATTCATGCGCTCTGTGGTGTCATGCTGGCCACGCACCAGTGCCGGGAGCTGAACCAGATCATACTGTGAAATCGGTGACCCGTAGACAGTTGGCACCAGCTCGAGAACATCCAATCCTACGAGTTTCTCCTGCAGTTCACGTCGTTGCCGTTTTGCGGATTCAAGGCTGGCCAGGCTTGCGCTGGCAACGAAGAGCATCAGGATGAAGATGATGATGTCGCTTAGATCCCAGCCCATGCTATTACTCACACTCTTGTTCCAGGGTGTCAGATTGACTCCTCCGATCCAGATGGTGATCAAGAGGAAAGCCAGCCCGATCAGAAGGATGGACGATATGTAAACGATGTTGCGGCTGATGGACTGCGGTTGAATGATGCTTGATCCCAGCTTGCGGCGGATGAGGTACCAGTCGAGAACCTCAAGCATCTGCCAGTCGTCAGGCTCGTCCTCGCTGGTGACGACGGGCGACCACAGCTCCCAGCAGACTCGGCGCAACTGCTTCGGAATGCTCCGCCCCTCGTGGAAGCGCTCCTTGTTGGTCATGCCGCCAAGCTGCTGGCGTGTGATGTCCCCGCTTGATTCCTGCTGGTCCATTCAGATTGCTGATCTCTCCTGAACCCAGTATAGATCAGGGTGTAGCGGGAGGGCTGGAGAGAAGTCCGACTAATTTACAAGGAAATTTGTAAAATTGCTTGCTTTCTACAAAAAACTTTGTATAATCAGATTATCAGCTTCGAGGAGCGAGCGAAACGGTGAAGAAGGAACAGGTAGTCGGCAGCCTCGGTGAGGCCAGGGTACTGCTCAAGCCGCTGCGCATGGACATCATGCACCTGCTGGCTGAGCCGCACTCCTGCACCGAGATTGCGGGCAACCTGGGGCTGACGCCGCAGAAGGTGCACTACCACGTCAAGGTGCTGGAAAAGGCCGGCTTCGTGGAGCAGGTGGATGAGCGGCAGGCCCGCGGCCTGAAGGAGGCGATCTATCGCGTGACGGCGGAAAGCGTGTCCTTTGCTCCGGCGCTCGTGGCAGCCCTCGGAGGCAGGGAGAAGCTCGGAGACAACCTGAGCATCGGATACATGATGGGTCTCGCGGATGAACTGGCACGTGATTCGAACCGACTGGCGCTGATGCGGGACGAGACCCCGACGCTCAACCTGAGTGCACAGATCGAGCTGGCTGACCCGGCCAGGCGGGCCGAGTTCATGGATGAACTGCAGCAGCTGATCCGCTTCCTCGCGGAGAAGTACGGCGCTGACGACGGACTGCCGCGCGGCAGCGAAAGCATCTTCAAGCTGGTGCTGGCCTGCTACCGCAATCCGGACAGCAGCGACGAGGGCGGGCCCTCGCGCAACTAAGCGGCCCGCAACCCGAGCCTGCCATGCAGCTGCGGCTGCCGCTGGTGCGCGGCTACAGGAAAGCGTATAGTTGCTGCAGGGGCGGCAAAGTGAAGAACGCCGGGAACACCGGCGGGCGATACTGACAACATACGGGAGACGACATGAGTGCTACGGAACAGGAACGATTCGAGGTCCAGCTGGCAATCGACATCCGGACCGGCCGGGAAAAGGTCTGGCAATCATTGACGGACTGGCAGCAGCTCAACGCCTGGCTCAGTGACAGGGCCGACGTGGACCTGGCGGCTGGCCGCTTCCAGATGTGCGGCAAGCGGCTGCCGGACAGCCCCTGCGACGGGACCGACCGCTTCAGTTTCGCCGGCTATAAGGATGGCAGCAGGCTGGAGCTCAACTGGCAGTTCCGTGCTGACAACACCGGCCTGTCCTTCCAGCTCAGTGGCGAGGGAGATGCCTGCCGGGTGGAGCTGGCTCATTCCAATGTACCGCGTCGCGGTGAGACGGAAGTGACGATGATCGAATACTGGCAATGGGTGCTGCTGGCCCTGCGCGGCTACTGCGAGAGCGGGGAGCGGCCGAGCATATTCGAGTTCGGCGCCGAGCAGCAGACGGGGCAGCTGGAGGTCGGGATCGACATCGCGGCGGAGCGCGAGACCGTCTACAACATCCTCGCCAGCAGCGAAGGGCTGAAGGGCATCTTCGGCGGCGAGGATGCGGAGGTTGAGCTCAGGGAAGGCGGGAAGTACAGCTACGGCTGGGGGCCGAATGAAGGTCCGACCAAGCTGATCAGCTTCGTGCCCAATGAGCAGCTGCACACCGACTGGTACCACGCCAATGACCCGGAGACCTTCATCACCTGGAAGCTCAGGGGCAGCGGCGGACGCACACGCCTGACACTCGTGCACAGCGGCTTTGACAACGAAGCGCGCAAGCACGACTACGAGGCCGGCTGGTTCCACTTCCTCGTGGCACTGCGTGAGATCGCCGAAGGCAACAGCGAACGCGGAGTGGAAGTGCTTGCCAGGCCGGATGGCTGGGCCATCTGAGCCGAACAGGAACTGACAAGGGAGAACTGACATGAGCAAGACAATCAATACGAGCCTGACGATCCGGCGGCCGGCGGCGGAGATCTTCCGGCTGCTGACAACGGCGGCGGAACTGGAACAGTGGTTCACCGAGCATGCCGAGGTGGACCTGGCTGCAGGGACATACCGCTTCTGGGGGATCCACACTCCGGATGTACCAGAGCAAGGCGAACAGAAGTTGCTTGCATACGAGCAGGACCGGAGCCTGTCATACGTCTGGCCCGTGAATGGCAACGACACCGAGGTGCACTTCACTCTCGAGGAGCAGGACGGGGCCACGCTCGTGATGCTGACGACCGTCGGCAACCGCGAATGGGAGCAGGGTCATGGCTCGATGACGGACTTCTGGGTTGCCAGCCTCGAGAACCTGCGCCTGCATGCGCTGGGGCACACCGCATTGCTCAAGTGCGACTACCGCCGCGAACAGGGCCGCGTCGAACTGAATCTGGAGATCGCGGAGGATCCCAGGCGCGTCTGGCGGGGGCTGACCGATCCGGCGGAGCTGGACCGCTTCTTCGCCTCCGGGGCCTGGGTCGAGCTGCAGCCGGGCGGGGTATTCAGCTACGGCTGGCAGGCCGGCGGGCCGCAGCAGGTCGTCAGCGTGAAACCCGCACAGTCGCTGGAGGTGAGCTGGCAGTGGGGCGGCGAGCCTGAGACGCGGGTGCGCTGGGAGCTGAACGGCAGCACCGGCCGGACCCGTCTGAACCTCGTGCACAGTGGCTTCGGGGAGCGCAAGAGCCAGGACTACTACGCCGGCTGGACGAGCTTCCTCGTTACGCTGAAGGCCATGCTGGAACTCGGTGAGCAGTGGAGGAAGATCGAGACCGACGGCTACGTGCCGGAGGGTGCGACAGCCTGATCAGGCCACGGAGCGCCCGGCTTGTGGCAATCAGTGACCAGCCGCTATGCTTGGTGCAGGCTTGGGGTTGCAGATCCTTATGTACTTTGGAGGCGGAAATGGCAGATGCAGGCGGCGGGATGCCCGCCACACCGCGCGGCAGCGGACGTTCACAGGTGGCCTGGATCGAGATCCGGGCCAATGATCTGGACAGGGCGGCGGCGTTCTATGGCAACGTCTTCGGCTGGGAGCTGCAGATGTTCGGCCCCAGCTACCGGATGTACTGGCAGCAGGGCACGCTCGGGATGGGATTCAGCAGCGGCCTGAAGCCGGAAATGGGCAATGCCCTGTTCTATGTCAACGTGGCGGACATCGATGCCAGTCTGGCGCAGGCTGTGGAGCTGGGGGCGCAAGTCCTGGAACCAAAGCAACCGATCGCCGAGAACATGCCCAACTCAGGTGTGTTTCGCACCCCCGCTGGTGTCAGCGTCGGAATGATAGACAGCCCGCCCGCCGAGTTGCCATACATTCCCGCTCCATGGTCAGCTGCTGAACCCCCGCAGCCGGGCAGCATCTGCAGCATCGAGATCCACGGTGGCAGCGAGCTGGAGGAGACGCAGCGCTTCTATGGCGACATGTTCGAATGGGGTCTCGCGGAAGCGAGCGGACCCTACCGGATGTTTGATCCGGGGGGCAGCATCGGCGGTGTGTTCCAGGGGCATACACCCCAGGCTCCGCTGATGGTCTACATCTATGTCGAGGATGTGCTGGCAACGCTGGCGAAAGTGAAGGCAGCCGGGGGCGAGCAGGCCGGAGATCCGGCGGCGATGCCCGGAATGGGTATGTTCGGTTATTTCAAGGATCCCAATGGCGTGTTCCTGGGCCTGATCGGACCTGAGAAAGCCTGATATCATTCCCTCTCCGCGAAGATTCCGCGGGATGGCAACATATGTAGGAGTAATCAATCATGCACAAGCTTGGAATCGTGCTCATGGCGGCGGTGATCGCCGCATTCACCCTCAACGGCAGTGCCGAGGCGCGTGGCTTCGGTGACAATGACAACTCCGGCTTTTACAGCCAGGGAGGTCAGATTGACAAATGCGGCGGAGCAATGGATACGGGAATGGAGATGACACGCGGTACGGCGCAGATGGCGGTGGGCACCGGTGAGCACTGGATCAGCTGGCTGGAGTTCAACTCCACGGATGTCCCGGCCACTTCCGAATTCCTGCACACGGTCTTCGGCTGGGACGTGATGCCCTATATGGACAACTACGTGATGTGGATGCCCAGCATGGAGAAGGGCGAGCTGGGCTGCGGGATTGCCAGCAATGCGGAGATCCCCCAGCAGTCCGCGTTCTACATCTACACCGCGGACATCGACGCCAAGCTCGCCGAGATCGAGGCCCGGGGCGGCTCCGTCTACGTGCCGAAGATGCCGATCGCCGAGGGCATGCCGAACATCGCGATGTTCACCGACCCGAGCGGCGTGATCGTCGGGCTCGTGGATGCTGCGCTGCCGGCTGAGCCGGTTGCCAACCCCGTCGGCCCCGGTGCCAGCGGCGTGCCCGGAATGTTCTGCGCGCTGGAGGTCTACAATGCCAGCACCTCCGGCCCGGACAGCTTCTACCGCGATCTGTTCGGCTGGGCCAGCAAGCCCACGATGGATACCTACATGGACTTCAATCCCGGCAGCGGCATCGCCGGTGTGTTCCAGAGCCACACGGCAGAGGCGAAGGTGATGGCCTACATCTGGAGCGACGACGTGCAGGCCACGCTGGATGCAGTTGAGGCTGCGGGCGGCACGACTTTCGGTGAGGCGATGTCCATGGAGAACATTGCCACCTTCGGTTACTTCACCACTCCCGGTGGCGTGGTGATGGGTCTGATGGGCCCGGCCAGCTAGTCCCGGCGCTTCTCCAGCTCCGAAAGAATCATTTCCGCCAGGTCAGTGTTGCCAAGTGCAGCCTGCCTGGCGGCTGCATTTCCGGCCTCGGAGACCGTGCGGTTCTGGTTGAGCTTGAGCTTGCCGTCCAGCCTGTCAACACGCATGCTGAAGGCCACGATGCCCTTCAGCAGGCCGCGGTATTTCTCCTCGCTGAGTTGCTCCGTGCGCCAGCCGCCTTCGCCGGGTTCCATTGCGTCCACCAGGCGCCGGATCGCCAGTTCGCTCTCCGCCCCCTCGGCATACTTCAGCGGCCGGCCCGCCGCATGCACGGCCACGTAGTTCCAGGTGGGTACCATGTCCTCACTCTGATAGTCCGAGGGTGATACATAGCCATGCGGTCCGCTGAAGACCACCAGTGCCTCGCGCTCTCCGTCGAAGGATTCATGCAGGAGGTTGGCCCGCGCCAGGTGCGCCACCAGTTCGATGGAGCCGTCCGGCAGTTCGTCGATCAGGAAGGGCAGGTGCACACCCTGCATCAGGCCAGCGCCGTCGCTCATGCTGAGCACGGCGAAGGGGAATGTGCGCATCAGCTCAATGATGCGCTGCCTGTCATCCAGCCTGAAGTATGGGGGTGACCACACACCCGGATCCTAGTTGATCGCCCAGATGTCCGGGAGCTGGCGCCACTTCTGCTCGAAGTCCAGGCCATAGCCCACCACGAACTTGTCGGGGATAGCGAAGCCGGTGTAGTCAATCTTCAGCGCAGCCTTGCGGTTGTGCGGGCGGTCCAGGAAGGCGCAGACATGCACGCTGGCCGGCTTGCGGTTCTGCAGCTGCTCGAGGATGTAGTTGAGCGTCAGGCCACTGTCGATGATGTCCTCAACCACGATCACATGCTCGCTCTCGATGCTTTCATCGAGGTCCTTGATCAGACGTACGACGCCGGTGCTGGAGGTGCCGGAATAACTCGAGACCGCAAGGAAGTCGTAACTCAGCGGGACTTCGATGCGGCGCACCAGGTCGGAGAGGAAGATGTTGGCGCCGCGCAGCACACCGACGAGGTGGACAGTGCGGCCCTCGAAGTCCTCGGTGATCTGAGCGGCGATTTCATCGACGCGGCGGTCGATTTCAGCGGCCGTGTACAGCCGCGTGAAGTAGCTGGGGATCTCGAGCATAGCGCTCTAGCATAACACAGCAGATAAATAAGGTCATACATGTCGGAACCCGCTCATTCGGAGGAAAGTCTGAAAGCCGCGTAACCGCAGCCCGCGGTTGACGTCCTGATAGATGACCGGGTGCAAGTTGGGCGGCATTTCCCGCCCGACATGGAATTGACGCCCGGATGGGTACAATGTAACATTGCCTGTTGAATGCAAGGATGGACAATATGATCAACAACTGGGGCAGGAAATCTGAGGCGCAGTCGGGATTCTCGCTGATCGAGCTTCTCGTCGTGATGCTCATTTTCGCAATCCTGATCGCGATCACCGTGCCGAGCTTCATCTCCTCGAGGCCCGAGCGCAACCTGGCCAGCGCGGTGGACAGCTTTGCCACCGATTTCGGCTATGCCCGGGCCAAGGCCCAGCAGACCGGCAGCCGGGTGTTCATCGCCTTCGACATGCAGCCGGACGCACGCCAGTGCGAAGGCTGGTGGGACACCGTGGCTGATGTACCGAGCAATGCCGGTCCCAGCGGCACCGCCAGCGGCAGTTACATCAATCCGAACAACCCCGGCATCAACCGCAGTTCGCGCAAGTACTTCATCGTTGAGGAACGCCCGCGCTGGATCGAGATTGATGCCAACGGCAACCGTCCCTATGACCCGGCCTTCAACCCGAGTCTGGTGACGGGCCAGGCCCCCTTCACATACCTCGACTGGCTCAACCAGTTCGATGCCTGGAGTGCCGGAACCGCTGAGTATCCCGTCGAGCCCCTGTATCCCTACGATGCGGGCGAGACCTTCAGCGCGGCCGGTCCGGAGGATGGCGCATTCAATGACATCAGCACTCCGCTGATCTTCTACCCGCAGAACCTCGGCACCGGCGGCAGTGACACCCAGGACTACGTCACGCGCTGGATCGATGGCCCGACCGCTCCCACCTGGGATGCCGGCGACCGTGACGATCAGGCGATGAAGATCTTCTGCGCGGCTGACGAACTGGAGATCCTCAACTTCGACCGCACCATTGACTTCGACATCAACGGTGACCGGATCTACACGCATGGCTCCGACAGCCAGCGCATGAAGGACCAGATCCTCGACTACATCATCCTGAAGACGGTTGAGCTGCCTGATGAGGTGTTCTTCATGAATCCCTGGAAGAACACCTACCCGGCCGGCTGGGAGGATGTGAACAACGACGGCGTGATCGATGAGTTCAAGTACTCCGACATGCAGTTCCTGCAGTTCCTGATCACCTTCAGCCCGGACGGTGAGGTCTACAAGTCCGAATGGACCTTCGACCCCGAGCCCTATCCGGACGGCAACTACTACGGCCAGAGCCATGGCCGGATCCAGGACCGCCTGGAATCCAGCAGCGTGCACGCCGTGTTCATGGTGATCGCCGAGACCCTCGACTTCGGCAGCGCCAACCCGATCGCCAAGGCGATGGTGCAGGACAACAAGAAGGCCAACAGCCAGAGTGCAGGCAGGGCCTTCACCTACTGGACCAACAGCGGCAAGTACTTCGTGGACGACTACACCCCGAATGACAAGACGCACTCCATCGACCGCGATGACCCGCGCCTTGACCTGGGCAATGTCAGTCCGCAGGTGGCCCGTGAATTCGTCTACCGCCAGGACTTCCTCTCGAAGACCTGATCACTGTAAGTCAAATGATCCTGATGGGTAAGATAAGGTATGCGACAGGTGGATGAACTTAGGAACAGCATGTGCATCAAGAGTCGAAGCAGACGAGGATTCTCGCTGCTGGAGCTGATGATCGCACTCACGATCCTCGCGATCGCCCTGGTTCCGGTGGCCTACTTCTACAGCAAGTCACTGCAGATGGTGGAGCAGTCCTCGGTGCGGACCCGTGCCCTGATGCTCGCCCAGGAGCGCCTGGCGGAACTGCGCCAGATGCCCTACGACCAGATCAATTCCAATGTCACGCCCAGCACCACCCAGGTGCGGGTCTATACGGCGGAAGGCGCGATTGACCCCACCGTTGCGGACTGGTTCGGTTACGACTACGAAACCGCCGGTGACTGGCAGGCGATGTGGCATTACCCGCTGCCGCTGGACTACAACCCGTACGATCCGGCGACCCAGGGCTACAACAATGCCGTGGGCGTGAACCGCAATACGCCGAGCAATCCCCTGCCGGGAGTCTTCAGCGGCCAGGTGAACTTCAACACACCGAACAGCTTCGACTACGAGTATGAGCCGATCGGCTTCTACAACTTCCGGGTCAACCGCCAGAATGCCCTGCTTGAGGCGGCCGGCCCCGGCGTTGACCAGATCGCGGTTCCGGACATCGCCGATGTGCGCATGATCGACCGCCGCAGCCTGCCGCAGGTGGAGCAGCGTCTGGACAACCTCAACAACATGGACAACTTCCGCACCGGCTATGGACAGCTGGTGGAGCAGTACGGCGAGTTCGGCCGTCGCACGATCATCCTCGACGTGGTCCCGAATGTGGGTGGTGAAAACAACCCGCTGGACACCGACGGCGACAACTTCGACCCGAATGATGACCGGGACGGCGGAGCGACCGCTCTTGATCCGTATCCGATCCGCAAGGGTCCGGACAACAAGTTCCAGGTGCTGACCCGTGGCGGTGGCCCCGGCAAGCTGATCATCGTGCAGGTGTTCTGGCTGCCGCGCAACCCGCCCGATGGCTACATCCCGTTCAGCGACCTGAACGTGATCGATCTGCGCACCTTCGTGAGTCCCACCAATGAGTGGACCACGCTCGGTGAGGGCAGCGGCCCGCTGACGAACAACCAGAGCCTGATCATCACCCCGACCAACTGAGCTGGCCGCGGAACATGGCGGCGCGCGGCGGGTCCAATGCACGGATCCGTTCCGCTGTTTACAGGGAGAACAGGGTGGAAGAAGCGACTCCAGGTGAGAATTCCGGATGCCTGCACAGGCCATGTTCCTGCTGCGGGCAGTCCCACAGCGGCCTGAGCCCGATCCAGGTCCTCCCGGGGCTTTTGGGTGGAGGAAGTAACCTGTTCTATAATAGAACGTCTACATACGTGACGCTACACCTAGCACTGAGGCGTATCTCGTGGTGAAAACTATGCACAGAGACAGAAAGGCTTTTACCCTGGTTGAACTGCTGGTGGTAATGGGCATCATCCTGATCCTGGTGTCCATCGCCCTGCCGGCGACCAACAATGCGCGGTCAAAGGCCAAGGACATGGAAGTCAAGAAGGGCTGCAATGACATCCAGGCCGCACTGGAGAAGTACGGCGTGGCACGCGGTGGTTATCCGGGCGTGCACTGGGAGCAGGACAGCAACGGTGACTACTTCGCCGGTCCGGGGCTGATCGGCGGCCTGCCGACCTATACCGGCGGCGAGCCCCAGAAGGACTTCTACGTCCCGAAGGACGCCGGAGATGCCCGTGGTCCGGGCAACCAGGCGCCTTACTTCGGCGACGAGACGCCCAACCCTTCCGTACTGGATGCCCTGATCGTCAGCGGTGAGCTGACGGACTACCCGGCCAATCCCTTCGTGCGGACCAACGGCGGTCTCAAGGCACAGATGTCCAATCTGTTCCTGTTCAGCCCGCAGGATGTAAACGGATCGACCCAGCCGGATCTCAGCGATCCGAGCACCATCAACTGGAACCGTTACGTGGCTGACACGCAGTCCATGCGTGCCAACTACCAGGACTACGGCCGCGGGCATTTCACCTACATCCCGCTCAACCCGCAGAACCTGAGCGGTACGGACTTCGCCGGCAACTGGGGAGCACTCAGCGGTGCCGAGCGCAGTGAGTACTACTCCAAGTGCAAGGGCTACATCCTCGTCGGCTGGGGCGGCAGCCGCGCCGACGACAGCCAGGCCAAGGGCCTCTCCGAGAAGTACTGGAGCAACACAGCCGGGGCCTTCGACTTTGACAACAGCCTGACCTCCGATCCGCTGGAGCAGGTGCTCACAAACGTCACCGCGGCGGGCATCCTGCGCGGGGACGTGACCGACAGTGACGGCGGCATCGGCACCTTCGGCCAGACGCTGCCCGGCGGCGGACCTGACATTGACAACGCCTTCTACGGCGCTACCTTCATCAAGATTACCGGGAGCTGATTGATGCACAGCAGAAACATCAAGCCGGACTGGAGCGCGGAGCTGCGGGGCTTCACCCTGATCGAGCTTCTGGTCGTGATCGTGGTGATCTCCATTCTCGTGGCGATCGCCCTGCCGAACCTGCAGAAGGTCAAGCGCAAGCAGATGGAGAACCAGACCGCCACGCAGGTCAACGAGATCCAGAAGGCGCTGGAGGCCTTCGGTACCGACCACAACGGCCAGTACCCCTTCCGCGTGACCTGGTATGACGCCGCCACGGCCAATGATCCGAACTTCGATCCCTACAAGGCCCGCGACACGGGATCCGGACTGACCACCGATCCGGAGAACCGCTTCTCGATGGGCATCTGGGGTGGTGCCGAGCGCGTCACCCGCGAGGGCTTCAACATCGCGGACGTGCAGGACATCGACCGTCCTGACCTGCTGCCCCAGCCCTTCGCACCCAACTGGAACTACAACAACTTCTACAACCGCTTCAACCAGTACAGTGATCCGCTGGTGGCGATGGGCTATCTCGGTGAGTATCCGCCGAATCCCTTCATGAAGCGGCAGATGGGCAACGTGCTGTGGTACTACGGCGATGCCAACTGGAACGGCGGCGGTCCGGCCCGGCTGGATCCCTCGATTCCCGGCGAGGCCGTGGCTCCCACTCCCGGTGACTTCACCTACACGCACTTCTACGGCGTGGATGATGCCAACAACTTCATCTACCCCAAGGGCGTGGTGGCCGGCAAGGCGGGCTACAACGTGACCCTGCCCAACGGTGACCAGGTGGACGGCAAGTTCTACATCGACGTCGTTGACAGTTACCAGATCTGGGGTTACGGCGACATGCGCCTCAACGGCAGCTGGTACGTCAACTACCCGAACAACGACCTGGGCCTGTCCGTGCGCGGCAGCGAGACCGCCGGCAAGGACTGGAACGGCAACGGAACGAAGGATATGTTCGAGCGTGGTCTGGTGACCTACGCCAAGCGCAGCGGTCAGGGCTCCACGGGAGCCGTTGACAACAGCGGCAACAAGGTTGAATTCTAATCGAAATGGCAACGGCAATGACAGGAGCAGAAACGATGCGCAGTCGCAGGGGTTTTACACTGGTGGAGATGCTGGTCGTGATCGGCATCATCGGACTGCTGGTGGTGACGCTCGTCCCACTGGTCAAGGGTGCCCAGGTCAAGGCCAAGGAAGCGGCCATCAAGGCCCAGATGACGGGCATTGAGACGGGGCTTGCCAACTACGCCCAGAACCACAACGGCAACTTCCCCGGTGTGGCCCTGGACCCGATGGCAACCTACCAGGACCATGCGCTGGGTGATCCGGCGTTCTACACCTCCGGCGGAGCAGGCTCTCTGGCTCCGGGAACGGGCCAGATGGTCAACGGCATCCTCGGCGGCCCCGGCCACTACAACGGCAGCAGTGCCGGTGTGTTCGAGCAGATCAAGCAGGTCAAGGACACCCCCTACAGCGGCAACGAGGGTCTGGCCAGACTGTTCGATACGCTGATCCTGACCGACTCCATGCCGGAGTATCCCGCGAACCCCTTCGTCACGAACGTCAACACCGCGCAGCGTGACAGCATGCGCAACGTGTTCCGCTTCAACATCAATGTCGCGGCGGGCTTCACTCCCTCGGAGGAGTTCGAGCCGGGCGTGACGAGCCCGATCGGCTACGACGTGTCCTTCTACTGCACCGTGAAGGGTGATTCCAGCGTCGCCGGAGTCACCACCGCCACGGATCCCTTTGACAGCGCCCGCACCCTGGTTTCCCAGGATCCGCCGGGCCTGCCCGTGGCCAGCTTCCAGCCGAACAACTACATCTTCGGGCCCACCGAAGACAAGTACTTCGCTCCCGGTGACTTCGCCTACGTGCCGATCCTGAGTTCCAGCACGGCGCCATTCGGTGATTCCCAGGCCACGATCGAGAACGAGACCTGGAAGTGGGGCACCAACGTGAGCGGCTACCTGCTCTTTGCCTACGGCGACGCCGGGCATGAGAACAGGGAGTACGAGGATGAACAGCGCGAGTTCCTTGACACCGGCCTGCCGGGCTACGGCGCCGCCGGTGTGGACACCGTCTACGAATGGTACGTGCTGCAGCTCTTCGAAGGCGCCATCTACTACAGCAAGAAGGTCTGATGAACGGCGGCCGCGCAGCCTGCCGGCCGCTGATCGGGCGGAATTCCCGCCGGATTGCTTTTGATGCAGTCCCGTACTGGGAATAACAGGTATAGGCACCTGGACTGCCGTGGGGCAGAGGTAGCCGTCGGGCGGTGCGCGACAGACCGCCCCAGGTGAGCCGATGATCAGAAACAGATACAGACGCAACGGTTTCACACTCATCGAGGTGCTGGTGGTGGTGCTCATCGCTGCCATCGTCTTCTCGGTGATGTTCACCGTGCTCGGAACCTCCTTTGAGGTGCTGCGGGTCGGCGAGAGCCGGGCCCAGCTCAACAACAACACGCGCTCCGCGCTGGATTACGTCGTGGATGACATTTCCACTGCGACGATGATTCCGCTGGAGTACGACCGTGACCTCAACGGTTATCCCGATGACCAGCCCTATCCCGGAGGCGGGCAGGGCTATGACGAGGATGCCGTCTGGCGCGTTGCCTGGCGGGTCAACAACCAGCCGGTGATCAGCGCGGGCTATTTCCTGAGCTGTGCCTGGAGTGACCGTCTGCGCCTGACACATCAGTCACTGGTGGCCCAGACCCCCGGCGGCAGCAACCAGACCTTCGCCGTGCCGAAGGCCATCCGCCGCGATGGAGCTCGTGAACTCGTCTATTACGACAGCCTGCAGCGCCTCGTGCTGCCGGCCAGCGCCGACATGCCCTACTACCTCTCCGGTGAGTGGGACCGCAACGGCGACAGCGTGTTTGATGCCAGTGACCAGCAGAACTCCGGCCCCGGCACGGGTTTCGGTGTGATCGAAGGTTACCCCGACCTGGTCGTCTCCGGCGCTCAGAAGGAAACTGCGGTGCTGGTTCAGGATCTGTTCTATGCCTTCGCGGACAGCCCGGACGTGGTGCGCCGCGAGCGCCAGATCCCGATCAGCGGCAACATCACACGCATCAAGTACGAATATCTGCATGAAGTCCCGGTCTACCTTTCACGTGTGACCGGCGGCAACGTGGAAATCTGCTACCAGAGCCTGCTTGACGGCAGCATCAACTGGATCGCAGCGGATGACGAGCGCACCAGCGAGATGGTGGGCATGGAGCCGATGGTCGACCACTGGGAGATGCGCCAGATCGACGTGGCCTTCAACGGCACCAACGGCTTCTTCGTGGATGGCCAGACCGGTGCCCAGTACGGTGGCTTCAGCTGGAAGCTGCAGGATACCTACCCCGAGGGGCATGACCCGCTCAAGCTGACCGGCGACCACGTGGCACCGCCCACGGGCGTGGGTCTCGGCCAGGTCACGGGCGGCGCCCTGACCAGCGGCTGGAACTGCGCGGTGTTCGACAACATTGATTCCAACGGCGACGGTCTCAACGACAACTCGCCGATTGACCGCCTCGCCTATGTCACCACCAGCCTCAGCGGCGGAGAGGTGATCGACGGCGGTATTGCTGAGCTGCGTCCCGACATGGAGCGCCTGCACGGCACCGGCTACTACCAGCAGAGCCTCAGCCCCAGTGGGGTGGGTGACCTCGGCGACGCCGACGGCATCCCCGACGGCGATGGCATCCCGGATGACCCGGTGCCCGGCTGGTGGCTGCCCTACATGCGCGCCGTGCGTGTCACAGTGGTGGCGACCCCGCGTGAAGTGATCGAGGAGCGCCGCTCCAAGAGCGGCAAGGCCGGCAAGACGGGCAGTACCGTCTACTACCGTCTGGACAGCCCCGTGCCCTTCTCCGACCAGGGCCGGACCCAGCCGCTGTACAACCAGACCGCGGATTTCATCGGCATCAACAAGGATCTCGTGATGACCCGCACCGTGCCGATCAACAGCCCGCTGGTTGAGAGTGGTGCCTATCCGTACTACCTTGAACTGATGAGCAGCCCGCGCGACAGCCGGATTCTGGAACGCCGCGTGGACCAGAACGTCTTCGACGCCGTACGGATCCTCTTCCGCGATCCGCTGGATCCGAGCGGGACGATCCGCGCCAGCACTCCTTCGGAGAAGCTGCAGGAAAAGAACCCGGTATCCAACTGAGTTGAACCGAGAAAATGGCCCGGCAATGTCCGGGCCATTTTTGCTTTTACTGCACGGATGTAGAGGCTCAATTTTCTATATATATGGTGTAGATTCCTTGCTCTTGGGAATAATAAACTGCGAGGCTTATGCGCACTTACACAAATCTCGTTGGCGGGTGTCATGGGAACGGAAGCGAGTCCCCAGTCCAGCGCACCCCGGGAACTGATATGACTGAAATATCCAATGGCGGAAACAGGCTCCAGCATCGCGTGCCCGCGCACGGGCGCGGACGCTTGCTGAGGCGCAGGCCCAGGGGCGTCGTGCTGCTGGCCGTGATCATCTTCGTGGCGCTGCTGCTGCCCCTGGTGACGCTGGTCCTGACCAGCCTCAACACGGAGGCGGTGAGCACGGCCGAGGCGATCAAGGGCCACAAGCTCGATCTGGCCAGCCAGAAGGCGCTCAATGATGCGATCTCCCTGGTTGTCCAGCAGAAGAACCTGCCTGACTACTACAACTCCGCGACCCAGCCGGCCACGGCCGTGGTCGTGCTGGACCCGGTCACGGGCTTCCGCCGCGACCAGGTGCCTGACAGCGGAGTGCTCGGGGCCGCCGGCCTCGACGACGTGCTGGGCACGGGCGACGACTACTGGACCAGCCCGCGCGGCGACCGCAGCGTGCTGCCCACGGATGTCTACGACCACCTGCGCAACTACGACTTCGACTTCAGCTTCAACCAGATGCACTCCCCAACCTACCTCGGACAGCCCTCGCTGCTGGCGGCCTCCAACCGCTACAACGGCGTGAGCCCGAACACCGGCGAGACGATCTGGCTGTTCAATCCCTACCTGGCGGTGGCGATTGACGACGATGCCGACGGAGTTGACGACGGCTACGATCCCGCCGATGCCGGCGGCGATCCCTTCGATGGCAAGGAAGCCTTCCTGCACGGCGCAGGCGCCTTCCCGAATGCTGACGAGCCCCGTCTGAACGGACCCGGAAGCCCCGTCGAGCGTGATCTTGACAACGGAAACAACATCCGTGAGTTCATGCTCAACTCGCGCATCGCCATCTATGAGAGCGTCTTCACCGACCTGGACCGCGGCCCGGTGCCGACGGACCTGCTGAAGAGCTATGCGGATGTGACGGATGAGGCGGGTCGCCTCAACCTGAACATCTTCTGCAAGAAGATCCGCGTGCTGATGCCCGAATCCGCCGACCTCGACTACAACCTCGAGGGACTGGCAACCAACGACTTCAACTACAACGAGGAGCTCAGTGAACTGGGCTTCAAGTGGGTTGACAACCCGCTGTTCCCGGACCGCCTGACCGTCAACCGCTGGAACTGGAACATCCCGATGGGCACGTTCGCCAGTGATGGCCTGATCGACTACGGCACGCTCAACCCGCTGACCGGCGTTCCGGATCCGACCCCGGACGGCTTCGCCTGGCCTGATCTCGGCGAGAACGTCCAGCACTACTACGAGGGTGATACGGACGGCGACGGGATCTCCCAGGGCAACGAGGCCGCGCGCCAGAGTATCGAGATGCTGACGACCCTGCCGGGTGTCGACCTCGAACTGGCGCTGAACATCATGGAGTTCCTCAACCCCAGCCAGGACGCACTCAACAACATCGATCCCGGCTATGCCGACGGCAGCGTCGAGCCCTCCATCGACCCGACGCTCGGTGCCAGCGGCTACCGCTGGGATGCCGCCAACGTCACCCCGCCGCTCAGTGCGCTCGGGATCAACCTCGCCGGCGGCACGATCGGTGACATCTTCTGGGACTTCACGGCCAGCGATGTTGACGACATGCCCCTGCCGCAGCCCTTCGCGCTCTCCAGCCTGGACCAGCTCCTGAACGTGCCCGGCATGACCCGCGCCAAGTTCAACCGCCTGAAGGAGCACCTGACGATCCACAGCTACGACACGAACGTGATCGGCACCTACATCACCGATGTCGGTCCCGATGCCGATCTTGTCAACGCCTATGAGGCCGGCGACCCGTTCTTCTTCGGGCAGCAGCGCCGCGACGTGCCGGACGAGCTGCGCGATCTTGACAACGTGAATGACCTGCGCTGGGACATCACCGCGACCGCCAGCGGCTTCTCGCTGGAGGACTACCGCGACCGTGCCGAGGAGATGTACGCCTACATCCGTGAGCACCTGCCCAGCACGAACTTCCGCAAGGTGACCCTGCCGGTCGTCGACCGTGACGGACGCAGCGGCTCCTCCGACCACATGACCCCGAATGACGACCCGCGCTATGACCCGACCGCGGGCGGCCTGCTGGTCCCGCACCGTGACTCCGAGGCCAACCCCTACAACGTGGGTGCCTTCGGCCACCAGTTCCCGACCAGCGATGAGGCCTTCACGAACCACACCGGCTACCCGGCCCTGAACCCCGAGTTCAGCCTGGACAGCTGCCTGTCGATCGTGCTCTACCGCAACGGTACGCCCTTCATCGCCGACGACTACACCTACGACTGGAACGGGCTTGACCCGAACACCCACCCGGCCAGCCCGGGCATCGGCAACCTGTTCGCCGGCGGCGCGTTCTTCTTCATCGAGCGCATCTTCGGCGCCTTCGGCGGCGGCTTCAGCTTCGAGCCCAACAACAACCCGCCGGACGGCTTCGACTTCGTGACGCTTGCCAACACGAACAACGTCAACCCGCTGGTCACGCCCCACGGCCCCGGCGTGTTCACCGCTGCCAACCTGCTCAACCCCGGCAACTTCGACAGCGCCGCGGACCTGCTGCAGGTGCCGCTCTACGAGTTCAGCAGCATGAGCGTGAGCCTGATGGCGGATCCGCCTTCCGACTTCCGCGATCCCTCCGTCAACCCGAACGGCATCGTCAGCTACTACGCGACCTTCAGCGACGTGGTGCCGGTGAGCTGGTACCTTGACAACGTCACCGGCCCCGACGGCAACCTCGGCACCGGCGACGACCCGGCCCAGGACGTGGTGCTGTACATGCTGTACTTCAACCATGCCAACCGTCCGGGTGTCTTCCCCAGTGCCGGCGGCCCCTATGACGCCGGTTCCCTGAGCCCCGACACCGTGCAGATCCCGCTCACCGCGCAGCAGATCCGCGCCGTGAGCCCGGTGTTCCCCGGCATGACCGGCAATGTCACGATTCAGGCCTATGACAACTTCAACAACCTGGACGTGCTCGGTCCCGACTTCACCGGTGCCCCGGCCTTCGCCACCACCCTCGGCCCGCTCGGAGCGGTGGGCAGCCTCGGACGCAACTACACGTTCAACAACGTGCCCTTCCCGATCGGCGGCGGCGTGACCGACACCGACGGCAACTGGCGTCCCAACGAGAACGCGGCCTGGAACACCGGCGCCGCTCCCGCGGAATGGCCGGGCTGGGCCTGGACCGGTGAGGGTGACCCCTACGCCACCGGCCGCATCCTCGCCTACCGCTGGGATGACAATGCCAACGAGCCCAATGATCCCGAGCTGCGTGCTGACGACGTGACCAAGGTCTTCCTGCAGCACAACACCGAGGCGGCGATCCCCTTCGCGGTGAACATCCTCCCGGTGCGCAGCGGCGGCGACACCTATGACATCTACTCCAGCTTCGGCGGCGCGGACACCACCGGCGGCGGCAGCTACCTGCTGTTCGACTGGGAGTACCGCGACACGCTGGGCCCGGATGACGACCCGGATGACTTCGACGGCACCTGGCCCGTCGAACAGCCCGGACAGTCGATCAACAACCCGATCCAGATCCGCGTCAACCCGGAGGGCAATGTCGTCACGCTGCACATGTATGACCTGCGTGACTTCGTCGACTCCAGCGGCCTGCCGATCGCGGGCGGCACGCCCGCACTGCCCGGCAACATCTACGCCGGCGGCCGCGTGCAGACCACCCCGGCGGACGGCGGAACCTTCCCCGTGGACTACGGCGGCGGCTACCCGCCGGTGCCGACCACCGGCTACGCCACCGACAGCGCCGTGATCAGCCCGATTGAGACCGCAGCCGGCTTCCAGGCACAGCTTGCCAGCCACGAGGTCTCAGTGTTTGACAACGACACCAGTGTCGAGGTCGAGATGTCCGCCGCGGGCGGCGACCTCAACTACAACTGGGAGCTGCGCGTGCTCGACGCCACGCTCGGCAACGGTGCCGGCGGCCCCTACCAGGGTCCCGACGGTGCCGGTGTGATCGCCGGCTTCCCGGGTCTCGGCTTCCCGCCGCGTCCCTCACGCGTGACCGCCCCGGGTGTGGACTACGCCGCGGGCGAGCTCGCGGCCGGCACGCTGCTCACCGTCGGTGGCAGCAGCAGCAGCCCCGAATGGAACGCCTTCTTCGACCCGAGCGGCCTGCCGAACAACACCGAGTACTGGCTGCGCCTGGTCGTCACCGAGAACGGCGGCGCGACTGACGTCGTGTTCAGCAAGCTCGTCAAGGATGACGAGGCCTCGACCAGCACCGGAACCGCGATCCCGCCGGAGATGAACGCCAGCATTACCCTGCGTGAGCTGGGTGAGAGCCGCCTCGGCTTCACGGCCAGCGCCAGCGTGGACGGCGGCCGTGACGGCTACGGCTACTACTGGGTCGTGACCCGTCCCAAGTTCGAGGGCTCCGGCAACCACGTGCTCGACCTCGTGACCCCGGTCGAGACCGTCGATGCAGCGGCTCCGATCGTCAACCTCGACAGCCTGACCACCGGCGGCAGCTCCGTCAGCAGCACTGTGCAGATGCGCTCCAACGAGGCCAGCCCGAGCTTCGAGTTCAGCCAGCTTGACAACTATGACAACGAGACCGGCGCGGCCGGTGCGGACGGCATCCCCGATGCCCAGGGTGTGTACTTCATCCACTGCTTCGTGCTCGACCGCAACGACCTGCTGCCCTCCTCCGGCCAGTCCTTCATCGCCCATGACGTGGCGCAGATCGTACTGAGCAACCTCGGCACGGGCGGTACCGGTCTGCCTGATACCAGCGGCATCGCCCGCACGCCGATGGCAGTGCTGGCAGCCAACCCGCCGGGCAACAGCAGCACCCCGCTCGCCGTGAACAACACCGCGGCCGGCGGCGCTGACCCGCCCTACATCGGCAGCGTGACCCTGGCCCCGGCCATCGAGCCCGACATCGCCGCCAACGGCCAGGCGATCGTGATCCGCGGCTTCAACATGGACCCGGTTGCCAGCAACAACACCGTGCACTTCGCCGGCGGCGTGAGTGCGGCCGGTGCGGCGATCACCCCGGCCAGCGGCGTTGACATCCTCAACATCGGCGGCACGCCCTACGGCCAGCAAGAGCTGACCGTGCGCGTCCCCGACGGTGCCCGGACCGGCTTCATCACCATTGAGAGCCCCGGCGGCACCAGTGACCGCCGCTACATCTTCCAGACCGGCTTCAACGTGACCTTCGACCTGATCGGCAGCCTGTCGCTGAACGACGCCGCCTACCTGCAGTACGACCTCGACTTCCAGGGCGACGGCGACATCGACTACAGCTTCAGCACGCTGAGCAACCCCTCCGCGGGACGCCAGCTGATCGGCACCAGCCAGGGCATCACCCATGACTACGCCGCCGACGGCATCGGCAACTACAACGCCACCCTCACGGTCAAGGACCTCGTCAGCGGGCGCGTGGCGGTCAGCCACCAGCTCGTGATGATCCACGACCGCGCCAATGTCAGCGGCAGCAACCTCGTGCTGGCCGGCGGCATCGTCAACACCGTCAACCTGGCGGGCACTCCGAGCTTCACGGATCCGGGCGCGAGCTTCATCTCCTCCGGCGTGCTGCCCGGCGACCTGGTGACCAACCTCACCAGCGGTGCCACCACGGCGGTCGTGAGCGTCATCTCCCAGACGGAACTGGCCTGCGGCAGCCTCAGCAGCGGCTGGACTCCGGGCGATGCCTACAGCGTCAGCCGCTTCGTCGACACCAACGGGGCCTACGGCATCCTTGCCAACATCTGGCCCGATGTCGACACCCGTGCCGCCAGCTTCAACCCGCAGCCCGGCAGCGGCCTCGGCTTCCGCAGCGCGATCGGCGGCATCAACACCTCGCTGGCCCGCCGCAAGTGGCAGATCGACCTGAACGGTACCAGCGGCAGCCGCGGCGGTGAGCAGGTCACGGCCGGCAACTCCACCAGCAACCAGCCCTCGGGCACGGTGCTGATCGACACCGGCAACAACTTCGCCCAGGCCGGCAGCGGCGGCGTCAGTGACGGCGATCTCGTGATCAACGTCACCGATGGTTCCTCCGCCAACGTACGCGACGTCGTGAGCGGCACGGAGCTGGCGCTCAGCAACCCCGGTGACCCGAGCTTCAGCACGGGCCTGACCGGCGGCGTCGGCGTGACCCGCGTCGGCAATGCCACCGCGGCTGATGCCACGGGCGTGACGCTCACCGATGCCGGCTACGACTTCGTCGGTGCCACCAACGGTCCGGCGCAGGGCGGCATCATGCCCGGCGACACCATTGAGAACCTGCGCACCGGCGCGACCGGCACGGTGCTCACCGTTGCCGTCGGCACCCTGACCAGCACCCCGCTGGCGGGCGGTGCCCCCGACAACGAGTGGCAGGTCGGCGACGCCTGGCGCGTGATCATCCCCGCCAACCAATTCCGCGTCGGCTACGAGTACGAGATCTTCAGTGAGAACGGCTTCAACGGCCGGGCCTGGGCGGACGCAACCTACGCGGACTTCAATGCCCCCGTTGAATTCCACATCAACATGAACTATCCCTTCGACCTCTCCAGCGCGGCCGCCGCGGCGAGCTTCGTGGAATTCGACTGGGACAACAACGGCAGCGTGGACCAGACCGTCTTCGTGGCGGACACCACCCGTGGTGACGGCACTCAGAACGGCATCGAGGTCGAGAACCTGATCGTGACCCGCGCCTTCACGGCCGGTCCCGAGCTGAATGCCAACGGCTACACCGTCGGCCGCTACTGGGTCAATTCCTTCACGGCGGGCCAGACGGCCGCCGAGCGCTACGGCGGTGGTGCGGGCTTCGTGCTGCCGGTGGTGCGCGTGGGCCGTGATGACTACGACACGGACCTGAGCACTCTCAACGTGGCCAGCTGGGACAACAGCCGCGAGCACCGCGTGACCTTCAACGCGCTGTACCAGACCTTCGCCAGCCTGACCGACAACCCGCTGCCGGGCAGCACCAACAATGCGACCCGCCAGTATGAGGCCGTCGACCAGCTCTACGTGCCGCGTGGTGATGCGCAGTTCGCGACCAGCCTCACGAGCTGGGTCAGCTACAGCGCGCCCTTCGTCACGAGCAACATCCCCGGCATCACGACCATGCGCCACCAGTCGGTGCACGGTGAGGGTGACGCCTTCAACTGGCTGTCCGATGCCAATGCCAACACGCAGTGGAACAATGACGGTTCGGAGAGCCCGCAGGACGGCAACCCGAGCACGACCTACGAGTACAGCGTCGCCAACGGCTTCAACAACTGGAATGAGGTGCCGCTCAACGTGCGCGGTGCCAGCTTCCCGCAGGCCGCCCCGAACGTGGGCCGCCCGCAGCCCAACGGCGTGTTCGACTACTACACCGCCCGCCGCGGCGTATACAACGGCTGGGCCTGGAACAGCAACGTGCTGCCCTCAGCCCAGCGCAGCTTCAGCTTCGACAGCCAGGCCGTGTTCGTCGGCGACCGCAACGGCTCCTCGAGCCCCGAGCGCCGCGCCCTGGGTGTCGACATCTACGTCGACTCCATCGTTGCCAGCAACTCCGACTCGGTGCGCCTGACGGCCTTCCCGGCCGGCGGAGCCAACGAGTTCAACGCCTACACCTACCGCTGGTTCGTCGAGTATGACAACGGCGGTGGCTTCCAGCCCGTGGACCTTGACAACAACGGCGGCACCACGCCTCCGGTCTCGGCCTCGGTCTCCAGCCCGATCCTGCTGCCCTACGAGGACATCCAGGATGAGGCCTTCTGGATCCCTGGTGACAGCGGTGCCGGTGCCTGGCGCGTCTGGGTCGAGCTCAGCGACGGCAGCAGCGTCGTGCAGAGTGCTCTCAAGACCTTCACGGTCGTCGAGCCGCCGCACACAGTGCACGTGATGGCCACCCCGCCGAGCGGCAGCACGGGTGAGTTCATCGAGTTCTGGGCGGCGGCTGACGGCGGTAGTCCGAACTACGACCTTGAGATCGACTACGACGGCGACAGCGTCTTTGACGATGTGGCGATCAATACGGAAGGCAGAATCAGGATCTTCGGCAACGTCTACAGCCAGCCGGGTACCTACACCGTGGCGGTCCGCTCCACGGATGCCTCGGGCAATGTCGCCAACGACACCACCACGGTGACCGTCGCCGACGACATCCCGCTCTGGGGCGACCTGCTGATCAACCCGCCGAGCGGCGTGGCACCCTTCGTGGTGGACGTGCACTACGCCGTGAGCGGCGGCCGCAGGCTGGCTGACAACGGCTACAACATCAACATCTCCCTGCTCGACAGCAGCGGTGCCAGCCAGGGCAGCGTCAGCCGCACCGATGCGGACAGCTTCGGCGGCGACGGCCCGGATGACCCGCGCCTGCCGGGCGGCAACGACGAGCCTGCGACCTTCGTGGTGCCCTCCGCCGGAACCTACACGGTCCAGATGACCGTCAGTGACAACGCCGGTGGCGTGGTCACGGTCAATGACACCGTGTTCGCCGACGGCTACATGACCCCGATCGAGTACGGCAACACCGCCCCGCGCGTCGTCACTGACCGCGAGGGCCGGCCGATGCACGCGGTGCGCATCTGGACCGATCCGCACCTGACGCTCAGCGACGACACCACCCAGGCCTTCCTCAACAAGCCTGACGGCGAGGGACGCGGCGGTCGCCTGATGGAGGCCGACCTGCAGGTCTTCGGTGACATCGTCGGCGCTGATCCGAACCCGTCCTTCCGCTCGATCGGCATGCATGCCGCCAAGAATCCGCTGGATGCCCCGCAGTGGGAAGCCAGCTACGGCGGCAACTTCTTCGCCGACCCGACGCTGACCGACTATTACGACACCTACACCGAGGGCCGCGTGAACATCAACACGGCCTCCGAGGAAGTGCTCACGGCACTGTTCCGCAAGATCATCACCAACCGTGATTACGATTACGACGTAACGGCTGATCTTGACGGCAACGGCATCATCGAGAACTACCACTTCATCCGTGACATCGACGGTGACACGCACATGAGTGAGGCCGCCGCCCGCGTGCTGGCGCGCAAGGTGATCCGTTACCGCACCCTGTACTACGACCAGAACAAGCCGACGCCGGCTGATGCCGACGGCAACTTCGGTTACACCCAGAGTGCGAATGCGGCCTCGCCGGCGCTCAACCTGGGCAACTTCCGCGTGGACCACATGCCGGTGATCGGACCCTTCGACGGCCAGAACCCGCACCAGTACGGCATCGGCAACCGCGATGGCGCGCTGGGCCAGGCCAACACGCAGATGCTCAACACCGCGGACAACATGGCGGGCAGTTACTACAACCTCGACAGCGGGGACGCGGCCAACATGTTCTACGCCCCGACTGACTACGCCGTGGTGCGTGATCCGCTCTCGATCAGCTTCAACATCGACATTGACGGTGATGGCGTGCCTGAGCCGGGCTTCAACTTCAGCGTCAACGAGAGTGCCGAGAACTACGCCAAGTACCTGAATGACGTGGTCACGAACACCAACTGGGAGAGCAACCGCTATGCCGGCGGTGGCGGCTTCAGCGCCTGGGGCGCCAGCGGCCAGTACCCGAGCGACAATGCCGGGAACAACTACTCCCGCTGGTCATTCGACGCCCGCCACTACTTCACCTACAGCAGTGGTGACCAGGGTCTGACGGTCGGTACGGACGGCAGCTTCACGCTGGGCGCGCTGACCGGTGTCGAGGATGTGGTCGACGGCCGCAACAGCGTGGCGGTCTTCCAGTCCAACGGTGTGACGGCCGGGACCTTCATCCCGAACCCGCCCTTCCAGAACATCTTCGACCTGTACAAGGTGATTGATGACTCCGCCGGCAACCAGAGCTTCCCGCTCACCGGTACCACTGATGCGACCATCACCATGAACGGCAATGACCGATCCACCGGCCTGCGCCGCTTCTCCGGTCCCTCGGCCTTCCGCTATGAGGAATTCTGGGATGCCGGTGCCGGTGAGTTCGTGGTCCGCGCCAACTATCTGGACGACATCGCCCCGTACATCACCTGCCGCAGCTATGTCTACCGTGTTGATTCCAGCGCGGCGATCACCGCCAGCGGCGGAACATCCAGTGCCCTGCTGGATACCTCGACCCTGGCCCGTGACCGGACGAAGACCGTTGTTCTGGATGCCGGCCCGCTGGCCAACAACCGCGGCATCGACGAGATCTCCCAGCTGGACGCCTCGCGCGGCCTGCTGAGCCCCTCACGCAGCGCCAGCTACCAGATCCTCTGGTTCTCGGATAACTCCGAGTAATGAGAATCCCGGTTCGCAGCCGGGCGCACAATTGAGACGAAATCTGGACCCCCGGAGTAAATCCGGGGGTTCTTATTTTCCGAATAACTTAGAAGATAGGTACCCAGGTTCATTGACAAGTGAATTCCCGTAGCATAAAATAACCAAATTGCACTGTAGCCCCGTGCTACTGTTAGCGCTGCACAGTTGGATACTGCCCTGTTGGTATGGGCAGGAAATTACACGGATTGTTAATCTGTCCGTGAGGAGCGATTGGATGAACAGGGGAACTCTAGCTTTATTGAGCGTACTCTTGGTTCTGTTCTTCGCCGTGCCCGGTTGGGGAACCGAGCCCGGCAGCATGTCGTTTCTGGATCTGCCGGATCGCGACGTAGTCGTAATTGACACGGGCGATCTGGAGCTGCAGAGCGGCATGATAGTCAACAAACTGAGTCCCAGCAGGCTTGAAGTCCTCTATCGTTACGATGGACAGATTCCTGCTGTACCGCAGACGGGTGGTGATCTCGTGACTTCCGTGGACATCAGTCCGCGCAAGGAAGGGTTCATGCTCGTGCTGACGCTCTCCGATGCCGTGCCCACCTCCGGTGAGGCCGCCTACCGGGAAACCCCGCTGGGCAACGGCCGGACCGCGATCGAGGTCTTCAGTACGGGCAGTACCCGTACCGCCTTCGATCTCGGCTGGCTCGACTCTTCATCCCCGCGAGTCCCTCTTGCCACGCCTGCAGCAGCGCCGGCCGGCAATTCCGGGTTCAGCGGTGCCGACTACGATGCCGGCTCCAGCACGCTGAAGATCAGCGGCGTTGGAACCAGCGGCTACGAGGTCAAGGAGCATGATGTGGTGGGACGTGTTGATGTCCTGCTCGCCAATGCTGATCCCGCGGCTGCCAGCACCGGCATGGTCCACAAGAGCAACGACGGCGAAGTGACCTTCGTCGACGTGGTGGAGTCCAAGGTTTCCGATGGTCTCGTGGTCCGGGCCCGCATGGGTTCGGAGGTCGGTCTCGTCAAGCAGGAAGTGCGCGGCGATGACCTCTACCTGACCTTCGGCAGCAAGGCCACTGCTCTTGCCAGCTTTGAGGACAGCGCTCCGGCTCCCCTTGCAATGGGCAGCCAGACCCAGCCGCTGACCCAGCCCAAGGCGCCTGCTCCTGTGGGCGGTCCGGGCCTGAGCGGTTCGCTCAGTGCCTCCGTCGGCGCCCTGGACACCACAAGCCTCGGCAAGGTCGAGGGCATCAATGGCCAGCGTCAGGAGGTCCCCTCTGTTGATCAGATCCTGCAGATGGCCAAGGAAGATGCCTATCGCTACGGCAAGGACGGCTCCAGCAAGTCTGATACCTATGGTGAATACCAGCTGCCCGGCTTCGCGGGTGACGAGGACCTCCTCAGTGAGGTGCGCGTCAACCTGAATGCCGCCGGCGGTTTCAGCCTGTACCAGTTCCTGATGTTCATGTCGGACATCAGTGGCATCTCGATCGTGATCGATCCCTACTGGCTGGATGACCCGACCGGTTCCAACGAGGATCGCGAGCCGCAGGATCCGGGCCAGCTGCCCGGCGGCGGTGAGGGTGGTCCCGGCTTCCGCAGTGCGGATATCTTCTTCCCGCAGCTCGGCGGTACCGGATCCATCGTCGGTAACCTGGTCAACGTCCCCTTTGACCAGGCCCTCGATCTGGTGCTCAGCACCCACAACCTGAAGAAGGTTGTCTACAAGGATCCTTCCGATCCCTACAGCCGCCCGGTGATCCTGATCACCAGCAAGGAGCGTCTGGAGCAGGAGCTGGAAGGCACCAACGAGATCGCTCTCTATCAGCTTCACTATGCTGATCCTGATGAACTCTTCAACATCCTCGACGACCTGAACCTGCTGCCCGGCGTGGACAGCGGCTGGTATGTCTATGATGGCGGCGGCAACACCAATGGCGGTGGCGGCGGTGGCGGCTTCGGCGGCGGCGGCGGCAACGGCGGTGGTGGCGGTGGCCGCGGCGGCGGTGGTGGTCGTGGTGGCCGCAACGATGCCGACCTCGGTGCCGCGCTCAGCATGGGTGAGGCTTCCCGCAGCAACTACTTCGACGTGCAGCAGACCGGTCCGCTGCAGGGCATCGGCGGCGGTGGTGCCGGCGGTGGTGGTGGCGGCGGTAACGGCGGCGGCGGCGGCGGCGGCAACGGCGGCGGTGGTAACGGCGGCGGCGGCGGCAACGGCAACTTCGGTGTCGGCCTGCCGACGGCCAAGTCCGGCCTCGTCGTGATGCGCGGTACGCCTGAGACGCTGACCGCGATCCAGAGCCTGATCGCCCGCATTGATCGTCCGCCCAAACAGGTCGCGATCAACGTCAAGGTCTACCAGGTTTCCGAGGATCCCGAAAAGGTCTGGGGCCTGCTGAGGGCCACCGGCCAAAACGACCGCATCACTGCTCCCTATGAGAGTGGTTCGCTGACCGTGAACATCCTGCCCAAGGGCGGGGTGCTGCTGGACGAGAACTACAGCGCAGCCTTCGACTTCCTGCAGACGGAGCGCAAGGCCAAGCTGGTCACCGAGCAGGAGATCATGGTGATCGACGGCTTCAATGCCACGATGACCAACACCCGGACCCGCGGTCAGCTGTCGGGCACCCTGGTGGTCACTCCTGACGGACAGGTCATCAACCAGCCGCAGTTCAACTCGGTCACCGTCGGTACCTCGCTGAACTTCACTCCGCAGATCGACGACCGCGGCCGCGTCACCATGACGCTCACGGTCAACCTGTCGAACTTTGACGGTCCGCAGCAGGAAGCCTCGGCCAACGGCCAGCAGGTGACCTTCCAGCCGACCATCAACACGAACCTGACCACCGTCCTGCGCATCGTCGATGGCCAGACGGTCCTGATCGGCGGTCTGTCCACGACCGAGGATTCCCGCACCTTCTCCGGGATTCCGTTCATCAGCAAGCTGCCCATCATCGGCCAGTTCTTCGGTCACACCCGTGAAGTGAAGAATGAGAGCCACATCTACATCACGATTGAGGGCAACATCGTTGATGACAAGTAGAACCTGAAACCACGGGGTCGGGTCGGAAATTCAGAAATCTGAACTCCGGCCTGACCCCGCGGAACATTCAAAGGGGCGCCCGTGTCTCTAGTTACGGGTTTCTTCGGTGGAGGTTAGAATGGCTCAAGGAGCTGCAAAGAAATACGATGTAGGCCTTGATCTGACGTCGAACGAGCTGCGTTGCACCGCCATCTCCCGCAGGGGCAAGGAAATGATCCTCGAGCGCTTTGCCGTGGGTGAGATTCCTTCCTCGGTCTTTGCTGCGGGAAGGGTTGCGGAGCCGGGGCAGCTGGGCAGCAGAATCAAGGAAGTCCTCAAGGAAAACGGAATCGTGGCGCGTCGCGCCATCATCTCGCTTTCCGGAAAGGCCGCCATCACCCGCATCATTGAACTTCCCAAGATGGGTGCCGCGCAGACGCGGCAGGCCATTTCCCTGCAGATCAACCAGTACGTACCCTTCCCGCCGGGTGACACCGTCTACGACTACAAGGTGCTTCCGGCCCGTGAGGGTGCCAATCCGGCGATGCAGGAAGTGCTGCTCGTGGCCACCCGTGCCACGACCGTCGATTCGCTGATCGCGACCATGCGCAGTGCCGGCATTGAATGCGAGGGCATCAAGATCACCTCGCTGGCCGCCTGGAACCTGATCGAGAGCAGCATGGAGGGTTACACCTCCGCGGTGGGCCTGATTGACATGCGTGATACGGTGACCGACCTGTCCTTCTTCCTGAAGGGCCAGTTCCGCCTGTCACGTCCCGTCGAGCTCGGCTACAACAACATTCTCGCCAAGGTCGGCCAGCTGCTGGGAGTGAGTGCCCAGGAAGCGGAGGAATACCTCAAGGCTGATCCGGTGGATCTCACGATCCCCGAGGATGAAATTGACCCCACCGAGGACAACCGCCTCCGCGAAGCCCTGCTCTCCGTGTTCAGCGGCTTCGTCTCCGAGCTGATCCGTTCCATCCGTTACTACGAGAGCCAGGCCCAGCGTACTGAGCGCGTGGGCAAGATGCTGCTCTTCGGCAGTGGCGCGATCTTCCCGAACCTGGCGAAGTACCTTGAGGACCAGACCGGTCTCGAGGTCACTGATCTGAGCCTGAGTTCTATGCTGCAGTACCGCCAGGGTACCTACAGCCTGGAGCACCTCAACAAGGAATCCTCCAAGCTGCCGGTTGCTGCCGGTCTCTGCCTCGAGCATTTCAAGAAGAAGAAGATCCTCAACCTGATGCCGCCTTCCTACTACACGAAGGCCATCAACAAGCAGATTGTGGTGATCGGTCTCGTGATCCTCGCCTGCATCGGCTTCTGGTACTACAGTGTGGACAAGGATCTCAATTCCAAGATCGCCACGCTCAACAGTGATGTCGGTCAGAAGGAAGGCGAGGCAGCCCGCCTCAAGCCCGCCGCTGACGACTTCGATGCCAACAAGAGTGATATCGTGGCCCAGCGTCCGAAGTTCAACCAGATCTTCGCCCTGTTCAAACAGCAGCGGATCTGGCCTGAAATCATGGACGAGGTCGGCAACCGTATCAACGACCGCGTCTGGCTTGATCAGATCGACTTCGAGTCCAGCACCAACACCGTCAGCATGGAAGGTGTGGCGGTGGACCGTGTCGATCTCTACCAGTTCCTGATCAACCTTGACCGCAGCCCCTACTTCACCAACACCGGTGTGTCCGAGAACGCGGATACCGGCGGCGGCGGCGGCGGTGGCGGTGGCGGCGGTGGTGGCGGTGGTGGCACCGGCGGTCCGATCGGCCGTGGTGCTTCCGGCAGCCCGGGTCCCGGAACCACGGCGATTTCCGCGCCGGCAGGAGCCCGTACCCAGCCCCTGCAGGATTACAAACTGCCCCGTGGCTCTTTCCAGCCCGGCGCCTCCATCGAGGATTTCTTCCAGCGCGATTTCCAGCTGGCTGAGTCCATCGTCTGGAAGTTCGAGGTCACGACTGATCTGCAGAATGAGATCGTCAACCAGGACACGGCAGTGCAGGACATTATCCAGATTGAAGAGGTGATTGAAGATGTCGTCAACACCTAGACGAGGCGCGGCCCCTCCGCCGGAGCAGAATGCTCCCAAGCAGCCGCTGCTCACACCGCAGGTACTTGGCGTGGTCTTCCTGATCCTGATCATCGTTGCCGCGGCTTATGTGATCAGTCACAAGAACAAGCTCAACAACGAGATCGCCTCACTGGAGAGCAAGAAGAACACGCTGCAGACGCAGATTGACACCTATCGCAAGAAGGGTGCCAAGCTGGAGACCGCCAAGCAGGTCAAGCATGCCCTCAGCGAGAAGCTCGGCACCCTGGATTATCTGTTCCTGCAGACCCAGGATGACGTGATTCCCTTCTGGGAGGACACCTTCGCTCCGCTGGTGCTGCAGTCCGGCTATCTGGGGATCGGCGGAGATTCCACGATCACCGTGGACAGCTTCGAGTACAACATCAACATGGCGATGACACCCTTCGAGACGATTCCGGCGGGTGGCATTCCGATCGAGGACAAGCCGGACCGCTTCCCGCTGATCTACATCCCGGAAAGCAACGGCAACCCCGTGACTGAGGTCCTGAAGACCGGCCAGCCGGCCTTCCTCACGCCGTACAACATCACGCTTGAGAAGTTCAACGGAACCTATGAGGACGTGATGCGCTTCACGCGCAGCATCCAGCAGGGTACCAGCCGCAAGATGACTGACAAGCTGTTCACGATCCACTGCATCAAGACAGATGGAGACCCGGACAACAGCAGCATCATCCGCCGCAGCCACTTCTGGACGATCCGCATGACGGTGTACTTCATCAACCCCGAGAAGGCGGCCACCGGGGACACGCCGCCGGATCCGCCGGGAGCATACTCCTGCTAACAGGAATCTGAGATGAACATTTTGTACAAGACAATCTGTGCGACGCTGGTGACCGGTCTGCTGCTGCTGGCCGGCTCCTGCAACAACGGTGGTCCGGATCCCGCTGAGCAGATGGCTCAGCAGTATTCCGGCCGCAGCAGCTCCGCTCCCGTCTCTGACAGTGAGGGAACTGCTGAGGATTCCGGCATGGCCCGCGGTGCCGCGGATCTGCCGGGTGATGAAGCCGCCGGTGCTGACAACCCCTGTGGTGCCGATGCCGCCGCCAACCCCTGCGGCGAGGGTGCCGCTGAGGAAGCGAACCCCTGCGGTGAGGATGCTGAAGCGGAGAACCCCTGCGCTGAAGCCGGCGAGGATAATCCCTGCGCCGCCGATGAGGCCGGTAAGGGCGAGGCTGATAATCCCTGTGCCGCCGATGAGGCCGGAGAGGGTGAGGCTGAGAATCCCTGCGCCGATGATGAGGCGGGCGAGGACGAGGCTGAGAACCCCTGCGCTTCCGATGAGGATGGCGAGGACGAGGCCGGAAATCCCTGTGCAATGGATGACGGAGCCGAGGATGGCGATGATGCCGCCCCGCTGCTGGATGAGGACGTCGAGGATTCCGCTGAAAAGGATCCGATCCAGGCCTTCATGGAGCTTGATCCGCGGGACATCCTGCGTGCCAAGCAGCAGGATCTGGAAAGCCGCCTGACCAGCCCCTGGGATGAGGAGAACCCTGACGAGTTCATTCCGGAAACCGGCCGTGTTGATCCCCTCACGATCGTGGATTCCGCCGTGCCGGATCAGCTCAAGCCTCCCAGGAGCGGCAGCACTGACGAGAACGAGATTGAACTGTATCTCGCAACGGTGTTCGCCACGCAGACCGTGGACCAGGTGGCCCGCGCCCTGCAGTGCCACAGCGTGATCCAGATCGGCGTGGTTTCCACCGCCTACTTCAGCCTGGGAACCGGAGAAGGTGCTCCCCGCTTCTCGATGACCGAGGGCAGCTCCAACGGTATCGGCGGGGCACAGGTGACCTGCACCGGCGTGAGTGACACCAAGGTCAGTGTCACGATCTCCGTGCCGATCCCCGGCAACGTCATCAGCCGCAACAAGGTCTACATTCCGCGTTCGCTCAACTGAGCTGACAACTATCGCAGAATCAATGAAGCGGAGGGCACTGCCCTCCGCTTTATGCTATATATAGAGTCCGCATGGATCCCGTCTCTTCCCAGCTGCTGGAAATGCTCTACATCATCTGGGGCAGGATCTCCTATCTGGCCGGCGTTCCCGTACAGCAGTTCGGTGAATGGGCCTGGCGAAACACCTCCTACTACCTGCTGTCACCTGAGATCTCACTGCTGATCGGACTCGGCATCATCTGCATGATCGAGATCTTCAGCAGCAAACGTGACAACTTCCTGATCGTCTGCTGGATCGCCATCATTTCCCTGCTTGGCAATCTGATGATGACGATCCACATGATGTACTACACCAGCCGCTACTTCGGTTACGGCCTCGGGACCTGGTGGGGCGGACTGGAGACCATCGACCCCTATGCGCTGATGTTCAAGCAGCTGATGGACTGGGGCGACATCATGATCATCCTCGCGCTGATCGGCTACAAGCCGCTCAGGAAGTACCGCGTGGAATTCATCATGCTGATGCTGGCCGGGACCATCGCCTACGACCTGATGGTCGGCTCCTCCGATCTGCTGGCCGTTTACGTGATGACCGAATTCGGCGGGATCACCGGCTACATCATGGCGGCCTTTCACAAGAAGAACCTGCGAAGCCTGGAGGCCGGTCTCAAGTACTTCATCACTGGCGCGGCAGCCAGCAGCGCATTGCTGTTCGCCATGAGCATCCTCTACGGTGCCACCAACGAAACGAATCTCTACTACATCCAGAAGTATCTGACCAGCAATCCCTCCGCCGCATACATGCCGATGGTGATCTTCTCCATCGTGCTGTTGCTGGTGGCGATCGGCTACAAGCTGGGTATTGCGCCCTTCCACCTCTGGGTGGCTGACGTATATGAAGGTGCACCAACTCCAGTCACGGCCTTCATATCCGTCTTCCCGAAGACGGCCGGCTATGCCGTGCTGATGCGCCTGCTGTTCATCGCCTTCATTGCGCTGAAGCAGATCTGGATACCGATCCTTGCAGTGATGTCCATTGCCTCGATGGTGATCGGCAACGTGATGGCGCTCAGGCAGACCAGCTTCAAGCGCATGATGGCCTATTCAGGCATCAGTCACATGGGTTACATCATGATCGGGGTGATCGCGGCCGCGCATGCCACTTCCGAGATGGAGCAGACTGAGGGCTTCTATGCTGCGCTCTATTACGTGCTCGTGTATTTCTTCATGAATCTCGGCATCTTCATCGCGGCGATGGCCGTGGAAAGTGCGGGAGGCAGCGACCACATGGACAGCTACAACGGTCTCGTGCGCCGCAACCCACTGCTGACCGTGATCTTCAGCGTGCTGATCATCGCCCTCGTGGGCCTGCCACCCACCGTGGGATTCTGGGCCAAGTTCTTCGTGTTCAAGAGCCTGGTGGTCTATGCCGTCGTCAACCGGCTGCTGATGGCACTTCTGATCTTCGCGCTGCTGACCACGGCGATGAGCGCCTATTACTACATGCGCCTGCTCTACCGAATGTGGGTGCTGCCTCCGGCCCTGGAACAGAACCGGCGCTTCGAGCCGATCCTGTTCACACGCCTGGCGATCCTCGTCCCGGCGCTCTTCATCCTGCTGCTCGGTGTGATGTTCGTGAATGTGCCGTTTGACTACGTCAAGGAAGCCTACTTCCTCGTCTACTGGCAGAAGGACTACCAGATCTGATGCCGGAAGAGCGCAGTGCCAGCAGCAGCCCGGATGGACGCGTGGACATCGCAGTCAGCCTGGGGCTGGTCGGCATGGCCGTGCTGCCCCTGCTGGGAGGCGGCTTCAGCGGTTGGGGTTACCTGATCGCGCACCTGCTGCTGCCCCTTGCGGCAGCCCTCTGCCTGATTCTCAGACCTCGCGCAGCACGACCGATCTGGCCTCTTGCCGCCGTACTGGTGGCCTGCCTGCTGCTGATTCTGCTGCCGTCGGTCTATCAGGGTCAGGTGCTGTCGCTGTATCTGCTGAGTTTCCCCTGTGGCTGGATCATTGCCGACACGGCATTGCGGCATGCCCCGGCGCGCAGCGGCTGGCTGCTGCCGCTGCTGGTTGGCTCAGCGGGATTGACTGCGGTGCTGGGCCTGATCGAATGGCTCAGCAGCGGAAATCCGGATCACCAGATTGCCTCGGTCTTCGGCCTGCACAATGCCTATGCGGGATTCCTGCTGCTGTGCTGGCCGCTGGGACTGCTGCTGGCCAGCAGCACGAAGACGAAACTGCAGCAGAGCATTGGAGCTGCCGCCAGCCTGCTGCTGCTGCTGACTCTGGTTCTCACATATTCGCGGGCTGCCTGGCTCTGCCTGCTGCTGCAGCTGCTGCTGATCGCCGCAGGCATGCTGCTGGCCGGGCGGGCCCGCTATGGAAGAGCAATCGGCATCGGCGCAGTCAGCCTGCTCGTGATGCTGGCAGCACTGCTGGCCCTGCCATCCGTGCGCAGTGTACTGATGCGGGTCACGGACTTCGCCGGCTATTCCTTCCAGGGCCGTCTGCGCTTCTGGGAGGCTGCCTGGCAGATCTTCAGGGACCATCCGCTCAGCGGGGTGGGGCTGGGCAACTTCGCCTATGTCTATCCGCAGTACCAGAAGGACTACATCTACTACAGTGTTGACCCCCACAGCTGGCCCCTGCAGCTCTGCTGTGAACTGGGGATCGGCGGCCTGCTGGCCATCCTGTTGCTGCTATGCGGATTCTGTATCTGGGCCATGCGGATCATGCGCAGCGATGCCGCTCTGCCCTGGCGCCTGGGGCTCGTGGCAGCCGTGCTGGGCAGCATCCTGCATGCTGCTGTGGACTTCGATTACACCTTCAGTGCCACAAATGCCTTCCTGGGGGCAGTGCTGGCCTTTGGCAGTCCGGCGCTGCTGCAGGCTGCCAGGCGCAGGGAGCGTGGTACAGGAGCTGATGAGCAGCCGGGCAGCTGGCGACCCGACCCCCTCGGCCTGGCCTGTGCCCTGCTGCTGCTGCTGAGTCTCATCAAGGCTCCCGCCCTGACCTTCGAGCGCTTCACACTCGACCAGCTGCGCGGAATGCAGGTCACCAATGCGGATCAGGCCAGGGTGAAGTTTGATCTGCTCAACATGGCGATCAGCTACAACCCGCGCAATCACAGCACCCTCTATCAGCGGGCATCACTGCGGATCAAGGCCGTGCCCGATCCACAGATGCTTCCGGCAGCGGAACTTGAGGCCGCCCGCGCGGACCTGGATGCCGCACTGGCCGCCAATCCGCGCTCGGCGAATGCCATGTTCCTGCGCGCCACGCTCAATCCGGCCCGGCCTGCAGCCAGCCGCGAGGTGGAGGAGGCCCTGAAGATTGATCCCTATAACTATCCGGACCACTATTACGGCTGGGCCGTGCTGGCTGATGATCCGGCGGAGCAGCTCAAGCGCCTGGAACTGGGAATGGAGCGTATCCCGATCAAGGAGCCGATCACCCCGAGCCATGTCCGACCGACCTTTTACCCGCTCAACGGCATGTTCGCGCAGTGGTATGAGCGGATGATGGAGCTCACGGAGGACCCGCAGCTCAAGGCCGAGTACCGCAGCCGCGCGGCAGCGTTCCGTACATATTACGAGAACAATCAGTTCCGCCCCATGGAGCTCGATCCCAATGTCTGAACGAGTCTGTGCTCAGCCTCCGCAACCAGAGCTGCTGTTCGGACGTCTCAAGGGCATGCTGCATACGAGATTGAGCTTTCGAAGCGTGCTGCCGGGACTGTTCCTGGCACTGTTCATTCTGCAGCTTCCCGCCCGCGCGCAGTCGGATCTACCGGAACTGCCGCTCCCGCAGGAGAGCATTGCCTCCGAGCAGCCCGCGCCCAGTGCTCATCTGTTCCTGCGTGAACTGGCCAAGCGCCAGCGGGAATGGCGCGACAGCAAGGGCCGCTTCACGATGCTCGCCAACCTCTTCCCCGCCGTGCTCGAACAGGAAGGGGTGGTCTACAACATGGAGGCCAATGGCGAATGGCTGCTGCAGAACGGCCTGCTTGTTTTCCAGGTGCTGGATGACTACCGCCGCGACTATGACGTGCTGGCCTGGGAACAGGACCGGGTCTGGAGCGTGAACTCCAGTGAGGAAATCGGCAGCCGCGGCCGCCTGGAGATGGATGAGATCGCCAGGGAGATCCTCGGGATGGTCAGTACCAGCGAGGACAATGCCTACGGGCAGGCCCGGACCTACCTCTCGCTGGCGGAGCTGACCCGCTACAACGCACTTCCGGCGGAGGAATTCCGTCCGCTCTACACGAGCCTCGGCTACCAGGTGGCGCGCCCGGCGCAGGGTGTGCTGCTGCTGCACAGGGCCGGTTCGGAATCCAGTGCCCAGCGCAACACCTGGTACGGCGCGGTGGCCTTCGGAGGCAGCTGCGCCTGGGTACAGCAATCCGGCGGGCGGATGCGGATCATGCCATACATGAATTCCGGGGCGGAGGGAGTGGACGGCATCCTGCGAAGTACGCTCAAGTCCTTTGTGGCCTCACAGAACCGCTACAAGGGGGCCTATCAGCATTTCGCGGAACTGAAGGATCTGAGCGGCCTGTACTTCGAACGCCTGGATCTGGAGGCCCGCCAGCCACGCACTGCTTCCGGCGTCATTCTGGATTTCCGCCTGGCGGAGGACAAACAGTCCTACACATTGCTCGCCGAACTCTCCGGGCTGCGCCTGATGACCGATCACTATGGTGAGATCACGACCTACACGCCGTTTGAGGGTGGGGAGAATTTCCTTCCCCTGCCGGGCGGCCAGCTGGCCGAAACAGGATTCATGCCGGATGAGGATGAAGCTGCCGCTCCCGCCGAGGGGCTGGACAGTGCCCTGACCAAGGCCCGCCTGGAACTGCTGAGCACCGTTCTGAAGCATGCCCACAGTGCCGAGGAGGCTTATCTGATCAGGCATGGCAGCTACGGCAACCTGCGCCAGCTGCATGATGACGGCCTGCTGGTGCTGGATGAGGTGGAATCCGACCGGCGCGGCAGCAAGGACAGCGTACACCTGCGCATGGAGCTGGCGGATGATGCGGAGAGCTATGAACTGAGCGGCCAGGCCGGGGACGTACTGCGGGTGATGGACCATTCCGGGGTGATCCGTGATCCGGCGGCTGAACCCGCCACGGAACCTGAGTCCTGAATTCGGGTCCGATAAAGTGTGCCGGGGTGTAACCGATTCATCCCACGGGCGTCTTGTATGGCACGGGGCAGTCCAGATGCTGGACAGCCTTCAGTGAGTCCCCATGTTTATGGAATCAACGGAACGGTGTAATATATCTTGGTTGCAAGGACGTACATTCAGTTCGGCCACAGAGGGGTTGCGATGATGAACACGAAGCAGGGCTTTACACTGGTGGAGCTGCTGGTCGTTATCGGCATCGTCAGTGTGCTTGTCATCATCCTCGCGCCCACCGTGCGGCAGGCTTCACTCACCGCCAAGGAGAACGCGGTGCGCGGCAACTGCGCGAACATTGAAGTCGCGCTGGCCCAGTACGCCCAGAATCATGAAGGCAACTACCCCGGTGTGGCGATCGACACGATGGCCCCCTGGGAGTGGCATGCGCTGGGTGACGGCGAGCTGTACACCCAAGGCGGACTGGCCTTCCCGCAGCAGTGGGATGTGGCCAACGGCGTGCTCGGTGGCGTAGGCCACCGCAATCCGAGCTCCGTGCCGGTGCATGAACAGATCGCGAATGCCCGGGCCACGCTGCTCAACGCCGGCAATACCGACTACCCCCGCTACTTCGATTCCCTGCTGCTCGATGACGCCCTGTCCGAGTACCCCGCCAACGTCTTCAGCGGGGCGGCCGGCGTCGGCACGCGCCGCATGCAGAATGTCTTCGGATTCACTGTCTCACCCGATGTGATCAATCTTGAGGATCCCAACGACCTCAACGACGACACACTGCTCGATCCCTTCCTCGTGGCAACCATGGAAGGCGATGTGTCAGGTGCTCCCGGTCCGATCAATGTCAGTGACGACACCATCAGCGGTGGCAAGTTCCTGCGCCATGACAGCGAGGGGCTGCCGCTGGCCCTTATCACCCCCGCCGTGTTCAGCCAGAACTGCCGCTGGGGCGTGGACGACAATGACTACTTCAGCCCCGGTGACTTCGCCTACATCCCGGTGCTGACGGCGTCCGCCTATCCCGATGTGGACAATCTCGTGACCCTGCGCAACGAGTTCTACCAGTGGAGTACGAACGTGACGGGCTACATGATCTTCGGCTTCGGCAGTCCGGACAGCCCGCAGTCAGACCGTTATTCCACCGAGCGCCAGGAATTCATCCAGACCGGTATCCCGGACATGGGTGATGCCGGCGTCGACACACGCTTTGAGCTGTATGTGCTCCAGCTCTTCGAAGGTGCGGTCTACTACAACAAGACCTTCTGATCCAGCGTGTCCGGCACGGTGATAGATCCGCGCACCGGAGAGGAACGCCGCGTGATCCCGGCCGGGATCCGTATCTCCATCCTGCTTGGGATTGCGCTTGTTGCCGGCTGGCTGCTCTACACAAAGGTCTTCGGCAGTTCCGAATATGCGCTGCTGCGCGACACGGCCTACATGCACACCGGCTTCATCAAGTATGCGCAGGAGGATTTCCAGGCCAGCCACGGGCGCTATGCCACGCTGGCCGAGCTGCGCGACAGCGGACTGATCGATTACGAGATCGTCAATGAGGAAGCCAGGATCGGGGATGGGATCACGGCCCGCTGTGAGCTGCCGCTGGATCGTCAGAACTACCGCCTAACCGTGAGCTTCCTGCGTGGCAGCTACATGACGACGGCGGATGACGAACATGCCTTTGCTGATGTGCCCCGCCCGCACTGAGACTGTACATGTAGGGCAGGGCAAGGCTGCTATCATTCCGGAAGCAACATATTCCGTGGGGGATGCCAGTGGACCACCGCAGGATCAGTTTCATTGAGATACTCCCGGCGATGCGTAAACCGCCCGGACTTGACCCGCGGCTGTTTCTGTACCTCATTCTCCCGGCACTGATATTCATTGCATATGTGATCACCGCGACCTTCACGCGAATCTCTGAGAGGTATGAGGATCAGGAAAACTTCGGGCGCGAGCTGATTGGTGACATCCAGGGAGCGGAACGCAGGCACCACCGGAGCGAAGGCCACTTTGCAACTCTTGAGCAGTTGCTGGAAAGGCGGATGCTGCAGGGCGCGCTGGATGAGCAGGGCCGGTTGCCCGGCAGGATGGGTGTGCTGGCGGATGTGGAACTGACGAAGGATGGCGCGGGCTTTGAGATCACTGTGGAACTGGATCGCAAGCTGCTGCACTGTGACGAGCAGGGCAGCATCGAGGAATGGCCCGGACGCTGACTCAGTTACAATTGTTGCGAGGTACAACTCCCCATGAACATGAAGAAGATGCTGAAGGAGGCCCAGCGCCTCCAGCAGAAGATGCAGGAAGACATGGACCGCGCCAGCGAACAGCTGGAGGGCGAGCGCATCGAGGGCTCCAGCGGCGGCGGACTGGTGACGGTGGTCGTCAATGGCCACAAGCAGATCGTGAGCGTGCAGATCAAGAAGGAAGCCGTGGATCCCGAGGATGTGGAAACACTGGAGGATCTGGTGTTCGCCGCAGCGCAGAGTGCGCTCAGCGCTGCCGAGGCCCGCAACAATGAGGTGATGGAAGCCGTGCAGTCCGCCAGCATGCCCACGGGTATCGGCGGCATGCTCGGGATGTAATGGCCTACCTGCCTGAAGCACTCACGGAGCTGATCCACAGACTCTCGCGCCTGCCGGGTATCGGCCCGCGCGCGGCGGAACGCCTGGCGCTGGCGCTGATCGAGCGCGACCCCACTGAGGTCTCAGCGCTGGCCCTTGCGCTCACGGATGCCGTGGCCCGCGTCGGACACTGTCCGCAGTGTGGCTGCCTGAGCCAGGACGGGGCGGACTGCCGGGTCTGCGCCGACGCGACCCGCGAGCGGGGGCTGATCTGCGTGGTGGAAAGCCCGCTGGACAGCGTGGCCCTGGAGAAGGGCGGGGGCTTCCACGGCCTGTACCATGTGCTGGGCGGGGCGATCTCGCCGCTGGCGGGCGTGCTGCCGGAGGACCTGAGCATCGCGGCCCTGCTTGAGCGTGTTGCCGGAGGCGAGGTGCGCGAGCTGATTCTGGCAACGAATGCCAGCCCCGAGGGCGAGGCCACCGCGCTCTACATCCGCCAGGAACTGGACGAACTGCGTGAGCGCCGCCTGGCAAGGGGAGCTGAGGCAATCACGCTGCGGGTGACGCGGCTGGCGCGCGGCCTGCCTTCCGGCAGCCAGCTGGACTACGCCGATGCAGCCACGCTGCAGAGCGCGCTTGACAACCGTACGGAGCTGTAGCAATGCTTGAAAGAATCAGCAGACTGAGGGCCATGGGTGGATGCAGGCTGATTGGAACAGGCTGTCAATTGCCAATCCACTGATGAATTGTCTGCGTCATACGTTGCCAGTATGACTGGCAACTAAGTTCCCTGACTACAGCTCGCGCAGGCGTTCCATCAGCTCCTCGGCGGAGCTGAAGCTATGCCCGACGCTGAGGTCGGCACCGTTGTCGAGATCCCGCTGGACCTCCGCCACGGCCAGGCTGACGGCCTGGATGAAGGCCTTGCGCACCCCGGTGCCCTCGCTGGCAACACTTTCCTCGATCCAGGGCTGCGGGCGGTCATCCACGAACATCTCATCCAGTTCCGCACGCGGCAGGGCATCCTCGATGTCACGCTTGTTCATCTGCAGCAGCACCGGCACCGGGCGTCCGCCGTTCTGCAGGAACTCCAGCGAGCGCAGGTAGTAGTCGCGGGATTCCTGCACGTGCTCGCGGGTGGAATCCACCACGAAGATCACGCTGTCAGCCATTGCCAGCAGGAATTCGCGGCGTTCATTGAGCTGGGTCTGGCCCGGCACACTGAGGGTCAGGACCTCCAGCGGCTCGCCGTTGAAGCTTCCGGCATCGTAGATCAGCCAGTCGAAGTACAGTGTGCGGCCGCCGCGCACCGGGGTCTGGACCCGGCGCTTGAGCTCGTCACTGAGTGAATACATGGTTGCGGTCTTGCCGGCCCGCGGCGGTCCGTCGTAGACCACGGTGAGCTGCAGTTTGCCGGTTTCGGGGCTGATGTATGCCATTGTCTGCCTATATTACCGCGCCGTGCGCCGCTGTGGTACCGCTCAGGGGATATGAAAATGCGGGCATGGACCGGCGCTGTAAAGCTGATGCCGGAACCATGCCCGCGGCCTCCGCCGGGCGGCGGAAGCGGACCGTTGAAATGACTAGATCTCGACCTTGCGCTCGATCTGGCTCAGCTTGACGCGGGCCAGGGCCAGGTTGGACTTCTCGCGGTCCAGCACGAGGTAGATGAAGAGGTCCAGACCCTCCTGGGTCACGGGACGGATCAGGTGGTACTGCTTGCCGAGCGTGATCAGGATGTCCTCGATGTCATCCTTGAGATTGAGCTTATCCATGACCTTGCGCTTGCTGCGCACGACCTCGGTGTTGCCGGCTGCCGCGACCTCGAGGTTGATCACCCCGTTGCCGATCTCGCCGAGCATCATGCCGCTCGAGCAGTCGACGATCGAGGCGGCCATGAAGCCGTCGATGCTCATCAGCTCATTCATGCTGCTTTCGATGTTGGACATTTCCCGTTCTCCTGTATTGTCAGAATTCCACCGTGCAGGCACATGCCCCGTTCGCTGCGACCCTCTCCAGGAGGTCAGGCCTGCAGCAACGCCTGTGCCTGGCTGAGCTTGACCCGGGTCAGGGCAAGATTGGCATCCTCCCTGTCCAGTACGAGGTACAGCGTCAGCGACTGGTCCCGGCCCTGGATCGAGCGGACCACATTGTATGAGTCGTCAAGTGTGAACACGGTATCCTCATTCACTTCGCGGAAGGGACTGTGCTCCATCAGGGCCTGGCGCGCACGCAGGCTCTGCAGGTAGGCGAAGACACGCTCGACGAGGGCATCGCTCACGTCGCCGATCTCGCCGATGATGCTCTGGCCATTGGCATCCACCACGAAGGCTGCGCTGAAGGAGGGAATCTCCGTCAGGCGGATCAGCGCATCCTTCACATTGCGCTCCGGCGGCAGGCTGGAGCGGGGCGGAACTGCGGCGGCTTCCGTTTCCGGAAGTTCCGCGGGAAGTTCATCTTCAGTGCGGCTGTGCAGGGCGTCGGCGGCACTGCGGAAATTCCGCAGCTCCTCTTCCGTGCCGAGCAGCAGCAGGTTCCAGTCGATCTCGCGGTAGCTGCCCGTCAGCAGGGGCTGGACCGCAGCCAGCGAGCCCGCGAAGTCCTGCTCATGCAGACGGCTGAGCCAGGTGTCGGCCTGGGCCTGCAGGGACTCGCGCACATTGCCGAGCTGCTGCATGATGCAGTGCTCCAGACCGGCGAGACAGCCAGTCAGACCCAGTGAATCCAGGCGCTCCAGCAGCTGCAGGATCGCGGATGCATCCGGAGCTCCCTTTGCTGCATCAGTTCCGGTAAGCGTTTCCACCGGCAGGGGAGACTCCACGGGCTGCAGACTGGCAAGATGGAAGGCCAGGGATTCTGACAGCAGCAGCGGCTCAGCTGCACTGGCCCGGCGGGCCAGATCCAGCTCCGCCAGGCTGCGACCGGCAAGGCCGGAGAGCATGTACAGGCGGGAGAGCATCAAGCGTGCCTGCAGCTGCACCGGCAGCAGTTCCTCGGCCAGCTCAGCACATGTCAGACTGCTGGACAGTGAATCGAGTGTCCCGTAATCCAGCCGGGGGCCGCAGACAGCCAGCAGTTCCAGCAGGCGGATGCAGTCCGCGGGACGCGCGGCCAGCGGCAGCAGAGGCATGAGCGGCAGCTGAGCTGCCAGATTGTCAGCGTCTGAATCGGCATCGAGGATGCCGGAGAGTTCATCAAGCACATGCTGCGCAGCTGCTGCATCGGGGGTCTGCAGTTCGCGCACCCGCAGTGCACAGGCAGCTGGCTGGTTCTCGCGCCATTCCAGGCGTGCCAGCATCAGGCGCGGAGCGGGATCCGGACTGCCGGAAGCAATGATTTCCAGTTCGCTGCGCAGCGCGGCACTGGCCCGGCCATCGGCCAGCAGCCAGCCCAGCACACGCAGGGACTGGCCCGTATCCGCCTGGCGGCGCAGCGCGGCCGCAAGTTCCAGCAGCAGGCTGCTGTCGATCCCGGAGGGTGCCAGCCGCAGCAATTCAAACATGTGCAGCAGCAGGCTGGCCAGTTCCGGACGGCTGCGAAGAGCGGCAGCAGCGGCTCCAGCCCCCCTGGAGGCGAAATTTGTATGGCTTGCCAGGGCAAAGCCGGCCAGCCGGCCGAACTCACTGTCGACCGCCGGTCCTATGTATTCATTTATACGATTGGTCAGCAGCTGGCCCAGACGCGGACGTCCGAATGCCCGAACCGCGGCGATGGCCTCGCAGAGCACGGCCAGCATTTCCGGCATGCCATGCCCGGAGTCGCCGAGCAGCGCCAGGCAGTGCCCGCACATGATGGCAGGATGGCTGCTGCCGCTGCCGGCCAGCTCATTGAGCAGCTGGATTGATTCCTCGCCGGCATTCATCAGCAGCAGGGATTCCAGCGCTTCGGCAGCTTCCTCGGTACGGCCGGCCCGCAGCAACACCTGGCCGCGCAGCAGCATGGCCTGCGGCTGATCCACGAGATCCGCAAGGGGACGCATGTAGCCGATGGCCCAGTCCATGTTTCCGGTGGCCAGGGCCACGTATCCGGCAAGCAGAACCCGCAGGTTGGGATTGCCGGCAAGCTGCATGCCGTCAAGGTTCTCCACATCGGAAGCAAGGGAACTGAGGTCACTGCCCTGCTCGCGCAGTTTGCTGACAGTGCTGTGGAAAGTGCGGAATCCCTCGGTGTCTCCCCGCAGCAGGGCGCTGCAGAAATCAGACACCAGGGCAGGCGGTGGGGTTGCGCTTCCGCTGTGCCCAGTGTTAATAGCCCGGGTAACGATGATGCCACCTTCCTCAAAGATAGTGGTGCAGAACAGAAGCTGCCCGCACAGATGGCATCTCTGCTGAGACGAACGGCCAGCCATAGCCGAATCCACATCTGACGAAAAAAGTATCGCGTACTGAGAAGACGCGACTTCTGTTGCCTGCGCTCGGATTCTAACACATCATGAAATGTAGATCAACACCAATATTTGCTTGCCAATTGTTAAATAGATTGCTCATAAATTGTTCAATTCTGGTTAAACAGACAAGGCTCAATCAAGGCTGAGGCAAGTCTGGATGCGGACTTGTCGCATTCTATGAAGTTAAACCCTGATAATTAACCTCAAAGCAAACCGCAAATGAGAATATGAAGAAAGTGTGGTTATGGTAAACCAATACCGATATTCTGGATATTTATTCAGTTCCACCAGGTCAAAACCAATCCCGCGGCTGAGAGCATGTGTGGCTGATACATATACTTACACTTGCTGAAGCGGCAAGATCCCTGCGGCGCGGACATCCGGTCCACGCGGGTTCCTGACAATTGCCCGCGCTTACAATAGGCTCGTGATCCCCGCCCTTGAGGAATGCCGCACGGATGCCGTGTTCTCGCCCTGCGAGCGCTACCGCTACACGCTGGAGCGCATCTGGGATGCTGAGAAGCCCTTTGCAAACTTCATCTGCCTCAACCCCTCAACGGCGACCGCCACTAAGGATGACCCCACCAACAGGCGCTGCCGCGGCTTCGCCTGGGACTGGGGCATGGGCGGGATGATCACCACGAATGTATTCGGCTGGCGCTCGACCGACCCGAAGGGCCTGAAGGACCCGGCTGACCCGGTCGGTGCAGACAATGACCGCTGGATCCTCGAGATCGCCGGGCGGGCCGGAGTGGTGGTCGTGGCCTGGGGCAACCATGCCCGGCTCGGCGCACGCAGCCAGGCTGTTGCCAGACTGCTGCTCAGTGGCGGGATAGCCGCACATGCCCTGGCCGTGAATGCCAACGGCGAGCCCAAGCATCCACTCTACCTGCGCAGCGAGCTGCGCCCGCAGGCCTTTGATCTGGAGCGGCTGGCGGATCTATAATCACTGAGGAGGATACAGGCATGAAACTCTGCGAGAAGCTCATGAACGAGGGTGTGGAGCTCAACATCACCGGCAATGATGGCGTGCACTACAACGGCGTGCGCATCACTGAAGTCTACGACGACTTCATCGCCGTTGAGCCCAGCAATACCGCCATGCGCCAGGCAGGCCAGTTCCGCGGTGGGCATACCTATGTGAACATCGCCTCGATCACCCGGCTTGAGCATGCCGGCCAGTCGGACCGCGTGCAGGACAGCATCCGTCGCAGTCTGGGCCGCTGATCGGGACGGAGACCTGTATAATCAGTCCGTGAGGAAGGCCATCGGGATAGCGGGGCTCGCAGCCTGCCTGTTACTTGCGTGCACGGAGGCGCAGGCCGACTCCACGCGCGATGGAATCGTCAACCAGGGCAATGCTAAGCAGCTCGGCGCCGTCGAGCGTGACACCGCTCCCGAGCCCCAGCCCCGCGAATCATCTGACTCTACTGAAGTCAGCCTGGACGCTGACAATCACTCCCCCGACACTGCCTGCGGATGCTCCGACTGCGGCTGCGAGACGCAGAGCAGCTGCGGCTGTGATTCCTGCAGTGACTGCGGCTGCCGGGAACTGGAATTCTTCGGACCGATGGGGATCATCAACATGCATCCCTCCAATGCGATCTTCCTCACGCCGACCGCTGATCGCGCCCTGAGCCTCGCTGATGGCCAGCGCCGCTTCAGCTTCAAGATCGACATGGCCAACAGCATGATCCGCGAGCTGGACAGCGGGATCATCGCCGCCTATGACTTCGAGGAGTACCAGTTCAGTGCGGAGTACCGCGAGGGAATGGGCAGTGGTGAGGCGGTGATCGTCGTGCCGCTGCGCTACCGTACTGCAGGCTGGATGGACGGCCTGATCACCGACTGGCACAAGATCTTCGGCCTGCCGCGCGGGCTGCGGGATGACTACCCGAATCAGCTCTATGAATACGTGATCGTCAGCCGTGACGGTCCGGTCTTCAATGACGAAGGCGACAGTTTCGGGATCGGTGATGTCCGGCTCGGCTACAAGCACAGCCTCAGTGAAAGCGCGGACGGCAGCGAAGCCTTCGCCCTGCGCGGGATGCTGAAGCTGCCCACGGGCAGCAGCGATTCCGCTCTCGGCAGCGGCGGGATGGACATCTCGATCGGTGCGCTGTACCAGACTGAGCTCAGCCCGCACATGCGGGCCTATCTGAATGCGGACTACATCTTCATCGGCGAACCGGACTGGCAGAACGTCGAGCACCGGGATGCCCACAGCTACGGCGCAGCCCTGGAATATGCGCTGAACCACCGCAGCACGCTCGTGGGCCAGTACCGCGTGCAGAGCAATCCGCTCAGGATCGGCAGCTTCGAGGCTGACAAGGACAGCCAGGAAGTGCAGTTCGGGATCAACACCCGCCTCAGTGACAGGACCTTCCTGAGCTTCGGATTCAGCGAGGACGCCAACCCCGAAACGGCTCCGGACTTCGGTCTGAGCAGCTATCTGACCTGGGAATTCTGAGTCCCGGACGGCTGGATGCGCATAAACGGACATTATTTGTTCAGGCCGTTTGACCAATTGGCCGGTCAGCCCCGATTTTCTACTGCGAGGCCATGCCAGCCCCCGCAGCATTATGAACATTTGCGGCAGGACTATACGTCTGGCTGGCATGGAGATGACATTCGACAGAGGAGCAGCATTGAGTCGGGATACCCAGGGCGCTGACGCTTTTGTGCTCACCGACGAAGTGGACCTCGTACTGAGGGCTACCAAGGGAGACGAACGCGCTTACGGGAAGCTTGTCGGGATGTACCAGGCAAGACTCTACAACTTCGTGCGCTCGATGGTCCGCAACGACGAGATCGCTGAGGACATCACCCAGGAGTCCTTTGTCAAGGCGTTCTTCAGCCTCCGCAAGCTGCAGAACCCAGCCAGCTTCAAGAGCTGGCTCTTCAGGATCGCCAACAACAACACGCTGGACTACCTGCGCAAGAAGCGCATCCAGACCGTGGATGTTGATGAGTCGGTCCGTGAAAGCTACGTTGATGAAGCAAGCCCGGAGAAGGGCGCGGTCTCAAGCTCGCGCACCAAGCATATCCGGGATGCACTGGACAAGCTCAAGCCTGACCAGCGCAACATCCTCGTGATGTGCGACCTGCAGGGCTTCAGCTACCAGGAGATCGCCGAAGCGCTGGACATTCCCTTCGGCACCGTGCAGAGCCGCATCTTCTACGCGAGGAAGAAGTTGAAGGAATTTCTCGATAAGGATATAGTTTTCGGAGGAGAAAACTGATGTCACCCAAGGGGCACAATACGGATCTTGCAAGACTGCTCGACGGCGAGCTGCATGACATGCATGAAGTCGAGCAGATCAACACCGCCATCCAGGCGGACCCGGAGCTCAGGAGCGAGTTTGACGAGCAGCGCAGCATCAAGAGCCTGCTCGGTGAGCTTGACGAATACAGCGCGCCGGACTTCATGGCCACCAGGGTGATGGGCGAGATCAGCTCGAGGCGCAATGCCAGCCGCCGCGTGGCGGGCTGGAGGCAGGCCCTGAGCCTTGTCGGCGCACTCGGCGTGGTGGCCATCCTGGCCGTTTCGCTCAACAACCGCAGCCTGCCGGCCGGCAGCGCCAATGGTCAGAGCATGGCCAGTGGTGTGGCCGCCGATCCCGGCAAGGAATACTCCGACGCCTACTGGACCAACCCGGACTTCGAGAGCACCATTGAGGATGAGCGGCTGCGCAACCTGCTGCAGTTCGCCAGTGATGCGCACCGCCACAGCGAGATGGAGCATCTCGCCGGCAGTGACACCACCAATATTGACAACCTGGTGATCATGGTCGGCGAGGAAGGCGGTTCACACTGAACCTGAGGTGGCCCTCCCCTTGGTGAGACTATCGGCGATCACAATCCTGACAATGCTGCTGCTGACCGCGGCGGCTTCCGCTGCCAAGCGCCCCGGCGTTGACGAACTCGTGCGGCGGGCGATCGAATCCCTGGAGAACACCAGCTATGAAGCGCGCATGCGCTACTCCGACCCCTATGGCAACGGGCAGGAGAAGCTGGTGGAGATCATCTTCCTCTCGCCCAGCAGCTTCCGCGTGCAGCCGCTGATCAGCGAGAAGCAGAAGGCCGGCTATTACTACATCGAGAATGCCGAGCACCTGGTCAAGGTCTTCCAGGACGGCCAGAATGTCGTCGAGATGCCCGAGCGGCAGTTCATCATTGACAACCTGATGCGCCGCAAGCTGCTCGAGACCCTGGCGGGGCGCAGGAGCGTGAACCTGCTGAAGGGAGTCTTCAATGGGGAACCGGTCTGGATCCTGCGAGACGAAGGCAGCGTTTCAGGCAGCTTCTCGATCACGATCCACCTGAGTGAGAAGAACGACTTCCCGCTCTCGCTGGAGATGACGGCCCAGGACGGACGCCGCGTGCAGTTCTACGAAATGGAGCAGATCAGCTTCCTTGATGCCGCTGACATTCCGGAGGAGACCTTCCTGATCCCGGAGGGCAGCCTGGCGCAGCGTGGTTCGAACGCCGCACCGCCGCGCGCCGATGTCAACCTGCCGGAGCAGTCCGGTTCAGGTGGCGACCGCCAGTCGCTGGAGTACATGCCGCGGTCCGCCAGACGTCCCGCCGGACCGCTGGATGACGGCGCGATGGAGGAAGATGATGAGGAGCGGATCCTGCGTGTGCCCCTGCCGATGCTGCCGGGCTGGTTGCCCGAGGGCTTCCGCCTCAATGAGATCTCCCCGCTTGACTACAGCGAAGGTGGTGAGCCGATGCTGGTCTACCAGCTCGAACTCTACAACCCCTTCAACGAGAACGTGATCAACATCTTCGAAACCCGCAGCACGGAGCTTGAGGAGTTGTTTGATGCCGGCCGCAGCGTCGGCGGCGAAGGCTACTTCGTAGGCAGCCGTGATGAGGGCTGGCTGGTTGCCGTGTTCGGCAGCATCTCGCGCAGCCAGTTCGAGCAGATCCTCAATTCCCTGGAACTGGATGATGAGCAGGCCCTGGAAGTGATGTCGCGTACGCGTACGCGTGAGGAACTGCGGGAGTGGGCGGAGGAAGTCTGCACTCCCGAGACCCACAAGGTTCCCTAGCTGCCCGGGGGACGGCGGCGCAGCTCACCTTCCGGCGTGGCCGGATAGCGCAGGCTGAAGGCCCGTTCAATCACCTGCCAGAACTTCGAGCCGGGGAAATGCACGCTGCTCATCGGTTCCACGAGCGCGGTCCAGATCCCCAGGCGGTTGGCAATCGCCACATCCGTGACAGCGCTGTCGCCAACCATCAGCACAGCCAGCGGTTCCAGCTCCATTTCACGCATGCCGCGCCGGAAACCTGTCGGCAGGGGCTTCAGCGGCCGCCCGGCGATATGCGTGAGCCCGGTCTGGGCCTCCACGCGGCGGACCTTGCGGTCCAGGCCGTTCGAGATGAAGCGGATCTGCAGGCCGGCGTCACGCATGGCGTGCAGCCAGCCAAGCTCGGAGTCGGGCACATGCTCCTCCTCCCAGCGCGTGATGGTGTTGTCAATGTCAAGCAGCAGGCCCCGGATCCCCATGCCGGACAGCCAGTCCAGGCTGATCTGCGTGATGGAGTCGAGGGTGTAGTCGGGGCGTGGTCCACGCGACTTGACGACCCGTTCAGTCGTCAACCCTCTTGTGGAATCCTGATCGCTTGCTGGTCGGTTCTGCTTCACTGCTTACGGGCTGGGGCTGCCTGGTCTGGGCGTCCTTGATGCGTTCCCGGCGGCGCTTGATCACGAAGTCACGTACGTCGGGGTCATTGAATGTCGCCACATCCAGCTGGCCGGAATTGATGAATTCCCAGATAACTGTATCACTTAACTGGGACTCCTCCGCGAGCTGGGGAATTGTCAGCATCTTGCCGTGGCTGGCGTAGTCACGCAGGATCGACTTGAGGTGGCGCAGCTTGTCCTTCGGGCTCGAGAGCACGGGCGGCTCATTGCGGCATTTCGGACAGACATGCTTGCCGGACTCATCCAGCGGAAAGAAAACACTGCATTCAGAGCATTTAACGAACTGAGCAGGCATCTGCTTCTCCTGTCATGAGTAGATTCTAACGCGCCTGACTGGGCCGACTATAATCTGCTGGTGAACTCTGACTTAAACGCGCCGCGCCCGGAGGCTCTCGGCTACATGGAACTGGCGCTGGAGCAGGCCCGGCTCGCACTGACGCTTGGTGAAGTTCCTGTCGGGGCGGTGGTTGTGCACAAGGGAGCAGTGATCGGCCGTGGTCATAACCGCACGCGGATGGATGCCTCGGTCACGGCTCATGCGGAACTGGTGGCGATGCGCGAGGCGGCGGCGCACATCGGTGACTTCCGCCTGGATCCAGCGGAAATCTACATTACGCTTGAGCCCTGTCTCATGTGTCTCGGGGCCATCCACCAGGCCCGGATCAGCCGTATCATTTTCGGGGCCCGCGAACCGAAGTTCGGAGCGCTTGGCAGCGTCTTTGAAATGCAGGACCATCCCGCGCTGAAGCGCATTGAATTCACGGGTGGACTGCTTGAGGAGGAATCAAGAGAGCTGATGAGGACATTCTTCAGCAGATTGCGAGAGGGTGGATGCAGCGCCTGAACATATTTGCCTGCCTTTTGGCGGGCAGCCTGCTGCTGCGAGCACTGCCGGCGGATGCCGCTGCCACCGTTCCCTATGCCAGGGTGGCGTGGCAGCAGTATCCGGATATGCCCGCTGCTGCAGAGCAGGTACTGCCCGAGCGTTTCCCGGACTGGGATGAAAGCCAGCTCCTGTCTCTCGGTTACCGGGAGCAGCAGACCTATTACCATGGGTCCCGTGGACTGGTGACCAGCAGGTTCAAGCGCAATGCCTGGGTGATGATCCTGCATTACAGCAGTGATGGCAACTGCTACATAGTCCAGCAGGCGGCGCGCATCACTCCCCGGCAACAGATCAGCTACAGCGTGGCCCTGCCGGACGGCCAGGAAGGCATAACTCGCGTGCTCTTCTGGAGTGGCCTGCCTGACAGGCAGATGGCTGAGGCTCTCGGAGCACAGCTGGATGCGGGCCTGCCGCTTACGGGCCTGCTGTATGAAGCCTGGTTTCCCCGCAGCAACCGCCATGAAAGCGGCCAGCCCTATGAAACGGAGCAGTTCCGTGTTTATGAGAATCCTCCGAATTTCGCGCTGACTGACATCCCAGCTACGCGGGCCCAGCTCAGCACGGACTATGTGGCCTTCACCAAGGACTGCTGCGTGCTGTTCGACGGCCGTACCGCTGTGGGCAGCGATACCTGGGGAGCGCGCGGGGAATGGGTGCTGAGCTGGGGTGAGGAGCTGCAGCTGGAGCTGTACCTGCCGGAGCAGCTGCTCTACACCGATGCGGTGCTGCGCCTGTACATCACGCAGTCCGGCCAGAGCGGCCAGCCCGTGGGCGAGAACATCCAGCTCAGGGTCAATGACCGCGATATCTTCGGAGCAACGGCCGGGGATTCAATTTCCGTCTACCCAAAACATGTGGACTATGAACTGGGTCAATACATATACCCGGGGCTGAATGTGATAAAACTGAAGGTGGATGCATTCAGCACGAGTGACTGGTTGCTGCAGACAGCCGAGCTTTGGCTGCGTTAGCGGCCCGGAGTGATACATGAAGAACCTGTACATTTTCAGCCTGATGCTGCCGGCCATGCTGGCTCTGGCGGTACCCGCCCTTGCGGAAGTCGAGGACGGAGTGATCATTGACTCAGATCAGATCTCCGTCGTGCGCGAGCAGAACATGGAGAGTCTGGCGATCCGCGCGGACGCCTACAGCGACTTCAGCCTTGATGAGGAGAATGCCAGCGCGAGCTTCGTCGTCAGCGGACCGCTTCTCGGCATCGGCTCTGAGCGCATCATGGGCAAGGGCCTGCGCCGCATCAGCTGGGAGCCTGCGGAGGGTGGCACACGCTTCAATCTACAGTTTGCCAACCTGCCGGAGTACCATGTGCTGAATGCGATGGGCGGGACCCAGCTTCATCCGAACGAGCCGCAGGTGCTGGCCAGCTTCAGCTTTGATCCTGAGAAATTCCGCAAGCGCACCCTGATGGGAGTGCGCCGCAATCGCAGTGCGGAGGAGATCGCCCGCGATTCACAGTACGGCGACTATGACCTGCCGGGCTTCCCTGATACGGAATATTCGGATGCGCGCGTGACGCTCAAGGTCGTCAACGGTGACTTCCGGGAGATCCTCTGGTACATGAGTGAGATCGGCAATGTCTCGATCATGCTCGACCCGTACTGGGGTGACGAGCCGACCGGCTCCAAGCGGCCGCCGGGTGGCGGTGTTGACCCGGGCACCGACCCCGGTGACGGCTTCACCCCCGGACTGATCCGCAACGGGGTGGGGCAGCTGACGCTGAATTTCGACAACGTCCCCTTCTCGGAAGCCCTGGATCTGATCCTGATGTCCGTGGGCCTGGTCAAGGTCGACATCCGCTGAGCAGGGAACTTAGAACAGCTGCGGACGCATTGCGTCTATAATCTGCGCAGCCATGAAACCGCATATCTACACATTTCTGACAGCCATCCTGCTGGTACTGAGCCTGTGTGGCTCCTGCAAGCGTCCTGATGAAGGCGAAAAGAACAAGCCAGGTGCAGCAGGGGGTACCGGAGACAAGGCAGTAGCCGTGGAACCCGCCCCGCAGCAGCAGGCCGTCCCGGATGCTGAGCAGTTCAACGTGGATGAGAAGCAGAAGGATGCCCGCGGAGCGGACAGCCAGCTCCCGGCCAGCTGGCCCGCCGGTCTGCCACTCCCGGAAGGCGCGGAAATCAGCCAGGCTGCCAGCCGCGAAGGCACCGACATGGTGGAATTCAGTATTGGCGGCGCAATGTCCGACGTGGTGTCCCGTCTGGCCGCTGATGCCGATGCCGCCGGGTTCACGCTGCGCGAGGCTGAACAGGACAAGTACTCCCAGCGCCGCAGCTACAGCCGCGAGAACAAGCTGTACTCAATGGTCGTGACGGATGTGGAGGGCAGGAACTTCGGCAGTCTCAGTATTTCCGAGCTTTTCCCTTCGCAGTCATTCTCCGGATCTGTGCATTACACAGGTGAATTCAGCCTGCCTGCTGACTGGCCGTCGGATATCCTGCCTGTCTATGAAGGCAGTGTGCTGCGTGAACTGTATGTTCCGTTGCCCGGCCAGGCCGGACGTCTGATGCTCTCCGCCCAGAATTCCGCCACGGAAGCGGACGTGATCAGCTGGCTCGAGCAGGAGCTGTCGGCCCGGGGCTGGACCGCGGGAGAGAAGGCCAGCCGCAACGGCTTCAGCATCCGCAAGTTCACTGGCAATGGCTACAGCCTGAGTGTCGCGGCCCGCGGAATCGACGGTCTGACCGACATCCAGTACGAAGCAAGCCCGATCTGAGCCCGATTCAATCAGGCCTTGACTCCGGCAGGGGGGCTGACGGAGTAGAATCTGCGCAGATTGGCGGCATTCACATTCCGCGCTCATGATCCTCACACAGGCGCATTAGCATCTGCTGTGCGCTGATGACGCATGGCGTTGCCAGAATGTGGACCTTTCCGGAAAACCCGTGGAAATCGGCGATGAGGATGAAACAGTTCGCAGCTGCGAGCAGTCTATAAATGTGACGCGACAGTTGGACAGGATGCCGGTGAGAGCCGGTACGGAAATAATCTGATATTGGGGTTCGCCCGGAGACTATGGAGAGTATTGCAATGGGATGGAAGATTGAATCGGTGCAGATCGAGGGGGACGGTGGGGCAGTCAGGCCCTTCAACTACATCTACACCCTGCCGCAGGCCAGCAACACCCGGCCCGCCAGCTACCGTGGAGACGGTCTGCTGCTGGGCAGTGGGACGGTGCGGCTCAACCGTGAGCAGCAGATCATGCATGCTGCAAAGCAGCATGGTGTCGATCCGCAGGAACTGATCCAGGGCATCAGCGCGCACGTTGCCAGCGAGCTGGACAACGGTCGCGAGGTGCTGCGGGCGGTCTAACAGGTATAGGAAACCGGCTGCTGCAGGGCTGGAACAATCAGTCCTGCAGCACGCCGTCAATCTCGGTGGGGGACAGTCCGAGAGCCGTCAGCCGTGAACGGCGCAAAGGAGACCCGGGGACAGTCTCGAACTCCGCAAGATGCTTCGCCATTGCGCGTGCGTAGTTGTCGCGCCCGCAGGCATTCGCCGCAGCTTTGTCAGCGCTCAGTTCCTCGCGCCAGCGCAGCCAGCCCTGCAGGCGCAACCAGGCCCAGGCGAACAAGATGGCAGTGGCCAGGTAGTACAGCGGCTCGGCGGCGAGCAGCCAGCCGAGCGGCCAGGGCAGCAGCCAGAGGAAATCCCACCCGGCGAAGCTGCAACCCTGCCGCAGGTGCGCCCGTTCGTGCTCCAGCAGGCAGCGCAGATCCTCCTCGCTGAGCCTGCCGAGGCTGTGCGTTGACAGCCAGACGAGAGGCGCAATCCCGCCGCCGGCGGCCAGGAAAGGCACGTTGCCAATCTCCACGAGCCGCAGCTCCAGCGGCACGCCGCCTTCAGGACCGAGCCGGCCCAGCTTTGCGGCCTGATCCGCATCCGGCTGCACGACGCTTTTGGGCACGCGGCTGAGCATGAAGCCCAGCCAGCCCGCCAGGCGTGAGATGCCGAGAAACAGCACCACCCCGCCGAACATCAGGCCGGTGCCGCGCCCGGGGATCAGCGGATTGAAGTACCAGCCCAGCGTGAAGAACAGTGCCGTGAGGAGGTAGACCGGGATGATGCTGGTCTGCAGCCGGTAGGCGGTGTAGAAGCGCTGTGTCTCCGGGGACATCATGGCTATGCTCAGGCAGATTCCCAGGCCTCGATGAACAGGTCCACATCACCTGCCTGGTTCTCGTCCGGCGCTTCCACGATCAGGGTGCCGCGCACATCAAAGGCCTTCAGGGCCTTCATCAGTTCGCGGTAGTTCAGGTCGCTCTGCGGCAGGGGGATATGCTTCTTCTCACCCGCCTCTCCATATTCGATGCCGCTGACATGCATGTGCATGCGCTGCAGCACGTTTTTACCGATACCTTCGCCGAGCAGTTCCAGCAGCTGGCACCATTCGTCATAGCTGTTCCAGCCGCCATTGTTGCGGGCGTGCATGTGTGACCAGTCGATGCAGGGCAGGGCCATTTCCACGGCATTGCAGACCTCGACGAGCTCCCAGGGCGTGCCGTGCTGCGTCGGTTTGCCCGTCAGCTCCGGGCGCAGCCAGACGGCGATGCCCGCTTCCTGCATCTGCTGCTGGACTTCACTGAGCTCAGCGATAACCTGACTGGTGACATCGGCGGGATCCATGCTGCCATAGAACGCTGAGTGGAACACGATGCTGTGACCACCGCACTGCTGGATGCGGCGTGCGCCCTGAATGATGCGGGCCTTGCTCTGGGCGATCTTGGCCGGCTCCTCGCTGGCCAGGTTGATGAAGTAGGAGCCGTGGCAGGAGAGCGGAAAGGCACTCGCTTCGCGCAGGGCGGCAACATCCTGGGCTTCACGTTCCTTTATATATATGTTGTTCGTGAAGCTCAGCTCCATCGTGGACCAGCCATGCTCAATGCAGCTTTCTATGGCACCGGTTGTGCGTCGGATCGGCGGACAGTCCACCGGGCGACCGCTGGGACCGATGTAGAGCTTCGTGAACTCCTGCGGATACTGCATCCTGCAATTATTGCAGCTGTGAATGAGGCAATCCGGCTGGCAGCTTTGAGACATCGGGACCCAAATGCAGCGTTTGGTACTGCCGGTCGGTGTTCTCGCCGCTATAATGACGCTTAACTGCTTCTTAACAAACTTAAATTCGCGGAAAGCATGACCTGGGATGTGACCGCTTAGAGGATTGATATGCGCAGGCATAGGCTCTACAGCACAAATATATGGAGGCTGCTCCTCTTGGGCAGCATTTCCGTCATTGCAGGTTGCGCCTGCCTCGGTGGAGCAAGCAGCGACATCGGGCTGGACGGCAACCGTTCACCGAATGCGGTGCTGACGGCAAGGGCTGCGGCCCAGGCCCAGCTCAGCGGCGAGGTGCCCTTTGCGGTCAACCTTGACGGCAGTGGCAGCTCTGACCCCGATGGAACGATCGTCGACTACGCCTGGGACTTCGACGGTGACGGGACCTTCGACCAGAACGGCAGTGCTCCTAGTGTGAACCATACCTACGAACAGGTCGGAACCTTCAACGTGACCCTGCGTGTCACGGATGATGACGGCGCGACGGACACCGATTTCGCCGTGATCACGGTCGGCAACCCCGAGATGCCTCCGACAGCGGCCGGTACGGGTACCGTGAACAACGAGAACCCGCTGCTGGTGCAGTTTGATGCCTCGGCGAGCACGGACCTCGACGGTACGATCGTCAGCTACGACTGGGACTTCGACAACGACGGGACCTTCGACCTGCTAGACGGCGGCGTGAGCCCCACGCACCTGTTCGACAGCTTCGGCAGCAAGACCGTCACGCTGCGCGTGACGGATGACAACGGCAACACCGATACCGTGCAGATCACCGTGAACCTGGTGGAACCGGCGAGCAGCGTGAGTGCTGCAGTGAATGCCACCCCGGCCAGCGGCGACGCCCCGCTGAGCGTGAGCTTTGATGCCAGCGGCTCCACGGCCGTGAACAGCAGCATCACGACCTATGACTGGGATCTGGATGACGACGGCAGCTTCGAGGTGTCGGACGGTGGTCCGACCCAGACGGCGCAGTACAACAACCTCTCGCAGTCCGCGTCCTTCAAGGGCACGAGCGCCCCGCAGGTCGGTGAGAACGGTGAAAGCATCTACACGATCACCGTGCGCGTGACCAACGACAAGGGCGACACGGACACCGCAGTGGCAACCGTGACTGTGAATGCGATCGTCGTGACCCCGACCAATGACCCGCCGGTGGCCGCCCTGAATGCCACCCCGGACAGTGGCGTGTCCCCGCTGGACGTGGCCTTCGATGCCGGTGATTCCACCGACACCGACGGCACCATCGAGTCCTTCGACTGGGACATGGACAACGACGGCACCTTCGAGATCACAAACGGCGGCTCCACGCAGAACGCGCAGTTCACGGCACTCGGTGACCACATCGTCACGGTGCGGGCCACGGATGATGACGGTGCGAGCAGCACGGCCAATGTGACGATCACGGTGCTTGACCCGCCGGTGGCCGCCCTGACGGGTAATCCGCTGGCCGGCGACGCCCCGCTGGAGGTGGCCTTCGATGCGAGCGGCTCGACCGACAGTGACGGCACGATCGTCAGCTACGACTGGGACTTTGACGACGACGGTACCTTCGACACTCTGGACGGCGGCGCGACCCTGAACCACACTTACAGCACCGGCGGTGCGATCACAGCCACGGTGCGCGTGACGGACAACGACGGGCTGACGGACACCGCGAGCGTGAACCTCGACATCAACAACCCGCCGGTGGCGGACATCCAGGCAAACCCGGCCAGCGGCACGGGCAGCGCGCCGGAGTTCATGGTGACCTTCGACGCCAGCGGCTCCAGCGACAGCGACGGCACGATCGAGCAGTACGACTGGGACATGGATGACGACGGCAGCTTCGAGATCATCGACGGCCTGGCCAGCCAGAAGCAGGTCTACAACACCGGCGGGATCTACCCGGTGACGGTGCGCGTGACTGACAATGACGGCGCCACGGCCACGGCCACGCTGAACTACGACGTCAACGAGCCGCCGAGCGGAGACATCGCGAATGACACCCCGACCGGTGCGATTCCGATGGAAGGCAGCCTGGACATCCAGCTGGATGCCAGCGGCTCCACCGACAGCGACGGTACGATCGTCCAGTACAACTGGGATCTTGACGGCGACTTCACCTACGAGGTGATAGACGGCGGCGCGACACAGACCGTGACCGTGACGGATGACGGCACCTACAACTTCTACCTGGAGGTCATCGACAACGATGGTGCCACCGGCTTCGCCAGCTCGCAGAGCGTGATCCTCACTCCGCCGACGGCGGTGCTGACGGCCTACGTGTTCCAGACCGAGGGCATCCGCTGGGATGGCTCGGGCAGCTATGATGGCAACGGCACGATCGTGCGCTACGACTTCGATTACAACAACGACGGCGACTACGATGATCCCGAGGACCAGGTGGACCAGGGGCCGTTCTACGACGACTTCCAGTTCTTCGGTGAGCCTGGTGACACGAAGACCGTCACCCTGCGCGTGTTCGATGACGACGGCCTGACGGATGAGGTGCCCTACACCTGGACCGTGCCCTTCTGGCCGACGGCGATCATCGTGCGCACTCCTGCTGCGGATGAAAGTGTCGAGGGTCTCGACCTCTATTTCGGCACTACCCGGCAGATCACCCTGGACGGCAGCACGAGCTTTGACACGGATGGCACGATCGTGCAGTACGACTGGGATCTGGACGGCGACTTCAACTTTGACATCATCGACGGTCCCGCGGTGCTGCCTGATCAGGTGTTCTCGATCAGCGAGGGCAGCTTCGAGCAGTTCAACATCATCCTGCGCGTGATTGACAATGACGGCCTGGATGACTGGTACTTCGACAGCTTCGCGCTGGAGGAGCCGCCTGCCTAGGCGCAGACTTGGTTCCAGACCGGGCCGGGGAATTTCCCCGGCCCTTTTGTTTTTCTCATGATTGATGTTTGGATCCGCCTGCAGCGGGTAACAGATATGGTTCAGGCAGATGGACCCCAATCCACGTCCGAATCGGACCCATTGGAGAATGTAGTGTCAAGGAAGAATCATCTCGCGGCGCTGGCTGCGATTCTGGTAATGATGACGGCCGCAGCCTGCGGCGGCGGCAGCCAGGGCCTGCAGGACCTGCAGCAACAGGAGACTTCGTTCCTGCAGGAAGCGGGCATGGAGCAGCTCAGGCTGCCGGCACCCTCCGAGCTTGAGCGCAATGCCTCCGAAGTCTCCGCCCAGCGCGACCGGCGCGGCAAGGAGTACATCCCGCAGCTCAGCAGCGGAGACAACATCACGCTGGAGGACGACTCCTGCACGATCGATCCGATGTTCATGGGCACCTGGCGCCTGAGCTACGCCGGCTGGCGCTTCAACCTGCCGGACTATGGCAGCGATCCTGAACTGCATATCACGCTCAATCCTGAGAAGCCCGAGGACTGGAGCGACATCCACCTCGGCCTCAGCAACTGGGAAAGTGACCGCTGGGACTGGTTCAGCGTGCCGGAAAGCGGAGACATTGTGCTGCCGAATCTGGAGGACTACATCAGTGATGATACAGAGGCCCTCTATGCGGTACTGCTCACGGACCGTGAGGCGGAACTGAGCGTGGACCGCCTGCGCTTCGGCGGCCAGCAGCTGCCGATGGCCCGCCTCAGGGCGGACAAGTACTTCGTCGGCAGCGGCATGCCGGTGAACCTCAGTGCCAAATTCAGTGAGGCCTTCGAGGGCAGCTGGGTCAAGACCGAGATCGACCCTGAGGGCGACGGCAACTGGACTGATACGATGGGCAGCTCATCCCTGATGCATGTCTATCCGGCCGAGGGCCTGTACATGGCTGGCCTGCGCATCACCGACAGCTTCGGCAACGAAGGCTACAGCGAGGTCGGGATCTATGTCAGCGACGGCGCCTTTGATGAGCATGAGGACAATGACAGTCTGGAGCAGGCCAATCCCGTGGCCGGTACCGGATTCGCCGGGTTGGTTGGCAACATCGGCAAGGGTGGAGCGCATGCTGACGGCGAAGACTGGTACAGCTTCAGTCTCGAATACAGCAGCCTGCTGGATATCAACGTCGGCTTCGGCGGCACGAACGACTTCGTGTTCACCGATCTGCTGCGGGTCCGTGAAGGTGAGGAACCGGAGCTGGTGAAGCGCACGAGCAAGATCACCACGGCTGGACTGACCGTTGTCGTGCCTCCCGGGGACTATGCGATCCGGATCTGGGACTTCAAGGACACTGACACCATGGACAAGAGCTACGAACTGGAAATGGCTGTCACGCCTTCCGAGGCTCCGATCGTGGTGATTGCACCCTGGCAGACCCACATCGGCTACCAGGATCTGCTGGAGATCGACCTCGGTGCGAGCTACGATCCGGATGGCAGCATCGTCCAGTGGGAGCTCGATCTCTACGGCGACGGCTCATATGAGCATGTCCAGGCTTTTGACAGCACGTTCAGCATGGCCTACGACAAGCGGCCGGGCACCTTCCAGGGCATGGCCCGCGTCACTGACAACCACGGCCTGACGGCGGAACGTTCCTTCGAGATCACGATTGAGGGCCAGCCGGAGTACAACTTCATGGAGCAGGAGCCCAACCACCTCGGCGGGCATGTGCCTCCCCCGGCTTTTGACTTCACCAAGATGCGCGGAGTGCTCGGTGACGGAACGGACTACAACGACGTCTTTGAATTCACGACTGAAGTGCCGGGTACGATCCAGTTCGACATTGACAACCTCAATGAGGAGAGCGCCCTGCTGGAGATGTCGGTCTACCTGAAGGTGGACGATGAGTGGGTGCTGCAGGACATTCTCCTCGGAGACGGCAGCATTGTGCTCGGTCCGGGTTCTCCCGCCGGTGACTACTACCTGCGTCTGCACGAGCACTACGGCAGTGCGATGTACGATCTTTCGGGCAGCTTCACGCCCTGAGTGAAAGCAAACCTGCATCTGGAAAGGCCGTCCCCACGGGGGCGGCCTTTTTCGTCTGTCAGGGATTATTGCGGAATTTCCCCTGATATTGTTTAGCGTCTGCCACAGCGGGTAATAGATATGGTTCAGGCAGATGGACCCCAATTCATGTCCGTAAGGGACCCATTGGAGAATGTAGTGTTCAGGAATAACCACATCGCGGCAATGGCCGCGATTCTCGTTTTGATGACGGCCGTGTCCTGCGGAGGCGGCCTGCAGACGACGGAGATCGATGCCCGGCCTGCAGCCGCAGATGCCGGTGCGAACCAGCAGCTGGAAATGCTGCTGCCCCTGCCTTCCGGGATCGAGAAGGGCAGCAGCGAGGTCAGCGAGCAGCGCTGGCGCTACGGCAACGAATACCTGCTGAGCTTCAACAGCGGTGAGAACGTGCATGACAAGCTCGAGCAGCTGTTGATGCAGCCGCTCTACAACGACGTGCAGGGCGTGGCCTGGGCCGGTTACCGCTTCTGGCTGCCGGACTATGGCAACACGAACCACGTGCAGGTCGAGATCTCCGGCACCGGTGAGCCGACCCCCGGCAGCCTGTACCTCGGACTGGCCAACTGGGGCAGTGACCGCTGGGACTTCTACAGCGTGCCGGAGGACGGCGATGTCGCGACGGCCCCGATGGCGGACTACATCCGCTACAGCGATGACCTGCTGTATGCCGTGCTGCTCAGTGACGGCCAGGATGATGTTGCGATCAACAGTCTGCGGATCGGCGGCGAGCTGGAGCTGACCGCCAATCTGACGAGCGACCTGGCGATCGGGATCGCGCCGACCGCGATCACGCTCAATGGGATCACGAGCAAGGCCTATGGCGGCGACGTGGTGAAGTATGAATTCGACCCGCTGGGTGACGGCAACTGGATTGACAACGGTGCCGATCCCGACCTGGTGCAGTTCTACCTCACTCCGGGCTACTACATGGCCGGCCTGCGCGTCACGGATGATCTTGACAATGTGGCCTATGACGAGCTGCCGCTGATCATCTCCGACAACGCCGGCTATGAAGAGGTCGAGGACAACGACGATGTGGAGCAGGCCCAGCAGCTGCAGGCGGCGACCCTGCAGGGCTTCAGCGGCAACTGGGGCACCGCCGGCGTGCATGGTGATGACATGGACATCTTCAGCTTCGAGCTGGAGCAGTCCGCCAGCACTGACTTCGCGCTGACGCTCGACAACTTCGGAGCGCGGATGGTGCTGTACCGCTCGCTGGGCAACGGCCAGGACATCGAGCCGCTCGTGGTGACGGACATCAAGGGCCTGTTCAAGGGCATCAACACCACGCTGGAGCCGGGCCGCTACTACATCGTGATCGACAGCCCCTTCGGTGGCGAAGGCTATGACATCGACTATGAGCTGTTCCTCGACTTCGGGATCAGCGAGGCACCGGTGGTGCTGCTCGACGATTACCAGCTGGAGGTCGCCAGCGGCGCGCCGCTGCTGATCAACATCAGCGACAGCTATGACCCGGACGGCAGCATCTCGGTCTACTCCGTCGACCTCAACGGTGACGGGCACTTCGAGGCCAACAGCGGCGTGAACGGCAGCTTCCTGTTCGACGCGGCCAAGCGTCCCGGTCACTTCATGGGCGTAGCCCGCGTGGTTGACAACACCGGCATCGCCAGTGAGAAGCACTTCGAGATCACCGTCACCGGTGAGACAGACTCGAACCACACGGAGAGTGAGCCGAATGACGACTACGGCCAGATGGATGAACTGCCGCTGTTCAGCTTCAGCCACCTGCTCGGTGAACTCGGAGGTGACATCAACGGACCGGACATGCAGGACTACTACAGCTTCAGCACGCAGGTCAGCGGTTCCATCGAGTTCGAGCTGGACATCATCGATGAACTGACCGGGCAGGTCTCGCTGTACATCGCCCGCTGGGACGGTGTGGAGTGGGTCTATGTCGACCAGCTCAAGACCGGCAACGATGGTGTGCTGACGACCGGAGCCTTCACCCCCGCCGGTGACTACGCCCTGATCGTCGGTGCGATGCAGGGCAGCGCCCGCTACTACATCTCCGGCAGCTTCTCGCCTGACTTCTAGGCCGGCCGGCAGACGGATGCAGCTTCAGAGGCCCGGGCAGGTCCCGGGCCTCTCTGCGTTTCTGGCGCATATAATCGGGGCATGGCGCTGCCGGACGGTACTGCTGGAGGCTATGGCGGGGGACTGCCCGAATGGGATGCAGCGCGTGGGCGCAGCTGGGCAGGCCGCTCCCGCAGGCAGCTGCTGCAGGCCTGGCTGCTGGCGGGCAGCGTACTGCTGATCAACGGCCTGCTGCTCAGCCGACCGCTGGGCAGCGTGAACGGCATGCTTGCCAACCCGATGGGGACACTGATCTACAGTGCCGTGACCGTGATCGGCATGCTGCTGCTGGCCGGTCTGCTGCTGTTCTGCCTCGTACTGGCAATAGCGCGGATCGAATACTGCCTGCCCCGTCCGGAGCTGCTGGGCGGCATGCCTGACTCCCGCTACAAATGGCTGCTGCAGCGCAGCAGCTTCCTCGGAGCCCTGCGCCTGCTGGCTATGCTCTATCTGCCGCCCGCCCTGCTGGCCCTGCTCGCCCGCAGTCTGGCAGCGACTGCGGAGAAACCGTTCTCGCCACTGCTGTTCGGTCTGCAGTGCAGCGGCGAGTTGCTGTACATCATCTGTGCCGCGGCGCTCTGCGCATTCATGGTGCTGGTCCTGCCTCACCTGCGATTTGCCTACAAGGTGCTGCTCGCGCTCGGGGGCCTTGTTCTGACAGCCTGGCTGAGCGTGCTGATCACCCTGCTGCTGGTGCTTGCCGCGGAGCTGCCGGCCAGCACTCCGGACTATGACCTGCTGCTCCTGCAGGAACTCTGCCGCCTGTTCACGCGCCTGCTGCTCCTGCTGGGCCTGCTGCTGGTGGCCATGCGCCAGCCGGCCGGGGAACTGATCGAGCAGCTCAGCGAGGCGGACAGTGCCTGAGCATACCGGGCTTGCGGTCTGGTTCAAAACCCGCAGTGGGCTGTGGCGCAGATCACACCAAAGGTTGCTGGGTGGCACGCTGCTGCTTGCTATATGTGCTGGGCTTGCAGGGCTATCGATTTCCCTGCCGAACTTCCCTAACCTTTCGGCATACTTCCCAGGAATAAGGGCATACGGATACCTGCAATATTTCACGACCTGCAGCACATATGCCCTGACGGTCCTGCTGGCAACAAGTGTGGCATTTCATTGTGAACAGCTGCGACCGCCAGCTGAGCTGACCGGCAGCTATACGGATGGCCAGCTCCTCTACCTGACCCGCAACCGCTTCCTGCGGATCAGTCTGGTGGCTTTCGCTGCGTACCTGCTGCCAGTGCTGCTGCTGGCAAACCTGCCATACCTGAAGGGCATTGCCAATCAGTCTGATCCATCGGCACTGCTGATGGATCTTCTCCCTCTGCTGGACATGCTGGTGATCGGCCTGCTGCCGGCCTTCATCAGCTGCGCCGTCAACCTGCACCTGCCGCGGTTCAGCATCAGCCTGCGGATCATGCTCGTGCTGCTGCTGCTCGTCGGCTCCGTGGCGCTCGGTATGCTGCCATACCGGTACTTCCTCGACAGGATCCTCAATCAATCGGACCCTGATCAGATCAACCGGCTGATGCTGCAAATGACGCTTGCCTATACGCTGCTGCACTGTGCAGCATTGCTGCTGGCCGCTCTTCTGGCGCTGATCCTCCCAAAGCGCCTGGCACGGGCCTGAAGCGCTTGCGGACCGTTCTTTCAGAAACTCACTCCTGTCGGGGCCACGGCGGTGGCAGGCCTGCACACTCAGTGCCGGAATTGCAGTGAAGGTCCCGCGCTGATACCATGTAATTGTTATATTCGGGCCAGTTTCACAGTTTCACGGTTTCGAGAGTAGTTTCAATACAGTGGGGCAGTCCCCAATGAAGGACTGGGTTATGAAAGTCTGGACATTCAAGGGCATGCTTTGTGGCATGCTTGCAGCGGCGACTCTGTTGATGCTCGCTGCCTGTGGCGGCGGTGGCCAGCCCGGTGACAGCGGCCTGCAGGCTGCGGTCACTCCGGAAGCACAGGCTGGCCTGCCATCCCTCGAAAGCCTGAACCGGGAACCGGCGGCGGTTGTCAACAACCAGCAGAACCTGCTCAGCGGCAGCGACTACTGCGCACATCTGCCGCACCGCAACATCAGCGAGATTCCGGAGCAGAATGCGATCCTGCTGGAACCCGGCTCTGAGAGCCCGGGGCTTTCCTTCGCACTCTTTCAGATGTTCCGCGAGCGCAGCTATGGCGAGAGCCCGGCCTACCAGCCGCTGGTACACATGAACCTGACGGAGATTTCCGGCAACGGGCCGCTGTTCTTCCTGATCGTGGACTACAGCCAGCAGCGCTGGCAGGTGATCCCGCTGGAGCTGGACAGCGAGAGCGGCCTCTACGATGCGGACTTCGGTACATGGGACTTCCGTGACAATGAATACCAGGTGATGACCTTCGGCATCCTTGCCGCTGGCAACATCAGTGCCCAGCTCAACGGCCTGCGCTTCGGCGATGGCTTCCGGCCTGCTCTGGAAACGCAGATGCTGCTTTCCAGCCAGCAGGGTGCGACCGCGGATCTGCAGGCGAATTCGATCATTTACCCGGACAGAGATCCGCAGTATGGCGGCATCGCCAGCATGGAACTGGATTTCAACAATGACGGAGTGATTGACAACCTGGCGGAGAAGCTGGGGGGCAACATGTTCAAGGCCACGGAAACATACCTTGTTCCGGAGCCGGGGGTGCATACCCCGCGCATCGTCGTCACCTCCGAAAGCGGTGCGATTTACGAATATCTTGACAGTGTCTGGCTCGGTGTGGAAGGCAGCACGGCGGCCCAGGCCTCGCTGAGTGCATCCGGCGGACCGGTTTACGCACCCGGGGAGGAGGTCACGTTTGATGCCTCGGCTTCAGTGCCGGGCGACAGCGCCATCACCGGCTACACATGGCGTATTGGCAACCGCTGGCTGGCGCATACTGAAACCCCTGTTCTGGAGTATGCCTTCGAGACCGCCGGCCGCTTCCAGGTCGACGTCTATGTTGAGGATGCCAGCTTCAACCGGGCCCATGCCTCCGTGGAGATCAATGTCAATGAGGATGAGCGCGGCTGGCAGTCCGCGGTGAGTTATGAGACTTCGTTGCTGGGATTCCAGGACCACAGCCGGATCGCTGCGATTGCCGGCCATCCGGCCATGGCCACAACCGGGCCGGAAGTGGGCTCGGTGCAGTACGTGCGTGCTGATGATGCACAGGGTTCCTCCTGGCCGGCGGCTGCCAGCACCGCCGCGAGTGTCCAGTCCGGGACCTATGCCAACCGAACGGTCGGCCTGCTGGAGATCGGCGGCCTGCCGACGGTGTTCTTCGTGCGGAGCTACGACGATGATTCCGACGACGAACTGTACATGATCCAGAGCAGCAACGCCGCCGGTGACAGCTGGGGCAGCGAGCAGCTCTGCTTCAGCGAGGCGGAATTCTACATTGACGGAATCAGCCGCGAGGTGCAGGTGCAGTTGATCGGCGGCATTCCCGCTGTGCTGTACGCGCTCGGCGGTGAAGACAGTGCCTTCCGCTACCGCTCTGCGGTGGATGCGGCTGCCACGGGCTGGAACACCGCCACGGAGCTGAGCCAGATTGACTCGTCGCCTGAGCAGCTGGTGCATCTTACGGACTGGAATGGCAGCCCCTGCCTGGCCTGGAGCGAGGTGTCGCTCAGCAACACTGACGACTTCTATTTCATGGCGGCCTCCGCCGCGGATGGTTCTGCCTGGAACGGGGAGCAGCTCGTGCATTCAGCCGAGTTCCTCACGGATACGGAACTCCTTGACCTGGCGATTGTCAACGGCCTGCCCGCGATCGCATACTTCGCCGGCTACCAGCCCGACTGCGTGGAAATGAGCAATCGCTGTGGCTACCAAACCTGCACGGATCAATCCGAAACGGTCTGGCTGGAGCCCAAGTTCTTCTCACGCCTGATCCAGCCGCGGATGGGCAGGCTGATGGAGCTGGATGGCAAGCCTGCGCTCGTGACCATCGGTGATCCCTATCCGGCAGGGGATCTGCGGCTGGCCATGAATCTGGCGGAGAACGCTGCAGGAACAAGCTGGAAAGCGCCGGTGCAGATGTCGCAGTACGGCGTGGACGGCTACTACTATTTCCCGGTAATCCATCCGACGGAGATCTGTGTTGACAACGCCGGAGTGCCGACAGCTCTGATTTGGAGCAATGCCGGTGGAGTGGTGACCGCAAGATTCGAGTAAGGAGCTGAACATGCAGCGCTTGGGGATGACATTGCTTGCGGCGGGCCTGGCAGCCCTGCTGCTGGGCGGCTGCGGGTCCACTCACGACCAGGCGGATCCGGCAACAGGTCTCCTGCCAGTCCCTGCAGGACAGGCTGTGGAGGAAGCAGCAGTCCCGGCCGGCTCGGGCTTGCCCGACATCGCGGAACTGCTGCGGGAGCACAGTGCCGTTGCCAACCAGCAGGAGCGCGCCATCGCCGGCCGGAGGTTCTGCAAACTGCTGCCAAACAACAACGCGGTGGAGGACAGCGTCGGCAAGCTGGCCGTGCTCAGTCCCGGCGATCCGCAGCCTGGGCCGGCCTATGCGCTGTACCACTTCAGGTTCGAGCGCAGCTACGCCGAGGGCCACAGCCTGGAGCCGGTGGTGCATGCTGACTTCACCGAGCTGCCCGCAGGCTGCCAGGCCTGGTTCATGGTTGCCAACCTGGTCACCCAGCGCTAGGAGTTCAGTGAATTCCTCCCGGATCTGAGTACGGGAGACCAGCGTGCGGAGTTCTCCGGCTGGGATGAGCGTGACAATGAATTCTCGCTGATGTTCTGCGGAGTGCTCGTGACCGGCAGCGGCCCGGCCATCCTGCGTGAACTGCGCTTCGGTGAGTCCTTCAGGCCGGAGATTGACTGCACGGTGATACAGTCCGAATTCCAGGGCCCGGCCACGGAGCTGACGGTCTCCGCCACGGTGTATGAAGCGGGGGACGGGATGTTCGGGGGGATTGCCAGCGTCGAGGCTGATTATGACAATGACGGTCAGATTGAAGATCTGCTGCAGCCGCTCTCCCAGAACCGCTATGCAAATCAGGAACCCTACATACTAGCGGGACCGGGGAAATACAAGCTGCGGCTGCTGATCACTTCCGGCAACGGAGAGAGCTACGAACATTTCGAGGACTTCTGGCTCGGTGAGCCGGGCACGGCACCGCCGCAGGCCAGCCTGCAGGTTGCCGGAGCTCCCTACCGGCTGATCAATGAGCAGATTGAGTTCGACGCTTCCGCCAGCATTGCGGGGGATGCGGCAATCAGCGGTTATGACTGGTTCCTGGACGGCCGCCGCCTGGCAAGCACGCTCAGCCCGCTGTTCCAGTACAGCTTCCCAAACGCCGGCAGCTACCTGCTGTCAGTGCGGCTGCATGATGCAGGCTTCAATACCTCCAGTGCCGAACTGCGGCTGCTGATCAATGAACTCGACCACGAATGGCAGTCAGGCATCTCGAGCGCGGGTTCGCTGACTGAACTGGAGAACCGGCGCAAGCTGGCGGCGATTGACGGCAGGCTGGCGGTGCTGATTGGCCGGACGCTGGGTGAGCTCCACTATGCACGGTCCCTTGACATAGAGGCGGCCAGCTGGCCCAGCACGTCCGTGGATGTGCTCGGACCGGCTGACAGTTTCAGCAACATCCCGGCCGGGCTGTTCGACATGGATGGCAAGCCCGCCGTGTTCTACCTGCGCAAGCGTGCACCGGCTCTTGACGACGAGCTGCTGGTGACATATGCCGACGATGCGGATGGCAGCAGCTGGACCACCCCGCAGCTCTGCTTCAGTGAAGCGGAGATCATCGTGGACCAATCGCTGGATACGCTGGAGATGCGGATCATCGACGGCCGGCCGGCAATGCTCTACCGCAGGCTGGGAAGCGATGTGCACTGGTACTTCCGCAGCGCCAGTGATGCTGCGGGGCTGAGCTGGAATCCGGCCATTGAGCTCAGCATGATGGATCCGGAGCACGTCAGCTACGCGCCGCGTCTGGCCGAATGGCAGGGACGGCCCTGCCTGGCCTGGCAGCAGACCAATCCCGGCAACGTCACGACCCTGCACTTCGCGGCTGCCGCAAATTCGGATGGCAGCGCATGGAATGCTCCTGTCATCACCATGCAGAACGGTGACTACGGCACCTTCAGCCTGCAGGACATGGAGATTGTCAACGGCCGCCCGGCCCTGTTCTTCGGCGGCTACTTCAGTGGCGACTGCGTGGAGATGGGCGGCGGCGGGGCCTACCAGACCGCACTTGACGACGAGGCCCTGAGCTGGTCCGTGCCGGTGGTGGTCAGCCGCGAAAGCGTCTCATTCCACGGCTGCCTGCTTGAGCTGGATGGCCTGCCGGCGATCGTGATGATCGCGGACCCCTATCTCACCGCGGGAGGCAGCTTCGGCGACGGGCTGGCCCTGAGCATGAGCATTGCCGAGGATCCGTTTGGCAACCGCTGGCATGCACCGGTGGTGGATCCGCATGCGCTTGACAACTTCTATTACTCCACCACTTTCTTCCCGCGGGATCTGTGCATGATGGTGGATGGCAAACCCAGCACGGTCGTGAAACTGGATGCAACCAGTGCACTCGGAGCGGTGTTCAACTAGCTGGCAACGTCGACGCTTGAGGGACTGATTGCCGCTGGGACACCGGATCTGCACCTCACGACCGGAGGAGCGGAATCCGCGGGGTTCCGCATCCGGGAAGGGAAACACCTGCCCTGGTGTTGCCTGCAATATGCCAGGAAGTGTTCATTGCGCATTGCGCTGCGGCTTGATAACATCTGGGAGTTGCACGCAAGGGACTGCATGCTGATACGCATGAATTCAGTGGGGATACCCCTAAAGGGCAGGGATATGAAAGTTACTTACAGCTCCGGCAGAACAGCTCTTATTGCCATGATTGTCACTGCTTTCCTCGTTGCGTCCTGCAGCGGGAACGGCGGGACAGCCGCTATCCAGCCTGCAGGATTGAATGCTACTGGGGAAAGTCCTGTGCTCACGGAACCGGCCGTGCAGGATCCCGTCAGCCTGCCGGCTGTCGGCGAGCTCAGCCGGGATCCCGCGGAACTGATCAACTGGCAGGACTCAATGCTGTATGGCATGGATTACTGCCCGGATCTGCCGCATGCCAACGTGCTGGATTCCGAGGACAGCACCGCGCTGATGATGCAGGCCGGCTACGATCAGCCTGGCATGGCATTTGCGCTGTTCCAGATGTACGGTGAACGTGTCAATGCCGGTGAGCCTGCATATGACCCGATCGTCAGTGTCTACATCGACAGTGAACAGCCGGTTGAGGATCTGTTCTTCCTGTTTGCCAACTATGAAAGCGGCCGCTGGGATCTCGTGCCGCTGGAGGAAGGCGGCGTGCCAGGCATCTACCAGGCGCAGTTCGGGGAATGGAACCGCTACATCAATGCCTTCGGTGTGATGACCCCGGGAGTGTTGACCTTCTCCGAGGGTGGCTTCCTGCTGGAGCAGCTGCAGTTCGGCAGCGCTTTCAGGCCGCGCATCAGGACGGAGTATGACCAGAACACCACCCACGGCCTCAGTGCGGAAGTTGAGGCCATTGCATACGTATATGCGGATGACGACCCGGCATACCAGGGCATTGCAAGCGTTGGCTTTGACTTCAATGACGACGGTGTGGCCGAGGTCATGGCTGAGGAATTCAACAAGGACCAGTACATCGCCGTGGAAGGCTGGACCGTGCCCGGCCCCGGCGTGTACACACCGCGGATCATCGTCATATCCGGCAGTGGAGACCGCTTCGAGAAGCACATTGACAGGATTTACCTCGGTCAGTCAGGCAGTGTTGAAGCGGTTCCCGACATGGTTCTTGGCAACGGGTTCCAGGGGCGTGCCGGTTACCCCGTCCGGCTGGACGCATCAGGCAGCACCGCCGGTGACTCAGTGATCGTACACTACAACTGGTATGTGGATGACAAGCCCCTGGCGGACAGTAGCGAGCCAGTGTCATTCTGGACCTTTGACAACCCAGGCCTGTACAAGGTCGGCCTGCAGGTCGTGGACGCGAACTTCAATGCGCCGCTGATTGAACGGAATCTGATGATTTCAGCGGATTCACGGGCCTGGCAGAGCTCCGTGGTAACCGGGCTGTCGGAACAGCAGTTCGAGAAGAACCGCGGCCTGGCAGCTGTGGCTGGACATCCCGCGATCCTCACGCGCAGTGGGGGGAATGATGATGAGATCCAGTACCTGCGCGCCCTGGATCCGTCCGGCAGCCAGTGGCCGGCCGAGGCCAGCGTTGTCAATCAGGGGGTCAATGGTCCCGGTCTGGACTTCCTGCCGCTGGGCCTGCTGGAGCGTGAGGGCAGTCCCCTCGCATTCTTCCTGGGATACAGCCCGGACTCCGAAATGTCAACGATCTACATGCGCGAGGGGACTGATGCTGACGGCGGCGGCTGGATGAGCCCGGTTGTCTGCTTCGCGTCCGGGGAAGGTATTGACAGCGACTCCCTTGAATGCACGCTGGTGGATGGAATTCCGGCACTGGTCTTCAGGGTCATGCTGGCCGAGGAAGGCTGGCACTACTGCAGCGCGACTTCCGCGGATGCCCTGCAATGGAATCCGGCCGTGCCGCTCCCGGGACTGACCAACAGCGTGCGCGGAAAGCGGGTCTGCCTGCTGGACTGGGCAGGCAACCCCTGCATTGCCTGGAGCCAGCGCGAAGGCGGAGAGGTCGACCGGCTCTGCTTCCAGCGTGCGCTGGACATCGCCGGCAGTGAATGGGATGCACGGGTCGTTGCCTATGAGGACAGCGCAAGCGTCCAGCTGCTGGACATGGCGCTCATCGGCGGCCAGCCGGCCCTGGCCTTTGTCAGCCGCCAGCAGGACTGCCTGGACAGATTTGACAGGCTGGGATACGTGCGCAGCCATGATACGGAAGGCAAGCAGTGGTCAGCGCCGTCCTTCACCGGTTTCAGCATCAGTGAAAACACTGGCATGCTGATGGAGCTGGATGGCCTGCCGGCGATCGTGGCCCTGGGCCAGCCCTATGCCCGGCCTGCACCCTACATGTTCATATCGGTTGCCAGGACGGCTGCCGGGACCAGCTGGAGCCCGCCGCTTGCCCTGCCGCGCAGCGTGGATCTGGCAAGATTCGCTGAACCGGGATTCCACTACAGCAGGACAGCTCTGTCCGTTGACGGAGTGCCGACCGTGCTGATCAAGGTAAATGGCAACGCAGTGCTGAATGCCACGCTGCAATAGGTTCACGATCCGGATGACGATTGCAGGCCGATGCGAGATGCACTGACGCGCATTGTCAGTCTGTGGATGCTGCGCCCGGCACTTCGCGAAGTGTCGCTTCGAGGTCCTGGATCGCGCTGAACTTCGCTTCAGGGACGATCTCGGCGATGCGGTCACGGCGGAGCTTCCTGAACGGGACGAGCGTTCAACTGACTAAATGATTGCTCAGCGATGAGAAACACTGCTGGAGTGTTTGCCTGTCTCAGGTCCGGATGTGTTCATTGAAATAGCTGGTACTTCCTGCTAACATCGAGGGGTGCGCGGAGTATTCAGGTTCGCGGTCCGCGCAAAATCAACGGGAAAATCACCCGAAGGGCTGGGTCATGACAGTTACTTATGGAAGCAGTATTCTCAGGTGCTGTGTTGTCATCCTCTGCATTGCATTCCTTGCAGCCTGTGCCGGCAACAACCAGCCAGCAGTCGAACCTCCTGCTGCGCTACAGGGCAGGCAGGAGGGATTCCAGTTGCCAGGACTGGCGGAGCTGGAACGTGCGCCTTCCATCCGGGTCAACCAGCAGGAGAATCTCATCCAGGCGATTGACTACGACCCGGGGCTGGGCAGCCGCAATCTCAGTCCGGACCATGTGGATTCAACGCTGACTCTCATCCCGGAAAACGATGATCCCGGCCCGGCATTTGCCATGTGGCAGGTCTATACCGAACGGACCTATGCTGGCCAGCCAACATACGACCCGGTCCTTACCCTCGGCATTGATGAGGATCATGTGCAGGCAGGCAGCTATCTCGTGATTGCCAACTACAGCACCGGGCGCTGGGACCTCTTTCCGTTGCAGTACCGGGCACAGGACGGGACCTATGATGCCTGGTTCGGTGACTGGCAGGACTACAGCAACCAGTACAGGGTAATGACATTCGGAATCCTGGCAACGGAGGCGAGTGAGACGACCCTGCGCTGGCTGCGTTTCGGTGACGGCTTCCGGCCCGAAATCACTTCAGACATGACCGTCAGCCCATTGCCTGGAGGCACTGGTGAGCTGGCTGCCATGATAAACGTGCATGCTGAAGCTGATCCGGCATTTGGCGGTCTTGAGAAGATCGAGGTCGACTTTGATAACGACTCACAGTCTGACTACGTCTCGCAGTCCGCAGGAGGAGACAATGTGTCATTCACCGCGCACTGGGAGCTGCCGGCTGCGGGAGAATACCGTCCGCGCATCACCGTGACCTCCGGGAGCGGCGCCGTGTACCAACAGTACCTGGACCGCGCCTGGCTTGGTGAATCCGGGACCGCAGCGCCGCAGGCCCGGATGATGGCAGGCAATTCCTATAGGGCCGTTGCCGGTGAGGATGTACTGCTTGATGCATCCGGCAGCACTGCGGGGAATGCGCCGATCGAGCATTACTACTGGTTCGTGGATGAGCATCCGCTCGGTGATTCAACCCAGCCGCAGCTGAACCACCGCTTTGACCGGGCAGGGATCTATGAAGTCCGGCTGCAGGTGGTGGATGCGAATTTCAATATGTCAGACGACATCCAGCTGCTTACGGTAGCTGAGAGCGCTGCCGGCTGGGAAGCCAGCGTGGTGCAGGATGCCGGCCTGCTGCAGCAGTTCGCCAGCAGGCACAGCATCGCAGTCATTTCAGGTCTGCCTGCCCTGATCACGCAGGGATCGCCTGACAACTCGGCTGTGGTCTACTGGCGTGCAGCGGAAGCCGCAGCCGGCAGCCTCAGTGGCAACCCGCAGCTCGTGGCTGCACCGCAGACGGAGCAGTCCGGACTGAACGGTCTGGGTTTGCTGGAACATCTGGGCCGGCCGCTGGTTTACTTCTCCCAGTACCTTGATGATTCGGCACAGACGGTGATCTACACGAGTGAAGCGGAAAGCGCTGAGGGACAGGAATGGAGCCAGCCCGTGGCCTGCTTCAGCATTAATGGCCAGCTCGACCTGAATTCGCTGCAGATGGAACAGGTATCCGGACAGCCTGCGATCCTGTACAGGAGCAAAGGTGCCAATGGCAGTTGGTTCTACCGCAGCGCAGTGGATGCCAATGGGAAGCTGTGGAATGCCGCTGTGGAGCTGACCGAACTGTCCCAGACTGAGAACGCGGGTTATGCCCGGCTGACGGACTGGGATGGCATCCCCTGTATCGCCTGGTCGGCCAGCGTGCCAGGTGAGTACCAGGCGGCCTTCTTCATGAAGGCCGGCGACAGTACGGGCAGCAGCTGGAATAGTCCGGTAATCATTGCCAGCAATCCCGAGTCAGGGATCTGGGTGCTGGATCTGGCAATCATCGGCGGGAAGCCCGCCCTGGCACTTGTGGATGACAGGCTTGACCAGCTCAAACGGGGATATAAACTGGCATATGCAAGCTGCATCTCGGAGGACGGCAGCGTCTGGTCGGACCCGAGTCATACCGGGGCCTTCATGGCCTATCGACCGGGCAACCTGCTTGACTACGGCGGAGTGCCGGCAATCGTCGCAATTGGCAACCCCTACCAGAGCAGTGACTTCGCGCAGCTCTGCCTGTTCATCGCCCGCGATTCAAAGGGGAGCAGCTGGCAGGCGCCGTATGTGCTGAATCAGAAGCTGGACAGCGAGCTGATTGATGGTTTTGCTAAATACAGAGACATCTGCATGTCAGTGAATGGAGTGCCCACTGCACTTCTGCCTGGTGACAGGGACAGTCTGCTGAGTGTCGTGTTCAACTAGGCTGACAACACGGTGTCAGGCCTGGCCGGTTCCGCCCAGCACTTCGCTGAGCGTCGCTTCGAGGTCCTGGATTGCGCTGAACTTCGCATCCGGGAGGATCTCAGCGATGCGGTCGCGGCGGGTGTCGCGCGGCCCGTCCATGTAGATGATCGGGATGTCCTTGGTGGCGCGGTTGGTACCGATGAAGCGCCCGACCTCACGCCCGCCGCTGACGTACTTGCGCAGGCTGATCACCACGCAGTCCGGCATGAGCTCGTTTACGCGGCGGCAGGCATCGGCCTGCTGGCCGCTTTCGGGAATGACGTTGTAGCCCCACTTGCTGATCTGCGCGGCAAACTGCTCGCATTCCTCGGGCTCCCAGTGGATGAAGAAGACATTTTTCACGGAGATATTCTATGCCCTGTTACTGTCATGTTTTGTATACTTTGCAGGTGTTGAGTGCAAATGAAAAGAATCCAGACCATTTGCAGACTTGGTTTAGGGTCAAGCATAGACGCAAAACTGGCTTACTCTTCATCGTATTGGCACTATGGTTGATATCTGGAAGTGTGATAACCGTTCAGTGGCTAGTTTTGACCCGTCAAGTAAGTCTTAATTTCCTGATTGGAATGGCACATTGGTGGCACTACTGCATGTTGGCATTGATTTTTCTCATCAACTCAGCATACTTTGTATTGCAAACGAAACTCTTCATAACGGCGTTGCCAGAGACGGAAGCAGCTGGTGTCTTTCCAGACACAGTTTTCCGTACATTGATATTGAAGTATTCACGGAAGTACTTGATTATTGAATCAGTCCCGCTCTTTCTTCCTCTTTATTTTGCGGTGGTAGCCACGGCCATGCTGCCTTGGTTGGCAGTGGAATCTAATTATTGGCAACTTCTGATTCCATGCCTATTCAGTGCGTTTCTTTGGTTGGTGATTTCAGCGTGGATGTTGCCAATAGTGATTTTCAGATTGGCCGCCAAGACTGCTGCATTTGGTGTGGTGGTGACTATTATGGTTCTTACTGCCTGCCAAGTAGCTTGTTATTCACTGGCAATGCTGCATTATCGCCAATCTGCCGGTAGCTGGATGTGGGGAGCACAAAGCCTCTACCAATCATGTATGTGGCTGTATCTGATAGCTCAGTTTATTCTTCTTCTTGTGCTTCGAATTCTTGATGGAGCTACATCACCAACAGGATTTATTCATCAATTGTCAGTGCTAAACGACAAAAGACTAAGTGCTCAATAGCCGGCGCCATTCACTCCCGGCCGCGGCGGTCCTGCATCTGCTCGAGGTAGTGGTCCACGATCCGGCACTGGCGCAGGATCAACACGATGGCATGCTCCAGCAGCTGCTCGAGGCTGTAGTCCGTGCCCCAGGGTGCGCTGATCTGGATCGTACCCAGCTCGGCCTCGTCGAGATCCCAGTGCTCGGCCAGCGCGCCCTCGGTGCAGGCCAGCATCGCATTGAGTGACATCGCCGCCAGCTCCGGGGTTTCGGCGCGCATTCCGTGGGTGAATTCCTGCATCCCGAAGCGGCGGCGGATCAGGTTGGCGATCTGGAAGCCGCGGTCGATCACCTGCAGGACAGCGATGCGGATGCTCCCCAGCCCGCGCAGCTGCACACCCTCCGCCAGCAGCTCGGTGTAGCTGGACAGCGGCAGCAGGGCGATGCGTTCCTTGAGCTCGGTGGCGCTGCGTTCGTATTCGTCCATCAATGCGCCCAGTGCCCCGCTGCGGCGCAGCGCCTGATGGGGCTCCATGTGGAAGGGTGACTTGCTCAAGACGGAATATGATACCCCGGCCGCAGCGGGCGGGCGGTTATATTTGAGCGGTGCTGCTGCGCTTCCTGCTGACCGTGCTCCTCCAGTTCCTGCTGAGCTGCGCGTTCGTGAGCCTGCTGCTGCCCCCGCTGGGACGCCTGCTGGGCCAGGCCTGGCTCGGGCTGCGGCGCAGCCTGCAGTGCGGCCTGGGCTTCGCGAGCTTCCAGCTGATCAGTGTGCTGCTGTTCGCGCTCTCGCTCACGGTAATGGGCCAGCCGCTGGATTCCCCGCCCATGCTGCGGCTGGGATTGGTCTGGGTCAGCCTGCCGCTGCTGCTGATCAGTCCGCTGCTGTTCAGCCTCAGTACGGGCTGGCGGCGCGGCCCGGGGATCGCGTCGGGCCTGCTTCTGAGCCTCGGCTGGATCCTCCTGCAGTATGCCCTTGGCACCTACCTGCTGCGCGGCGCCTGAGCCCGCATGCGCTAAACTGCGCCGGTGTCCAATGAAGTCCTGCTGCAGTGGCTGCTGGCCAGCCTGTCGAGTGTGATTCCGATGACGCTCGCCACGCTGCTGCAGGTGCGCCAGTTCCGGCTTCGGCGCGAGGCGGGTTTCATCCGGCTGCTGGTGATCACCCAGACCGCGGTCTGCGCCATTGCCCTGTTCGGGGTGTTCATCGTCTGGGAAGGGATGGAGCTATCGAGCATGCCCGTCGGCCGCTATGAGGCGGTGGCATTGCTGATCCTCGGCCAGGCCCTGTTCATGAGCGTGGCCACACCAACGCTGCTGGCGCGCATGCTGCATACCAGGCTCTGGGTGAACATGGGCTGCGGCTCGATCGCCACGCTCTGTCAGGCCGTGTGGCTGGCCCTGCTGGTCGTCATCGGGCGTCCAGGCGGCTGAAGACGCGCAGCGTGCTGGCCGGACCGCCGTCATGGCGGGTCAGCAGCTCCTCATGCACCTGGCGGAAGCCCAGCGCAGTGAAGATCTTCAGGTAGTTGCGCGGGAAATCCCACTGCGAGCGGCTGCGCTCATCCTCCACCAGCACCAGGCCCCGGCTGCAGATGCGGGCCAGTTCCTCGAAGACCCACTCGCTCCTGGGGTGCAGATGACTGAGTACATTCACGCTGCAGATCACATCGAATTCCGCGTCGCCGAACAGGCCCATCACATCCTCGATCGAGAGGTTGTAGATCCGCGCCGTGTCAAACAGATTGGGGTAGTTACGCTGCAGACGGTTCACGGCCTCAGGGTTGATCTCGATGCCGCTCAGCCGGGTCAGTCCGCTCTGCTGAAGGTGGCTCAGGTTGTGGCCGGCTGCGCAGCCCAGTTCGAGCACATATGGGTCCTCGACGCCAAGCAGGCGGATCATGCGCTCCAGCAGTTCCGCGCGACAGTGCCAGGGATCGCGGTCCGCCGTGCTTTCATGGCGGTTTTCGATCCAGTAACGGTGGAGCTGCTCCAGGCTGGGCAAATTCTTCCGCGCAGATTGTGTGCTGGCCTGATGATCCATGTCGAATGCCTCCTCCACAGGTATCGGCAGCCCGGCACTCAGGCTTGAGCAGCCAGCAATACAGATGAGACTGGATATGCCTTGGATTTGCTTGACAGTTGCGTTAAGAATGTGTATAACATTATTGTTATATAACAAGAGTGTTATATGAGTAATGACCAGCTCAGCAGGACTTTCTCAGCACTGGCGGATCCCACCCGTCGGGCGATCCTTGGCAGGCTGAGCCGCGGTGAGGCCTCCGTCAAGGAGTTGGCGAAGCCCTTCCGTATCAGCCAGCCGGCGGTCTCACGGCATCTGAAGGTGCTGGAGGAGGCTGGCCTGATCGAACGAAGCCGCAATGCCCAGTGGCGACCATGCCGGATCAGTGCAGAGCCGCTGCGTGAAGTGGCGGACTGGGTCGGCGAATACCGGCGCTTCTGGGAGCAGAGCTTCGACCGTCTGGATGCCTATCTCAAGGAGCTGCAGAAGCACAGCATGGATAAGCCGGCGGATGAAGGGGAGAAGCAGCATGACTGATCGCAGCGAGGTGCTGGAAATCGTGCGGGAATTCGATGCTCCGCCAGCGGAGCTGTTTGAGCTCTTCAGCACTGAGGAGCACCTGAAGCACTGGTGGACACCGAGCGAGGATGGCAGCTACTTCACGACGCCGCATTGCCAGGTGGATTTCCGCGAAGGCGGCCGCTGGCGGATGTGCCTGCTCTCGCCTTCCGGCGTGGAATACTGGCAGGGTGGGGCCTATACGCTTGTGGAGCCGCCCGGGCGGCTGGAGTTCAGCTTCCGCTGGGATCCGCTGGAGGGCCAGCCTGACAACGAGATGCATGTCAGCATCCGCCTGACAGAGCTGCCGGGCGGACGGACGCGCATGGACTTCCGCCAGTCACCCTTCCCGAGCATGCTGCAGCGTGAAGGCCATCGTGGCGGCTGGAATGCGGTGTTTGACAGGCTTGGGCTGTACCTGCGGGAAGCGGGTCGGAACTGACAACTTCGGGAAACCGGAAAGGAGATGGGATATGGACAAGGAACTACAGGCGGAGGGCCATCCGCCGGTCGTCAGCAGGCAGCAGTGGCTGGCAATGCGCCGTGAACTGCTGGGCGAGGAGAAGGCGGTCACCCGGCTCAGGGATGCCGTCAACGCGAAGCGCCGCCGCCTGCCGATGGTGAAGCTGGACAAGCCGTACAGCTTTCAGGGCGCGGATGGTGAACGCAGCCTGCTGGATCTGTTTGACGGACAACGCCAGCTCGTGGTCTACCACTTCATGTTCGACCCGGCCTGGGACAAGGGCTGTCCGGGCTGCACGGGACTGGTGGATGAAATCGGCGACATCTCTATGCTCGCGGAACGCAATACGCGCTTCCTGCTGATCTCGCGTGCTCCCTATGAGAAGCTCGCGGCATATCAGGCGGAGAAGGGCTGGGATATCCCCTGGTACAGCTCCCACGATTCCGACTTCAACTACGACTTCCACGCCAGCATTGACGAAGAGCGCGCGCCTTTTCTTGGCAACTTCCGCAACAGGCAGGAGCTGGAGGAACTGGGCCGCAAGGTGCCCGAGTCTGGCGAGATTCCCGGGGCGAGCGTGTTCTTCCGCATAGGCGCGGACATCTACCATACCTATTCGACCTGGTCACGGGGGGTGGAGTCGCTGACCGACAGCTATGCGATCCTCGACATCACACCCTGGGGCCGCCAGGAGGACTTCGAGGACTCCCCCGCGGGTTACCCGCAGAAGCCGACCTACGGATAGGTCGCATGGATCAGGATCATGGCAACCGGAATCTCGGAACAAACACAAGGAGCAGGGAATGAGTGACAACGCAAATGGACAGGGAGCACCTGAGTGCGGGACCGTGGAAGTGCTCGAGCAGCACAGCTGGCTGGCGCGCTTCGCCGGTGAGTGGAGGATCAGCGGCCGCTCGCAGATGCCCGATGGCAGCGAACATGAGATGTCAGGTTCGGAAAGCGTGCGGATGCTCGGCGGTATCTGGTTCGTGGCTGATGGCAAGGGCATGATGCCGGACGAGTCGGACGCGGAGATGCGCATGATCGTCGGCTACGACCAGGCAAGCGGGCATTTCGTCGGCAGCTGGATCGGCAGCATGATGAACCTGATGTGGGTCTACAGGGGGCACATGAGCGAGGATGGCAACAGCCTGCATCTCGAGGCGGAAGGCCCGGACTTCAGCGGCGGCCCCGGCACGAAGCTGTACCGCGACACGATTGAATATGTCAGTGACGACCATCGCCGTCTGCGCTCCGCCATGCAGGGCGATGACGGCAGCTGGCATGAGTTCATGGTGGCGGAGTACCACCGCGTGAAGTAGCTCACGACGGGTTTCAACAACGTACCCTGGAGGCGGAAATGACAACTGACGACATGCGGCCAGCCGCTGAGGACTTCGTGGTCGAACGCGACTTTGATGCGGCACCGGAACTGGTCTGGAAGGTCAACACGGAACTGGAGCACCTGCAGCAGTGGTGGGGACCTGCGGGCTTCAGCTGGATCGGGGGCTCGCTGGATCTGCGGCCGGGTGGGATGTTTCACTACGGGATGCGCAATCCGGGCGGCCATGAGATGTGGGGGCGCTTCGTGTACCGCACGATCGAGCCGATCACGCGCCTTGAATACGTAGTGTCCTTCTCCGATGCGGAGGGCGGGATCACACGCGCCCCGATGAGTGGAAGCTGGCCTCTGGAGGTGCTCAGTGACAACAGGTTCACACCACTGGGCAGCGGCACCCGGCTGACGATGCGCGGGCGGCCGCTCAATGCCAGTCCGGAGGAGGAAGCCGCCTATGCGGCCTTCCATGACAACATGCGCAAGGGCTTCGCGGGCACCCTGGATGCGCTTGACAACTATCTTGCACGACTGAAACGGGAGCAATAGCAATGCAGATGGCGGAAATGATCGCGGCGCAGGCCGCGCAGCAGCGCAGGCTGGCGCGCACGGGTGAGCGGGAGCTGAGCTTCAGCCGTGTGTTCGCCGCGCCGCGGGAATTGGTCTGGCAGGCCCTGACCGAGCCGGAACACGTGATCCACTGGTGGGGTCCGGACGGCTTCACGAACACGGTGCACTTCCATGAACTGAGGACCGGCGGGCGCTGGAACCTGACGATGCACGGCCCGGATGGCACGGACTATCCGAACTACATCATCTTTGACGAGATAATTGACAACTCCAGGCTGGCCTTCCACCATGTGCAGGGCGAAGGCAGCGAACAGGTGCACCATACATCCCTGTTCGAGGTGGCGGACACGCAGGGCGGTACGCTCGTGACGATGAAGCTCACGATGCCTTCCGCGGTCGCACTCGATGAGCTGATCGAGAAGTACGGCGTGCTCGAGGGCGGGCTGCAGTGCATCCGGCGCTGGGGTGAATTCGTGATGGCCCGCGAGGCGGATCGCCAGGGCGGCTTCCTGCTGGCAACGCCCTCGGATACGGAGATCCTCGCGCTGCGCACCTTCAAGGCACCGCCGGAGCTGCTCTTTGAGGCCTGTACCCGTCCGGAGCACCTGCGCAACTGGTGGGGCGGATGCGAACAGCTGACAACGAAGCTCTGCGAGGCTGAGCCCGTGGTCGGCGGCAAGTGGCGGATCGTACTCTGTGCCCCCGATGGCAGTGAGCATGGCTTCCATGGGGAGTACCTCGAACTTGTGCCCGGTGTGCGCTGCGTGCAGAGCTTCGTCTATGAACAGGTGGAAGGCGCGGAGTCCCTGGAAACGGCTGAGTTCCAGCCCGTGGAGGGTGGAACGCGCCTGCTGATCACGATCCGCCACCGCTCGCGGGAAGCACGGGATGCGCACCTGCACAGCGGTATGGAGGGCGGGATGCGCCAGAGCCATGAGGCCCTGGACCGCCTGCTGGAGAAACTGCAGTCCGCCGGTGCGGTCTGACAACGGTCTGACAATCAAGGAGAATGACAATGGAAAGCATCCACCCCTGCCTGTGGTTTGACACTCAGGCCGAGGAGGCCGCGGAGTTCTACACCGGGATCTTCCCCGACTCACGCATCCTGGCCGCAACACACTATACGCAGGGCATGCCGATGCCCGCCGGTACCGTGCTGACGGTTGACATCGAACTGCGCGGAGCGCGGCTGATGCTGCTCAACGGCGGACCGCTGTTCCAGTTCAATGAATCCATTTCGATGGTCTGCCCCTGCGAAAGCCAGGCGGAGCTTGACGACTACTGGGAGAAGCTGCTCAGCGGCGGCGGGCAGGCGGTGCAGTGCGGCTGGCTGAAGGACCGCTTCGGGGTTTCCTGGCAGATTTCGTCGGCCGGCTTCGGGGAGATGTTCGCGAATGGCACGGAGGCGCAGCGTGAACGCTGGATGGCGGCGATGATGCCGATGGTCAAGCTGGACATCGCCGCGCTGGAAGCCGCCTGGCGGGGCTGACCCGCAGGCGGGCAGTCCGTGCTATCGTCACATGATCTGCCTTAGGAGGTTTGGACATGCAACAGCTCTGCAGCAAATGGCAATCCTGGACACCGTGGTTCCTGAGCATCCTGCGGATCATCGCCGCCTTCACCTTCTTCCCGAGCGGAACTGTCAAGCTCTTAGGCTGGCCCTTTCCCATGCCGGAGGGGAATGCCGCTCCCTTCATGTCACAGATCTGGATCGGCGGGGTGCTGGAACTGGTCGGCGGCCTGCTGCTGCTCCTCGGACTGGGAACCCGGCCCGTGGCCTTCATCCTCTCCGGGATGTTGGCCGTTGCCTACTTCCAGTTCCATGCCCCGGGCGGCTTCTGGCCCTCAGCGAACGGGGGGCTGCCGGCCGTATTGTTCTGCTTCATCTTCCTGTACATCTCGGCGGCCGGTGCCGGACCGCTGAGCATTGACAGTCTGATCGGCAGGCAGCGCAGTCCGGAAGACTGATCAGCCCTGGGAGCGCTGCTCGGCGGACTGCTGTGAGCACCACTGCATCAGCGTGGTCGTGCCGCGCACCTGCTCATCGTGGCCCTTGATGCGGTGCGTGCCCTCGGGGGCATCGTTCATGAGCTGCATCATGGCCTCGTAGTACTGCATGTGCGGGCGCGGGAAGAGCTTGCTGGCAACGCTAAGCACGCCGCGCGGGAGCTTGATCATGTTGGCGCGGTTGTGGACGTTCAGCAGGTAGGTGCCCATTGCGCGGTCGAAGGTGTAGGGTTCGGGTCCCTTGGGGTAGAGCACCTGGTTGGGGTCGAATTCGGCATTGTGGGCGCGCACCACGACCTGTGCGAAATCACGACTGGCGATCCAGTGGTGCTGCTGGCCCATCTCACCGAACTTGATCCCGACGCCGAACTGGTTGAACTCGCGCAGGTACTCCATGGGCTGGGCCACGCGCAGCACCATCCAGGGAGCATCATTGTCAATGTAGACCTGCTCGGCCTCGAGTTTGCCACGCACGATGAAGTTGTCGCGGAACTCCTCGTTGACAAATGAGCAGGAGGTGTAGGTCACGAGGTCCAGCCCGCGGCCCTGCACCGCCTCAGCCACGGCCTGGGCCGTGCGGTTCTCGAGCGCCAGCAGATTGTCGGCACCGTCATTGACCTTGACGCTGACATGCAGTCCGCTGCAGCCGGTCAGAGCGGCACCGACATCAAGTGCACGCCTGCAGTCACCCTCGATGATCTCCAGCGCATCCATGCCCATCTCGCCCTGGCTGCCGATGATCGTGCCGCCGAGATGCATGCGGGTGTTGAATGGTTCCCGGGTCAGCAGGCGCACGGTGAAACCGCTGTCGAGCAGCTGACGCACAACCGGTCGCCCGAGGGCACCGGTACCTCCGAGAATCAGGATACGCTTTGTCAGCTGATCCAGCATGCAGGATTACATTACCAAATCTCCGGCCTGAATCATCCTGATTTGACCATCCCAAACTGTGGCATGCAGCGCTGAGCGGTGTCACCGGGACAGTTGAGCCCAGTGCTGGTCAATACTCAGCTGGACGAGGGCCCGGTCCGCGATCTCTCAAATTCAAGTTAAACCCGTCGCCAAATCGTCATTCCTGATTACTGGCAGGCCTCACAGTCCGGATCGAGGATGCTGCAGACCTTGGGTGCCGCACTGACTTCAACGCTCACGGCTGCAGCGGGAGCGGTGGGCTTGGCCCCCTCCTGCTTGCTGACCGTGGCCTTCTCAATGTTGCTGGCGCCGAGCGTGCGCAGGTAGTAGGTGGTCTTCAGGCCCTTCGCCCAGGCGCGGCGGTACATGTGTGACAGCGTCTTCATGTCCGGCTCGCCGAGGAACAGGTTCAGGCTCTGGCTCTGGTCGATCCACTTCTGGCGGCGCGCTCCGGCATCCACGAGGAACTCATAGGGAATGTCGAAGGCCGTGCGGTACTTCTCGCGGATGTGCAGCGGGATCTCGGGGATGTCATTCAGATCCCCGTCGAAGTACTTCAGGTTGTCACGCATCGCGGCGTTCCACAGCCCGGCGGCCTTCAGGTCGCGCACCAGGTACTGGTTGAGCACGATGAAGTCACCGGAGAGGTTGCTCTTGACGTAGAGGTTCTTGTAGGTGGGCTCGATGCAGGGGCTGGAACCCATGATGTTGGCAATCGTCGCCGTGGGGGCGATCGCGATCACGTTGCTGTTGCGCATGCCCTGGCTGGCGATCCGCTCACGCAGCGGCTGCCAGTCGAGCTTGCCGCCGCGCGGGATCTCGATCAGCTCCCCGCGCTCCTGCTCCAGCAGGTCCACCGTGTCCTGGGGCAGGATCCCGCGGTCCCACTTGCTGCCGCTGTAGCTGGAGTAACTGCCCTTCTCGGCGGCAAGGTCGCTGGAGGCCTCGTAGGCATAGTAGGCGATGGCCTCCATGATCTCGTCGTTGAAGTCCACGGCCTGCTCACTGCCGAAGGGGATGTCCAGCTTGTAGAGCGCATTCTGCAGGCCCATCACGCCCAGTCCCACCGGGCGGTGGCGCATGTTGGCATTCTCCGCCGGCTGGGTCGGGTAGAAGTTGATGTCGATCACGTTGTCAAGCGCGCGCACCGCGATGCGCACGGTTTCACGCAGGCGGGCATGGTCGATCCGTCCGTCGTCAGTGATGTGCTGTTCAAGCACCACGCTGCCGAGGTTGCAGACCGCCGTTTCGTCAGGACCGGTGTTGAGCGTGATCTCCGTGCAGAGGTTGCTGGAGTGGATCACGCCGCAGTGGTCCTGCGGGGAGCGCACATTGCAGGCGTCCTTGAAGGTGATCCAGGGATGGCCCGTCTCGAAGATCATGCGCAGCATGCGCTTCCAGACCTCGATCGCCGGCTCGCTGCGCCCGAAGATCTCACCGCGCGCAGCCATCGCCTCGTACTCCTCGTAGCGCTTCTCGAAGGCGCTGCCGTAGAGATGGTGCAGGTCGCTGACCTCGTTGGCACGGAAGAAGGTCCAGTTGCCACGGGCCTCCATGCGCTTCATGAACAGGTCCGGAATCCAGTTGGCGGTGTTCATGTCATGTGTGCGGCGGCGGTCGTCACCGGTGTTGCGCCGCAACTCAAGGAAGTCACTCAGGTC
>JAGRNT010000120.1 GCA_020440605.1 bacterium | reverse complement strand
TACGCCAATCTGGATGGCTGGACGCCCTCGGTGCAGGACTTTTTGGACAGCACGCCGTCGCCCAACGCGGCCAATGCCCAGCTGGATGCGTGGATCAAGGAGCGGGTGGATGAAACGGCCGTTTCCGTCCGCGCCTCTTTAGATAAATATGATGCCGAAAAAGCAACGCAAGCCCTGGAAGCGTTGCTCGATGACCTGAGCAACTGGTACGTGCGCCGCAGCCGCCGCCGCTTCTGGAAAAGCGAAGCCGACGCCGACAAAAACGCGGCGTACCGCACGTTGTATCAGGTGATGGTCAAATTCATCCGCCTGCTGGCCCCGTTCATCCCGTTCACCACGGAGGTGATGTACCAAAATCTGGTGCGCAGCGTGGATGAAAACGCACCGCTGAGCGTGCACCACACGCTCTACCCGGATGCCGATGCGGCTTCACTGGACCGTCGTCTGCTGGACAAGATGGGTTTAGCGATCACTGCCGCCAGCCTCGGCCGTTCGGCACG
>JAGRNT010000011.1:123006-180457 GCA_020440605.1 bacterium | reverse complement strand
CTCCGCATCGGCCCAGCCCAGCAGGCGGGCCACGTTGCCGCCGAACTCGGCGGGCTTGAGCGGCAGCTCCCCGGCGTAGACACTGCCGGTGCTGCCGTCGATGGTGATCCAGTCACCCTCGGCGAAATCGCGGCCACCGATCGTGACCTTCTTCTCCTCTTCATTGATGATCAGGCTCGGGCAGCTGGCGATGCAGGGCGTGCCCATGCCGCGGGCCACGACCGCCGCATGGCTGGTCATGCCGCCGCGCGCGGTGACGATGCCCTGGCTGACAACCATGCCGTCGATGTCATCCGGCGCGGTCTCCTCACGCACGAGGATCAACTTCGCCTTCTCGCCACTGTCCTTGTAGATGCGGTCGGCATCATGGCTTTCCAGCACGATCATCCCGACCGCCGCTCCCGGGCTGGCCGGCAGGCCCTTGTTGTCAAGCGACTCCTCGCTGTGGCCCTCCATGTCAATCTGCGGGTGCAGCAGCTGTTCGATATGCTCCGGGGAGACACGGGTCACGGCCTCGGTGGTGCTGATCAGGCCCTCGTCCACGAGGTCCACCGCGATGTTGACAGCGGCCGGACCGGTGCGCTTGCCATTGCGTGTCTGGAGGATGTAGAGCCTGCCCTCCTCGACCGTGAACTCGATGTCCTGCATGTCGCGGAAGTGCTTCTCGAGGTTGGCAATGATCTCATAGAGCTGCCTGCCAACTTCTGGCATCACGGCCGTCAGCTCGTCGATGTGCTGCGGGGTACGGATCCCGGCCACCACGTCCTCGCCCTGGGCGTTGATCAGGAACTCGCCGAACACGCCATGCGCGCCGGTGCTGGGGTTGCGGCTGAAGCAGACGCCGGTGCCGCTGGTCTCTCCCTTGTTGCCGAACACCATGGACTGCACGTTAACAGCCGTGCCGAGGTTGTCAGGAATCCCCTCCTGGCGACGGTAGGTCTTCGCGCGGTTGTTCATCCAGCTCTTGAAGACCGCTTCCACCGCGATGCGCAGCTGGCCGTAGACATCCTGGGGGAAGTCCATCCCGGCCTTCTCACGGAAGACGCGCTTGTAGGTGGCGATCACGCCGTCCAGTTCCTCGGCGCTCAGCTCGTAGTCCTGGCGGTCACCTCGCACCTTGAAGAACTCCGTCTCGAAGTTCTTCAGGCCGATGTCCAGGGCCACGTTGCCAAAGGTCTGGATCAGGCGGCGGTAACTGTCCTTCGCGAAGCGCGGGTTGCCGGTCTTCGCGGCCAGGCCCTCGCAGGTCTCGTCATTGAGGCCGATGTTGAGGATCGTGTCCATCATGCCCGGCATCGAGAACTTGGCACCGGAGCGCACGGAGAACAGCAGCGGGTCACTGGCCCCGCCGAACTGCTTGCCGCCCTTCTGCTCCAGGGCCTCCACAGCGGCGTGGATGTCATTCTCCAGGCCGTCCGGGAAGCTGCCGTGCTCACTGTAGTAGTTGCAGGCCTCGGTGGTGATCGTGAAGCCCGGCGGGACCGGCAGGCCCAGCTGGGTCATGGATGCCAGGTTGGCACCCTTGCCGCCGAGCAGACCCTTGTTGGTCTTGTCGGCATTCTCGAACGCATACAGCCACTTCGAACTCATGTTTTCCCCACTTGCGCCGGTGTTCCGGCCTGATCATGAAAATGGAGGGGCAGCTGGGCCCCTCCACCTTGTTACTACATACTCCGCCGCCGGGGGCTTTCGCCTACTTGGCGGTGCCGGGCACGAGGCTCTGGTCGGAGCGCTCAGACTGTGCTTCACGCGCCATGTTGATGGTCAGGTCCTCGTACTGCTTGCGCAGGGCCTCGTCCTCCACGAAGGGGAACTCGATCGTGGTCTCCTCCACGATCTCCTTGCGCACTTCCACGAGTGCGGCCTGCTTCTTGACGTTGCGGGCCCGCTCTTCGCAGATGTCTGCGACCTTCTCATATTCCACCGTGGAACGCTCGGACTCCGGCAGGTGGTTGTCAGCGAGGTACTGGTCGATGATTGAGCTCTGCTGGGTGTCCCACAGTTCCAGCTTGTCCTCTTCCGAGACCGTCACGCGGGACTCCACGAGCCGCTCGAACATCAGCGAGTACTTGGCATTCAGCCAGTACTCCTCTTCGGTGACGTACTGGCTCTCGAGGTAGTGCTCCCAGGTGGTGTTGCGCTGGTCCACGACTGCCTTGGTCTCATCGATCCGCGCATTGACTTCCTCATCCGTGACCTGTACCTCGGCTTCCTTGGCCTTCTTGAGCATGGTCATGGAGTAGCAGTACTCACGCAATGGGTTGCGCAGCAGCGGGGAAGTCAGCACTTCCGAGGCCGGATACTTGTCCCCAGTCACGATCAGAGCCACGTCCCCGCCGGCAGCAGTGCTGACCTGGCCCGGGCCGCCGCTCTTGTTCTCGGTGCAGCTGTAGATCGCGGCCGCCAGCATGATCAGTCCGCAGACGATCAGCACCCTGGCTGCCTGTTCAAACGCCTTCATATCTAGCTCCTGAATGTCTCTGTCTGGAATCCGTAATGTTATCGCCAGCAGCGGCAATTGTAAATGCAGCAAGACACAGGACTGTGCTATCCTCGATTTCCTTCAATCCGCGGAGCGCTGCCTTGCGGCTGCCTCCACCACAATCCGGAGACATACATGGATATCAAGGTAGTCAGCAAGCCCTCGGGTGCCGCAGCGGACATCGTCTGCCGCTTCATCAGGAACGGCAAGGGTCTGCATGCCCAGGCCAGTGCGATTGACAAGGCTGCCATCGCCAGCGGCAGGGGACTCTATGTGGGTGCCAGCTCAGGCCAGGTCGTGCTCTGTCCCGTCGTGGAGAAGCTCGGGGCCAGCCTCTATCCCGATGAGGCGATGCGCACCGCCGGCGGCCGCACCCTGCTGCATGCCGTGCAGAACGGCGGCAGCCATGTGCAGTGGCTGCTGGATGGCGATCTCGACCTGAACGACTTCCGCCAGCTGCTGGAAGGTGCCCTGCTTTCTGACTACGAATTCACCGCCTACAAGAGTGCTGCCGCCAGCGGCAGCCTGAAGCTCAGCATCGTCGCCGGTGCCCATGCCACCGCCTTCCGCAGGGAAGTGGAACGCTGCAGTGCGATCTTCAGCGGCGTCAACCTGGCTCGCGACGTTGTCAATACTCCGGCCAGCGACATGACTCCGCTCAAGCTGGCAGATGTCGCGAAGGATGTTGCGAAGCGCCATGGCCTGAAGTACCGCTCACTGAGCAAGGCCCAGCTGGAGAAGGGTGGCTACAACGGCATCACCGCCGTCGGCCAGGGCAGTGTCAACGACTGCGTGCTGTTCAGCCTGAGCTATGTGCCCGCGAAGAAGGCCAGGGGCAGCAAGCCGCTGTGCCTCGTCGGCAAGGGAGTGACCTTCGATACCGGCGGCATCTCCATCAAGCCATGGGACGGGATGTGGGACATGAAGGGCGACATGGGCGGCAGTGCCGCCGTGATCGGGGCGATGGAGGCGATTGCCAGCCTCAAGCTGCCGATTGAAGTGCATGCCGTGGTCGGCAGCGCCGAGAACATGTGCGACGGCAATGCCTACCGTCCCGGCGATGTGATCCGCTACCGCAATGGCCGCACGGTGGAGGTGCACAGCACCGATGCCGAAGGCCGGCTGGTACTGGCGGATGCCCTGCTCTTTGCACAGGAAACCCTCAAGCAGAGCCGCATCATCGAGTTCTCCACCCTGACCGGGGCCTGCCTGCGGGCACTCGGGCACCAGTACATCGGAATGATGTCCCAGAATGAGGAATTCAAATACGAGATCCGCAAGGCGGCTGCCAGCAGTGGTGAATGTGTCTGGGAGCTGCCGCTGCACCCCGAGTACCGCCTGCTGCTCAAGGGTGAGACCGCCGATGTCAAGAACGTGGGCGGTCCGCTCGCCGGAGCCCAGACGGCCGGTTGGTTCCTGCACGAATTCATCAACCCGGGCACGACATTCGCCCATATGGATATCGCAGGAGTCTTCCTCGCGCGCAAGGAGAAGTACTGGAAGGGTGCCGGGGCCAGTGGTGCCGGTGTCAGGCTGGCTGTCGAGCTGGCTTCACTTTAGAAACCAACCGGCTGCATTGATCTTTGCCGTCTACGCCTATTTGGCCTGATAGAGATAGCCGAGGTTGATTCCAAGCTTCTCGAGCGCACTCACGGTCTCCGGCGTCAGCTCACCGTGTGACTCGGCGTCGAGCTTGATATGGTAGCTGTGCTCGCAGCTCGGGCAGCGCACCTTGACCCGTTCGCAGATCTCGACGCTGCGCAGCTCCTCCTCGCTTTCCCAGGAGAGCACCTGCTTGAATTCCTCAATCGGAGAGGCGATCTCCATGCGGTTGTGGTCGCACTGGTCGCAGCGCCTGTCAAACAGCGTTCCCGCTCGCAGCAGTTCACGTGGAATGTAGGCGAAGGCGTCCCAGTGCCCGACCCCGTTGCAGGTCCGGCAGATTTCGCGTTCATTGCCGATCAGGCCCTGGCCGTTGCAGTACTTGCATGTAGGCGTGAAGAAGGTTTCCCCGCTGCCGCTGCACATCTCGCAGCTGAGCGGCACCTGTTTGCGGATCAGTCCGAACAGCGAGCTGGTCTCGACCATGCGGACACCTGTGCCGTTGCAGTACATGCACTGCTTCGTGACAAGCATGTCTTCCTTTCCCATATACACAACCACCTGCTTCTGAGCTGGATGCGCAGCGTGTCCATCACTGCTCACTAAATTTTACCCAGCCGCCGCCCGCCCCGCAATGGAAGTTTCATTGATTAAATGTTGACAGATTCAGGGGTCAGCGCCCGCTCTGTACCAACTGTGTTACACTCTCGCAGGAAAATTCCGGGGTGGAGGGACCCTGATTGAACAGCCCAGCGCGATCAAAGCGAGTCAGCCCCGGCAAGGCGATCCGGGATCTGTGCCTCAGGCTTGCACAGCTTGACCCCACTCTGCTGGCTGACCCGGATGCCGAAATCCTCGACCTGATATCCGAGACCCTGGACTGCCCGCGCATCAGCCTGATCCAGCTTGACAAGTCCGGCGGCGTGCTGCGCATGTCAACACATGGCTTCAGCCTTGAGAACTTCCAGTCACTCAATGAAGCTCCCGTCGTACGCCGCAGTCTGGAGCAGTCAAAACCCCTGCTGGTTCCCGACTCAGGCCTGGACAAGCAGCTCAGCGAGGCCAGCCAGTTGCGCTACCGCACCGGCTGCTTCGCCGTCTATCCGGTCCAGGTCCAGGGCCATACCGCCGCAGTGCTCTGCCTGAGTGATCTGATGCCGGACAGCGTGGAAGCGCTGAAGAAGAGCTCCGCTGACATGCAGCTCCTGCTTGCGATGCTCGGCCAGTATTGCCTCAGTGCCCGGCGCATTCCCCAGGGCAGCGAGCAGCCCGCCACCACCCTGAATGATGATGAACTCGGAACGCTGATGCGGCTTGTCGAGAAACTGGACCACAGCCTCGACACCCGCAACATCTTCGCCAGCTTCTGCGAGATCGCCGGCAGCCTGCTGCCGATGGATGCGATGCTCGTGATCCACGACTCCCTCGACGATGCCCAGCATGGAAACATCGTGGTCCAGCGCCCGCTGCACTACGACGAGCTCAAGCGTGAATACGGCGGGCTCTGCAGCCAGTGGGAGCGCCGTCACAGCCGTGCGATCAGCATCGAGGATGAACGCACCTCGCTGGTCGGCCGTGAACTCGTGATGTTCGAGGGCGAATGCCCGGACGAACTGCGCTGCGGCAGCTGTGAGACCTTCCCCGTGTTCATCGACAACGACCTCTTCGCGCTCGTGCTGATCAGTGCTGAACAGGACGTGATCCGCGACCGCCGCCGCCTCAAACTGTTCTCGATCCTCGCCCACCACCTGATGCTGCATATAAAGAAGGGGCTGCTGATGATGCAGAACCAGGAAATGCAGACGGTGGACAGCCTCACAGGGCTCTACAACGAACGGCAGTTCTACAAAATGATGGAGCGTGAGTTCGACCGCGCCAGCCGCTACCGCGTACCGCTCTGCATCCTGATCGTGGACGTCGACCACTTCCGCGACGTGAACGAGACCTACGGTTTCGAAACCGGGGACATGCTCCTGAAGGAAATCAGCGCGATCATCATGGAGAACGTGCGCAGCACGGACTTCGTCTCGCGCTACAGCGGCGAGCGCTTCGTCGTGGTGCTGCCCGAAACACACAACAAGAATGCCGAGATCCTCGCCAACCGCCTGCGGCGCTTCGTCGAGAACAACAGTTTCTTCATCAGCAATACAAACGTTTTCATCAAGGTCACCGTCTCTATCGGCGTGTCAAGCTACCTGGATCACAAGCCCGCGAACCTGGCGCAGTTCATCGAGTTCGCGGACACGGCCCTGTTCTTCTCGAAGCGCAATGGCCGCAACCAGGTCGTGGGGTACAGTTACGTTATTAACCTCATGATGCACGACACCGATAATGAGAGCTGAGGTTGATGGAGAGAATGAACACGCTTAAGCTCAGTGCCCTGGCACTGCTGCTGTTGCTGCTGGTCAGCACGGCAGTTCCCGCCCAGGATGGAATTGATACCGAAGCGGACCCGCCGAAGATCCCTACCCTCGAGGAAGTGCAGACCGGCAAGGCCGCGATCGCGCAGTTCATCCCGATGGACTTCGGCTTCCAGATCGGCGTGATCGGGACCTTCGTGAAGGAGGTCTCCACCGAAACCGGCAGCGTCAACCAGGTGAAGTCCCCGCTGATACTGATCAACCCGGCCAACGGCGGGATCGGCGTCTATGCCAAGAACTTCCCGGCGCGCATCGTTGCCAATTCCATCAATGGTGACTGGGTGGTGGGCATCGCCCCCTCCAGTGCCGTGCCCGGCTCCAGCGGCTCCAGCTACCGTGAAGCCGCCGTCAGCCTCAACATGAAGGAAGGCGACCTCAACCTGATCAGCGAGTTCCCGCTGCACTCCAACTTCCAGGCGGTGTTCGACCGCCAGGACGAGAACGTCGTCTACTACTGCGTGAATGAACCGGCCCAGGTCAACCAGATCTACGGCCTGAACCTGAAGAAGGATGAACAGGGGCGGATCCCCGCCGAGGGCAACCGCTTCAATCTCTACGGCCTGCGTCCGGAGAAGGATCCCTTCATGTGGATCAACGATCCGCAGAGCACCCGCGACTACCCCGTGCTCACACTGCTCAACATGCGCGACGGCAAGACCGGCCGCAGCGTGGAATTCCCCGGCGCGGAGCGCGTGCTCGTCAGCCCCGACGGCGACCATGTGCTCGTCGAGGTCAGCAGCGGCGCGGAGAGCTCAGTCGGCTATTACGCCTTTGAGGACCAGAGCTTCCACCAGGTGCCCTCGCTCGTGATGGTCAAACCCGAGTTCAAGTGGCTGGACACCGAGGACAGCCTGCAGGTCGTGGCCCGCGAGAGCACCAGCACCGAGGACCGCTTCCGGCTCGTCAATCTCAGCACCGGTGAAAGCCGCGTGCTGTTCAGCGCGCGCTTCAAGGTCGGCTTCTGGGACATTTCCCCCGAGAATGACGCGCTGGTCTTCGTCACCGAATCTGACAACGACCCGATCCTCTTCGTGGTCCCGCTCGATCCCAACGAGAAGACCATCAACCGCATCCAGCTCAGTGGCGTGTCCGACATCACCTGGCTGGGCTGCCTCTCCACGCCGCCGCGCAAGTCCGGCGGGGGCTGGCTCGACAATCTCCTGCCCTTCTGAGGATCTTCACGGGGCGGATGCTATAGTGCCGCCCATGCCCGGTCTGAACCTCCACACCCTGACAAGCTCCGTGACCCGCGTGGCCGCCGATGCAGGCCGGCTGCTGGAGGGCTACTTCAACCGGCTTGACGACGTGGAGATCCGCACCAAGACCAGCGTCGCCGACATGGTCAGCGAGGCCGACACGAAGGCCGAGGACCTGATCCGCGAACGCCTGAGCGCCCTGCTGCCCGCCGCCGGCTTCATCGGCGAGGAAAGCTACGATCCCAGTGCCCCGCGCCAGGAACTCAACTGGGTGGTTGACCCGCTGGACGGCACCTCCAACTTCCTCAGCGGCCTGCAGATCTGGGCCGTGAGCATTGCGCTCACCGATGCAGAGCTCAGGCCCCTGATCGGCGTGGTGCACAGCCCCGAACTGCGCAATACCTGGAGTGCGGCCCGCGGCATGGGCACCACCTGCAACGGCGTGGGCGTCACCGTGCGGGCCAACCCGCCGGGCGGCCAGCTCCTGAATGCAATGCTGGCAACGGGCTTCCCATACGACATCAAGGGACCTGACGGCCAGAAGAACATCCACAACTTCGTGCGCATGCAGACCCATTTCCACAAGATCCGCCGGCTGGGCAGTGCGGCTGTGGATCTCGCGCTCGTGGCCGACGGAACCTTCGACGGGATGTGGGAGCTGAAGCTGCGCAGCTGGGACAGTGCGGCCGGGATCCTGCTCGTGACCGAGGCCGGCGGATTCTGCGAGCAGATCAGCGGCGAGGCCTACACTCCCGGGGACGACGACCTGCTCGTGGCCAGCCGCCGCGACCTGCTGGAGCTGATGCGCAGCATCCTGCGGCCCACGGATTGACAATCGTTCAATCGCGGTGAACTATCGGTTCAGCCACGCTTGAGCCATCCCGGTTCTGTTAAGCTTCATTGGAAAAACCCACCACTGGAACACGGGATGATTCTTGTATTCAGCACCAATGAAGAAGTTGTCAACGGGATCCACGGCGCCTGTGAGCAGGCCCTGCTGGAATTCGAGGCCGCCCGCGAGTTCACTGCGGAAGCCCTGCGCGAGAAGATCTCCCGCCTGCAGGTGCTCGTGCTGGACCTGACCTGCGCCACGCTCAGCACCGACCGCGTACTGTCCGTGCTCGACGAGTTCGAGCAGGCCGAGATCCCGCCCGTGCTCTACCTGCTCAGCGGTCCGGCTGACCTCGAGCACATCACCGACTCGGGCAGCATTGCCAACCTGGACTATGCCTTCCTGCCGGTTGACCCTGCTCAGATCGGCCAGCGCATGCAGGTCCTGCACACACTCGGCCAGCGCCGCCGCCTGACGATGGAGACCGCGATCAGCGACCGCCTGACAGGGCTCTACAACCGCAAGTACTTCCTGCGCCGCCTGGACGAGGAGATGTACCGCACCTCGCGCTACAACAACGACGTCGGCACGCTGCTTGTCGACATCGACTTCGAGATTCCCGGCGGCCAGCTCACCGAGACCACCGCCACCCAGCTCCTGCCGCAGATCGCGAACTTCTTCCAGGACCGCCTGCGCCGCTCGGACATCGTCTCGCGCTTCAAGTGGTCCCAGATGGCGATGCTGCTGCCGGAGATCGGCGCCCAGGACTGCGAGGCCCTGGCGATGGACATCCACCAGAAGCTGCACAGCACCGAGTGGCTCTGCGACGGCCAGCAGGTCGTGGTCCAGCCCACGGTCGCCTGGCTTCTGTTCCCGGTGGAGAACCTCAACACCAGCATCGACGTGATGACCGGGCTCGAGGACGCAGTGCAGCACGGCCGCCGCAACCAGCGCGGAGTGATCAGCTATGTTGAGGATGCCGGTGTTCTGCTGAAGAGCATCTGATGAAACCTTAGGCTCTCACATCATGTATTCTTCAGGTGAAGCGCCACCCGCAGCGCGATTGCCGCGGGAGAATGCGCTGCGGAGGAATACATGCGCCACCTGTACAGCATCCTGCTGTCCGTGATCCTGCTGCTGGCAACCTGCCAGGCCGCACTCGCGGGCTATGAAGCCGACTACACCATGACCATGCGCATGGATGGCAACGCCTTCGCCGGCATGGCCGAGCAGTTCGGCGGAATGGGCATGGACGGTGCGGACGCAGCGGACATCCCCGCCGAGATGCAGCAGGACATGCATCTCATGCACGGCAAGGTCTACTGGGTGGACGGCAAGTCCCGCATCGACATGTACTACGACCCCTCCATCGCCGGGGCGATGGGCAGCGCGGGTGAGGTTGACATCACGCAGCCCTTCCAGAGCATCATCATCTATGAAGAGTCCGGCACCAGCTACACCCTGATGCACAACGAGAAGCGCGCGATCATGTTCGAGCAGATGGTGCCGGGCATGGAGCACGGCGGGATGATGGACATGCAGCCCGACAGCATGATCCGCAACTACGACAGGATGGTGGCTGACCTGCGCGAGCAGGAAGGCGTGACCGTCAGTGAACTCAGTCCGACGATGATCAATGGCGTGGCCGTCAAGGGCGTGGCCTTCACGATGGACATGCAGTCCATGATGCAGGGACTTGAGGGCATGGAGGGCATGGAAGGCCTGAACGAACTGTTCTCCATGGGTGATGGCGAACCCGCCGGTGACATGGAGGGCATGGAAGGCCTCGAGGACTTCGGCGGCCTGCTGACCGGGATTCTCTCGATGATGGGCGACATGAGCGGCGAACTCTGGTGGAGCGATGAACTCGACATCATGATGCGCATGGACATGAGCATCATGGGCATGCACACCAGCATGGAACTGGACAGCATCTTCGACTGGCAGGATGACGGCGGCACCTTCTCCGTGCCGGATGAATATGAGCTCGTGACCCAGGAGCAGTACTTCGACGAGCAGATGCAGGAAGTGCAGCAGATGATGGACAGCCTGCCCTCAGCCGCCGATGGCAACACGGGCAGTGACGACTACTATAACGTCTACGAGGATGGCGCGAAGCTCAGACCACGCGGCAGCCAGGGCTGATCACTCAGCCTGGACAGGCAGTTCGATGATCTGCAGCTGATTCGTACCGGCAGTCAGCACGGCCAGCAGGCTGCCATCATGGTTGAACCTGAACAACCTCGCCTGCAGCTCCGCTTCCAGCGTTTCCCCACCCTCGCCCGGCTGCAGCAGCAGTCCAGTCTCTGAGGGCAGGGCCAGCCAGGCGGCATTGCGGCTCAGCTGGCAACCCCAACCTAGCTCCGCTCCGGCATCAAGCTGCCTGAATTCCGTTCCCGAGGCAGGCAGCAGCCAGTCCTCCAGCTTGCCATTGCGCGTCCGCAACAGCAGCTCCCCACTGTCCAGCAGCTGCAGCTCCGCTCCGGCCGCATCTCCCAGCAGCACGCGGCTGCGGTTGCCATCCGGGTTGATCAACACCACCAGCGGCAGCGCGGGATAGCTGCCGGCATGTGAGCGGCAGAGCACGGCCAGCTCCCCGCTGCGCGGCAGAAAGGCCAGCCCGTCGATCAGGTCCAGCTCAGTGCGATCCAGCAGTGGCACGAACTCGGAGTCCGCCAGCCGGAACATCGCCAGGCTGACTGGCTGTTTCGGTTGCAGGAAGGGCCGGGCCGACATGAAGAGGTTGGCCCCCGCCTCATCCCAGCAGACTTCATCCGGCCAGAACTCCATCGGCAGGCGGTAGGTACTCGCTGCTTCCACGCCGTCATGGCTGATGCGGAACACGGACAGACGGCTGGCACTCAGCACGCTTTCCCCGCGCTCCACCAGCGCCAGCGAATTGCCAAGCGGAGCCAGCGTCAGGCGGAACTGCTGCGGATCCCCGCCGCAGCGCTCCAGGCTGCGCGGTACGCTCAGCTCGGTCGTGCCCTGCCCGGCCTGTGCCAGCAGCACTCCAGCCTCGCCTGCCTCACGGTAGACCACGACAAGCGTCTCCCGGTCCAGCCAGCGCATGTCCACAACTTCCCGTCCGGCCAGCAGAGCAGTCCCCGCATCAGCCTGCGCCCGCGCAGCTCCCTTACCGATATACAGCCAGCAGCACAGGCAGAGGATGATCGAGATTGCACGCATTGAACCAGGATCAAACCACAGCTGGGCCGCGCCGTCAACTTGACATTCAATGCGGCTGCCCTGCTGCCGATGTAGATATGTAAACAACTGCCAGGAACACCATGATGTCCTTCTTCGAAAAGAATCTCGCGATGCTGCGCCAGGCCAGCGAAGTGCTGGCTGACAAACTGCAGGCCCACCACGATGAGCACGGCGATCTGACCCAGGTCGGCAGTGTGTTCGTGGAGCCCAGCCGCAGCGGTCCGCCGACCCTGCGCTACAGCGACGGCGAGCGCGACTTCTTCCTGCACAGCCCCTATGACCCGCTGCGGGAGGCGCAGCAGTGGGCGGAAAGTGCGATCGAGAAGAGCGCGGATGGCAACTTCACGGTGATCTTCGGGCTGGGGCTCGGCTACGGCGCGCTGGAGATCCTGCGCCGCATCCCGGCGGATGAGCGCGTGCTGATCTACGAGCCCAACTGGGAGCTGTTCTACCTGGCGATGTGCCACACCGACCTTACGGAGATCATGACCCGCAGCAAAACGACGGTGAGCTGCGATCACAACATCCAGAATGCGATGTTCACCTACATGAACCTCTTCGAGCTCGCGGCCTTTCGCGGCGTGCGTATGATCTCCAACCCGGCCTTTGACAAGCTGCCGGAGTCGCAGCTCTTCGACCGCCTCGCTGACAAGATCCGCTACGAGATGACCGCCGTCGGCGGCAACGTCCAGACCCTGATGGTGATGGGCGAGATGCAGCAGATGAACATCATGCTGAACTTCCCCCAGGTGCTGGACAACCCGCCCTTCCGGCACCTGATCGAGCGCTTCCGCGGCAGGCCGGTTGTGATCGTCTCCGCCGGTCCAAGCCTCGAGAAGAACATGCACCTGCTCAATGAAATGAAGAACCGCGCCGTGATCATCGCGGTGGACACTGCCGTGAAGATCCTGATGGCGAAGGGCATCACCCCGCACATCGTCGTCACCGGCGACCCGCAGGAGGCCAATGCCAGGCACCTGCGCAATGTCGACCTGCCCGAGGCCTACCTGATCGCCGAACCCCAGAGCCCGATCAGCTCCGTACGTGACTGGACCGGGCCGCGCTTCATGTGCAGCTTCCATGACAACATCATGCGCTGGGTGGACCGCGTCGTCGGCGACCGCGGCCGCGTGCTGGTCTGGGGCTCGGTGGCCGTGATGGCCTATGACATCGCCGTCAAGCTCGGCGGCGACCCGATCGTGTTCATCGGCCAGGACCTCTCCTTCCCCGGCGGCCGGACCTACGCCAGCGGCACCTACTTCGAGACCGAGCAGAAGCAGGAGATGACCGTTGCCAAACTGCAGCGCGAGGGCACGCTGCTGATCGAGATGACAGACATCTACGGCCAGCCGGTGCAGACCAACCGCCAGATGTACTCCTACTACAACTTCCTGCTGAACCGCTTCAAGTCCTCGGAGGTGCATGGCCGGACCCTGATCAATGCCACCGAGGGCGGGATCCTGCAGTCCGACGAGATCCGCCCGATGCCGCTCGCGGAGGTGATGGAGAAATACATGCAGGAGGAGTTCGATCCGCTGGCAATGCTCGCCGAGGCGCATGCGCTGGGCAACGACATCGAATACCCGAACCTACTCAATGAGCTGGATGCGCTGATCGCGCAGTTCCGGCTCGCGGTGGAGAACTGCCGCAAGGGCATCACCGCGGTCGAGCGCACGCTGAAGGCGCTGGAGAATGAGGACGGCAGCATCGCCGCCAAGCGTGAGATCGTCGAGCAGTACAACCGGCTCGTGGCCCTGCGCAAGGAGATCTTCCTGCACCAGGAGATGAGCAAGATGGTGGAGATGTCCAACCAGGCGGGGATCTACGCCTTCGCGCAGGGTGTGCGCAACACGCCGCTCCCGGAGACCGGTGTTGACAACGACTACATCCGCAGTGCCTGCTACCACTACCACACGCTCTATCAGACCACGAGGCAGGCGGCGGGCAACCTACTGCCCCTGTTCGAGGCCGCACGCAGTGCCGCCCGCGAACGGATGCTGGCCGGCAGTGGCCGCGAACTGGAGCTGGTTGCCAACTAGGAGGCCAGGCTGTCAGCCTGGCGAGGAGCTGGGACCTGGGTTGTAGGGTGTAGCATTCGGGGATCCCGGACTTCGGTTGTAGGGTGTGGAAAGCTATGCCAATACATGATCAAAATGGACCTTCATATGGAAGAAGGACCGGCGCGGCCCTGCCGCGATTGACAGGCAATCCTCCAAGCAATGAGCAATGAAGAAAGAGCAATGACTGAAAACACCACGTAGCGGGCAAGATCGCACCATGTCTGTGATCGTGTGGATTGTATTGCTATCTCCCATGCGTCGCCAGGCGACGCCGGTCCTTGCAGGAAGTGATTAGTCAGGAAGGAGGGTCGTAGATCTATACTCTCCAGATGAGTTTCTTCAAAGAAGCGCCCCCCGCCCCGGCCATCGAGCCCACGCCGGACTTCGCGGCCTATCTCGAGCGCTACCGTGCCAGCCAGCCGAGCATCCAAAACTTCCTGTACCTGAACCATGCCTCGGTCGGCCCGCTATCGGACTGGGTGATCGCCGCCGTCAACGAGCAGCTCTCCCAGCAGCAGATGGCGGACAGCGTCGACCAGGACCCCTGGTTCGACGGCTGGCGGCTCTCCCGCCAGCGCGTGGCGGAGCTGATCGGGGCCGGGGAGCGCAGCGAGATCTGCCTGCTCTCCAGCACGCATACCGCGCTTCTGCGCGCCTTCCAGGCCATCCCGCTGGAGCCCGGTGACGAGGTGCTCTGCCCCGCCGACGACTTCCCCAGCCTGTTCACCGCGATGTCCGAGCTGACATCCCGCGGAGCCGTGCTGCGTGCCGTAGCGAGTGGCCAGGGCGACGGGATTGTCAGAACCGCCGACATCCTCGCCGCGATCACGCCGCGCACGAAACTCGTTGCCACGAGCTGGGTGAACTTCTTCCACGGCTACACCATGGACCTCGCTGCCATCGGCCGGGCCTGCCGTGACAACGGCAGCTGGTTCGCCGTGGACTGCATGCAGGGCCTCGGCGCGCTGACTCTCGACGTGAAAGCCACGGGCGCGCACTTCATCGCCGGGCATGGTGCCAAGTGGCTCTGCGCCCCGCTGGCCAGCGGCTTCCTCTGGGTCGACCCGGAGCTGGACCCAGCACAGGTCACACCGCGCACGGAGGGCTGGTTCGCCCTGGAGCTGAACCACCTGAGCTACACCGACCGCACGGTCAGGCCCAAGCACAATGCCAACCGCTTCAGCCTCGGCACGGTGCCCTTCCCCTCGGCCTTCGGCCTGCGCCGCGCCTGTGAGGTCTTCCTCGAGGCCGGGCCGCAGCGCGTGGAGGAGCGCGCCCTGGGCTTCGCCGACCGCATCGCCGCCTGCGTGCGCGACTGCGGGCTGGACCTCTACTACGACCGAAGTGAGCACAGAAGCGCGATCCTCTCCTTCACCCTGCCGGCGGGCAGCCCGCTCAGTAATGTGCTGAAAGGCCGCAGGGTGATCCACTCCGTGCGCGAGGGCCGCCTGCGCTTGAGCCCGCACTGGTACCACTCCGACGCGGAGATCGACAGCGTCTGCGAAAACATCCGGGAGAGCGCGAGGGTGCAGGTCTGATTGCAGACCTGCCATACTTCTGTTAAGCTGTTATTGCAATGAAGCCACCGAAGGCAAACAACAGGGACGCGCATGCAGAAGAGCCGCAGGTGCTCGAAGAGCTGAGCAGTTCTGACTGCGCGGAGATCCAGTTTGCAGGCGAGGCTCTAGTAAAGGAAACTCTTGAGCGGCTTGACGAGAAGCTGCAGGCGGGACGCAGATATCTGGCAGACAACTGAGTTGTCATGTACAGGTTCCTGAGCCTGGCCGACCTGATTCTGATCCACCGGCACGAACTGCGCATCACTCCGGATGAGCCCACAGGCATTCACAGCAGAGCTGCCCTGGAATCAGCTGTCTACGCGCCGATCAACTGCCATTACTACGAACCCGATGCAAGTGTCTTTGATATTGCCGCCCGGTACGTCCTGCATCTCGCCTTGAATCATCCATTTCTGGCTGGCAACAAGCGCACTGCGCACGCAGCCTGCATCCTGTTTCTCGATATCAACGGTTACAGTTTCGAGCGCTTGGACACTGAATTTGCCATCCTCATCGAGCGGGTGATTCTCAATCAGGCGGATTCTGAGGATGTATCCAGTTTCCTGCGGACACATTCCAGGCCTGCACAATAATCCCTCCCTTGCAACTTCCCCGGCGGGCGAGTACTCTCAATGTGGTGAGACACCGCTATCCAGAGGACGCCGATGGCCCTGCAGACTGATCGCGACAGGGTGGCACACCTGCTGCGCCGCGCCGGCTTCGGCGCCAGCCTCAGCCAGATCGACTGGCATGCGGCGCGCGGCCTGGAGGCCACCCTCGACTACCTGATCGACTACGACTCCGTCGAGGAAGCCCCGCAGATCGACGTGCTGGAGCTGACCAACATGAAGGGCAACCTCCCGGCGCCGATCGTTTCCGGCTGGTGGCTCTACGGCATGCTCACCACCCAGCGCCCGCTGCAGGCCAAGCTCACGCTGTTCTGGCATGACCACTTCGGCTGCAGCGCCGAGAAGGTCCAGAACGGCTACCTGATGGTCCAGCACATCCGCCTGCTCAGCGAGCTCGCCAGCTCCGACCTGCGCACCCTGCTCGTGGCCGTGGCCCAGAACCCGACGATGCTGCGCTTCCTTGACAACAATACGAACGTCAAGGGCCAGCCCAACGAGAACTTCGCCCGCGAACTGATGGAGCTGTTCACGATGGGCATCGGCAACTACACCGAGAAGGATGTGCAGGAGGCCGCCCGGGCCTTCACAGGCTGGAGCTTCCAGCGTCCCAACCGCATCCAGGCCGCCGTGCGCGGCGCGGTGGAGCCGCAGTTCCAGTTCCGCCAGGGCGCGCATGACGAGGGCATCAAGACGGTGCTCGGCGTCAGTGGCAACCTGAACGGTGACGACGTGATCGACATCCTGCTGGAGCAGCCGGTCACGGCGCGCTACATCGCCGGCAAGCTCTGGAGCTGGTTCGTGTATGAGAACCCGGAGGAGCAGGTCGTCGAGCGCATCGCCGGGGTGTTCCGCGATGGCAACTACAGCGTGCGCCGCCTGCTCAGGCATATCCTCACGAGCGAGGAGTTCTACTCCGCGCGCGCCGAGCGGGCACTCTACAAGAGCCCGGCGGACTTCGTGGTCGGGATCAGCCGCAGCGTGGACCTGCCGGGGATCATCGACCTCTTCAACCTCTTCCAGGAAAGTGACAAGGAGAAGCGCCGCCTGCTGCGCGGTGCGATGGGCGGCGTGATGGGCAGCATGATGAACATGGGCCAGCACCTGCTCTACCCGCCGACCGTGGCGGGCTGGGACGGCGGCAGCGCCTGGATCAACAGCGCCACGATGCTGGAGCGCATCAAGTTCGCCGACCTGCTGTTCGAGCGTAAGGAAGCTGTGATCAACTGGAACTTCCTCGTCGGCAACCGCCGTTTCGAGAGTGTCAATGAAGTGGTGGACCGGCTCTGTGAGGTCTTCGACGCCGGCCTGCCGGAGGCCAAGCGCGGGATCATCGCCGCGCATGTCGAGGGCCTGCTGGACCGCACCCGCGGTGAGAAGCAGTACCGCCAGCAGATGCTGCACGAGGCCTGCCGCCTGATCTTCGGCAGCCCGGAGTTCCAGTTCTGCTGAGGGAGCCCCGGAGCAATCCGGGCAACGGAGGTCAGCTGTAAAGCTGACAAGGAGGTCAACCGTCAGGTTGACACGGAGGCCAGATGTGAGTCTGGCAACGGGAGCCCCGGAGCAATCCGGGCAACGGATATGAACATTGAGCAATCCGGGTATTGGCCCGGGATGCACTGAAGCTGACAATCGGTAGCCGGGCGTTCACGCCCGGGACATGTGGCGGCCGTCAACGGCCTTCCACCGGGAACGGAGAGACAATGGCTGACAAGCATTCGAGAAGGGATTTCCTGGTCCGCAGCGGCAGTGTGCTCGCACTCGGCCTGCTGACCCCCGGCTGGCTGCGTGGCGTGGCCATGGCCCAGAAGCTGGAGCGCCTGCAGGGCGTCAGCCCGCGCAGCCAGAACGTGCTCGTGGTCTGCCAGCTCAGCGGTGGCAACGACGGCCTCAACACCGTGATCCCCTACAGCGTCAAGGACTACTACCGCCTGCGCCCCGGGATCGGTATCCCCGAGAAGGAACAGATCCCGATCTCCGATGAGCTGGCCCTGCACCCGGCGCTGAAACCGCTCAAGGCCCTCTGGGACGAGGGCCGGCTGGCGATCGTCAACGGCGCCGGCTACCCCGAGCACAACCGCAGCCACTTCCGTTCGATGAAGATCTGGCAGACCGCCAGCCCCGCGACCCAGAGCGAAACCGGCTGGCTCGGCAACTACCTCGACCGCCTGCCCGACCCCGTCAGCCCCGTGGCCGGCCTCTGCCTGGACAGCAGCGCCAGCCCGGCGCTCACAGGCCAGCGCGTCAGCGTGCCGACGATTGCCAGCCTCGACGACATCTCCGAGCTGGCCGGGACCCAGGATGCCGAATCCGCAATGCGCGCCATCCAGCAGCTGGATGGCAGTGCGCAGTTCGCGCATGTCAGCGCCAGCACCAACAGTGCTCTGGACGCCGTGCATGAACTCAACAGCCTGCTCGGCAAGTACCAGAACTGCGTCGAATATGAATCCGACAATTTCTCCAGCGGCTTCCGCCAGCTGGCGCGGCTGATCGCCGTCTCCCCGCTGACCCGCGTGGCCTATCTCAGTGTCGGCGGCTTCGACACGCATGCCAGCCAGCAGGACAAGCATGCCACGCTGCTCGGAGGCTTCGCCAGCGGACTTGCGCGCTTCATGGAGGAGATGCAGGCCATCGGCATGCGTGACAAGGTCACGGTGCTGGCCTTCAGCGAATTCGGGCGGCGCGTCAAGGAGAACGGCTCCGGCGGTACCGACCACGGCCAGGCCGGTCCGATCTTCATCGCCGGCGGCTCAGTGCAGGGCGGCCTGCACGGCGAGTACCCGAGCCTCAGTGATCTTGACGACGGCGACCTGCGTTACAACACGGACTTCCGCCGCGTGTATGCCACCCTGCTCGATAAATGGCTGGATGCCGACAGCGAAAAGCTGCTGGGCCAGCGCTTTGACAACCTGCCTCTCCTGAGGAGCTAGGAGCTGGGAGCTGGGGTGTAGCCAGGCTATGGAGGTCGAGCGCAAGCTCGGCGTCGGAGGTCTGGCGCAAGCCAGGCAATCGAGCTGCTAACACGCTGCGCTGTGGTTATCGAACGTGATTTTCAGTTCAGCACCTTGCGCAAGCATGATCGTCGATGCTCAACCTGATCCCCGATAGCGGCCGAGCTGGCGCTCGACCAACCGCGCCTGACTGGCGTCAGGCCTCCCTAACCGTCCGCATCCTTCAGCTTGATCGTCTTCCACTTGCCTGTGTTGAAACGCCAGGCCACCAGCGAGGCCTCGACATACACCGAGATTGCCATCCCCCACCACAGGCCCGGCAGGCCCCAGCCCAGTCCGATCCCCGTGCCCAGCAGGTCATCGAAGGCCAGGATCCCCATCAGCGGCAGGCGCACGATCCACATCGCGGTGAAGGCGATCCAGGCCGTGATCGCCGTGTCGCCACTGCCGCGCAGTGCGCCGTTGAGCGTCATGCCGACACCCAGTCCCGGCAGGCAGAAGGCCATGATCCGCAGGAACTCCGCCGCCGGAGCCAGCACCTCAGGCGTGGCCTTGCCGATGAAGAGCGTGATGAACTGCGGCGCGAAGACGTAGAACAGGATCCCCATCGTCCACATGATCACCTGGCTGCCGGCCACGCAGTACAGCGCACTGATCCGTGCCTGGTCCACCTGGCGCGCGCCGAGGTTCTGGCCCACGAGCGTGGCCGCTGCGATGCTGAAGGCAAAGGCCGGCATGAAGGCCAGGCTCTCAGCCTGCAGGCCGACATGCAGCGCACTTTGGCCCACGACGCTGCCTGGCAGCAGGGTTATGATCTTGATGATCGCGAGCATCGCCATGGCGCGCATGCCCACCTGCAGCGTGACCGGGAAGCCCAGCGAGAACATTTCCCAGGCCTTGGCCAGCGGCCGCTTGATGGCCGCCCAGTCCAGCGAAATGTCCCCCTCGCTGCGCAGCATCACGAAGGCCACCACACCCGCGGTGACGGTTGTCAGTGTCGTGCTCCAGGCGGCACCCGCCACCTCATAGCGCGGGATCAGGAACCAGTTGCCGGCGAAGTTGACAATGTTCGTGACGACCAGCAGCCAGAGCGGGAACATCGTCTTGCCGTGGCTGTTGAAGACGCTCACGCAGGCCATCTGGAAGCCCACGCCCCCGAGCCCGATCAGCAGGATGCGCATGTAGTCCCAGGCATAGCGCTGCGCCAGGGCCTGGTTGCCGGCCACGTCGCCGTGCCCGCTGGTGACCATCATCTTGACCGGACCGGGGCCGATCGCCAGCCCGACGAGCAGCAGCACCGTGCCGATCAGCAGCCCCGCCAGCACGCCGACGATCGCATAGTGCCGGGCCTTCTCCTCGTCATTCATCCCGAGCAGGCGCGCCACGTAGGCCGTGATCCCCGTCCCGAGCCCCATGAACACCGCCATCAGCATCCACATACTGGTCCGGCCCACGGCTAGACTGGAGAGCGCCTCGGCCCCGAGCGGGCTGACCATCCTTGTATCCACGAAGCCCACCAGCGTCTGCAGGGCATTAGTGGCCGTCACCGGCAGTGCGAGAATCAGGATCATGCGCACGAGCTCAGCCGGTGAGTTCCAGCTGATCATGGATTTCCTGCGGGCAGCGGCGGCAATGGCCTTGGACACGATCCTAATAATACAGAGCTATCCCCCAAAATACTCTGCACACTTCGGGAATATTCACATAATCAGGTGGAGTGTTACCACCCGGGAGGATGCCATGTCGGAAGTGATCGTCTACAGCGCGGACTGGTGCGGGGACTGCGTGCGTGCCAAGAATTTCCTGAAGCAGCACGACATCGCCTTCGAGGAGCGCAACATCATGACTGATGCAGCGCTCGCCGAGGAAGTCGTGCAGTTCAACATTGAAGCCGGATTCGGCCCGAAGCGCCGCATCCCGATCATCCTGCATCAGGGCCGGATCCTCAGCGAGCCCAGCAATGATGAGCTCGCCGAGGAATTCGGAATCACTCTCTAACCGTTTCAGCCATCCCAGCTGAGCCTGGCCCGATAGTCCTGCACTTCGCTAGTTGAACTCTCGCTGCCATCCGGCCAGCTGACCCGGATCCCCGCCAGAGCGGCGCCTTCGGGAATGGCGATCTGCCGCTCCCCGCTGTAACTGCTCAGGTAGGAGCTGCGCACGGTCACGGAATGCCGCAGCTGCTGGCCACTGGCCAGTTCGACCGTGATCACACTTCCGATTCCGTCAGGATTGGCCTCAGGGCCATTCAGTTCCAGCTTCAGCACCGTGCAGCCGCTGCTCGTGTTCTCCAGCAGCCGGGCCTCCGCATTGCAGCAGCTCAGCAGCATGTCCAGCCGGCCATCCGCGTTCAGATCCGCCGGAACCACGCCGCGCATGTCGTCGTGCAGCATGATCCCGCTCTCGCCTGGTTCAAGACTGCGGAATCCCAGCGCGCCATCACCCAGGAGCAGGGTCCCGGTGCCGATGTTCCAGCGGCCGGTTTCCGGCTGGGTCCAGCGGAAGTTGTTGGCAAGGAACAGGTCGCTCCTCCCGTCGCCGTTGAAGTCCGCCGCGGCGATCCCGTAAACCGGTGCCAGCTGTGCCATCTCCGGCAGATGCATCGTGCTGTACTGCCCGCTGCCGTCATTCACGAAGATGCAGCTTGAGATTTCCGTGACCTCGTAGTATTCACTGTCAAAGATCGCCCTGCCGTAGACATCCTCTAGGCTGGCCTCCGAGAAGCTCTTCCAGGTCGGGAAGTTCTCGGGGATCGTGCGGATCGCATAACCGCTGCAGGAGCGGCCGCGGCCCGGGATCAGCTCACCATTGCCACGGTAGCCGACCTCGATCAGGTCGCGGGTGCCGTTGCCATCCATGTCACCGGCGTACATCGCCGCCGGCTTGCCCTCGCCCGGGTGATACTTCGTGTTCTCACCGATGTTGCCGGCGATGATCTCAACGCTGCCATCTCCGTTCAGGTCAGCCAGCGCAATGCTGTTCCACCAGGCCTTGCCGCCCAGTTCCTGGCTGAGCTGCAGCCTGCCATCCACGTTGCCAAACAGCAGCACGCTGCCCCAGCTCTGGCTGGCCACCAGTTCCGGCCGGCCGTCACCGTCCAGATCCTGCAGAGCGGCATCCGTGATCAGGCGCGGGTTCAGCAGCTCCGGGCAGAGTTCCGCCGTGGCATCACTGAAGTTCCCCCTGCCGTCATTGGCAAGGATCCAGGAGCGGGTACCGCGTCCCAGCGCCCGCCCGGCCAGATGTCCGCAGATCAGCAGGTCCAGATCACCGTCTCCGTCGATGTCCGCGCAGTCCGCAGCAGCGGTTGACAGATTCTCCTCCAGGCCCAGCGGCACCGGGCGGAAATTCTGGCCGGCATTGTTCATCAGCAGGCGGTCACGGTAATCGCGGCTGCCCGGCTCGGACTCCATCCCGCCTGCCGTGATCAGCATGTCGGTCCAGCCGTCGGCATCGGCATCAAAGCAGAGCACGGCCATTTCCTCGGCAGCGGGATCAAGCTCCGGCATGAAGCTGCCGGAGTCACTGAAACCACCACTGGCATCACCGAACAGCAGGCTGCCGCGCTGGCCGCTGGCTCCGGCCAGGTATACATCCAGCTTGCCATCACCATTGAAATCGGCAACTCCCGCACCACCGCCGTGATAGCCCTGCATGAAGGGCAGCAGCGGCTCGTCGTCAAACTCCAGAGCATCGGTATCCCGCTCAGTGCGGAACACTCCCAGGCCCCGCTGCTCAAACAGCGGCTGCACCGCCTCCGCCTCCCACTGCGGCAGCTCCGCCGCACGCTGGATGTGATGGTGCATTCCCGCTGCCAGCGTCTCATGCACCTGCAGGCTGCCGTCCGGCCAGCGGATCTCCAGCCTGTCAATCTGCTGCGCATCCCCCAGCCCGAACACCAGCTCGGCCGGCTCGCCCGTGGCATAGCCGCGGTTGGCAATCAGATCGCGAGTGAGCGTCATATCACCGACATGCGCCCAGAGCCGTGCACCCCAGGCCTGCGGGTTTCCGCCTTCCTGCCGCAGGCTGACGACAACGCGTCCCCCGCCCGGGCTGTCATTGCGGTAGAGGTCCGCCGTATCCATCACGTTGTTGCAGACCATGTCCAGGTCGCCGTCGCCATCGAAGTCCGCCAGTACGAAGCTCGGCGTGAAGGTCTCACGCGTGATCCCCCAGTTGCCGTCCACGATCCCGAACTGCAGGCTGCCGGGCGCCCTGCGCTGGAACACGTAGTTCGTGGATCGGAGGATCGGCTGCGCAAGCGTGATGCTCTCGATCTCCTCCGCCGGGGCATGCAGTGCCGCCATGCGCCGCACGGTGTTCATCTCGTCCACGTCCGCCGCATCGCGTATGAAGCCGTTGGCAACGACCAGGTCCTCCCAGCCGTCGCAGTCCAGGTCGGCGAAGCGGCTGGACCAGGTCCATTCCGCGGCCTTGACCCCGGCATACTCCGCCATCTCCGTCATCTGCCCGCCGCCGCGGTTCAGCCAGAGCATGTTGCGCATCACGGGCTGGGTCTCCTCCCGCACCAGCAGTGTGCGGAACTCCTTCATGTCCCCGCTCTGGCGCTTGGCCCGGCCCTTCTCGCGGCTCAGCATGTCGCCGGCATAGAGGTCCGGCAGTCCGTCATTATTAATGTCACCCGTATCAGCACCCATGGAAAAGTACGGACTCTTCAGTAGGAGCTCACTGCTGCGCTCGCTGAAGCTCCCGTCACGGTTGTTGATGAACAGGCTGTCCGGTGTCTCCAGGTCACTCGTCAGATACAGGTCGGTCCAGCCGTCGTTGTCAATGTCCACGGCCTGGGGGTGCATGCTCCAGCTCACCACGTTCAGCCCCGAGCTCTCAGTGGCATCAGTGAAGTGCCCTGTACCGTCATTGAGTAGGAACTGGTCCGGGTCCGGCTTCATCATCGTGTCGCCGTATTTGGTCTTGTAGAACTTGTCGCGGTGCTCCTGCGGTATCAGGATGTCATCATTGCGATCACCGGTGCCGTACAGACCGCGCAGGATGCCCTTGTCATGCGGGAAGTCCAGATGACTGGCGATGTACATGTCGAGGTCGCCATCGTTGTCAGTATCGAACACGGCGGCACTCGCCGTGGCATAGCCGTTGTCAAGCCCCCGTTCGGCGGCCTCGTCGCGTACGAACAGCCCGTCCTCATTGATGAACAGGGCATTGGCACGGGTCTTGTAGCCGACATAGAGGTCCGGATCCCCGTCCGCATCCACGTCCATGAAGACCGCGCTGGCGCCCAGGCCGCCGTCGTTGCTGATGTCGCAGGGCATCTCATCCGTGACGTCCCTGAATTGCATCCCGCCCTCATTGCGGAACAGCCGGCTCGGTTCCTCCACAGCGACCATGAACAGGTCGAGATCGCCGTCCCCGTCATAGTCCGCAGTGGCGACGCCACTCACGGTGGAGAAGGTACTGAGGATCACCAGCCGGTCGCTGATGATGTTGCTGAAGGCAAGGCCGCTCTGCTGTGGATCAAGCAGGCTGAAGCCCGGTGCCGCTCCGGCGGGTGCCGCAAGCGGTGTACTGCTCACCAGCTCCGCGGGAGCGGTGAGGGAACCATGCGTGGTTCCTCCTGTATCTGCATGCTGCTGCACGTCTCCGCGCATACAGCCCGTGGCGGCCATGCATGCCAGCATGGCTGCCAGTAAGCGCGTGTCCACTGCCAAACTCCTGGTCCAGAATTGCCGTACTACTGACGGCCCGTCTCCGCCTTCAGCCCCTCAGGGCCTGCGGCGGTCAGCCAACAATTCCGTCTGATCAGATGCCCTGCATCACCTCCAGTCTGTTTTCACCCGAAGCAACCGCCACTTCCTGGCTGCTGCCGTCTGCCCAGCGGATGCTGAGGCTCGTCGCACTGCGGCCCTCGGGAATCCCGAAGTGCACCGGTGCGGTACTGCTTGCGAAGTAACTTGTACTGTCACCGGCCGTGCGCGTCAGCACACTGCCGTCATCAAGCGTCAGGCTCAGGCGTGCGCCGAGCCCGTCCGGATTGCCGATCCCGCCCATCAGCACCACATTCAGGCCGCTGCCCCGGCTGTGGCTGCCGCGGTTCATCGCCACGCGCGGATGGCCGTTGCTGATCGACAGCAGCAGGTCGGCATTGCCATCACCGTCCAGGTCCGCGCTGGCGCTGCCGCGCTGGTCGTTGTAGACCCGCACGCCGCATTCCGGAACGGAGACACTGCGGAAGCTGCCGTCGCCATTGCCCAGCAGCAGCGCACCGTAGCCGCTGTCCCACTGCCCGGCCTCCGGCTGGGCCTGTTCGAGGTTGCCGGCGATGAAGGCATCAAGGTTGCCGTCGTTGTCATAATCCGCCACCGCGGCACTGAAGGCCACGGTCCACTGCGCCATGCCCGGCAGCGGGCTGGGCGTCCAGTCGCCGTCCCTGCTGAGCAGCACGACGCTGTCCACGGTCTCGCAGACGAAGGCCTCGGCCTCGTCCAGGGATTCACCGTAGACATCGCGCAGCGAGGCCTCGGAGAACTGCGACCAGGTCGGGAAGCGGCGCGGGATCGTGCGGATCGCGTAACCGCTGCAGGAGCGGCCGCGGCCCGGCAGCATTGTGCCGTCGGAGTTCCAGGTGGCCTCCACCACGTCGCGGCTGCCGTTGTTGTCAAAGTCGAAACAGTAGGTCGTCTGCGGGCGCTCCACGCTCGGGTGGTATTTGGTATTCTCGCCGAAGTTGCAGGCGATCACGTCCGGGGTGCCGTCACGATTGAAGTCACCCGTTGCCAGGCCGCGCCACCAGCCGTTCTCCGTCAGGTCCTCGGCGTACATCAGCTGGCCGTCGATGTTCAGCCAGAGCTCCACCGGGCCCCAGAAGCGCGAGACCAGCAGGTCCTGCCAGCCGTCGCCGTCCATGTCCTCGAACAGCGCATCCGCGATCCCGCCCTTGTTGCTCAGGCCCGGGGCCAGCTCACCGGCATCGCTGAAGTTGCCGCTGCCGTCATTGACAAGCAGGTAGCTGCGGTCCGTCAGGCCGAACTGGTAGGGGCGCACATGCCCGCATAGCAGCAGATCCACGTCACCGTCGCGGTCAATGTCAGCCACGGCGATCTGCCCGACGCTCGTGTTCTCGGTCGGCAGGCGCTTCGGGCGCATCCCCGTCTCGAGGTTCAGCAGCAGGTAGTTGCGGAAGCTGCCGTCCAGCGGGTTGCCTTCAATGCCGCCCGTTGCCAGGATCAGGTCGCGGCGGCCGTCGGCATCGACATCCAGCACGCGGATCGCCGTGACCTCGGCCTCGCGGCCCACGAGCTCGGCGAGATTGCTGCCCATGTCATTCCACCTGCCGCTGGCATCGCGCTCCAGCCAGACACCGTCCTGGCCAGCGGCGCCGCCGAGGATCAGCTCCTGCAGGCCGTCGCCATCCGTATCACTGAGCGCCATGCCGGTGCCGAGCGTGCTCATCTGCCAGGGCAGCAGCGGCTCCTTCTCATACTCCACTGCTGCGGTGTTGATTTCCCGCTGCTCCCAGGCGAGCTCACTCGTCTCGAACAGTGGGTCCAGCTCGGCCGGCTTCCAGTCCTCCAGATCCGCACTGCGGTGGATCGTGTAGTGGTTCCCGGCATCCAGGCCCTCCACCACCTGCAGCTTGTTGTCAGGCCAGCGGATCTCCAGCCTGTCGACACGCCCGGCATTGCCCAGCCCGAAGTGCAGGCGGCTGCTTTCCCCGCTGGCGAAGCCGCGGCTGACGATCACGTCGCGGCTCAGCACCTGCTCACCGAGATGCGCCCAGACCCGGGCGCCGACGGCGTTGGGGTTGCCACCCTCCTGCACAAGGTCGATGCTCAGGCGCTTGCTGGTGGATATGTCATTGCGGAACACCCCCGCCTTGTCGAAGGTGTAGTTGATGATCAGGTCCGGGTCGCCGTCACCGTCATAGTCAGCGAGGCTGGCTCCGGCACTGTAGGTATCCTCGGTCAGGCCCCAGTTGTTGTCGGGGCTCTTGAAGCTCAGGTCACCGTTGTTGCGGAAGATGTAGTCCTGCACGCGGTAGACCGGCTGGTTGGCGATGTAGTCCTGGATCGCGGTGGAATCCTCGCCGCTGGCGACGAAGGCCTGGATCTGGTTCGTGGTGTCAACGTCCATCGCGTCGCGGGTGAAGCCCGTCGCGGTGTAGAGGTCCTCATAGCCGTCGCAGTCCATGTCGGCGAAGCGCGTGGCCCAGGTCCAGTCGCTGCTCTTCAGGCCCGCGAGGCTGGCCAGCTCACTCATCCAGCCGTCGCCCGTGTTCACGAACAGCATGTTGCGCATCTGCGGCTGCGGGTCCTGGTTCATGAACTCCCAGCGCCACTCGTACATGTCGCCGCTCTGGCGCTTGCTGCGCTGCTTGCCGCGGGCGCTCATGTCCGCCACGAACAGGTCCGGCAGGCCGTCATTGTTGATGTCGCCGCTGTCTGCACCCATGCCGTAGAGCGCGGTCTTGCGGAACATCTCCGCCGTGACCAGACTGAAATTTCCCTTGCCGTCATTCAGGAGCGCGCGGTCGGGGGTCTCGAAGTCGCTCGTGACGTACAGGTCGTCATCGCCGTCGTTGTCAATATCCACGGCCTGGGCCTGGAAGCTGAAGCTCACGAAGTCCAGCCCGCGCTCCGCCGTCACGTCCGTGAAGCGGCCGTTGCCATCATTGATCAGCAGGCTGTCGCGGTCCGGGCGGTGCCGTGGCCAGCCCTTCTCATCCACATACAGCTCCTCCTGCAGATGCGCCGGGATCACTGCCTTCTGGCCTTCCTGCGGGATCAGCGACTGCAGCACGCTCGGGGCCGTGGTGCTCATCGCGTAGTTGCAGACATAGATGTCCAGGTCGCCATCCTCATCGGCATCGAACAGAGCCGTGGAGGTTGCCGCCCGCGGATCATCCGCACCATGCCCCGCCGGAGCCTCGCTGAATTTCCCCGTGCCGTCACCGAAGTACAGGTCGTTGCCCGTATCGGAATTGCCGACATACAGGTCGAGATTGCCGTCATTGTTGAGGTCGGCGAAGGCCGCGCAGGCTCCAAGCTTGTCCCCGCCGCCGATATCAGCGCCGGCCTCGGCCGTGATGTCCGTGAACTTCATCGCGCCGTCATTGCGGTACAGCCTGTTGCCGCTGTTCACGCCGGCGAAGAACAGGTCCATGTCCCCGTCCCCGTCGATATCCCCGCTGGCCACTCCACTGTGCGTGGCGACCTGGGAAACGATCAGCTCCCGCTGATTGACCTCATTCTCGAAGTCGATCCCGCTTTCCTCGGCGCTGAGCTTGACGAAGCTGCCTCCCCCGGCGGCTGCGGCCAGTGGCGTGCTCTCCACGGTCTGCCCGGACTTCCCGCTGCTGGCCCGCGGCTTGCCGGTTCCGGAGGTGGACTTCGGTGTGCCGCCGCCGCATGATGCCAGCGAGAGCAGAAGCATGGCCAGACCCAGGCAGTTCAGTGCCGTGGCATGGATTTGATTCCCGTGCGGCAATGCGCGCGCGGGAGAGATGTCAGACGTAGTAAGATTCCTCTGCTTCAAGGCGACCCTTCCTCCAACCAATATTCAACCGGCAGAAGCCCCAGAAGCATTCCGGCAGTGTGCAGGTCCGGAATGGCCCGGTCAACCCGGGCAAGCCCCGCCCGGGTCCCAGTGATTATAACGATAAAGCTTTGATTAATCCAACATTGAGCGCCGGCCCCGGGCCCGGACTGCCGTATAGTCTGGCGGGAGGGTCATCTACACCTGCCCCGCGACAGGCGGGCGCTGGGGTGCTTGATATAATTATCGGTCTCCGGGAGGGTACCCGGATCAATGTTCTGTAACAACCCAAGGAGTAGTAATGTCCGCTACACCACAGTCTGCCAAGGCAGTGCCAGACCTCAGTGTCCACGGATTCAGGAACCTCGGTGAGGTGCATTACAACCTGAGCAGGGCGGCGCTCTACGAGCACACCCTCAACCGCGGGGAGGGCTACCTCTCCAGCCACGGCGCGCTGATGTGCGACACCGGCAAGACCACGGGCCGCATGCCCAAGGACCGCTTCATCGTTGACCAGCCCGCGATCCATGACCACATCGACTGGAACGCGATCAACCAGGCCACGGATGACGCCACCTGGGAGATGCGCTTCAAGCAGGTCCAGGCCTACCTTGAGAGCAAGGAGGTCTTCGTCCAGGACGTGTTCGCGGGTGCCGAGCAGCAGTACCGCCTCGGCGTGCGCGTGATCTCCGAGAAGCCCTTCCAGGCTCTGTTCACGCAGAACCAGTTCATCAGCCTCGACCAGGCTTCCTCTCCCGAGTCGCACAATGCAGACTGGGTGGTGGTCTGCGTGCCCTTCTGCAAGGCTGAGGACCGCGAGACCGGTGTGCACGTGCTGCTCAACTTCGAGAAGCAGATGATCCTCGTGCTCGGCTCCGACTACGCCGGCGAGATCAAGAAGGGCATCTTCACGGTGCTCAACTACCTGAACCCCCTGCGCGGCGTGATGAGCATGCACTGCAGCGCAAATACCGGTACAAACGGCAAGAGCGCCGTGTTCTTCGGCCTCTCCGGCACCGGCAAGACCAGCCTCTCAGCCGATCCGCACCGCACCCTGATCGGCGATGACGAGCATGGCTGGCATGACGGCGGCGTCTTCAACTACGAGGGCGGCTGCTACGCCAAGACCATCAACCTCAGCAAGGCCGGCGAGCCCGAGATCTGGGACGCCTGCCACCGCTTCGGGACCGTGATCGAGAACGTCGGCTTTGACCCGGCGACCCGCATCATCGACTTCGACGACAAGAGCAAGACCGAGAACACGCGCTGCGGCTATGACCTGCGCATCATCGGCAACAGCTCCAAGACCCTCAGCGGCCCGACCCCCAGCGACATCGTGTTCCTGACCTGCGATGCCTACGGCGTGCTGCCTCCGCTGAGCAAGCTCACGGCTGAGCAGGCCCAGGTCTGGTTCCTGCTCGGTTACACCGCCAAGGTGGCCGGCACGGAAGTCGGCGTGACCGAGCCCAGCCCGACCTTCAGCACCTGCTTCGGCGCGGCCTTCATGCCGCTGCGCCCCAGCGTCTATGCCAACATGCTCTCTGAGCGCATCGGCAAGCACAACTGCCGCGTCTGGCTGCTCAACACGGGCTGGAGCGGTGGTGGCTACGGCGTCGGCCGCCGCATCAGCATCACCTACAGCCGCGCCATGCTGCATGCCGCGCTGGATGGAAAGCTGGACAGCGTCGAGACCTGGGATGATGCCAACTTCCACCTCAGCGTGCCCGTCAGCTGCCCCGGCGTGCCGGACATGCTGCTGCGCCCGCGCGACACCTGGGGCGACAAGGATGCCTATGATGCCGCAGCCAGCAAGCTGGCCGGCATGTTCGGCGATGCCTTCGGCAAGTACAGCGCGGATGTCAGCGATGCCGTGAAGGCCGCCGTCCCCGGCGCCTAGGAGGCCCGGTGCAAACCGGGCCATCGGAGCTACCCGCTTCAGCGGTAGTGGAGGCCCGGTGCAAACCGGGCAAGGAGGCCAGGCTGTAAGCCTGGCAATTACCAGTCACGCCCTGGCGTGACTGGCCTGCAATCAACGACCCACTCAAGGGGAGGCTCCGGCCTCCCCTTTTTCATATCCTGTCCTACAATGCCAGCGGGGTGTGAACCCCGGGAGGACAAGCATGTACACGGCACTCCGCCTGCTGGCAATCATCCTGCTGCTGCCTGCTGTCGGCTACGCCCAGCAGGCTCCGGCCCCCTTCGTCTATCCACCCCTCAACCGCGGCCTGCTCTGCGCCGGCGATCCCGGACACTGGCCCCGCAGCGGTGAATACGACATCTCGAAGCTGGCTGATCCAATGGACATCGACGGCATGCTTGCTGCCAGGGAAATGCAGAGCACCATCTACGAAATGCCGGACCTGCCTTCATTCCAGGGCTGGTACACGCATGTCAATGTGCAGAACAATCCGGTTGAACTCAGGCTTGAGCCCGGACGCCTGAGCGCTTTTTCATATGACAGGCAATGGGGCTTTGATCCGCTCACAGGCGAGCTGCTGGAAACGCGGGATCTGCAACAGGATTACTATCGAGACGGCACGTTTGCACTGGCGGAGGGCTGGCAGGCCCGTGAACCCGGACAGCTCCAGCCCATTCCCTCCATTGCAGACTGGTCCGGGATTCATGAGAGTCTGCGAGAACGCCCCGGCAGCGAGGTTCTCGCGCTGGATGCGCGTGGCCTCTGGATGCTGTCTGGCAACACCTCTGACGGCCATGGCAGGCCCTTCTTCCGCTACATTGAACTCTACGCGCCTGACACGGCGGAGCTCAGACAGACCTGGATCATCCCACTGACTTATCTGGCTCTTGGTGCAGAGCTCGGTCATGAGCATCCGCTGGTGCTGATCGGTGACGGGGAGATCAGCCTCTTCAGTCCTGACAGCGGTGTCTCGGAATTCGCCACCATCGGCGGGGGAACGATTACTGCGGCGCAATATGATGGCGATACCCTGACAGTTGCTGCTTCGCCAGCCAGTCTGATTCATGATTTTGCCAACGTGGAAAGGGATCCCATGATCGCCGATGGAATTCCCCTGTTCAGATGCTATTCCACTCCGTCGGGGGATCTGCTCTGGGAACGTCAGGCGCAGGAGCTGGAGCGCAAGCCGGTGCTTGATCTCAGGCAGACAGATGGAGCACTGCTGGCAACTAACCAGTATGGATTCACCATTTATTCCATCGAAGACGGCAGTCTGCTGCTGGAACAGGACGACACCAGCCAGTACCGCATGGACCGCTACATGGAATGCGGCCCGGCCGGGATCTACTGGTCCGGCGAATACACAGGCGAGCAGCGTGGTGCGGAACTCTACAATCCGGCAACGGACACCCATATCCGCATCCCGGCCCTGGAGCAGCTGTATGTGAAGGACCTGATCCTCAGTGGCAACACCCTCTACGTATTGGCTGAAACGCATCCCACCGGGCATGACTACTGGAGTGCCAACAGCCATCTACTGGCCCTGCAACTCAGCAGCGACGGCCTGCCGCTGCCTGGCAGTCCCGTGATTGTCAACGCCCCGCCTGATTACGCGGATCTGGCGGATCAGTTCTGCGCCCTGCGCGATCCCAGCCTCGATGACGAGCTGATGAAGCAGTTCATCCACATCGGCATCAATGCCTTCCGGCCGCTCCTGAAGCGCATCCCGCAGCTGGACGGCGTGCAGCTCGACAGCCTGGCCCTGCTCGCCGCCCAGATGTCGCCACCGCCGGCCCCCGATGCCTGGATGGATATGTATGACAGCGTGGATGCCCTGGTGGACTGGCTGATCAGCAATGGCAGCCCCGAACTCACGGAGCACATGCTGCGCTGGGCGGACTCCGGCTCCCTGGGCTGGATGGAATTCACCGGTCCCGGAATCATCGCGGCCTGCGGCGGACCCCGGGCGAAGCAGTGGCTGGATGCCTATTACGCCCCGCTGCTCGCGGAGTCTGTCAACGAGCCCGCCTTGCCATTCGCCTTCCAGCCCGAGCTGGCGGTGATCGGCGACATCTTCCAGCCTGATGGCCAGGGCAGCACTCTCTGGCAGGCCCGGGCCACTGATGCCGCCGGCCTGCACTACCTGGCCTATGTGGCCGACGGCCTGGCCAGTGAACGTGACATCTTCCTCGGCGTGGATGCCGACGCCGACGGCCTGTATGAGGAGGTGCTGCCCACCGGTCTCGCGCATACCTACTTCTATATGGTGCATCCCGGCGGTCCACGCCGCGTTGACGAACTGGCAGGTGAATACGGCGAAGGCGGCCAGCCTTCCCTGCCGCTGGCACTGGAGATTGACAATGACAGGCTGACGATCGGGCACTACCGCCCGCTGCTGGAGACCATCGAGTTTGACCACTCCGAGGAAGGCGGCCCGCAGGGTTCCTATCAGGAGATGCAGGGCGCGGAATATGTGCTGGACAGCCTCAGTCTTGCAGAGCTGCGCCTTGACAGCGACGGCGACGGGCTTACGGATGTCGCTGAAGGCCTGATCCAGACCGATCCGCAGCAGCCCGACACGGATGGCGATGGCCTGCCGGACGGCCGTGACCGCAACCCGCTCGTGAATATGGCAACGCTTGGCCCGACGGAGCGCGCAGCTTCCCGCGGCCTTGCCTTCTTCACGCAGTACAACCGCGGCTTTGGCTGGTGGTGGCGCAGCCGCCTGGAGGGCCAGCCGCTCTGCGCACGCTACATCGTCAGCGAGGAGGGGCTGGGCCCGCTGGCCATCGCCGGGCAACAGGGCAGCTGGAACATCAGCCTGGCAACGCGGGAGGGTCAGGCGCGCTATGAAGCAGGGCTGCAGGGCTACAACCGCTTCAACTCGATCAGCTTGAGCATGGGCGAGGAGATCCGCATCGGCAATCAGCAGCTCGGCGCACTGACAACGCTCGGTCCGCAGTTCCCTGCTGCCACCGACCGCCTGATGCATGTGAACATGGCACTGCAGGGCCAGTACATCACGCTCGTGGAAATCGAGGGCGAGTACTACCCCGTCACGATAGTAGGCAGCTGGATCAGCTGAGGGAGGCCTGCTTCGGAGCCCCGAATACGGAGGCCCGGTGCAAACCGGGCAACGGAGGCCAGAATATGGAGGCCCGATGTCAGTCGGGCAACGGAGGCGCGCAGTTCACTTGCGCGCAATGCCACAAGACATTCGATGTTGTTGCTCCATTCAAATGTCCATTGTGCGCAAGCAAGTTGCGCACCTCCTCCCCCTGCCTTCTGCATTTTGCCTTTCGCCCCATCCCCCTTCTGCCTTCTGACTTTTGCCTTACCACTGTATTAACATTGCATATCCTTGACTATATTTCTGATTATGGTAATTTTTGTGTAGTTATCCGTAGTGCGGCAATACGCCGAACTGCGAGGGAGATGAACGTATGTCCGTTTGTGCAAAGCTCCATGACGACCCCACCGTGCGTGTGATGCTCTGGTGCCTGCTGGGCAATGGCCAGTTGACCGAGAGCAGTCTGCGTGAATTCGGGCTGAGCCGCGCTGAGTCCCAGGCGATCATGCGCGACGAGGAAGGCCTGCTGCGCCGGATGCGCATGCGCTATGCGATCAGCCGCCAGATCACGGTCGCGGACCTCGCGGCCCTGCTGCGTGAACGCCTCAGCCACCACATCGAGAATGCGCAGAAGTCCAGCGAACTGTCATCGCTGCTGCGCTGCCTGGCGGGCCTGCCGGACTGGATCTTCCCGGAATGGGAGAAGGCGCAGATAGCAGCGAGCGCGGAACCGCTGCTGCCGATGGCCCTCAGCCAGGGAGTGGTACCGCAGCGCGCTTAGGGCAGGAGCGCGGGCATAAGATCATTACCACTAAGTACTCAAAGCTCACAAAGGTGTTCATCTGATCACAAAGCATTTCTTTGTGACCCTGGCAATTCTTCGTGCTCTTCGTGAACTTCGTGGTGAATAGCATCTTTCGTGAACTTCGTGGTGAATAAATCTTCGGCACACATCTGCCATGCGTTCGCGCGAAAAAAAACCGGCCCCCGCGGGGACCGGTCATTCAGTTCGAACTTCTGCGGATCAGAGATCCGCGGGATCGACTAGTACAGCTCGATGGCGTCGTAGTCGCCGTTCAGGTCAGCGTAGAGGCAGTCCTTCCACAGCTTGTACCACTTGCCGCTGCAGCAGTTGTTCCAGCGGCCGACGCTCAGGCGCATCCAGGAGATGTACAGGTCGTCATCACCGGGCTTCTCAATGCGCACGCGGGCGATGTCCATCGGGTTGACGGGATTGTCCAGCTGGCCGGTCAGCGAACCGCAGCTGTAGCAGGGATCGCAGAACGGGCCGGCGATCTCAGCGGAGCCGAGCACGTTGCCGTCGCAATCCATGAAGTGTACCCACAGGGGGTCGCTGCTGCCGCCGTTGGCTTCGCACACGCAGTAGCAATCGATGTCGATCGATACGCAGGTGACCTCACAACAGTCGCAGGGCACGTTCAGACCGCACAGCTCGAGAGTGCGACCCTGCTCCATGTCGGCTGCCATCAGGAACGGCAGAGCGGCAATTAACAGGATGATCAACGCATTACGCATCACAATACCTCTAACTTGGACCATACAGGTTTTGACTCGGCAGATTATATCAGATGTGTCAAGTTTTTTGGGATAAGTCGTGGATAGATATGGTATTGGTTAATTTGTACCCCGGAGCCGTACATGTCACTGCAACTTGGAAATACCCTGCCCAGCTTCAGCCTTCCCTCCACTTCCGGTGAAACGCTCAGCACTGATCAGCTCAGGGGTGAGCAGGCCACGGTGATTATTTTCTGGTGCAACCACTGCCCATATGTGATCCCCAACCAGCAGCGCGTGATCAGCATGCAGGAGGACTATGGGTCCAGGGGGGTTCGCCTGGCCGCGATCTGCAGCAACAATGCGGAGTCTCATCCGGCGGACAGCTTTGAGAACATGCAGGTCCGGGCCCGTGAGATGGGCTACAACTTCCCATATCTCCATGATGAGGACCAGTCCGTGGCCCGCAGCTTCGGGGCAGAGCGCACCCCGCATGTGTTCCTGTTCAACGCCGCAGGAGAGCTGGCCTATACCGGCCGCATCGACGACAGCCCGCAGGATCCCGCAAAGGTCCATAGCCCCGATCTGCGCAATGCCATTGAGGCCCTGCTCAGCGGGCAGCAGCCTGACCCGGCCATGACCGGTGCCATGGGCTGCGGCATCAAGTGGAAATAGGCTCAGTATCGCTGGCTGCCTGAGACCGGTAGTGCTCCAGCGCGCTGTCCAGCATCAGCTTCCACAGACCGGCGAACTTCACTTCCGGCTCCCAGCCCAGTTCCACCCAGGCCCGGGCCGGATCACCGACCTGCTCCTTCGGATCGCCCGCGCGCAGCAGGTCCGCACTGTGGCGCAGATGCCTCGCATGCTCCAGTCCCAGCTCGGTGAAGACGGCGTCCACCAGTTCCAGCACGCTGTGCAGTTCTCCCGTAGCCAGTACCAGCTCCAGCGGACGTTCCACCTCCAGCATCCAGGCGAAGGCCCGTGCGAAATCCGGGGCATAGCCCCAGTCCCGCCGTGCATTCAGCGCTCCCAGCTCCAGCTGCTGCTGCAGGCCGAGGCTGATCCGGGCGGCGCTGTTGACGATCTTCGCGAACACGAAATCCTCGCTGCGGCGCGGGCTTTCATGGTTGAAGGGGATCGCACAGGACACATATAGCCCCTCTTCCCGTGCTGCCTGGGCCAGGCGGCTGACCTCCAGCTTCTGGCGGCCATAGGTGTTGATCGGCCGCCGCTCCGTTTCCTCATTCTGCGGTTCAGTCAGGGGGTCGCCGAAGATCGCACTGCTGCTGAGCAGCAGCACCCGGCTCTGGGGACTGTCGCGGCGCAACCAATCCACAATGACTTCCGCGCTGGCCACGTTGATCGTGTGGCTCTCGATCGGCTGTTCCTCACACTGCACGGGGCGTGACAGTGCCGCCAGATGGATCACGCGCGTCGGCTGCAGCTGGCGCAGCAGGCTGCGCAGCCCGCCCAGGTTCAGCATGTCGAGGCTCGTGAGCTCGCAGTTGCGGTGCGCATCCAGAGCCTGGGTCTCCGGCGGCAGGGCCAGGCCCGGGCGCACCGTACCGATCACACGCGTGCCCTGTTCCAGCAGCAGCTCAGCCAGATACCCGCCGTCCTGGCCCTCGATTCCCGTGATGAGCGTACTCACGCGCATATCTTATGACACGGCGTGATCTTTACTTCCCGGGTTATGCTATACTCCTGTTTGTATAAAGTTGGAGGAAGATCAGGCATGTCAGGCGTCAACAAAGTGATCATACTGGGCAATGTCGGCCGTGATCCCGAAGTGCGCTACACGCAGAACGGGACTGCCGTCGCCAATTTCAGCATCGCCACATCCGAGGTCTATGGCGGCCGCGACGGCGGTGAGCGCAAGGAACAGACCGAGTGGCACAACATCGTCTGCTGGGGCCGCCAGGCGGAGATCGCCGGGCAGTACGTCAAGAAGGGCCGCCAGCTCTATGTGGAGGGCCGGCTGCAGACCCGCGACTGGGTCGATCCCCAGGGCGTGAAGCACTACCGCACCGAGATCATCTGCCGCAGCTTCCAGCTGCTCGGCCGCCGCGACGAAGGTGAAGGCGGTGGCGGCGGCTACGGTGGCGGTGGTGGTGGCAGCTACGGTGGTGGTGGCGGTGGCGGAAGCTACGGCGGTGGCGGTGGCGGAGGCTACGGCGGCGGCGGTGGTGGAAACTACGGCGGCGGCGGTGGCGGCAACTATGGCGGTGGTGGCGGCGGTGGATCCGCGGACATCGACGACTACGACATCGGCGATCTCGGACCTCCGCTGGACATGGACGACAGTCCGCTCAGCCCCGGAGACTGATAAGCTAGACAGGCCGCCTTCCGGCGGCCCGGAGTGCGCATGAAGCCTTTCCTGATATCGGTGGTTGTGGCCCTGCTGCTTGTGGCCGGCGGTTTCTGGTATGCCAGTCGGAATCCAGACGCCCTGCCCGAGGACCTGCGCAACCGGATGGAGGTCGGCCAGGACACAAGCCCGCCGGCCCGCGGTCCGCTGGACTACCACATCCTCGCCGATCAGGGCGGCGTGCCGCGCAGCGAGGCGGAACGTGCCGGTCTGAGCAGCGGCAACTGGGCCTACATGGCGGCGCTGAAGCCTCTGGAGGACCTGGAACAGACAGGCATCGAACAGCTGCAGTCAGCACGGGTCAATGGCAAGCTCTACGACCTCGGCTTCCGCTTCAACAGCACCCAGGCCGAATCGCAGGTGCTGGAGTACAACATCGGCGGCGAGTGGGACACGCTGACCTTCGGCTTCGGTTTTTCCGATGACGAAGCCTCCGATCCCAGCGGCCGCTTCGCGATTGAATTCAGCGTGCAGGGTGACGGTACTGAACTGTACGGACCGGTCTCACTCACGCCCAACGACATGCCGGTCTTCAGGGAAGTCGACGTGAAGGGCGTACGCCGTGTGACCTTCATCTCCAAGCGGGTCGGCAAGCCCAACATGTTCACTCCGCTGCTGCTGGATCCCTTCGTCAAGAAGGAAGGCACCAGCGCCAGTGAGTGAAGTCCAGACTGAAACAATCCACAGCTGCGAGCGTCATTAACTACGTGAGAAACATCCTCCCCCTGGCAGCCCTGCTGCTCTTCGTGCATCTAAGCCAAGCCAATGCGGCTGAGTCCAGCTCCGCCGATTTCAGCGCGGAGTTCACTGCCACGCTTGAATACGACAGCGGCGAACTGAATTCGCCAAAGAAGATCCCTGCAGTCACATTTGACGGCAGCATCCTGATCAGCGGCAAGCGCATGCGCGTTGAGACCGTCAACAGCCTGACCCAGGAGCCGACCGTCGCCATCCTCGACATCGACAAGGGCACGGCCGCCCTGCTCTTCCCCTTCAACCTGAACGGCGAGCGCATGCCGCTCGGGGATGATTTCCGCGGCAGCTACCTTGACCTCTTCCGCAGCTTTGCGATGCGCGACAAACTCGGCGAGGTCAAGGGCTGGAAGCTGGCAACGGAGAAGCTTGAAGGCGGCGGCAGCCGCTATGTCTATACGGGCCAGAGCAGCCGCAGCGTCAGCTTCGACATCGCCGAGAAGGGCCAGCCGCATCAGCTCGTGATCCGCTCACCAAAGGTGACTGTGACGATCCGCCTCGACAGTGTCGATCCCAGCGCCAGACCCGCCGCCGACAGTTTCAGCATCCCCGCTGACTACAGCATGCGTGACTCGGAAACGAAGCTCGCTGACATCCTGCCCTCGCTATAATCAAGCCGATGCCCTACTCCCTACCCGACGATGCTGCCGTCAAGCAGTACTACGCAGAGCATGTCAACTCCGGCCTGCTCGGCCTGCTGGGCTTCATGGGCCTGGACAGCGCTGAGGTCGAGGCCGAGGGCTGGCTGGTGCGCACCAATGACGGCCGCGAGTTCATCGACTGTGTGGCCGGCTATGGCAGCTACAACTTCGGGCACCGCAACCCCGATGTCGTGCGCGCCGTACGTGAGCAGCTGGAACGCATGCCGATGTCCAGCAAGCTGCTGCTGAACCCCGTGCAGGCCACCCTGGCCCAGCGCCTGGCGGCGATCACGCCCGGTGAGCTGAAGTACAGCTTCATCAGCAACAGCGGCACGGAAGCCGTCGAGGCCGCCATCAAACTGGCCCGGCTGCGCAGCGGCAGGCCTGACATCATCAGTGCCAAGAATGCCTACCACGGCAAGACACTCGGCAGCCTCTCCAGCACCCACCGTGAGCATTTCCAGTCGCCCTTCCGCCCACTGATTGCCAATTTCGGCGTGGTGCCCTTCGGCGACCTCGATGCACTGGAAGCCGCGATCACGGACACAACTGCCGCGGTGATGCTCGAACCCGTGCAGGGTGAGGGCGGGATCCGCGTCCCACCCGCCGGATACCTCACAGGAGTACGCGAGCTCACGAAACAGCGCGGCGTGCTTCTGATCCTTGATGAGGTGCAGACCGGCATGGGCCGCACCGGCCGCAACTTCGCCTGTGAACGCGAGGGCGTGGAGCCGGACATTCTCGTGCTCGCCAAGTCACTGGGCGGCGGCGTGATGCCTATCGGCGCTACACTCGGCACGGAGTACGTCTGGGAGCTGTTCCAGGAGAATCCGCTGGTGCATACCAGCACCTTCGGTGGCAACGAGCTGGCCTGCAGTGCCGCGCTCGCCGCACTGGACCTGCTGGAACACGGTGGCTACGCCGAAATGGCGGAGCGCAACGGGGCTTACTTCATCGAGGCCCTGCAGGGCCTGCAGCGCGACTTCCCCGATGTGCTCGCGGAGGTCCGCGGCCAGGGCATGATGATCGGCATCGACTGCGTCAGCAAGGACGTCTGCGAGCTGATGATCGCCAGCGTGATCGAGGAGAAGGTCTTCATCGCCTTCGCCCTCAACAACCCGGAGGTGCTGCGCATCGAACCGCCGCTGCACATGCCGGTTGAGGTGATTGACGAAGTCATGATCCGCCTGCGCCGCGCCTGCGAAGGCACGCGCATGATTCTTGAACAGTTCAGCCAGATGCAGGGATAGATTGACCATGTTTGAAATCCGCAAGACCATGCACATTCCCCAGCCCCCCGCGCGCGTCTACGCCGCGGCCCGCCAGGTGGAGAAGTTCCCCGAGGTGCTGCCCAACCTCGACAGCGCGCGTGTGCTGGAGGACGAAGGCAACGGCAGCCTGATCACGGAATGGACGGCCACGCTCAAGGTCGGCCCGATGAGCAAGAAGATCGTCTGGACCGAGCGCGACATCTGGAACGAGGCGGAGCTGAGCTGCCGCTTCGAACTGGTCAAGGGTGACATGAAGGTCTACCACGGCAACTGGGCCTTCATCGAGCAGGACGGCGGAACGCAGGTCCAGCTCAATGTGGATTTCGAGCTCGGGATCCCGATGCTCGGCCCGATGGTCAACAGCATCGCCAACCAGGTGATGGAGCAGAACTGCGACGAACTGCTGGAGGGTCTGAAGGCCATCGCCGCCCAGGAAGCCGGTTCGGCTGGTTAGCGTCCGGCCCGGAAAAACCCTATAATCATGAGTATCCGTTCTCAACAGGTGCTCATATGCGGCAACTGAAATCCTTAGTAACCTGCCTCGGCCTGCTGCTGCTGCTCGGCTGCGGCGGCAGTGGCAGCGGCGATTCCGGCAACACTCCGCTTCCGGCTGGCAACACAGCCCCCGGAGCTGACAATGCGGACCGCTCCATCTCGCTCGTGCTCGAGGCCACACCGCTAACCGGCGACGAATGGTCGCTGATGCTCAGTGCCGATGACGCCGCCGATCTCTATCAGCTGGCCGGCAGCCTGCAGTTCGACCCGCTGCGCTATGAGGTGCTGAGCACGGAAGCCGGCGGTGGACTCGGCGGACCGGAGGAGGCCTACTTCCTCAGCTCCGGCGAGGACAGCGGCACGCTGGACTTCGCCTATACCAGCCGCTACTGGGGCCGCCTGAACAGCGGTGACCTGAACCTGCTGCGCCTGCGCCTGCGGGCGCTGGATGGCTTCTCGCTGGCCGACTTCAGCCTGCCGCTTGAAACCGATGTACTGCGCCTGCGTGACTCACGGAAGCGCGAGCTCGAGCCCAGCCTGCGGAGGGCCGGATCATGATCCGCAGCACCATCCTCATCGCCCTGTTCGTGCTGCTGCTGAGCGTGGTTGCCAATGCCACCGTCCGCCCGCCGGATGAATGGTTCGACAGCCCTGACAAGCTGAAGCTCTGGGAGGAGATGTACCCGGTCCTCAACGACTGGGAATTCGGCCCCCAGCCACCGCTGGGCGGTGCCGCGCTGGAGCGCTTCGACGGCATCCGCAAGTACCTCGGTTACGACCGTGACGGCATCGCCACAGCCGAGGGCCTGCAGAGCGGCAGTGCAGAGACCCAGCGCTTCGACCTGAATCTCGACGGCGTGATCGACCATTTCGACCTGCTCGAACTGGGTTACGAGGTCGCGGCTGACAACAAGGGCGCGAGCATCGCTCCCCCGGAGGGCACCAACCAGTGGATGGTCCTGCGCGCCGACTTCCAGGACCAGAGCGCCGACTATGGCACCTACGACGTCGATTACTTCAATGAGCGCTTCTTCTCGCTGGGCACCGCCCCCAAGCCCAGCATCAACGACTACTACCAGGAGACCAGCTACGGCAAGCTGGCGATCAACGGCACGGTTGACACTTCCGGCACGGGAGGCGACGGCTGGTACAAGGGTGAGCACGACAAGCAGTGGTACATTGACAACGGCGGACGCTGGCTGGTCAAGGAGGCCGTGCTCAACGCCGACCCCTTCGTGGACTTCAGCGACTTCGACGTTGACGGCGACGGCTATGTGGACACGGTGCTCTGCTACTACCCGAACACGGTCTTCAGCGGCGGCCTCTGGCCGCATCGCTCCAGCGGTCTGAACATCCACGTGGACGGCGTGATCGTCGACAGCTACTTCATCTCCGGCTACAACACCGGCAATGACAGCCACACGATGGTGATCGCCGCGCATGAGTACGGCCACATCCTCGGCCTCCCGGATCTCTACGACGTCAACGGCGGCAGCGCCGGAATGGGCTTCTGGAGCCTGATGGCCTACAACTATGACAACGGCCAGAAGCCGCCGAGCCTTGACCCCTGGTGCAAGTGCCAGCTGGGCTGGGTGGAGGCCAAGAACATCACGGAGAACCAGGTGGGCTACAGCCTGCCCTACTACCAGGACAACCCCGAGGTGCTGAGGGTCTGGACCAACGGCCAGTCAGAGGACCAGTACTTCCTGATGGCCAACTACCGCAAGCTCGGCACGGATGCCAACCGTCCCGGCGAGGGCCTGCTGCTGCTGCACATCGACGAGACCCGCGCGGGAGGCAACGGTGACAATGCCAACGAGGACCGCAAGCATGTCGATGTGGAAAGCGCTCGCGGCTACGAGAATCCCAACCTCACGAACCCCAAGGACCCGCTGGACAACGGCAACAACGGACACGCCAACGACCTGTTCTTCGATGGCAACTCCGACGGCGACTACACGGGGATCTTTGACGACACATCCAACCCCTTCAGCCGCAACTATCCGAACCCCGGGGCCAACACCTTCATCAGCCTGAGCAACATCTCCGCACCGGGCAACAACATGACCCTCGACATCACCGTGGAGACCGCCACGGCGCCGACGGTGGCCATCACCAGCCACAGTGACGGCGACAGCGTGAGCGGCACGATCAATGTCACGGCGACCGCAAGCGCGACCACCGGGCGCAGCATCGATCATGTCGATTTCTACCTCAATGGCGCCTTCTACGGTGCTGACAGCACTGACCCCTATGAACTGGCAATCGATACCCGCGGTGTCTACGATGGCAATGCAGCAGGCAACAACGCCCGCCTGCTGAAGGCCGTGGCTGTTGACGACCAGGGCGAGATTGACACCGACGGCAAGCTGCTGGATCTCTCCAACACTCCGGAGAGCTTCCCGCTGACGGAGGACTTTGAATCAGGCGTGGGTGCCTGGGCCAGCTACAACCTCAACGGTGACCGCTTCTGGCAGGCCAAGAACACCGGATCCTCGGGCAGCTGGAGCGCCGGGATCGGCAGCGAGGGCAGTGGCTATGACTACAACGAGCATGACGCGCTGGTCAGCCCGCGTATCGATCTGAGCAGCAGCACCCATCCGCTTGCCCGCTGGCAGCACCGCCACAATGTCAGTGCCGGCGAGAATACCTGCAAGGTCTTCGTCACCGCCGATGAGGGCGTGACGCTGACGCCGCTGGCCAGCTACACCGGCAGTGCCCTCAGTTGGCATCCCGGCGCGGTGGATCTCCTGCCCTGGGCCGGACAGCAGATCCGCATCGTGCTCAAGTTCGACGGCAGCGGTCTCAACAAGCAGAACGGCACCGCCGGCTGGTGGGTGGACGAACTCGAGCTGAAGGAACTGAGCGCAGCTCCGAACATCATCACGATCACGCCGGGCGATGGTTCCACCCTGACCGGAATTGAGACGATCACGGTGGATGCCACTGACGATGAAGCCGTGCTGCAGGTTGACTTCCTGATCAACGGCACGGACCTGATCTTCCAGGACTTCAGTGCGCCCTTCACTACGGACTGGAACAGCGACTGGCTGTTCAACGGAGCGCAGAGCTTCACTGCGGTGGCCTATGACGGCGACCTGCAGTCCACCAGCGTGACCGTAAACTGGACCACCAGCAATGCCGGCCTGCCCCTGCCCTGGAATGAATCATTCACGAGCAACCCCGTGCCCGCCTGGCGCGTGATCGACGTGAACGGTGAAGGCTACTGGCACCGCGTCGGCACAGGTGGATATGGCAGTGGCCCCGGGATGTTCTTCGGCAAGGACAGCGGGGATCACGGTGACAACCAGTACGACTGGTTCATCTCGCCGACCTTCGACTTCCAGGGCATCGTTGATCCGGGACTCGGCTATCTGCACCACTACGACATCGAACTGAACTATGACTACGGCCGCTGCTACGTGACCACGGACCTGAACACCTGGAGTGAGCTGCATGTGTTCACGGGCCTCAACCAGAATGCCTGGCGCGAGGCCGGGGCCCGCCTGGACGGCTACCTCGGCCAGAAGGTCAAGCTGGCCTGGTTCTTTGAGGCCGACGGCGGCGTGGATGAGCAGGGCTGGTTCGTGGATGAGCCGCAGCTGATCAGCGCAGGACAGATCTCCTCCGTCACTCCCGCGAGCGTGGTCAACGGTGACAGCATCACGATCAGCGGCAGCGGCTTCGGCAGCAATCCGCCCGAGGACTTCGGCAAGGTCCTGGTTAGTGGAATCCAGGCCGCGATCACGAGCTGGAACGATACGGAAATCGTCTGCACGGTACCTGCGGCCTCCGCCAGCGGGAATGTGATCGTGCGTAGACGAGGGATTGATTCAGACGGGTATTCAATTACAATTAAACTGCCGCCGCCATCCCTGACAGGACTGGAGCAGAGATAACGCGGCGCATGGTTTGGGCATAGGGCTGGACCTCGGGTCCTGCAGATACGGGCCGGATTTTCCATCAGGCAGGTGGTAAGCATGCGTGTGATTCATGTACTCGCGGCGGCGGTGCTCGCCGTTGTGCTGTTCGTGGCCTGCGGCGGAGGCGGCGGGTCACAGGAGGCCGGCACTCGCCTGGGCCAGCCGCAACCCGCGGAGGAACTCAGCCGGGGCACCCTCAATCTGGCAATGGACAGCCGGGCCGGCAGCGATGGCACGACCCGCGTGCTGCTGAAGGCTGAGCAGGCCAGTGATCTCTATCAGATCGCCGGAACGCTGCAGTACGATCCCGGCCTGTATGAGCTGCTGCTGGTGGAAGCCGGTGGTGGACTCGGCAGTCCCGAGGAGGCCTACTTCCTCGACGGCGAAGGTACACCCGGCCGCATCGACTTCGCCTACACCCGCCGCTACTTCGGCGCCGGGATCAGCGGCGAGCCGCTGCTGCTGAGCGTCAAGGTCCGGCCGCTGGGCAACTTCAGCCTGAGCGACTTCAGCCTCGACACCAGCGCCGGCAGCTACCGCCTGCGCGACAGCCATAAGCAGGACATGGAGTTCACCGTTGAGGGACGGGAGGTCGGCAATGAATAGGCTTCCCATTGCAGTGATCCTGCTGATCCTCGCCCTGAGCAGCACCGCGCTGGCGACCGTCCGTCCCCCGGATGAATGGCTGCGCAGCGCTGACAACCGCGCCCGCTGGGAGGAGATCTTCCCCCAGCTCAATGAAATGGAATTCGGTGAGACCGATCCCCTGCCCGGTCCCGGCGTGACCCGCCCCTCCGATCTGCGCCCCTTCCTCGGCCGCAGCGTCAGTGAGGCAGTTGAAGCCAATGTGGAAGGTCGCAGCCTGGACCTGAACCTCGATGGCGTGATCAACCACTTCGACCTGCTTGAGCTGGGCTACGAAGTGAACCGCGTCACCAAAACCACGAGCATTGCCCCTTCAGAGGGCACGGCGCAGTGGTGCGTGCTGCGCGCCGACTTTGATGATCAGGCCGCGGACTACGGCACCTACGACGTCAACTACTTCGAGGACAAGTTCTTCAACACCGGTGTGACCCCTCCCAGTGCCAACGATTACTACCAGCAGGTCTCCTACGGTAAGCTGGAGATCGACGGTGCGGTGGCAACCGGCGGCACGGGTGGCGACGGCTGGTACCGCGCCCAGAACAGCAAGGGCTTCTACGATGCCAGCTCCAACAATGCCCGCAACCTGATCTTCGAGATGGTGATGGCCAGCGATGACGACGTCGATTACAGCCAGTTCGATGTTGACAAGGACGGCTACGTTGACACCCTGATCGTGTTCTATGCCGGGCCCGTCTGGTTCGGCGGCGGCCTGCACCCACACCGCTGGAGCGGTGTGAATGCGCATGTCGACGGCGTGATCGTGGACAGCTACTTCCTGACCGGCTACGACACCAACGACAGCTACAGCATGGTGATCACCTGCCATGAATACGGCCACATCCTCGGCCTGCCGGACCTCTATGACACGGACTACAGCTCCGAGGGCCTGGCGCGCTGGAGCCTGATGGCCAACAACTATGATGACAACCAGCTGATCCCGAGCCCGGACCCCTGGTGCAAGACGCAGCTCGGCTGGGTGGAGCCGGTGGTGATCACCGAGAATGTCAACGACTACCCGCTCAATGCCTATGAGACGCATCCCGAGGTGCTCAAGGTCTGGACCAACGGCCAGCAGGAGGACCAGTACTTCCTGATCTGCAACATGCAGCAGATCCTCACGGACCAGACCCGCCCCGGCTCAGGCCTGCTTGTGATGCACTGTGATGATTCACGCAGCAACAACCGGGATGAGTACCGCAAGTGGGTGGACGTGGAAAGCGCCCGCGGCCTGGATGACCCGGGCAGCACGCAGCCGCGTGACCCGATTGACAATGGCAACAGCGGACACTTCAATGACCTCTGGTACGCCGGCAACACCGATACAGACTTCACCGGCGAATTCAGCAGCGCGAGCAATCCGACCAGCAACAACTATCCGGCACCGGGCAGCGGCACCAGCGTGCGGCTCTCGGACTTCTCCGCCAGCGCGGCACTGATGACGCTCGACATCGAGGTCACGAGTGCCAACGCCCCGACCGTGGCGATCACGAGCCATGTTGACAACGATCCTGAATCAGCGGACATCACGGTCACTGCGGACGCCACTCCCGTCATCGGTCGCAGCATTGATCATGTGGAGTTCTATCTCAACGGTGCCTACTACGGTTCGGACAGCACTGCACCGTATGAGCATTCCTTCCAGTCCAATGGCGTCTACGACGGCCTGCGCCCGCTCAAGGTGATCGCCGTCGACGACCAGGGCGAGATCGCCACTGACAGCGTCAACATCAATCTCAGCAACACCGTGGAGAGCTATCCCTGGAGCGACCAGTTCGACCTCGGGATAGCCTACTGGGCCTCATACAGTTTCGGCGGCACACAGCGCTGGGAGGACAAGAGCACCAACAACACCCCGCCCACGAGTGCGGGCGTCGGTGCGGAGACCGGAGGCTATGACCGCAATGAGCATGACCTGCTCGTCAGCCCGGCGATCGACATGACAAGCGCCGGCTCACCGCTCGTACGCTGGTTCCAGCGCTACAACGTCTCCAGCGGTGAGAACACCGCCAAGCTGCTCGTGACAAGTGACGACGGTGCCAACTGGGATACCCTGGCGAGCTATACCGGAGGAAACCTCAACTGGCATGTCGTCAGTGCGGACCTCAGTGCCTATGCCGGCCTGACGATCCGCCTGGGCTTCCGCCTCGACAGTTCATCCCTGAACTGGATCGGCAACGGCACCGGAGGATTCTGGGTTGACGACGTGACCGTCAAGGAGCAGAGTGCTCCGCCGCAGATCCTCAGCGTGACCCCCGCCGACGGTGAGGTCCTGACCGGGTTGGAGACGATCACCGTGGATGCCACGGATGACGAGGAGATCTACAGCGTGCAGTTCATCCTGGACGGCACGACTCTGGCAACCGATACATCCGCGCCCTTCAGCACGCAGTGGAACAGCGACCTGGTCTTCGACCAGGCAGTGCAGTTCACGGCCATCGCCACGGACACCGACGGCCAGAGTGTCAGCCTGGACCTCGACTGGACGACCTTCAACCCCGGTCTGGCCCTGCCCTGGAACGAGGACTGGGAAGGTGCGGTTGAGCCCTTCTGGCAGATCACGAACCAGGCCGGTGCTGGCTTCTGGCACACGCGCGCTGGCCAGGGCTTCGGCGGGACCACCGCGATGTTCTTCGGCCGCGACACCCAGAACTACGGCCGCTTCCAGGGTGACAGCCTGATCAGCCCGACCCTGCTGATTGACAACGTGACGACGCCCGGGCTCGGGATGCTGCACCACTACGACATGGGTGATGGCGACGACTTCTGCATCATCTATGCCACCACGGACTTCGGCACCTGGACCGAGCTGGCGGCCTTCAACAGCCTGAACCAGCCGGACTGGCGCGCGGACGGCCTGCTGCTGAGCGACTGGATGGGCGAACGGATCAAGCTCAACTGGTTCTTCTACAGTGACAACAACAACCATGGCGACGGCTACTGGCTGGACGACATGACCGTGCGCGAAGCGCCGCACATCGACTCAGTCAGTCCGGGCGTGCTGCACGAAGGTGACAGCGTGACAGTGACCGGTACGAACTTCGGCAATGACGTGCCGAACGAGTTCGCCACACTGCTGTTCGGTACGGCTGCGGCATCAATCGTGAGCTGGACACCCACGGAGATCCAGGCCACGGTGCCCGCCGGAGCCACCGGTGCGGTGACGGTGCTCAGCCGCGGCATCCCCAGCAACACCCATCAGGTGGTTGTCAGGATGGCGGCGCCGACCCTGACTGAGATCGGTACGACGTCGAACTAGGAGTGAATTGACAACGGGCCGGGCCCGTCTTCAGCAGTACTCGTAGGTACCGCGGATGGAGGCGAGGTCCGGCTCGTTCTGTTCAGTCAGATACTGCTCCAGCCCCTGCTGCACATCCAGCGGCAGGCGCGGATTCATGAACAGTCCGGTGCCGAGCTGGATCGCCGTGGCTCCGGCGAGGATGTGCTGGATCGCGCTGTCCGCATCCCAGATCCCACCGCAGCCGACGATCGGGTAGTCCTTCATCGCCCTGTGTACGCGCCAGATGTGGTAGAGCACCGCCGGCAGGATCGCTGCTCCGGACAATCCGGCGCTGGGGCGGCCGAGGTTGCTCCTGCGCGTGCGGATGTCAATGCTGATCCCATTGAGCGTATTGCTGATCGTGATGCTGTCGGCACCGCTCTCCCGCGAGGCCTCGGCATAGGGCAGCATGTCCGTCACGTTCGGCGTCATCTTGCTGACGATCAGCTGCTCAGTCTCCGCGCGGCAGGCCCTGGTCACCGCGCGCAGCACGTCCAGGTCAGTGGCGAAGGTCGTGCCGCTGTCGACATTCGGGCAGCTCAGATCCAGCTCGAAGCCGATCATCCCGCCCTGCCCCTGCTCCTCGCAGTGCCGCTGCACGCGGCGCACGAGCTCGGCGAATTCGTCGACGGTATGCCCGACCACGTTGACGATGTAGCTGTAGCCCAGCTGATTGATGCGCGGCAGCACCTCGCCGAGCAGCACATCCACGCCGGGGTTCTGCAGGCCGATGCAGTTGAGCAGTCCCGCCGGCGTCTCGCGCAGGCGCGGGGCCTCATTGCCAAGCCGCGGGCTGACGCTCACCGCCTTGGTGATCACGCCGCCGAAGCTGGCCGGATGGACGATCGGGAGGTATTCCTCGCCGTAGCCACAGCAGCCGCTGGCCAGCAGGATCGGGTCCCGGAGGACTATGCCGCGCGGCAGCCTGGTCTCGAGTGACGGGCTCATGCGCGGATAATGTTAGCAGCCATTCACTGCCATCCGCTTCAGCTGATGTCGCTGCGCAGTACGGCCACGCCCCCGCTGACGCCGAGGTACTTGCCGATGTAGGCCAGGCGCGTGCACTTGATCAGCGACTGGTATTCATCATGCCCCTGCCAGACATGGAAGGTCAGCACGCCGCGGCTGATCTCGCGCAGCCAGTGCCGCAGCTGCTCATTGTTCTCCACCGCCTCGCGCACGCGCTGGCTCAGCCAGTCCAGCTGGCTGGCGACGTCGGCACGGATGATCAGCGTGTCCTCGAGGTTGCGCAGGGACTGCCAGACGCGCTCCTGGCTTTCGTCGAGGTCCATGTCGGCCACGAACATCCCGGCTTCGTCGTAGTTCAGTTCACCTTCAAGGTAGCGTTCCAGCACATTCTCGAAAAGCTGGCTCTCGCCGGGTGCCAGGCGCTCGCGCTCATCGCGCAGGCCCTCCATGCGGCCGCGCAGTTCACTGTCCCGCGTGCGGGGCGTGTTGTCCATGAAGTCATCTTCAGTAAAGGGGCTCATTGCCATCCTCCCTGCCCGGTAAGCTCCATCAGCTTCTGCCGGGCGCGTCTCAGGTGTGTGCGTACCGTGTTCAGCGGAATGTCCTGGATCTTCGCGATCTCCTCATAGGAGAGTTCCTGCAGATAGTACAGGTTCAGTACGGCCCGGTAATGTTCCGGGAGCTGTGCGAGGATCTGGTCCAGGCTGCGGCGCATGTCCTGCCGTTCATACTCCTCAGCCGGTTCCGACCCGCCGGCGATGCGCTGGCTGATCGGGACGCTGTCATCCGCGTCGTCATCAATGCTCGTGCTCTTGAGTTTCGCCGCCTTGCTGCGCAGGTAACTGATTGCGTGGTTGCGCGCCAGGCGGAAGATCCATGAGCTGAAGCTGCTCATGAACTGGTAGGTGTCCATCTTGCGATAGGCGCGGATGAAGGACTCCTGCACCAGGTCGGGGATCAGACTCTTGTTGTCGATCACCGCGTCGATCGCCGCCCAGACGATGCGCCGGTGGCGCTCCACCAGGCGGTCGTAGTCCGACCAGTCGCCGGCCTGGCAGCGGCGGATGATCGCTTCGTCTGAGAAGCGGTCCTCCATTGCTCCGGCCCCTGCGCTCTGTGCTGCGGACTCATTCATCGCGGTGTATCCAGGCTCGTGCGCAAGTATAGCGGCAGTGTGCTCAACCGGCGGCGGGACCGTGGACATGCCTATATGTACGCCTGCAGTGCCGGGGCAGTTTCAGCAGCAACGGTTAAGGTCTGGCAATATCGCGGCAAAAAGCCGCTGAGGGCCAGCAGGCCGCACGGAGAGTGCATAGAATCTCAGCAGGTACAATGAAGCCCGGACTGACAAACAGTCCAATTATGGCCTGAGGTTTCCAGAATCATGAGCACTCCCCGCATGCAGAAGACCCAGCTCTGCGACATCCGCGACATCGCACTTGCCACCGAGGGCCGGCGCCGTACCGAATGGGCCGCCTCCGAAATGCCGGTCATCGCACAGATCCGTACCCGCTTCGAGAAGAGCAAGCCCCTGAAGGGCCACCGCATCTCCGCCTGCCTGCATGTCACGAGCGAGACCGCGAACCTGGCGATCACGCTCAAGGCCGGCGGTGCGGACATCCGACTCTGCGCCAGCAACCCGCTTTCCACCCAGGATGATGTGGCAGCGCACCTCGTGAAGGACCATGGCATCAGCGTCTATGCGGTGCACGGCGCGGACAACAGGCAGTATTACCGCCATATCAATTCGGTGCTGGACCTCGAACCGACCATGACACAGGATGACGGCTGCGACCTGGTGAACACGATTCACAGTAAGCGCCGCAACCTGATCGAGAACATCATCGGCGGCACGGAGGAAACCACCACCGGTGTGATCCGCCTGCGGGCAATGGAGAAGGACGGCAAGCTGGCCTTCCCCGTTATCGCCGTTAACGATGCTGACACCAAGCACCTGTTCGACAACCGTTACGGCACGGGCCAGAGCACCATCGACGGCATCATCCGTGCCACCAACCTGCTGCTGTGCGGACGCACTGTGGTCGTGGCCGGCTACGGCTGGTGCGGCCGCGGCGTGGCAATGCGCGCACGTGGACTGGGTTCACATGTGATCGTGACGGAAATCGATCCCACCAAGGCCATCGAGGCCGTGATGGACGGTTTCCAGGTCATGCCAATGGAAAAAGCGGCCCCGCTCGGCGACATCTTCGTAACGCTGACGGGCAATATCAATGTCCTAGATACCGTGCACTTCCGCAAGATGAAGGACGGCGCGGTGGTCTGCAACAGCGGCCACTTCGACGTGGAGATCAACATGAAGGCGCTGCGCCAGCTCTCACGCAAGAGCCGCAACCTGCGTCCCGAAGTGATCGAGTATGAGATCAGCCCGAGCAAGCGCATCCGCGTGATCAGTGAGGGCCGGCTCGTGAACCTGAGTGCTGCGGAAGGACACCCGGCTGCCGTGATGGACATGAGCTTCGCCAACCAGGCGCTGGCCGCCGAGTACCTGGCCAAGCAGGCCGGCAAACTGCAGAACCGCGTTTACGTGATGCCGCGGGATCTCGATGAAAAGGTAGCAAAGCTCAAGCTGCGCACGATGGGCTTCACGATCGACAAGCTCAGCGCTGAGCAGGAGAAATATCTGAGCAGCTATGACATGGGAACCTGATTGAAGGGAATAATCCATTTGAACTGTGGGTCAGGTAACAAGTCATAATGTATATGTCCGTTTTCGCACGGCTGACTGTCCTGCGCTCGGACAATGTCCTTCCGAGAGGTGAAACAGTGAAGAAAGTACTCCTACTGGTGGCCTTGAGCGTCTTCGCGCTCATGGGCCGGGCTTTCGCAGGAGACAGCACGCTCGACATCCCGGTCTTTGATCTCAAGGATCTCAAGCCGGGCCTCAGCGGCAAGGCCAGGACGGTGATCCGGGGGACGAAGATCGAGGAGTTCAACGTCGAGGTGATCGAACTGATTCCCGACGGGGGCTTTGACGGCGGTCCGCTGATTCTCGCCCACTTCACCGGTCCTGTTGTCGACCACTCCAACGGCATCGCCGGCGGCTACTCCGGCAGCCCCGTCTACATCGACGGCAAGCTGCTCGGTGCCGTGAGTGCGGCGATCCCCTTCACGGATACACATGTCGGCGGCGTGACGCCCATCAGCTCGATGCTGGCGGCGCTGCCCGACGTTGATGAACCTGACTACGGCACCAACACCGTGCTGCCCGAGACCGAGAACAGTGGCATCCCGATTGACGAGGATGGCAACGTGATCAGCTACGTGGACAGCCTTGACGAGGCCATCGCCTTCAACGACGCCGCACGGGCCGAGGGCCGGCATGCCTACCAGGCCGTGCTGGCAACTACCCCGCTTTACGTCTCGGGTGTCAACCACAAGGTCTTCGGCCTCTATGAACAACAGATGCGCGAAATGCTGGGCAGCAACCTCGAGCTGATCGAGAAGCCCAGCGGAAGCTCCGCCGGCGAAGGTCTGTTCCTGCGCCAGGAGAGTGATGGAGCCGGGCTGCTGCTTGAATCCGATACAAGCGGTCCGCCGCTGGTCGGCGGTGATGCCGTGGCGGCTTCGCTGATCACCGGTGACATCGAAATGCAGGCCATCGGCACCGTGACCTACAGTGACGACAAGGGCCGCTTCCTGATGTTCGGCCATCCCTTCTTCGGAGCCGGGGCCACCAACCTGCCCGTCAGCAAGGCCTACATCACCTGGACCTACGGCAGCAGCCAGCGCGCCTTCAAGGACGGCGTGCGGCTCGAGCCCACGCTCGGCACGATGACCAAGGACCACGGCGCGGCCTGCGGCGGCACCTTCAAGGTGATGCCGGACATGGTGCCGGTCAAGGTCAAGATCAAGGACATCGACACCGGCCGCGACCAGAGCTTCGAGTTCGAGGTCATGAAGCATCCGGACTGGACGCCGATGCTGATGGCGATGGCCGTCAACCAGGCCGCCGCCGAGGTGCTGGACCGCCAGCCCAAGGGCACGATGAAGCTCAGCTACCACGTGGAAGGCACGGGCCTGCGTGAGCCGCTGCGCCGCGTCAACTACTACAGCAACGACCTGGACGTGATCGGCGACGGCGCCTTCGAGATCATGCCGCTTGCCAACCTGCTGCAGAACAACATCTACCGCGAGGTTGACATCACGCGCCTGAATGTGATGATCGAGGTCACGGGCAACCGCATCAATGCCTCGATTGACAACGCCGAGATCATCAGCGATGAGAGCGACGAAGCTGCGGAGGGGGAGGATGACCCTGCCCTGCCCCCGGCCGTCAGTGATGACCAGGAACTGCTGGAGGCCATGAACGGCGGGCTGGATCCCAGCCAGCAGGGTGGCGAGGAGCAGTCCGAGGAAGGCGACCCGATGATGGGTCAGATGATGTTCGAGGCCGGGCATCCGATGGACCAGATTCCCAAGTTCGCCCCCGGTGAGACCATCCGCGTGAAGGTCAAGCTGCAGCCCTACCGCACCGATCCGGTCTGGCGTGAGTTCCACCTGACGGTGCCGGATGACTTCCCCAGTGGCAACACGACGCTGATCGTGCACGGCGGCGGCGACCTCGTCAGCATGGCGCCGCTCGGTGGCAAGGGCCGTTCCCTGTTCGGGATGGGTCCGATCATCGACATCACCAAGCAGGACTTTGACGACATCCTCGACCAGATCATCGAGTGGCCGACCAACAATGAGCTGCTGATCACGCTGGTGCGGCCCTATGACCCGAACGCAATGGCCGCCAGCCTCTCCGGCGACGAGATGCCAGATGAGAAGTACGACGAGACGTACCAGATGGAATGGGTGATCTACAACGGCTTCCAGCTGCCGGTGATCATTGCCAGCGAGGAGGAGCAGGCCCAGATGGAGGAGCAGGCCGCCGAGCAGCCCGGGGAGATGGCCGGTGAGGAGGAGGGCGACAGCATGAGCAGTGATGACCTGCTGGAGCAGAAGCGCCGCAACCTCGAGAAGAACGCCTTCGAGAACTGAGGCTGCGATTCACGAACCAGGGAAAGGGAGTGCCAGTGGCGCTCTCTTTTTTATTAGTCAATGAGTCAATGAGTCAATGAGTCAATGAGTCAAGTAGTCAAAGAGTCAGCGAGTTTACTAGTGAATCAGCTTGAAGTTGGGTTTCCGCACGCTGCTCATGTTGACTGATTGACTATGTGACTTGTTGACTGCCAAGCCAGCGGCCTTGCCTTCCTACTTCTCCTGGCCGCGTTTCTGCGCGCTGCGGAAACCCATCTCGCTCTTCTGCATGCTCTGCTTGGCGAATTCCTCGTAGCGGACCACGAGCTTCTCCCACTCGGCGAGGTCCGGCCCGATGGTCTTCAGGCTCTCCTCAAGGTCCACCATTGACAGCGGGCGCGGCTCGGCGCCGTTGATGGCCTCGCGCCAGGGAATCGCCGCGGCGTTCTCGATGAGCTGGCGGATGCTGTCAGCGCTGTACTTGGCAGTGCGCGCGGCGAGGGCCGGCACGTCAATGTCGTCACTGACGAAGGGCTTGCGGCTCAGGTAGAGCCGGAAGATCTCCTCGCGGCTGGCGAGGTCCGGCGGAGGGATGAACAGCAGGTTGCCAAGCCGGCCGGGACGCCGGAGTGCGAAGTCCACATCCCAGGGGGCATTGGTAGCGCCGAGCACCATCACGTTCTCATTGCGGCTGGCAATTCCGTCCAGCTCAGTGAGCAGCTGGCTGATCAGCTTCTTCTCCCAGCCGGCCTGGAAACTGGCCCGGCTGCCGCCGATGCTGTCCATCTCGTCAAGGAAGATGATGCTCGGGGCATGCTTGCGCGCCGCTGAGAAGATCATGCTGATCGCCTTCTCGGAGTTGCCGACCCACTTATCGAGCACGCTCGCGAGGCTGACGTTGATGAAGGTCACACCGCATTCACCGGCCGCAGCCCTGGCCAGCAGCGTCTTGCCGCAGCCCGGGGGGCCGAAGAACATCAGTCCGCCGCCGGCTACCTTGCCGTATCTGCGGCTGATCTCGGGGAACTTCAGCGGGTATTCGATCGTCTCGCGGATCTTCTGCTTGGCAACACTCAGGCCGCCGATGTCCGTGAAGCGGGCCTCGGGGATCTTGATGTCGCCGATGAAGCTGGAATCATCGCCACGCAGGAACAGGGAATAGAGGTCATCCTCAATTCCGTAGCCCTGCTTGCGGATCTGCATGCTGCGCAGCAGCTGGCGGGCCTCCATGTTCTGCGGCTCCGCCTCCAGCACCTTCTCGAGGTCCGCGTTGGCATCCTCGAAGAAGTCGAGCTGCTCATAGACACGGATGCGTGACAGGCGGACCTCGGAATTCTCCGGATCCCGCTTCAGCAGGTCGTCATACTCGGTCAGTGCTTCAGTGTTGCGGCCGAGCTGATACAGGGCATCAGCCCGGCGGGCCAGCATCTCGGTGTCCAGCTCGAAGCGCTTGCTGTACTCCTCGATGGCATCAAGCGCAGCGTCGTAGTCATCCTGGCGGGTCATCACGTCGATGCGGTCGCCGTGGAAGCCCGCATCATCAGGGAACAGCTCGCAGAGCACGTCGAGGTCATGGCGGGCCAGACCATGGCTGCCGTTGAGGATGTTGCCGTTGTAGCGGCGGTTGAGCAGTTCACGGTCGAAGGGATGCAGCATCAGGCCCAGTGAGGAGAGATTGACCACGGCATTGGTGCGGTCCTCCTCCTCCAGGCGGTTGAGGGCCTCAATGATCGTCACCTTCGTGGCGATCACGTGGCTGCCGCGCTCAAGGATGCGGTTGATCACCACCTCAAGCGGCACGGGCAGCGCCGGAATGAAGCGCTCCGCCGGACAGAAGGCCTGGACCTTGGTGAGCAGTTCCAGTACACGGTCGGCGAGACTGTCTGACTGGGCCTGCTCCACGATGGCGCCCAGTACCTTGTCGAGGCCGTTCACAACCTCCGACTTGTCACTGAGCAGGTAGCGGTCGGCGAACAGCAGCAGCTGCCTGCGGTTGAGCAGGGTCAGGCCCGGGGCCTTGCTGATTTCATGGAACAGGCGGATTCTTTCCTGGTCACTGGCGATGCGGATCTTCAGGAGGGCTTCGTCGAAGTCCAGCCTGCCGTCGCTTGCGGCAGGCATTCCGGCAGTTCGATCCTGATCATCCCGCTGCGGCTTCCTGCCGCTCTCGGAGTGCTTGGTCATGTCAGTAGGGCATTATACCGCCGAGCTCCACGTAAGCATTCAAGTGCGGCAAGGCTCCGGCTCGGTAATACGGACTGTTTCCTGTCCAAGCATGGAAAAGGCAAGCTCAAGCCCACACATTTCATTTGATCTATGTATAATCTGACTAATCGTGACTGGGGACGATTCACACAATCTGGGGGACAGTACCGGCAGCAGTGAAAGGTTGCTGGGTGCACTCGCGTATGAGGCTGTGGGCAAGGGAGACATGGATTCCCTGCTGAATCTCACAAGGAATCTGCTTGAAAAATGGCCTCGGGAACGCATCAAGGATTCCGATGGCTGGTACATCCTGGCGATTCTGTCCCAGGTTGGCTCCGACAGCCGCCGCTTCGGTCTGGCGGCTACGGAGATCAGCCGCAAGGTGGCATTGACCGCACGCCTGAGCTTCTTCAATACCACCAGCAAGGCTGACGTGATCTGCCGTACCGTGGCACTCTCAGCCTTTGAGGACCTGGTGCAGGAGCATGTCGTGCGCTGCCTGGAGGTGGAAGGCCACTGGGGGCACTACGCCGCTGCCCGGCTGGGACTGGCCGCATTCCGCCAGAAGAACATCGAGATTCTTGATCTCTGCCTGCGCCGTATCCGCCTGCATGATGAGTCCTCTTCCAGGATAGTTGATACGGGTCTCGAGGTCACGCAGCTTGAATGCTTCATGGACATCCTGCAGAACCGCCAGCCGCGGCTGGACAGGCTGGTGGAGTTGCTGATGCAGACTGAGCCGAGTCTCCGCGTTCGCTATTACTACACCCTGAGCCTGCTGCTGGATCCGGAGGACCTTGACGAGCTGGTATTCTCCGGAATGCTCGGCACCCGGCACGCGATGCTCGTGGACTGAATCAGGGCTCACAGCTCTGATTTTCCGTGGTAGAATTCTCTTCCCTTCGGGCGGTGGCTCAGTCAGGCAGAGCGCTACGTTCGGGACGTAGAGGTCGCGAGTTCGAATCTCGCCCGC
>JAGRNT010000011.1:117480-122988 GCA_020440605.1 bacterium | reverse complement strand
CGCCCGCCCGATATTCCCTCCATTCCAGACGGGAAAGCATGCGGCAACGCAATCCATCCATGAAGACCATAATCGTATTCGGCAGTTTTGTGGGAAACACTGAGACCATGGCGGGTTACATCCGCGAGGGTCTGCGCCAGGAAGGCATTGAGTGTGAGATGCGTGATGTGATGGACGTCAACGCCGAGCTGCTGAATGACTTTGATCTCCTGATCCTCGGCAGCCCGACCTACGAACCGAAGATGATCCAGGAAGACATGCTGCCCTTCTATGACCAGCTCGCTAGCATGAAGCTCTCAGGCCGGCGCGGCGCGGCCTTCGGCCCGGGGGACAGTGCCTGGCCGGACTTCTGCACCGCCGTGGAAATGCTGGAGGAGCGCATGCGCGAATGCGGAATCGAGATGCTGATCGAAAGCCATATGGTGGACGGCATCGTCGAGGAGCATGAGGACGAAACCCTGGACTGGGCACGCCGCCTGGCACGGGCCGCGCTTAAGGGCTAGGCCGTCAGCCAATCCGGGATGCAGTCCAGGCGCAGCAGGTCCTCGGTGGTCTCACGGCGCGCCAGCAGGCCCTCACGCTCCGCAGCGAGCAGCAGCACCGCCGGCCGGGCCACGCGGTTGTAATTGCTGGCCATGCTCCAGGTATAGGCTCCCGTGGAGAAGAAGGCCATCAGGTCGCCGGCATGCAACTCGCACATCTCCACGTCGTGGATCAGCATGTCACCGGTCTCACAGCACTTGCCCGAGACTGACCAGAGCTGGTCAGGCGCGTCATACATGCGCCGGGCCGGAGCCACGGGATGGCGGGCCTCATAGAGCGCGAAGCGCGGATTGTCGGTCATTCCACCATCCACGCTGGCATAGTTGCGGATGTTCTCGATCTGCTTGGTGGACTGCACTGTGTAGAGCGTCACACCGGTTTCACCGATGATGCTGCGGCCGGGCTCGTCGCAGATCAGCGGCACGGTCACATTGTTGTCCTCGCACCACTGGGTTACGAAGGCATAGAGCTGTGACATGTGCAGAACGGGGTCCATCGCCGCGTCACGATCACGGTATCGAATACCGATCCCGCCGCCGAGGTTCAGTTCGTCGAGAGGTGCGCCAAGCTCGCCCTGGACGTGGGCATAGAATTCCAGCATGCGGCCGGCAGCGGCAACAAAGGGTTCGCTTTCCAGCACCTGGCTGCCGATATGGCAGTGCAGGCCCACGAGCTCCAGCTCAGGGCAGCGCAGCACCTGCTGCACGGCCTGCTCAGCCAGACCACCCTCAAGGTTGAAACCGAACTTGCTGTCCTGCTGGCCGGTCTGCACATAGCGGTGCGTACTGGGGCGGACACCGGGAGTGACACGCACGAAGACCTTCTGGCGGATCCCGGCTTCACGGGCAAGCTCAGCCAGACGGGTGATCTCCTCCAGGTTGTCAATCACGATCCGCCCCACCCTGTGCTCCAGCGCATACTGCAGCTCGCTGCGATCCTTGGCATTGCCGTGCATCAGGATCATTTCAGGCGGCACGCCGCCTGCCAGGGCCGTGGCCATTTCACCCATCGAGACGACGTCGATGCCGAGTCCCTCGCTGTGCATCAGGGCTGCGAGCCCACTGGTCAGCAGGGCCTTGGAGGCATAGTACATCCGATAGCGCAGGCCACTCTCCGGGGGGTGCATCCAGGCGCGGCAGTTGCGCCGCAGGGCATCCTCAAGGATCACGACAAGCGGGGAACCATGACGCGCGACGAGTTCATGCGCGGGATGCCCGGCGAGCAGCAGCTCGCCCTGTGCGTCAATATCAATTTCCGGCAGCCGGGGATAGAAAAAGGGTGACTGGTTCATCTGTCTGTGCCTGTGATTGATCCAGGAGAATTGGAGGGATATTGTCTCATATGCTGAGACATGTCAGAAACTGTTCCCTCAGTGCAGCTCGGCACGGATCGCCTGCTGGATGCGCCGAGCATCCTCCTCCTGCAGCATGGCACCAGGAGTGTAGAGACTGACCTTGTCGCTGCCATGGCGCGGGATTATATGGAAGTGCAGGTAGGGCACACTCTGCCCGGCCTCGATGCCCGTATTGGTGAGCACCGTGATCCCGCCGGCACCCATTGCCCTGCGCACAGCCGGCATCAGCCGCCGCACAGTGGCCATGCAGGCGGCAAGCTCCTCCGTGCTGCACTCGAGGATGTTCTCGGAATAGCTGCGCGGGATTACGAGGGTATGGCCCTCGGACTGCGGGAAGATGTCGAGGAAGGCATAGCTCAGCTCATCGCTGTGGATCTCCCAGCTGGGGAGTTCCCTGCGCAGGATCTTCCCGAAGATGTTGTCCGCCGGTGCTTCCTTCATCACATGCTCCTTGGCCTCAGTCTGAACCGGCCCTGATTTTAGACGATATACTCAAGGTCCATGTCCCATTCCGTCATGCGGGCTGCAGCTGCGGGAGTCAACGCCGAGACCCAGGCGATGGCCTTCCGTGAGCTGGCCGCGATGCTGAAGGCCGGCATGCCGCTGGATGGCGCACTGGACATGGCCGGCAAGAGCGGCCCCTTCCACTTCCGCAATGCGATGCATGACATCGCGGCGATGGTCAGCAACGGCGAACCGGCCAGCGAGGGCTTCCGCCAGTACAAGACGATGTTCCACAGCGTGGTCCCGGCGATCGTGGGCAGCGCGGAACAGACCGGCAACCTCGATTACGCCTTCGCACTGCTGGCGGAGTTCTTCGAGGATGAGGCGGACCTGAAGCGCACCCTGCAGAATGCGATGATCTACCCCGGCTGCGTGACGATCACCGCGATCGGGGCGGTGTTCGTGCTGGCCTTCCTGGGCTTCATCCAGAACACGATCGGCGTGATGCTGCTCAAGGCCGTCGTGGCGATCTTCCTGTTCTGGCTGGCGCTGCGCTTCCGCTTCTTCCAGAACATGGTGCGCTACGTGGCGATGCTGATCCCCTTCTTCGGCGGGATCATGCACCAGCTGGCCGTGGCGCGCTTCTGCCAGACATTCGGGCTGATGACGCGCGCGGGGGTGCCCTACCTCGAGGGCCTGGAGGCCACGATGCCGGTGGTGCAGCACCCGATGGTGGACCGTGCGGTGCAGAACCTCTACTACGGCGTGAAGAACGGCTCGACGATCGAGCAGTGCATCCGCAGCCAGCCGGCCTTCCCGGCGATCATGACGAACCTCGTGGGAGCCGGAGAGGCCACGGGCTCGATTGACGAAATGCTGCTGAAGACGGCGAAGTACCTGAAGGATGACGCCAAGCACAAGATCGCCAACTCCGCGAAGATGGCCGGACCGACGATGATCATCGTCTTGGGTATAATCGTTGCGCTGATCCTCGTGAGCTTCCTGCAGGGCTACTTCAACATGCTGTGGAGCATCGTCGAGAACTAGGGATCGGCGCGGAGGCCATCCATTAGCAAGGACGAAAAGCTGCAGAACCGGGGATCGCTGCTCAGCGATCTGGAGCGCCTGATCGTCCTGCAGCTGAAGAACCGCTTCCTGTGGATGCTGATGGGCATCGCCGCCCTGCTGATCCTGCAGCTGACGATGCTGAAGATCAACGGCGAGAAGGGCCTGAGCCCCTATGGCCCCGGCCTCAATACCTTCGACCTGCTGGCAACGCTGCTGTTCATCATCGAAGTGGCAACGGTCGGCGTGATGCTGCTCAGTCTGCTGGCCGAACCGGCCCTGGAGCGGGCCTGGCGGCAGCGCTTCCCGGAACGGGCCTTCAGCCGGCTGGCCGCCGGACTGAGCAGTACGCCGGTGCAGTTCATCTGCGCCGTGGTCCTGCTCCTGCCGACACTCTGGATCCACCGCTACCCCGAACTGAGCCAGGCGCAGGGCATCAGCATTCCGCTGACGCTGCTGCAGCGCTGGCTCTTGGCCTTCCTGAGCCTGCAGGTGGCAACGAACCTGGCGCTGATCCTGCGCTGGTTCACGCCGCTGCCGCGCTGGGCGAACTGTGCCCTGGCCTTTGGCGGCTACTGGGGCTTCGGCTACTGGCTTACCTTGATGAGCTTCACCGATGACCGCTTCATGCGGCTCAATGACGTGTTCTTCCACAACCAGCTCAGCCGGCATCTGAGCGGCTTCCCGGAGCTGATGCGTCTCAACGTCACGCTGGACATCCACAGGGACTTCCAGGGCTGGTTCCTGGCATTGCTCGGCGCGGCCGTGCTGACAACGCTGCTCTGGGTGCCACGCGCTGCGCTCGGTGATGACAGCAGTGGCAGGCGCAGGGCACGGGCTGCGCGGCCTGAGTCTGACAAGCCAGCCCCTGGTGGGGATGCAGCCGCCGATGGTGACGCCGCGCATGGCTGAGTTCAGCCTGCCGGGCCTCAGGCTGGAACTGCCGCTGGAGCGGATCAGTCCTGACAGGGAGCGTGATGAGCAGGCGCTGGCTGCACTGCTGGACAGGCAGCAGGCCGAACTGGGAGCTCAGGCCCCGCTGGGCTGGCGCCGTCTGCCCGCCAAATCACTGGAGGATGCCGGGATTGCGGCTCAGGCCGCAAGACTGGCTGAGGGAGCAAATGAGCTGCTGCTGATCGGGATGGGCGGCAGCATCAACGGGGCGCGCTGCGTCTACCGTGCGCTGGAGCTGGACAGCCGCCTGCTGCGGGCCGTGGAATTCATGGACAACCCCGACCCGGCCAGTGTGGTCAGCCTGCTGGAGGGGATTGACCCGGAGCACTGCAGCGTACTGGCCGTCTCCCGCAGCGGTACGACGCTGGAGACGGTGAGCATGCTGGCTGCCGCCCTGCAGTTCCTGGAAGCCGGAAATGCCAACGCCCCGGGCGTGGCGGTCTGCTGCCTGGAAAATGACAACCCGCTTGCGCGGCTGGCGGATGAGCGCAACTGGCAACGCATCCCCTTCACCGCCGACACCGGCGGGCGCTTCAGCATGTTCAGCGCGAGCGGCCTGCTTCCCCTGGCCTTTGCCGGACTGGACATCCAGGCACTCTGCAGAGCGGGGGCTGAGACCGCTGAGCAACTGGAGAGCACACGATGTTCTGACAACCCGGCCTGGCTGCTGAGCGGAATGCTGCTGGGAGATGGCTGCGCCAACTGCGTGCTGTATGTCTATGCCGACCTGCTCCTGGGCTTCGGCGATTGGTGGCGGCAGCTCATTGCGGAATCCACGGGGCGCACGCTCGCCGACGGCAGCCGCGTGGGCATCAATCCAGTCCTGGCACGCGGTGCCAGTGACCAGCACAGCCTCAATCAGCTGTTCATGGACGGCCCGCTGAATTGCAGCTATGTCTTCCTGAGCTGCCGGGAGTCGCCCTTCGACATCGGCATCAAGCGCGGCACTGAGCTGCTGCCGGAGGGCCAGCGGCACATGGCGGGCCGCAGCCTCGGCGAACTGCTGGAAGCCAGCCGCCGGGGCACGCTGGCAACACTGCGCGATCGCGGGATGCCGACAGCGGAACTGGTGCTGGAGCGGCTGGATGAAACGGCGCTCGGCAGCCTGCTGCAACTCTGGATGCACACCACGGCCTGCCTCGGGATCC
>JAGRNT010000011.1:0-117470 GCA_020440605.1 bacterium | reverse complement strand
GCTCGTCGGCGATCTCGACCAGTTCGGGCTCACGGCCCAAGCGGCGCTCCAGGGTGCGGCGCACGGCCGAGACCTGGTTGACCTGCTCGGCCACGTGCACCGGCAGCCGCACGATGCGGCCCTGCTGCGCGATGCCGCGCAGTAGAATGTGCCCAGTTCATGCAGAGGGAGCCAGCCGGGATGAAACTGATCGTCAGCCTGCCGCGCAATGACATCGCCATGGCCACCGCCGCCGCCGGAGCCGGGGCGGATGCCATCAAGCTGCACATGAATGTCGAGCACCGCGCCAGCGGCACGCGCTTCGGCAGCTTCAGCGAGGAAGTGGAGACCGTGCGCGCGATCTGCAATGCCGTGGACTGCGAGGTGGGCCTGATGCCCGGCGCGGAGATTGCCAGCCTGCCGACGCGGGCTGAGCTGGATGAGCTGTACGGGATCGGCGTGAGCTTCGTTGACATCTACACCCAGCACATGCCGCTGTGGTTCCTCGAACTGCAGCAGAAGCTGATCGTGGCCTTTGACGGTTTCGACGGTTTCGTGGAGCATGCCTTCTTCATGTCGCATGTCTACTGGCCGCGCGGTGCCAACCGCAACCGGATCTTCATGGTGGAGGCCAGCATCACGAAGCCCGAGGACTACGGAAAGCCCTTCAGCTACCACGATGCGCGGCGCCTGCGGATCCTGCAGGAATACGTGGATGCACCGCTGCTGGTGCCGACGCAGAAGCACATCACCCCCGAGGATGCGCGCTGGTTGGTGCGGGTCGGGACAGGAGGGCTGATGATCGGGGCGATCGTGGCCGGGCGCACGGCGGAAAGCATCGCTGAGGCCACACGCAGCTACCGGCGCGTGATCGACGAGGAACTGGCGACGCTCTAGCCGGCGGGCGGCACAGCGGGCGCAGGCGGTGCGACGGTCAGCTCCAGTGAACTGGTCAGGGCATTCACCGTGGCATCCGTGAAGGGCTGGGAGCCCTCGATCTGCACGGCCACGAAGGCCCCGCGATGGATCGTGACATACATCACGGCGTAATGCGTCTTGCTGCCGACGCTGCGGCTCCAGGCGAAGAATGGCGGACGACGCTGGGTGCCGTCCGAGAGCTTCACGATTGCCTGACCCGAAGGCTCGCGGCCATGGGTGGCCATGATCTTCGTGAACTGCGCATCCCAGGCCTCAGCCGTGGGATAGGCCGCAGGGCTGAGGAACTGCTCCTCGGGGGGCTCGATCCCGCTGTCACGGGCCTCGGCCAGGGAGACGAGATACTGCTCCTTGCCGTAGACCAGCACGCGGTAGAGCGGGTCATCCGTGGTCTTGCCACCCTTCGGGAAGCGGATCGCCTGGGCACCGTTGCTGCCCTCGCTGTAGGTGATCACGCAGCCGGGCTCGAAGCTGAAGGCGAAGTGGTAAGCGCTGACATTCACGCGCTCCGTCTTCTCGGACTGGGCGAAGGCGAAGGCCGTGAACAGGAGCAGGCACAGGCAGGTTGAAAGGATGAATCTCACATGCGGATTATACGGTGCGGGAAGGGAGCGGGGAGAGAACGGAGCGAATGAATTGTAGCGGCGGCGCCTGGCGACGCCTGAGAGGGAATGCTTCGAAGCAATGAGGAATGAGCAATGAGTCTGGATTCCAGTCAATTAGTCAATAAGTCACGAAGTCAACAAGCTGCGTCTGAGCATGCACGTTGCTGTCAATTGACTGATTGACTCATTGACTGGGTTGGCTTTGTTGCCAATCGCTTGCTGTGGATACTTCCTGCCATTCCGTCCCAAGCGCGGCAGGGCCGCGCCGGTACTGTTCACAGTTCACTGTTCACTGATTCGGTGTCGGGGCCGCGCTTGTCAGAAGGCAAAAGGCAGAAGGCAGAAGGAGGGGTAGCGGCGGCGCCTGGCGACGCCTGAGAGGGAATGCTTCGAAGCAATGAGGAATGAGAAAAGAGCAATGAGCCCGGAAAGCTCTGTGTGCTCTGTGGCTCTGTGTTTGATCTGACCCTGTGAAGCTATCGCGTTGTCAGAATAATTTCTGAACTCCATTGTCATCCTGACGGATGACCTCCTTGTCAGCTTTACAGCTGACCTCCCTTGCCGGATTGCTCCGGGCCTCCGTCAAAGCAGTAGCCCGTGCAGTTCGGTGATGCTGTCAATCACATGCGCGGCGTCTGACAATTCACTGTCCTCGCCATAGCCATAGCGGCAGCCTATGAACGGCAAGCCCGCATGCTGCGCCGCTTCCCAGTCGCTGCGGCGGTCGCCGATCATCACCGCTTCTCCCCCACCCCAGTCCTCATGCGCCAGCTTCAGGCGCTCACCCTTGGTGCCGTAGTCCGGCGGGCCATAGGGGTACATCTGCGAGAACCATTCGCCATAGCCCGCCGCCTCCCAGATATGCTTCAGGTAACGCGGGCTGCCATTGCTGACCAGAAGCAGGATCCGCCCCGCCGCCCTGAGCGCCGTAAGCAGTTCCACCGCCCCCTCGTAGAGCCAGGGCCGCGCATCGATCGCATCCTTCTCATGGTCGAGGCAGTATTCCTCGAAATCCTCCACGAGGCTGCGCGGCTGGCCGGGCATCATCAGCGCGTAGAACTCCTTCGCGTCAGCTCCGATGTGACGCTGGACCCATTCGATCCCCGGCGTTTCCAGGCCGAGAGAATGCTCGGCGACATAGCGGCGATGGGCCTGCAGCACGCTCAGGCAGACCTCGGCCCCGGCCGGGTAGAGCGTGCCGTCATTGTCAAAGGCGATGATGCGTGCCGCGCGGAAATCCACGGGCTGCATGGTAGCATATCGGCATGGGAAACACCTTCCGGGGCAAGTGCGTGGCGGACGGGATCCGCGTCGCGGTGGTCGCTGCGAGCTTCAATGAACTGGTCGTCAACCAGCTCGTGGAGGGCGCGGAGGATGCGCTCGAACGCTTCAGCATGTCGGACAGCGAAATGGACACCTTCTGGGTGCCGGGCTGCTTCGAGATCCCGCAGACCGTCTCCTGGCTGCTGGAACAGGGCGGCTATGACGGCGTGCTGGCGCTCGGTTGCCTGATCCGGGGGGAGACCGACCACTACGAGCATCTGGCGGGCGAGGTCACGCGCGGGCTGGGCAGCCTGGCAACGGTCTCCAGCGTGCCGATCGCCTATGGCGTGCTGACCTGCGACAGCCTGGAGCAGGCCCTGCACCGCGCCGGCTCCAAGCATGGCAACAAGGGTGCGGAAAGCATGCAGGCCCTGATCGAGATGATCAATCTCACGGCCGTGATCGGCGTTGAGATCGAGGATGGCGACGAGCTGGACGAGGCCGAGGGCCAGTCGGGCTAGCTGCCCGGATTGTCAGAGATACCGATCACGATCAGGCGCTGGTAGATCAGATCAAATATCCCCACATGGCCCTCATTGAGCGGCAGCACGAATCCCTCATTGATGATGGACGGGTCCTGGTTCGCGCCCTCACGGCGCAGGCGCTGGGCCTCGCTGCCCCCGAGCAGGTCACCCGGGCCGGGGATGCGCCGCCGGCCGTCGGGGGTCATGCCCGAGGCGTCATGCACCTCGATGTAGTCCTGGGCATCCGCGCTGCCGACCAGCGCCCAGTGTGAGGTGTCACGGGTCTGCAGCACCGCCAGATCCTCTCCGGCGGCGAAGCGCAGCGGAGTGCCGAGTTCATCTCCTGCGGCATCGGCAATCGCCGCGGCGAGGTCCGTGCCGTCCGGATCGGGCAGCAGTTTGCCCTGCACCTCATCGAAGGCCAGAAGTTCAAGCACGGCGTTGACAGCGAGGAACTGCGGGCCCTCCTCCCTCATGCGCCAGCCTGTTGCCAGAATCCCGGGCAGCTGCTGGACCTCGGACAGTGTATTGTGGCCCTCCCAGAGCACGAGCTCGCCGGGCCGGCGGCCGGGAGCACTGATGCAGAGGCCGTGCTTGCCGGTCCAGGCCACGAAGGGCAGATCCTCCGGGCCGTCCCAGAGCGGCGCGAGATTGCTGGGAGTCACATCCAGCTCAGTGCCGGTTTCGCTGTCCACCATCAGCACGCGCACGGCTTCACCGCCGCTGGCATCCTGGCCGAGCAGCAGGCGGCCGTCGGGGAAGAACTGCACCACGCGCCGGGCACCGCCGAGCTTGTGCGGGATGTTGAGCATGGTCTCGATCCCGCGCGGGCGGAGCTGGATCAGGCTGGCCTGGCCGTCGTCGCTGGCGAGGTCGTTGCCGGCGAAGCAGTTGAGCTGGCCACTTAATACCTGTCCGGGTCCCAGGAGAAGCTCTTCGCCGAGGGAATGGGCCTCGAGGCTGAAGGGGCTGCCCTGTGAGATCGTGCCGGAGCCGATGCTGCTCACGCTGCCGCCCCCACTGCCTGTCCGGTTACCGCCCGAGCTGGGGCAGCCGCCGGCAAGCATCAGCAGCGGCAGCGCGATGATTGCCAGAATTGTGCGTGTCCGGCCCTGCATCACCAGCCGCGCGTCGCCATGCGCTCGCTGTCATCCATGCTGGCAACGTCCAGCCCGCTCATGGCCTCACCGAGGCCGGCGCTGACCTCTGCCAGCTTGTGCGGGTTGTCATAGTGCAGCACGGCCTGCACGATGGCCTCAGCCCGCGGACGCGGGTCGTCACTCTTGAAGATCCCGCTGCCGACGAACACCGTCTCGGCCCCGAGCTGCATCATCAGCGCGGCATCGGCGGGCGTCGCCACTCCGCCGGCGGCGAAGTTCGGGACCGGCAGGCGGCCGCTGGCCGCGACCTTGCAGACAAGGTCATAGGGAGCCTGCAGCTCCTTGGCGGCGGTCATCAGCTCCTCCTTCGGGAGCACGCTGAGGGCCTTGATCTCGCCCTGGACATGGCGCATGTGGCGCACGGCCTCGACGATGTTGCCGGTGCCGGGCTCACCCTTGGTGCGGATCATCGCCGCGCCCTCGCCGATGCGGCGCAGGGCCTCGCCGAGATCCTTGGCACCGCAGACGAAGGGCACCTTGAAGGAGTGCTTGTCAACATGGAAGGCCTCATCGGCGGGGGTCAGGACCTCGCTCTCGTCGATGAAGTCCACGCCGAGCGCCTGCAGGATCTGGGCCTCGACGAAGTGCCCGATGCGGCACTTGGCCATCACCGGGATGCTGACGGCCTCCATGATCTCGCGGATCATCGTCACGCTGCTCATGCGGGCGATCCCGCCCGCACGGCGGATGTCGGCGGGGACGCGCTCCAGCGCCATCACCGCCACCGCCCCGGCCTGCTCGGCGATCACCGCCTGCTCGGCATTCGTGACATCCATGATCACGCCGCCCTTGAGCATCTCGGCCAGGCCGACCTTCGTGCTGTAACCGCCCTTCTTCGAGCCGTTGCTGCTGCCGTTCTTCTTAGACATCGCTGTGTGTTCTCCTAATGGGTCCGCCTCCCCGTGGCGGCGGTTGTCAGTCCGTGCGGGGCCAGAGTGCGGCTGCGATCCAGTCCAGCTGTGCTTCCAGCAGAAGCCTGAGCTGGGGCTGCTCTCCGGCGGGCGCAAGTTTAGCAAATGCGGCCCCGCTGGCTGCGGCCTGGTCCCGCTCTTCCATACCATCACTGAGCGCCGGTAATTGCATTGCGGCGCGCTGCCGGGCGGATTCCAGGCGCTGGCGCAGCCCGCTTTCGCTGAGCTGCCCGCTGAGGATCTCCTCGCGCAGCAGGGCCAGTTCGGCGCGCTGGCTGCGGAAGAACTCCTGCCAGAAGCGTCCGCGCTCGGCTCCCAGCAGATTGTACAGCGCTGGATCCATTTCGCTGAGCTGGCGCAGGCGGCGCTCGGAGCTGGCGGCATAGTCCGCACAGCAGGCCAGGCTGTGTTCGGGATTGCGCAGGCTGCCCGTGGCCGCCAGGCCATCGCCGAGCAGCAGCAGCTCACTGAGCAGGGAGAGCTGCTCCGGGCCGGAGAGTGCTTCCTCGACCCCCAGGCGGCGGGCCACCTCGCTGAGACTGGCAAGCGCCTGCAATGGGGCACCCGGCTGGTCCTGGGCTGCGGCCGCGAACAGGCGGCAGCGGCTGCCGAGGCTGCGGAACTGGCCGAGACCATCGCGACCGGCACTGATCCACTGGTGCAACTCACGTGCATCACGCATCAGCACGCCAAGCTCCAGCAGCTGCGGCAGCTCCAGCAGGCCAGTTGTGGGCGGGGACGGCAGCGGGCGGCTGGCCGGCGGGTCGATCGCCGTGCAGACGTAGCTGTCCGTGGCCCGGGGGTAGTTGACGTAGTTGGCAACCCCGCCGAGGCTGTGGCGCAGGGCCAGTGACTCATCCACCTGGAGGCGGCCCAGCAGGGCCAGGGCATTGGCGTAGCCGAGCATCGAGCCATCGCGTCGCTCTGCGTCCATGAGCAGGCAGCCGCGGCCGGAGGTGTGGAAGTACAGCGCTTCGGACTCGATGCTGAGCTGGCTGCCGCCGCCCTCCTCCACACTGGCGATGATGCTCCAGGAGTAGACGTGGTCAGGAAGAAGGCTGGCCGGGATGCGGTAACCGCCGTCCGTGCGCGGAATCTCCACCCAGAATTCGGAGGCAGCGGCCGGACTGTAGTCCGCACTGCGGCCATGGTCCATTACGCGCACTACGTAGCAGGCATTGAGCAGGCTCAGGCGGCGCTCGATGTACTGCTCGAAGGGCATGCCCTGCAGCTCATCACTGATGGCGAGATCGAAATAGAAGCCGCCCTCGGCGTACAGCTCCAGCGGCAGGGGCTGCACGGCACTGCCTCCCGGGCTGCGCGGGACCAGATGCAGCATGCCCACGAGCTGCTGGTCGGCAGCCTGCGCGGAGCGGAAATGCAGCAGGCCGCAGAGGATTGCCAGGGCGGCCGCGAATAATTTGTGAACCGGCAGGATGTTAGGATTATAGATGTGCCGCAGGCTGGACAGCAGTTTTCGCTCGGTGAGCGCTCAGCGGACTGGGAGCGCCTGCGCAATGTGCTGGAGCGCATCCGCAGCGGGGGACTGCAGTCCCTGAGCGAGGAGCAGCTTTCCGCCCTGCCCGGCCTGTACCGCAAGACCCTCTCCGACCTCTCGCTCTTCCGCACGCGCGGTGACAACCCGATGCTCGTGGAGCAGCTCAGTTCGCTGTGCAACGAGGCACACGGGGTGATCTATGGCCGCAAGCTGGGCGAGAAGCGCACCGGCTTCGTGGAGTACATCGTTGAGGAACTGCCGCGCGCGGTCCGCCGCAATGCACGGCTGGTACTGGCCAGCGCGGCAGTGATGGCGGTCTGCACGGTGATCGGCTGGCTGCACTGCCTCGTGGATGCCGACCTCGCGCGCGCCGTACTCGGCCCGCAGATTGTGAACCAGTACCAGACCAGCCTGCGCGCCGCCACGGAGGATGCCGACCTCGGGCTGGCGGCCCAGATCCCGCGCGAGGAACGCAGCGGGATGTGGCTGTACATCACGAGCAACAACATCCGCGTGGGCTTCAATGCCTTCCTGCTGGGGATCCTCGGCGGCCTGCCGGCCCTGCTGATGATGGCCTTCAACGGCTACATGCTGGGGGCGATCGCCTACCTGTACTTCACTACGCCACCCGGGATCGACGTCAACCTGCCGCTGTACTTCATCGCCGGAGTGGCGGCGCATGGCGCGATCGAACTGCCGGCGATCACTCTGGCCGGGGCGGCGGGGATGAAGCTCGGCTTCTCCTGGGTCTTCCCCGGGCAGCGCGCGCGCGGCGAAAGCCTGCGGGCGGCGGTGGGGGATGCCGGCAAGCTGGTGCTGACCACCACGCTCACGCTGGTCGTGGCCGGGATCATCGAAGCCTTCGTGACCCCGCTCACGCCTGAGGAGGGCCTGTCACTGAACCTGCTCTACGCGCTGAAGATCAGCATCGGCGTGATCGTGTTCAGCCTCTGGTTCTGCTGGCTGTACTTCGGCGGGCGGACGCGCGAAATGGCGTGAACGGCTCGCGGGAAATCTGCTGCGGGCTGCCGGATGGAAATGCCCGGCAGGGCGGCGGGGATTACTTGTAGCGGTAGACGATGCGACCCTTGTTCAGGTCATAGGGCGACAGCGCAACCAGCACCCGGTCACCATTGAGGACACGGATGCGGAACTTGCGGATCTTGCCCGACAGGTAACCGAGGATCACGTTGCCGTTCTCCAGCTCGATGCGGAACATGCCGTTGCGCAGAGCTTCGACGACGCGACCCTCTACCTCAATTCCTTCTTCTTTCGACAAGTGCGACTCTCTCAGAACAATACCAATGGTCAACCGCTGCGGGTCAGAGGCCCGCTCGGAGACGCATAATTCTATCATCAGGCCCCCTGAAAGCATTTAATGACGAGGGGGGCATATAATCCTCACATGCCCGGCGAACTCTTCCTGATCGGCTCCCCCATCGGCAACCTCAGTGACATCTCGCGCCGCCAGCTGCGCACGCTCGGCAGCCTCGATATCCTCTACTGTGAGGATACGCGGGTCACGCACAAGCTGATCAGCCACTTCGGGATCAGCCGCGTCAATCTGCGCAGCCTGCCGGATGACAGCAAGCCGAGTGCCTGGAAGAAGGCGATCCACGAGGTGGATGCGGGGCGCAAGGTGGGCTTCATCACGGATGCCGGAATGCCGGGGGTGAGCGACCCCGGGCGCAAGCTGGTGCGCCAGGCCTTCGAGCACGGCATCCGCCCGCAGGTGATCCCGGGCTGCTCGGCGCTGGGGACGCTTTTGGCGGCCTGCCCCTTCGTGGACAACAGCTTCGCCTTCCACGGCTTCATCCCGAAGACGGGCGGCAAGCGCACGGAGGCCCTGAAGGCCATCGCCGAGAGCACGATCCCGGTGCTGTACTTCGACTCGCCGCACCGCGTGCGTGACAACATGCAGGAACTCTGCGAAATGCTGGATGAGGAGCGCGAGATCCTGATCGGGCGTGAGATGACGAAGCTGCATGAGGAATTCGTGCTGTTCCGGCCGGCGGAGATGGAAACGGTGTTCAAGCGGATCAAGATCGCCGGGGAGTTCACGCTGGCGGTCAGTGCGCGGCAGCTGAATGAGGCGGAGGAACATGACGACGCCGAGCTGCGGGAGAAGCTGGCCCTGCTGCAGGAGAACGGCTTCTCGAGCAAGGATGCGGTGAAGGCCCTGAGCCTGGTGCTGGATGTGAAGCCGAACCGGCTGAAGAAGCTGGGGTTTGGGGGATCGTAGGTTGGAGGTTTGAGTGGGGAGGTAGGAGTGGGAAGTGTAGCGTGAAGGGTCTCAGGTATTTGCAAGAAATGAAAACGCCAGTAGTTCTTATCTGCACGTTTATCGTTATTCTGGCAATGTCGTTTCTTGGATTACGAATCATCCTTGCAAATGGCATTCAGCGTAGTGAGCAAGTGCAACAGGCTAATGGTGAGTTCTTGAAGACACTGCTTGAAGTTGACCCCAACTACATTATCACGGAGACTATCCATAGTCCGGGCGGAAGTACCGGATACGTGCTTAAAAGCAGCAACCTCGATGATTGGAAAGGAATAACAGATCAACTCATCAATAAACTGGATGGCCTTGGCTACTACTTTGATCCGGAAATGAAAAGGCTGAGTGACGAGTCAGATGGTGCAGTAGTCAGGATGGAGTCTCCAGACGGTGAATGGTTCGTGCACTTCTTCTATGCAGGAATTGGTGACGTATGGACAATCGGTATCTATAGCATCAGCGGACAGGATGAGGATTTTGGCAGGTAAAAGTGGAATCACACTCGGCGTGTTGGCATGCCTTGGCATACTGCTGGTTGCCGGCTTGAAAATTTCCCGCATTTCTCATCGTGTTGCTCACGAGCTCAAGTGGGAGGACAGGGATGCCGAGAGGCGGAATCATGAGCTGGTCGCCAGCCTGCTGGAACATCCCGAACAGGCGAAGGACATGTCGATGAGCGGGGCCAGGGGGATGGTGATGTACAAGGTGCCGCTTGCTGACAGTGACTGGGAGACAATGAGTGCGGATGTGATCAGCAGGTCGCTGGCCCTCGGATACGTACTGGACAGCAGCAATCCGGACAAACCGGACCGGGATGGCTGGATTGAAGTTCGCATGCTTGCTCCCGACGGGATCTGGTACATCGATATCTCTCACCAGACCGGGTCCGGACACAAGCCTGAGTTTGATTACTTCTTCCTGAGTGTCATGCGGAAGATGGAAAGGTAATCTCAGGGACGGATGGTTCTGATTTGAACACAGAGCCACAGAGGGCACAGAGAATTTTGACCACTTCCAAGGGGGGATCGCGCTGACTGCGGGGCATTTTCTCTCAGGCGTCGCGGGGCGCCGCCGGTACATAACCAGTAATGCGGGGACAGTGAAGCGTGAACAGGACCGGCGCGGCCCTGCCGCTGAATCAGTGAACAGTGAACCGTGAACCGTGAACAGGACCGGCGCGGCCCTGCCGCGACTGGGAGGGAATGCTGGGAAGTAAGTGCGGCAGATGGATTGGCAACAAAGCCAACCCAGTCAAGAAGTCAATGAGTCAATCGGTCAAATGACAGCATCCTGCGTACCCTGGCGAAGCTTATTGACTTCGTGACTCAGTGACTGATTGACTGGTATTCCGACTCATTGCTCATTGCTCATTCCTCATTGCATCGAAGCATTCCCTTTCAGGCGTCGCGGGGCGCCGCCGGTCATTTTGCATGGATGAGTTGCCGTAATGCGCGATCCAATAGGAGTATTGCCATCTGCCTTCTGCCTATTGCCTTTTGCCTCCGTTGTCATCCTGACGGATGACCTCCTTGTCAGCTTTACAGCTGACCTCCCTTGCCGAGGCAAGCTTTGACTACCGCTAAAGCAGGTAGCTCCTACTACCGCTAAAGCAGGTAGCTCCTAGCCCACCGTCTTCCTGAAGCGGACCGTGGCGATTGCCAGCAGGGCCAGGCCCATGCAGCAGAGCACCAGCGCTTCGTCCCAGAGCGCCTCCATCCCCGCGCTGCGCAGGATCACGCCGCGCAGGATCTCCACGAAGTAGGTCACCGGCAGGAGCGCGCTGATCAGGTAGATCGGCAACGGCATGCTTTCGCGCGGAAAGATGAAGCCCGAGAGCAGGATCGAGGGCAGGAGGATCATGAAGCTCATCAGCATCGCCTGCAATTGCGTTCTGGCAATCGTGGAGATGATCAGGCCGAGACCCAGCGAGGAGAACACGAACACCAGGGCCAGCACCTCCAGCAGCGGCAGGCTGCCGGCGATCTCGACGCCGAACACGTACTGCGCGAAGAACAGCACCACGTTCATCTGGATCATGCCGAGCAGCAGGTACGGGAGGATCTTGCCGAGCATCAACCCGCCGCGGCTGACGGGTGAAACCGCCAGCTGCTCCATCGTGCCCAGTTCCTTCTCGCGCACGATCGCGAAGCTCGTGAGCAGCATCGTCACGAGGAAGAGGATCACGCCCACGAGCCCCGGCACGAAGAAGTTGGCGGAGCGCAGCGCGGGATTGAAGAGGAAGCGCGGACGCACATCCACGAGCTGGCTGGCACCAGGCCCCTCCCCCAGCACCTGCTCGATTGACATGCGGATCCCGAGCGTCTGTGCCGTTGACATCGTCTGGCTGGCAATCGTGTTGTTGCTGCCGTCGATCAGCACGAGGATCTGCGCGGGCCGCCTGCCTGACAGTTCGCGGCCGTAGCCTGCGGGGATCTGGATCCCGACGCTGGCCCGGCCGCTGACGATCGCCGCCTCCAGCTCCCGGTCGCTGGCAACCTGGCCGAGGATGTCGTAGAGCCCGGTGGCGCTGAAGCGGTTGAGGAACTCGCGGCTCTGGGGCGTGTTGTCAAGATCGAGCACCAGCGTGCGCACATTGCGGACCTCGGTGTCGATGGCGTAGCCGAAGATCACGAGCTGCACGATCGGGATCATCAGCGTGATCACGAGCGTGGCCGGATTGCGCGATATCTGGATGAACTCCTTGTAGATGATCCCGCCCAGGCCGCGCATCATCCCCGCCTCCGCTGCGCTTCGGCGAGGCGCGTGAGCCGCACGAAGACATCCTCGAGCGTTGGCGCACCCTCGCGGAATTCCAGCCCGCCGCTCAGCTCGGAGAGCCGCGCGGGACTGACGGAGGCATCCGCCAGCAGATGCAGGGTGTTGCCAAAGATCGTCACATCGCTGATCCCCGCCTGGGAGCTGAGACTCTCCAGCGGGGAACTGCCGCCGTCCAGGCCGGCTTCATACCAGCACGCAGCCTCAGGGGTGACGCGCGGGTCCTCCTTCAGTTCGTCGGGGGTGCCGAGCAGCAGCATGCGGCTCAGGTAGATGTAGCCGAGGCGGTTGCAGCGCTCGGCCTCGTCCATATAGTGCGTCGTCACGAACAGGGTCACGCCGCGCGCGGCCAGTTCGTAGAGGAAGTCCCAGAGTTCGCGTCTGGCAACGGGGTCGATGCCGGCCGTCGGCTCATCGAGGAACATCACGCGCGGCTCGTGCAGCAGTGCGCAGGCCAGGGCCAGGCGCTGCTTCCAGCCGCCGCTCAAAGCCCCGGCACTGCGCCGCAGGTAGGGCTCGAGGTGCAGCTGCCTGACAACGGCTTCCATCCGTTCGCCGAGGCGGCGGCCGAGGCCGTAGATCCGTCCGTAGAATGAGAGGTTCTCATGCACGGTCAGGTCCGGGTAGAGCGAGAACTTCTGGCTCATGTAGCCGATGCTGCGCTTGACGGACTCGGCATCGCGGCTGCTGTCCATCCCGAGGATGTGGCCGCTGCCGGATGTGGGCCTGAGCAGGCCGCAGAGCATGCGGATCACGGTGGACTTGCCGCTGCCGTTCGGTCCGAGGAAGCCGAAGATCTCGCCGGGGCGCACGTCGAAGGAGACGTCGTCAACGGCGGTGAAGCTCCCGAAGCGCATCGTGAGCTGCGAGGCGCTGATCGCGGGCTCCTCAGCCGTCCGTGCCATCGGGCTGCTCCGGGGCGGGAATCAGGATGTCGCAGATCAGGCCGGGACGCAGCTGCTGCATCTCGCCGGGATCGAGCTTGACACGGTAGACCTGCTCGACGCGCTTCTGCGTGGTCTGCAGATTGCGGGGGGTGAATTCTGCCTCGGGGGATATCCAGCTCACTGTTGCCATCGAGCTGCCGGCAACGCCGTCGAGGCTGTACTCAAGCTGGGTGCCGACACTGATCCAGGCCAGCCGGTCCTCCGGGATGAAGCTCTGGATATAGATGCTGTCCGGCAGCAGCAGTTCACAGATGGTCTGGCCGGGGGAGACGGTGTCGCCGAGACTGACCGGCAGGTTGACAATCTCACCCGCTGCAGGAGCGAACACCGCCGATTCGTCGAGACGCAGCTGCAGGGCGTCGCGGCCGGCTTCAAGGGCCTCGATGCGTGATTGCGCCGCACTCAGTTCTTCATCCCGCGCTCCGCGCTGCAGACGCTGGTAGTCGCTGCGGGCAGCCTCAGCCTGCTGGCGGGCCTGCTCGATCTCGCTGTCCCGGGGACCATTCTGCAGCAGTTCCAGCCTGGCCTCGGCAGCCGCGACGGCTTCACTTAGCTGCTCAATCCTGGCGCGGGCCGCCACGACCTGGCGCTCCTCAACGGTGGCCGCCTGGTAGAGCAGCTCCAGCCGCCGCAGTTCATCACGGGCGTCCTCAAGCTGGGTGCGGGCCTGGGCTACGCCGGACTCAGCGGCTGCGATGTCCTCCAGACGGCTGCCCTGCTGCAGGCTCTCATAGGCCTGCCGGGCGGCCTCGGCACGATGGCGTGAGGCGGCCAGTTCCTCCTGTGTGGGGCCGGCGGCCAGCAGGAGCAGTTCACTGCGTGCAGCTTCGATGTTCATATCAGCCTGGCTGATCTGCATCGGCAATTCCAGTGGATCAGTGCTGGCGATGAGCTGGCCCGCTTCAAGCTGTTCGCCTTCCTGGACCGGAAGCTCGCTGATCCGGCCACCGATCTGGCTGGCAACACGGCTGTAGCGGGCCTCGACGGTACCACTGACGACGAGCTGCTGCTCACCGGCGCGCTGCGTGGCGAGCCAGTTGCGCACGGAGAAGGTGATCAGCGTGAGCATCACGAGCAGCACCAGCAGCGGGATGGCTGCCCGGCCGACTCTTGCTCCTGTGGCCTGCATGCCACCATTCTAGCGGGCAGCGGTGTAAGATGGGCTGATGCGAATCCGCATCATCCTGCTGCTGCTGCCGGCACTCATGCTGGCGGGTTGCACGCGCGGCCCAGCCCTGCCGGAGGAGCCGGGACTGCTGCAGGACGGGCTGGGGATCGGGTTAAGACTGTTGATGACTCCGGGCGAAGCGGAATCTCTCACGACCGGGGAGAATGCATGGATCCGCGTGCTGACCACGGACCAGAAGCATGAGATCGGCGGCTTCGACCCGGAGAACGGCAGGGATGAAATCGATGCGCTGTACTACCTCGCCGATCCGGGGGATGGCGACGATCCGCTGGCGGGGAGGATCTATGACATCCGCTGCTTCCTCAACAGCGGCCAGGGCAGCCCGCTGGAACTGCAGGGCCGGCAACTGGCAACACAGGGCGCGGACGACATTGAGGCCGTGCTCGGCGAGGCTCTGGAACGCAATGAGGCCGGTGACGGGCAGATCCACCTGACCTACCTGTTCGATGCGGGGATCAAGGGAGAGCAGCTGCAGCTCAGGCTGGTGACCAGCCACCATCTGGACCACAGCTGCTACGCGATGCGGCTGGTGCTGGAGCCCAGATAGGGATTGCCGGCGCAGCTATGCGGCCATAAACGGCCTTCCACCGGTAGCAGGGCTGTTACGCCCGGGGAATTCAGACTGCGAGGGCGGGTACGAATGTCAGTGAAGCGTGAACAGTGAGGAGTGAAGAGTGAACCGTGAACCGTACGGCCGCTACGGTTTACGCATCACGGTTTACGCATCACGGTTAAACCGGCGACAGGAGTGTCGCCGCTACTCCTCGACCTCCGCGCCCGGCTCCGGAAAACGAAACCGGCCCCGCTTCATAGCGAGGCCGGTGGCGCTGGGTAGATTGTGGAAGAGAGATCGTTCCTAGTTGACCCGCAGGCCGACCGTGTTGCCGAAGTCCACTGCATTCTCCGTACCATCCGAGAAGTAGGTGCGGTGGATGCCCTTGTCATCCCAGACCTGGAATTCGAGGGTCAGCGGGTCGCCGGCCGTGCTCTCCAGGCGGAAGTTCACGATGTCTCCGAACATGTCCGGGGAAGCCGGGCTGCGGCGGTTGAGGCTCGTGACGTTGAAGTCCATCGCGCGCTTGCCGTTTCCGAGTTCCTCGACCTTGTGGAAGGCATCCGGCGGGAACAGCAGGCTGTCCGCGAAGCCCTTCCAGATCCCGTCCGGATCCCAGGGGTTGCCACCCGGCTTGCCGGCGTTGGCACTGCCCGGTACGTAGTCATAGCTCGCCGGGAAGACCACCCGCACCGCGTTGGCATGGGCGATGCCTTCAGGCAGGTTCTGGCCGAAGACCGTCACGAGCGCCTTCTGGCCCTTGGCGAAGGGCAGCGGGTTCATGCGGCGGCCGGCCTCGCTGATCGCCTCGGAGGGGGAACCGAACTGCAGCTCCTTGTCGAGCGGGACCACGCGGTACCAGGCTCCGGGAACATACTGGGCACCGAACTCATAGGCGAAGCGCTTGGTCTCGCCCGGCTCCAGCTCCTCCTCCTCGTCAACCAGCAGCTGGCCGACGACGATGAAGCCGTTGTCACCGTCCTCGCTCATCTCGATGTTGTAGGCGAAGATCTTCGCACCGTAGTTCTGGCCCATCGGCGTGATGTCACCGAGGTTGATCTCGCCGTTGCTGTCGGCGTCGATGTGGCGGCGCTTGTCATTCCAGCTGTTGGCAACCTTTTCACCGAAGTGCACGCCGATCGGGGTGATGTCGGTGATCCCGACCTCGCCGTCCTGGTTGTAGTCACCGGGGTTGGTGTAGTCCCATTCCAGTACCCAGTTGTCAGCCTCATTCCTGAGGAACTCCAGGTTCTTCGCGCGGCTCAGCGCGGGATTGCGTCCGGCGGAGGAGACGAAGCGGGCCAGATCGGCCTCACCCGGCAGCAGCGTGAAGCTCAGCAGGGTGTCGCCGGGCAGGGCCGCAGTACCGCCACGCGCCGTGGTCACCGCACCGAAGTCAATGCTGCCGGGCTGGCCCTCGATCGCCAGGGAAACAACCTCATTGCCCCGGGCACTGATCACGGACTGCACATTCTCGGAGTGGGCGGTGTGCGGATCGAAACTCACATTGAAGAAGAGTTCCTCTCCCGCCGCGAAGCCATTCGCAGCAACGAGCGTGACCTGCACGCCCTCCGCCTCGGGAACGGTCACGACATCGATGCCCTCCACGCCGTGTGCGGAGGTCGGGCTGATGGAGCTGACCACGATCTCGGGCATGCTGCCGTCGAAGCCGGCCACCTCACTGCCCGCTCCGCCCTTCGTGCAGGAAGCTGCCGTGAGGAGCGTCGTGCCCAGCAGCAGGCCTCCAAACATGTATGCGGTTATTCTGTCAGTTCTGTGCGCCATAGTAAACCTCCAGCGGTATCCGGTGGATTCCGTTTATTGATTCACCAATAGGGTAACCGCGTGGGGAATTGCTGCTTAAAGGCCAGCTAAACCGCCGGTTAAATCCCCATGTTTCCAGTACTGTTATGGCTTTACCGTACATATGGTCAGAAATCTAAGCGTACTTTCAGGAGCAGCAGTCAACAAACGCAATCAAGATTGCGTCCTGCGTATATGGGTTTATTGATATTGCAGATCACTACAACCCACTGCGACAGCGGTTAAGATCAGGCGTACGGATTCATCATGCAGGAAGACTTCAGTCAGGACAATCTTGAGAGACCGGCTCGGCGCAGGATCAAGCGGGAGGAGATTCCGCCGACTCCGATGACCTGGACGCTGCTTGGCATCTGTCTGGTGGTCTTCCTGTATGCCAATGTCTATCGCGGAGACGAACTGTTCCAGCTGCAGCTGGCCCTGAACCCCGCGGATGGCCGGACCCTGCCCGGTCTGTTCAGCCACATGTTCGTGCACGCGGACGGCTTCCACCTGTTCTCCAACATGCTCGGCCTGTACATCGTGGGCCGCTGGATGGAAATCCGCTACGGCTCCTGGCGCTTCCTGCTGCTGTTCTATCTTAGTGCGGTGGTGGCGGGCATGGCCCAGGTCGTGGAAGCCCCCGGCAGTGACCTCGTGGGCGCCAGTGGCGGGCTGTTCGCACTGTTCGCGGCCTTCGTGCGGCACTATCCCAATGTGCGCTTCTACATCATCTTCCCGCCGATTCCCTGGCCGCTGCCGGCCTGGCTGCTGGTGGGACTGATGGCGGCATACAACGTCGTGCTCTGGGCCGGCGCCATCCTGCAGGTCAGCTGGTTGTCAACTAACATCGCCTATACCGCTCATCTGGCGGGACTGCTCAGCGGATTCGTGCTCAGCCTGATCCTGATTCCCCCGCAGGGAAATGCGGAAGCGGAAAGCCGCCGGCACCGCGAGCTGGATGTGCGCCAGCATGACAGCTAGGCAAAGCCCCTTACCTGCTCTACAATGCTGACTGGTAAGCCCGCAGTTGCTGCGGGGAGACTGCGAGCGCAGAGAGTCGAAGAATCACAGATAGCAAGGGAAATCGGAAATGAATGATTCTGACAGCCTGAGATGGCTGGAGATATTCGGATATGGCTTCCTGATCTGGATCGTGGAGATCCTGGCCCGGGCTGCGCTGTATGGTGTGCAGGGCTACAGCGACCGTGCACTCGTGGTGATCATGATTCTCGGTCTGACCGTGGCCAGCGTGGCCACGATACTCTACCTGCCCAAATGCACTGGCAACCGGCGGCTGGAAGGCCTGGTGATGGCCGTGTCCTGGGCGGTGATCTGCGTGGGCCTGGATATGCTTGTCTTCTCCAGCGGGCTCGGCCGCAACTTCGGTTATGAGCAGTTCGATGCGGAGAAATACCTGGCCCGTGACGGCTGGATCTATTCCTACCTGCTGATCGTGGGAATCTGCGGGGGCTTCCTGAGCCATGCCTCGGATTCAGTCCAGCGGCGTGCAGAGGGCACCAAGGCCGTGATGGACAACCTGCACTAAAAAGTGGTCAGTGGTCAGAAGTCAGTAAGCAGTAGGCAGTAAGCAGTAGGCAGAATCAGAAGCAGAATGAGAAAGTAGAAAGCCGGCCCATGGGCCGGCTTTTCCGTTTCAGTTGATTGTCAGACTTAGCTGACCGTTGATCGCCGGACTGAGCTGGCAATCAGATTCACAGGGTTCAGTGTGAGCCGCACTTGCCGCAGCCGCAGCTCTTCTTCTGGCAGCCGCAGGATGACTTTTCCTTGCAACCACACTTCTGCTTGCTGCAGCCGCATTTGGGCTTCTCGCAACCGCACTTCTGCTTGCCACAGCCACACTTCGGCTTCTCACAGCCGCACTTGTGCTCGCACTTGTTGCAGCTGCCGCATTTCTGCTTGCCACAGCGATCATTGCAGAGCAGCTCCAGACCGGTGGGGCAGCAGACGAGGCTGTAGCATTCGGTGCAGTTGTCAATCAGGCAGAACTTCTCGGAAGGACAGCAGCTGGCATCCAGCGGCGGAGAGACGACGTCAGCCATCGTGAAGGCCAGGCCACTCGAGGCCATGCTCTCGGCGCCGGCCAGAGAGAAGGCCAGACCATCGCCGTACATGATCTCATTGCTGATGCAGCCGCATTCCTTTTCCTCACAGCCGCAGCTCTTCTTCTCGCATGCGCACTTGGGCTTCTCACAGCCGCACTTCGGCTTCTCACAGCCGCACTTCGGCTTCTCGCAGCCACACTTGGGCTTCTCACAGCCGCACTTCGGCTTCTCGCATCCACACTTGGGCTTCTCACAGCCGCACTTCGGCTTTTCGCAACCGCACTTGGGCTTCTCACAGCCGCACTTCGGCTTTTCGCAACCACACTTGCTGTCGTTGCACTTGCCGCAGCTTGAGCAGGTATTGATGACCGCCGTAGTGGAGATGGTTTCACTGGCCTGCGCACGAGTGGCGCTGCCCAGCAGCAGCAGCATGGCCGCGAGGAACAGAATCTGCCTCATGATATTCCCTTTACTCAACCCTGAGATACCGAGATGCTAGCATATCGGGCGAAAACTGTCCACAATTAATCAACAGATTGCAAATCCATCAACAAGTCACCAACTCCATTTCCAGCGGAGATCAGTACTGAAGCGGTCTCAGCCCGATCCTGACCATATCGCACTTTGCTAGAATAAAGGGGATGAAGGGGCTGGCGAAACTCGCCTGGATCGCGCTGCTGCTGGGCATGGGCGTGCTCAGTGCCACCACTGCGCGTGCCGCAGCACCCCGTGATGCAATCCGCAAGCTGCCTTCCATGGAAACCAGCATGCGCTGGATCACCCAGAACGACAATGAGGAGCTGTTCCAGAGCATCTGGAAACTCGGCTGGAGCACCGGAGATATCCGTCAGGGACGCCTGCAGACGCGTCTGAACTTCAACTATGAACTGAACCTGCAGGACAACCAGAATGCCAGCGGGAATTTCACCCGCAGCATCCGCCAGGACTATTACGACTTCCGTGTCGAACTGAAGTCGGCGGGCTATCTGAACGGCAACTACTTCTATTCGCATCGCGATGTGAGCAGCAACCAGTTCCCCTCAAACAGCGACCGCGACCTGGAACTTACCGACTACAAGGCGGCCTACCTGGAGCTCAAGCCTGACAACGCGCCGCGCTTCACATTCACCACCAGCGAACGTACAACCTCCAACCAGAATGGCTACAACTTCAGCCGTGGCAGCGATGACATCTACTGGAAGGGATTCGCGGAGAGCAGTGCCAACACGCCGCAGGGCGGCTACCGTGTGCAGTTCCACAATGAATCGCGGCTGACGCGCGACACATTCAGCACTGACGGACAGCAGACCAGCCAGGAGACGATGCGCGTGATCGGCGAGCGCAACATGCAGATCGGCAACATGGGCCGGCTGCAGATGTCCGCCAACTACTGGGAGGACAGCAGCCGCAACTCCCTGCAGGAAAATGCGAGCACGCAGTCCGACCTGCAGTATGCCCTGAACTTCGGCGGGGACCTGCCCGGCTATCCGATGCATTATGACTACATCTTCCGCTCGCGGCACTGGGGCCCGCTGGCCAATCCCAGCAACCGCAGCATGGAGCGCGAGGTGCGCCTGCGCTTCAACCCGCCGGTGCCGGCCGGACGTGAGATGTCCGTGGCCTACAGCAACCGCCTGCTGGACTACAACAGTGCCAACGACAGCACGGCCACGACCATTCAGCAGATCAACGTGGGCTTCCGCCCCAACAAGCTGACGACGGCCAGCCTGCTCTACCAGCTGCAGAACGACTTCAGCAACATCAGCAATCAGCTCAACAAGGATGAGACGCTGCTCAACGGGCGTCTGGAATACAAGGCTCCGGGCGGCATCAGCAGTTACGGACTGGGCTTCGAGCAGAAGCTCAATGGCAATGCCAACCGCCTGGACCGCAATGAATACACTAAGTACAGCTACAGTGCCGGCAGCCGGCTGGGCCGCCAGGCCAACCTGCGCATGGAGATCTCCCAGGCCTTCAATGACAGCTTCAATTCCCAGAACCAGCTGGTGACCCCGACCGACACGCTGCAGACCCGGGTCTACTACGACTTCAGCGGCCAGGCACCGGGCGGCGGCGGTGGGACATTCAACCTCGGAGCGGAGTGGATCCGCAGCCTGGTGCGCCGGGAACTGAGCCAGCAGAAGAGTGACAACCACACCCTGAACCTGAATCTGTCCTACAATACGAATGCCAACTGGCGCTATGAACTGCATCTGAATTCGAACAGCGGCTGGGCCTACCAGGGATTCAGCGACTTCAGCGACCGCTATTCGAACAGCGACCGCATCGAGGCCAAGGTGAGCCACGTATTCTGATGAACAGCAGACTGATGACAATGGGCGGAGGCGCGGCGGCGATGCTGCTGGCAATGCTGCTCGCTTCCTGCGCCGGCAGCGAGACCGCGCCGCTGGAAATCGAGGGCGTGCGGGCCGTGATCCTCGAGAACATCGACATCATCGAGGCCGGGATCAACGGCGAGGACGTGTTCCTCGCCAGCCAGCCGGTCGGTGCGCAGTTCACGATGGACAACAATGTGGCAGTGCGCTATGCCAGTGAATGGAAGGAAGTCGGGACGGGAGCATTCCGCAACTTCTGGAACGGGGTGTTCACATCCGATGCCAACATCGAGTTCACGCTGGAGATGAGCGGGCTGGAGCTCGTGGGCGACATTGCCACCGCGCACTGCAGCAGTGACTACAAGTCGCAGCGCCCGGACATCGTGCCCCCCGAGGTGCGGGTCTCGACCGACAGCGACTACCTGCAGTTCGAGCGCGTGCGCGGCCAGTGGCTGCTGCGGCGCTGGGAGCTGCGTACTGACGAGGATCCGCCTGTGGAATCGGAGGATGGCGGGGAAAGCACTGACGGTGGTGAAAATGGCGACGGCGGTGAGGCAGGCGCGGCCTAGGCCGGACCGTCACCCGCGTCGTCAAACAGCGGGGCCTCCGGCAGGTCCTGCGGCACGGCCAGCCCGAGGTATTCATAGGCCCGGGCGGTTGCCACCCTGCCCCGCGGCGTGCGTGCCAGCAGCCCGAGCTTCAGCATGTAGGGCTCATGCACTTCCGCGAGCACGTCCTTCTCCTCATGGAACACCGCGCTGAGCGTTTCCAGCCCGACCGGCCCACCGCCGAAGCGCTGGATGATCGCGGCGAGGATCTCGCGGTCCATGCGGTCCAGCCCGAGCTTGCCGATCCCGATGCGTTCCAGCGCCTCACGGGCGCGGGCCGCGGTGATGCGCACCTCGCCGCTGACCTGCACGAAGTCCCGCACCCGGCGCAGCAGGCGCAGGGCGATGCGCGGCGTGCCGCGGCTATGGGCGGCGAGGAACAGGCGGGCATCGTCGTCAATCTCGAGATCCATCCCGGCGGTGGCGCGGCTGACGATCGCGGCCAGCTCCTCCGGTGTGTAGAACTCAAGGTGGAACTGCCCGCCGAAGCGGTCGCGCAGCGGGGCACTGAGCATCCCGGAGCGCGTGGTGGCACCGACGAGCGTGAAGCGTTCCAGCGGGAGCGTGATCGTGCGCGCCCCGGGTCCGCTGCCGGTGACGATGTCGACCTTGTAGTCCTCCATCGCACTGTAGAGCGTCTCCTCCACGGTGCGCGGCAGGCGGTGGATCTCATCGAGGAAGAACACCTGGCCGCTGCCGAGGCTGGAGAGGATCGCCACCAGGTCGCCGGGCTTGTCCATCAGGGGCCCGCTGCTGGCAACGAGTGTGGTCTCCATCTCATTTGCGATCAGGTGCGCGAGGGTGGTCTTGCCCAGCCCCGGAGGCCCGCTGAAGAGGATGTGCTCGACCGGCTCCTGGCGGATGCGGGCGGCGTCGATCATCACGGAGAGATTGTCAACGACCTGGCGCTGGCCGGCGAAGTCCGCGAAGCGCGTGGGCCGCAGGCTGTTGAACTCGGCATCCCCGCGCAGTGCGGAGAGGTTCATCATGCGCGGGCCGTCATCGGGCATCAGAGCTCCTCCGCCCCGACTTCCTCCGGATGGTCCTCGTCGTCGGTGTCCTCGTACAGGCCGTTGACGGCGCGGTCACTGATCAGGATCCCGTTGAGGTGGTCCACCTCATGCTGCAGCACGCGCGCGAAGAAGCCCTGGAACTCCGCCTCATGCTGGCGGAAATTCAGGTCCTGGAAGCGCATGATGATTCCGAGGTGGCGGGAGATGTCACCGCGCAGGCCCGGGATCGAGAGGCAGCCCTCGCTGGCGACCTCCTCATCCTCGCTGATGGCGACGATTTCCGGATTGACGAAGGGATGCGTGACCCCGGTCTCGACGTCATGTGCGACGAGGAAGCGGATGCCCTTGTCAATCTGCGGGGCCGCCAGACCCACCCCGTGGGCCTCCTGCATGGTCTGCGACATGTCGCGCCAGAGCGCCTCCAGGTCCAGCCCGTCTCCGGGACTGATGCGGCGGCACTGCTTGCGCAGGATCTTGGCGGGTACTTTCACGATCTCGTAAATCACCTGCCAATTATAACCCTGAGGCCGCGGGGGCCGGTGCTATCATGCGGGCATGTCAAGGCACATCCTGCTCATTGACGGCACGGGGCTGATCTTCCGCGCCTACTTCAGCATCAAGGGCGACATGACAACGCCGGAGGGCGTACCCGTCAACGCCGTGTTCGGCGTGCTGCGCCTGCTGATGAAGATCTTCAAGGACAATCCCGTCACCGACAGCGCGATCGTGTTCGACGCGGGCAGCCAGACCTTCCGCAACCAGATGTATGACGGCTACAAGGCCAACCGCCCGGCGCCGCCGGATGACCTGCGACCGCAGTTCGGGCTGACAATCGACATGGCGAAGCTGACCGGTGCCCCGGTCTATTCCATGCAGGGCTTCGAGGCGGATGACATCATCGCCACGCTGGCGGCGGATGCGCGAAGCCAGGGAAACAAGGTAAGTGTGCTGACCAGCGACCGCGACCTGCTGCAGCTGCTGGATCCCGGCACCCAGCTCCTGATGCCGGGCAAGATGGGCGCTGTGAATGAGGTGGATCTGGGCGGGTTCGAACTGAAGTACGGCTTCCCGGTGGAACGCTTCGTGGATTTCAAGGCGCTGATGGGCGACCCCTCAGACAATATTCCCGGGGTGGCAGGCGTGGGCGAGAAGACCGCTGCCAAGCTCGTGGCGCAACACGGCAAGCTGGAGTCGATCTACAGCAACATCGACTTCATCAAGCCGGATGGACTGCGCAGGAAACTGGAACCGGCGAAGGATGATGTGTTCCTGTTCCGCGATCTCGTGACCGTGAAACGCGACGTGCCGGTTGAGTACGACTATTCGTCACGCACGATGCCTGATTTCGGCAGCGAGGCCTTCATTGAGAATCTGGCCGGGCTGGGCTTCAACCGGGTGCGCGAGGACAGCCGCAAGCTGGGAGACCTGCAGCAGTAGTTTTGTGCTACGGACTGCGGACGAAAGCGGCAGTGAAGGATTAGCGGGCTTCGCCACCGAGGGACATGGCACGGCTCTGGCTGAATGGCCCAGTTCCTGAGGGCACTGCTTCGCAGGCAGGAATACAAGGTAACGGAATCCGCTTGAAAGCCTGATTCTCCTGCATTTATCCACAGAATCCAGCTCTGGGCACAGTGTTTCACAGTGATCCGCTTTCTATGCAAAACTGAAACAATCACAAACAAACTAGTCAATCCCACTTGCGGATGACTTGTCTTATGGCAGTCTGAAAATTTCGATATTCGAAAGTTATCCACAATTCTGATGGGTTTATCCGATATTTGATTAAAATGACAATAAAGATGAGACAGTTTACTGAATTTTAGGAAATTTATCCCCATTTCTCCCTGACTATCCGCACAAAATATCAACAAATCAGTATAATAAGACTCGTACTACAAACTGATTGTCAGTACATTATCAACACCCCACTATTTACACGGAGGATATGATGAAGCGCTTTGCTTGCGTCATCGCCTGTTTTGCTCTGTCTATCACGATCTTCGGCTGCAGCGGCAGCAATGCCGGCAGCAACCTCGACAGCCGGATCGTGAGTGATGCTCCTGGCAGTGCCCAGATCGAGGCCGCCTGGGATATGTTCGCCGCCAGCTACAACTTCGACAACGTGACCGTCACGCTGAGCTTCGGCGACATGTACAACGGCAGCGAATATGCCGCTGACATGTTCCGCCTCGGTGAGGACATCAACGACGAGCTGAACTACGACACCGGAATCCAGAACCAGGATGCCAGCGTGCTGTTCTGCGAGTTCACCGGCGACGGCCGTCCCAAGAACGACTAAGACAGACCGGCAACTCATCAACTGAGACGGCGCAGGGAGGCTGCCGTCTCAGATGAAGCTCTCGAAGGGCACCACAGCCAGGATATTGGCAACGTCTCGCACCCCGCCCCCGGCCGGTGCATTGACGATCTCATCCCCGAGGAACATCGTGGATGAACCTCCTCCATCGAATCCCATTGCATCCGTGCAGTCCAGCAGATCCGTGCAGATCGCGGTGAGCTCCTCCCAGGTCGCGCCTCCACTGCCGCCTGCCCTGTCCACGACGATGATGTAGCTGCGGCCTTCCAGCGTGCGCGCCACGGCGGTGCGGGCATTGGGCTTGCTGAAGTAGTTGCTGAACTTCTCCAGCTTGGGATCGAGCACGTCCCTGCCGTCCTTGAGCAGCAGCGGACCTCCGCCCAGAAGATAAGGATAGCTCTCCCAGCCGGGAGGAACATTGCTCTTGAGCTGCATCTCCATCCCGGGGTAGACCTGCTTCAGCCACTCCAGCTGTTCCAGCGCCGGACGGTGGATCGAAAGCACCACCCCATCCGGGGGGATCGGTGTATCCTGGTGGTTGACACTGGTGATGATGTAGCGGTCCGGTTCAAGCAGGATGAAGGGCTTGTCAACGCGATCCGGGCTGATGCGGTGCAGCACGATCTCCACACCCCACTCATTCGTGCGCGTGCTCTTGCCGAATTCCGGCGTGAACACGATCAGTTCATTCTCCTTGCGCTTGCGGTTGTAGCCGTGGATCTGCTGCGAGAAGTCGATGGCGGGAATGTAGATGTAGCTGTGCAGATTGAAGCGGTCGAAGTCGAGCTGGCCATGTTCGTCGATGCCGAGCACGGCGCGGTTGAGGAACTGCTCGAAGACGATGCGGCGCTTGATCTTGACCAGGCCGACCGGCAGGCGGGTCTTGCCCGTATCGAAGAAGCCGCCGTTGATCGCGGCCACGGCATCCACGCCTTCCGCCAGCTTCTTCACCGGAGCAACCGTGTTGAGCTTTTCGTTGGCAATCACCGGCATCAGGGCATAGCTGGCCAGGGGGTCGATGGCCACAGTGTGGATGAACATGCTGCCGCGGCCGGTGTCGAGCCTGTAGTGATGGTAGGTCACACCTTCCGCGACTTCACGGCTGTCATCGGAGGCAACGGTGTATTCGAGGGCCTGGGCCGGATGGGCTGCGCCCAGCACCAGTGCAGCAACGATAAAGAGGAGTTTCCTGATCAGCATCGCAGGTATTGTAGCGGAGCTGAGGCAGGCGAACCGGATTCGGGATAGCGGACTCTGGATAAAAGGTAGCTGCCGTGCCAGCGGATTGCCCTGATGCTGCAGCGAGGTTGCTGGCATCGCGGGGCGACGCCGGTACGGGGAGGATGTGGGTGCTGGGAGATGGGGTGTAGCGGAAAGCGCTTGCCTCGTCCCTCTTATAAAATGATCGGATGCGCATCCTTAGCATTGCTATAGCCGTACTGCTGCTCGCCTGCCAGGCGGCCCTGGCTGCTGACCAGCCCCTGAGCTTCACCGGCCCGCCGGATACCCGTTACCGTGAGCTGAACTGCAAGGTCTACTTCTACCACGCAGTGATTCAGGACTTCCCGGATGAAAACGGCCGGCCTGCCATGCCGGAGGGCTTCAACTGGCTCGCCGATCTGCAATCCCAGGGTGAAATGTTCGCGGATACCGGCATCGTGGAATGGTCGGATGCCGTGGATCAGATGGACGAGGGCCGGCAGTTCTACTGGCGCAACTCCCGCTTCAACTGCATCATCAATTACGAATGGGAGTTCGTGGAAGAGCCGGTACTGCGCTCAAGCATTGCCAACGATGAGGGTCCATATCATTCCCCGGTGGACCACCCGGCCTACGGCGATGACCGTGACAACTATGACGGGCTGTTCCAGATCTACCGCCTGTTCCAGTATGACGCGGAGACGAAGCACCTGCAGCGCGTACCGGGCGGCGGCGGCTTCACCTGGGGCGCGGAAGCGGAGACCGGCAAGTGCGGCTGGTCGTGGTGGGCCCATCCCCCGCGCGGGCATTACTGCGGCAGCGACTGGCTGATGGTGCATGAGTTCGGGCACCAGCTCGACAGTCTGTTCGAGCAGAGCGGGCATCCGGAGGTCTGGTTCAACCACCTGGCCCCGGAGTTGTCAAACACCGGACGCTTCGGCGAGCACTTTGATGCCAACAGCTTCATCCTGCGCCGTATCCGTGAGACGGACTGGGAGGACCTGGCCTGGGGCCGGATGCTGGAATTCGTCGATGACGACGGGGACTTCGTCCCACTCAACACACCGTACTTCCACAACAGCGTGATTCCGTTTGACTACCACTTCGCGCCATACACGGACCCCTATGATGAGAATGTGGACACTGACAATGACGGCGTGGATGACCGCACCGAACTGCTGGCCTCCAATGGCAACGCGGAAGGCCACGGCGAGAACCTCAACCGCAATGCCCAGATCCAGGATCCCGAGGACAAGGATACGGACAGCGACGGATTGCCGGATGGGGAGGATCCCTACCCCACCCTGTGGAACTTCGACAGCGTGCCGGAGGCCAGGAGCGGGAATGTCGGCAAGATCATCTGCGGCGGGCTGAGGGATGAGGATTCCCTGCGGGTGGACCTGATGTACGTGGAAGAGACCCGGCTGGAGATCTGGCTGCACACCTCCGCCGTCGAGTGGGAGGCCGGCCGACGCTTCAAGCTGATGCTGGACCTTGACAACAACGGCTGGTTCGAGGGCAATGACAACTACCGCTTCATCATCAACAGAGAAGGCATCGAGCAGGCCGCCCGGCACGAATGCCCGGAGAACGTGGACTGGCCCTCGGAGAACCGCAGCTTCATGGAGGATGCGCGCTTCGAGGGCGTTGAGCTGATGCAGAGCTGGCTCGACGGCGACACCGGCAGGATCGTGGTGCATCTCATACTGGGTTGCGAGCAGTTCAATGAACTCGGCGCCGTGCCGGGGGAAATGATCGGCATCAATGCGGGGATCGCACCGGCCGGAGCGAAGCGTTTTGAGATGTTCACGGAACCCAATACGCTGCTTCCCGTGGAACTGCGCCGTTGATTGATACAATTACCGGCGGACGCGCTGGGATCAAACGATGCTATTAGCCCTGCTTCAGAATACGATTCTCGTCGAAGGCGCCGGAGTGCTCTTCTGGCTGGTGATCTATGGCCTGACGGTCACGGTGATCCTGCTGTGGGTGCTCGTGCGCTTCAGCCGCAACATCCGCACAGGCCGGCACCTGACCTGGGACATGCATACGAGTTACATTGACATCTCCGAGTTCAGCAACCGCAACATCCCGCTGAAGGTGAGCTACAAGGGCCATGAACCCGCGCATATCTGGGCCACCTACCTCGTGATCAAGAACACGGGCAAGCTGGACATCAGCAGCAGTGACAGCCCGGAGAAGCGCCAGCTCGTGGTCGGCGCGGATGACTGCCGCTACATCGGCTTCAACAAGCTGATCAGTGACAAGGCCAAGGTCGTGCTCAACCCGCAGTTCCGCGAGAATGACGTATGGTGCACGATTGAATTCGACCGGCTCGGTCCCGGGGATGAGATCCTCTGCTCGCTGCTGTTCATCGCCGATGAGCAGAAGCGTGTGGAGCTGGACGGCGTGCTGTTCGGTGAATACAGCCGGGTACACAGCGGCTACCGCGAGCGCATCAGCAACTGGCGGATGCTCTGGTGGCTGCTGATCTGGATCATCATCGTGGGCGCAATCGGCGGCTGGGTGATGATCGCGCGCAGCATCGCGGGGATCCAGCCCAGTGAGTACAACTTCCTGATGCTGATGTTCATCTACATCGTGGCCCTGTCCGCAGCCTCGCTGCTGCTCAGGCCGATCCGCTTCTGGCAGCAGATTCCGCAGAAGTTCAGCGAGACCCCGGTGGAACGCAAGGGCCGGGTGCGCCGTTCGCTGGCCTATCTGTTCGGGATGATCGACGAGATCTAACCGCCTGACTGATCGAGCCCGCTGAACCAGGCCTCCAGGCCTGCATCGTCATACTCCGCCCAGCCCCGCCCCCGGAAGTAGGTGCGCTGGCGCTTGGCATACTGGCGGGTGCGGATCACGGCCTGCTCCACGGCAGCCTCGTAGTCGAGAACACCGTCCAGCAGCAGCCCCGCCTCCCGGTAGGCGATGCCGTTGGCAAGTTCGTCCACGGCACCGTAGCCTGAAGCGCGGATGCGTGCCACTTCCTCCGGCAGGCCCTGCTCGAACATGCGGCGCACGCGCAGGCTGATGCGCTGCTGCAGTGCCTCGCGGCCGGGATCGAGCACGGCCAGCCCCGCGCAGTGCCAGCACTCCAGTTCGCGCTGGGCCTCAGCAAAGGCCTGCTGCTCGGCCTGCCAGGCCGTGTTGTCAGCCGCCTGCGGATCGAGCCCGAGCCGCTCGTGAATCTCTGCTGCTCGCTGCGGATCCAGACAGGCCTCCTCGGCGCTGCGGATCACGCGCACGGGGTTGTCAGGATCAGCGGGGCTGAGCCCGAGCTGGCCGGCCCAGAAGCGTGCTGATTGATCAGCGATCAGACTGCTGAGCCTGAGGCGCAGCTCCTCCCGCGGTGGCGCTCCGAGCTCCAGCCGGTTCAGCAGGGCATGGATGTAGAGCCCCGTCCCACCGCAGATCCAGACCTGGCGCGGGTCGTCCCATAGATCGCGCAGCCATTCTGAAAGGCGGATCAAGAATTGGTAGACGCTGAACTTTGTACCCAGATCCAGAATGTCGAGGCCATAATGTGGAAGCAGTGTCAGTTCCGCGGCCTCCGGTTTGCCCGTGCCGATGTCCATCAGCCGGTAGACCTGGCGGGAATCCGCGGAGATCACCACGGCACTGCCGGCGGGCAGCCGCCCGAGCAGGAAGCCGGTCTTGCCGGCGGCCGTCGGGCCGGTGAGTACGTGGTAGCTGCGCCGCATGGGAAGCGTGATTTTAGCAAGCCTCCGGTGGGAACATGGACCACAGCACTGATGTAATGAACATCGAGCAGCAGATTGAGGAGCTTGCCCGCTATGAGGGCAAGGCACTGGCGCTCGACATCTACATCGGCAGCCAGGCCGTGGCCACCTCAGGCAGCCGGATCACCGCCGCGCTGATCAGCAAGCTCAGACGCAGTGACCCACAGCGCGTGCGCTTCAGCAAGAGCGGCGGCCAGCTGTTCCTGCCGGACCGCGACGTGGAGAACGTGGTGCGCGGCAGCGTGATCCCCTTCCGCGCCGAACTGGCCCTGGAAGCCGGCGTGAAGGAGGACCTTTCGCAGGAGGTGCGCGGGATGGCCACGCGCAAGGTGCGTGAGCTGTTCGAGAGCAGCCGCTTCCTGAGCAAGGTCGACCTGAATGCAGCCGCTGATGTTGCCAGCAACCTGATCCGCCGGGCGCAGTCGCTGGACTCCACGGCCTTCAAGCTGCATGACCTGCGCAGCTATGACGACTACACCTATTTCCACAGCGTGAATGTCTGCGTGCTGGGGATCTCACTGTTCCGCAACTGCACCGACAGCGAACAGCAGCTGCTGGACCTCGGGATCGGACTCCTGCTGCATGACATCGGCAAGAGCAAGGTGCCGCTGGAGATCCTCAACAAACCAGGCCAGCTCACGGAGCATGAATTCAACCTGATGACGCGGCATGTGCGCCACGGGCTGGAGCTGCTGGAGGACGTGCCGGACGTGCCACCGCTCTGCCGGGAGATCGTGCTCAACCACCATGAGCGCGTGAACGGCACGGGCTACATGCGCCAGCTGCGCGAGAATGAACTGAGCCTCTACGACATGCTCTCGAGCATCTGCGACGTGTTCGACGCCGTGACCACCGACCGCTGCTACCGGGCACGGATGGACTACCACCGCGCGGTCTCGATCCTGATCCGCGGAAGTGGCTCGCATTTCAACAACAAGCTGGTGAACCACTTCCTGCAGGGCATCGGGCGCTTCCCGGTCGGGACTTTCGTGCTGCTTTCCAACAAGGAGATCGGCGTGGTCAGCCGCGTGAACGGCGATGCCCTGAGCCTGCCGGAGATCAGCGTGATCTTTGATGCGGGGGGCAGCCGGCTGAGCGAGCCGCGGCGCCTGGACCTGCTGCGCGACGACAGCGGGGTGTTCATCGACCGCCCGCTGGATACGAGCCCGCTGATCGCGATCTCCGAGCTGGGCGAGGCCGACACCGAGCACTGAGCAAGATGAGCGGGCATGGCGTGGTAATATGATCCCCCCACGGCCGCGTAGCTCAGGGGATAGAGCGTCAGCCTCCGGAGCTGAAAGTCGCAGGTTCGAATCCTGCCGCGGTCGATTTTTTGAGGTGCGGCGCCAACCGGGCGATGGGAGCTACACGCTTCAGCGGTAGCGAGCCAGGGGCACAGGGGAAGATCAACCACAGAGCGCACAGTGAGCACAGAGGGTTTTCTGTCATGTTATTCTGATCGCTGAATCCTTGAAGACAATTCTGTCTCCATCCCTACTGGAAGGGAGTATCCATTCTTCTCCAGAGCTGATTCCAGTGAATCCTTCCAATAAGAATTGCCATCCATCCTGCGCACACTCGTGATCAGCATATCGCCGTCAAGAAAGATCATCGTACTTCGCAGAGCTTCCCCGATCGATGGTTCCTCCCAGTCCTGACCTGCTACATGCCGGGGGTGCAGTTTGAAACCAAGCGCGGGATCTCCGTAGGCAATCAAAAGGATCGCCTCATTCCGTTCCACAATGTTTCCATTATCATCCCTGGCTCCGGATTCACCGAACACAATACTCAGGTTTCCGGCATTGGGCATTTCCCCGATTCTGATCAGTTCCGTAGGTTGGCCAGTAAATGGATTGACAGGAATGCTGCTCAGGTAATGTCCATCAACCAATTGTTGCAGGCTGCGTGAATGGGTCCAGTCATGATCCACTGCATAGTCATACATGGCCTGCAGAATCAGCTTTGCGTTGTCAACCACGATGTCATTTGCAGTGCGCTGTTCCAGCAGCAATTCAGCCTGCTTCGCATCCTGCCCTTTCAGCGCCAACCTGCTGTTGCTCCAGCGCAGCCCGTAGTATCCGAGCAGTACAGCGCTGGCAAGCAGCAGCAGGCCTGTCAGCGTGGATTTCAATTTCCTGCTCAATGGTCATCACCGGGAGTGACATCATGCTCCATCTGGATTGGCAGGGTGTAGCCGTTGGCAGTCAGATACTGTTCATCTGAATCGCGGGACCAGGAATATGGACTGCTCAGTTTCAAGCCACTGATTGCTAACTTGCCAACTACAAGAATCATGTCCTCCGCTACTTCCGCGGACCAGCAATCATTCGCCTTAAGTGGCTGCGCACATTCCTCAAACTTCGTAAATCCCTCAGCGTGGTCTCCATACACAATCAGCAGCTCCGCATCACGTGTCTCAGTTGTGCCCAGTTCGTGGCTGTAAATATATTGCTGCCCGAATTCAAGCGTGATTTCACCCAGGCGTGGACTCTCGCCCAGGCGGACAATCCGCATTGGCGCCCCAGTGTATGGATTGAGAGGAATGTGACTTAGATAGCCTTGATCAACGAGAGGCTGGAACTGGCGTGGGAATATCCCTCCATGAGCTTCAGCATATATGTGTAATGCCTTACTTATTACCAATGCATTGTCAATCACGATATCATTGCGGGTGAGGTTGGCATCGATGATCGCCTTGCGGCGCATGTCCATCGCCTTAGCGCCTAGCAGGTAGAAGCAGTACAACAGGCCGACAGCCCAGGCGATGCCGAAGAGCACAAGCAAGTCACGGCGTGTGATGCGAAACAGGTTCACCGACCCTCCGCTACAACTGATTGCTCAGTTTCCATCTGGATTGGAAGGGTGTAACCGTTCTTCCTGAATGTTTCCTCGGGGGAATCTGCCGACCAGCTGTATGGGTAACTCATCTTGCTGCAGATCACGCAGATTCCTCCATCAAACCAGAGTACCGTGTCGGCAAGTTCATCACTCATCCACTCATATTCATAGGAAGCGTGCCGATATGCAGAAGCATCAGGCCTGGCCCTCTGCTTCCATTGGTCATAGTCCTCTTCATGCTTGAAAAGCCCGCCTTCCGGTTCCCCGAAGCAGAAGATTGACAATAACTCCCTGGTCTCAGTTTGCTTCGTTTGCTCGTTGAAAATGTAATCGTTGCCAACAATCATGGAAAGCTCTCCCGCATTGGGATACTCTCCGATCCGAATGAGTCTGGTCGATTGACCTGTGAATGGGTTGATAGGGATTTCCCTGATATAACCCGCTTCCACCAGCTGATTCAGATCCCTTGTGATTTTTCCATCGTTGTCACGTCTGTATCTCTCCAGGGCAATGTACATTTCTTCCGAGTAATCAATCACGCGGTCATTTGCAGTCCTGTGATTGTCAAGGAATTTCGCATGTTGCAGGTCCCGCACCAATGAAGCTGCTTGCACTCCTCCATAGCCAAGCCCGGCCAGGGCTACGACTGCCAGCAGCAGCAGGGCGATTGTGCCAAGTTCCCTCAGTGTCAGTCTGAAACTGCCCATCCCATGAAAAGGATTAGCTGCGCAGAGGAAAGGTTACAGGGAAGCGGGAAGGCATGACCACAAAGGTCAACTGGATTTCTGGCCCAGGCATAGTCACTTCACTGCTGACTCAGAATCTTTCATCTGGATCGGCAGGGTGTAGCCGTCACGCTGAAGCACATCAGTCAGGGAATCAAACTCAACCTGATACGGGCCAACATATCCATAGCAGGGATAAGTGATGCCGCCCCAGCTCAGTTGCAGGGCCCTGTTGATTTCCGCTGGCAAGACCAGCAATTTTTCAGCACCGGCGATCCGTTGATTCCAGTCCATCCGCAGCATGCCGCTTCTCCTGTTGTACTGCGCATCCACATATCCCAGCAGGAACATCTCGGCTCGGGTGGATTGCACGTTGCCGGAGGAATCCAGGAAGCGCGAGTTGCCCAGCAGCAGTGACAACTCCCCGGCGTTGGGCAGCTCCCCGAGCCGGATCTGTCTGAGCGGCCTGCCCGTATAGGGATTGACAGGCAGTTCTTCGAGGTAGCCAGCCTCCACGAGTTCATGAAGATGCTGCGGATAGCGCTCTGAATGATCCCGGTGGAAATCGTGCATTGCCTCGATGACAATGAAGAAATTCCGCTCCACGATTCTCACCTTCTCATCAGCATCCAGTGCATTGCCAACGGCATCATGGGCCCGGGCCGATGCTGGCAGGGACAGCAGCAGGACGGCGAGCAGGAAAACAAGAGCTCGGATTCCGGAAGATGCGGTAATCACGGAATTGATGGTAGCGTAGGGTGCTGCGGAATGTCGGTCTGCAGACCGACAGGGCCCTGTGGCTCATGAAGAGCCACACACCGTTGTCCAGGCGAGCTGAATGCTCGCGCTCCTGCGAGCTGAATGCTCGCGCTCCGAAGTTGATGGCAGGAGTGCCGCCGCTGTGGGATCACAATTGAAACTACACAAACTATCCGGACTGCATTGTCAACCTGACGGTTGACCTCCATTGCCCGGATTGCTCCTGGCCTCCGTGTCAACCTGACGGTTGACCTCCTTGTCAGGCGGACGCCTGACCTCCTTGCCAGACCATGGGTCTGGCCTCCATTGCCCGGATTGCTCCGGGCCTCCTACTCCTCCGGGTTGGTGATCAGGCGCGCGCTGCGGTTCCAGGTGAGGTAGTACCAGCACCACTGGAACAGCACGAGCACGCGGTTGTCATATTCGACGATGTACATCAGGTGGATGAACAGCCAGGCCAGCCAGCCCACGAGACCCTTCATCCGCATCCGGCCCGCCGCGGCCACGGCACTGGCCCGGCCGATCGTGGCCATGCTGCCGCGGTCCCTGTAGCGGAAGCGCGGCATGCCCTGCCCCCGCCCCGCCAGCCGCTCAGTGATGCGCCGCGCCGCGAAGGCCGCCTGCTGCATCGCCACCTGGGCCACGCCCGGCAGCGGCCGGCCCTCACCGTCGTCACAGTGCGCCATGTCGCCAACCACGAAGATGTCCGGATGGCCGGCGATGCTGCAGTCCGGCTCGACGATCACCCGGCCACTGCGGTCCAGCTCACAGCCCGTGGCCTCGCGCAGCGCTGCCCCGAGTGGGTTGGCACGCACTCCGGCGGCCCAGAGCACGTTGGCACTGTCCACGAACTGCTCCGCCCCGGCATCGCTGCGTACGAGCACGCCCTGCTCGCTGACATCCACGGCCTTGTGATTGAGCAGGATCTCCACGCCGAGCTTCTCCAGCGAGTGCTGGGCATTGGCCGACAGCTCCGGCGGATAACCCGGCAGCAGGCGCTCCCCGCCCTGCACCAGCAGGATGCGGGAGTCGGCGGGGGTGATGGTGCGGAATTCATGCGTGAGCGTGTGGCGCGCGATTTCGGCAATCGCCCCGGCCAGCTCCACACCTGTCGGACCACCGCCGGCCACGACGAAGGTCAGCAGGCGGCGGATCTTCTCCGGGACCTGCTCCAGCTCCGCCTGCTCGAAGGCCGAGAGGATCCGCGCGCGGATGCGGGTCGCATCCTCCACGCTCTTCAGGCCAGGAGCATGCTGCTCCCAGCCATCGTTGCCAAAGTAGCTGGTCAGGCTGCCCGGCGCGAGGATCAGGCTGTCGTACTCGAGCGCACCCTCACGCAGGTTAAGGCGCCTGCGCTCGGGGTCGAGGCCCGTGACCTCCCCCAGCAGCGTGCGCACATTGCGCTGGCGCTTGAGTACGGCGCGCACCGGGGCCGCGATGTTGGCGGGTGACAGCACTCCGGTGGCTACCTGGTAGAGCAGCGGCTGGAAGAGGTGGAAGTTGCGGCGGTCGACGATCGTGACCTCGAGATCACGGCGGCCGCGCAGCGCCTTGGCGGCATAGAGGCCGCCGAAGCCGGCCCCGACGATCACTACCCTGTGTCTGGTCCCTTGCATGACGCGCTAGTATATCGTGACTTTTTTCACGTTATTTCAGTTGAGACTGATTTTCATCTGATTTCCGGAATCGCCGGGTCGAGGCAAAACAGGAAGCTGCCGGTCTCAACGTAGACATGCCCCAGCCCATCCACGCTCGGGGCACTGTTCATCAGCCCGAGTTTATCCTCGATCCAGGCCAGGCGGCCCTGGCTGTCATATGCATGCAGCTCCGCGCCGCGCACGGAGCCATAGACATTGCCATGCTCATCGGCGCAGATCAGCATGGCCTGGCCCGTGGCCTCGCTGCGCCAGAGCTGGCGGCCCGCGGCATCGAAGGCAGAGATCCGCCCGTCGGGATGGGCCACGGCGCAGCCGCCACCTGGCAGGGCATCGAGCATGCGGTCCACGCTGAACTCAGTCACGTCGTCGCCACCGTCCAGGCTGCCGCGGCCAGGCTGGTAGTCCGGGAAGTCCGCGCGCCAGAGCAGCGTGCCCGCGGGGTCGTAGTAGCGCAGGGCCAGCGGGTAGTCATAGATTGCCAGCGAGCCGTCGGCCAGTTCCAGCGTGGATGAGAAGTATCCCAGTGAATCCTCACTCCGCCAGATCGGTGCGCCCTCCATGTCGGCCACGCAGAGCAGGCCGTCGCGGTTGAGGTAGACCAGCTGGCGCGAGACGAAGGCCGCGAAGCCCGTCAGGCGCTCGGCGTTCAGGTCGCGGAACCAGAGCATCTCGCCCTGGCGTGAGACCGCCATCACGTTGCCACTTTCGAGGATCAGGAACAACCTGTCGGCGGCAATCGCGGAGGATGTCAGGCTGTCCCCGGCCGGCATCAGCAGTTCCCACTGCAGCTCCCCGCTGCTGTCGCGGCAGCTGAGCTTCTCCTGGTAGGGCATGCCGGGCACGGGGGAGCTGTAGCCGTCGCGCAGCATGTAGTAGACCTGGCCGTCCGGCGAGGCGAACCACATCAGGCCGTTGCCATAGAGCTGCGGGTCGGTGACGCTGTAACGCACGCTGCCACTGCGGATGTCAACCCAGTCCAGCGCACCGCTGGAGCTGCAGACGATGATGTTGTCACCGATGTAGTCTGCGGTCAGGTCACGGGCATTGCCGAGGCTGTAGCTCCAGTTCACGCCCGGCCCTGGCAGGTAGCCCTCCGGATCACTGCGATAGCAGCCCGCCAGCAGGGGCAGCAGCGCAAGCAGCAGAAGCGGGTTCAGCCGGACCACACATAGATCTTACAGGCAGATCAGAACTCGAGCAGCGAGGCGTGCAGCTTGAGCCAGTTGCGCCAGTGCCGCCAGCCCGGGCAGTGCTGCTCCACGAGTTGCCAGAAGCTGCGGCTGTGGTCCATATGGCGCAGGTGGCAGAGCTCGTGGATGATCACGTAGTCGATCACCTCCGGGCGGCAGAGCATCAGGCGGCGGTTGAGGGTGATCGTGCCGGTGTTGCTGCAGGAACCCCAGCGCGAGCGGTAGTCCTTCAGCACCAGCGCGCTGCCGGCGAGGCCGGTACGGGCGCTGTGCTCACGCAGGCGCGGATCGATGCAGGGCATGCCCTCGCGGTCGATCAGGCGGTCCAGCCCGAGGCGGACACAGTGGCGCTGCATCTCGGGCGAGGCGGACTCGGGGGCGGGCAGCAGCATCAAGCCTTCGGCGGTGACCTGCGGCTCCACGCCCGGCTGCAGCTCAATACGGCAGGCGCGGCCCAGCCAGGGCATGCTCCCGCCCTGTTCCGGGCGCAGCTCAAGCCGGCCCGCGAGCCGCGAGCGCATTTCATGCTGGCTGGCCAGCACCCAGCCGCTGCGTTCCTCCACGAAGCGCCGGCCCTCGGCCTCGCTCACATGCGCGGGCAGGCGCAGCACCACGCTGCTGTCCTGGCGCACCTCAAGCGAGATCCGGCGGCGGCGGGCACTACGGACGATCTGGTAGTCGGGAAGTTCGATGAGACATTCTAGCCTGCTGGGATAATCAGGCGCATGGAATGCTGGGGGGTCGGCCCCTTCGAGAATGAGCATGCGCTGAACTGGCTGGTGCGGATGGCGGCGGCTGAGACGCATCCGGATCAGGTCGTGCGCCGCGTGCTGGACGGTGCGGGCTGCGTGCCGCTGGAGCTGGCAATCGAGGCCGTCTGCAGTGCGACCATCGCTGCCAACACCACCGTGCGCGTGAAGAAGATCGCGATGCCGCGAGAGGCCTGGCAGTGGATGGAGCGCGAGCGCTTCGACTGCAGCACGGTGCCGCGCAACGACTACCGCCGCGCCCTGCTGAGGCTGGCTGAACATAGTGAACTGGAGGAGCGCTGGCAGCGCAGCACGGACTACGCCGAATGGCGGCGGGTGCTGGTGCGCATCGAGCAGCGCTTCACGCCGACACCGCATCTGAAATTCGTGCTGCCGGATTATGCCAACGAGCGCGAGCCGTTCTGGTACTGGCGGATCCGCCAGCCGGCGCTGTACCGGCAGCTGCTGGCGGGGAGCTACGGCGTGGACAGGCGCGCGCATGAGCGGTTGCGCATCGAGCTGCAGTGCAGCGAGGGGGAGTTCACGGAGGCGGCGATCCATGCCGCCGCGCAGATTGGAAACCGCCAGCTGCAGCTCAATGGGCTGGGACGCCTGGAAAGTGCCGACGGCCAGCGCGGCTCGGTGTTCTTCCGCACGCACCGCGGGATGCAGCGCGAGGCCCTGCGCCTGCTGACGGCCTGCCTGCGGCGCTGCGGCCTGCCGCGGGACAGCGTGTTCTTCCATGCGGCGGCGGAGCGCAGCGGACCGTTCAACGTGGCGCGCCGGCTCTACCCACAGCGGCTCAGGCGGCGCGAGGGCGTGGCCGGCACGGCGATGACGAAGCTCGTTGCCAGCCTGCGCTTCCAGAAGCCGGGGGCGATCTTCTGCTATCAGGCGCTGCCAGGTTTCTGGCACTACGGGCGAGTGATGAGCATTTCGGCGGATGTCGGCGTGGGTCCGGACTGCATGCTGCTGCACTTCTACCGGGAAAGCAGCGTGGCGATGACGACCCTGCCGCAGTTCAGGCGGGAGGATCTGCTCTGCGAGCCACTGGTGACGGACCGCACGCCCTGGGCCTGCGGGATGTTCCAGACCGTTGACAGGATCGCGCTGAGCGCGGAGGAGCAGCGGGCCGTCGGCGGGGCGGAGGCACCACTGCGGATCGAGAAGCTGGGGCGGCATGGGGAACCGCAGGCGGGCATGGAGGGAGCTGCGGGCGCAGAGGTGGCGGGCTTCAGCAGCCACCTGCAGATTGACGAGCGGCTCTGCCTGGCGCATGACATTGCGCTGTCGCCGCTGGAACTGGAGGAATGAGGAGGCCCGGAGCAATCCGGGCAAGGGAGAACACAGAGGGGTTAACCACAGAGGGCGCCGAGAGCACGGAGGAAGAAATGGCAGAAGGCAAGAGGCAGTAGGCAGAAGCAGAATGAGAAGCAGGATCAGTAGCGGCGGCACCCCTGCCGCCTGTGAGTGGTCAATGGGCAGTGGTCAGTATGCAGAAGCGGAGTGTAGCTCTTGAGAGCTACAGGGCCATGTTGGTCTGGAGACCAACACTCCGGTGGCGGCGACATCCTTGTCGCCGGGGGATGCTCATGTCAATTCTTGAATGTAACAATTCATGTATCGGAATGATCCCAGCAATATGGTGTGGTGCTTCTCACTCCAGCGGGTGGCCTTTGCCAGCATACTCGGCTGGGCGATTGCGCTGCCGATGCTGCCACGGCTGGCGGAGCTGTATGCCGTCAGCTCCTACAGCCACTTTGACTACGGGCCCTGGAACGTAAGGGTGGACAGCAAGCCGGCTGAACTGGTACTTGCCAACTTCCCGCTGTACATCATGCTTGCCATACTGCTCTGGCGGCAGTGGGTCAGTCCCGGATTGCAGGTCAGCCAGGCACTCATGGTTTCTGTCGTGATCTACTACGTTTTCATACTGTTCACAGGCGGTTTTCCCACAACGCCGGGGCTTTCCATGACTATGCTGAACGGGCTGATACTGTCACTGATCGCAGTACTGGCTTTCTGGGATAGCGATCAGGTAAACGTATACGAAGCTGTGCAGGAGGCGGATTGTAGCTCTTAGAGCTACAGGGCCATGTTGGTCTGGAGACCAACACTCCGGTGGTGGTTGGCATCAATGCGGGCGGGCGGGCTGCCCGCACTCCGGCGAGCTGAATGCTCGCACTCCCCTGCCCCATGCCCCACCCTGCCTTTTGCCTTATGCCTTTTGCCTTTGCCTACTTCCCCGTTGTGGAAGCAAGCTTCCACCTCCCATTGCCCGGATCGCTCCGGGCCTCCCTATCCCGGATGGCTCCGGGCCTCCGCGCCAGACCTCCGAATACAATATCCCCATGGAACTGCTGTCCACGAGGGTCAACACCAACTCGGATGAGTACAAGGCCAACCGCGAGGCCCAGCTTGCGCTGGAGCGCCAGCTCGATGAGCGCATAGCAAAGGTCAAGCAGGGCGGCGGCGAGAAGTACCGCCAGCGCCATGAAAGCCAGGGCAAACTGTTCGTGCGCGAACGCCTGGCGCTGCTCTTGGACCCCGGTACGGCATGGATGGAACTGTCCACGCTGGCCGGCTGGGAGATGTACGACACCTGGCTGCCGGGCGCGGGGATCGTGACCGGGATCGGCGTGATCTCCGGCGTGACCTGCGTGGTGGTTGCCAACGATGCCACGGTCAAGGGCGGCACCTACCACCCGATGACAGTGAAGAAGCACCTGCGCGCCCAGCAGGTGGCGCTGGAGAATCACCTGCCCTGCGTGTACCTCGTTGACAGCGGCGGGGCGTTTTTACCACTGCAGAGCGAGGTCTTCCCCGATGTGGACGACTTCGGACGGATCTTCTACAACCAGGCGCAGCTCAGTGCGCGCAACATCCCGCAGATCAGCGCGGTGCTCGGCAGTTGCACCGCCGGCGGAGCCTACGTACCCGCGATGTCGGACGAGGCGGTGATCACGAAAAACGGCACGATCTTCCTCGCCGGGCCGCCACTCGTGAAGGCTGCCACCGGTGAGGAGATCTCAGCGCTCGAGCTGGGCGGTGGCGAAGTGCATACCCGCATCAGCGGCGTGGCGGACAGGCTGGCGGATGACGACCCGCAGGCAATCCGCATCCTGCGAGAGATCGTTGCCAACCTCAACCGTCCGGACCCGGTGCCACTCTCACGCATCGCCGCCGAGGAACCGCGCCATGACCCGGAGGAGCTGTACGGCATCGTGCCGGTGGACCTGAAGAAGCCGTATGATGTGAAGGAAGTGCTGGCGCGCATCGTGGATGGCAGCCGCTTCCACGAGTTCAAGCGCGAATATGGCGACACGCTGATCACTGGCTTTGCGCGCATCGAGGGCTGGAACGTGGGGATCCTTGCCAACCAGGGCATCCTGTTCTCGGAAAGCGCGCTGAAGGCCACGCACTTCATCGAGATGTGCTGCATGAGGAAGGTCCCACTGATCTTCCTGCAGAACATCACCGGCTACATGGTGGGCCGGGCCGCAGAGCATGGCGGGATCGCGCGTGACGGAGCGAAGATGGTGCACGCCGTTGCCAATGCGCAGGTGCCGAAGTTCACGGTGGTGATCGGCGGCAGCTACGGCGCCGGCAACTACGGGATGTGCGGACGGGCCTACGGGCCGCGCATGCTGTGGATGTGGCCCAATAGCCGCATCTCGGTGATGGGTGGCGAACAGGCCGCCGGCGTGCTGGCGCAGGTCAAGCAGGAGCAGAATGCACGACGCGGCGAAGCGCTGATGACGCCTGAGCAGGAACAGAACTTCAAGCAACCGGTGCTGGACACCTATGAGCGCGAGGGCAACCCCTACTACTCCACGGCACGGCTGTGGGATGACGGCATCATCAGGCTGCGTGATACCCGCAGGATGCTGGCACTTGGTATCGCAGCCTCGCTGCATGCCCCGATGGATGAGATGAAGTTCGGCGTGGTGAGGATGTAGGGTCAGGGACCTGGTATCGGGGACCGGGGATCAGGGGATGAAGATTGAAGATGTGGAAACATGCATATCTACAGTTTCGTCGATGGCTTCAATCAGTGGCAACTCAATTGAAGACGCCTGCGCAAAGAAAGTTTGATTGGCTGGCTGAGTCGATTGTCAAGGGAAACCTAGAATTTCTGCGACTTTATCTTTCCAAGGGTGGAGATCCAAACCTTGGCTCAATGGATGAAAATCCACTCATATCCGTTGCAGTTTATTATCACAATGTTGAAGCGGTCGAGGAATTGCTCGGCTGTGGGGCAGTACCTGCCTGCCATGATGAAAGCGGCTGGGGAAAGTGGAACGCTCTTGCCAATTCGGCATTCAACGGCTACGCGGATATCGTTTCAATTCTTCTACAGCATGGAGTTCCAGTCGATACAAACTGGATGTCAAGCACAACGGCACTCCATGAAGCCTGCATGATGAGATGCGGAGCTGATTGCCCGGCATGGGATTATGACGATGAAGTAGGATCGCCGGCCGAAATTGCCAGGTATGTTGAGACAGCACGCATCCTGGTTCAAGCCGGTGCAGATGTGAATGCAGTCTGCGAAGACTGGCCTGGTCCCGACGTTGAATACACGCCTCTACATTTTGCCGTTGAAGCAGAATGTCTGGAACTGGTAGCGTTCCTGATAGCAAATGATGCTGACAAGGGAGCGACAAGCAGTGAAGGCAGGACAGCTCTTGATCTGGCAAGAGAACGGAATGCAAGCAACATAATTGAGTTTCTTGAAGCACTCGATGCAAACATGTAGCAGGTGCTGGATAAATCAATGCCGCCGGACATCCCGGGTGGGGATTGAGCCGCAGGCGAAATCCACGGGCGGGAATGGCGAACAGGCCGGCGGCCTTTGAGGATATAGGAGCTGGATTGTAGGGTGTAGTGGAAGTAAGGCGTATCTGCCTCGCGAAGCGCCCTGCCCTGTTGCCACTGCACGCGTGCTGGCGTCGCCGGGCGACGCCGGTCCTGCTACGTACTCCACCTTTGGGCGACACGGCAATCCTTGAATTGGAGCGTGAAACAAATGAAACCAGAATTGGTCATCGTTGACAGAGGGTCACTAGTTGATGGTGATGTTTCCAGATTCAACATATCTTCAGATGAGTTCTGGGTTCCACTGTTTTTCTATGTGCGCATTCCTGGAATGGAGGATTTACAGTGCCGCGCTGAAGTCGTATCCGAGAACTGGATGAGGAACAACTGCCTGAAAGAGGACAACAGTACGATCTGCACTTGCCATGGTTTCATTCTCGCCCGTAGCTTCAACGAGCCGCAAGTGGAAACATACATCAGGGACCTTCTAGATTTTGAGGAGGACAGCGCAGAGCGGATTGTCAGAAGAATCTCGGAATATTTTCTCGTGGAGTAGTTGCCACTCCTGAGATTCGCGTTATCAAGAGTTCGAGAGGCCTATGCCTTCCTGGACTATCCGCTGAACGCTTCGCAGCCATACTGATTGATTCAGGTCACGGCCACCCATGTTAATCTGGCGGCATGAACTCCGTTGCAGGTGTGGGAGGCATGCAGATCCGGCTTGGCGAAGAACGCTGGCAACACATATGCAAGCGCCACCCGGAACTGGCCGAACACCGTGAGCGCATCCTGGCCTGCGTGGAAGCTCCGAGAATCGTGTATCGTGGCCGCAATCAGGAACTGTTGGCACTCGCTGATTTCCAGGATGATAAGCAGCTTGTTGTGGTATACATAGAAGAATCCCTTGATGGATTCATTGTGACAGCCTATGTGACGCGTCGACTGTCGCAATTCAGGAATATGGAAACAGTATGGCCGTCCCAGACCTGAGAAGTTTCGCGAACGTGCTGCCTCTGCTGATAGAGGAGAATGCCGAGCTGCTGCAGTTCTCCTATGACCGGGAGGCTGATGTCCTGTATGTCAGTATCGGCCAGGCTCGTGAGGCTGACGACAGTGTCATGAATGATGATGGCATCATCACTCGCTACGATGCTGACGGAGCAGTGATCGGCTATACGATTCTCAATGCCAGCCGAAAGCAAACCGCGTGACGCTCCCAGCAGCAATGACACTCATGCATCACAGCTGAGCAACACAGCTCCGAACTCATTGCTCACTCTTCATTGCACCTAGCTGTTTGCTCATTGCTGTTTGTGCGGCTTGCGCCGCAGTACCGCGCCTGGCTTGCGCCAGACCTCCGTTTGCTCCGGGACTCCCATGCTATACTAAACACATGTTTACATCACAAGACCTGTTGCGTTACCACGAACTGGCGCATGAGGGCCTGGGGCGGATGATGGAGCATGTGCTCACGCTGCCGCAGGAGAAGTTCCGCCAGCAGCTGGAGGGCTTCGCCGCTCCTTCCGTGCGGGCCCAGCTCTGCCACATGCTGGATGTCGAGGCCTTCTGGGTCAAGGCCATCCAGGGCGGCGGGCTAGACCACGACTGGGAGCATGCCGAGGACCTGCAGAAACCGCCGGAGCTGGAGGCCTACCGCCTGGAAGTGGCAGCCGCCACCCGGCGCTGGCTGGAAAGCGAAAGCGATGAGGCCCTGAACAGCGAGCGTGAGGTGAATGACAACGGCTGGTTCAACAGCGGGGTCCCCGCCGAGATGCTGCTGCATCTGATGACGCATGCCTACCACCACAAGGGTCAGATCGCCGCGATGTGCCGCCAGCTCGGGCATCCCGCACCGATGACGGACATGGTCTGGATCGGGCTGCAGATCGGTGAGGGCGAGGAAAGGCAGTAGGAGTAGTCTGAACAGTTTTGATAGTCTGAATAGTAGAAGGCACTGAGGCTCAGTTGAAAACGCGTGGTTCCATCGAGAATTGGCAACTGTTCCATCCATAGGCGTTTTCTCTCTTCACTATTGACACTATTTAAACTACCCAAACTATCAGCACTATTGCCAGACTTTCCCCTGGTCTGGGTAGTTTGGATAGTTTTGATAGTCTGAATAGTAGAAGGCGCTGAGGTTGAATTGAGAACATGTGGTTCGATCGATAACTGGCAACGATTCCATTCGTGATGGATGGATGTTTCGGTGAAACCAACAGGCCTCGTGTCTTTTCACTGTTAATACTATTGAAACTACCCAAACTATCAGCACTATTGCCAAACTGCTTCCCCGCCTTCACGCAGATGACGCAGGGGCTTCACGCAATCTTCGACGGCTGCGGCTAATGTGATGTCCCCATGTGTCCCAGGCGGAGGAGCATCAAGGCGTTTGGCAATGCGCCCTGGAGGTGTATCATCCCCGTGAGACACATTCTCACAGGAGCTCTACGATGTACGTAGTACGAAACACCTTCATTGCCAAGCCGGGCAATGCCACCAAACTTGCCAAGCTGTTCTGCCGCGTGTTCGCCGGCAAGGGCAACTACCGGGTGCTGACGGACTTCGTGTCCGAGTTCAACACCGTCGTGCTGGAGAGCACGCATGCCTCGCTTGCGGAGTATGAGCAGACGATGGAGGAGTACGCCCGCGGCGAGCTCGGCCTCTCCCCCGAGCTGGCCGAGGAGATGAAGGCCTACACGAGCCTCTGGAAGACCGGCAGGCGCGAGGTGCTGAAGGTGATGGAAGCCTGACAATTAGGGTGCTGAAAGAAGAAGCAGAAGCAGGATGAGAAACAGAAACAGAATGAGGATGAGAAGCAGAGTGAGAATGAGAGGAGTGATAGGGATCAGGATCAGCCTTTTCAGTTGACATCAGCTGCCACAATCTGGCAACGTGATCCCTGCAAACTTCTTCTGCTGATTCTGCTTCTCATACTGTTTCTGCTTCTCATTCTGGTTCTCCTTCAGCGCTCTGCTATCTTTGGAGGCATGTGTTTGAAAACGGATCTGATTGATTTCCACAACAGGACGCATGAGGGGCTCATCACCTACCTTGAGCACTGCCGCGCGCTGACAACTGAGCAGTTCCTGCAGCCGCTGGAGGGCTTCGGGATCCCCAGCCTGCAGCAGCAGTTCAACCATGTGATCGGTGCCGAGCAGTACTGGTCGAGCGTGATCCGCGGTGAGTACCGGCATGAGGAATTTGATGCCTCCGAGGATGAGCGCGACCAGATGACGATCGAGGGCCTGCTGGGCTGGCGCAGCGAGGTGGCGGCAGCGACCGTGGCGATGCTGCAGCAGGCCAGCACTGACTGGCTGGCAACTCCGGCGCTGTTCATGGCCTGGCCCGGGAAGGAACGCGAACTGCAGCCCCGCCACGTGATGATGCGGATCATCACGCACAACTTCCAGCACCGTGGGCAGATCGCCGCGATGTGCCGGCTGCACGGACATCCCGTGCCGCAGGGGCTGGACTTCCCGCTCGGGCCGGACCCGGCCCTGGACTGACAAGATGCACACACCCGACTCACTGATAGACCTGCACGTGCGCTGCCATCGCAGCCTGGCGAAGCTGTTCCGGCACTGCCGCAAGCTTGACAATGAACTGGCACGGCGGGAACTGGACGGCTTCGGCTTCCCGGACCTGCATGCCCAGCTGTTCCACATCGTGGACGTGGAAGACTGGTGGATGGGTGGCGTGAGCCTGATGAGCCGGGGCGGCAGCAAGGCGGAGGATTTTGCGGACATCCGCGCCCTGGACGAATGGCGCAAGGAAGTTGCCCAGCGCACGCAGTCATACCTTGAGCGCGCCAGCCGCAAGGAACTCAATGAGAAACACGTGCTGCGCTGCGGCGGTGAGAAGGGTCCCAAGCTGGTGCCGGCCTTCGTGCTGATGCACGTGGTGACGCATGCATACCACCACAAGGGCCAGGCCAGTGCGATGTGCCGGCTGCTGGGACATCCAGCTCCGGAGACCGACCTGCCGATGAAGGGCCGCAGCCACCGCTGAGGCTGGAGCCTAGTAGGGATCCTTCGAGATCATCACATGCCAGTGCTGGGGCTGGCTGGCATTGCCATAACTTCCCGGCGGCCTGCTCCAGTAGCGCAGCAGCAGCTTGTATTCACCGCTCGGATCCTCCCAGCTTTCGTCCAGCAGGCCGGTCATCGCGAAGTGTTCCATGCTGCGTCCGCCACGGGACTTCCAGCCCGCAGCCGTGAGCTGCTGGTCCGTGGCCTTGAGCAGCTGCTCGGGTGGATCGGGATGGTTGAACATGATCTGCCACAGCGTTTCCTCACGGCGGGCACCGGTCTTGCCCGTGTGCTCGGCAACCTTCATCGCCGCCCCGCCGATTGTCCGGATGTCCGGACTGAAGCTTACATCCGTTGCCGCACTGTCAACCACGTAACCGAGCTGGGGCCAGTCCGGCGGAACATTCGTATCGCCTCCCGCGGTCTTCATGCCGACGCGGCTGAACAGGGCGATCAGCACGGCGGCAACTGCCAAGATGAGCAGGGTGATGCCGACCCATTTAAAGGCGTCACCGCGGTGATACCCGACGTGACTGTAGTCCTCCATATCCGCAGTTTATACCCACGGATGCCGGACTTTCAGCGGATTCGAGTTGTAATTCACTGTGACGGACCGTTGTCGAACTGGCCGCTGCCATCGCGGGCCTCGGCCAGCTTGCTGAGCATGTGCTGTTCCATGCCCTCGTCCCAGAGAAAATGGCTGCGGATCACCGGCAGCATGTCCTCCCTGAACTCCATGATCTGCGGCACCAGCAGCAGGTGCTCGACATAGCTTGCCACATCAATGCGCAGGGCGGTACCCCGCAGCAGCTTGAGCATCAGGTTCACCCGTTTCCACATGCTGTCGCGCATCGGGTACTGGCTGTGGATCGTCAGGTACTCAAAGGCCATTTCCAGCGGCCGGATGAATTCATGGACAAACGCCCAGCGGCAGACCGGAATCCAGATCTCGTAGTTGAGCTCCAGTAGATGTTCATGCTCCAGCAGCCTGAGGAATTGCTCCTCGCTGAGCCCGCAGTTGCAGGCATCAGCCGCATGGACGTAGAGCTGGATCATCGTCAGGATCCGTTCGTGGTTGCCAAGGGTGGTGTTCAGGGGCACTTCCAGTTCTGCCAGCAACGTGCGCACGGCACGGCATTCCCAGTTGCCCTCGAACTCATACTTCATGAACAGGATCAGGAAACGCAGATAGGTGCGGCGCACCTCCAATTCCTCGAGATCCATGCTTGAGTCCAGCTGGCCGAAGAGCAGACCTTCCACGATCATTGCGGCCTCGGCAAACTCCCCTCGCGCGAAATGCTCGAATGCCGGAAGGGTATCCGTGCGGATGGAATTCGCGATATCTGTGTAGCGTTCAGTTGGCATCAGTCCCGGATGACGCAGACTCACGCCCGGGACACCCAGTCCTATTATTCACATTTATCTGCGACAGGACAAATTCAGCTCCGGATTTTTCCGGTGCGGCGCTCCGTGCGGATGTTGTAACCCTGCTCGCGAGCATGCTGCATGCGTTCCTCAACCGCGGCCTGCAGCTCCTCATCCCAGATTCCGAGCTGTTCCGCCCGGGGCTGCATTTCCATCCGGAATTCCAGGATCTGCGGCACCATCCGCATCAGGCGGATGTACTCCTCGATGTCCCTGCGGCTGGCGCTTCCGCGCCTGAGCTGGAACATCAGGTTCAGGCGCTGCCATGATTCCTGCGGCATGACATTCGCCGGGCTGATGGTGAGATTCTCGAAGGCCTCTTCCAGCAGATCCATCTGGCCGGTGCGATAGGCCCAGAGTCCGACGCTGTCCCAGAGATGCGAGCTGATCTCCAGCAGATGCTCATGCCTGAGCAGTTCACGGAACTCCGCCTGGGTCATGCCCGGGCCGCAGCCATCGCCGACGTAGGCACGCAGCTGCAGCAGCGTATTGATGCGCTGATGGTTGCCGAGCCCGGTCTGCAGGGGCTGGCTGAGCCAGGTTATTGCCGATGTGACCTCATCGCAGTTCCACTTGCCGTCAATCGACTGCTGCACGGCAAGCTGCAGGAAGCGCAGATAGCACTCCTGGACTTCACTGGCGTCCGGTTCCAGTCCCATCAGCCGGTCGGGGGTCAGCAGTTCGGTGATCCGCTCGGCACATCCGGGGAAATCACCTTTGCTGTAGTGCAGGAACAACGGTCTGGTAAGCTCACGAATATCGTCAATAATCAGCTTGTAACGTTCGCTGATCACAAGAGTTATAAAACCATTATCCAGCCTAATATGATAGTGGTTTGCCGAAGATTTAACCCTTGAATATGGGTACAAGAACTGGAGTATGCATGGACCGGAAGTCAGTGCCCGTTGCCCGGCCGCTGATTTCGCGCAGTGAATGGCTCTAAGGAGACTGACATGAAAGCGAGCTGGATGATTGCTGCGGCCATCGCGCTGCTCTGCGGTCTTGTGTCATGCGGAAGCAGCGGCTCCGGCACTGTCCGGACCGAACTGCAGGATACACAGCTGCAACAACAGCTGCCCGGGACGGAACTGGACGGGGTGGATGGCCCGCGGGCCGTGAGTGTGCAGGGCAACGGCACATACGCACTGCAGCTGGACAGGATCCTGCAGGCCAGCCAGGCAGCCATGGACGGTGATGAACTCGTACTCAGTCCTGGCGGGGACAGTGGCTGGGCCCTGTACCGCATCAGCGGCTTCGACGGGGACATGTTCCCGCTCTGTGCGCAGGTGGAAGTCAGCCAGGGCAGCCAGCCCTACCGTCTGGCATTCCCGGATTATAACAGCGGGCGCTGGAGCTTCAGTCCCGCCCTGAGCGGCAGTGCCACAGCCGACATCCCGGCTGCGCAGGGTGTGCAGCATCCGCTGCGCAGCGTTTCGGAATTCGGCAACAGTTACATGCTGCTGCTGACGGAAGGCACTGAGGAGCTGCGCATTTCCGGAATCACGCTGGAGGTGTTCGGCGGAAGCAATGCACCCCTGCCCCCCAGTGAACTGAGTGACAGTGACGGCCAGACCGAGATCATCCTGAGCTGGTATCCCAGCCCTGACGAGGATGCCCCGGACTTCGCAGGCTACCTGCTGGAGCGCGCGCCATTCAACTCCGGCAACTACACGGAGCTGCTGAGAGGTCCGAGCCCACTCAACACCTACGTTGACGCTGATGTCACACCACTGGTGAGCTACCGCTACCGCCTGCGCAGCCTGGACAGCGCCGGCAATCTCAGTGCAGCGATCTACCAGTTCGACGCAATGTGCGGACAGGGCACGGCGGAGGTCGTTGCCATCCTGGACATGCCAGCAGGCGACTATACCGGACCGGCGGAAGTGGAATTCGACCTGTCCGGCAGCTATGTGACGGATGGCTCACAGATTGACAACTACGAACTGCTGATCGATGGCCAGCCGCCGATCAGCGGACCGTCCAGCAGCTACACCCTGTTGCTGCAGCCCGGCTGCTACAGGGTGACCGGCGTGGCCCACAGCGGCGCACTTAGTGACTTCGCGATCAGCTACGTACGTGTCCTGCCGCAGTGGCAGGAACAGTCCGTACTCGTTGATGAGATGCAGGGCAACTCCGGATCGATGCTGCTGGCACGCAGCGCCAGGCTGCCGGATGGCCGGCTGGTGCACGTGGGTTACGACGCCGGCCTGCACCTGATCAATGTCTGGCAGGAGACCGCGGGCGGGCTGCGTTTCCATTCCTACTATTCCGGTGACGATGAAATCATCTCCAGCTGTGAGCCCGTGCTGGACGGTGATGTGCTGCACTTCGGCTTCAGCACGGACGGCGGTCTGCAGATCATCAGTGTTGACAGCGCCGGCCCCCAGCGCCTGCTGCAGCCGCTGGGACTGGATGGCGGGATCTTCTGCCTGGCCCTTGACGGAGACGGACATCCCTGCCTGTTCCGGCAGATTGACAACGGCGGAAACTTTGACCTGATCTATTCCCGCTTCGACCAGGCGGCCCAGACCCAGACCGTGCTCAGCGCGGTTCCGGGCGGGATCAAGGCTGTTGATGCGGTCTGGAATCCCAGCATCTCCGCCTTCGACATCTGCTACGGTGACAACGTGGCCCTGCTCTACGAGCAGTGGGAACCGCTCGGCGGTCACATCGCCGGCGGCGGTCTCTACAACTTCAAGGTGCTGCAGGTGGATCTCGAGGCCGACCCCGTCAGCCAGCGCAGTACTATGCTCGTGCTGCTGGACGTGGCACCATTTGAGAGCTGGTACATGTACCAGGAGAGTGCCGGCAACTGGTCGCTGCCGGAGAAGCCCGCCCCGGGGCTGAAATGCGCACGCACCGCCGACCTGCGTGTTGCCAACGGCGACAGCCATGTGCTGGTGCAGCTCAACGACGGGATAGACGAACTCTTCAGGTTCTACTCACGTGACTCCGGCAACTGGCCGCTGAACAGTGAGATGCTCGTTGCCGACTCTGCGGATTATCCGATGAGCCTGCTGCCTCTTGATGGAAACGGCATGCTGGGCTGCATCCCGCTCAAGTCCGGTACGCATGAGCTGCTGGAGTTCCCGTTCAGCGGAATTCCCGCCAGCCAGCAGCTGATCGGCCATGCCGGCGATGGACTGCGCGGGGAACTGCATGCCACTGCTGGCAGTGACGGCCTGCATGTGGTCTGGTTGAATGAGGCATATGACGAGCTGGAACACTTCCGCAGCAGCGACGGCCAGAGCTGGGCGGATACGGCACCGGGCATCGGCAAGGTCACGGACCTGGATCTGGCAAGCACCTCCGGTGGCGAGGTCTATCTCTCGTTCGTGGATGTCAACTCCACCAAGCTGCAGTACTGGGACGGCTCAAGCTGGATGTCCCAGCTCGCCTATCCGGGTATTGCCGGATTCCGTCCGAGCCTGATGAGCCAGCCGACCAACGAAGTGATGTACTGGTACGTGCATCTCCAGCCGGCCAATGCACTGCGCTACGTGGAGGGCAACCAGTCCACGCCCTGGAGCTACGTGGCCCAGAATCCGGCCCAGCCCACCTGGCAGGGGGCCCTGATGGACGGCGGTTTCAGTTTCCAGGGCATCAAGCCCCGCTGGTTCTCGCTGATCGGCCCGAGCCTCGTCAATTCCGAACTCCACTTCTATGACTACAACATCATGGATCCCGAACTGATCGGGATCCACCAGAACGGCACCAGCCAGAGGAAGGTCTATGGACGCACGATGGACTGCTGCCTGTACATGAGCACGGAAGGTGTGCGGCAGAGCCTGTGGCTGACAGGTGCCTCGGGGCTGATGGACAGCGTGCGCATGCTGCCGACACCACCCTCCACTGAGCTTGCGCCGATGGTGGTTCCCGTGCGGGATCCGATTGCTGCCCTTGTGGAAACCGGAATCCGCTTCCGCAGCGTCAACATGTCACAGGCGCGTGGCCGCACCGCCCTGGCGCTGGAGAGCGGGATGCTCGGTTATGACAGCAAGCTGTTCTGGAGTGACTTCGGCCGCTTCACGCAGTTGCCATTGCCAACACAGCTTGATGACACGAACGGTGCCTGGATCATGTCACCTGAGGTAGTGGTCGGCATGGACGGACGCTGGCATGTGATCTATCTCGACATCCCAAGTGGTCAGATGCGCTGCATCAGTACTGTGGACTGAGCAGCTCAGGCATCCTCGTCGTCAGAACGCAGTTCATGCTGGAAGCCACGGGCCCGGGCCAGGTTGCCGGCGGCATCCAGGGCACGCTGCAGTGTGGGGTTCCAGCTACCGGTCTGCTGCAGCGCGGGGAGGATGTTCATGCGGAATTCATCAATCTGCGGCAGGCTTTCAAGTGCATGGATGTAGGACAGCACGTCGTGCTCGGACTGCTCCTGCCTGACGATCCTGTACATCAGGTAGATCCGCAACCAGATGGATTCACGCACGAACTTCGTCTGCTGCATCAGGGAACATTCCACGGCGGCTTCCAGTGCTTCAAGCACCCGGTTGCGCATGGCCCACAGCGAGATGTCATGCCAGAAGCGGATATCACGGGATTCCTCAGGCACATCCGCCAGCATTGCCAGGAAACGCTCCCGGCTGCAGCTGGCCAGGCCAGCGGAATCCATGCTGGTCCAGAAACGCAGGCGCAGTGCCAGCCGTTCCTGTTCGGCTTCCGCAATCCCTGAGGGTTCCTCGAAGATCGTTCCCAGTCCCAGAGCGATTGACAGAAACTCCTGGGGCTGCTCCAGGCAGGAGGCAGCGATGAAGCCGATGCGGGTGTAGGTCAGATTCAGTCTGCGGAATCCGGACTCAGCGGCGGACATGCCTGGCAGCGGCAACTCATCCAGCAGGCGCTGCAGTTCAGCCGCAGCATCCTCGAAATGCCCGGCTGAGTAGAAACGGAAGGCTTCCTCCATGTCCCTGTTGAGGGACTTCAGGGCTTCCTCCCGCCAGTTCTGTATTTCTGAATTCCGGTACATAAATGAGGCACTAGGATAGCTGCTGCTTCAGTTGAGACTCCGGAGAGACAAGTACCATCAGGCGAATCATTGCGCGGTCTCCGCCCGATGGAGGCGCACTCTTACACGCTCCAGCTTCTTCTGGGCAGCGGCGCTCCACTGACCACGTACCCGCAGCAGCTCGATGATGGATGACTCGAACTCGCGGAGCTGAGCCTGACTGGAGATGCTGCTGATGTAGGCCTGGAGTTCCGCATCTCCGAGACTACCATCAACGCTGCCGAACATCAGGTGGATGCGTTTCCAGACGAGGATCTCGTGCGCCGGGGCGGGATTGAAGAGTGCATGCTCCACTGCGGCGCTGAGGGGATGCAGATATTCACGCCGGAAAGCCCAGAGACTGACATCTGACCAGAAGCGGATGGAACAGGCGTCAGGCGGAACGGCGGTCAGCATCCCGTCGAAGTCAGCCTCACTGAACTGCTCATCAAACATCCCGTCCCGGATTGTAAGCTGGCGGATCAGCATCGCCAGCCGTTCAGCATTGCCCATTCTCGTCATCGCCTCCTGCTGCAGGTCAGCGAGGAATGCATCCATTTCCGTGCGCATGTCGGCACCGAGACCGGCAAGAATGCCGAGACGTGTATGCAGGAGGTTGTAGCGCACCGCTTCCCGATGCGCCATGTCCGCCACAAGTATCTCCAGATCCGCCAGCTTGCTGTCCAGGCTTTCCAGTGCGTCCTGGAACTGCCCATGCTGGTAAAGCTCAAGCGCTTCGCCCATCAAGGCCCTGAGCTCTGGCAGGATTCTGTCGAGGATGTACTTCATCGTGTCCCGTACTTCCCTTCAAGCAACCAAGTAAGGTCCGCCGCTGCGGATTCCACTCCTGCACCTAAACTAAGCCTCTGCAGTCACTCATCAGATTATTACCGGGATTTGCAGTTTCCGCATTGACTGGCTTTCTCGCCATCGTGCTGTCCGCCTGGCTCGCATCCTCAAGCGGCCTGCTGATTGAAGGCATGGTGGTCGGAATCGTGCTCGGGATCATTCTCGGCAACAGCCTGCGCCTGCCGGCATCACTGCAGGCAGGCCTCGCCTTCTGCAGCAAGCCGATGCTGGAGGCGGCGGTCGTGATAGTGGGCTTCCGCATGAACTTCCTTGATCTGGCCGGAATCGGCCTGCCGGCCCTGCTGGCCGTGCTGATCAGCGTCCCGGGAATCCTGCTGCTGGCGATCCTGCTCGGGCGGATCTTCCGTGTGCAGGGCAGCCTGCCAATCCTGCTGGGGGTCGGCACGGCGATCTGCGGCAGCAGTGCGATCGCCGCCGTCAGCCCGGTGGTGAAGGCCAGCCGCGAGGAAGCGGCCGTAAGCATCTCTGCGATCAATATCCTCAGCGCTGCCGGGGTGCTGGTGTTTTCGTGGCTGAGCTACATCCTGCCCCTGACTGACAGCGCCTATGGCGTCTGGAGTGGTCTGTCAATGCAGGCCGTGCCGACTGCCATCGCCGCCGCCGGAGCACGGCTGGGAGGTGAGGCGCTGGCGAGCGGCACACTTGTGAAGATGGCGCGGGTGGCGATGCTGGTACCGGTCAGTGTGGTGATCAGCCTGCTGGCCCAGCGCGGCAGGCAGGCGGAGGACGGAGCTCCGGCCCGCGTGAGCATGCCGCTGTTCATCGTGCTGTTCCTCGCCGCCGGGATCATCAGTACGCTCGGGCTTGTGCCGGAGCCTGGGCTGAAGGCGCTGGAATGGCTGTCCTCCACGATGCTCGTGATCTCGATGACGGCCATCGGCCTCTCCGTGGATTTCGCCGCCCTGCGGCGCAGCGCCGGCACGGCACTCGGAAAAGGCGCGTTTCTTTTCCTTATCCTGTCTGTGTTTTCCTACTTCTGGTGCCTTTTCTTCCTGAATCGCTGATTCAGCCGGAATATTCCATCCCCAACTTATCCACAGGCAAGTTATTTGCGACAATAAACTGTACATGGCTGAGGGCGGAAAGCATGTGGTTTTCGGGGCAAACGGGCCGGTCGGATCCGAGCTCGTGCGCATCCTTGCGGAACGTGGCCAGCAGGTGGTCGCCGCTTCCCGTCGCGGTGGCTTCAAGGTTCCGGCGGGAGTCAAGGCCGTGGTCGGCGATGCCTCCCGTACCGAGGACACCTACCGGCTGTGCATGGGCAGCGATACGGTCTACTGCTGTGTCGGCATTGACTACACCAAGTGGAGCGAAAGCTGGCCGGGCATCATCAACGGCCTGATCGAGGGCGTGAGCAATGCCGGCAGCCGGCTTGTGTTCGCTGACAACCTCTACAGCTACGGACCCGTCAGCGAGGTGATGCAGGAGGACCTGCCGCTCACCGCCTATGGCGAGAAGCCCGCGCTCAGGGCCCGGCTGGTGCGCAACCTGCTGCGTGCCCATGAAAGCGGCCGCTGCCCGACCGTGATCGTCAAGGCCAGCGACTTCTACGGCCCCGGCGTGCGCAACGCGATGCTCGGCGAACGGGTCTTCCCCAACGCCCTGGCGGGAAAACCGGCGCAGATGCTCGGCGATGTCAGCAAGCGCCATGCCTACACCTATGCCCCGGACTTCGCCCGCGCGCTGGCAACGGTCGCCCCGGATCGCAGCGCCTACGGAAAGATCTGGAACTGCCCGAACGCCCCGGCACTCTCCACCGAGGAAGTGCTGGCGCTGGTCTACCGCGAGGCCGGCCATGAGCTGCGCATCCAGAGCATGCCGAAGCTGCTGCTGAACATCGTCGCCAGCTTCAACCCGTTGCTGCGCAGTGTGCGTGAGATGCTCTACCAGTTCGAGAGCGACTTCCTCGTAGACGACAGCCGCTTCCGCGAGCAGTACGGCTTCGAGCCCACTCCCCTGCTGGAGGGGATCCGTGCCACGCTGGACTGGTACCGCCGCCAGGGAGATGGCAACGGAAACGGCAATGGCAACGGGAATGGCAATGGACATGCAAAACCCGCTGCGGAGCAGAAGGAACAGGCTTCTTCCGTGAAGCCTGACGGCAACGCAGGCTAGCCCTTCCAGAGCAGCAGCACGGCTCCGACCACCAGCAATGCACTGGGCAGCCAGCGTGTGTGCGTCCGCTCCCCGAACCAGCGCCCGCCGAGCCAGACCGCAATGAACACGCTGAGCTGCGTGACCGGTTCGACCACGCTGGGCTTCAGGTCCCGCAGGGCCACGAGCAGCATTACATATGCCCCCATTCCGGAGACCGCGCCGATCCAGGCGATCCCTGCGCGCTCACGGTGCAGGGCGGCGATCTCACCGAGGCGGCCGCGCCAGAGCAGGATCAGCGCGCCGATCAGCACCGCCGGCAGGTTGTCAAGGAAGGCATAGGCCAGCGGCGGCGCCTGACCGGCAACACTCTTGTCGATCAGGCGGCCGGTTGCCAGCCCGAAGGCGTAGACCAGCATGCCCCAGGCCCCGGGCTGGCGCAGCACCAGCATTGGATGCAGCGAGCGGTGCCAGTCCGCACCGGGTTTGAGGTTGAGCAGCACGACGCCGAGCATCACGACGAGGATCCCGGCCAGCGGGATCAGCCCGAAGCTGGCGGTGCCGAACACGATGTCGAGCAGGTAGAGGAACAGGAAGGCCGTGGCGTAGAGCGGGGTGAGGTAGCTGACCTCGCCGACGCTCATGGCATGCACATAGGTGTGGAAGGACAGTGCGTAGATCAGTCCGCTTGCGAGACAGGGCAGGATCCAGCCGTTGATGCCGGCGAAGTACTGCGGGTCCTGCCAGGCCTGCCAGAGCACGACGGGCAGGAGCAGGCCGATGCCGATCCCGAAGTAGAGCGTGGTGGCGGCGATGCTGCCCCGGCCCTGCCCCAGCGCCTTGACCAGCGGCCGCTCCAGCCCGAGGCCGATGATGCGCAGCAGGAGAGCCAGGAGGGCGATTGACACGGATAGAGAGTGTAGCGCGGGAGAGGGAGGAGCTCTCGGAGAACTTAACCACAGAGGGCACAGTGGACACAGAGCAACTTTTATTTGACTTATTTAATACTTCATGTTAGTATAGTACTATGGAAACAGCGGGTAGTCGTGACCAACTATCCCAGGCAGCAATTGGTGCAGCAATCGAAGTGCATCGAATACTGGGTCCTGGCCTGATGGAAAGCACTTATGAAAGTTGCCTTGCTTATGAACTCAGTCTGCGAAATGTGCCATTTGCTCAGCAACTGTCCCTGCCCGTGAACTATAAGGACCATGTCGTTTCCAGCGCGCTGAAAATGGATTTCGTGGTTGACAACGCACTGATACTCGAACTGAAGGCAGTGGAAGCCATCAACGAAATCCATAAGGCGCAGTTACTTACATATCTCAAACTGTCCCGCCTTCGGACCGGATTGATCATAAATTTCAATGTCAAACTACTGAAGCATGGCATCCTGAGAATGGTCAATTAGGCTCTGACATTTTTAAACTCTCTGTGCTCACTGCGCACTCTGTGGTTAAGTCTCCGCGTTCTCCTCCCTCTCCCAGTACTCCAGTTCCTCCTCGATCCACTCACGGCATTGCCAGTACCTGCGCTCGAGGTCATCGCTGTCGCCCACGAAGTACAGCGGCTCGAGCCGCGCATGCACCTCCGCCGGCAGGTGGTGGTGCAGGTAGCGTGAGCCCCAGTCGTAGCGGGCGGGGTCGTAGCGGATGCGCAGCAGGCGCATCAGCGTTGCCAGCAGCATCTGGTTGTAGAAGTTCAGGGCATCGATGGGATGTCCGCGCTCGAGTTCCTTCTGCGGCAGGTGGCGGTAGAGCCGGAAGTGTTCGGCGACATATGGCACCCGGGCCCGGGCCTTGGCAATCTGCTCATCCATGTCGATATGCACAGGGTTGACGCAGCCCGTCCTGTCGAACAGGATCACGGGCATGCCGTGGATCTCGATCTCGTTGAACTGCGGAGTGTCACGCTGGCCGCGCCTGCGGAAACAGAGATCGATCATCAGGTGCTCCGGGGCATCCGCGAGCTGGTAGAAGCACTGGCTCATGCCGTGCCAGGCGGGCTCCGCCATGCGGTTGCGGGCGGAGATCGGCGACAACTCCGTCAGTACCTGCTCCACGAGCGCGAAGCCCTGCTCGATCCACTCGCCGTCCACCTCGAACTGCACGTCGAGATCGCTCAGTTCATCGTCGCGCCCGAAGGCCTTGCTGCCCCCGAGCCACATCGCATCCACCTGCTCCAGCGGCTCGAAGGCCGCGCGCAGTCTTTCGGTCAGCAGTTCCGCTGTGATCTTCGTTGTCATTTCCGTTCCTCCCCTAGCCGATCACCTGCAGATCCGTCGGCAGGCTGTTGAGATTCTCGCAGCCGCCGTCGGTCAGCAGCAGCATGTCCTCGATGCGCACCCCACCCTCGCCGGGCAGGTAGATGCCCGGCTCACAGGATGTGACATTGCCGGCTTCCAGCACACCATCGTAGCTCCAGAGCAGGCGCGGATCCTCATGGATGGCAATCCCCACGCCATGTCCGAGGCCATGCCCGAAGTGCTCTGCATGCCCGGCCCCGGCGATGTGCTCGCGGGCCACTTTGTCAACCTCACAGCCACGCAGGCCGGGACGCAGGGCAGCGCTGGCCAGCTCCTTGGCTTCGCGTACGGTGTTGTAGACAGCGCGCCACTGCTGCGGACAGTCGCCGATGAAGACGGTGCGCGTCATGTCACTGCAGTAGTTGCTGAGCCGCACGCCCATGTCGATTGTCAGCGGAGCGGCGGGCACTATCCGTCGATCGGTGTAGCCCGCATGCGGGCGGGAGGCGTGGTCGCCGCTGGCAACGATCGGCGGGAAGCTCATGCCCTCGGCCCCGAGACGCCGCGCCTGGAACTCGATCTCCAGCGCGATCTCTCTCTCCGTGGTGTCGCGGGCGATGCGCGACAGCACATGTGCGAACACTGCCTCGCCCATTGCCACGGCCTCGCGGATCAGGGCGATTTCTGCGGCATCCTTGCGGAGGCGCAGGTTCTCAACCAGTTTCACGGTCGGGACCGGTTCAATGTTGGCAAGGGCCGCGAGCTGGCTGAAGCTCAGCTGGGACATATGCCCGGCCTCGATGCCAACTCGGCTGCGGCGGCTGTCCGGCAGCAGGCTGGCAACGACATCCGGCAGGGGCCGGAGTGCGGAGTCCGCGATTTCAAGCGGCAGGCCGGAGATGTTCGCGGCTGCACGCTCGTGGTAGCGGAAGTCGGTGATGAAGCGTCCCGGGGCATCGGGACTGAGGAGGATGGCGGCGGTGGTGCCGGTGAAGCCGCTGAGGTAGAAGATGTTGTCGGGCTGCGTGACCAGCAGGTGGTCGAGCGCCAGCTCCGCGAGCTTCTCCCTCAGCGCATTGATACGCTGGGTATGCATGGTCGTTTCCTTCGATGACGGTAAAGACGCACCGGCCCTCGCGGACCGGGGTGGACGAATGGGGAGCTACCCCATGGACGATACGGCTGCCTGTTGGATCAGTTATACCGTATTTCAGGGCGCAGGGAGCAGCAGATGAGGGACCGGGGACCTGGGACCAGGGACCAGCGAAATGCGGGATGAGGCCGGAGGCGCGCAACTTGCTTGCGCGCAATCTTCACCGGATCAGAGCACATATATGACCAAGGCTCAACGGCTTCCGCCGCTGAAGAGATAAACCTTAGCGATCCATTGCAAATAAGGCAACGATTGCAATCAGCAGCAATCCGAACAGGAAGCAGCCGATGAATTCCTGCCTGCGAATCAGGAGCTGTCTGTATTTTTCATTTCCCGGAGACATAATTCTGTCGCACGGCATAGCGGTTGCTGACAATCCCGTTGGCATAGGCGACGGAAGACTTCAGTTCCAGGCCGCAGAGCGGGACATTGCCATCGAAGAGCGGGATGCCCCGGCCCAACAACACCGGGGCCACGGAGATTGTCATTTCGTCAATCAGGCCGGAAGCCAGGAACTGGCGGATCACATCCCCGCCGTCAATGTAGAGATTGGCAAAACCCCGGCTGGCGAGCTCGCTTACGACTTCATGTGGAGTGCCGCTCGTGAGACTGGCGCGCTCCGCATACTCCGCCGGGATCTCCCGCAGGGAACGACTCAGCACCACCACCGGTTTCTCATAGTGCCAGACCCCGAAGCCGAGCACGGTTTCGAAGCTGTGGCGGCCCATCACGATGGCGTCAATCCGTGCGATGTGCTCCGCCCAGCCATAGTCGCTGCCGTCATCCGGGTCGGGAATTGACGTGAGCCAGTCCACCCCGCCCTGTTCGTCGGCAATGTATCCGTCGAGGCTCGTTGCAATGAAAACGTAGTTGGCCATGGCGGGAATGACGATAGCAGGTGGGGATGGAACTGGTTTCGAAGCGATCAGATGATTGAGCTAGTCATCCAACGCAAATGAATGGAGATTACCGCTGATGTCCCTGACGAATAAGCGGCTGCTGGAAATATCGGCCCCACTGCTCAGATTTCGTGCGCTGTCTTGTTGCATGTCCATCACGGTTTCCAAGCGATGATTCAATGTATCGACTCTCAGGAACCGTCGGTGTGAATCCTCCCCGAGGATGCCAAGGTACAGTGAGCCATCACCGATGATGTAGTCTTCAAGCTGGCCATCCAGTACTTCGCGCAGTACTTCCTTGCCGTTCAAGTCCAGTCCGACTACAGCAATGGAGTTTTCGATCACCAGGAAAACACCGCTATCTTCAAAAGGTGGATACAGGGAGCAGTTCATGCTCCTTTCCATCAGCAGGTTCAGTTCCAGGTCGAAGACCATCACGCCACTTGCCATCTTCGTCACGGCAATGTGACCATCGTTGACAAGCAGTGATGCATCCCTGCCGTTGGTCAGAATATCCAGGGATCTGGTCTCGCCGGATACGAGATCGAGCACGTTCAGCCTCAGGGTATCATCCGTCACATTATGTGATTCTGAAAGGTAAACGAAACGCTGACATTCAGCGCTCAATGCGATTTGATTCTCTCTGAATACCGAAGGATCCGAGACCTCATAATTCCTGATCTGGCCGGAAGAATTCATTACTTCAAGGATTCCGATCAGAGAGTAACTGTCGGCATCCGGAATGCTGACGAGTTGCAGCCAGCAAATCATCTGCTTGTTGGAATCTGCCACACTGAAAACGGGGGAGACAACTGCCCTGGGGTATTCACCAATCGGTCTGTAGCCATCCCTGTGTTCCGGATCCAGCAGGTAGCACTTGTGGTCGTTGCCACGTACCACAACCAGGGGATCCGTACCGGAGACGAAACCCTCGGGATCACTGACTGAGAGCTCTCGCTTGCTGCTGCCAATGATGCTGCCGGCGCGTGCCGATTTGACATGGTAGAGTTTTCCACCTTCAATGAGGTACAGATTGCCGGAATCATCAACAGCGTAGTCAGTCAGGCTTCCGTTGCTGACAATCCGGTGCTGGTGATCCCTGATGTAGAGTCCGACGACAATTGCCAGCGCGGCGAGTCCAAGCAGTACGAAGAAATTTCTGAGTGTCTTGCTCATTTCCAGCAGATCTCTTGCCCGGATGAATTCCGGCTTCAATCTGTCCGGTTTGCACCGGACCTCCGTTGTCCGGATTGCTCCGGACCTCCTATCCCGGCTCCGTTGTCCGGATTGCTCCGGACCTCCCCTACTGCTGAAGCAGGTAGCTCCTACCCCAACATATATTTAAACCTGTCCAGGTCCTCGAGGACCTTCATCGTGCCCAGTACCACGGCGCTCAGCGGGTCGTCGGCGACCTTGGTGACGATGCCCGTGTCGCGGCTGATCAGGATGTCGAGATCGCGCAGCAGCGCACCGCCGCCGGCCAGCACGATGCCCTTGTCAATGATGTCGGCCGCCAGCTCCGGCGGGCATTCCTCGAGCGTGTAGCGCACGCAGCGCAGGATCTCATCGATGCGCTCACCCATCGCCTCGCGGATGTCCTCGGTGGTTATCTCGACAACCTTAGGCAGGCCGGTGACCTGGTCCATACCGCGCATTTCCGTTGTCAGGTTCTCACTCTGGCTGTGCGCCGCGCCGATGGAGATCTTGATGCGCTCCGCCGTACGCTCGCCGATCTGCATGTTGAAGCGGCGCCGCGCATAGACGATGATCGACTTGTCGAGCGCGTCCCCGGCGGTGCGGATCGAGTTGCTGACCACCACGCCGCCCAGCGAGATCACCGCAACCTCGGTGGTACCGCCGCCGATGTCCACGATCATGTTGCCGCCCGGTTCATCGATGGGCATGTTGCAGCCGATCGCCGCCGCCATCGGCTCGTCGATCAGGCCTTCCCAGCGCGCACCGGTGCGGATCGCCGCATCGCGCACGGCCTTGCGCTCGACCGCCGTGATGCCGGAGGGGATGCCGATCACCACGCGGTGCGGGAGCTGGACCATGCCGAAGTCGCTCTTGGCCTTCTCGATGAAGGCGCGCAGCATCTGCTCCGTCTTTTCCCAGTCAGCGATCACGCCGTCGCGCAGCGGGCGCATGGCGATCACGCGGGAGGGGGTCTTGCCGATCATGGACTTGGCTTCCTCACCGACCGCCAGCACCTCGTCGGTGCTCAGATCGATGGCCACCACACTGGGTTCGCGCAGCACGATGCCCCGCCCCTTGACGAACACGAGGGTGTTCGCCGTGCCGAGGTCGATGCCGATATCGGCCGATAAATGGCCGAACATGCCGAATAACCAGTCGTAGAAGCCCATGGCGCGTGGATATCTTACTCCCTATTCGGATCAATGCACAGCTTGTTAACGGGCCTGCAGTGTTAATGGGCTCTGGCAGTGGCACGGACCGCGGGCTGGAGCTGCGCGGAAAACAGCTGATGGGGAATGTGCGGAGAAGTGGTGAGGAAAAAAGTTGGAACGGGCACCTTCCATCCATTCGGTTTGCACAGGATATAGGTAGTTCAGCCGGACGTTGGGAACCCGTTCCCTGTATGATTTGTAACACATTTGCTGTCGAGAATCAATACTCAGCTTTGCTGAGATACACAATATCAATTCCCGTAGTGTTCCCTGCAAGGGGCTGGAACACTCTCCGGGCGCTGCCCGCTCCGCAATATCCGTCCCTGGCCGGACGTATAATCCCCAGCAATGGTGATGCGTCCCGACTCCAGCCACAACCCCGCCCGCTTCCACTGGGCCGCGCTCGGGCATCCGGCGCATGTGGCAGGAGCCAGTGCCGGCTGGCTCGCAACACTGGGGCTGGGGATCGCCTCGCTCACGTCCACGGTGAGCCCGGAACTGGCGGGCTGGACGGCGCTCGGCAGCATGGCCTGGAGCGCGGTCTGGCTACTGATGCTGCCGGGTAATACACGCTTCCAGCGCCTGACGGATGCGCGCCTGGCTGAGCGTTACGAGCACGACTTCGACTACCAGAAGGAAGCCCTGCGCGGACGGATCTCAACGGAGCTGACGGAGCGCCTGCGCGATATCGCGAAGCTGCGTGACAAGGCCCGGGAGATCCTGCGCGACAAGTTCGGCTCGAACGATCCGTTTGCGAAGGACAACCTGCAGAAGCTGGACAGCCTGGCGATCAGCTACCTGCAGCTGCTGGTGGTGCTGACGGAGTACGACAGCTACCTGAACCTCGTTGATCCCGGCAGCCTGGAACGCGAACTTGGTGAGGCCCGCGAGCAAGTGCGGGCGGCCAGGGATGAAGCCGTGCGTGAGGCCCGCCAAAGCCAGCTCAAGCTGCTGGAGAGCCGGCTGGAGAAGTACCACGGCACGGAGAACAGGCTGGAGCTGGTACGCCAGCAGTGCCGCAATGTGGAAACCACGATGAAGCTGCTGGTGGACCAGGCCATGACTGCGGTGGACCCGCAGCGGGTGAGCCGCGACATCGAGCAGGTGCTTGAGAACATCCGCCAGAGCGAGACGCTCGGCGAGGAGCTGGCGGTCTACGACGACCTCGAGCGTGAACTCGACAAGCTGGGTCGCCGCGAGCTGGAGTAGCGCTTACTTGGAGCTGAAATCCTCCTCCATCCAGCGCGTTTCCACGCCATCGGCATTCATGCAGATCACACGCGGCTGCAGGCCCGTGGCGGCCTCCACAGACTTATAAGCCTGGAGCGCGCTCTGGCGGTCGAGATATGAACCGCAGAACAGGCGGTAGCCTCCGGCGGGACGGTTGAGCATCCCGCAATCACCGATTGCCTGCTTGACTGCATCACGGGCCGCGAGCGCCTGATCAACTCCGCTCAGACCTTCCACGTAGACCAGGCGAACCTGCATCGCGAAGCGCCGACGGCGGTCCTGCTCAGCCAGCCACTCCAGTGCGGGACGGCCCTTGCACTGCTGCGGATCAAGCTGAGCGGCCAGACCTGCCAGCAGTGTTTCCTCGGAAGGGCTGTGTTTATGGGCGTAGTCACCGCGGGCGCGGGCCACGAAGGCTCCTTCCAGGCCCTGGCGGCGCAGGTCGCGGGCGTAATCCTCAGCATCGGCGCGGGTGCCGGCGGTGCTGACCCAGATCAGCGCTGCCTTGCGATCGAGCTTCAACAGCAGGCGCGGGTAGCGGCGGTTGCCTAAGAAGGTGTAATCAATCTGCGGATCCTCACCCGGGAAGTAGAACTGGGCATAGATGTTCCACTGCCAGGGCTGGTCAGTGGCCGGCTCAGCCCCTGAGCTGAAGTCCAGCCGGGCATCAAAGGGACGCTCCTCGACCTGCATGGGTAGCAGCTTTCCGGCTTCATCCAGGGCGACGAACAACTGCGGACCAGCCTCCCCTTCCTGAGCAGCCACCCTGCTGAAGCAGAGCATCAGCGTGGCGCAGCCGCAGGCCAGCACCAGCAGGCAGGCGATCCAGATGCGCCGGATGCGACGCTCGGGGATGGATAAGGCGGACATCGCCTTCACGTTACCACAGCCGTGATGCTCCGGTGTCGCCTGGGTCCATGCCGCTATGACCGGCTGCCCGGGTCTGTATTACACTGTGCAGATGCAAGCACGCAGTGTCCGGAAGCGGAGAACCTGGCTGATGGCAGCGATTCTGTTGCTGGCCTGCCTGTTCTGCGCCGGACTCAGTTCCTGCCGCAATGGCGGTGGAGCCCGCACCAAGCGGAAGGTCCAGCGCCAGACGGATCGGATCCGCCAGAATACCTACATCCTGCGCCAGCATGTCGAGCACTGGGCTGAGCAGCATGGCGGGCTCTATCCGGATGAGGCGATGCAGCTGCTGGCGGAGCTTGATCCCGCTGACATTCCACTCAATCCGCTCAGTGAAGGTCCGGTGCAGGCCCTGTGGATCGATGCACGCCAGGATGAGAAGCCCGGCAACTTCTGCTACATCCCTGTCTATGACGAGGACCATGCTTCGGGTTATTACCTGCTGGGCTTCGGGGAGGAGCAGGCGGGTTCCGAGGATGTGGATGGCAACGGCGAGGCGGATGGCGTGATGTTCGTGCTGCAGCCGGAGGGCGCGGTTCAGCCCAGCCTCGGGGATGTGCTGAGCGGCAAGCGCGGGGCCAGGCCGACACTCTACAAGGTGCTTGACAGCATCGCGGCTGAGCTGGCAATCATCGGGGAGCATGCCGCCGATGACGACGGCAAGGTCTATCCGGAAAATCTGGCCGGGGAGGAACCAGTGCTGCCCCTGCCTGCCAATCCCTATTCGGGCGCAGCCATGCGGCAGGTGGCAGTCAGTGATGAGAACCGCGCTGGCAACTTCAGCTACGTGCCCTTCAGGCTGCATGGGCTGGTACGCGGCTATTACCTCGTCGGTTACGGCAGGCCGGAGACCGCAGGACTGGATGTGGATGGCGACGGAATCGCTGACAATGCCGTACGCGTGCTGCAGGCCGGCCCGGCTGAGATGCCTGTGCTGCATGTGCTGCTCGGGCAGAATGACGACGGGCAGAGTGTGGATGAGCCGGAGGACGGCACGGCGGACGGCGAACCTGCGGCCGGGGTCAGCGGGGCCGGCTGAGCATGCCCCTGGCTGCCCTGCTGCTGGTCCTGAGTTCGGCGCTGATCCATGCGAGCTGGAATGCGCTGGCCAAGCGCGCCAATGACAAGTTCAGCTTCATCTGGCTGGCCTTCGTGATCAATGCCCTGTGGCAGCTGCCCTATGTCATCTGGTGCTTCAGCCAGGGGCTGCTGACAACGGCGGCCTGGCCCTGGTATCTGGCAACGACGCTTGCGCACAGCGGTTACATCTGGCTGCTCAGTGAAAGCTACCGGCTGGGGGACTACTCCCTCGCCTATCCGATCAGCCGCGGGCTGGGTGTGGCACTCGTGCCGCTCGGCGGCTGGCTCCTGCTGCATGAGCAGCTCAGCCAGGGCGGGGCTGCCGGAGTGGGCCTCGTGATCGCGGGAATCCTGTTCACGGGTCTGGCGAGCAGCCTGGGCCAGGGCCGGCCAGGACCTGCAGCGATCCTCGCGGCCTGCGGCACCGGAGTGTGCGTGGCGGCCTACAACCTGATTGACAAGCAGGCGATGCTGGCAACGGGGATCGCTCCCCTGCCCTGGATCTCAATGATGATGGTCAGCCAGAGCCTCGTACTGCTGCCGCTGGCACTTCAGCGGCGCGAGGCATTGCGCAGTGAACTACGCAGTAACCTGCGTTCGGTTCTGGCCTGTGCCTTCGGAACCTTCGGCGGCTACCTGCTGGTGCTGTATGCCTTCCGGATGGCGGCCACGGCCTACGTGGTGGCCAGCCGCGAAAGCAGCATCGTGTTCTCGGTGCTGATCGGTTTCCTGCTGCTCGGCGAGCGCCAGTTCAAGCGCCGCCTGAGCGGAGCCCTGGCAATCGTGGCCGGCGTGCTGCTGATCGCCCTGTTCGGCTGAGTCAGGCCTGCTGGCGCCAGGCCTCATAGGCGGCGATGCTGACCGCGTTGGCAAGATTCAGCGAGCGTACCGGTCCGTCAAGCATCGGAATCCGCAGCAGCTTGTCAGGGTATCGCTCCAGCAGCCAGTCCGGCAGACCACGGGATTCCGGACCGAAGAGCAGCCAGCTGTCCGGCGCGATCCTTGTCTCGTGCAGGCTCACAGTGGCCCTGGTCGTGAACAGACAGAGCTGTGCTTCGGCTGGCAGTACTGCGAGGAAGGCCTCCAGGGAATCATGCATGACCGGTGCGACATGCTGCCAGTAATCCAGGCCGCTGCGGCGCAGCTGCTCCGCACTGAGCTGGAAACCGAGGGGATGCACCAGGTGCAGCTGTGCTCCCGTTGCCAGACAGCTGCGTCCGATCGCCCCGGTGTTGTGGGGGATCTCCGGTTCGATGAGCACGATCTGCAGCCGGGCGGGCTGTGGCGGCATGCGGGGATTATCGCACCGGCAGGCTCAGTGCACCACGCGGCTGAGCGTGTAGATGATGCCGCCGAGTGTGAGCAGCAGCGAGAGAATTGAGCAGATCATCAGGAACTTCATGCTGGGCCTCGTTGACAGACCCTGGATTTTACCGATGCTGAACTGAATGAAAATACAGTTAGACTGGACCTCGGGTACTGTTTGCGGACCTGACGGGCCATACGGTGGCGGGGCCTATACTGCTGCGATGGCAGACAAGGACTACACACAGGACCTGCAGGCGCTGGGCAGCCACACCGACTACCCGACCAGCCCTGACATCTCGATTCTGGAATGCTTCCCCAATCCGAGCCCCGGCTCCGACTACAGCATCCGCTTCGACTGCCCTGAATTCACGAGCATGTGCCCGGTGACCGGCCAGCCGGACTACGGCCGCTTCGAATTCGAGTACGAGCCTGATGAACTCTGCCTGGAAAGCAAGTCACTGAAGCTCTACCTGTTCAGCTTCCGCAATGAGGCCGCCTTCTGGGAGGAGCTGTCAAACAGGATCGCCGACGATCTGTTCACGCTGCTCAAGCCGCATTCGCTGAGCCTGACCGGCTACATGAATCCGCGCGGGGCGATCAGCATCACCACCACCGTGCGCCGTGGCAGGGCTGCAGGCAGCTCCTAGGCTCAGGCTGTCTCAGCTGTTCCGGACTGCGGGGACGCCGTGCGGGCCAGCAAGAAGTAGCCGACGAAACCGGCGATCAGCGAGGCCCCGAGAATTCCCAGCTTGGCCGTTGCCAGCAGTTCCGCGTCCGCGAAGGCCAGGTTGGCAATGAACAGGCTCATGGTGAAGCCGACGCCGCAGAGCATGGCCACGCCGATGATCTGGCCCCAGCCCACCTGTTCCGGCAGTTCCGCCACGCCGAGGTTCACCGCCAGCCATGTGAAGGCCGAGACACCGACGAGCTTGCCGAGCAGCAGCCCGCCGCCGATTCCGATGGCCACTGAATGCCCGGCATGGCTGAGGGCGTCCGCGCCCAGCACCACCCCGGCATTGGCCAGCGCGAAGAGCGGCATCACGAGGTAGGCGATCCATGGCTGGAGGGCATGCTCGATGCGCTGCAGCGGGGGCTCCACCTGGCTGCAGGCCTTCTCGAGGCCCACCACCCAGTCGTTGCCATGATGCGAATCATGCGGCGTGTCCTCCTCGAGTTTCGTGAGCAGGCGGCGGCAGCGGATGATGAAGTCCGGGACGCGCAGCACGCTCGAGGCCGGGATCGTCAGGGCCACGAGCACTCCGGCGATGGTGGCGTGGATCCCGGATTCATGCACGAAGTACCAGGTGCAGATCCCGACTACGGCGTAGGGAAGCGGACTGCGGACCCCGGCGCGGTTGAAGATGTAGGCCAGGGCCAGGCAGCCGGCGGCGGCCAGCAGCATGTTGCCGGCCAGGTTGCCGCTGTAGAAGAAGGCGATCACGAGTACCGCGCCGAGGTCGTCAACGATGGCCACGGCGGTCAGGAAGACCTTGAGTGCCAGCGGCACGCGGCTGCCGAGCATCGCCATGATCGCCAGCGCGAAGGCGATGTCCGTCGCCATCGGGATGCCCCAGCCGTCAGTGAACTCCGTGCCGCGGTTGACAACGGCGTAGATCAGCGCGGGGAGCAGCATCCCGCCGACCGCGGCGAAGACCGGCAGCATCGCCCGGCGTACGGTGTTCAGTTCGCCGACGAGCACCTCGCGCTTGATCTCGAGGCCCACGAGGAAGAAGAACAGCGCCATCAGGCCGTCATTGATCCAGTGGTAGAGCGGATGCGTCATCTCGAGCGTGCCGAACTTCACGCCGAGCTTGGTCTTCCAGAGCAGGTAGTAGCTGTCACCCCAGGGGCTGTTGGCCCAGATCAGCGCAATCACCGCGCAGGCCAGCAGCACGATCCCGCCGCTGCTTTCCATGCGCACGAAACTCTGGAACTGGGTCTCAACCCGCTCGCGGATATGCTCCAGCCGGCCCTTGTTGTCATCCTTCATGCTGTCATGTTCATGCATTGCTGTACTCCCCTCTCTGATCCCGTGTGCGTAGTCAATCGTGCACGCGTAAACGCCCGGCTACCGGCGTGCCGCATTGGCAGGCAGCTTCGACCCCGGCTGAAGCCGGAGCTCCGATTGCCAGGCTGACACCTGGCCTCCAGATTCCTAGGCGTCGACCTCGATCAGCACCGCATCGCCCTGGCCGCTGCCGGAGCAGATGCAGGCCACGCCGAGGCCACCGCCACGGCGGCGCAGTTCGTAGGCCAGGGTCATGATGATGCGCGCTCCGCTCATGCCGATCGGATGGCCGAAGGCCACTGCACCGCCGTTGACATTCACTTTGTCAGCATCCCATTCGAGGATCTGACCGCAGGCCAGGGCCACGGCGGCGAAGGCCTCATTGCACTCAATCAGCTTGATGTCGCTCATGCTCCGGCCCTGCTCCACCAGCAGCTTCTGCACGGCGAAGGCCGGAGCGACCGGGAACTGGTAGGGCTTCATGGCGACGTGCGCCTCGCCGAGGATGCGCGCCAGCGGCCGCTTCCCCATCTCCTTCGCACGCTCCTCGCTGGCAACGATCAGGGCGGCACCGCCGTCGTTGACACTCGGGGCATTGCCGGCGGTGATCAGCTCCGTGCCGAGCACCGGACGCAGCTTGGCCAGCACCTCGACGGTGGTACCCGGACGCGGCTGCTCATCGCGGTCAAACACGATCGGATCGCCCTTGCGCTGCGGGATCTCAACGGCCGTGATCTCCTCGGCCAGGCGGCCACTGTCCATCGCATCCTGGGCCAGGGCCTGGCTCTTCGCGCTGAACTCGTCACAGGCCTCGCGGCTGATTTCATATTCCTTGCTGATGGTGTTGCCATGCATCGCCATGTGCACGCCCTCGAAGGCGCACCACAGGCCGTCGTGGATCATCAGGTCCACGAGCTTGCCGTCACCCATGCGCCCGCCCCAGCGGTGCTGCATGTCGGCATAGGGGGCATTGCTCATGCTCTCGAAGCCGCCCGCCATGAACAGGCTGCCCTGCCCGGCGCGGATCAGCGCGTCGCAGAGCGTGACGCTGCGCATCCCGGAGGCGCAGACCTTGTTGATGGTGATGCTCGGGGTGCTTTCAGCGAGCCCGCCGCGGATCAGGGCCTGGCGGCTAGGGATCTGACCCACGCCGGCACCGAGCACATGGCCCATGATCACGTCATCAAAGGCATCCGCCGCGATTCCGTTGCGCTCAACCAGCGTCCGGATGCAGTGGGCGCCGAGATCGGGAGCGCTGATGTCTTTCAGCGTGCCGCCGAATGCGCCGATTGCGGTGCGGGTTGCGTCGATGATTACGGATGCCATTGCGGATCTCCTAGATTCCAGGGGTTTGCTGGGACTGATTATACCCAGCGTGTCCGGCGCTTGACCTGTCGCGGCAGGCCCGCAATATGGGATGATTAGCCTGATGACAGATGCCAATTTCCGCTTCATGGCCCGCCAGCTGCTGCTGAGCGAACTGGGTGGCCAGCTCGCCGGTGAGGAGAGCGGCCTGATGCTGGGCCACGGTCCACGGATCTGGGTCGGGATCAGCGATATCTACGCCATGGACGATGCCGAGGAAACCGTGGATGCCTGCCGCCAGTATGCGGCGGACACCGGAGGAAGCCTGGCGGGGATGATCCTGCCCTACGAGCCGGCCATGGGCAGCAGTGAGCGAATCCGCGAACTGGACGAGATGATGTTCCTGCTGGACCTGCCGCGACGAGAGAAGGGCGTGCCTGACAATGTGCAGACGATGTTCAGTGCGGGCAAGCATGCATCTCCGCCAGGGCTGGAACTGCGCCAGGCGGACTGGCAGGACGGCGAGGTGCGCACGCTGATGGAAAGCGCTGCGGATGCCGAGGAACAGCTCGCCGGACCGGCACTCGCCACGCATCCCGGCTGGCCGACGCTCTTGGAATGCCATACCCTGAGCCGCGATGGCAAGGTGCTGGCCGTGGCGGGCACGATTGCCACCGAGTTATCCGAACGGCTGTGCTACATCGTGGTGGACCCTGCCCTGCGGCGCCAGGGCCTCGGACGTGCACTGGTCAACAAGCTGACCCAGGCCGCCCAGGAGCAGGGGCGGATGCTGATGAACTGCTGGACCCAGCGCGGCGGCAATCTGCGTTACTTCACGAGCAAGGCTGGGTTCGAGGACAAGCTCAGCATGCGCTGGTACATGCCGGAGAAGTGATCAGATCCCTGCGGTGAGCGGACCTGCGAATTCCACCTCGCCGGTGACGAGATTCAGGTTCATGTGCTCGGCGGTCACGTCCACGAAGGGCCCGATGTAGCGGACGGTATCAGTCTGGACCGTATTGCCGTTCTGGTCCCAGACCAGATGCCGCGATTCGAAGAACATGTCGCGCCCCTGCAGCTCGCCGGTGATGGAGCCCTCCACCCGCACACTGCCCTCCTCGCTGGCGAACAGGCCGTCGGTGACGCTGAGCAGCACCACGCTGTCATCACGCTGCAGGCGCATCGCCCCTTCCTCGAGGCGGAATTCACTGCCCTCACGCACGCCCCTGCGGACCCAGAGCTTCATCTGTGTGCGGCCATCGGGGCCGGTGATCTCGAAGTCAGCATCGTCGACGGAGATTTCACTGGGGGCCAGTTCGGCGAAGGTCTGCTCTGTCTGTTCAGCGGCCTGCTGGGCCTCCTGCTCTTCCTTGTCCAGAGGCAGGCGCTTGATTGAATCGGGATCGAATTCATTGGCGAGGCGGATCGCCTCCGGGGAGCGCAGCACGAACCACCAAATGAGTAGGCCGAACAGCAGGATCAGTGCCAGCCAGCTCAGTCGGTACAGATTGACGATTCCCTTACGCATCGCTCCTGCCGCTCTCACACGGCTGTGATAGTATTGCACCCGTGCGCATCGAGGCCGTGAAACTGGAGGGCGAGGATCAGGTAGTCCTGCCCCAGCTTCAGGTGGCGGATGTGGCACAGCTCGTCAACTCCGAGGTCTTCACCTGGATCGACATCAGCATCAGCAAGGCTGACACCGAGCAGTTCAAGACCCTGATGATCGACGACCTCGACTTCCACCCGAAGACGGTGGAGGACTGCCTGGAACTCACGACCCACCTCCAGGCAAAGATGGACGAGGAGCAGGAGTACAAGTTCATTTCCTTCCTTTACTTCGAGGGCAATCCCCGTGAGCAGCTCGTGGTGCGGGAGCTGAACATCTACTTCTCACGCACCTATGTGATCACGGTGCATTCCCACGACATAGAGAACTTCTCGAAGCTGTTCCGCAAGCCGCCGCGGCACATCGTGGAATACCGCGAGCGGGCGATCCTGTTCCTGCACCACATCATCGACATGCTGACGGACAGCTACACGGGCACGCTGCGCCAGATCCAGAGCTATACCGATGAGCTGGAGTTCGAGGTCTTCGACGCCAAGCGGCCGCGACTGCGGGCCAATCCCTTCAGCCGGCGCAAGGACACCACCACGGACATGAAGTTCATCCTGCGCAGCCGCCAGTCGCTGGTGATGATGCGGCGCACGCTCTCCAGTGAAAGTTCGCTGCTGAACCAGATCATCCGTGAATACAACTACGACGGTGCGCCAGAGTCCTCGGAGGAGATCGCGATCTACTTCTCCGACATCCGCGACCACGTGCTCAACTACCTGGAAATCATCGAGAGCGAGGACCGCTCGCTCAACCACGTGATGGAGGTCCACAGCCTGATCACGGGCTACCAGACCAACGAGAAGCTCTACATCCTCACGATCATGTCCACGCTGATGCTGCCGCTGACGCTGATCACCGGCTTCTGGGGCATGAACTTCGACAACCTGTGGTGGAACCACACGCCGAACGGGATCTATATGGTCGCCCTGCTGATGCTGGCCGTGACCGTCTCGCTGATCGCCTTCTTCCGCAACCGCAACTGGATCTGATCAGCCGTTGCGCTTGCGCAGCATCGGCTTGCGACGGCTGCTGCCCGAGTTGCTGCGCTTCGCCGGGCGGCGCGGCTCATCCACTTCACCGTTGAGCAGGCGGCGATATTCACGCAGCCACATCTCGCGCGCGTTGTCCTCCTGCATGCGGTTCAGCACGTCTCCATGCGTGGCCGGAACACCGGCGGAGCGCGCCAGATTCACGAGCTGGGTCGGCTCGGCGCTGGGCACGAGGTCCAGCACGCGCTCGAAGCAGCGCAGGAAGTTCGTGACGGTGATCAGGCTTTCACCGGTGGTGCCGTTGTCGCCGACGGGCGTGGCATTGACGAGCAGGTCCCAGCGCTTGACGCTGTCCCCGCCGCCCTGGTCACGGCGCTTGCTCTTGCGGTAGCTCGGCGGCGGCAGCGGGATGCGGTCCACGAAGAAGTCCACATCGTTGATCCAGCCGAAGAAGTTCTTCATGTCCTCGAGCTGGAAGAAGCTGATCTGGCGCCGGATGTCCTTGAACTGGCTGGCGATCTCCGCCGGACGGCGGGGATGGCCGAAGCCCACCATGTAGCGCGCGCAGTTCATGTTGCGCAGGCCAGCCAGGGCCACGCGTGCCGCACCGCCGGCGCCGAGCACGAGGGCCGTGCGCACACGGTCGATGCCCTGCTCACGCAGATAGTCCACGAAGGCCAGTACGTCGGTGTTCTCGCCGTAGATCAGGCCGCTGGGACGGCGCACGATGGTGTTCACCGCACCGAGCCCGCGCGCCGAGGGCGTGATCTCCTGGCAGTAGGCCAGGCTGGGCTGCTTGTAGGGTTCGAGGATCTTCGCACCGAGGAATTCAGGCTCACTGAGCATGGCGCTCATCTGCTCGTGGAAGTGGGCGGGGTCGATGTCGAGCGTTTCCAGCTCCACCGGCAGGTCCTGCCCCGCCAGCGCGCTGCGATGCAGATCAGCCGCGGCTTGCGCCTCGGAGCTGGGGCCGATCAGGTACACTTTACGCTTCATCATTGACCGAGCGCATATTATAGACTGGCGATTCCAGATGACACATGACGATATGGATCAGGGTGGCGTTACCGGCCCGCAGAGCCTTAGCCTCGAATTCGAGGGAAAGCAGTACACGCGCATTCCGATTCGTACACACATTCTAACGGAAAAGGACGACCCGGCTGCGGTACTTGACCAGTATGTAAGGCCGCACTGGCGCGAGGGGGACGTGGTGTTCCTCGCCGAGACCGGGGTCAGCATCATGCAGGGCCGGGCCCGGGACCACCGCAAGATCCACCCGACGCCGATTGCGCGCAAACTGGCTGGGCTGGTCACCAAGTCGCCATATGGCGTCGGACTGCGAAGCCCCTATGCGATGCAGTACGCGATTGAGTTGTCCGGCCTGCACCGCATCATTGCGGGTTGCGTCTGGCATGTGTTCGGCCGGCTGTTCGGCCAGAGCGGCTGGTTCTACGCCGCTGCCGGGATCCAGGCGAAGATGATGGACGCCGAGCATACGATGGGCATCCCGGAATTCTACGAATGCGTGATCCCGGGACCGGCGGACCCGCGCGGCACCTGCCTGAAGCTGAAGCAGCAGAGCGGGATGGACTGCGCGATCGTGGATGTCAACGACATCTTCCACCCCTGGTGCATCGGCAGCACCCTGTCACGTGCTGACGAGAAACTGCTGGAGAACTGCCTGACTGACAACCCGCTCGGGCAGGGCAATGAATGCACGCCCATGGGAATCTGGCGACGGGGATAGGAGGCACTGCGTAGCTGTGCCATCGGAGGCACAGTGAAGCTGTGCCAATTGAAGCGCTACCATGCTATGTCCCAGCCAGCGTTGCCACAGCAACAAGAACACAGCTGAGCAGCACACGCATTAGTGCAGCTACGCTGCACAACCAATGGTGCAGCTGCGCAGCACCTCCCCACAGAAAGCAGACGGCCCCGGGTTTGAGCCGGGGCCATCCATCCATTCCTGGAACGTACCCAGACAAGATACGCACCGATACAACGCAGTGTCACAGACAGCGTCGGGGCTCCCCCCATTGCGGGAGCTGCTTGCCACCACTAATCGCGGCAGCGCCATGTGTTCCGGTCAGGGCGCGGATCCCGTTGCCAGGACCCGCTGCGCTGACAATCTGAGGATACCCCTGCCGGCGTGGTCAAAACTCGCATCGGCATCAAGCAGGCGTCAAGCATCGGTCAAACGATATCGGGGGTTTAAACAGGCGGTGCGAATTAGTGCGGGGAGTTGGAGAACAGGAGCTGCGTGGCGGAATCACCTGATGACGCAGCTCCCCTCATCGCTCATTGCTCAGAAAAAAACCGGGCCACCCGAAGGCAGCCCGGTCCTGCAATCTGCAGTCGTGTCCTCAGTTGGGACAGGCGATTCGCCTAGCCAATCTCAGCGTAGGTGGCACGGAGCACGTCCGCGCTCTTCTTCACACCCTCGAGCTCTTCATCCGACAGCTTCACATCGAGGTAGCCCTCGATGCCGTTGCGGCCGATGATCGTCGGCAGGGAGAGGGCCACGTTGCCCTCGATACCATAGGAGCCGTCGGGCACGCTGCTCACGCAGAGCACGCGCTTCTCGTCCAGCAGGATGCTGCGCACGACCTCCGTGCAGCTCACACCCACGGCCCAGCCCGCGCCGCCCTTGAGACGGATCACCTCGGCACCGGCCTTGCGGGTCTCCGCATAGCAGGTCTCGAGGGTCTCGCGGTCGGTGCAGTTGATGTCGTCAAGCAGCATGCCGGCATAGTTGGCCTGGCTCCAGACGGGAACCATGCTGTCGCCGTGCTCGCCCAGCAGGTAGGCGTTCACCTGGCGCGGGTCCCAGCCGTACTGCTCCGCGATGATGCTGCGGAAGCGCACTGTATCCATCACGTTGCCAAGTCCGAAGACCTTCTGGCGGTTCTTTGAACCCATCAGGAAGGCCCGGTAGGTCAGCACGTCGACGGGGTTGACGACGACCAGCACGATCGCGTCCGGATTGACCTCGTTGAGGGTCTGCATCCATTTGTCAACGATGCTGAAGTTGGTGCGCACAAGGTCCAGGCGGGACTGGTCGGCCTTGCGGCGTGCTCCGGCCGGAATCACGACGATGTCGGCGCCGGCCAGCAGCTTGGGATCGGTGCCCGCGATGATGCGGGTGTTGCTCAGGCAGGATGTGGAATGCATCAGGTCAAGCCGTTCACCCTGGACCGGATCCTCGAGAATGTCGATCAGGACCAGTTCGTGGCAGATGCCTTCCTTGAGCAGGTCAAAGGCAAAGCTCACGCCCACGCGTCCGGCTCCACCCACGATTGCTACACGACTCATGAAATCACCTCTAACACATGTTTGAAGGGACTAAATCTTAGCACCGTCCAGAGCTGGCTTCTGTGTCTGAGGCCCTCTCGGCTATACTTTTGCCAAGGAGGAGGGCCCGCCGGGCCGCCCGGAGATGAGCAGATCACAGCTAGTAAGCCTGATTGCCGCAGCCCTGCTGTTCTGTTGCAGCGCCTGCAGCAAGGAAGAGGTGGAATCCAGTGAATATCTGGAATTCCTCGGCAGCAACTGGGGCATCGGCGTGGTGCTGGGCTCCAGCCCCGAGACCGTCGAGGCCACGCTCGGCGAAGCCAACTTCGAGATCGCGGCGCGCAACAAGCTCAACACCGACCTTATCTGGACCCCTGTGGAGACCACCGCCCACGAGCTGGATGACAGCCAGCTGCGTCTGACATTCACTGAAGGGGAACTGACTCGGCTGATGTGCATCCGGCATGTTTCCGAGGGCAAGGATGACCAGGTCTTCGAGCCCCCCTTCATGATGAAGGCCGCGCCGGGCTGCACACTCGGTTCCCTGAAGTCCGACTTCATCAACCATCTCGGTCCAGCCAGCTCCGAACGCACGGACAGCCTGACCTGGGACTACAACGCGCTGGACGGCAACCGCCTGCGCATCACGGCGGTGTTCAATCTGGACGACGAAAAGGGAACGGCCGTCTGCAATTCGCTGACGGTCCAGACCGGCAAGTCCCAGGGTGACTCTCTGGCTGAGGAAAAGAAGAAGGCCCCGGTGATCTAGGAGCGGCCCCTGCTCTACAGCAGTTCGCCGATGGCGCGCGCCGCCGTGCCCAGCGGATCCGGCTTGCAGACCAGCTCGCGCAGCGTGTCGAATTCAGCCAGCATCGACTCGCGCTCGCCCGGCTCAAACAGCAGGCTGCTGGCAACATCCACGATCTTTCTGTGCTCACAGTCCTCCTGGATCAGTTCCGGGACCACGGCGCGGTTGGCGAGCAGGTTGGGGAATCCGTAGAAGGGCATTGAAAAGCGCATCAGCCTCCGCCCGACCCAGGCCAGTGCTGGATGCACGCGGTAGCACATCACGGCGGGGATCCCGAGGATCATGCATTCGTGCAGGCCCGTGCCGCTCTTGACGATCATCAGCGCGCTGCGGGCCATCATGTCATAGCGGTACGCGCTGTCAATCAGCAGCAGTTCGGTCAGGCCGGCGACGCGGGCGGCACTGAGCATGGCCTCACGCAGTTCCTCATGGGCCACGGGAGCCACTGCGATGATCCGCGGCAGGTCCGGGGCTTCGCGGCAGGCCTCCTGCAGAAGACGCACCGCGCGGAAGATCTCCGGAGCGATGTCGGCGATCTCACCACGGCGGCTGCCGGGCATCACGCCGACGATCAATGCATCGGAGAGGCTCGCGGCGTCCTCACCGATCAGACGCTGGAATTCCGCGTCATCAAGCACAGGCCGGGCCAGCTGGCAGATCGGATGTCCGGGGTAGACATGCGGAATCTCCAGCTGCTCATAGGCATCGAGGCTGACAGGGTAGATCGGGATTGCCAGATCGCAGTACTGGCGGATCATCGCGAAGCGCGGGTTCCTGAGGCTGCGCTGCAGCTCCGCCGGATCGTAGCAGCTCTCCCAGCGCACAGGTGAGACGTAGTAGACGATGCGTCCCTGGTAGCCGCGCTGGCGCAGCAGCTTCGCGAGGTTGAGGTTCAGGAAGCGGTTGTCAACCAGCACCACCATCTCGAACCCACCGGCGAGGATGTGGCGCAGGGTCTGCTGCACGATGCGCGAGAAGAAGCTGGCCTTGAAGAGATTGCGGATGATCCCGAGCTCACTCCAGGTGGCGACGTCGTTGATGATCGTCGCGCCGGCTGCCGCTAGCTTCGCTGAGCCGTTGGCCTCGGCCTGCACGGGAGCCAGGCCCGCCTCGCGACGCAGTTCCTGCAGGCGGGTGAGCAGGTGCGCGGCATGCATCTCCCCCGAGAGTTCCCCGGTGGAGAAGAAGATGCGCGGCGCTTTGCTGGAACTGGGATCCGGCACGCAGGGATTATATGGCAGAGCCCGCGAGACTTCGCCACCGCCGTGATTGCGGCCCGTCCCCGGTTCTGCAGCGGGCTGCCCTGCACCGTATAATAACGGCCTTATGCTGTCCAACGAGATCCGCGAAAGCTTCCTTGAGTTCTACCGCCAGAAGGGCCACACGGAACTGCCCAGTGCCTCCGTCGTGCCCGTGGCGGACCCCACCCTGCTGCTGATCAACGCCGGGATGGCCCCCTTGAAGCGCTACTTCATGGGCCAGGAGAAGCCCCCCGCCCCCACCGCCACGAATGCCCAGAAATGCATCCGCACGATTGACATCGAACAGGTGGGCAAGACCAACCGGCACAACACCTTCTTCGAGATGCTCGGCAAGTTCAGCTTCGGGGCCTACTTCAAGGCGGAGGCGATGCGCTACACGATCGAGTGGATGAGCAGCCGCGACTGGCTGAATCTCGACACCTCGCGTCTGTACATCACGCATCACGAGAAGGATGAGGAGACCCGCAATCTCTGGCTGAAGGAATTGGGCTGGCCCGAGGAGCGGCTGTTCGGGCTCGGGGATGCTGACAACCGCTGGGCGGCCGGGGACACCGGGCCCTGGGGCTATGACACGGAGTACTTCTGGGACTTCGCCCCTGACGGCCAGCCAGTGGATCGCGCGCGCTTCATCGAACTGAGCAACTCCGGCCGGATAGTTGAAATTGGCAACGACGTATTCATGCAGTTCCAGCGGGCCGAAGACGGGTCTGACAGTGAACTGCCGAGCAGGAACGTGGACTACGGCGGCGGGCTGGAGCGCTTCAGCATGGTCAAGCAGGACGTGCGCACCGTCTACAAGACGGACTGCATGGACTACCTGATCCGGGGCTTCGCCGAGGTTGTCAACAGGGCCACGAAGCACAGCCCCGGCGATGACGAACTGTTCGAGCTGGGCAGCCGCGGCTTCAACCCCTACTGGCTGGCCGCGGACCATATCCGCACTGCGACGGTGATGCTCGGCGACGGTATCAACCCCGGCAACAATGGCCGCAACTACGTGCTGCGCAAGCTGATCCGCCGCATCATCTCGCGGGCCTTCATCCTCGGCGTGCGCGAACCCTTCATCATGGGTCTCAGTGACCTCGTGATTGCCAAGCTGGGCAGCCATTACGGCGACCTGCAGCGCAACCGCGAGCGCCTGATCCTGCCCTGGATCACCAAGGAGGAGGAGCAGTTCTTCGCGGTGATGAACCGCAGCTTTGACGACGTGATGGAGCAGGTCCGCAGTGCCAGGGAGAGCGGCGGCAGCCTGAGTGGCAGCTTTGCGTTTGAGATGTATGACACCTACGGCTTCCCCTTCGAGGTCACGCGTGACCTCTGCGAACTGGAGGGCGTGGCCCTGGATGAGGCCAGCTTCAATGAGGAGATGGAGGCCCAGCGCGAACGCGCCCGCAGCGCCGGCAAGTTCGAGGGCGACATGGGCCGCCAGGAGGAAACGGCGCTCGACGTCAAGTTCCTCGGCTACGAGATGACGAGCGCGGAGGTTACGGTGCGCAGCGTGGAAGCGCTGGCGGACATCCGCGGGATCGCGCCGCTGATCGCCCCGGAGGACCCGAAGAGTGGACCGGCGGTGCCGGGGATCCGCATGGTGACGGACTCCACGCCCTTCTACAGCAACTCTGGCGGCCAGCCTGACGACAGCGGCTGGCTTCCGCTGGACGGGCAGAACTATGCTATGCAGTCCGGCAACACGCGCGGCGTACACATCGTGCGCGGTGAGCCGGGGATCGAGGAAGGCAGCCGCGTGATCATCGCCGTGAACCAGATGCGGCGTGAAGCCCTGCGCCGCCCGCATACCACGAACCACCTGATGCTGGAAGCGCTCAAGCAGGTGCTCGGCGGGCATGTGACCCAGGCGGGATCACAGCTCAGCGAGGATGAGATCCGCTTCGACTTCAGCCACTTCCAGGCCGCCGGCCGTGAGGAGCTGCAGCAGATCGAGGAGCTCGTCAACCGCTGGATCATCGAGGACCATCCGGTGGTGCAGGACAGCATGCCGCTGACGCGGGCCAAGGAAATGGGCGTGACGGCGGTGTTCGATGAGAAGTATGGCAACGAGGTGCGGGTGATCAGCATCGGCGAGGGCGATGAAGACAGCGTGGAGGGCTGGGTCAGCCGCGAACTGTGCGGCGGCACCCATCTGGACCACACCTCACAGGCCTGCCGCTTCGTGATCGTCAAGGAGGAGAGCGTGCAGTCCGGCATCCGGCGGATCTACGCACTGACCGGCTTCAAGGCCCTGGCCTTTGCCAACGCCGCGCGAGAAGCAGCGGACGGCCTGGCGCTGCATTACAAGGTGCCACTGCCGATCCCGACCGGCACGAGTGATCTGGATGACTATGCCGTTAGGACCGGGGAATGGCGCAATGATCTGCTGGGGCGGATCAGCGAGACCGAACAGTCCGCACGGGAGGCCCGCCAGCAGGCTGTTGAAGCGCGGCGTGAGCTGGAAGTGGGCGGCATGGTGGAGGGTCTGGCGGCCCAGGCCCAGGAGCTGAAGGGCCTGCGAGTGCTCGTCCGCGCGGTCGAGCTCGGCCAGCGCGAGGACGTGAAGTACCTTGTGGAGAAGCTCGGCGGCCAGGTCTGGAAGGACAGCTACCTCGTGTTCCTCGCCGCCAATGTGGATGGCAAGGCGGTGCTCGTCGGCAAGCTTTCGAAGGAAGCGCTGGACAGCGGACTGAAGGCGTCTGAGCTCATCCGTGAGGCGGCGAAGATCTGCCAGGGCGGTGGTGGCGGCCGCCCGGACTTCGCGGAAGCCGGGGGCAAGGACGGCAGCATGAACAGTGCAGCCGCCGAGAAGGTCATGGAGCTCGTCAACGCCGTCCTCGGGAGCTGAAGCCGATGCTGCTGAAACTGACAATCACGGTGCTGGGCCTGCTGCTGGCCCTGGCAGGCAACGCCATGGCGGCGGCCCCCAAGGGTGCACGGGAGCTCACACTGACGACCACGGACGGCCACAGCATCGCCGCCTGGTACTGGAAGCCGCAGAAGAGCGGCGCACCGGCGCTGATCCTGCTGCACATGCTGGGCAGCGACAAGTCCGCCTACAGCGGGATGGCGGCGAAGCTCGTGGCCGAGGGCTATGCAGCGATCGCTATCGACCTGCGCGGGCATGGCGACTCGCTGTTCCCGGATGGCGGGAACCCCGGCTACAGGGCCCTAACGGAATCGGACTTCAGCGGGATGCTGAACGACGTGAAGGCCGCGCATGAGTTCCTGGCAACGCAGCAGGATGTCGACGCAGAGCGTGTCGGGGTGATCGGGGCCAGCATCGGTGCCAACCTGGCGATCATCTACGCGTCCTCCGACCTGCGCGTGCGCACGGCAGTGGCACTGTCGGCGGGCGATGACTACAAGGGCCTGCGCCCTGCTTCATTCCTCGAGCGCTTCGGGCGGCGGCCGCTGTACCTGATCTGCGCGAAGGGCGACGATTACAGCTGGCAGAGCAGCGTGGCACTGGAGAAGCTGGCCAGGGCGGCGGATCCCGTCAGCCTGCGGGTGTTCGAAGGCAAGGCACACGGCACGAAGCTGCTGGATGAACATGCAGGCCTGGATGACACGATCGTCTCCGGCTGGCTGCTGAATTACCTGCCACCCAAGCGCTGAAGCTGTCCCCACTCCCTGCACTGCGGCCATTCTGACCTGGCCGCCGGTCAGTCAATCAGACGGCGAGTACGGCCTGAAGCACGTGGTCAACGCGGATGCAGACCACCGCTTCAAAGGGCACGTGGTAGCTGCCTTCGCAGTCCCCGGCCTTGATGATGAACATCCGCTGTCCATTGTTGACTTCCAGCAGCCGTCCGCAGACATCACTGCCGAAGCTGGTGCGGATCCGCACCTCTCCGTCGCAATTCACAAGATCATCAAACATCCACTAATCACCCTGAAGAATTCTTCCGTAACCGGAAGCTGCTGGATTGTACCGGGGCTCAGATTGCGGGGGGTTACAGGGTCATTAAATCTGTGGATATGTATGAAACGCACTATACATGCGTATTGTTTGATATGCCATTTCACAAGCAGTAATCAGCACTTTTCCCCGGAAGTGCGTGAATCTGTTGGTTCGTGTGAAACATTACCCGCGCACTGTCCGGAGATCAGCTGATCCAGCGCTGGGCGATCCCGCAGCAGACATCCGCTGCGGCATGCAGATGCGTGCGGAACTCCCGAGAGAATTCCTCCAGCGCCGTATCCCCCACCTGGTTACTGACGAACTTCAGCGACCAGAGCGGCAGGCCCAGCAGGCTGCAGAAGCTCGCGAGACCGTAGAGTTCCATGTCCTCCAGCTCAGCCGCCGGGAAGCCAGGGCGTTCACGGGCCTCGCGCGTGCTGAAGCTGCAGCCGGAATTGCAGCGGCAGGCCGGGATGCCCTGCTCCGCCGGCAGGCCACCGGAGAGCCTGAGCGGCGGATAGTGTCCCTCCATTCCGGCAAGTGGAAGGTTCAGGTCCCATTTGGCAACCTGCTCCACGCAGCGCAGCCGGCCCGCGGGCAGGCGTGCCGCGGCATAGGCTCCGGCGGACCCGAAGTTGGCAACGGACTCGATGGCGGGATGCTCTCGCAGGGCCAGGCCGGCCATTGCCGCCATGTTGTGGGATCCAATCCCACTGATTGCCAGCAGCAGCGGACCGCGCCGGTACAGGCTGCGCAGGGGATCGGGCCGTGCGATCTCCACGAGTCCCATCCCGCTGATCAGCGGCTGGGCTTCCTCGCGCATCGCGACGAGCAGCAGGTGGCTTGCGGACTGGCTGTGCATGGCTTATCCTCCGCAGTATACGTCGTGTAGTGACAGGGGCGGCGGGATGTTCAGTTTCGTCAGTGAGCGCATCTACCTGCAGGTTCTGCTGCTGTTCGCGCTCGGCATTGCGCTCGGCGGCCAGCTGGGAATGCCGGCAGGACTGCCCGGCCTGGTCTTCTGGCCGGCGCTAGTGCTGCTGGGCTGCCTGCTGGGCTTGCACTGGCTCTGGCATACCTCAGGCAACTGGCTGGCCCGGCTGCCCGCAGCACTGGCACTCTGCCTGTGTGGCTACCTCTACTGCGGCATCGCGGTCCAGCAGGTCACGCGCGCGCCGCTGAACAGTGTGGCGGGTGAGGAGGACATCTTCTGCACGGCCACGGTGCGCAGCCTGCCGAAGTACCAGCGCGGGCACCTGCGCTTCATCGCCGAGTTCAGCCGAGCGGGTGAGCTGGAACGCAGCGCCGGACTGGGGCGTTGCCAGATCTACCTGCAGTGTGAGCCGGACTACCTGCTCAGCCCCGGGGACCGCTTCAGCTTCCACGGCCTGCTGGAGGAAGTCGAGAACCCGCGCAATCGCGGCCAGTTCAACTACCGCGCTTACCTGCTGCAGCGCGGCACGCTGTTGAGTTGCTACATCCCGAGCGAGCGCTTCCTGCGCATCGAGGATGACAGCGGCAGCCGCCGGCTGGCCTGGCTCACGCGGCTGCGCGGCCGGCTGACGGCCAGTCTCACCGCCGGACTGCCGGAATCGCGGCGGGACCTGGCGGTGAGTGTGGTCTATGGCGACAAGATCACGGACCTGGATGAGGAACTGCAGGAGCGTTTCCGCCGGGCCGGACTGACGCATATCCTCGTTGCCAGCGGCACGCAGGTCAGCCTGCTGATCGTGCTGATGGCAATGATGCTGTGGCGCAGCCCGCGCGGCTTCGACGCCCGCGGCACCTGGATCAGCCTGCTGCAGTTCCTGGTGACGATCAGCGTCGTGGCGATCTATGCCGGGATCACGGGCTATGAAACTAGCATCGTGCGCGCACTGTGCATGGGGATCCTGCTCTGTGCCGGGCGGCTGTTCCTGCGGCGCGTGGACGGTTTGTCAACGCTTTCCCAGGCGGGGCTGATCCTGCTGCTGACCCAGCCGCTGCAGCTCTTCACCCCGGGCTTCCAGCTGAGCTTCCTCGCGACCTTCGGGCTGATCTACCTGATGGGGATCCTCAGTCCCTATGCGACGGGCCTGAGCGGCTGGCGGCGCTTCCTGACGGACGGCCTGCTGACAACGGGCGGGGCGCAGCTGTTCGTAACGCCCGTGCTGGCGGCGAGTTTCCACCAGTTCTCACTCGTGGGCCTGCTGAGCAACCTGCTGGCCGTGCCGCTCTCGCTCGTGCTGCTGGTCTGTGGTGCGCTCTCCAGCTTCGGGCTGAGTGCCGTGCCGGGGATCGGCAGCCTGCTGAACTGGCTTGTGGGCAGTATCGCTGGATTGCTGGACGGACTGGCGGCCTTCTTCGCCGGCCTGCCCTTCTCCAGCATTGCGGTGCCCTCTCCACCCGGAATCGTGATCGCGGCTTTCTACCTGCTGGTGCTGCTGGCCGGCGAATGGCTGCGCAATCGCGAACGGATCAGCCCGGGGCAGCTGGCACTGCTGCAGCCGGCCTGTCTGCTGCTGGGCTGGATCTGTACGGGCTGGGTCGCCGGACGCCTGCTGCTGCCCAGTCCGGAACTGGTGGTGCTGCGCCTGGAACGCAGCTTCGCGGTCTACCATGACAATCCCGTGCAGGGCCGCTGCCTGCTGGCCAGCAACTACTGGCTGAGCCGCCGCCACAATGCCGACAATCTGCTCAGTGCACTCAAGGCCCGCGGAGTGAGCCGTGTGGACAGTGTGTACTGGATCGACTCAGTCCCGGAAAGCAATCCACTGCAGGATCTGAGCAATGAGCAACTGTTGCTTGAATCAGCCGAGGATCCGCCCTTCGAGCTGCTGGCCGGAGCGGATGGAGATACGGCGGGGATCAGTTGCAGGCTCGGCAGCGGCAGAGCCGCAGTAATCTGGGACAGTCAGGCAGAAAGCTGCGAACTTGGTGCGGGTGCGGTTGTGCTGGTAGCCAGTCAGGGCTGGGAGCCTGGCGCGGGAAACATCGGAGAGCTGGACCAGGCCCAGGTATGGCTGTCGGTGGATGCGGAGGGAGAAGGGGCGATCGAAGGAATCAGGGAAAGTTCGGCTGAGATAAGCATGAAGCCTGCCCCGTGGGACAGGCTTCTGTCATTCAGTCTGCTGCGCTAGCGCGCTGTGGTTCAGGCCTCAGCCTTTTCGCCGAACTGCCTGTTGAAAGCCAGCATCAGGCGGCTGACCTTGCGGGAGGCGTTCTGCTTCTTGATCAGGCGCTTGGTGGCGCTCTTGTAGATGCGCTTCACGGCGGCATCCAGCGCGGCCTTGGCGGCTTCCTTGTCCTCTCCGGCCATCGCGGTGCGCGCCTTCTTGATGCTGGTCTTCAGCATCGTCTTGAAATGCACGTTGCGCTCTTGGTTCCGGCGGGACACCAGGATCTGCTTCTTTGCTGTCTTCGTATTCGCCACGTAGTTTCTCCGCTCAAAAGTGGAAGGAAGATTATAGCCCCAGATGTTACCGTGTCAAGGCCACAAACGCAATCAGAGCTGATTCTCGGATAGAATCTAGCCGTGAAAAACCATTTCCTTTCGATGATTATCCCTGCCGTACTGCTGGGCCTGCTCTGCGGTTGCCCGGCGGATGCCCCGCGTGAGGACGGAACGGACAACCAGGGCGGGCCTGTTGAGACCCAGCCAAGCGAGCTGGAAGCTCCCAAGCCTGCCAATACGGACAGTTCCGCGCTGCAGCTTAATGCGACGGAGCTGAAGCTCGGCCAGCGCATCCAGCTCTCGATCCCGGAGTCCGGCAGCTATCTGCTGAAGCTGCTGAAAACCGGCCAGGATGCGAATGGCAAGGTGCAGACGGAGGAACTGGATTCCTTCGAACCGGTCAGCGGACCGGACAGTTCGAATGGCTGGCTGCCGGAATCAACCGGCAAGTTCACGGTGGTACTGCTGGACAGCAGCGGAACGGAGCTGGACCGCGAGAAGTTCAGCGTGGCCGCCTGGCCCAAGGGTGACCCGGTCGCCCAGCAGCCGCCCTTTGTCTCCATCAACGTCGGCGAGGTGACTGAGGACATGCTGCTCAAGGTCGGCCTGCCGATCGTGGCCTACTTCCAGGTGCCGGATGACTTCCCGCATGATTCCTGGATCGGGCTGTTCAGGGTGGATGGCAACTTCGAAGGCAGCGCCACCGCTGATGACGCGGTGGAATCCGCGCTGCTGAGCGGCAACAAGGGCCAGTTCACCTTCTTCCCCAAGGAGCCGGGTCGCTATGTGGTGCGCCTGTTCGCCTCGTATGAGATCCCGGCCAGCCATGTCGGCGACAGCCAGGAGATCAGCGTGGTGCTGGAATACGAACAGGCTCCGCAGTGATCAGGCCCGGCGGTAGCGCCGCAGCAGCTCGTCCACCAAGTCGCTGATCTTCACGCGCTCCTGGGTCAGGGTGTCGCGGTCGCGCACGGTCACGGCTCCATCCTCTTCGCTGTCGAAGTCGTAGGTCAGGCACCAGGGCGTGCCGATCTCATCGTGGCGGCGATAGCGCTTGCCGATGCTGCCCGCGTCGTCAAACTCGACGCTCAGCCCGGCCTCCAGCAGCTCGCGGTACAGCGCATAGGACTTGCTGTCTGCCCCGCTGAGCTTTTTGGAAAGCGGCAGCACGGCGACGGTGATCGGCGAGATGCGCGGGTGCAGGCGCAGCACGATGCGGATGTCCGTGTCCTTGCCCTCATGCTTGGTGTCCTGCTCGTCCTCGTGGTAGGCGGCGGTCAGCACGGCGAGGAACATCCGCCCGAGGCCGACTGAGGTCTCGATGCAGGCCGGCAGGTAGGTTGCCAGTTCCTTGGCCTCCGCCTTGTCCATCCCGGCGGCGGTGAGCATTGCCATCGCTTCGTCGTCAAAGTATTCGAAACTCTTGCCGCTGTGCTTCTGATGCTGGCCGAGATCAAAGCTGCCACGGTGGTGCACGCCCTCCAGCTCGCCCCAGCCGAAGGGGAACTCGAACTCGAAGTCCAATGCGGCCCTGGCGTAGTGCGCCAGTTTCTCCGCGGGATGGTCATGCACGCGGATCATCTCGTCCGGCAGGCCGAGCTGCGTGTAGAAGCTGCGGCGCTCTCCTCGCCAGAATTCATACCAGTCCATCGTGCCCGCGGTGCCGGCCGGCTGGCCGGGCACACTGCCCTCGTCCGTGGCATTCAGTTCGCGCAGCTTCGCCGTCAGCTCATCGGGACGCACGAAGAATTCGAGTTCCATCTGCTCGAATTCACGGGCACGGAACAGGAAGTTGCGCGGGTTGATCTCGTTGCGGAAGGCCTTGCCAACCTGGCAGATCCCGAAGGGCACCTTCTGGCGTGAGGTCACGCGCACGTTGTCAAAGTCCACGAAGATCGGCTGGCAGGTCTCGGCACGCAGATAACCGGTCTGGCCGCCCTCCCCCGTCGCACCGATCTGCTGGCGGAACATCAGGTTGAACTGGCGCGGCACGGTGAAGCGGCTGGGCTTGCCGGTGTTCGGGTTCATCGGGTAGTAGCCGATGTGCTCCTTCAGTCCGTCCCAGAAGGCGGTCTCGTCACCGTTGCTGCCGGCATTGAGCCAGTTGAGCGCGTAGAGCTCGGCTTTCTCAGCATCTTCCTCGGTCTCGTACTGGAGCTGGTCAATGCGGAAGCGCTCCTTGCTGTTCTTGTCGTCAATCAGGGCGTCGTTGAATGCGCCGACATGTCCGCTGGCGGTCCAGACGGACTCGGGACCAATGCAGGCGGAGTCGAGGCCGACGACGTTGTCACGGCTGCGCACCATGTAGTCCCACCAGAAGCGCTCGAGGTTCTTCTTCATCTCGACGCCCAGCGGACCGTAGTCCCAGAAACCGCTGAGGCCTGTGTAGACCTCACTGTTGGCGAAGACGAAGCCGCGCCGCTTGCAGAGCGTGACGATCTTGTCCATCAGCTCCATTGAGCTGACCTGCTGTCCGTGGGTACCCATGCGCCGGTTCTCCTTTGCCGCGCGACTGGCTGCCGCACTGGCGCGTGGAAGTATAGCTTCAACCCGGGGCAGGATTCATTCAACTTCAGTTGCCGGCAGACTGCAGGATTGTCCATGCATGGCTGATGAGGTACACTCGATCTGGAACAATCCTGCAAGGGAGCACATCATGATAAAGCTCAATACCTGCTTACTGCTGGTGGCAGCCGCCGCCTCGCTCAGCATCACCGCCCAGCCCTGCTTTGCCCAGTCCATGACTGAGCAGGAAAAGCAGGAAAAGATGAGCAGTTTCCAGGAGGAGATGATGCAGCGCTATGAGGAGGAGCTGCAGAAGTCCGAGGAGAAGCTGCTCGCTGCTGAAGCCGTGCTGAAGTCCAAGCCGGCAGAGGAATGGACGGTTGAGGAGCAGGAGCATTACCTGCGCTATGCAATGTTCACGATCTATGGCGGTTTCCTGATCTATAAGGACATTCACCGTCAGCTGCCCCAGGGCAGCTCCGTGCTGATGAAGATGGACATCATCGAACACTGGCCCGGCAATCCATACAACAACTGGGAACCCGTGCGCTGGGAAGGCGAGGGCTTCACCGCCGGCAACCTGGTGGTGCAGGAATGCCCGCCGGAGCTGTACTCCGGACTGTGGAACCCCAAGCCGATGAGCTTCATCATGAGCATCAACGGGCCCAGCGTGGACTACATTCCCCAGCAGGAGATCACTTACGGGCTGGACTACTGGGCGATGCGTCCCGCCGGCAGTGTCTGGATGGTCGGGGCCTACACCTCCCCGCATTCCAGATCATTCGAGCAGTACAAGGAGCGCAAGCTGCGCCTGGAGAGCCTGGCGGCCGAGGCCTCGGTGCCAGCAGACCAGGGCGAGTAGATTCAGACCGGCGGAAACGGAATCAGAAAACGAAAAAGGCGTCCCGCAGGGGACGCCTTTTCATTTATTGGGAATGCCCCGTCTAGCCGACGACGCTTTCAACCGCGGGCTGGAAGCGATAGCCGAAGCCGCGCACGGTCTGGATGAACTGCGGGTTGCTGGGATCACCCTCGATCTTGTCACGCAGGGTGTGGATCGTCACGTCGACGGTCTTCTCACCGCTCGGGCTGTCATCGCCCCAGATGCTCTTGAACAGCTCGTGGCGGCTGATCGCCACGCCGGGGTTCTCCGCGAGGGTCACGAGGATCTGGTATTCCTTGAGACGCAGCTTGACCTCTTCCTCACTGCGATAGACGATGCGCGCGGAGCAGTCGATGCGCACATCGCCGAATTCGATCTCGGTCGGGCGCTCCTTCTCATAGCGGCGGATCACGGCCTTGATGCGGGCCTGGAACTCAGGAATGGAGAAGGGCTTGACGACGTAGTCGTCGGCACCGAGCTCGAAGGCCTGCAGCTTCTCATCCTCGGCACTGCTGGCAGTCAGCAGGATCACGGGAGTCTTGTCCTTCTTCGTGCGGCGCAGCCAGCGCAGCAGGTCGAAACCGTTCTCGCTGCCGTTCATGTTGATGTCGAGGACAACGAGATCGAAGGCCTCGGCATCGAGTTCATTGCGCCCCTCGGGAACATTGCGGGCGGTGTGCACCTGGTAACCCGCCTGTGACAGAGCGTCGCCAAGCATGTCGCGCAACTGCTGCTCATCATCAACTATCAGAACCGACTGTGCCATGGTTGTTCTTCCTTAACCCTGATTAGTTTTAAAATCTCTTATCCGTTTATCGGATGATTTTGCCTTTCCTTCAGTTAGTTAAACTGACGAAACACGTCATTTAACCTAACGTGTCGGATTATACAACGGATATCTGATCCGCAACTGTAGAAAGTTAAACTTTACCAAGTCTTAAAACTGGAACATTATCCTCAGCGAAGGCGATAATATATTCCGTCAATGAAGAATTCGAATGCACTCACAATATTCCTGATTGGACTATTCCTCGGCGTCACGGCCTGGCTGGGCTGGCGCACCTGGCAGATCCAGCAGGCGGGCATGCAGGGCCTGCCGATGAGCGGAATGGCTGATTACCAGATGGAATCCGCCGTTCAGCAACTGGTTGAGCAGCCGGATCAGGCCATGGCGCAGCGCCTGCTGCCGCAGCTGCGGGAGCTGCATGCGGAGAATCCCGGGCCACGGGAACGCACCCTGCTGGCGATCGTGCTCTACTACTCAGCCAATATGGACCCTGATTACTACCATGACTATCTGCGCGAGGCCCTGCCACTGATGATGGAGAACTACTCCGCCTCGCGCACAGACCAGGGGGGCAGCGGTGAGCTGCTGTTGAACTTCCTCGCCATGGCTCAGCAGGAGGATGCCTTCGAACGCTGGAAGCGTGATCTGCTCAGCCGTGAGCCCTACATGCAGGAGGAGCTGGACCTGCTGGCGCTGGAACTCTGGCTGGAGACGGACCAGCGCGAGTCCGCCAAGGCACTCATCGACCGCTACATTAAACCGAATCTGCAGTCCCGCTCCGCAACAACAATGGCCTTCAAAATTCACTGTATGTTAAATCAGTATGATCAGGCCAGCCAGTTTGAATCCGAAGCAATTGACATTCCACAAGAGGATAATTCCACCGGGAAGTCAGACAATTCAGAAAACAATAAACCGGTAGTTGATAGATACACATATATAACGACGCTGGATTATCTACTGAAAAATGCACGATTTCAGGAAGCCCGCGCCTACCTTGATCGCACTTCCAATGAACTGCTTGATCCCGCATATATCGCGTTGCACCAGGCAATCATCCTGGCCTCGGAAGGCAGGAGTAACAGCCCGGAATTCGCCGGTTTCCTCGGCCAGATCTCACAGTCCCCCTTCATGAGAATGTCCCGGGATGGAGCGGAGGCCAGTGTATATGCGGCTCTGGCTGAAATCGGCGGAGGCACTGACTGCCTTTCCGAGGCCGCCGCACTGTATGCTGGAAATGAAATGGACACCCAGGTTCTGCAGAATCTTTCCCTGGTCTGTCTGTACACAAACCAGGGAACAATTGAATTGCTGGATTCCAATGGAGTCAGCCATGAATTGAATGCCCTGCAACTTGCAGTGCAGGCCCTGGAAAGTGCGCGGAACTTCGAGGACAGGCAGCAGTCCCTGATGCTGCTTGCTGCAGTTTATGCCGCACAGCCACGCAGCGCGGAGGACATTCAGCTCCAGCAGAAGTCGCTTGAATATCTGCACAAGGCACTGTTGACGGATGTTGAGGATCCTGAAGAAGGATTCCCGGCAAGCCTGCGCACCAACCTCTCCGTCATTACTTCTGATGAGTTCATCCGGAAGCTGCGCAGGAGCAGTCCGCAGTACGATGTGCAGGTGCATGAACTGATCCGGGCCCATGTGGACCGGACCAGGGAATACTACGGATCCGATCCACTGTCCGTCAGCGAGCCCTGATATTCCGCTGTACTAGACATTTGTAAACTTCCGCCGTGGAGAAATTTTTGATACTGTTTCCCACGAGGGTTGCGAAAAACTATGGGGCATCATCTGAGGGCACTTCAGAGACTTTCCATCCTGCTGCTCGTCTGGTTCCTGGCAGGCGGCCTGTGCGTTCGTGCGTATACGGCCTGGCAGGCGAACCGCGAGATGCGGCTGCGGATGGACGCCAACCAGGCTGACTATGACAGCAAGCTGGCGGAACTCACCAAACTGCTGGAGAACAAGCAGCGCCTGGATTCCGATACGGAGACCCAGGTGAATCTGCTGAAGCAGAAGCTCGGTTACTGCGAGCCGGGGGAAATTCCGATCATCATCGTGGACAGAAGCGGCAGCAACTCCTGACGGTCCTATACTGTTAGGTACGATGCAGAAATTCACAGCCGCACTGATCTTCGTCTTCTGCTGCCTGCTGGGCTGCAACGCCTCCGACAGTGCGCGGGCCCAGACGCAGGACCGCGACAACGGCAGCCAGTCCGAAATCGACCCTTCACTCTACCTTGCCACGCGCAACTTCGATGAGCGCAAGGCCTGGGCACATCTCGAGAAGCAGGTGGATTTCGGATTCCGCGTGCCTGGCAGCAGCGCGCACCGGGCCTGCAAGGACTACATTGTGGCTCAGCTCGAGCCCCTCTGCGACTCCGTAGAGGTCCAGGAATTCAGCATGATGCTTGGCGGTGAGGACACGCGGATGTTCAACATCGTCGGTCGCTACAACCTGGATGCTCCACGCCGCATCATGCTGGCGGCACACTGGGATACGCGGCCCACGGCGGACATGAACACGAAGGCCAGCAAGAAGCTGCCGATCCAGGGCGCAAATGACGGCGCGAGTGGAGTGGCGGTACTGCTTGAGCTGGCCCGGGTCTTTTCAGAACAGGATATTGAGGTAGGTCTGGACTTCGTATTCTTCGATGGTGAGGACTACGGCCCCGGCCTGGACATGATGTTCCTCGGCAGCAAGTACTACTGCAACAGCATGCCCAATGCGGAAATCGAGACATATAACTACGGCTTGCTGCTGGACATGGTCGGTGACAGCGAGCTCGTGATCCGTCCGGAAAACCACAGCTCGCGCTCGGCGGAGATCTTCATGGCCGCCAAGGCCCTGAATGACGCGATGGGCTTCAAGGTCTTCCGCGAATCCGGAGCGCTGACCATCTATGACGACCACCTTTCCTTCATCGACCGCGGCATGCACTTCTACGACTTCATAGACTTCGAGTACGGGCCGGACAATCGCTACTGGCACACCACTGAAGACACCGTGGACAAGTGCAGCAAGGACAGCCTGAAGGCCATCGGTGAAATCGTCGAGAACCTCGTGCTGAAGTTCCCAGATCTCTACGCTCCTGAGGGCTGAGACTGATCAGTGGGCTGCGGGATCCATGGCCGCAGCTTCATCCTCCGCATGGGCAGCATGGCCCGGCGGGTCAGCCGTGATGTCGATGCCCAGCAGCACCGCGGCCTGTTCGGCAGAACTCATGTCACCACCGTGGAAGATGCGGTTGACGTACTGCGGCCAGTGCTCCCTGAACGGAGTGCTGTTGAATTCATCGTGGCACTTCACGCAGAAGTCGTAGGCGTAGCTCGTGACCGGCGGATCGGGGCGCGGGACGTTGTCAGGATCCTCCATCGCCTCATAGACATGCATGTCGGTGATGTTCGTGTGGCAGCTGATGCAGTTGATCGGCCGCAGCTCATTCTCACCCGGGTCATAGACGATGTGGCACTTGATGCAGTCGAGGTTGTAGAGCTGGTTGTCATTCTCCAGCGTGATCCGGGCCCGGCTGTGTCCGCTCGCCATGTAACTGTCGTACTGGTCCTGGTGACAGGGCATGCAGTAGTCCGGCGGAAGGTAGATCGCGTCCTTGTCAAAGGGCATGATCTCCGCGAAGACGTCCTTCAGACCGCCCTTGAATTCCTCGAGGATCGCCAGCACCTGCGGATCATCGGCGAGGTCCTCCTCCAGCGGGATGTTGATGCCGCTGGCAACGTAGCCGCCCTGCTCCAGCGGGTCCATGCTCACGAAGCCCAGGTAGCGCCCGAGCTTCCAGTTGTTGAGCGTGGGAGGGTCGTTGGCAAACTCCAGGCTGGCGGCGAGATCATCGCGGTCGCCGGTCAGGAACAGGTCGGCGCGTCCCGCATACTTCTGCAGCATGCCACCAAGCCAGATGTTGTCACCCTCGAGGCAGATGATCCGGCAGTCGGCCTGCTCGGACTGAGCCAGGGCACTGTCGAGGGCGGCGACGGGATCGCCGATGCTCATCCCCTCCGGCAGCGTGAAGGTTGCGAACTCACGCTGGCTGACGGCGGTGACCGCCACGCGGTTGCCGGCGATGCTGAAGGTCTCTACGGAAGAGCCATAGGGCTGGCCCCCGCTGAGGATGTTGGCACTGATGAAGGGAATCCGGGTCTGCTCACGCAGGCTGTCCAGCTCCGCAGCACCCTGCTGGGCCTCACGGACGCCGAGGATGATGCCGTCGTAGCCCATGGTATCAAGGGCCTGCACGATGGAACGGCCCTTCATCATCTGGAAGGTGCCGGCCTCCTCGAAGAAATGCGCACCCTCCAGCTTGAGCACGGGGCCAGCGCTTTCCAGGGCATCAAGCTTACTGGCGCGGCGCGGCAGGCCACCGAGCTGATGCGCACTGCAGCCGCAGACCTCGAGGTAGCCGCTGGTGTCATAGTTCCAGGCCACGCTGAAGCTTTCGCGCGGCGTGTTGCCACCTGGGCAGCTGATCAGCAGGGCCGCCAGGACGGCGAGAATGACAAGTTTCGTAGAGGGTTTCATTTCAGGCATCACTGCGCACCGCGATCGTGAAGTCGATCTCGACCGGCACGTTGAGCGGCAGGGCCACACTGCCCACGGCTGCCCGGGTATGCCGGCCGGCATCACCGAACAGTTCGACGAGCAGATCGCTGGCTCCGTTTATCACCTGGGGCTGCTGCCCGAAACCAGGCGGGCAGGCCACGAAGCCGCGCACCCGCAGGAAGGATTCGACACCGTTGAGGCTGCCTCCCAGGGCCTGGCGGACCCAGCCCAGAGCATTGACCACGCACTGCCGGGCGCATTCCTGGCCCTGCTCCACGCTGAGCTCATCCCCGACCCGGCCCACATACAGTGGCTGGCCATCACGGACGGGAATCATGCCGGAAAGGTAGAGAATGTTGCCGTGGAGGCGATACGGCAGGTAGTTTGCCACCGGCATCGCAGGTGTGCCCGGGTCGATTCCCAGATCCGACAGTTTCTTGTCAAAATCCATGAGCGATTCTAGCACGATGGGGTGTATTGAAGCGGTGTGCGGCAGGCTGCGGAACGCCCCGGGGGGCCACGTCACTTCCGGCAGCATAGTAAAATACTGCTGACGACCGAGGGAGGAAATCATGGAATTCGGTTACACCGAAGAGCAGAGCATGGTCCGTGAGACGGTGCGCGATTTCGCTGAGAGCGAACTCGCTCCGGGTGCGCTGCAGCGTGACAAGGAGAAGCAGTTCGCACGCGCGCAGTGGGAGAAGTACTGCGAGCTGGGCTTCGCCGGGATGACCGTTCCCGAGGAGTACGGCGGCACTGAGCTGGACAGCGTGAGTGAGGCAATCGTGATCGAGGAGCTGAGCCGCGTGGATGCCAGCTTCGGTGTGCTGGTGGCCGTGCATTCCGGTCTGACCGGCAAGACGCTGAACAACTGGGCCACCCCGGAGCAGAAGGCGAAGGTCCTGCCACAGATGGCCAGCGGTGAATGGATCGCGGCCTATTCCCTCAGTGAGGCCGGCAGCGGCAGTGATGCGATGGCGATGTCCTGCGAGGCGAAGCTCGATGGCGATGCCTGGGTGCTGAACGGCACCAAGCTCTGGGTCACCAACGGCAGCGTCGCCAGTGTGTTCATCATCTTCGCGGTCAGCCATCCCGATGCCGAGCGCTCCAGCCAGCGGATCACCGCCTTCATCGTACCGCGAGATGCCGAGGGCTTCAGCGTCAGCAAGACCGAGGACAAGCTCGGGATCCGTGCCAGCGACACGGCGGAGATCGTGCTGAAGGACGTGCGCGTACCGCGCGACATGGTGCTCGGGCCCGAGGGCCAGGGTGCCAAGGTGGCCTACAACGCCCTCGACGTCAGCCGCATCGGCATTGCCAGCCAGGCGCTGGGCATCGCCCAGGGGGCCTTCGACTTCGCGCTGCAGTATGCCCAGGAGCGCGAGACCTTCGGCAAGCCGATCATTGAGCATCAGACCATCGGCAACTACCTGGCGGACATGGCAACGCGGATCGATGCCGCACGCCTGCTGGTCTACCGCGCCGCCTGGATGAGCAGCCAGGGCATGGTGCACACCAAGGAAAGCAGCATGGCCAAGCTCTATGCCGGCGATACCGCGGTCTGGGTCACGGACAAGGCCGTGCAGATCCTCGGCGGCTACGGCTACACCACCGACTTCCCGGTGGAGCGCTTCTTCCGTGATGCCAAGATCACGCAGATCTACGAAGGCACGAACGAGATCCAGCGCCTCGTGATAGCCCGCGCCCTGAAGGGCGTCGTCAAGGGAGTTGCCAAGGGCAGCTAGGCCGGACCGCTCCCGGAGCGGAAGGATTTTCCAATGGGATTTCCACGTCTTGCGTTCATACTGTGCGCCTGTCTGGCCGGCCTGTGTCTCATTGCCTGCCGAGCAGATGGCAGGTCCGGCAAACTCGAAGTGCTCTATCAGGCACCCAAGGGCAGGGAATGGCGCAGCTGCTACCCCTATCCCGGTGGCGGATTCCTGCTGTGCCGCGAGGACCGCGTGCAGCATGGCAGCATCTCACGCCTTGATGAGACAGGCAAGGAGATCTGGCACTGCGGACTGACGGCCACGGCGGAACTGGAAGTTCTGCATATTGACGACGAGGGATCTGCGTACGTGACATCCGGTGAGCATGGCCTGGAGGTCATCAGCGCGGATGGCGGAAAGATGTGGTCAGCCCTGCACATCCTGCCGACGCCGGAGCCGGACTGGCTGGGTGCAGCCGCGAAGCCGAAATACATGATCTGCGCCGATGAACTGCAGTGCCGGGATGCCAGCGGCAAGCTGCTCTGGACTCAGGAACACAGGGGACACAGCAGGCATCTGGCGGTTGACAGGCAGGCTGATGGCTCTGTGAGACTGTACTATTCAGGTACGGAGCAACGCCCGGACTCAGCTGAAGGCAACGTGGAGATCGTGCATCTGCTGCTTGATGGGGACGGCAATGTGCTTGATTCCGGCAACCGCTTCGATACGGACAGTAAATGGAGTTTCAGCTATACGGGACGCTTCCGCCTGCCGGGGGACGGACGGGTGTTCATGCTGCGTGACAACATGGTGTTCGAACTGCTGCCCGGGGAGGGAATGCAGGTCTTCATCCAGCTCAGTGACAACAAGGAATACAAGCGGATGTTCCTTGAAGGCGACATGTATCTCACGCCTGAGGGCAACTACCTGTTCGCCACCAACAACTGCAGCATGCAGACCAGCAGCCTGGACCTGCTGGAGTACAGCCCGCAGGGAGAGCTGCTGCATGCCCACATCCTGCATACCTGGGACATCGGCAGTGAAGCCGGTGTGGCACTGGACGGCATCGGTTACTACGACATGTACAGCCGACTGTGCTACTTCTACGTCGAGGCATCCCTGCACGCCATGCGTGGCAGTATCCGTGTGACCGACATTACCGGCAAGGTGCTTGCGGAGTATCCTGGCGGGAAGCTGCCCATCACACGCTTCTACCGCGAGGACAGCGGCACCATTGTGGCGCAGGGCCTGGATGGCACGCTGCTGAGGATCCCGCGTCCCGAGCCTGAGGAAGTGAGCGACTGATACCACCGGTGCTAGGATCAGCGCATGCGCTGCCATACCTGCCTTGCATATCTGCTGCTCCTGCCACTGCTGAGTGGCTGTCCCACTGACAACAGTGGCAAGCCCCCCGCCGCCCGCCGGGCCACGGAAGCACTGTCTCCGGAGCTCAGGGTCGTGCTCGATCTGGCCTATGAGGAAGGCCGCAACAACAACAGCTTCCCCCATCCTGACGGCGGATTCATCGTCTGCAGCGCCGGTGGTGGGCTGCAGGCGGCGGTTGTCCGTCGCGATGAGTCAGGAAAGGTACTCTGGAACTGCGGCGTGGAGGGCAACATGGCGCTGGCGCTGCTGCATGTTGACGACGCGGGCAGGATCTACGTGATCTCAGAGACTGAGGAACTGTTCGTGATCTCAGCGGACGGGGAAGTGCTGTGGAGCATGCCGAAGATCCACCACTGGCCCACCCCGGACAACTTCGGTATGGGTGATGACGACATCTACCTGCTGATCAATGAGGAACTGAAGTGCCTCGACCGGGACGGAAACGTGATCTGGAACAGGACGAGACTGGGACGTTCCCAGACCCTGCTCGTTGACAGGCAGGCGCGGGAGAATCCCCTGCTCTACTACGCCGCACTGGAACCGACGCAGGACATCCGTTACGGCGGACGGCTAATCATCCGGATGTGCATGGACAGCCAGGGCGAGGGGATCTGGCGCAAGCAGCAGAAGGTGCGCGAAACAGCCTACGCGAGTTTCTTCCCGGGGGCGCTGGCAATGCTGGAAGACCGGAGCCTTGTTGTGCTGCTGAGCGATTCCGTATACAGCCTGGATGGCAAGGGCGAGGCCACGGCCCTGCTGGATGAGGAAGAGCCGGCCGCTGAAGGGGCCGCGACACTCGTCGGTGCGGAGGCCCACCGACTGGAGAATGGCAACATCCTGATCTGCAACAACAACCAGCGCCTGCGCAGCGGTGCGATGCGCATCCTCGAGCTCAGCCCGGATGGTGAGAAGCTCAGTGACGTGACGATAGACGGTACGAGCGCGGGTTTCCTGAACAGCGGTGTCGGCAGTGCCTTCTATGACATTCAGTCCGACCGGGTCTTCCTTTTCCTCGAACGCGTGAAGAACGTCGGCAAGGGCCGGATCGCCGTACTGGATCGCAGCGGTACCAAGCTCGCGGAATATGAAAGCGGCTTCGGCTATGTCACCTTCTTCCAGAAGCGCAGTGACGGCAGGATCCTTGCCCACCGCGAGGGCGGCGACCTGCTGCTCCTTCCCTAGAAAACGAAACGGGCCGCCCCGCAGGGCGGCCCAGTGCTGATGCTTCAGCGGATTGACTACGGAGCCGGCACGTAGATCGCAATCTTCAGCTGCGAGTTCGTGACGTCGTAGTAGGCGATCACCGGGCTGCCGTTGAGCAGGGTCATGTTGGCGAACTTGCCAACATCACCGGTGGAGTCAAGCACTGCGGTGTTCCAGCTCGTGCCGGTCGCATCCGTGGCGGTGGCGAACTTCAGGTCACCGTTGCCACCGTCGTAGTAGGCGATCACGGGCACGCCGTCAACCACGGACAGGGTCGTCCACTGGCCGTTGTCGGTACCGGAATCGATCACCACGGGGGTGTTCCAGCTGGATCCATTCACGTTGGAAGCACGGCTGTAACGCAGCTGGTTGAGGGCGAAGGCCTGGTAGCTGGCCGCCGGGTTGCCGGAGACGGTGTGCAGGCTCGGGTAGCGGCCGCCCGCGGTCGGTGCGTCAATCGTCACGCTGCTGCCCCAGGCGGAGCCGCTGGCGTTGGTGCTGCGCACGAACTTCAGGCCGGTGTTGGTACCGACGTAGTTGAAGAGGATGCCGGGGTTGCCGTTGACCAGGCCGAGGTCCGTGAACTCCATTTCCTCGCTGCCGATCGCGGGATCGACATCAATCGGAGTGTTCCAGCTCGTGCCGTTGGCATTCGTGGCACCGACGTAACGCAGCTTGTCCTGGCCGGACTTGATGCCGGAGGCGGCGGGCTTGCCGTCAACGAAGGCCAGCGAGGTGAAGGCACCGGCACCGCCGCCGCCGTCGATCTCGATGGAGTTGGCCCACCAGGTGCTGCCGTCCGTGGCGGTTGCCTGGATGTAGTCCAGCTTGCTCTGGGCACGCTTGAAGGTGATGCCCGGATAGCCGCCGATGTCAGCCAGGGTGCAGTCGTTGCCGACCTGGCCGGTGGTCTGCACCGCGATCGGCGTGCCCCAGTTGTAGCCGGTGTTGTCCGTCGTGCGCACGAAGTACAGGTCGTTGCCGGAAGCGTTCTTGTAGGCCAGACCAAGGCGGGCGTTGCTGCCCGTATCGAAGCTGGCGATGGAGACCTTGCTGTCGAGGCTGACGCTCAGGATCACGTTGCCCGTGCTCCAGCCACTGGTCACGTCCACATTCACGCTGGCGGTGTCGGTCAGGCCGTCGTCATCGGTGACGCGCACACTGATGGTCTTCACGCCCGGGGCGATGTAGGTCGAACCGGTGTTCGGCGTGCTGCCGGTGCTGGTCTCGAAGCTGCCGTTGAAGTCCAGATCCCACTCGTAGAGCGTGATGCTGCCATCGGGGTCGGAACTGCCACTGGCATCGAAGCTCACGACCAGCGGTGCGGGACCGCTGTTCGGGGTGGCGGTGATGTCAGCCAGCGGGGGCTCCTGGGCATCGATGCCCGTACCGCCGCCGTCGCTGAGGTGCGCCACGTCAGTCGCGCCATCGTTGTCGGTGACGCGCACGGCGGCATCGAAGCTGCCACCGACGGTGTACTCGAAGGAGGTCGTCGGGCTGGTGCCGGAGTTCTCGTCCCAGATGCCGTCGCCGTCGAAGTCCCACTCGTAGCTGACGATCGTGCCGTCACTGTCGGTGGAAGCGCTGGCGTCGAAGTTGACGGTCAGCGGCAGCGGACCGGAGAGCGGGCTCGCGGAGATCGCGGCCACCGGCGGATCGTTGATGTCGATGCCGGTACCCAGACCGTCGTTCTCACTGAGATGCGCGATGCCGGTGGCGCCGTCGTCATCGGTGACACGCACGGCGGGGTCGAAGTTGCCGGCGGTGGTGTACTCGAAGGAGGTGGTGGCCGTGGTACCCGTGTCCAGGTCCCAGCTGCCGTCACCGTCGAAGTCCCACTCGTACTTGACGATCGTGCCGTCGCTGTCCGAGGAAGCGCTGGCATCGAAGTCCACGGTCAGGGGCAACGTGCCGGAGAGCGGGCTGCCGGTGATCACCGCGGTCGGGGCGGCGTTGATGGTGATCGTGCCGCCGCCGTTCTCGGAGAGGCTGGCGACATCGGAGGCACCGTCATCATCGGTGACGCGCACCGCCGGATCGAAGTTGCCGCTCGTGGTGTACTCAAAGGAGGTGGTGGCGGTGGTACCCGTATCCAGGTCCCAGCTGCCGTCGCCGTCGAAGTCCCATTCGTAGCTTACGATCGTGCCGTCCACATCGCTGGAGGCACTGGCATCGAAGTTGATGGTCAGGGGCAGGTTGCCGCTGAGGGTATCTGCACTGATCGCCGCGGTGGGCGCGATGTTGACAGTGATGCCACCGCCGACGGTCTCGCTGATGCTGGCGGTGTCGGTGGCACCCTTGTCATCGGTGACACGCACGGCCGGGTCGAAGGTCCCGCCTGCGGTGTAGGTGAAGCTGGTGGTGGCCGTCGAGCCGGTGCTGCTTTCGAAGGTGCCGTCACCCTCGAAGTCCCACTCGAAGAGCACGATGCTGCCGTCGAGATCGGAGGAACCGCTGGCGTCGAAGTTGACGGTCAGGGGCAGAGTCCCGCTCAGGGTGTCAGCGGCGATGTCGGCCACGGGCGCGCGGTTGACATCGAGGGTGCTGCCACCGCTCTCGGTGAGGCTGGCGGTGTCCACGGCGCCGTCGTCATCGGTGACGCGCACCACGGGGTCGTAGGTCCCGGCGTTGCTGTAGACGAAGCCGGCGCTGGGGCTGGTGCCCGTGTTGCTGTCGAAGGTGCCGTCGCCGTCGAAGTCCCACTCATAGAGCACGATCGTGCCGTCGGAGTCGAAGGAGGCACTGGCATCGAAGTTCACTGCCAGCGGCAGCTCACCGGAGCTGACGTCAGCGGAGATGGAGGCCGTGGGAGCCACGTTGGGCTGCTCGGTCGGGGTGATGCCGACGCTGGCGCTGGACTTCAGGTTGAAGCTGTTGCTCACGCGCACGCTGACATTCACGAGTCCCGGCATGTTGTAGGTGAACTGCGCGGTGCTGCTGCCCTGCACGAGGTCCTCACCGTTGTCAGACTCGTTGAAGGTGCCGTCGCCGTCAAGGTCCCACTCGAAGTCGACAATGCTGCTGGAGGGAGCCACGGAGGCGGAGGCATCGAAGTTGACCGTGAGCGGAACTTCGCCGGTGGTCACATCAGCCTGCAGGTCGGCCGTGGGCAGGGGAATGCCGACGGCGCCATAGGCGGCGATGTTGGAGGGGGTTCCCTCAAGGAAGTTGTCGGTCGGACGCACCCAGTAGTAGGCATCGGGATCAGTCGTGCCGACGTCAAAGGCGAAGCGCAGACGCTCCGTGAAGCGGCTGCCGCTGGCCTCCTCGTACAGGACCTGGCCCACGCGGCTGATGGTGCTCGGGGCATCATTGGCAGCTGGGTAGTCATTCTGGTCGAGGGTCTTGTAGACGTTGTAGGCCAGCACGCGGTTGCGGAAGTTCACGCCGATCGGGGTGATGTCCGCGATGTTGATCTCATCGTTGCCGTCGCCGTCAATCACGTCGTCAATGTCGAAGTAGCTGAACGGTCCGCCCTTGAGCAGGCGGGTGGCGATCGGGGTCAGATCCGCGACGTTGGTCTCGAGGTTCTGGTCGTAGTCACCGACGCTGGCATAACCCCAGGTCAGCTGGTGGTTCTCCTCGTCGGTGATCAGCACCGCGGCACTGCCCGAAGTGGTCGGCGTGGTGCGGGTGCCGCGCAGCAGGGTCGCGGGCTCGCGCATGAAGCGCAGCTCAGCGAGGGTGGCACTGCCGCTGAAGCCATCCTGGTTGAAGGGATCGATCAGCACCTGGCCATGCTGCACCAGACCGCGGGTCTGCATGAAGGTTGCGGTGAGCATGTCCTCGGGCTGTCCGAAGCGGGAAGCCACATCCACCCCGATTGGGGAGAATTCATTGGCATCATAGAGCACCTGGAAGTACAGCGCACGAAGCTGTTCGGCGTTCTCAGCATTAATCCTGAGCGTCACAGTGGCGCTTCCCTCGATGAGTTCCATGCTCAAGTCGGCATGGTCCTCTTCGCTCAGGAAGCTTTCAGGCAGGACGGAGAATTCGAAGTCATTGACTTCCTTCTCGGCCTCGCCAACGGGCAGGGAGACGGAAGGGCTCGAATTCAGGACCGGAGCATTAGTGGTGTTCTCAACCACAGGTGCCAGCCCGTTGTTCATTCCCCCGCCGCCGCCGCAGCCTGCCACCACTGAAATGATCAGGGCAGCACAAAGACTACGCGTAAGCGCATCCAGTTTCATGAGTCAGTCCTCACAACCACATGGTGTAAATACATGGGCTGAATTGAATAGTTAGAAACTAAATATCAAAAATCAGCCAAATCAAATCGTCTTCCAGGCAGGACGATTCGTCTCATTTTCCCGCAGGAAATCGCTTTGTAAACCCTCTTTAACCCGAGTTTAATAAACTCTGGGAAAAATTGGCAATTTCCATACGGCAAGTCAGCTATTCGACGCAGAGACTTCACGGAGGTTACAAAATCAATGTGCAGGTATCACTGATCAGGGATGCAGCCGGTCTCAATTTGAATTGACAGCATGTTGCTGCCTGTATAATTCAGGCGCCATGGATGTCAGATTAGCCATTGTGATACTGGCCGCCGGCAAGTCCACCCGCTTTCATTCGAAGAAGAGCAAGCTGCTGCATACAATCTGCGGCCAGACTGTGATCGAATGGGTGCTGGATGCCGTCCTGCCCCTTGAACCACACCAGGTGATTCTGGTGCATGGACCGCACAATGAGGCGGAGCTGCATGATGCGCTGGGGGATGACTACAGCGACGGGGAGATCAATGTGCCCCTCACCTACGCCCTGCAGCAGCCGGCCCTGGGTACGGCTCATGCCCTGCTGCAGGCGGAACCCGTGCTGGCGGAAGGCATAACTGACATCATCGTGCTGCCGGGGGATGCGCCGCTGATCGATGATGAGACCCTGCGCATGCTGTTCGAGGCGCGCGATGCCGCGGGTGCGGAGCACAGCGTGCTCACCGCGCTGATGGAGGATCCCTCGGGCTACGGCCGCATACTGCACGATGGGGATCCGGAGAACGGGATCATTGAGGCCATCGTTGAGGAAGCGGATGCCACGGAAGAGCAGCGCTTCATCAATGAAGTCAACAGCGGGATGTACCTGTTCAGCGTACGGGTCTTCGAGCAGCTTCGCAAAGCGGCGGAGACAATCGGCAAGAGCAGCGTGAAGGGTGAGTACTACCTGCCGGACATCGTGAAGATGGCTCCCACCGCATCCTGCATGACCGAGGACTACGTCAGCATCAGCGGGATCAACGACCGTGAACAGCTCGCCTGGGCGGAGCAGGAAGTGCTGACTGCCCTGCGCCGCTCCTGGATGCAGGCCGGCGTGACCTTCCGCATGCCCGAGACCGTCTACATGCACGCCGATGTCAAGCTCGACGAGGACGTGGAGATCGGTCCGAACTGCGTGCTGCTCAATGGCGCGGAGGTCGGGCGTGGAACCGTGATCGGTCCGGGCTGCGTGCTCGACAATGCCAACATCGGCGAGAACTGCACGCTCATGCACGTGCGCGCGCTGGACTGCGACGTGGATGACAACGTCACGATCGGCCCGTATGTCAACCTGCGCCCGGGCACGCACCTGCAGGACAACGTCAAGGTCGGCAACTTCGTGGAGACCAAGAACGCCGTGATCGGCACGGGCAGCAAGCTGCCGCACCTGCAGTACATCGGCGACGCCGAGCTCGGTGAGAATGTCAACATCGGCGCCGGCACGATCTTCTGCAACTACGACGGTGTCAACAAGCACCGCATCAGCATCGGCAACAATGTGTTCGTGGGCAGCAACAGCAGCCTGCAGGCTCCGCTCACGATCGGTGAGGGCGCCTATGTGGCGATGGGCAGTGCGGTCACGAAGGACGTGCCGCAGGATGCACTGGCCGTGGGCCGGGCGCGCCAGGAGAACAAGGAAGGCTACGCCGCCAGGCTGCGGGAGAAGGCCCAGCGCCTGAAGGAACAGCGTGCCATGGAACGCGAGAGGGAGGCCGGCGAGGCCGGAGGCAAGTCATGAGTTACACGCAGAGGCCGCTGCGCCTGATCGCCGGCAATTCCAACCCCGAGCTCTGGGCTGAGATCAGCGAACGCCTCGGCGTGCCGCTGACATCCGCCACCGTCGAGAAGTTCAGCGACGGAGAGCTCAAGATCAAGGTCGAGGAAAGCATCCGTGAGGCGCACTGCTTCATCCTGCAGAGCACCTGCGCGCCGGTGAATGACAACCTGATGGAGCTTCTGCTGCTGATCGATGCCCTGAAGCGCGCCAGCGCCTACCGCATCGGCGTTGTCACCCCCTACTACGGCTATGCCCGCCAGGACAAGAAGCTCCAGCCCCGCGAACCGATCAGCGCGCGCGTCGTCGCCAACCTGATCGAGGGCACCGGAGCCAGCCGCGTGCTGGCGATGGACCTGCACTCCAACAGCATCCAGGGCTTCTTCAACTGCCCGGTGGACCACCTGAACGCCGCCAACGTGCTCTGTGACTACATCCGCAATGACGGCTGGGATGAAAGCGACGTGGTGATCGTCAGCCCGGATGTGGGCGGTGTGGAGCGTGCCAAGTTCGTGGCTGACCGCCTCGGCCTGCCGATCGCGATCATCGCCAAGCGCCGTCCGGAGGCGAATGTGGCCGAGGTGGTGGACGTGGTCGGTGACGTGAAGGGCAAGCGTGCGATCCTGTTTGACGACATCATCGATACCGCCGGCAGCATCACGGCCGGTGCGCACCGCCTGATGGAGGACGGGGCCAGCGCCGTGCGGGTCTTCGCCACGCATGGAATCTTCAGCGGTTCCGCCGTGGAGCGGATCCTCGAGAGCCCGATTGACCTTGTGACGGTCTGCAACACCATCCCGCGCCGGGATGGAACCTCCGTGCACAAGATCCGCTACATCTCCGTGGCTCAGGTGCTGGCCGAGGCCATCCGCCGCAACCATGCCGGGATGAGCATCTCCAGCCTGTTCAACTAGGAGCGTTCCCGCTCGATTTCCGGTTCGGACTGGGATAGCTCATAGAGCTGGTCGGCGAGCTGTAGCATGTATTCAAGTGATGCCGAGGCGGGCCAGCCGCCCTGCCCCAGCCCGTGATAGCCCAGATGCGCACCGATCAGGGATGAGGCCAGCGGCAGCAGCACCTCCGCGTCGCCTTCCCCGATACTGATGATCCGCTCCAGTTCCCTGTAGCTGTCGCAGTAGTAGGCCAGCCAGAGTGCGGCCTGCACCGTGTCCAGGCTGCGCCCGCTGAGCCTGAGCTGGGCCGGCTGCATGGTTTCAATGGCCTTCAGGCGCTCCCCGAATTCAGGCATGCGCGGCCCGACGAACTCCAGGATCTCCTCAATCAGGCCGTCCGTGCCGACCATCAGCAGGTGCGCCAGCGCCAGGTTGAGGGCTACGCTGGCCATCTTGCATTCCTCGTCCGCATGTGTCAGGCCGCAGATCAGCCGGGCTTCACCGATCAGGTGGATGTCATCGTGATAACGCACCAGGCCTGCCGGCAGTGTACGCAGCAGAGCACGGTCATTGCAGCGAATGGCTTCAGGCTGGCGCAGGCGGGCATCAGCCGCCGCACGCTCGAATGTGTAACCCCGGCCCAGCAGCAGCAGGGCTTCGCCGGTCATCGGATCGGTCGTTTCCGTTCCTGCTCTGAACCAGCTCAGCAGGCGTTCGGTGAGGTCTTCAGCGCTGAAGCCCCGGTAATCACGATAGCTCCGGGCCACGCAACTGAGCTGACCAAGTCCGCGCGCACCGGCCAGTGCGGCACCGGCCATTACGCCCCTGAACTGTTCCTGCAGCTCCATCGCTCTCAATTTAACACAGTGGATGAGCATCACCGCGCTTGCAGATAAATATTTACAGATGTTTAGATAATAGCCCCTGAGCCACAGGTACAATATCGCGATGTTCACTGGACTGATCCGCCAGAACGGCATTCTGCGCGAACGCAGCGGCAAGACCATCCGCATCGACTGCGACATGGCCAGGCTGCAGCCCGCCCATGGAGACAGCGTGGCGGTGAATGGTGCCTGCCTGACCGTGGTTCGCATGCATGAAGACGGGTTCGGTGCCGATCTACTGGATGAGACCCTGGAACTCACTACGCTTGGCCGTCTGGAAACCGGCAGCCGCCTCAACCTGGAGCCGGCCCTGCGTTTCGGTGACAGCCTTGGCGGGCATCTGCTCAGCGGGCATGTCGAGGGCATGGGCCAGGTAGTGCGGAAAGTCAGCAGAAACGATGGAGACTGTGAGCTTAGTGTGTCCATCCCCCATGCATTGAACATCTATGCGATCCACAAGGGTAGTATTGCCATCGACGGGGTCAGCCTGACGATCCACGAGCTGGAAGACCATGCCGTGGTACTGGAGCTGATCCCCGAAACCCTGGCTGCCACGAATCTCGGCGGCCTGAGCGAGGGAGACAAGGTCAACCTCGAAATGGACATGATGGTGAAGACGGTGCAGCACAGCGTGGAACGGATCCTGGCTGCCATGAACAAGGACTGAGAAATGAACGAAGCAAACGGGAACATGAATGGTGTGGACGGCAAGCCGGACTGGATGCTGCGCGTGGAGCGTGCCGCCCAGGCCATGGCAGCCGGACAGATGGTGATCCTCGCGGACGACCCCGACCGTGAGAATGAAGGGGACATCGTGATCGCCTGCCAGTTCTGCGAGGCCGAGCACATCAACTTCATGCGTGAGCATGCCCGCGGGATGATCTGTGCGCCGCTGACCGCCAAGCGGCTGGAGGAACTGCAGATCCCGATGATGGTGGATGACAACACCTCCACGCTCGGAACCGCGATGGCGGTGAGCGTGGATGCCCTCAAGGGTACGACGACAGGCATCAGTGCCTCGGACATGGCACTGACGATCCGCCTGCTGGCGGATCCCGCCACCCGGCCGCATGACCTGCAGCGCCCCGGACATGTCGTGCCGCTGCGTGCCAAAGAAGGCGGGGTGCTTGTGCGCCTCGGCCAGACCGAAGGCAGCATTGATCTGGCGCGCATCGCCGGGATCTATCCCGCCGCCGTTGTCTGCGAAATCTGCAATGCCGACGGCACGATGGCCCGCCAGCCTGAGCTCCGGGAGATCAGTGAGCGCTACGACCTCCCACTCGTGCATGTACGCGACGTGCTGCGCTACCGCGAAGCCACTGAAAGCGGCAATGAGAAGCGTGACAACGGCGCGCTGCGCCGCATCGAGCGCATCGATGATGCCAGCCTGCCGACGCGCTACGGTGAGTTCCGGATCGTGGGCTACGAGGTCCCCGGTACGGATGAGCACCATGTCGCGCTCGTGATGGGTGAGGTTACGGACCATGAGAATGTGCTGTGCCGGATGCACAGCGAATGCCTGACCGGCGATGTGTTCCACAGTGCGCGCTGCGACTGCGGCGACCAGCTGGAGATCGCCCTGCAGGCCATCGCCGAGGAAGGCCGTGGCGTGCTGCTCTACCTGCGCCAGGAGGGCCGCGGAATCGGGCTGATCAACAAGATCCGCGCCTACAACCTGCAGGACCAGGGCATGGACACCTATGATGCCAATATCGCGCTCGGGTTGCCGGCCGACAAGCGTGAGTACTGGATGGGCAATGCCATGCTTGAGGACCTGGGCGTGAAGAGCATCCGCCTGATGACCAACAATCCGGCCAAGATCATCGGCCTCGAGAGCTTCCGCGTGCGCATCAGCGGTCGCGTGCCCGTGCCGGTCAAGGGTGAGGTCGGTCCGGAGCTGGCGCGCTACCTGCGTACGAAGGTTGAGCGGATGGACCACCGCCTCGATCTGGACTCCATCGAGGAACTGCGCAGCGACAAGGCCTGAATCCGGCAGTAGAATCTGCGCATGGATCAGACTGACCAGCACGTCCTGAAAACGGCATACGACGCTGCGGCCACGACACAGGAAGATGCCTGCTGCGGCAGCGGTGGCTGCGCAGCCTGCGGCGATGGCCCGGCACAGCCCGCCGGCGGCGTTGTCAGCAAAGCCTTTAAGGCAAACGTTCCTGACAGCTATGGCCTGTCCTGCGGCGACCCGGTGGCACTGGCGGAGCTGGCTGAGGGTGAAACCGTGCTCGATCTCGGCAGCGGCAGCGGCCGGGATGTCTTCAGCGCTGCCAGGCTGGTTGGCACACGTGGCAGGGTTATCGGCGTTGACTTCTCAGCGTCGATGCTGGAACTGGCCCGTGAGCGCGAGCAGGACTTCCGCGAGGAAAGCGGGCTTGCCAACACCGAGTTCCGTGAGGGAAACATCGCCGACCTGCCCCTGTTCAATGCCAGCGCCGATGTGGTGATTGCCAACTGCGTGATCAACCTCTGCCCGGACCGCATCGCGGTGTTCCGCGAAGCCCTGCGCGTACTGCACCCTGGTGGCCGGCTCGTACTGAGCGACCTTGTGCTGGAGGATGATCCGGGCAAGACGCAGCTGGCTGGCAACACTGATGCCAGTGCTGCCTATGCCACGGCGCTAAGCTGCGAAGCCTACATTGAGGCTGTCAGGGAGGCGGGCTTTACGGACGTACAGGTCCTGCGTCTGCAGCGCTACCAGGACGGCCAGGCCTGCGGGGACCCGGTCACTTCCGGGATCCAGGAGCTGCTGCTGCGAAGCGCCGCCAGCCTGAGCCTCAGCGCGCGACGGCCCCTGTGAAGCGCGACAGGCGGAACTGGCTGATGTCATGCTGCGTACCGCCGTCCACCAGCAGCTGACTGGCGATCTCCCCGATCACCGGCGCGAACTTGTAGCCATGCCCGCTGCAGCAGCTCAGCAGCAGCACGCGCTCAGTGGCGGGATGACGGTCGATGATGAAGTGCTCATCCGGGGTGTTCGTGTAGACGCAGGTCCAGCTCGCCCGGGCCTCGGGCAGCAGCCAGGGCAGCCACTTGCTGGCAACGCCGTGCAGCTCGCGGACTTCATTGTCACTGACCGCCGGGTAGTCATGCGGATCTCCGAGCTGCCCGCCGTGATGGAAGGCCAGCTTGATGCCGTTGCCGAAATCCGGGATGCCGTAGAGCATCGGCTCCGCCCCACGGTCAATCGCCAGAGCCGGGAAGATCCCCGCGCCGTAGCCTGAGCCATTGCGGCTGGAGAACTGCACCTGGTACTGGCGCTCGGTCCGCAATGGGAGGTCAAGACCCGCCAGTCCGGCTGTCCAGGCCCCGGCGGCAATCACCAGCCGGTCAGCCTCGATTACTTCCTCTATCCCCACCGCCCGGGCCGTGATGCCATTGTCATCAAGCTGCCAGCGGTCCAGCCCCGCCCCCGGGCAGCAGACCGCCCCACTGTCCTCACAGAGCTGCAGCAGCCTGTGCATGACGGGCTCAACCTGCAGCACTCCGGCCAGCGGTTCAAGAATGGCAATATGTCCCTCGGGAATGCTCAGCCCCGGCCAGAGCTGCATGGCCTCGGCGGCCTGCAGGACCTTGACGTGGATGCGGTACTGCTCGGCGGAGGCCAGCGCTCCACTGGCCAGCCGGCCGTCATCGCGGCCGATCACCAGCACGCCGGTGCGTGAAAGCAGAGCGCCACCGCCGGCCTGGACGCGGGCTCCCTCCTCCAGGCTGAAGCTCGTACCGACCATCTCGCGCGACAGTTCCACCCAGAGGTCATCGGCACGCTTGAGCAATGGGACGTAGAACGGAGCCTCAAAATAGGCGCGACGGTGCACGCGAGTCTGTCCGTGGGATGAGCCATGCGCATGGGGCACCGGATACGGATCGAGGCCGATCACCTTCAGACCTCGCCGGGCCAGCATGTACGCGGTCATCAGGCCATGGATGCCGAGGCCTGCGACTATCACGTCATAGCGCATTCCCCATTATATGACCATGAATCAGAATCAGTGCTGGCGCTTGAGCTCCCGGTAGATACGCATGCTGTGGAAATGCGGCACGGCCAGGATGCAGACCAGGATCACGATGAAGCTGCCGATGATCGAGAACAGCGGCGGTGCAAAGGCAAGGGGCACGATCAGTGCGCCGGTCACGAGCAGCATCTTCCCGCCGAGTCGGTTGGTACTCTTCCAGACCCGCAGGTCACTGAGCGTATAGCTGTTGCGGAAGCCACCCCAGCGGTTCTGCGGCATCAGGGGCACGATCACGCCGAGGGCGATGAACAACCCGGCCAGGCTGAACATCACGAAGCGTCCGACATCCACTCCCACACCAAGGGCATTGATGCCGATCATGTACTGGATTGCCAGCATGAAGACCCCGGTTATCCAGGCAATGGCCAGAGACATGCGTCCAGCCTTCGTACGGCTGATGAAGACGAACATGATCAGCAGCAGAGTGAAGATGATCGGAACGGCGAAGGCCCCTTCGAAGCGGCCGCCGAAGCGGTCGGGTTCACCGTTGATGCCCCAGTGCACGGGGACCTGCTCCGGCATCTGCGAGAAGAACCAGCCACCCACTGCCCAGCTCGCAATGAAGCAGAGCCCGGGCAGGATGTAATCCGTCAGTCTGACTGGTCCGGAGAGAAGCTGCTTGGCCATTGAATGCTCCCTGTTCCTGACACGTGGTCAAAGGTAATACGCAGATCTTACCCGCGCGGATTCAGCCGGGCAGTGCAGATTGCATTTGAGCAGGGTTCAATCCCGGTTCAGCTGCCGGCGGACTGCTCCTGGGCATGCAGGCCCGCAGCATAGAAGATCAGGTCATTCCACTGCGGCGGCTCAATCCCGCTGGCGCGCAGCAGGTGCACCACCCCGCCAAGATGCCAGTAGCAATGCGTCAGGGCATGTACGAAGGCTTCCTCGGGGGTGATGGTCCAGACACCGGCACTGCGGGTCTGGTACGGGACTTCCTCGCGGGCGGCCTCGGTGCTGAAGGATGCAGCAGCATTGGCGTGCACCTCCAGGCATTCGCGGGCAAAGGCGGCCAGCGCCTGCCAGTCATCCGCCGGAACCTGGCTATCGTCGAAGGGTTCGCGGCCGAGCGTGCGCTCAGCATAGCGGCGCACGGGACTGAAGGCATGCACGAGCATATGCCCGGCAGTGGGCCACTTGGGGTTGCCGGTGGCCACCGCCAGCCAGTCAGCACTGTCCTGGGCCGCGGCCCATTCATCCCATTTACCCAGCTGCCAGCTCAGCCAGCGGCGCAGGGTCTCCAGCGAAATGCCGGTCTGCGGACCTTCGTTGAATGCATTGCTCATGTCAGTTCTCCCCGGGTCGAATGGAACTGATACCCCGGCTGTGCCTGCAGCATTTCAGCTGAGCTGCCGGAACATCAGCCAGTGCGGGCCGATGCCCTCGATCTCGAATTCCGGCCCGCTGCGCTGCATGCCGAACTTGAGGTAATAGCCCGCAGCGATGACCCGGGCATTGCACCAGAGCAGGTCGCAGCCCTGCTCCGTCAGACGCTGCAGTGCACTGTCGAGAAGCAGGAAGCCGAGTCCCCTGCCCTGCCAGTCCGGCAGCGTGGCCATGCCGCGCAGGCGGTACTGGCAACTGCCGGTGAGATCGGGGTGCGGGTCGGGGTAGAAGCTGCCGATCGTCAGCAGCTGCTCGCCGGTGAAACTGCCGAGGTGGAAGGCCCCGGGCATGCTGTCAATGTCGTAGTCACAGGCTGAAAGTGGCTGGCCCGGACGCAGCACCACACTGCGCACGGGCCAGGTCTCGCGTGCGCTGATTTCGCGTACCGAGAACTCCGGGGTCGCTTTCTGCGTTGTCAATTCCGCTTCTCCCGCTGGCTTTCCAGGCAGTCAATGCCCATCAGCCTGCACCAGCTCAGGCTGAGGCGGTTGAGTGCCCCACCCTGCCCGCGCACCTGCCCGCTGAGCATGCTCACGAAGTCGCCGCCCTGCCCTGCCCTGTCGCGCCAGGCACTGCGCCGTCTGAGGATCTGCAGGGGATGCGTTGCCAGCCAGAGATGTGCCGCCTGTTCACCGAGCCAGTCCGCCGGACGCGTGAACAGTTTGCGCAGGCCCGCCAGCAGGCCCACGAGCATGTACATGGGCAGCATCCGCCAGATGACCGATGCCGGCAGCCAGCCCAGCAGGTTGAGGATGCGGTTGCGCTCCTGGAAGAAGCGCAGGCGTGGACGGCCCAGGCTGCGGGTCGTGCTGGAGGCGAGGTGCACGGCCACGGCGGAGGGTGCCTTGGCAACCTTGCCACCGGCGGCGCGCAGTGCGAAGCCCAGCCAGACGTCCTCCTGATAGGTGAAGTAGTCCTGCGGGAAGCATTGCGGCAGCCAGCCGGCGATGGACGCCCGCCGCAGCAGGCATAGTCCGCCACTGGGGTAGAAGCACTCATCCCGGCCGGCGAAACTGTCCTGCACGATGTATCCGTAGAGCGAGAGGCCGTGGTTGCGGCGTGACTCAGCCAGCGCCTGCAGTGAGGCCTCGGGCATGTCCCAGACAACGTCCTCCTCGTCCTCGATCGCCAGGGCGTTCAGCAGCGGCACTATCTGGCGCGGCTCCGCGATGTCCACCAGCCGGCCACTGACGGCGTCCGCACCACTGCGGCGGCGGGCATACATCAGACGCGCGATGCATTCCGGGTCCATCACGCTGTCATTGTTGACAAGCGCCAGGTACTCGCCGCGCGACAGGGCCACGGCCCAGTTCACGCCACCGCTGAAGCCGGTGTTGTGTTCAAGGCGCAGGAAGCGCACTTCCGGGAAATCCAGCTCCAGCAGTGAGGCCTCGTCGGCAGCTGAGCCGTTGTCAACCACGATCACCTCGCAGGGCCTGTAGCTCTGGGCCAGTGCTCCCTCCAGGCAGGCCCGGGTCAGGGCCAGGCCGTTGTAGTTGACGATCAGGATGCTGACCAGCGGATACTGCGCCTCCGGCTGGTCCCCGGCCTGCTCCAGTGGCAGGGCTGGCTGGGGGGCACCGGGTGGTAACAGGCTGCCGCGCGGGATGAACTGGGCCGCGACCCGGCCTGCTGGTACGCGGCGGCCGGCACCAGCCCGCAGGCGGTAGCGGATCGCTCCCGGCAGGCTGGCCAGGTAACTCAGGAATGCAGGCCAGAGCCAGGGACGCAGCAGCGTCCGCAGGGCATGCCAGAGTTCATAGATCGTGAGCGGGATCCAGTTGCCAAGCTGGCTCGGGACGCTGTCATTGCGCACCAGCATCAGGTAGCGGTTCTTCTCGGCGATGCGCTGCACGCGCAGGCTGGCGCGTCCGCCGCTGCCATGCCCGCGGTGCTGGGCGCGGCAGGCCGGTTCATACCAGGCCTCCCAGCCGGAAAGCTGGGCCCGCCAGTCCAGGTCGACATCCTCGAAATAGGCGAAGAAGTCGTGGCAGAAGACCTCGCCATCGAAGCTGACCTGCTCCAGCATCTCGCGGCGGTAGGCAATCGCCGCCGCCGTACCCCCGAATACCGGTCCAGGGTTGTCAAACTGCCCCATGTCCGGCTCGCCGGCACCACGGCTGAGTGGAGTGCGGTCCTCACGCATCAGGTGCCCCGTGCTGTCCAGCCTGCCGCTCATGTCGTCACGCAGGATCTTCGGCACGACAGTCCCGCAGCGCGGGCGGGCCTGCAGCACGGCCACGGCCCGGCGGGTGAAGTCCGGCTCGAGCAGAGCGTCGCAGTTGAGCAGCACCACCACATCACCCGTGCTGTGGGCGATTCCGAGATTGTTGCCACCGGCAAAGCCGAGATTCCCGGGTGCCTGCACGAGCTTCAGTTCGTAGGCACTGAGATCCAGCGCATCGAACTGCGGGCTGGCATTGTTGACGAGGATCACCTCACGCAGGGGGAAGTCCTGCGCGGCGATGGAGTCAAGGGCTCTGGGCAGCAGTTCCTCTGTGTTCCAGTTCACGAGGATGTAGGAGACCAGGGGGAGCTGTCCGGGCACAGCACAATTATAAGGACTGCGGCAAACGCCTGTCTGATCTGCTATGCTTGCCATGAGGTGGGACCATGCAAAGGGCTGGACTCAGGGAACTGACTGTGAAGCTGGCACCGGCGGCAGTGCTGATGCTTGCCGGGATCTGCCTGATGTTTGCTGGCAAGCACATTGAGCATGACGAATCTCCCGGGGAAGCGCAGTATCTGGGGAACGTGCGCGTGGAATCCAATGCTCAGGAAGGACAGAAACTGCCGGTGGTTGATCTCAGCGATGAGGATCTGGAAGCGAAGATCATTCTGGAGAACGGCCTCGATATCCTTCCATCTGAACTACTCAGACTCCTGGCGGAAAGGGAATCCCAGACGCTGATTGGTCCAGTGATACCGCCTCCGGATGCGCTGATCTCCAGCGAAATGCCCGTGATCACCTATGGTAACAGTCTGCAGTATGAGCAGAATCCACTGCACAATGGCCTGCTGGATTTTGAATGGCAGCGAGAAGGTAGTTCAATACTCCTGCAGGTCAACCCCGCAGGTGAGGTTGCGATTGAGAGCTGGGTTCTGAGCCCGGAGAGCCGCGAGGTGCTCGAGGACAAACTGCAGCGCGCCGTGCAGAGTGATCCCGAGTGGCGGGTCAGACTGGCAATGCTCTCGGGCAAGGAATTCAGCTGGCCGGGAGAATCTGATTCTCCGGAGATGCCTGATCTGGAAGCAGGTTCACGCTGGATGCAGGACGGTTTCCCTCACGGAATGCTTGACAAGTCAGAGCTGCAGCGGATCAGGGCAATGGTGCAGGCCATCATCAGCCGGGAACTGGAACCGCTGGGCTTCCAGCTGGCTCCGGATGATACTGATCAGCAGTCTGAGCAGCCTGACACTCCTGCCTGAGAATTCCACTGCGCGGATACAATCCGGATTGCGGCTGCGTCATGTGCAGTATCCGACCGGAGGTGTACGTGATGAAGAGAGTGTTGTTCGTTCCGATTGCCGCGCTGCTGGCTGTGCTGGCCATTTACCTGGGTGCCGTCTCCGCGCGCGCTGCCAATGCCGGCGAACCGGCGCGGGTCAGCAGCAGCGCCCCTTCCAGTTCAGCATCTGTCAATCTGGCCAGCGCCATCGCTGATCGTGACGCAGAGGATCCTGAGGAAAACGTCGGGGTGGCCGAGCTGTTCTTCGGGGAAGCCGCGAACTGTGAAGCGGGGGAATGCCCGCTCAACCTGTTCTACGGCGATGGCAGCGGCATTGCCCCACTCGCCTGGAGCACCGGCAGCGGCCTGACTGAGCTGATTGATGAGCTGCTGGAAAGCGGCGATCTGACGGAAGCCGGAGCAGCACGCCTGCGCGAGCAGCTCAGCGCTCAGCATGGCCTGGCGCTCAACGTGTTTGGCAATGCCCCCGTGGCGGGATTCACCTCCCCGGCGACCGGCCGCTGGTTCAGCCCCGGAGCCGGGGGCGAGCAGGACATGCACTTCCGCTTCAACGAGGACGGCGTCTGGAAGGAGCTGAAGATCGAGATTGGCGACGACGGAATCGTCAGCGTCGAGGGCGAGGGTTACAGCCCCGAGGAGCTCGAGGAGATCCGCCGCCAGACCGAGGAGGACATCGCCGCCGGCCGGCCCGTGAGTGTCTACGGCAAGCATGGCCTGGGCCAGGCCTTCGTCTGGAATGACATCAAGGACGGAGACAGCTTTGCGGTTGCTGTGCCGGACTTCAACGGACGCTGGACGGATGAGAACGGGGATTTCGATGCCGAGCGCTTCGCCGATGGCTTTCCCGCTCCGCACAGCTTCAGCTGGTCGCCAGATGCCCCGGCATCCGCCAATCCGATCTTCATGTTCGGCTCGGATGACGGAGAACTGCGGGAGATGCTGAAGGAGATCGTCCGCGAGATCATGCAGGAAATGAAGGACGAATAAGCTCGTGCCAGCTGCGTCTGCAATAGTGGCGCATGACTCAAGCCTGATAACCCGATGTGCAGAGGCCCGCTTCGGCGGGCCTTTCTGTTGGCAATCCGCCTCCTGCTTCAGTCCACGACCTGCTAGAATCCTGCGGTGGATGGATTCTGGCAGTGGGTGGAAGGGCTCAACCCGGTGGTGGCGATCATCGTGCTCACCTACACCCCGATCTTCGAGCTGCGTGCCAGCGTGCCCTACGGGATCTTCTTCACTGAGCTGCCGCTCTGGCAGGTGCTAATCGTCGCGATCCTCTCCAACTGGGCCGTGGCTCCCGTGGTCTACCTCTTCCTGAAGTACATGATGCGCTTCATCCTGCGCTGGAAGTGGTTCGCACGCATCTGGGAGAAGTACACTCAGCGCTTCCAGCAGCGCATCCACAGGGCCGTGGAAGGCAAGGGTGCCTGGGGGCTGGCGCTGTTCATCGGCGTGCCCCTGCCCGGCAGCGGGGTTTACAGCGGTGCACTAGCAGCCTACCTGCTGGGGATGGGCTTCCGGCGCTTCATGCTGATGTCGCTGTGCGGCGTGATAATGGCGGCGAGCATCGTGGCGGCGGTCGCACTGAGCGGCGGCGGCTTGGCCGAGCTGCTGCTGAAGACGCCGGCAGCCCATAACTGAGCCGATATTCCCCCGAAATTCCCACAATCTGCGTCATTTTGCTTGACCTTGCCCCGATCCCTCACTATCATTCCTGCGGGTGTTTAGCTCAGTTGGTAGAGCAGCTGACTCTTAATCAGCGGGTCACGGGTTCGAATCCTGTAACACCCACCATTAACCCCCTCCCGAGGTACAGCGAGACGATGATCGACAGTTAGCCAGCGGTTTCCACGAAGAACCCGCGCGTCCGGCCCGAGCCGGAATGGCTACTGATCTGTCCGCAGCCTCCCCTGCCCCGACATATCGCCATTGACCCTCAGCAGTCGCGCGTGCGCACGCATTACCGGCCCGATTGGCCGGGGAGGCCAGGCATGGCACTCGTGACACTGACTGATGCTGGGCTGCACTTCGGTGCAGCGGATGTGCTGGGCGG
>JAGRNT010000119.1 GCA_020440605.1 bacterium | reverse complement strand
CGCCTCGCCCGCTGGCCGATCGGACAGGAGGCCGCGCTCGAGCGCCAGCACGCGGACGGCCGCATCGTCGAGATCCGCGCCGGCCGGATGCCGAACGGCGGGCTGCTGGCGACCCTGACGGACCTCACCGACCGGAAGCGCATGGAGCGCCAGCTCCGGCAGGTCCAGCGGATGGAGGCGGTGGGCCAGCTCACGGGCGGAATCGCCCACGACTTCAACAACATCCTGGCCGCGATCAGCGGCAACCTCCAGATGATCTGCGACGAGGCCGCGCCGGGTTCGCCCACGCGGACGCGGGCGTTGCGCGCGCTCGACGCCGCCGAGAGCGGCGGCGCGACGACGCAGCGCCTGCTCGCCTTCGCGCGGCGCCAGTCCCTCGCCCCGGAACCGACCGACCTCAACGCGCTTTCCACCGACATCGCCGACCTCCTGAGCTTCGGCCTCGCCGCCGGCGTGGTGCTCGACCTCGACCTCGCCGACGACCTGCCGCAGGCGATGGTC
>JAGRNT010000118.1 GCA_020440605.1 bacterium | reverse complement strand
GCCATGCCTGAAGAGTTCGCGCAGGTGGTTGCGAATCTCATGGTCAACAGCAATTCCTGCACCAACATGGCCACGCAGCGAGCTGGACTCGAAGCGCTGACCGGCCCGCAGGACGATGTGGTGAAGATGGTGGCCGCCTTCCGGAATCGCCGCAAGCTGATCGTCGATGGTCTCAACGCGATCGACGGCATCACCTGCAAGCTGCCCAAGGGCGCCTTCTACGTCTTCCCGAACATCACCGGCACCGGCCTGCAGAGCAAGCCGTTCGCTGATTACCTGTTGCAGGATCATGGGGTGGCCGCGCTCTCTGGCACGGCGTTCGGAAGCTACGGCGAGGGATACCTGCGCCTTTCCTACGCAAATTCCGAAGAGAACCTCACCAAAGCGCTCGAGCGCATCGCCGCCGCAGTCGAGGGAGCGCGTCCGAACCAGGCCTAGCCATCAGCTGAATGCGGAGGACCGGACGAAGCATGTTTCGTCCGGTCCTTTTGTGTTGAATGGGA
>JAGRNT010000117.1 GCA_020440605.1 bacterium | reverse complement strand
AGCCCAGATATTCCAGGCTGACGAAGGGCAGCCCTTCCGGTGAGCAGCCGATCTGCAGTGCTGCATCGCCGGAATAGGCCATCACCGTGGCCACATGGCCGATGGCCGAGCCGTCGGCGGCCGGCAGCTCGCGCATGCTCCACTGGGCTGCCGCCGGAGCTGCCGCCAGCGCCAGCGCGGCGGCGACAACGGCCCCTGCCCCGCGAGCCAGAGCCCAGCGCCTCATGCCCAGCACCTCATGCCCGGCGCCTGCGGCGGCGCCCGCCGCTGTCCTGCCCGGCCTCGCCTGCCTGGCGCTCCGGCAGGGCGACGGCCTGGGACAGGTTGGGGAAGGCATCGCTGGCGTGGGGGATCGCCATGGCGTCCACGAAATGCTCCTGGAAGCGCGGCTCCACCGCCGTTTCCACCTTTTCGATCCGCCGCACCACGTCCTCGATCTCCGCCCGTGCGGCCCGGTTGAGCAGGGCGATGCGCGCCCCGGTGCCGGCCGCGTTGCCGCCCGCC
>JAGRNT010000116.1 GCA_020440605.1 bacterium | reverse complement strand
CTCATCACTTATATGAGAACCGACTCGGCGCGCATTTCCGGTGAAGCGCAGGCCGCCGCGCGCGACTACATTCTGGGCAACAAGGACTACGGCGCCGAGTACGTGCCCGAGAAGCCCAACGCCTACCGGGCGAAGAAGGGCGCGCAGGAAGCCCATGAGGCGATCCGTCCGACCTCCATGGAATACACGCCCGAGAAGGTGAAGTCCTATCTCGGTCGCGACGAGCTGCGCCTGTATCGCCTGATCTGGCAGCGCTTCCTCGCCAGCCAGATGACACCCGCCGTCTATGACCAGACCGGCATCGACATCACCCCGACCGAAGGCGAGGGCAGCGAAGAGCTGACCCTTCGCGTGACCGGCTCGGTGATGAAGTTCCCGGGCTTTACCAAGGCCTACACCGAAGGCCATGACGAGGGTGACAAGGTCGAAGAAGGCGACGAGGGCGACAAGTCGCTCCCCGACATGGCCGAGGGCGATGAGCTCACCCTCAACGAAGTTCTGCCCGA
>JAGRNT010000115.1 GCA_020440605.1 bacterium | reverse complement strand
GGGAGATATTGGCGCGCTGGCCTCAAAACCGGTTATGGAAGGAAAAGCCGCCCTGTTCAAAAAATTTGCCGATGTGGACTGCTTTGATCTCGAAGTGGATGAAAAAGACCCTGATGCGTTTATCGAGGCGGTGGCCCGTCTGGAGCCGTCCTTTGGTGGGATCAACCTCGAAGACATTAAAGCTCCGGAATGTTTTTATATCGAGGAAAAACTGCGGGAACGCATGAATATTCCCGTGTTCCATGACGATCAGCACGGCACCGCGATTATTGTGACGGCGGCCCTGAAGAACTGGATTTTCTGGTCAGGGCGCGACATTAAAAAAATCCGTCTGGTCGCTAACGGGGCCGGAGCAGCGTCAATTGCCTGCTTGAATTTAATTGTTGAAGCCGGACTGCCTCGTGAGAATATTATCGTCTGCGACCGCAAAGGGGTTGTTTACGATGGACGAAATGAGGGGATGGACCCTTACAAACAAAAATTTGCCATAAAAACAGATCTGCGGGAGC
>JAGRNT010000114.1 GCA_020440605.1 bacterium | reverse complement strand
ACGGCCAGCACGCCCAGCGCGAAGGCGATGTCCGTCGCCATGGGGATGCCCCAGCCCGCTCGCTCCGGGCCGCTGGGGTTGACCGCCACGTAGATCAACGCCGGGACCAGCATGCCGCCCACGGCCGCGACCGCGGGCACGACGGCCTGCCGGACGCTCGACAGCTCGCCAACCAGCACCTCGCGCTTGATCTCGAGGCCCACGAGGAAGAAGAACACGCCCATGAGCCCGTCGTTGATGACGTGGTGCAGGGACTTCTGCAGCGTGCTGCTCCCGAACGACACGCTGGACGTCATGTGCAGGAGGTGCGCGTAGCTCTCGGACCAACGCGAGTTGGCCCACACGATGGCGCACACCGTGGCACCGAGCAGCAGGGCCGCGCCCCCGAGCTTGTGCGCCGTGAACGCGCGCACCGGGGCGAGCACGCGATCAATCGGGACACGGGGCGAGGATGGAGAGCGTGGGGTCGCGGACATGACCGGGGGTTCTGGGTCAACCGCCTGCGGCCCGCAAGCA
>JAGRNT010000113.1 GCA_020440605.1 bacterium | reverse complement strand
CACGGTCGAGTTCGGAAATGAAGGGCGCGTGGCTGAGGAGCGCCCTGAGAAAGGATCAGGCTGGGATCATGGAGAAGACGCGCAAGCGCTCCACGGCGAAATCGAAGAAGGCGATGAAGGGGCTCACCATTCCGCGCTACTTCACGCAGGCGGGTGTTGATCCGTTCGAATCGACCGCCTGGACCACGCGAACCTCGCGCATTACCAATCCGGACGGCTCGGTCGTCTTCGAAATGAAGGACGCCGAGATTCCGGCCGGCTGGTCGCAGGTTGCCGCCGACATCATGGTCTCCAAGTACTTCCGCAAAGCGGGTGTGCCGCAGTACGCCGCCGACGGCAGCATCATCCGCGACGAGAATGGCGATCCTGTCCTCGGTCCGGAGCGCTCCGCTAAACAAGTCTTCAATCGCTTGGCCGGCTGCTGGCGCTGGTGGGGCGAGACGCATGGCTATTTCGCCACCGAAGCCGATGGCCAGGCGTTCTACGATGAGCTGGTCTACATGCTCATCCACCAGATA
>JAGRNT010000112.1 GCA_020440605.1 bacterium | reverse complement strand
GATCGTCATGAACTACAACAACGTGCAGATGCCCGTGTTCGTCCTCAAGGACGACCAGATCGACGCGATCATCGCCTACCTCAAGACGCTCAAGTAGTAGCGCCCGACTGAATCGAGCAAGGATCACCCATGGCAGCGATCACCACGACGCCCGGCGGACACGACGACGCGACGGACCACCACGAGAGCTACCTCGACAAGAAGGGGCTCATGGGGTGGCTCATCACGCTCGATCACAAGCGGATCGGCGTCATGTACCTCATCAGCGTGTGCATCGCGTTCACGCTCGGCGGCATCTTCGCCCTGCTCGTGCGCGCGGAGCTCTTCACGCGCGGCCGCACCCTCATGGGTCCGGACGAGTACAACAAGATGTTCACGCTGCACGGCGTGGTGATGGTCTTCCTCTTCATCATCCCGTCGATCCCCGCGGCCATGGGGAACATCTTCTTGCCGATACAGCTCGGCACCAAAGACGTCGCCTTCCCCAGGCTGAACCTCCTCAGCTTCTACATCTACGTC
>JAGRNT010000111.1 GCA_020440605.1 bacterium | reverse complement strand
GTCAACGTGCGGCTGTCGGTCTCGATCCGCCCCTGGTGCGCTTCGGCCTCGCTGAGACCAACCGTCGCGATCTGCGGATCGGTGAACACGACAGCCGGCATCGCGCGCAGGTCCAGTGCTGCATTGCCGCCAGCCATGTTGATCGCCGCCCGCGTGCCTGCGGCGGCCGCGACGTACACGAACTGGGGCTGATCGGTGCAGTCGCCTGCGGCATAGATGTTCGGTGCGCTGGTGCGCATGTGGCCGTCGACCACGATGGCGCCCCGACCGTCCACCTTCACGCCGGCGCCTTCGAGGTTGAGCGCGCCCGTGTTCGGCGTGCGTCCCGTGGCCACCAGCAGCCGGTCGGCGCGCAGTACCCCGTGGTTCGTCATCACCACGAATTCGCCGCCAGCATGAGCGACGCGGCTGGCTTGCGTCTGCTCGAGCACCTCGATGCCTTCCTCGCGGAACGCGGCGGTGAGTACCTCGCCGATGGCTGGGTCCTCGCGGAAGAACAGCTTGTTGCGCGCGAGGATCG
>JAGRNT010000110.1 GCA_020440605.1 bacterium | reverse complement strand
CGCCCGCCGAGGAACTGGCCGTCGATGTGCATCAGCGGGGTACCGGGGATCGCATCGGGCGGGCCGGCGCTGGCGCCGTCGATGAAGCGGTCCGCGCCGGTCGTGCGGATCTTGAGCTTCAGGTCGAGTTCCGGCGGCGCCCGGTGCAGGATCTCGTCGTAGAGGAGGATGCCGTCGACCGCCGCATCCCAGCGCCAGCAGAGCAGGATGCCCGTCACCCGGCCGACCGCCACGGTGTCGAGCACCAGCTCGGTCGCGAGGCCCGCCGTACCGCCGCCGCCCCGGCAGGCCCAGAACAGGTCGGGGTTGCTGTCGAGGCTGGCGACATGGCTGTCGCCGTCGGGCGTCACGATCGTCGCCCGGCGCAGGAAATCGATCGTCAGGCCGAGGCTGCGGGTCGCGTAGCCGAAGCCGGCGCCGGCGGCCAGGCCGCCCAGCGCCACCGTCGGGCAGTCGCCATGGGGCAGGGCGCGCTCGACCGCGTGGAGCGCGCGGCCGACTTCCATGATCGTCGCGCCCGGCTCCG
>JAGRNT010000010.1 GCA_020440605.1 bacterium | reverse complement strand
CGCCCTGGTTGACGGCCACGAGCTGGTCATTGTGCAGCTTGAGGAAGGGGATCACGCCTTGGCTCTCGCCGTTGGTGCCGTTGATGTGGGCACCGGTGCCGCGCACGCTGGTCCAGGAGCCGCCCAGCCCGCCGGCCCACTTGGAGAGGAAGGCGTTCTCGGTGATGCCGCGCATCATGATGCCCTCGATGCTGTCGTCAACCCAGTAGAGGTAGCAGGATGACAGCTGGCTGTGCATCGTGCCGGAGTTGAACAGGGTCGGGGTGGAGGAGCAGAAGCGGCGGGTGCGGTAGAGGTTGTAGAGCTCGATCACCTGCTCCTCGGGATTGTCATATGCGATGAACAGGCCCATCGAGACGCGCATCCAGAACAGCTGCGGAGTCTCGATGCGGCGGTGCTCACGCCCGGTCTTGTCAACGATCAGGTAGCGGTCGTAGAGCGTCTGCACGCCGAGGTAGTCGAAGGCCCAGTCGCTGGAGGGATCGATCGCATCCGCCAGCCTGCCGAGGTCGTAGTTGAGCAGGTGCGGATTGAGACGGCCGATGTCAACACCGCGGCGCAGGCTCTCTGTGAAGGCCTCGCGATGGGCATTGCGCAGCGCGCCGAGCCCGTCCATGATGCTCCAGGGCAGGACCTCCTCGTAGATGTAGCTCAGCAGGATCCGCCCGGCGAAGACGTTCATGCCGCTGTCCAGCTCCATCATCGCCTTGGCGTTGAGGATCACCGTGCGGTTCAGGTCGCGGCGCGAGATCCCGTCGAACAGGCTGCGGTGCAGCTCGCGCTCGATCTCCTCCGAACTGAGGCTGATCTCCGGCAGGTCCAGCAGGCCGAACTCGATGCGGCGGCGCAGGTCCTCGCCGTCCCATTCAGTGGTGCGCCCGTTCTCCTCGACGACGCGCAGCGTTGCCAGCGAGGGTTCCTCGATCTGCTCCTGGCGGGCCTCCTCCAGCTCACGCAGCATGTCGCGGCGCGCGCGGTAGAGGATGTAGGCCTCCGCGGCCTTGTACAGCCCACCCTCCATCAGGGTCTGCTGCACCATGTCCTGCACTTCCTCGATGTGCACGAAGGCCTTCGAGCCGTCGGCGAGCTTCTGCTCGACGGCGCGGGCCACATCGACGGCGGGGGTGCTGTCCAGCTTGAGGTGCAGGAAGGCCTTGCGCACCGCGACCTCGATCTTCGAGGTGTTCCAGGGCACGATCTGTCCGTTGCGGCGGATCAGGCGGACCTTCTCGTCGAGCTGGATCTTCTCGAGACTGCGCTGGATCACGAGGATCTTGGCAATCTCGTATTCCTTCAGGTAGAGCAGGGTCTTCTCGACGATCGAGAGCAGGCGCTGGTCGCTGAGCGGGCGGTCGGGCAGGCTGCGGAACTTGTCGAGCACGTGGTCGACGATGCGCCGCACCATCTGCTGGTCCTCCTCCTCGAAGAACAGCAGGTGCCCGTCGGCGAGGCGGTAGTCCTCGTAGGCCAGACCCACCAGCCTGGCAACGTCCGCCGGCCGCACAGTGATCCCGCTTTCCAGCGTGACCTGCGGACTCTCCTGGCCCTCGTAGAGCTGGCCCCAGGGCTGGGCCTGGCTCTCCGTGCGGGAACGGTTGACGATCTCCTTGATCGCCTGGTCGCGCTGCAGCACCTCGGTAAACGCCATCTCGCTCACTCCCTGCCGCCGTGGCGGCGTTGTCAGATTCAGTATCTCCTGGCTTCAGCCGGAAGCCCCCGCATGGATCCCGCGCCCCCGCGCGGCCTAGAGTTCGTCGTCCTCCACGCTGCGCAGTGAGGAGGCCTTCTGGTACTCGGTCACGCGGCCCTCGAAGAAGTTCTGCTCCTTCTTGATGTCCATCATCTCCGCCAGCCAGGGGAAGGGGTTCGGCGCATCCACGCTCAGCGGTGCGAGGTTGACACCCTCCAGGCGGCGGTTGGCGATGTATTCGATGTAGAGGTGGAAGTCCTCCTTGGAGAGCCCCAGCGCACTGACCGGCAGGCAGTCCGAGATGAACTCCTTCTCCAGCTCGACGGCGGTTGCCATCAGCTGGCGGCATTCCTCGCGGAACTGCTCGGTCCAGACATCGGGGTTCTCCTGCACGAGCGTGTTGAACAGCTGGCGCAGCAGCTCGATGTGGTTGCTCTCGTCGCGCAGGGTGTAGCGGAACATCTGTCCGATGCCCGGGAACTTGTTCTGGCGGTAGAGCGAAAGCACCATCCCGAACAGGCCGTAGAACTGCGTGCCTTCCATGCACTGCCCGAACACGAACATGTTCTTGGCGAACTTCTGCTTGCTCGGGGTCTCACTCAGGTCGATGTCACGGCGCATGCCCTGGGTCACGCTTTCCACGAACTCGTTCTTGCGGCGGATCGTGGCGATGTCCTCGAACATCGCCTCGCACTCATGCGGGTTGAGGCCGAGGCTCGAGACCATGTAGAGCAGGCTGTCGGCGTGGATGTTCTCCTCATGCGCATGGCGGCCGAGCACGAGCTTCAGCTCGGAAGCCGTGACCTTCTCACGGATCACATGCAGGATGTTGTCACCGACGATGCCCTCGGCGGCGGAGAAGTAGCCCACGCCCATGCGGATGATCCAGCGGTCGATGTCCGTGATGCTGCCGTCGGCGGAGCGCCACTGCTCGATGTCGCGGCCCATCGGGATGTCCTCGGGCTCCCAGTGGTTGGCCTTCATGTTGCGGTAAAGCTCATAGGCCCAGGGGTACTTGAGCGGCAGGATGTTGAAGTGCGGGGTCTGGCGCCCGTTGATGACTGCCTTGCCGTGGATCGCCTCATCGGCCTTGGCGCTGTCAAGCATGAAGCGCCGTTCGCCGATCCTGATTTCAATATCTGCCGCCATCAGTTCTCCCAGTCTCACTATTCGCGGCGACGCACAGGCATGGATCAGTAAATGAGGGATGCATGCGTGTCGCACCTAAACGCCTGTATAGACAAGCGCGAGTTATCAACATTCTAAATCCTGCGATTCGGTTTTTCTACTTCACGGATGTAGATATCGGGGGAAATCGCGGGAGATAGTACCCGGGAAAGGGCTTAACCAATGTGAAGATCAGGCGTGAACTGGGTCCGTTTTTCGTGGACAGCGTGAAACCGTGTACAAGTATAGGCCATGCCTGCCGCGGGAGCGGGCATCCAGTGCCGCTTCAGCCTGTCAAGCAGCTGTGCACACTGTACACGCGGGCAGGCCCGATGTGCACTGCTCTGCGGAGCTGTGCATATTTCCAGGCCGGGAAATTCCGGAAATTTCCGGGATTTCCACGCCCCGGCCTGTTTGGAGCGGCGGCTGGCTGTGTATACCAAGCGGTTTGAAACATCCACAAGGACATGGCAATGGCAGGAACTCAGGCGACAATTGAACGCATGGACACACAGCAGGATTTCCAGGACTGGGAATGCGTCTGCGGTTATGTCAACGAGGGCATCGATTCCGGCTGCCTGCGCTGCAGCCGTGAGCGCGCCGCAGGCATCGCCGAACTGAATGCCAGGAAGGAAGCGGAGCTGATCGCCGCCCAGAAGGCCAGGCTCGAGGAGGAGCAGCGCCTGCAGGCTGCCGCGCTTGAGCGCGAGCAGGCCCAGGAGAACCGCGTTGCCAGACTGGCCGGGCTGAAGTTCAATGGGCGGCCGGCGGAATTCCTCGGGCCCTTCCTGCTGATCTCGCTGTTCAGCACGCTGAGCTTCGGGATCTACTCCTTCTGGGGTGCGGCGCGGATCATGCAGTGGACCGTTGCCAACTGCAGCCTGCAGGGCCGCAGCCTGCGCTTCACCGGCACCGGCGTGGATGTGCTGCTGCTCTGGCTGAGCCAGGGCCTGCTGACCTCCCTGAGCTTCGGGATCTACACCCCCTGGGCGATTGCCAACAGCGTGCAGTGGATCAGTGAGCGCCTGGAGTACGCGGACTAGGGGAGGTCCGGAGCAATCCGGACAAAGGAAGGTCCCGAGCAATTCATGTAAATGGCAAGTGTTCCCCTCACTTATTCGAGCAACTGTCCCTGTTGCGTTCTTCCTGCTTAGATATACTTGAAATGAGATACTGGGTTTCAGGGCTTGAACGGAAAAGGGGAGTTGCATGATTGGATACATCTTGATTGCTGCCTTGGTTTCAGCATGCCTATGCATGAGTGGCTGCAGTCGGCAGCAGGCTGAGGTGCAGACGGGGCTGATTTCCGCGCAGTCAAAGGTTTCGCCATCCGGTCCGGTCAGCAGCCCTGCTGAACTGTCCACGGAACTAAAAAGTTCCAGTGCGCTCATCACCATGCGTTCCGGCCAGCAGTACGAAGCAGACTTGCCGAATGCCAGGACCACGGAAGAGGGTGCGCTAGCTATGCTCTATTCCCCTGTCGGTGAAGGGCATTCCGAGATTGCCTACGGCATCTACAGCTTCAACATTGACGAACTGAGCAGCTTGAGTTTCAAGGCGGAATGGAGCGGCATCGGACAGTCGGCAGGCGAGGGAAACTATTACTTTGCAATTTCAGACTTCTCAAGCAATCGCTGGGAATGGTACAGCCCCGAATACCGCGATGTTGTCCCCTTCAGTGATGCCCACCGCTACCGTAATGCCGATGGCCTCTGCCTGGTGCTGATTGCCCTGGCAGGGGATAAGCCCCTGGAGCTGTACCATGTCGGATTCAGCTCAGGCCTGCTGTTCGACGAAATCGAACCGAACAACAGCGCCGATGAAGCGCAGCCGTTGCCGCCTGCACCGCTCTATGCCTTCCGTGGCAGCCTCGGACGCAGCAACGAGTACTTCACCGGTTACGACGGCGGCATGTATGACTACTTCAGCCTGAGCGCTGAGGAGGGCCAGCACCTGAGCATCGTCGTGCTTGTCACCGGCCGGCTGAACTACAACTCATATGAACGTGTCGTGCTGTCGGACAGCACGGGAATCCTCTTCAACAGGAACATGTATGAAGAGGACATCCGGCGGGCCACGGTGATCAGCGATATCGTCTATGACGCTGCCAAGGCTCCATACATCCTGGAGTTGTCAGCTTCCTACACCGACTACGAGATCTACATCCTTGAGGATGCGGACGGCGTACCGCCGGAGGCGATCCTGTCGGTCAGTCCCACTGCAGGTCCGGCTCCACTCACAGTCAGCCTCGATGCCAGTGCCAGCCTGGACCACAATCCCGGACATTCACTGGTGCGTTACGACTGGGACTTCGAGGGAGACGGGATCTGGGACCTATTGGAGGGAACGGAGGCCGTCGTCCAGCATAGCTATGAACAGGATGGAGTGTACTACCCGCGGGTGCGTGTCGGCAGCAGCATCGGCATCGGCCACCAGGATGCGGCATACAGCGGCACAGCTGGCCGACGGACTGTCACGGTGGGTGACAATCCTTACGATGAGGTGGAGGACAATGACGACATCAGCATGCCGGGGCTGAATGCGCTGCCCCAGATTCCATTCTCCGGATACACGGGCAATGTCGGCTACTACTCCCAGAGCTTCGGTCCGGTCTATGACGGGGACTGGAATGACTTCTTCGTGTTCCATGCGGAGGCGGGAAAGATGCATTCATTCCTTGACGACCGCTTTTCCGATGATTCCGTCTCACCTGACAACGGCTCCAATGTGCACCTGAAGATCCTCACGCTTGCTGGCAAGCACATCACAAGTATCAATGGATATGAAAAGAGCATTTCCTTCCTGCCGGGAGAGTCTGCAGACTACATCCTGAAGGTGGGAGCGGGAAGCAACCATGCGGGGCATGACTACTCCCTGCGGGCAATCCACAATTTCCCGCCGCGGATTGATTCCGTCAGCGTTGACAGCAAGTACGGGGTCGTCCCGTTCACTGCCAGGCTGACTGCTTCGGCCCATGATGATGACAGTGCTGAACTGACATATGGATGGGGCCTCTGGACTTCTCCTGAACCGCAGTACGGGTCCGGTTCCACAGCGGACATCGAAATCACTTGGGCGGGATCCAACTACATCTGGTGCTTCGTGACTGATGAGACCGGCCTGCGGGACACCTACATGACGACCATCTATGGCTGGACCCATGAATATGACGAACGGGAACCGAACAACGTGGTCGGCCAGGCGCAGGTACTGCCCGCCCTGCCGTTTACAGGCTTCCGGGGCAGCCTGTCCGGAATTGGCAAAGGTTACGACGGCCATGCGAATGACTGGTTCAGGCTCGCCGCGGCTTTTCCCGCAGGCCAGACCCTGAACATCTCCGCGAGCTATGAGCCGGTTGGCAGCAGCTTTGATCTACGGCTGTACTCAGCCAGCAACCTGCTGCTGGCAGAAATCCACGCAGCGGATGGCACAGTCGAGCTGGAGCATCTGGTGGGCGCGACGGAGTCACAGCCCTACCGAATTGAGCTGGACAGCCATGATTCCAACCTGCCGAACATTGACTACGAGCTTGATGTTTTCATGCAGTAGTTGTGAAAGAGTTGCCGATCACGGTTGCCAGCTCACCTGGAATTGCAGAGATTCGCAAACCAGGTGTCACGGACTGGTTCAATCTTCCGTATGCTTCATGTTCGCTGTAGTTGACAATCCTTACGGCCTCCCTTGCCCGGCTTGCACCGGACCTCCCCTCCTGGCTTGCGCCGGGCCTCAATCAGCTACGCAATCGCTCCTCACCGCTGCGGTACTGGATCGCCTCGGCCAGGTGCGGGACCTCGATCACTTCGCAGCCGTCGAGGTCGGCAATCGTTCTGGCAACGCGGCGGATGCGGTCATAGGCCCGCGCGCTCAGGCCCAGGCGTTCCACGGCGCGGGTCAGCAGCGAGCGCCCGGCCTCATCCAGGCGGCAGTGCTGCTTCATCATGCGGCTGGACATCGCCGCATTCGTGCAGCTGCGGGCCTGGCTGCCGCTCAGGCCCTGCACCGCCTGCTGCGAAGCCCGGGCACTGCGCTCAAGGCTGGCCGCAGAACTGCGCTGCGGCCCCGCGGATAGCCCGCCGCCGCCGCCGCTGAGCAGCGCCGCCAGTTCCGTCGTTGTCATTTCCGCGAGCTCCTCCTCCCCGGCACTGCCCGGGCTGCCGTCCGTCACTGCCTGCTCCTCGGCCCGGCGCTGCAGTTCCGCGGTGTCCAGCGCCGCCGTGGCCGCCGTGCGGGCCTCGCTCTGCTCCAGCAGGTTGCGCTGCTGCTGGATGCGCCGCGCCGCCATCACACGCTCCTTGACCAGCGCACTGGCTTCCCCGCGCACTTCCTCGTCATCGCGCGTGAGCTTCTCCACCGGCAGGCGCGCCACCTCGATCGTCATGTCGATCCGGTCCAGCAGCGGTCCGGAGATACGCTGGCGGTAGCGCAGGATCTCCCCCATGTTGCAGGAGCATTTGTGCACGCTGTCACCATAGAAGCCGCAGGGGCAGGGGTTCATCGCCGCCACGAGCATGAAGCGGCTGGGGAAGGTCAGCGCCAGGTTGGCACGGCTGATCGTGACCTGGCCGTCCTCCAGCGGCTGCCTGAGCGTCTCCAGCAGGGTGCGCGACATTTCCGGCATTTCATCGAGGAACAGCACGCCGTTGTGCGCGAGGCTGATCTCACCGGGGCGCGGGATGCTGCCGCCGCCGATCACGCCCGGGATGCTCGCGGTATGGTGAGGGGCGCGGAAGGGCCGCGTTGTCACGAGCCCCAGCGACTGGTCCAGCAGTCCGGCCACGGAGTAGATGCGCGTCACCTCCAGCGCTTCCTCCTCGGAGAGATCCGGCAGGATCCCCGGCACGCGCTTGGCGATCATCGTCTTGCCACTGCCGGGTGGCCCGAGCATCAGCAGGTTGTGCCCGCCGGCTGCCGCCACCTCGAGCGCACGCTTGGCATGCTCCTGGCCCCGCACCTCCGCGAAGTCCGCCAGCCCGCCCTCGTTGACAAGCAGCTCGCTGATGTTGCGCAGCGGCTCCGGCGCGATCTCGGTGAAGCCGCGGGCCCAGCTCACGAGCTGCGAGAGATGCTCGGCACCGATCACCTCCACACCATCCACCACCGCCGCTTCGGCCGCATTCTCGCGGGGCACGATCACGCCTTTCATCCCCAGCGCGCGGGCCTTGAGTGCCATCGGCAGCACTCCCGCCACCGGCCTGAGCGCGCCGTCCAGTGACAACTCGCCGATGATCAGGTAGTCCCGCAGGCGCTTCGTGTCGCACTGCCCGTTGCAGCAGATCACCGCGAGTGCGATCGGCAGGTCGAAGCCCGTGCCCTCCTTGCGCAGGTCGGCGGGGGCGAGGTTGATCACGATCTTGGCCAGCGGCCATTCCAGGTCGCTGTTGCGCACGGCGCTTTCCACGCGCTCCTGGCTTTCCTTGAGCGAGGCATCCGGCAGGCCCACGATCACGAGTTTGGGCAGGGCGGAACGCATGTCCGCCTCCACATCCACAACAAATGCATCCAGCCCGACGATACTTACGCCCCTGACTATTGCTAACATGCGTGTAGTATAACAGTCGTTGACTGTAAGTGTCAAGTATGTTTCGTATTTTGCAATAGGCAGAATCCAGTCTCCGTTGATTCTCGGTTTCAATTCCTATTGTTTCTTCATTAACAATTCCACCAGTGCGTAGCGAGCCTTGCTACCAACAGCCGGGTACTTCCTGGCTACAAGCTAAGCGTAATCAGAATCTCGTTCAAACTAGTACATGGATTGTTCATTCTCTGCTGACGACGAACCACTCAGACAGGTATTCAGTGGCATCCGGAGGATTGAAGGTATCCTGAAGCCCCTTCTCCAGACGACCGTTGTAGCTTATTGCTGGCCCGTCATCGAAGGATACGGATACATTCCAGCTTGCAGGAACAATCTGTACTCCCTGTACACCAATCACGGAGTTGTTGAAGACCCGGAAGCTGTAGTCTCCACTCTGCATGGAGCCGCTCTCGGGAATTATGAAGTACAAGGGTCCTCCATTGTAATAAGATCCATCGAAGTAAGCACCATAGGAAGTTTTGTCCTGCATTGTCGGATCTTCCACCCAGGCACCAATTGACAGTTCTCCTGATGGATCCTTGACATAGAGTCCGAACCTGTTCGGTTCATCCCAGCTTAGTGTAATCTTCATTTTGGTTGGCTCAGTGTTGCAGTTGATCAACAGTCCCGGCGTGTTGTTGTAGTTATTGGCAATTGTGAAACGTGTGCCATCGTGGTTCTCCCCGGAAGTGAAGAACTTGATGTAGTTGATTCCGTTTTCCAGCGGGACCTTCGCCGACCAGCTTCCATCGACAGTGCTAACCGGTTGGGAAGTGAGGGAAATGTTCTTCAGCTCGATCCTGTCGACCAGCAGCTGGCTGCTTTCGACCCGGCCCGTCAGCTCTATCTCATTGGCATTCACGGTCTGGCCGTCCTCGTAATTCAGATCGGTAACCTCAGCACCGAGGTTGCCGGTGAATCCCTGCTCGGCATCCTCATAGATGTTCTGGAAATCCTCCCTGCTGAGAGAGCCCATGCCGATGTTATAAACCGTGTTCCAGCCATCATAGTCATCAATCTCCAGGCCGTTGAAGGAGATCGGGCGGGTGTAAGACGGTGTATTCGGATCATATACGTGGATGACATTGTCCGAATATCCGATTGCCAGTACACAGTGGTCACCGTTGAACTTGGGAATGATGGTATGCGGCACGAAGGCTGTCAAGTGCAGTGGTGTTGGCAGTTTAGTGTTGGCAATGGTGCTGCGGATTTCATTAATGCGATATGCCGTTGGCACCTCGTTGCGAGCAAGAATTGCCCCATAGTCGTACCAGAATGCATTCAAGGCACAATGAGCCCGGGTGGCAATCGCATCCTGGCCAATCACCTGCCTTGAACTCCGTTCCTTTTTGCCCATTTCGTTGATGAAGAAAAAGAACTCGGAACCCAGTTCATTTGTGTACTTGTTGAACAGGTTGCCCGAAACAGAGCTTTTCTGCTTTCTTTCGAAATACCATGAGGCAAAACATGACATCCCGAGACATTCGCCGTCCTTCTCATAGAAGGATCCAATGTTCTGGATCTGGAATCCGTCCCGGGCAGGATCAAATCCTGTGTTGGACTCTGCGGGTATACCAATTCCAAGTATCTCCCCGAAGCTTGAGGCATGGAAGGTTATGTAAGTCATTGTGCCTGCAACTTCGTCAAGCCCGGTAACGATGCATGCCTCCAGTTGTCCATCTTCATGCAGGTAGAAGGGCACCGGATACTGCTCGGGATCTCCGGACCAGGGCACTGTGATGCTGATCGGCTTGTTGAAGAGGAGTGAGTCCTGCGGTCCGGAGATGTCCAGCACGTATCCGCCCCATGTGCCTGCCACCGGCAATACTGTCCCGTCATTGCTGCCGATACTGATCTCTGTTGGAACAGCAAGTGCACCGGCCGGAATGTCAACAATCACTCCATCCAGTATTCCGCTGCCAAGCAACTGGCCGCCACTGTCGTCTATCGTTTGGCTGGTCTGCTCGGTCGTGGTTCCGGGGATGAACTTCGCAGCTGTCCCGCCAGAATTGGCAATGCTGTCCTCGTTGGTTGCGTCAAACGGTGCCACGGTGACGAATGCATGATCCTGCGCCCCGTAGGCATAGCTGAACTTGCGTGGGAAGCCGGTCGTCGCATCCGCCAGCTCAATGCTGCCCTGCAGAAGCCAGGGGCCGTCTTCGAAGTTGCTGGCGTAGACGTTGTAGCCCAGCACCTGCGAACCGAAGTTGACGCCGATCGGGCTGACATCGGCGATGTTGATCTCTCCGTTGCCATCTCCGTCTGCGGTCTGCGCGGTGGCCCAGCTGCTGCTGGACTCATTCTTGCCGAAGTGCACGCCGATTGCGCTCAGGTCGGAAACGTTGACCTCGCCGTTGTTGTCATAGTCTCCGGCATTGCGCAGGGTCCATTCCAGGTTGAAGTCCCCTCCGCCGTTGTCGATCCACTGCAGGTCATCGATCACATTGCGGGACTCGTTTGGCAGCTTGCTCGTACTGCGAGACTGCAGTGACTCGATCAGTGCATCACCGAGCTGTTGCCAGGTCTCGCTGTCAAGACCGTCCGGAATGTCCAGAGACGCCAGCTCCCTGCGGGCAATTGCCAGTTCCTCGCCCGTCGGGGCGGGCAGGGCGTCCATCTGGCTGGGCACCGCCACGGCCTGTGACGGGACAAGTATCTCAGTGTCGATCTGAGCCTTGCCCTTGCCACATGAGACCATGAGAAGCAGGAGGAAGACCGTCGTCAGGAACAATCCCGGTCCGAGTGAAACTCCGCCAAGGAGCTTGCTTCGACAGCAATTGCCCGTTGGATAAGGGCTGCCGTAAGTACGCATTGCCATGTCCGACTCCAATAAACAGAAGCTGCCCGCACTTGTGGCTGGGCTTGCGCACCTGGCGCAGAAATCCAAACATAGACCAATGACCCGTGGCAGGGAAAGTATTTAACCGTTTTTTAATTTTGGCTGTCTTGGGCAGTCCTGGGCAGGCTGAGTTGTACGAACCGCACCCGCCCGTTTGCTTCATCCCGCTGGCCGGGTGGCCGTTCCTCTTCCTCGGTGGCATACACAACTGACAGATCTGACTCACTGACGCTGTGTTGGAACGAGTCGAAGATGTACATGGATTCATCTGTACGAAAGACAGTCTGGTTGCCTTTGCTGTCAACAAGCATCACGTAGTTCCCATCGGCCATCGGCAGGTCCGGAATCAGTCCGGCGACAGAAGGAGCATGCTCATAGGCCTTCCAGTGTGCCTCTGAAAGGGTGCTGCGCAGATATTCGTATCCGACCGTGTTCTTGCCGGGAGAACCCTTCACCAGCAGCTTGCCGGCATCGTCCATCGCAATCGGCACGTCAGGGCAGAAGCTGCCGGTGTTGATGAGCTCGCAGGAGTAATCGGACAGCCTGAGCCGGCTGATGCTGCTGTTGGCACTGGCGTGCCCGCCATTGATCCAGGCCAGGTAGCCATCATTTGTGATTGACTTGATGCTGCCCTCCGGTGTCGGTTCCGAGTGCAGGAGAGTGCCGTCCGGTGCCAGCAGGTCCATCGAGCAGATCCCGGCACTGAAGTCGGTGCGCGAGAACATGAAGTTGCCATTCTCTGTGAGCTGGGCGTAATTGAATCCACCGGTCATGCCCGGGAATACACGATGGAATGCGCCATCCGAAAGTCGCTGGTAATCAAAGCCGTGCCCGACCTTCAGGCACAGCGTGAGCTGGCCGCTGTCCTCCAGGTTGATCCGCAGCGTCTCACCACTGAGCACGCTGGTGTCGGCATCTGCCAGCAGCTCGCCAGCTGCATCAAACACGAATAGATGCCCGGCATTGCTCACAGCAAGCAGCCTGCCGTCCGGACTGGTTGACACCCTGGAGACCCTGTGGGAAGCCTGCTGCCCGCCGACAAGCTCAACGCTCCAGCGAGTGCGGCCGTCCTGCACGTCGAGCACCTGCAGCTGGTGTCCGTTGTCAAACAGGACAAGACCGATTTCCCTGCCATGGAAGACCTTTGCACGCTCCGGCAGGTCGTCCACCTCGCGCTCCCAGACTTGCCGGCCGCTTGAGTCCAACGCTATGAAGCGATTTCCGCTGTGGATCACGATGCTGCCCCCATCCGTGACATACATCCGGTTGCGCAGCTTGCCGTCAAACCACTCGGTTTCCCAGTTGCGTACCAGTTGCGGGTAGTATCCGGTGGCTGGCTTTGATATGTAGATCACCATGGCAATGCATGCCAGCAATAATGCAAGCAGGCTGAATCCGATCCATGCCAGGATCCGCCTTGCACGATTGCCGGTTCTGCTGCCGTCCTTCCCCATCGCAGCAGCTTAGCACCGGTTTCAGGTAACGCTGGGATGCGGATTGCTCAGCCGTCGTGGACGCTGCCTTCCCCGATGATGTGCACCCGGATGTCCTTCACCCCGGCGGCCTTCATCAGCTCCTTCAGTTCCGGATTGTCCATGAAGGCCTTGAAGGATGCGAGGTCCGCGTCCTTCTTGATGACATAGGCGTGGTTGGGGTCGTTGACATCCTGGTTGACGGTGGCACCGGCCATCCCGGCAGCCACGCGGGCGGGGCCATGCTCCGTGTAGACCTTCAGCCAGCGGTCATAGTCCTCAAGCCAGTGTTCGATGATTGCAGTTGCCATTCCCTGTCTCCTCTTGATCCTAAAGCACCTGATTCTAACAGCTTTGAAATCCTGTGATGAAACCGCGCAATTGCCGCTGGGACGAAGGACAGATCGGAGAACCATGTAACGCAAATCCATCCAGTTCGTCTGATCTGGAGCAGGGGAATGATCAGCTTCCGGTGGGACCGGGAGAACGCTGTAGGAAACTGGGAAATGGTGGACAAGATGTCAGCATCGAAGCGTTGCTTTGCGTTTCATGCCCGCGTGGGAATTCTCGCTGGCCTGCTTCTGTTGTGTACTGCCTGTGCGTCCGGTAACAGTGCCGGGACGGCATTGCCAGTCCTTGCCGCCGGGTCGGGAAATGACCAGGAAACCGGGCAATCAGGGCTGTCGATACCCTATCCGCAGGATCCTGGACGCAATGCAAGCGCTGCTCCGTTATCTCTCCAGGCAGACCAGTTCGAGGCAGGTCTGCCGGTAAGCCTCGTTTCCAAGACGGGCGAGGGATCCGTAATCTTCCTTCCACACTGGGAAAGCCCGATAGACGAGACTGATGTAACAGGCCACTGCATCTACAGGCTGGGGATTCCGGCGGGACAGGAAAGCCTGCTGCTGGAATTCAGCTGGAGCGGGCCGCAGCTTGACTACGACAAGCTGTTCATCGGCTTTGGCGATTCCGGCAGCAAGCGCTGGATCTGGCAGCATGGAGATCCGACAGGTTTCCAGCAATTTGACATTCCTGCATCGATGGCAGGGGAAGCGGATGCCTTGATTGCCGTGGTAATCACGGGTGAGAAGCCCTGGATACTCGGTAGCCTCACCTCCCGCCAGTTGCCAGCTGAAGGGGACTGGTACACTGGCATGCATGACAATCGCCGCAGTGGCATGACGCCGGTCTTCGGAAGGTATTCCATGCCGGTTCGCTGGGAACTGGACCTTGGCAGTGAGGTGACAGCCGGCACGGTGGAGGATCCACTCGGACGACTGTATGCAGGCACCGCGCGGGGTCGCTTCAATTGCATCAACCCTGAGGGCACCCTGCGCTGGACATACCAGGCAGGTGGCGCGATCCTGTCGAGTGCAGCTGTCGATCCCAATGGAAAGGTGCTTGTCGGCAGCACGGACGGTGTTGTCAGTGCACTGGATTTCCTCGGCAACCTGCTCTGGCAGTTCAGTGCCGGCGGTGAGATCGTAAGTTCACCGCTGGTGGATGTCAATGGCCGCGTTGTCATCGGCAGCCGGGATGGAAACCTCTACTGCCTGGACGGAGATGGCATGCTGCAATGGCAGTTCCACGCAGGCTCTCCGATCCAGTCATCCGTTGCGGAGGACCCAAACGGCAACCTGTACTTCGTAGCCGGAACTGATGAGCTGTTTGCCCTGACAAAAAACGGTACACCTCGCTGGAGCCATAGCTTCAGCAGCAATCCTTCCATTTACGAAGGTCCGGTTCCTGCACCGGCCGTCGGTGCCGATGGCCGGGTCTATGTGGCCATGCTGCAGGGCCGGTATGGCTGCCTGGAAGCTGACGGGACACTGGTCTGGGAGGCCGAGCAGGAACATGGATTCCGTGCTTCTCCTGTTCCTCTTGCGGATGGAAAAGTCAGTTTGCTGCAGGCAAACGGATTGCTGGTGACATATGACCGGGACGGCATGGAGCTGTCCGGCACCAAGGTGACATCCTGGACCCGCAGCGGGTTGACCGTTGATGGAGCAGGCCGATACTACCTTGCCAACCGAGATGGAAAATTCATTGTCAGGGCCGCTGACGGCACTCCTTCAACCAGTTTGACAATCGGAAAGGAATACGGCGGGGAGCTGGACAGCGAGATTTCCATCGGGCATGATGGCAACATCTACGTTGGATGCAATGATGGCCGGCTGATTGCCATCGGGGCCTTCACCGGGAACATGCAGCCCATTGCAGACGTATATTCACAGGAACTGCTCAGTATGGATCCGCTCTCCATCAGGTTTGACGCCTGCGGCAGTTCTGATCCTGATGGCATCATTGCAGGTTATGACTGGGACCTGGACGGTGACGGTTACTTTGAACTGCTTTCTGCAGGGCCGCAGGCAGTCGGATATTACGACGAACCCGGCAACTACCTTGTGCGAGTCAGGGTCACTGACAACTTTGGTGACACTGATACTGCAAGTGTTTCCGTGGCTACCAGCAGTCCCTGGCCGATGCTGGGTGGAAACGACAGGCGGAATTGCCGTACCGAATTCATGCATCCGCAGTCCGCGGTCGTGCGCTGGACACTCCAGCTTGGCGGAAACTGCTATTACGACTCACCGGTGATTGGTGCTGACGGGACGATATATGTTGGTTGCGCTGACCACAAGTTGTACGCTGTCAATTCAAATGGATCCATCAGGTGGACATATGCAACTAACGACAAGATACTTGCCTCGCCTGCAATCGGCCCTGATGGATCAATCTATGTCGGTAGCGATGACGGCAGGATATACGCCATCAATCCCGACGGTGGAACGAAGTGGTACTACCAGACGGGGGCCGCGGTCCGGGCATCACCGCTGGTCGGCCAGGACGGAACCGTGTACATCGGAAGCCTGGACCGGTACCTGTATGCCTTTTCCCCGGAAGGCGATCTCTTATGGACTTTCCAGTCCTTTGGTGAGATACATTCGTCCGCCAGCATGGGAAGTGACGGAAGGATCTTCTTTGGATCAGATGATTACACGATCTATGCCATTGATGACAGCGGTGCACTTTCCTGGAAATATTACGCCGGTGGTGCAATCAGGTCTGCACCTGCCGTTGCTGACTCCGGTGATGTGGTTTTCTACGCATTGAAGGGCCTGAGTTCAGATGGCAAGGCGTTCACGCTGGACAGCTCCGGAAATCTGAAGTGGACGAGTGTTTTCAATGGCAGCGAATTGCTTGTGTCAGGCCTCGATGCGGACCAGACAAGCTACTTCAACGGGACGGAACTCAGGGCTTTTGACGCTGTCGGTAATAAGCAGTACAGCCTGGTTGGTTCACAGTATTCGGGTGTTTCCCTGGACGTAGCCGGTACGGTGTGCAGGCCCGGCAAGTATGGCTCACTTCCCTTGGTAATCATGTCTGACAAAGATGGGGTTGAATTGTGGAGGACGGATCTGCCAGAGGAACTCAATTGGATCCCGTCCACGTTGGCGACTGGGGCTGACGGAACGATGTATGGCAGTTCTGCCAACGGTACGCTGTTCGCCATCGGCACCCTCGACTGATCCCTAGGCCTGCAGTCCGTCGACTCCCGCCGCGCTCAGCACGCTGTCCATTGCCAGGGGCCAGGGACTGTAGAAGGCCTGGGCGTACTTCCCGCGGGCCTGGCGGGCCCAGCGCATCGCATGCGCGCCGAAGAAATCACGGATCCCCGGATTCTGCTCCGGACGGCCGAACTGGCTTTCATGGGCATAGATGCTGGCCAGCCACTCCTCATGGTACGGCGTCACATCGACGACGAAGCTCGGCATCATCTCCGGCGGCAGGAAGTAGAAGTAGACCGCGCTCGGATGCCAGGTCTCGTAGCCCAGATCCATCTTCTTCAGGTGGGCGTAGTTTGCGCCGTGCGCCACGATCAACCCGCCCTTGATGTGGTCATTGTGCCCGAGCCCGCGTCCCGGTGGCAGGTCGTAGTAGGTGCCGAGCACCACGTCGGGGCGGTACTTGGCAATCAGCTTCGCCACCGCACGGCGGTTCTCGAGGATGTCCTCCACCCCGCAGTCCGGAAGGTTCATGTTCTCGCGGATGCAGAGTTTGAGGATCTTCGCGGCCTCGATGCTTTCCTGCTCACGGATCGCCACATTTCCGCCGCTGCCCATCTCGCCTCTGGTCAGGTCCACGATGCCGGTCTTCCTGCCCTGCGCAGCCAGCTTCAGCAGCAGGCCGCCGGTGCCGATCTCGGCGTCGTCGGGATGCGGCCCGAAGACCAGCACGTCAAGCTTGGGGGCGGAGGGGTCTCCGTAGATCAGGTCAGACATGAGGGGATATTATCCGGCGAAGCGCTGATTTAGTTCAAAGGCCGGTGAACCGCTCATTCGCCCTTGAGCTTCGTGCCGGCTTCCTTGCGCGCCTCATACGTGCCGCCGTTACCCTTCACATGCTCAAGCACTGTCCGGTCGGAGATGCGCCGCGTGGCGTAGCGGCCCAGCTCCGCCTGGGTGCTCTGGCAGGCCAGCTCCCCGAGCAGCACGTCGTCCGTGATGCGCATCGCCGCCGCGCGCTGCACGTCGCCATCCGTGGATGACAAGGCCACCGCCAGCAGCTGATGCCCGTCCGCCAGTTCCTTGACCGCCTGCAGCTGCACCGCCGGGTCCAGGCAGTCCCGCGCGATCTCCGCCAGCAGCTGCGGGTCGCGCACGCATTCACAGGCCGCCATGCGTACCTCATTGTGCACGTCCGTCATGCAGATTCGTTTCAGCAGCGCATCATCCTCCAGCAGCCAGACCGCGGCTTCGCGCACGGTTTCGCGGCTGTCCTCCTGCGCCACCTTTGCAAGCACCGCCTGGTCGGTAAGCTTCATCACGGCGGCCATCCGCACATCGCTGATGAGGTCCGTGCGCGCGATGGATGCCAGCAGGGCCTGGTCCTCGATGCGCTGCACGGCGGCAATGCGCACGTCGTCACTCTTGTCGCTCTTCGCCGCGTTGCCGTAGGCATCCGTGGACTGCACCCGGCGCACAGCGGCCAGGCGGATCTCGCGGCTGGGGTCATCGCGCAGCAATTCTTCGAGGATGGACTGCTCTTCGAGGCGCTCAAGCGCCGCACAGCGCACACTCAGGTCGGAATCATTGCGGGCGATGTCCCCGAGGATGAACTGGTCCGAGAGGCGCTGCGTGGCCCGCAGCCGCGTGGTGGCGGTCTTCTCGGTCTTGGCGATGTCGATCAGCAGGTCCTCATCCGTGAGGTTGCCAACCGCTTCCTGGCGCACTTCCCAGTCAGTACTTTGCTCGAACAGTCTGGCCAGCATGGGCGGGTCGCTCATGCGCTGGGCGGCGGCCTTGCGCAGCGGCATGTCCGGATCAGAGGTTGCGATCGTGTACAGCAGCTGCTGGTCAGTACACTGCTCGAGGGCAGCCTGGCGCACCATCCGCTCCGGATCCGTGCGCACCACGGTGGCGATCTTCTCCTGGTCTGTGATCCGGCCGACGGCGCGGCTGCGCACAAGCGGGTCGGATGCACTGTCCACCACCTGCTGGACGGCGGCCTGATCAGTCAACCTGTCCAGGCTGGCAAGGCGTACACGCTGTTCGGCATCCTTTGCCGCAAGCCGCGCGAGAGTTGCCTGATCCTCAAGCTGTGCTATTGCCTCAAGGCGCACCTGCCAGTCGCTGTGCTGCCATTTCGGCCTGAATTTGTCGAGCAATCCCATGAAATCCTCTGATTCGACCGGCGCGCTTCGCCTGTTGCGCCATATCAATAATGATAGAGTCTGGCGAATTTTCACCCGGCAGTCACCGATTCAGTGCTTACTACGTCATTATGTACATGTAACTGAACCGCTTCAGGAAGCGGTGGCGGCAGGTCTGACGATGCTTCGGCGGATGGATGGTCCATATATCGGCAGCCTGCGGTGATGATATGCAGCTTGAACAGTTCTTCAGTTCTGCCCTGGACTGGCTCAGTGCTCCCTTCGGCACCGGGCTGGCGGTCTTCCTGCTGATCTTCGGCCTGCTGTCCATCTGGGCCTTCTCCAATGTGGCGATCTGGGAGGATGCCGAGGACAACATCGGCAATGAGGCCTTCTGGGTTTCGCTCGTGGTGTTGGTGCCCTTCGTGGGCATCCCGCTCTATGCGCTGGTGCGCCTGCTGCTGATGCTGCATATCGCGGTCACCGACTGGTGCGACCAGGGCTACAGGCGCTTCATCGGCGGCAACAAGCTCGTCCGTTTCAGTCCGGTCGGGACTCCGATGAAGCAGCAGCTTCGCTATTCGATCCATCGCCAGGGCGGTGGCGGTCAGGATGCACGGCAGCGTCCGGATCTGCGCAAGGGGCCGCGGACCATTGGTTCCCAGCGTCCGGCGGCGGACCACAGGCCATATTCGGCGGTGATCGCGGGAGAGAAGGGCGAACTGCTGCGGGAGACCGCGGAACGCTCCCGCAGGGGAGAACCCGTGCAGATCGCGGTGCTCAACAGCAACTTCCTGCCCAAGGGTGAAAGCAAGGTCAGCCTGAGTCCGAAGGAGCGCTCCGCGAGCCCGTTCGAGGTCACACGCAAGGAGCATCAGAAGATGTCCTGGCGGGCCCAGATGCGGGAGCTGCGCAGCGAACGGATGAAGGCCCGCGAGCGGAAGCCTGACTGAATCGGAGGCTGCCCTGCATAGGCTATGCTGGACGGATCTGACTCTGGAGGTCTCACGTGAGGCAGGCAGCACCGTTCATCATCCTTCTGCTGGCAGTGGCCCTGGCCGCAATTCCCGCCATGGCGCAGCAGCCGGCGGCATCTGAGGATCCGCAGGCCAACCTCGAGCAGGCCAGCTATCTGAGCATCCAGGATGTGCAGGCTGAGCTTCCGCATGGCGACCTGCACATCGAGCAGGGCGTGGTGGGGATCTTCCCCAACCTGCCGCGCAGAATGGGCGGGCTGTTCATCGGTGATGCAAGGATGGATCTGGACGGTCTGGACGATGGACCCGCTGCGCTCAACCTGTTCAATGAGATCACGCCCAACAGACGCGTGCGCCGCATCCAGATCGAGAAGGCCTATCTGAGTTCCGCGCTCACCGCGGATGCGCGGATCATCCCCTCGGGGCTGACCACGCAGATCCGCACCTGGCAGGATCTGGACAGGAAGGAGCAGGAGCAGTTCCGCGAGATCTACCTGCAGAGCATGAGTGATGCCTGGGTTGACAATGTCGGAATGGGCGGCGGGATGGGCCACTTCGCCGGGGCCGGTGGTGGCGAAGGGCTGACGATGCGCTACCCGAAGGCCCGGGAATTCTTCATGGCAATCTGGGATGACGCTGAGACCCGCTGGGATTACCGCGTGGATGCCACCGGCACCGAGGCCACGATCACTGACTACACGCGTGGCATCGATTTCTACCGCGTACCCTGGGCCCCGGAGGAAGCGGAGCTCGATGACAACGTGGACTTCCAAAGCATCGGCTACACCTACTTCTTCAGCGAGGGGAATGCGGATCAGCCCGGCCGGCTGCAGGCGGCCGTGGACGCCCGCCTGAGCGTGGCCGCGGATGCCAGGGTCCTCAACCTGGTGAGCTATCCCTGGCTGGAGATCAGCTCAGTGAAGGATGGCAACGGCAGGGAATACGGATTCCGGCGCGGTGGCGCCGGCCTCTCCGACTGGCAGCTGCGCGTGGAAGGCGAATTCCAGGCCGGGCAGGAGTACCAGCTGCTGCTGTTCGCGGACTGCGACGTACCGCAGAGCTTCAGCGGAATCGGCTACGGCGGAGCCTACCGCTTCGATACCGCCGCACTATGGCCCGGTGAGGACAGCCCGACCGACATCACGATCAGCGTGCAGACCTCCGATCCCGCGCTCCGGGTCGTGGCTGCCAGCGATGGCTCCACGGAACTGCCGGCCGGAGATGGAGTGGTGCACGCCTGGCAGGGCAGCACGCGCAGCCAGATGCTGGTGGCAACTGCCTTCCCGAGCCGCGAGCTGGCAACGGACTGGGGCAGTGTGGAGGTTTTCGCCCCGGAGAGTCTGATCGGCGGAGTTGAGGAGCTTGGCTATATCGCCTGCCTCGGAGACATGATCGGCTACTTCACGGAACTCTGGGGACCGCTGGGTCCGGCGGATGCCAGCGGCCGGCACCGGCTGCGGGTGTTCCTGCTGCCGGATGAGGAAGGCGTGCAGGCCTTTGAGGATGCCGGCTTCGTGTTCATTCTCGGCAGCCGCAGCGGGATTCCGCTGGTCACGCATGAAGTGGCTCACATCTGGTGGGGCCAGGGTTTCTCCGGGCCGCGCTGGTTCCAGGAAGGCATGGCCAACTACGCCGCTGCCAAATTTCTCGAGAATTTCGGCGGGGACTACGGTGAGGACCCGCTGAGCTACCGCCGTTACCTGATCAACTTCGGGCTGGCGCATGAATTGCCGCTGCCGCTGCCGCGCCGCGATGAACTGGATGACAGCGCGGCGATCTACCACAACAGCGCCGGCTTCCTGCTGACCCTTGACAACCGCCTGCCCGGCGGGCTGGACCCCGTGCTGAAGAGCATGTATGCCGGGCACGCCTTTGGCAGTGCCGTTGACGACGATGCAGTGCTGGGCGGGATGCTCAGCGCCGGCAATGCGGAAGGTGCAGGCGTGTTCGAGCGCTACGTGATGCAGGGTGTCTATGATGAGGCTGATGCTGACGATGAAAGCTACCGTGAGATGGTCCGCACGCCCTCGCGTGACAACTACGCGCGGCTGCTGGACTGGCTCAATCCGACCTACCGCAAGATGGGCATGGGGGATTACGAAGGCGCGCTCTACTGCGCCAGGCGTGCTTTGGAGTATCGCAGTGAGCCGAAGGATCATTACCTCGTCGCCGATCTGACCCTGCGCAGCGGCAATGTCGTGGAGGCGGAGAAGCAGGCCTGGGAGCTGCTGGAAAGCAGCGACGAAGCCACTTCGGTCAAGGCCTACTGGCTGCTGTCGCGCATCCACCGTGAGCAGGGACATGAGCAGGAGGAACGCAATGCCCTGCAGGAAGTGATTGAGCGCGGCCCCGCCCTGGGACTGATGCGCGAGGTGCAGCAGGCCACGGCCCGCCTTGAGGAGCTGGACGGCGCGGGCTGATGACTGACGATCGGGAGCGGCAGGATATGGAACTGCAGGCTGATCCTGACGGACGCCTGGATGTACCGGAAGCCGTCGTGCACTGCCTGCTGAAGCAGCAGTTTCCGCACTTGGCGGAATTGCCAATCCGCTGTGTGGATCCACCGGGCTGGGACAACCGCAGCTTCCGTCTGGGAGAGGAACTGCTGCTGCGCCTGCCCAGTGCTGAGCGCTATGTGGCCCAGGTCGCCAAGGAGATTCAATGGTTGCCATTCCTGGCGGACAGGCTCAGTGTCAGCGTGCCTGTTGTGCTGGTATCCGGTCGCGCGGGCTGTGGTTACCCCTGGACCTGGTCAATCAGGCGCTGGATCGAAGGCGAAGCAGCACACCCCGGAATCATCAATGACCGGACTGCCCTGGCCAGCCAGCTCGCGGAGTTCAGCGTTGAGCTGTGGTCATTGAGCACTGCCGGCGTCCCCGCGCCAGGTCAGCACAACTTCCACAGGGGTGGATCCCTGGCGGAGTACGATGGCGAGGTCCGGGCTGCGCTCGAGGCACTCAGTGGAAGCATGGATGTTTCTGCGGCTGAGCAGCTCTGGCAGGCGGCACTGGCTTCCGGAGCCGAAAGTGCCGCACGCTGGGTGCACGGTGATCTCTACCCCGGCAACATCCTGCTGCATGATGGCCGGCTCACGGCAGTGATCGACTGGGGCGGCCTGGCTGCGGGGGATCCGGCCTGTGACATGAGTATTGCCTGGACTCTCTTGGATCCGCCTGCCCGCTGCTGTTTCAGGAATGAATGCGGGGCTGATGCCGGACTGTGGCTGCGCGGTGCTGCCTGGACGCTCTGGAAAGCCCTAATCACTCTGGCAGATCCGGCTGCTCAGAAAGATGCGCAGGACAGGTCGCGGGCACTGATCGAGACGATCCTGCGGGAAGCGGACTGAGCAGCGGCAGTCCGTTCCGGAGCAGGGCTGAAAGCATCCCGGAGATGCACGAGGGATAGCGAATGCCAATGGGACATCAAGGGGACATGGGGGGACAAAACCCAGGATCAGGCCTTTACTGATCTGGATTGCGCGGTATCCTATCCGCGTCGACAAGGCGGTGTGACAACCGCAACAGCTGAATCGATTCGGCAACAAGCAAAGCTCTACGGGTGATTGTAATGAAGACTTGTTGCCTCGTGCTGCTGGCCATGCTGGCAGTCATGATGATGGCCTCCTGCGGAGGAGGTGGTGCAGGGATAGCCCTGCAGCCGGACGGCATCCTGCCATCCGGTACGGATGTTCCGGCTAACGCCATGGAAGGCCTGCCGGACCTCACTGAACTGCAGGAACCAGGGCGCAGCATCAGCGGTGCGGAGCAGGGCTGGTATGACATCAGCCTGTACCAGACCTACAGGGCCGAACGCTCCCAGGGTGTCGAAATCGACAACGGCCTGCTCGAGTTCGATGCAGGTAACGGCATTGCCTGGCAGCTCTGGGGAGTGAGCGGCTTCAGCCCTGAAACGAAGCCCGCCGCAATTGCCACCAGCGTTTCCGCTGTCGAGGGTGAGTATTACATCGGAGTGGCGGACTACAGGCTGGGCCGCTGGCAATTCCACGGCCCTTACAGCGAATCCATGCAGCTGGACCATGATCCGGCCGCTGCCACGCCTGCTCTGAGCAACCTGCTCCAGGATGGCAGACGGCACTATGTTGCTCTGCTGGCAACAGAGGGTTCCAGTCTGAAGCTGGAATCCGTCTCAATCGGTCTGGCAAGCGATGGCGGGGCACCCCCGGCAGGGCTGATTGCCTGCTCGCCCGGTGATGACTACATCATGGTGCACTGGAACAATACTGACGACTATGAGGATCTGGACTTCGCCGGTTACAGCATTGAGCGCGCCGGTCTGTTCTCCGGAGAGTTCCACAACGTCTCCGGTGAACCGCTCCGCGGGAACTCATGGGTTGATCAGGACGTGGAGCAGGGCATGGCCTACCGCTACCGGATGCGCTATCACAGCATGTCCGGAGCCAGCTCGGTGTCCGCCGTGGATGTCTGCAGCACAGAGCCCGGTGCCAACAATCCGCCCGTCTGCGTGATGCAGCTCACGGAAGGACCCTTCGCCGGGCCTGCCGAGGTCACGATAGACCTCTCCGGCAGCTATGACCCGGATGGCGACCAGATCACGAACTACAGTTTCAATTTCGGCTTCGGCAAGGGAGTGGTGAACCAGTCCACGCCTGTGCTGACAACCGCTCTGCAGCCGGGCAGCTACAACATTTCCGGCAGTGTCAGTGACGGTTCGGTCGGCGTCGGTTACAGCTTCGCAACGATCACGGTCTATCCCCAGTGGAAGGCGCAACCCTCGCTGGTTGAGGCGGCGCAGGAGACCAGCTCCAGGGTGCATCTGGCATCCGCGGGAATGCACACGCCGAGCGGCATGCTCTGCACGCTCTACTTCGACATGGTGACCAACAACATCGCCATGCTGGAGGAGGACGCGGATGGCAACGTGGAGGAACACCAGCTCTTCGGTGCGACCGGCCAGCTGCTCAGCATCACCGAGGCTGCCGAGTTTGACGGCAAGCTGTTCTGGTCCGTCTGCGACACCTCCGAAAGGCGCAGCATGGTCTGCTGGGATGGCGATGCACTCTACAAGTTCGAGCTTGACATGAAACGTTCCTTCACGGCTCTGCAGGACCTGCTCGTTTCGTTCGCGGGACGCCTGCTGCTGATCCATGCGCGCTCCTCCCTGCCGCGCTTCCATATCCGCGCGAGGGATGTGTTCACGGGGGAGGACTTCACGTTGGACGAGTACTCCTTCGCCCGCTTCAAGGCCTGTGTGGATCCAGCCGGGGAGCATCTGGACCTGCTGCTGGAGAAGGATGAGGGCGGCTTCTGGGTGCGCTTTGATGGTGACTTCAACCTGATTGGCAGTCAGGCACTGCCGGAGGTCCTGCCGCTGGAAGCGGACATGATTGCCGATCCGGCAACGCGGGACCTGTACCTCGTCTACAGGGGTTCCCCGAAGATGGAGATCCGCACCCTGCCGTACGGGGACAGCAGCTGGTCACTGCCAACTGTTTCCTCGGTCCTGATGCTTGAAGATTCACGGGTCCGGCTGTTCTTCCGCGACGGCAGGCTGCTGCTGGTACTGCAGGACCTGTTTGCCAATGCAATTCTCTACGATGTCACTGTCGGCGGAATCAGTAAGCTGTACAGCATTGATGATTTCGTATTCCCCGACAGATTCTGGCTGTCTGCAGGCCGGGATGCTGAGCTGCGCTATGTCGGACTTGACTACAGTCCCGGAGCTGCGTCATTCGTGGACGTCACGGCGGAGGGAATGGAGGTCGCCCATGAAATCCGCAACACTTCACTGCTTGGTGCGCAGCTGCAGGCTGTACGCGCCGGGAACAGCCTGGTGGTCTCCTACTACCGCAACAGGAATGCCCTGCACCGTACGAGCTTCGACGGCCAGACATTCAATGATGGAGCGACATTCGCGATCGGTGGCCGCACACAGCTCACGACGGACGGTTTTGTGGCCTTCATCGGCAACAGCCAGGATGGCAGTGCCGAGTATGCCCGCATCAACGGCAACCAGTACGATCTGAAGGTCACTGAGACCCTGCATGATGACGAGGCCCTGCCCCTGCATGGCGGCAGCCTGAATGCCCAGTGGTACTGCCAGCGCAACTTTGCCAGCTACTTCATGTACGGTTCCAACGGCTGGGAGTTTGACAATGTGGAGAGCACCCGCGGCCGGAGCGTCTGGCGTGGAGTGATCGGAGGTTCACCCGGGCTGGGCTTCGGGGCCATCGCCATCACCGACAGCGACAAATTTGACGACGGTCAACAGCATGTAAGCATCCTCAACTATCCCTACAATGGAGCCACGACACTGCATGATGCACATCCGATGATCCTGGCCAGGAACCACATGGACGGGCGCAGGCTTGACTACTGCCCCTCGAAGAAGGCTGACGGCAATTCCCGCCACCACTATTACTGCGGGACCGACGAGGACGGCAGGGCGATGAGGATCTCACTGGACAAGGCTACCTACAGCGTTGTGCAGCTGCCGCTGGAATCGGCTGACATCCGCCGGACGGTCAGTGGGGTCTATGCCCACGGTTCCGCCGGGTTGGGACTGGTAGCAGATAACAATGGAGAGGATGTCTACCTTGAATGGGACATCCTCGGTGACTTCGAACGCCTGGACACCCCGGACTTCGGCTGGTCGAACATGCATGAGATCGTGGTCGGGCCTGATGGGCGCTGGCACATTCTCTACCATGACCAGGCCAGTGATTCCATCATGATCTGGAGCACCATCTAGCTATCGATTACGGTAAGCAAGGCGGGTGGGCCGGTTGGCCTGCCCGCTTTGCGCATCATGCACCCTATCCCAGGTCCAGGAATGGGACATCAATGGGACATGGGGGGACAGAACAAGGGTTCCGGCCTTTACTGATCTTAAATGCCGGGTATTCTATCTGCGTCGACAAAGCGGGAGTGTCCCGCAATAGCTGAATCGATTCGGCAACACAACAAACTCTACGGGTGAATTGAAATGAAACAGTGTTGCCTGCTGCTGCTGGTGTTGCTGGCAGCAATTGCCACCGCCTCCTGCGGAGGTGGAGATACGGGTATGCCACTGCCCCTGGCCTCTGACGGCGGGGAGCTTGCCGGTGTACCCTCACATGAAGACGCAGGTCTGCCGACGCTCAGTGAGTTGAGCAGGGCGGAGCGCATCGTCTCCGAAAATGACAAGGGCTGGGTCGCGCTGGATCTGGCCCAGAGTGGCCTCTCCATGCAGTCCGCCGCTCTGAGCATGCAGTCCGCCGGCCTGGAGTTCGGAGACTCCCAGGCAGCGAGCTGGAAGGTCTGGGGTGTCAGCGGCCTGCGCGGCCAGCAGAAGCCGATAGGCTTCAGCACGGTCGTCACTGATCTGCAGGGCGAATACTACATCGGCCTTGCCGACTTCCAGCTCGGACGCTGGAACTTTGAGGGTCCCTTCACGGCTGATGCCGCGATCGCACATGACCCGCTGGCTGCCAGTCCCGCCTACAGCAATCTCGTGCGGGATGATGAAACGCATTACGTCGCCGTGCTGGTTCCTTCCGGATCTTCGATGCTCCTGCAGGCTGCCAGTCTGCAGATCAGTGGCGATTCACAGGCACCTGCCGCGGTGGACGCATCCGCCGTCAGTGGTGATGCGCATGTGACGCTCAGCTGGACCTCCAGTCTGGATGCACACCTGCTGGACTTCGCCGGCTACAGCGTGGAGCGTTCAGGAATCAGCGGCGGTGACTTCGTCAGCATCAGTCAGGGGCTGCTGCAGGATACTTCCTTCGTTGACGACAATGTTGTCAATGATGAGATCTACCGCTACCGGATCCGCTGCCATGATATCGGTGGCCTGAGCACTGCCGGCAGCTCAGTCGTTGCCCAGCCGCGCAGTGGCAATGCCAGTGCCCCCGTCTGCCTGATCAGCATGCCCTCCGGCCCGCTGGCCGGTCCGGCCACGCTTGAGATAGACCTCAGTGCCAGCCATGATCCCGATGGAGATGAAATCACTGAGTACAACTTCATCATCAACGATTACCAGAACCCCATAAGCCAGTCCACTCCCGTGCTGTCCACGACGCTCCAGCCAGGCTGCTATACGATCAACTGCTTCGTCAGGGCGGGTGGCCAGACCGGATACAGCACGCGCATGCTGCGGGTCTATCCCACATGGAAGCAGCAGCCGGCACTGCTCAGTGAGGGGCAGTACACGGTTCGCCGCTTCGATACAGCTGCCAGCGGGCTGCATGTTCCGAGCGGCCGGGTATGCACCCTGATACTCGACAGGCGCACGGACAGCCTGATGCTGCTGGAGGAGGATGGCAACGGCGGAATGAAGGAGCATCTGCTGCGCGATGACATCGGCGACTATCTGCTGATGGGAGAGCCCTGCATGTTCCAGGGAGATCTTTACTTCCCCGTCAACGAATTCGGCGGAGGCACGCAGTTCTTCTGCTGGGATGGCGGCGTACTGAGTGCGGTCGGCACGGCTAGCCCGGGTGACGAATACTTCACGAACCGCAACACCCTGGTTGCCATCGGCGGACGCCTGCTGTTCTTCTACACCCTGCCTGGTGCTTCCCGACGGGATGTCCATGCCTGGGATGTGTTTGCGCAGACCTCGCAACTGGTGGCAGAGGATGTCGGATCCTACTTCTGCGTCTGCCACAACCCCGTACTGGACTGCATCGAACTCGGTGTCGACCTCAACTCGGAAGTCAGCTGGCGACGGCTGGATGCCGGACTGAATCTGATTGACGATGAAACCTTCAGCAACAGCTACATCGTCAACGACAGGATTGCCGCTGATCCTGTGACCGGGGACGTGTACTTCTTCTTCGGAGGAAGTACTGTCAAGGACCTGCGGGTGCTGCCTGCCGGCGAAGGCACTTGGAGTGATGAGCTTCCCCCGCCGATCTATGCCAACACCGAAGTCCCGCCGTCCGTCATGTTCATCGACGGCCGCTGCTTCGTGGTCTTCCTTGACAATCTTGCCGAGCTGAACATCTATGAATACTCAGAAGGCAGCTACCAGCATGTTGCCAAGCTCTGTGACTTCATGATGCAGGATTTCTACACGGTCAGCCTGGGACATGACGGCCGGAGCGTGCATTACATTGACATGATCACGGACTATGTGAACTTCGCGGTCCGCGAGTATGAGCCGGATGGCACGGAAGTTGACCTCGGAAGCATTCCGGGTACACCTGACATCGGCGAGCAGCTGATGGCCGTGGCAACGGAGTCCGGACTGCATGCCTCGTACTATGAAGGCATCTCCAGCGTGCTGCAGTCCAGTACGGATGCGGTCAACTGGACGGAGCCGCTGGCTGACAAGGTGCAGGGCACACATGCCCTGCTCAGTGACGGTGAATATGCCTACCATGCGCACAGCTTCGTTGACAATGCGGTGATCAGCCGGCTGGATGGCGACAGCCTGACTCCGGTGACCGCGCGCACGGCCTTCGATGGCAGGACCCTGCCGGTCGTCTCAGGTGGTTACGGTGCGATCTGGCTCGTTGATGAACTGACCGACGGCAGTCCGCTCAGCGGCATCAGCGGAACGGACAGCAGCTTCACGGCGCAGATGGATGCCGCAACCGTCTGGGGTGGAGCGCTGACCTATACCCGTGAGAACTTCTGGAAGGGCATCGTGCTGGAAGGCGGCGCAAGCCGTGAATCCGCCGGGTACATCACGCTCGTTGACGACATCAATACGGGGTCCAGGCGGCTGTTCCGCCCCAGCGACCAGATGCGCAGCCTGGACAGGCTGAGCAGCCGGCGCATGGACGCTGCCCACTTCAGGGACTCAGGCATCGGCTACGGTTTCGCCTTCTACTGCAGCGATCTGGATCAGTCTGCAGCGGCACGCATCGTCGAGCTTGATGACAATCTCCGTATCGAGCCCGTGACGCTCGATGCAGCTGACAGGAGACGCACCGTCAGTGCTGCGCAGGGCCACGGTTACACCGGGCTCGGGCTGATATCCGACATGCAGGGTGAGGACGTACGCCTCGAGTGGAGCAGCTGGGGCCAGTTCGAGCGCCTCAGCCTGCCTGGGATGGGCTGGTCCAGCATGCATGAGATCGTCGTGGGGCCTGACGGCCGCTGGCACATTCTCTACCACGACCAGGCCAGTGGCAACATCTACATCTGGAGCACGGTCTAACTGCGTGAATCCCATAAGTGCCCCGCGGGCGGACAGCAATGCCTGCACGCGACCCGGGCCTGCCCGTCGCGAACGGGACATCTCTGGGACATGATGGGACAGAACGGGCGTTCTGGCCTTTACTGATCTGAAATGCCGGGTATTCTATCCGCGTCGGCAACGGAAGTCAGTTGCCAACTGGAAAACTCAAGCTCTACGGGTGAAAGAAATGCAGAGGAACTACTGCGCTGCGCTGGCGCTGATCGTGCTGGTGCTGACAATTGCATCCTGCGGTGGGAACGGTGAGGGACTGGATCACGGTCTGACCGCTCCCACCGGGGTGATCGGTGAGGCAGTCGCCGAGATCGTAGCGCTGCCGGATTTCAGCGCGCTTGACGGGATCGAGCGCGGCATTTCCCGCAGCGGAGGCGGCTGGCATGAGCTGCCGGTCACCGGTCCCGGCCTGGTTGACATGTCCAGCTCAGCCACGCCCGGCAGCGAGGGACTGCTGCTGGAAGCCACCGACGGTCCCGCCTGGTTCGCCTGGGGCGTCAGTGAGATCAGCGAGGGTCTCCACATCGACGCCGTGCAGCTCGACACGCAGGATGACAACAACGAATACTACATCGCCGCCAGCGACTTCAGCAGCGGCCGCTGGAGCACCTTCGGCCCATTCCGCGGCGGTCAGGAAGTCGTCTATCCGGAGAGCCTGGAAAGCGTCTCCGCTCAGGGCCGGCACTACTTCGCGGTGATCCTGCCGGAAGGCAGCCAGACGGTTGAGGCCTGCTCCTTCAGAATCGCCGGTGACGACGGCAAGGCACCGGTTCCGGTCACGATGGCCCCTGACACCAGCGGCAAGGACATCTTCCTGAGCTGGTGGCAGAGTCCGAGCTATGCGGAGCTGGATTTCGCCGGTTACCGTGTCGCCCGCTCAAACTACATCGGAGACAACTACGAGTTCCTCAACAGCGAGCCCTTCCTGGAGACTCAGTACGTTGACGACAGCGCTGAGGATGGCGTCTTCTACCGGTACATCGTGTATGCCTGCGATACTGCGGGAAATCAGACTCCCGGTTCCGTCGTCGTGGACTACACGAACCCGAATGCTGACAACCCGCCGGTCGTGGTGGTCAGCCATACCCCCAGCCCGCTGAGCCATCCCGCCACGGTGCAGATCGACCTGTCCGGTTCTTACGACCCCGACGGTGATCCGATCGAAGGTTACACGGTCAGTGTCGGCAACAACTTCATCAACATCACACAGGCTGATCCCGTCTTCAGCATTGACCTGCCGATCGGTGGCTACCGTGTGGATGTCCGGGCCTACAACAACAAGACTTCCTTCAGCTGGTTCCCGATGACGATCCTGCCAACCTGGGAGGATGATTCCCGGGTTCTGGTGGAGAGCAACCATCTGCGCCGCCGTGCCTTCACACCGCGCCTCGCGGCGGATCCCCAGACAGGGGAACCGATCGCACTCTATTTCGACGGAATGCGCAGCGCGCTCATTGCCAGCCATGTGACGGATGGCGGTCTTGTCGAATTCGGCTGCTGGCCGTTCTACGGACAGACAGAGGTGAATGATACGGGTGAATACCGCTTCATCAGCGAACCAGTGGAGTTCAATGGCAGGCTGCTGCTGCAGGCCAGCTGGGGCAACAGCCGGGCCAGCCTCGAGCTGGACGCTGATGGATTCCGGTTTGTCAATTACTTTCCCGGCGGGAGCAGCGGTCAGGTGCAGTCGGACCTGGCGACCGATGGCAACGGCGGCATCTGGACCTTCCAGCAGCAGGGATTCGGAGATGACATCATCGCGTATGAGGTCGGCGGTTTCAGCTATGCCACGATTCATGAGGGCGTCGTCAACCCCGGGCTGCTGGATGCGGAGTTCAACCCCGCCAGCGGCAAGTATGAGGTTGTCTATACGCACGATGGACAGCTGATGTGGGCCGTTGTTGATCCGGAGGATGGTGCTTCGAGCACCTCGTCGATCATCACCGCTGAGCTCGAGACCCTTGATCTCGAATACAACCAGTACACGCAGCGCATGGAACTGGCGATCGGCTACGTGCTCGGTCTGTTCCACACCAGCCGTGATGCCCTGTCTCCGGCCTGGAATACCTTCAACCTCAATGGTCCGAGCGGCCAGATCACCACCGACCTGGACCTCGTGATTGACGACGAGGGCAGCTACATCTTCGCCGGTGCACCGGGAAGCAAATCGCGGATCTACTACGACACCGGCAACGGCTGGACCGCTGGCCAGGAGGTGGGCTGGACTGATGGCGGCTACGAGGTCAGCGCCCTGCGCATTGCCGGAGAGGGCCAGACCATCATCATGGATCGTGCTGCCTACAGCATGCATGTGGTGCGTCTGGGAGACCAGCTTGGCCAGCAGGAACTGGCCCTGATCGAGGGCACGGACTTCCTCGGGCTCGGCCTGAGCGTTGAGGACAATGACGACGGCGTCTACCTGGCCACCCGCCAGGGTCTCAGCATGGCGGTCTACGGCAGCCTTGACGGTGATTCCTGGAATCTGTATGAGGACGGGATCGGCAGCGAGCCGACCGGCATCCGCCTCAGCACCGACCGGGAGGGCGGGCCGTACCTTGCGTACAGGCACAATGCCGCCTTCCTGCAGAAGCAGTGGAGCGGCTCGGCCTTCATCGACCTCAATGCATGGGTTGCCAACGATGGCTCCCTGCCGGTCGTCGGCGGCAGCTATGACAGCCTGTTCATGCTGGATCAGTCTGACCAGCTTGGCAACGGCGGAGTGGTCTACCAGCTCGATGGCAACACTTCCAGCAGGACCTATGTCAACGGTCCGATCCGCGACGGTGTGATCGACGGCTATTCCTCCACCGGCTTTGACGGCGTGGTCATCTACGGCGGAAACTCCGGCTACAGCGGGTCCATCGGCTTCATCAACCGGATTCGCAATGACGTGCGCTTCATCTCTGAATGGGGAAACATGCCCTACGCTGACCCCCTGATCATCGGGCGCACGATTGACTCGGCCTATGGCTACTACCCCGGCCAGTCTTCCAGCGGCGGCATCTTCTACATCGCATCCGGAAGCAACGGCCAGCCGCAGCGCATCATGCGCGACGGCACGAACTTCCATGCGGAAACCATCCACGTCGGCCTGACCGAGCGCAACGAGGGTGAGATGCGCCGCATCGTCAGTGCTGACAACACCGCGATGTTCAGCGGTGTGGCGCTGATCTCCACCCTGCAGGGTGATGTGGAACTGTTCGAGATGAGCACTCAGTCCGGCTTCATGCCGCTGGAGTTCCCCGATATCGATCATGGCCACATGTACGAAGTGGTGGCGGACCAGACCGGCCGCTGGCACATCATCTACCGGGACATGCTGACGGACGACCTGATGATCCGCAGCACCGTGCCCGGAGCAGCCTAGTTGCCCATATACCCGTAGAGCTGCCGGTTCCGGGCATGCTGCCATGTCCGGAACCGGTTCCTGCGGAATCCCAGATCCAACCGAAACCCCGTCGGCGGAATACCTGCCGGCGGGGTTCTACATATATGGTGCGGGGCACAGGCTAGAATGACCGCCTCAGGCAGCTTATCAATTACCCGTAGAGCGGCCGGCTCCGGATTGCATGCAAACCGGGGCCGGCTTTGAGTCTTTCCGGCTGAACCGGGAATCTCATTGTGTGGTAAATTGTGCGCCGGTAAGGTCCCGGCGCGTGTTCCAATGACGGGTTGCATCGTCAGGCTGCGACCATTACCAGGCCCGGCAGCCTGCTGCAGCCCGGGTCGCCTTGCAGCAGCAACAACTTTATTAAGGTATGCAACCATGAGAAATCTGCTTCTTGGCGCTTCGTTGCTGCTGCTTACGGCACTTGTTTCCTGCGGTGGGTCCTTGGATCCTGCCAACGGCAGGTCCCCTGAAGCACAGGCGAATGGCAACTTCCAGCCTGCTGCAGCACTGCCTGCCCCGGCATCGCTGCGGATCGATGCGGATCGTGACCTGAGCATCGCCGGTCCCGGCTGGTACGACTTTGACCTGCAGTACCGCAACTACGCCGGGATCGAGTCCGGTGTCACCGAGAATGCCGGCGCGCTGGACATTGCGGGTGCCGGCGGCAACGGCTTCTGCGTCTTCGGCCTGCAGGGCTTCGACGGTGACAACTTCCCGACCAGCCTGCATGCGGAGGTCAGCGGGGTCACGGGCCAGTTCTACCTCGCCTACACCAGCTACGCCGACGGACGCTGGATCACCGCAGGTCCCTTCAGCGAGAGCACCACCCATGAATATCCGGAAGTCTCGGACTACTCCGACACCACAGTGCATGTCTCGCCACGCAGCGACCACTTCGCCGCCGTGCTCGTGCCGGATGGCAGCGCACTGACGCTCCTGTCCCTTGCGGTCGGCGTGGATGGTGGAGATGAAGGTCCCAGTCCCGTCCTGCTGTTCGGCAGCAACAGCAATGCGGACGTTGTCAATCTGTTCTGGGATCATTCGAACAGTTTCCACAGCCCGGACTTCGCCGGCTATTCCATCGAGCGCAGCCCCTTCCTGGGCGGGGAGAGCATGCAGCTGACAACGCAGAACATCTTCAGCGGCAGCTACGTCGATGCCACCGCCGAGGCCGGCCAGATCTATCTCTACCGCCTGCTCACCTGGGACACGTCCGGGAACAGCGCGGCAAGCTACAGCCTGCCGGCATTCAGGCAGCCGGGCGGGACATCCCGCCCCATCTGCGAAGTGCAGATGCCGAAGGGTCCGCTCAAGGGGCCGGTCGACGTGACATTCGACCTCTCTGCTTCATATGACAATGACGGTGATGCCATCACGCAGTATGACTTCGACTTCGGCCCGGGCCTCGGCCTGATCAGCCAGCCGGATCCCGTGCTGACCGTGACCCTGCAGCCCGGCTGCTATGACCTGAGCTTCACCGCCTGGGCCGGTCTGAATTCCAGTCCCCGCAGGATGCGGCTCAAGGTCTATCCGCAGTGGGAACAGGACAGCCGCCTGATAGACGAGGGCACGGTCATCGAACTCAGTGCTGTCGGTCCTCGCGGTTTCCACGATCCGCAGTCGGACAAGGTCGTGTTCATCTACTTTGATCCCAGCGTGCCCTCGGTGGTTAGCCTCACTGTTGACCATGATGGCAACATTGACCGTTCGGACATGCTGACCCCATTCAATGACATTGCAATGCTATGCAGTGAGCCGCAGCTGATCAACGGCAGCTGGAACTTCGTCCTCGGGACATTTGACCGCTTCCAGCTCTGCACCTGGACTGACAACCGCTGCGAAATGATAACGGGTGCCACTTCCGACATGGCGCATTTCTACACCAGCCTCGTTGACGATCCGGAGGGCAGCTCCTACATCATCCATGAAGTCCCCGGGGCCGGAGCCGACTTCGACCTGATGCTGCTGGACCTTGGCAACTTCAGCAGTACGCCGCTCGTGACCGGCAAGACCAAGCACAAGTGGCTGGATGCAGAATGGAACCCGGCTGCCGGGGCGATTGATGTGGTCTATTCAGGCGGTGGCACGACACAGTGGCTGCGCTGGTCTCCTGAGTCCGGGCCGCTCGGCGGCGACACCATCAGTGCCACAGACAGCGATTTCGTCGACATCGAGCTCGACCCGGCCACCGGTCGTCCCGCGGTACTGCTCTCAAACGGCACGGACTTCCGCTACACGCAACTCCAGGATGACGACTCCAGCTGGACCGCGCCCGCGCTGGTGGACCTGACTGACCCCAACTGGTTCAATACGAAGCTTGTATTCCGGGACGGGACAGCCTGGTGCTATATCGGCCACGCTGCCCCGGGGAGCCCCCGCCTGTTCCGCCGGGACGGCGTCAGCTGGACCAATGTCAATGATGCCGGGTTCAGCGGAGGTGGGCTATACAGCACACTTACCTACTTTCCTTCCGAGCCGGGATTCCTGGTGATGGACGTGGGTGAGGACTTCAGGAACCGCATTACCATAATGCAGGATAATGGCGACGAGGAGCAGATCTACATAAACGACGGCCTTGCGTTCAGCAGCCGTGACCTGAGTGCCGCCAGCTCCGGCAGCGGGATTCACCTGCTGCGCAGTCCCCAGTTTGAATACCTCCACTGGTTCAGTCCGGACGGGGTCACCTGGAATGAGATCTCCGCTGCGGAACCGGGCTCTGCAGGCCGGATTGTTGCCGATCAGAACGGCGAGATCTATTCCAGCATTGTGAAGACAGGGACGGCCTATCTGAGGCACTGGGTCGACCCGGACTGGGTGGTGGTGGAGGACAACCCCATCAGCCCCGACACGATTCCGCTGGTTTACGGCCAGGGCAATGCCCTGGTATTTGGCAACTTCGACGGGACTGGCTTTCCTGAATTCCATTACAAGCTCGACCTTGATCCGTCGATAGTCTTCCAGACCGAAGCCTCTGAAATCTGGGAGGGTGCGATCGCCGGGTTCGATTCAGGCTCAAGCTCGATGATCGTCCGCTATGGCGGCACCGAATTCGCTGGGGGCAATGTCGGCGTCCTGAGCATAACCGGGGACATTGACAAGCTGTTCACCCCCGAATCCGCAAACTACGGCGATTTCTGGACAGCTGGACGGCATCTTGAAGGTGCCTCATTCACGAATGAGGGCAATTCGCACCGCGAGGTCTTCTACGTTACCTTCGGGGCCAGCTCAGGATTCTGCCGGATCTGGCGCAATGAATCCGGGGAGATGGTATTCAAGGACTACCCCACGCCGGATCCGCAATTCGATGCCAGCTTCTACCGGCGCACCGTCACCGCAACCACTGCCTGGGGCAACACCGCCGTGGGCATGGGTGCCGGCCTTGCCGGGCAGCTGGGCTTCTTCGAGTGGTCCAACTACGGCGACTGGGAAGCGTTGCCCGTTCCCTCGGGCATGGAGCATGGCAGCCTGCAGGAGCTGGTCGTAGGCCCGGATGGCCGCTGGCACATCATCTACCGTGATTATGTCAAGGACGACTTGCGCATCATCAGCACGGTTTAACAGGAGCGCGCTTCAGCAACCCTGCACCTGTGCTGGATTCAGGTGTGCAGTCATGCCACCCGGCAATGTGCCACAGGTACGCCGGATCGCGGCATGTCGCGGGCTCCGGGGCCAAGGTCCTGCTGCATTGGACCGAGGATCCGCAGGGCTGTGGTACATTCTGGCGGGTCAGATTCGCGGTTGCGGATCTGTGAAATGGGTGTTTCACCTGCCGCAGGGCAGGGTAGTACAGATGGTTGCTTCGACCCTCGGTCGTGCGCCAGCATTCTCAAGGGTCATAACTGATGAACAAAATGTATCTTGCCTGCCTGGCGCTGCTGGCGCTTGTCTGCGTTTCCTGCGGGGGAGGTTCCGCTGCACTGGACAACTCCCGGCAGCCCACTCCGGCCCAGCCGATGGACGTTGATCAGCTTTCATCCGGCCTGCCGTCCTTTGAAGACCTGGCTGGTGATTCCAGCCGCGATCTCAGCATCGCCGGTCCGGGCTGGTATACGCTGGACCTGGAGTACCGCAACTTCGGCGGTGCCGAACAGGGCGTCAGTGAGGATCTGCCGGCGATCGACATTGCAGGCAGCGGTAGCAATGGCTTCTGCGTCTTCGGCGTGCATGGCTTTGATGGTGACGGCTATCCCACCAGCCTGCGTGCCGATGTCAGCAATGTGGTGGGCGAATATTACCTGCTGCACACGAACTATGTGGACGGCCGCTGGATCAGCGCAGGCCCCTTCACGGAAAGCGTGACTCATGAATACCCTGAAGTCAGCGAATACACGGACCCGGAGATCCTCGCCTCTGCCCGCCACAACCACTACGTGGCGATCCTCGTCCCGGATGGTAGCAGCCTGCAGCTGGACATGCTGCAGCTCGGCGTCGCCGGCGGCTCGGAAGGGCCGTTTCAGGTGCTGACCGTTGTGAACACCAGCAATGAGGACCTGGTTTCCATCCAGTGGATGCACAGCGCAAGCTTCAATGAACCTGATTTTGCGGGCTACTCGGTTGAGCGTGCTCCCTTCCCGGTCGGTGAGTTCACCAATGTCAGCACGGAAAACACCTTCGAGGCAGCCTTCAATGATCCGCAGCCTGCTCTCGATGAAAAGTACATGTACCGGGTACGCAGCTGGGACACTGCTGGCAACAGTGCGGTGTCCATGGCGGTGCTCGGCTGGCGCCAGCTCGGCTATCTGTCTCCCCCGGTCTGTGTGGTGGACATGCCGCGTGGTCCGCTGAACGGGCCGGTTGAGGTCAGCTTCGATCTCTCAGGCTCCTATGACAACGACGGTGATGCAGTCACTGATTACTACTTTGACTTCGGCCCCGGCATAGGCGAGATCACCCAGCCCGATCCGGTATACACGACCACGCTGCAGCCTGGCTGCTACTTCATCAACTTCGCCGTCAAGGCCGGAGGCTTCAATGGCAGCACATCCCGCATGCTCAAGGTCTATCCGCAGTGGGAGCAGGCCAGCCAGCTGATTGATGCAGGCACCCCACTGACGCTGCGCTATGGTCAGCCCCGCTCCTTCTTTGACAGTGCCTCAGGCAAGGTCGTGTTCCTCTTCTCGGACGCTGCCACTCCTTCGATTGTCAGTCTGGCCGTTGACAGTGCCGGCAACGTGGACCGTTTTGACCTGCCGGTGGTGTTTGACGAACCCGTCGCACTGCTGAGTGAGCCGGTGTTCGTGGATGGGCAGTGGCTGTTCACGCTTGCCTATCAGGATCAGTACATCATATGTGGCTGGCATGACAACGAAATCACGCCCAACTACCTGATCCAGGGCCCTTCCACGGATTCCTACAAGACCTGCATGGTCACGGATGGCAATGGCAATATCTGGGTGCTCTACCATGACTTCAATGTCGGCTATGACATAACCGTGCGCGACATGCAGACCCTCACCGACACCGTGATCGTCCCCGGACTGATTGCTGACGGCAGCATGGATGCCGAGTGGAATGCGGATGCGGGGGCGATCGATCTCGTCTACAGTGGCAGCGGCGCCACTGGCTGGCTGCGCTGGTCACCGGTGATCGGGCCGATGGGCAGCGACGTGCTCAGCGGTGCCGACAGTGAATTCATCGATGTCGAGCAGGATCCCGCCACCGGCCGGCCGACCGCGCTCTTCTCCGACGGTCCGAGCGTGCGCTTCGCAGATCTGAATGATGACGATGCCACCTGGACGGCTCCACTGCCTGTGGATCCGGTCGACCCCGACTGGGCCCCCACCAGACTGCTGTACCGCGATGGCAACTCGTACTGCTACGTCGGTGACAACCCCGGTGCTGCAAAACTCTACCGCCGCAATGGGGCCGCCTGGGACGCAATCAACACCGCTGATTTCGCGGATGGTGGCTTTGCTTCCAGCATGGCCTACAACCCGGCTGTGCCGGGCTTCACGGTGATTGACACCGCGCTGGACTTCGCCACCCGCATCACCCAGATGCAGGAGGATGGCAGCGAACAGGAATACTACATCAGCGATGGCTGGGCCCGCAGCGGGCTGGACATGAGCGCAGTCAGCTCGGGAACCGACATCCATCTGCTGCACAGGCCGCTTTTCAGCTACACCCACTGGACCAGCCCCGATGGCGACAGCTGGACGGAGACCACGAACGCCGGTGCCGCGGACAGAGGCCAGATCGTGGTTGACGAGAACGGCGAGATCTACAGCGGAATCGCCGGCGGCGGTACCTCCGTGCTGCAGCACTGGGTGGACCCACTGTGGGTCATGGAGGACACGCATACCCTCAGTATCGATTCCGAACCACTGGTCTACGGCCAGGGCAATGTGATGCTGTTTGGCAACTTCGACAAGCTGGCGGTTCCTTCCGAGTTCAACTACAAGGAGGGGCTTGATCCGACCAAGACTTCTACTCCCGCCGTCGCTGACATCTGGGGCGGGGCCTTTGCCGGCATTGATGCCGGCAGCTACAGCATCATGGTGCTCTTCGGCGGGGCGGATATCGAGGACAGCAGTATCGGCATTCTCCACCCGGGCAACAACACGATCAGCGAAGTCTACAGTTCGAGCTTCAACAGATTCGCTGACGACTGGACAGTTGGCCGGCACTATGAGGGAAGCAGCTACATGCATGCCTTCGCCGGCAGTCGTGATGCGTTCTATGTCTCATATGGTCCGAACAACACCTATGCCCGGCTGCAGCGCACACCGTTCAATGACTGGGAAGTGCATAACTTCGGCTTCAGCGTCTCCGTGATTGAGATCTATGAGCGGCGCAACTGCGTCAGTGCGATGACGGCGCGCGGAAACACCGCGGTCGGCATCGGTTCAGGTGCGCTGGGTGACGTGGGCTTCTTCGAATGGTCCAATTTCGGCAACTGGGAGAGCCTGCCCGTGCCGGAGGGTATGGAAAACGGCAGCCTGCATGAGCTGGTTACCGGCCCCGACGGCCGCTGGCACATCATCTACCGCGATTATGTCAACGATGATCTGCGGATCATCAGCACCATTGAATAGACGGCCCGGCGTCACGCTTCCGGATTGACCTGAGAGGTAAGACAGATGAAGAAAATGCTTGTTACCTGCCTGCTGCTGCTAGCGGCAGTCCTGGCTTCCTGTGGAGGTTCCGGCGGAGTGGAATCCTCACTTGAGCCCCGGCCCGCCACTGAGGACAGCTCCCTCGGTTCCGGCCTGCCGGCCTTTGCAGAGCTGGCTGCGGATACCACGCGCGATCTCAGTATTGCCGGCCCCGGCTGGTATACGCTCGACCTGGAGTACCGCAACTTCGGCGGCGCTGAGCAGGGTGTGACTGAGGACCTGCCGGCCCTCGACATCGCCGGGGCAGGCAGCCCCGGATACTGCGTGTTCGGTGTGAATGGCTTCGATGGCGACGCCTTCCCCACGGGACTGCGTGCGGACGTCAGCGATGTCAGCGGGGAGTATTACCTGCTGTACACGAGCTATGTCGACGGTCGCTGGGTCACCGCCGGTCCGTTCACTGAGAGCACGACCTACGAATATCCCGAGGTCGATGGATTCACGGACCCACAGGCGCTGGCCTCCAGCCGCAGCAACCACTTCGTTGCCATCCTTGTGCCGGATGGCAGCAGCCTGCAGCTGGACATGCTGCAGCTGGGCGTGCACGGCGGCACGGAAGGACCGCAGGAGGTCTGGTACATCCAGAATGTCTCCAGTGAAGCCAAGCTGTCCATCACCTGGGAGCACAGCGTGAGCCACGCCGATCCCGACTTCGCCGGCTACACAGTGGAGCGCCGTCCCTGGCCCGGAGGAGACTTCGTGGAGTTGTTTGCCGATCCGATCCCCGGCATCCACTACACGGACCCCACGGCTGATCTGGGCAAGATCTACCTCTATCGTGTGGTTGCCTGGGATACCTCAGGCCACAGTGCGCCGTCCTACAACTTCCTGGCCTCGCGCCAGGCCGGGCAGCCCAGTCCTCCGGTCGCGGTTGTCAACATGCCGCGCGGCCCGCTCCATGGCCCGGTGGAAGTGACCTTCGACCTCTCTGAGTCCTTTGACAACGACGGCGATGTGATCACCGACTACGGCTTTGACCTCGGCTTCGGGATCCCGCCGGTAATCCAGCCCACCCCGCAGTACACCACCGTGCTCCAGCCTGGCTGCTACACCTGCACCTTCTCGGTCACGTCCGCTGCGATCACCCGCGAGACCCACGGCCAGCTCAAGGTCTACCCGCAGTGGGAGAGCAGCAGCCAGCTTGTCACGGAAGGCACGGAACTGCTCTACCGCAACTATGCTCCGCGCAGCTTCCACGACCCGCAGAGCAACAAGAACGTGTTCCTGTTCATGGATGCCGCCGTGCCTTCGCTGGTCAGCCTGACCGTGGATGCCGCCGGGAATGTGGATCGTCATGACAACCTGTTCCCGGGCCATGGCAGCCTCGTGGTCTGCAGCGAGCCCGTATTCAGCAACGGCGTCTGGAGCTTCCTGGCAGCCACCGAGCAGACGGGTTCTCCCGGTGACTTCAACATGTACATGGCGACATGGCAGGACAATGCCATCGAGGTCCAGCTGGCAACGGGCAACACCGCCAAGGGGATCGGAACGGCCCTTGTCGACGATGGCAACGACAATCTCTATGGACTGTACTTCGACTTCAATATCGGGTTCGACATCCGTATCGTCAATTTCAACAATTTCTCAGGCGTGACGCTTGCCACCGGCCTGGTGGAAAACAGGCTCTTCGATGCGGTCTGGAATGAGGATGCCGAGGCCGTCGACCTTGCCTACTCCGGTGGCGGAGCAGTGGAATGGCTGCGCTGGTCACCGGTGATCGGGCCGCTGGGCGGCGCAACGATCGCGGCGATTGACTCGCAGTACATCGAACTGGAGAATGATCCGGCAACCGGTCGACCGGCCGTGCTGTTCCATGACGGCAACGCGATCCATTTCTCGGAGCTGAATGCTGACAATGCCACATGGACGGTTCCCGCAAAGGTTGACCCGGCGGACAATGACCTGCCGCAGTGCCGCCTGCTGTTCAGGGACGGCGAGAGCTACTGTGTCTACGGTGACACCGTTGCCGGAACGCAGCTCTACCGCCGCAACGGTGCGGTCTGGGATGTCGTCAACACCGCAGGCTATGCTCCCGGCGGCGGATACATCTCCATGGAATACATTCCTTCCGTTGCCGGTTTCCATGTTCTGGACGTCGCCAGCGACTTCCGTACCCGGCTGGTGCTGATGCAGGATGACGATAGTGAACAGGTACTCTGGGAATCCAGTGCCTGGAAACGCAACGGCCTGGAGCTGAGCGCCGCGGCTTCAGCCACGGAGATTCACCTGCTGCACCAGCCCAACACGAACTACCTGCACTACACGAGCCCCGATGCCCAGGTCTGGACCGAAACCACTGATGCCGGCAACGGTGATGGCGGACGGATCGCGGCGGATGAGAACGGCGAGGTCTATGCCACGCTTGTCAACGGCGGCAATGCCTACCTGCGGCACTGGGTCGATCCGGCCTGGGTGGACGTGCACACCAACCCGGTCAGCCCGGACTGCCTGCCCTTCATCTTCGGCCAGGGCCAGACCCTGTTCTACGGTTCATTTGACGGCACTGCCGCTCCGGTGGAATTCCACTACAAGCGCGGCGGCAATCCCGCTGACCTGATCCTGCCCCAGACCACCGTGATCTGGGACGGAGCGCTGGCCGGCAGGGATGTCTTCAGCGGGCGGATCCTCGTGCGCTACGGCGGGATGGAATTCGGTGACGGCTCGATCGGGTTCCTTGACAGCTCCGGCGAGATCTCCCCGCTGTTCGGCTGTGATCTCAGCCTGTTTGACAACGAATGGACCCTCGGCCGCCACATGGAAGGAGCCATGTTCACCGACAACTATCATGACAAGCGCGAGGTGTTCTACGTCGCCTATGGCCCGGAGGGCTACCTCGTGCGACTCAGCAGCAACAATGATGTGCCCTGGCAGATCGACCTGATCCCCGGTGCGGTGGCGGAGTACCAGTATGAGAAGTACGTGCGCAGCGTGAGCGCCACCACTGCCTGGGGCACAACCTCGCTCGGGCTGGGCACGGGCCTGCTCGGTGAGGTGTTCTTCTTCGAGTGGGACGATTTCGGTGAGTTCGAGAGCCTGCCCTGGCCCGCCGGACTTGACAACACCAGCCTGCACGAGCTGGTTGTCGGGCCTGATGGCCGCTGGCACATCATTTACCGGGACAACGTGACGGAGGACCTGCGCGTCATCAGCACGATCTGATGAACGGGACTGAGCGGCGGTACCAGCCGAACTGAGCAGGTACCGCCGTTCCGGACCCTGTGCTACATTCACAGGATTAGCTGTCGACTCAGGGCTGCACCCACCCTGCTGCGCTGACCAGGGTGAGGTTTGCTCTGTGTGACCTTCAAATTTGGAGCATGGCTGTGCTCCGGTATACAGATAGTGTTCAGGTGAATTCGATGAAGAGACCGGTCCAGCATCTTCTGCTTCTGAGTGCAGCCTGGCTGATCCAAGCCTGTGCCGGGTCGGACATCCCGGCTGCAAGCGGATCCCCTCAGGTTCCAGTCAACTCCATGTCACCTGACATCAATGGGCTGCCTTCGCCGTCTTCACTCCAGAGTGATGAGATCAGGGGCGCCAGCATCGCGGGTCCCGGCTGGCAGCCACTGGATCTGTCCGCACCGCCGTCCGCGGGGCTGAGTGCCAACGCCGTCAGCGGTGGCGGGGCGATCGAATTCAGCTCACTCTCAGGCCTGGCCTGGCAGGTCTTCAGCCTCGGTGACTTCAGCAACGATTTCCGCCCGACATCCGTGGCTGTGGACGTCGTCGAGAATGACGTCCCATACTTTATCGCCCATGCGGATTTCATCACGGATCGCTGGGTCGTGGACGGCCCCTTCATGGGGGACCGGACGCATGAGTATGCTACCGTCGATGACCATTCCGATCCTGCAGCGCTGGTATCGCCATTCGGCCTGCACTACATTGCCATCATCGTGCCGCAGGCGAACTTCCTCCAGCTTGACGGCCTCAGTGTCGGCATCCTCGGCGGTGATGAAGCACCCCTGCCGGTGATCGAATACCAGCAGAACGGTTCAACCGACGCAATCTACCTGCAGTGGCTGGACAGCCCCAGCGTACTTGATGCAGACTTCGACGGCTACATCGTGCAGCGTTCTCCCTTCCTCTCACTGGACTGGACGGACCTGAATGTCCAGACGCAGCGCTCACGGACCTTCGTTGACAAGAATGTCACGCCCGGCACGGTCTACCGCTACCGGGTCAACACATATGACATTTCCGGCAATGTCGGCTACGGCCTGCCACTCCCGCTGATGACCACCCCGCTTGCCAACACGCCGCCGGTTGCCAGCCTCGAGGTTGCCAGGGGTCCACATTTCGGCCCCGTACAGCTCCGCTTCGACATGAGCGGCTCCTTCGACCCCGACGGTGATCCGATCACCAGCTACGTGTTCGGCTTCGGTCCCGGGATAGAGCCGGTCAGCCAGAGCAGTCCGGTGCTGGACATCACCCTGCAGCCCGGCAACTACATCGTGCAGGGCGCCTGCGATACAGGGCTTGGCAGCGGTTCGGACTACGTCCCGCTGATCGTTTACCCGCAGTGGGAGGAGAATCCACGCCTGATCGAGGCCGGCAACGAGGACATCCAGCGAGTCTACTTCCCCTGGACGGTGACTGAAGCCGACGGTTCGGCCACAACGACCTTCCACTTCGACGGGCTGATCCCCGGCGTGGCCGCCATCACGATTGACGACCAGGGTGTTGTCAGCCGCAGCTTCAGCTCCGCGGTCACGGATGACTTCCCGATCCTCTCTGAACCCGTGCCCTACGGTGATGGCTGGGCCTTCTGCACGGTCGGCGGCGAAACTGCACTGATCCATGTCTGGGATGGGCAGCAACTGCAGACCCTGCAGGAATTCGTGTTCCGTGTCGACGGAGGATCCTGCCAGCTGGCAACGGACGGGGCGGACGGCCTGTACTTCATCTACTTCCGGCAGGACGGCCCTTCCGACTGGGCCATGGTCTGGCGTGACCTGTTCAGCTCCGTGGAGACCGATCTGCTCACTAGCCTGACCGCACCGGTTGACTACGACGTGGACTGGAATCCCCAGGCCGGTGCCTTCGATGCGGTATATGTGAACGGTGAAGTGCGCTGGACGCGCTTCCTGCCGGGTACACCGATCGCCGCGGCTGCTGTCAGTGCCGATGTGCCGGCATCCATCGAAATGGACATTGACCCTCTGACAGGGCTGCCGGCCCTCGTCTACTACGTGCCTGACAAGGTCTTCCACAGCCGGCTGAACAATGACCTCGCCACCTGGACAGCACCGGAAGCGGTGGACACCACATCCGTCCAGGGACCTAACCCGCAGCTGCTGCACGCGGATGGCAAAGCCTATATCGCCATCCGGCTCGTCAGCTCCGGCAAGGTCGAGGTGCTGGAAAACGACGGCTCAGGCTGGAGCTCATGGAACGTACTGGACGACGACAACCTCAATGACTTCGTCAATCTCGCGAAGCTGCCCGGCGAGGATGGTCTGCGGATCCTGACACAGCACAACGACCGCAGCACGCGGATCTTCAGCATCCGCTCCGATGACAGCCAGGAACTGTTCACGAAGATCGCCGGGATCTGGGGCGCGGGCTTTGAGCTGAGCGCTGCCAGTTCGGCGACGGACATGCACATCATGCAGCGTACCGACTCCGGTATGATCCATCTCAGCAGTGCGGACGGCCTGAGCTGGACAGGCGAGGCCCTTCCCGCCGGTGTCCCATCCCGCTTTGTGCTCGGCGGAGCTGCGGACGGAGCCCTGCGTCTGGCCTGGACCAACGGCACGGACATGCACCTTGACCAGTGGAATGGCTCAGCTTTCGTGAGCCTCGGAGGTGGCAGCACTCCCGCAGGGCGGCGGCCGCTGCTCTCGGACGAGGGTCCCTATCGCAATGCCTGGGAGGATCTCGGCGGTGCCAACTTCAGCATCAACCAGTCCTTCACCGGCACGATCAGCCATTCGATGGCCGGTATGCCGATCTGGGACGGCAGCCTGCTCGGAAGTTCAATCGTCAGCAACCCGCTCGTGTTCTACGGCGGATCTGACTTCGAGGATGCCGACATCGGCTTCGCGGACATCGTCACCAACAAGGTCGAGCATGTCGTCAATGTGAACGGCGGCGTGATGAGCTTCAGCTGGCTGCGGGGCCGCGGCATGCGTGGAGCAAGCTACACGGATCTGCAGCTGCTGGTGGATGTCGGCGTCTGGCATGTCTGTGACGGACCGGATTTCCGCCCGCTGCGCGTGATCCGCCGCCCCGACGGTGATTTTGAATACGCGGAACTGCCCGGCTTCAGCAACCTGGACTTCGGCTTCCCGGACCTGCGCCGCAGCTGCAGCGCCCGCCAGACCTGGGGCGGAGCCTTCGTGGGCCTGACCGCCGCCAACCTGCTGAGTGAACACCACTTCGAATGGAGCCGCTTCGGTGAGTTCGAGGAGCTGCCCCTGCCCCAGGCTGCCGGCATGTCCATGCCGGAACTGCTGATCGGCCCTGACGGACGCTGGCACATCATCTACCGTGACTACCTCACGGACGACCTGATGATGTTCAGCACGAAATGAATGTGAAATCCCGGTTGGCAGCGGAGCTGCGGCAGATGCCGGGTTAGGATGGAAGGATGCGTGTCACTGGACTGATGATGTTGTTTTTCTGTGCCCTGCTGCAGCTGTCCTGCGGCGGCCGCGATGCGGAGCTGCAGCCACGGCAGCTGGAGGGAACGGGTGGCCAGACGCTGCCCTCCCCGGACGATCTGGCCGGCATCGAGCATGTTGCCAGTATTGCCGGACCCGGCTGGCACAGCCTGCCTGTCAGTCCGGACGGTACGCCCTATCTGCAGCATGCAGTCAGCGAGGGTGCAGAGGGGCTGCTGTTCGATGAGGCGGAATCCGCCTGGCGGATCTGGCCCGTTGGCGGCTTCAGCGGCGATGTGCAGCCGACTTCCATCCGCGCAGCGGTGACGGAAGCCAGCGGAGAGTACAGCCTCGGCTGGGTTGACTATGCCAGCGGGCGCTGGAACTTCAGTGGTCCGTACAGCGGCGACGCACTGGTTGAGTATCCGCTTCCCGCCGATCTGACGAGCAGCTTCGGCCGGCATTTCATCGTGCTGCTGGCGGCTGCCGGCAGCTCCGTGGAGCTGACATCAATTGAACTGGGTGTCGACGGCGGGGCTGACGCCCCGGCGGCTGTGGAGTACATATTTGACAACAGCAGCCAGACGGAAGTGGCCTTCTCCTGGGTGCACAGCCTGAGCCATCTGGATCCGGATTTCGCCGGCTACCACATCGAACGGGCCCCGATCGGCAGTACGGCCTGGCTGAGGTTGACAACGGAGCCGCAGCATGAGACTTCATTCATGGATGAGGACGGGCAGGACGGGCTGGAGCGCCGCTACCGGATCCTCAGTACTGACACTTCCGGGAATGTCTCCTACAGCGCAGTCAGGCAGTTCGGGCTGAGCAACTCTGACGCGGCACCAGTGGCCCGCCTGGAGGTCGATGCGGACAGCCTCTTCGGTCCGACAACGGTCAGACTGGACATGAGCGCCAGTTATGATCCCGACGGGGACATCATCGAGGGCTATCACTTCCAGCTCGGCGACGACGCTGAGGTGATTGACTCGGCCCAGTCTGTGCTCGAACTGCCGATGCAGCCGGGCTGTTACCGGATCACGGCATGGTTGACCGCGAACGGAGAGATCGGCTACACATCGGCCTATCTGAAGGTCTATCCCCGCTGGCAGGATCCGGTGCTGATCGATGCCGGCGAGGAGGACACGGTGAGTACCTACGATGCCTGCGGCATCACCGACCCGCGCGACGGCAGTGAACTGTTCCTCTATGCCGACCTGAGCGTGCCCGGGATCGCCGCCCTCTGCATACGGCCGGACGGCAGCATCATCCGGGATTTCCTGCCTGTCTACGGCACGTTGTATGCGCAGCTCTGCCAGCCGGTGATCCACGGCGGGCGGCCCCTCTCAGGGGTGGTCTTCGATGGCTACCTGCACCTTATCGAATGGACCGGTGATTCACTTGAATATTCGCAGTATCGCGCAAGGCAGATGGACAACATCTTCTGTGCACTGGCCTCCGACGGTGCGGAGCGCCTCTGGCTGCTGCACTATGTTGACGACGGCGGTGACTACAATGCGACCCTGACCGAGCTGTTCAGCGGCCGCAGCATCTCGCCCGCGAGTGGGATCGCCGTCGGCAGGATTCCCGCCTGCGTCTACAACCCCGTCATGGATGCCGTGGACTGCATCTACCAGACTGAATCCCTCGAATGGATGCGGGTCGCTGACAATGCCGTGCTGGCCGAGGCCCAGGTGGATCCCGAATGGACGCTGCATCTCGACCTCGAGCTGCGTGAGTCCGACGGCCGACCGCTGCTGACACACGCCCGTGGCGGAGTAGTCAGCTACCGGGAGCTCAATGCCGATGCCACGGCCTGGAGCGCCGCAGTCAGTGTCGGCGGGGAGACGCCACTGGCAACGTCTCACGAACTTGTGGAGAGCGGAGGCACCGCCTACTGCAGCGTGATCAGCACGGACAGCAAGCTGCTGAGCATCCTCTCCGGCGGCAGCGGCGGGTTCACTGAATTTGCGCCATTCAGCCACGACATGGCATCCAACCATGCGCTGATTGCCAATCCGCAGCAGGGCCGTCTCTCCCTGCTTGATCTGAGTTCCGACGGACGGCGCTACTGCTACCGTGGGGACGGCAGCGGACAGTTCAGCTTGCTGCTCGACGAGAACGGCGCTGACCGCCAGGGTGTCTCCCTGATGGCGACGAACGGCTTCAACGGCATCAACCTCTTCTCGAAGCTGAAGGGTGACGCACGGCACTATGTCAGTGCTGACGCCGTCAACTGGCAGGTCCGGCCCGTGATTGCCGACGTCCATGAGATGGCTGTGGGCAGCGATGAAGATGGCAATGTGGTCCTCGCCAGGACTGAGGACAACAACATCAGCTTCCATATATGGGTGCCCGGTGACCAGGACATTTCCGGCTTCGCCGACCTGCAGGAGGACGTGTTCCCGACGGTTTCCGACCAGGGCACGCTCACGATGCTCTACCAGCAGGATGCGGTGAATTCCCTGTATGCCATCTATGGAGGCTTTCCGGAAGTCAGGGCCTGGAATGACGGCATCCTCTGGCAGGCCGCGGTCTATTTTGACTCACCGGGCAGCTTCCATGGCTACGGATACAGCGGTGGGGCGGACATCACCGGATCAAGTCTGGGCCGGATCAGCCTCAATGATGACCATCTGCTGGACCCGCGCGAGGCGGATATCCCCCTGCCGCGGGCGATGGTCAGCGGCGGTCGCTGGGTGGATGGCTGCAGCTTCTTCGATGCCGGCCGCGAGGAACTGCTGCCGGTCTTCATGCTGGCCTACGGAAATGGCAACAATCCGCAGCGCATCATCCTTGATGGCAATGAGCAGATCCATGAGTACGGCTTCAGTGACCAGTCCGGTGGCAAACCGGAGCCTTCCGCCCTGGAGCGGACGGTCAGCATCGTCCAGGCCCGGGGTTACACCGCGGCCGGGATCGTCGCCGGCAGCGCCGGTGACCGGGGCTACATGGAATGGAGCAACTTCGGCAACTGGGAGGAGCTGCCCCTGCCGGAGATCCCGTTCATGAGCAAGCCGGAGCTGGTCGTGGGCAGCGACGGCCGCTGGCACATCATCTATCACGATCTCATCAATGACGATCTGATGGTTGTCAGCACCCCGTAATTCCCGTTCTGCAGTCCAGGCAGCGCAGCAGCTATATTGATTGCGCCATACAACAGCAGTCCCCGGACTGCCACGGGTTGGCTCTCTGGAATCCGGCCATTGCCGGTGGGAGTTGCTTGTGCTTGCAGTCTTCTGTAGGGTCCGCAGTCCGCGGATCGTGGTCTCGCTGGGAATTCTGGTAGCGCTGTTCACGCTGGGATGCTGTGGCGGTGGCAATCCGCCTACTGCTCCACAGCCTGCTGTGGAATCTCCGCTCAGCATGCTGCCGGCCCTGGACGCCCTGCCGCAGCTCCCACCCGGCGAGAGCGGACTCGTGCGTGGCACATCCCTGAGTGGTCCGGGCTGGCAGGAAATCGCACTGGACCAGCCAAACTTCTCCACCCAGTCATCCCAGGCGGTGGCCAGTGCCGGTGGCTGGAAGCTGGAAGCAGCCAGCGGGATGGCCTGGAAGATCTGGGCGCTTGGCAACTGGCCGGCGGATACCGCACCGACGGGACTGAACAGCCTTGTCAGCAGCGTGAGTTGTGAGTACTACCTCGCCTTCAGCGATTACTACGGCGGACGCTGGCGGATGCTCGGTCCCTTCAGCTCCAGCCAGATGGTGCAGTACGATCCGGAGGACGGCTTTGCCACGCCGGGGCGCTATGTTTCACCGCGCGGGCTGCATTATGTAGCCCTGCTCGTACCGGAGGGCGGCAGCCTGCAGCTGGATGCGCTGGAGATCGGCGTGCATGGCGGCGGCAGTGCGCCGGAAATGACAATGATCGGGCTCAGTGACGGCAGTTCGGAGCAGAAGGTCATCATCCACTGGCCCAACAGCCCGGACTATGCGGATGCCGACTTCATGGGCTATGCCGTGGAGCGCCGTCCGGCCAGCGGTGGCAACTGGCAGCGGATCAGCGGTGCTCCGTTCCGCTCCGCTGTGTACATCGACGAGGAGAGCCAGCCGGGAGTGTTCAATCGTTACCGCGTCAGTGCCACGGACAGCAGTGGCAACACAGCGTACAGCTCATCCCTGCTGGTGGCAGCGCTGCCTGGCAACGATGCTGCCCCGGTGGTCATGCCCGTCGTTCCGCAGGGTCCGCTCTACGGCCCCGTGCAGGTCAGTCTGGACCTGAGCGGCAGCTACGATCCGGACGGCACGCCGATCAGCGGCTACAGCTTCTTCCTGAACGGTGCTGATGGCCCGATCAGCACGCCGGACCCGGTGCTGGATGTGACGCTGCAGCCCGGTTGCTACAGCCTGTTCTTCATAGCCACGAGCAACGGCAAGAGCAGCTCCACAAATGCCCAGCTGAAGGTCTATCCGCGCTGGGAGGAGCAGCCGCATACGGTGACAAGCGGACCACATCTGATCCCGCGCAGCCCGAGCTTCCAGCCGGTTGCCAATCCGGATGGCAGCAGCACACTGCTGTTCTATGACGTGCTGCAACCCGGGCTCAGTGCGCTCACGCATCGCCCGGACGGTACCCAGGAATGGGACTTCCTCCCGCTTCCCGGCAGTGGCAACGGCAGCCTGAGCGAACCGGTGGAAACCGACGGCGGTTACAGCGTGATGGTCTACCAGCCCAGCCGGGAAACCCTCTGCTACTGGGACGGGGAGGAACTGTCCTTCGTGGATTTCACGTCAGGCTTCGCGGATTCCGAGTTCATCGGACTTGCGGCCACCAACATCGGACAGCTCTTCTACATCTACTTCAATGATACCGGTGTGGACTTCGACCTGACGCTGACCCGGATCAAGGCCGGGACGACTGAGGTGGTACGGCCAGGTCTCGCTGCGGCCACATCTGCGGATATTGAATTCGATCCAGCCAGTGGAGGTGTGGACATCGTCGTCAGCGGCGGCAGTGCGGAGTGGATCCGCCGCATGCCCGATGGCAGCTTCAACTCCGCCGTCGTCAGTCCGGCTCCCACCAGCTTCGTGGATCTGGAGCATGATCCCTCCACCAACCGCCCGGCCGTGATCCTGCTGCAGGGCAGCCAGTACTTCTACAGTGCCCTGAATGCGGACCTGCAGACCTGGTCCGCGCTGCAGATCATTGACCCCTCCGGGACCCAGACCATCGGCGGGGACCTGATCGCCGCTGACGGCAGGCTCTACTGCCAGCTCACGGATTCCGTCAGCGGAGTCTGCCGGCTCTTCGCGCTGGAAAGTGGCAACTGGAGTCTTGTCAACGAAGATGACGACTTCCCCTGCCTCGGACTGCAGCACCTGCTGCGCCTGCCAGGCAGTACGGGCTTCCGCAGCTACACCATGCTCTCCAGCTGGAACATCGCCATCAAGGACATCACCACGCAGGACAGCCAGACGGCATTACCGGGGATCCCCGCGGCCTCCGGGCACGGCCTGCACATGGCAGCCGCTGCCAGTGAGAATGAGCTGCATGTCGTCGAGGAACGCTTCGGCAAGATCTGGCACTACCACAGCAGTGATGGGGAAAACTGGACCGAAGGTGCCTTTAATCCGGCCGGGTACTTTCCGCGCCTCTGCCGCGACACGGCGAAGCACCTGTTCCTCTCCTTCCATGACGGTGTCGACGCCCAGCTGCAGGAATGGAACGGGGCGGCCTTTGCCGGACTGGCCACGCTGGGAGCTTCCAACGACGTGATCCCACTTTTGAGCGGTGAACGCAATTACCTGATCCAGGTTGACGACCGAGGCAATGTGCCGGCCTTCCTGCGCTCCCAGCGCCAGGGCCAGCTGCCCATCGATACCCTGCTCACGAACCTGCCGGTCTGGGATGGCCAGCCCGTTCTTGCAGGCAGTACTGCGCTTAGCCTGGTGAACTACGGCGGGAGCAGTCCTGATACCGGCCAGCTGGGGATCGTCGGTTACGGGCTGTCTAGTGTCGTGCATCTTGCCGATGTGCCGCTGAGCTTCACTGATGACTACTTCGTTGAGAGCCGCTGGATTGACGGCGGCGTGCAGCTTGGCCTGCCGTATTTCCAGGACCGGCCGGTCTGGTATGTGGCCTATGGTCCGGAGCTGCGGCCGATCAGGGTACGGATGTCACTGCTGAGTGAACCCTACATTGAGGATCTGCCGCTCAGCATCCAGCTCTTCACCCATGGCGATCTGCGGCGCACGGTGAGCGTGATGAACACCAATGGCATGAGCCTCGTGGCTTTCGTGAGCGACAACAGCGGTCCGGAGCGCCTGCTGGAATGGGAGACCTTCGGCGAATACGAAAGCCTGCCGCTCCCTGAGGGCCGGATCTATTCCCAGGGTCAGCTCGCTACGGGTCCCGACGGTCGCTGGCATCTCTTCTACCGCGATCTGGCGAATGACGAACTGAAGGTGCTGAGCACGATCTGAACCCGGACCGGCGCAATGGCGGTGGCTTAGATGGCGATTACAGTGGGATCAATCCTCAGGTTGAGGAAACCCAGGCCTGGGGTGAAACTTCTGCAACCCAGCCAGTGTATATATCTGTACAGGGTGTAAATGCCCTGACTGGGACAGATCACTGTGTTGGGAGCTGATGAATGAAATCACGTATGACTGCGTTGTGTGCTTTGTTCACTGCATTGCTGGTTCTGGGGGCCTGTGCCGGTGGCAGTGGATCCCCGAAGCTTGTTCCGCAGGCCAGTGAGCTGTCCCTGGCGGGCGGGACTATGGACTCCGGATTGCCGGGACTTGTCGGACTGGATGACCCCGGCCGCGAATCCAGCGTGATCGGCCCCGGCTGGCATGTGGTGGACATCGCCGCCGACATGCTGCCGGGCGGCAGCGGAGGCACTCCCGTGGGGGACCATCTCTACATGGATGCTTCCTCCGCCATGGCATACGCCATCTGGGGAGCCGGCAGCTTCACTGAGTCCCAGCATCCCAACAGCCTGCTGATAGACGTGGCCGAGGGCGGCAGTGAATACTACCTGGCCTACTCCGACTACGGAAGTGCTCGCTGGGTCAGCTCAGGCCCTTTCAGCGATGACCAGCAGCTTGAATATCCGGCAGGCCCGGAATTCAAGTCTCCGCTGGGCTGGCACTACATGGCGCTGATCGTCCCTGCGGGCGGCAGCCTGCAGCTCAACTCCGTGCTGCTCGGTGTTGACGACAGCGAGCTCGGGATCGTCCCGGTCAGCAACCTCAGCCAGAGCGGCGGCAATGCCAGCATACAGTTCCAGTGGGCGGACAGCCCGAGCCTGGCGGAGCCCTTCTTCGCGGGCTACATGGTGCAGCGCTCACCCGCGGACGGCAGTGACTGGCAGGATCTGACACTGCAGCCGCAGACTGACAACTACTACATCGACACCGATGTCCTGACGGATACGCCTTACCTGTACCGTGTGAACAGCCTGGATACGGTGGGCAATGTCGTTTTCGGTGCCCAGCATGAATTCAGCACCATGCCCGGGGACTACGGCCCCGTGGCTGTCCTGCAGGGACCGGGCGGCAGCTTTGACGGACCATACACCGCGAGCTTCGACATGTCAGCCTCGTTCCATCCGGACGGGGATCCGATCGTGCAGTACCGCTTCGAGTTCGGCAGCGGCATTGACCCGGTGGAGCAGAGCAGCCCGGTGTTGGAGCTCGAACTGCAGCCGGGCAACTACATCGTGCGCGGAACCTGCTGGTCGGACAGCGACGGCAATGACAGCCCGGATCAGATGAGTGCCCCGGATTTCACACCGATCACTATCCTGCCTGTCTGGCAGGAGAACTCCAGGCTGCTCTATGCGCGCGAAGGCAAAGTTCGCCGCACCATCAACCTGCATACTGTTGCCAATCCTGCGGATGACTCAGTGACAACATTTGGCTGGGAAGGTTATGTCGGAGGTGTCTTCGCCATGACCACCAGGAAAACCGGCGAAATCAGCTATGACTTCATCTCCAATTCCCGTCAAACACATGCCTGGCTCAGTGAACCTGCCCCATATGATGGAGGCTGGGCCTTCATTGGTGCAATGACTGCCCCCGGCTATGCTGGCCGCCGCTATCGCATCATCACCTTCAGCAACGGCAAACTGAATTACATGCCGGACTTTGAGATGGACGTCTTCCGTATCGAGCGACCGATGCTGGTAACGGACGGCAGTGGCAATCTCAACCTGTTCTACTGGGATGCAACGAGTACCAATAACAACCGCATCAGGCGCCTGGATTTCGGCACCGGCAACACGACCGACGTTCTGCAGCAGATCGGTCCCGGATATTCATACGATGTTGAATACAACAATGCGCTTGACCTGTTCGAAATCACCTACTACGACGAGGGCCTGCACTGGGCAAGATATGATGGCAGCAGCATTGTCGACACTGCCTTCATTGCGGATGTAAACCCGTTTAACAGCCTGATTGACATGGAAGTCAATCCCGCGACAGACCGGCCGGAAATTGTCTATCACAAGGGCGGACAGTTCTGGACGGCCCTGAATGCTGACAACGACACATGGAAGCCTGTAGAGAACCTCTACAACGATTTCCAGGCAGAGAACCTGTCCATCGGCTTCAGGGATGGCAGGACCTTTGTCGGCATCGTTGCCTTCACAGGTGAAACGTGGATCGTGCAACGAGACAATGATGCCTGGGAAACCTGGAGCACAATGGAAGAGAAGGTTTATCCGCATGATTTCAGGCTGCTGGAGTATCCCGGCGAGGATGGGCTTCTCTGCATCGGACGGGACTATGACGGCAGGACCTTTGTCACCCAGCTGTTTGAGGATGACACCCAGTTGCGCTGGGGCTACATGCCAGGCACATGGGGACCGGGCAATTCGCTGCAGACGGCTTCCGCCAGTGACGGACTGCATGTGATGCAGGTCACCGCCGTTCCGGGTCCGCAGTACCTGCACCTTGTCAGTACCGATTCAGTCACGTGGAACGAAGCTGAAGTGGTTGCCACTTTCCCCGAGAAGGTTGATCTGGGCACGGACAGCGCAGGTGACCTGTATATTACGTGGCAGGCTCTCGACTGCAAGCTGATGAAGTGGAATGGCAGCGGATATGACTTCGTTGACAATGTTGCCGTTGACAGCTCAGGCTTCTCCTACATCAGTGATGAAGGCCCGCTGCGCGTCGGCGGAACAATCACCTCAGGTGACCAGTACGGCGTCTATACTGAAAGCGGTGGCAGCCAGATCCTCACGGTTGCCAGGCAGCCGGTGCTGGAAGGCTCCATCGCCGCCCCGGGTGAACTGATTCGTGCCCTTGTCTATTACGAACACGGCAGTCCCACCCAGACGAGCCTCGGCTACCTGGATCCTGCCAACGGCTCCATCCAGCACGTCTCCGACCTGCTGCGCAATGACCTCGACAGCTCGACTGAAGGCAGGCTGGTGGACGGCACCACATTCACTGAGCCTGGCACGATGGCAACCTCCAGCGCATGGCATGTGACGAATGGCCCCGCTGAATTCCCGCTGCGAGTCGTGCTGAAGTCCGACGGCAGCATCAGCACCCACGAGCTGGCCTTCAACTACCCGGCCAACGCTCCGGAGGACAGCGTGTTCGTCAGTTCCGCCTGTCAGGCATGGGGCAGTACCTTCGTCGGCCTGACCGCTGACAACCTCGGGCGGATCCAGCATCTTGAATGGAACAAGGGCAATGGATTCGCCAGGCTGCAGGTCCCTGAGGTTGAGGGGCCGTTGTCGCGGCCGGAACTGCTGATCGGCCAGGACGGCCGCTGGCACATCATCTACCGCGATTACCTTGCTGATGAACTGAGGATTATCAGCACGATCTGATGATCCGGGACATTCACTGGAATCATTGACCGTGACAGCGCAGACGGGCGGCCAGAGTGTCTCCCGTTTCGTTTTCTGCAGCCTGGATATGCTGTTTCAATGTGCTTTCCCGCGGCTTTCCCGATTCTGCGGCTGATTTCCTGCAGGCCGCCGCATTTTTCTGTATGGTTAAATACAGGTAAAATGCCTGATGTATTCAGAGGCAGCAAATGCCGGGGGAGAGATTGCATGATTAGTCGTTTGCTGATGGGCATTGGATTGTCCATCGTGTTGGCAATGGGAATCACCGCCTGCGGAGGCGGCAGGGACATGGGACTGACGGGGCTGGAATCTGCTCAGCCTGCTGCAGTCCAGGATTCCGCATCTGACGGCCAGCCACCGCAGCTGGCAGAAGCGACGGGACGCAGCATTGCCTCGGGCACCCCGCCCGTGGCGGTACTTGACATGGACGAAGGGGACTTCACCGGTCCCTACCTGGCGACTCTCGACCTTTCAGGGTCCTTCCATCCGGATGACGACCCGATCGTGGAGTACAGCTTCGATCTGGGCTACGGCATCGGCACCGTCACCCAGACTGATCCCGTGCTGGAGATCCTCCTCCAGCCCGGCAACTACATCGTCAATGGCACTTGCGGTTCGGATTCTGACAACGACGGGATCGCAGACTGCTTCAGTGCGCCGGACACCGGCAAGCTCAGCGTCAGCCCGGTATGGGAAAGCTCAGCAACGCCGGTGCATGACAGGCCGGCCGGATTCGTCCGCGCCGGACTGATCCAGATGGTCGGAGAGGATGATGGCAGCAGCACGAGCTTCTACTACGATTCGCTGGTGCGCGGAATTTCAGCGATGCATGTTGATCCCTCCGGAGTGGTGAGCTATGACTACGTGTCCACCGGCACACCCGGTCTGGACCTGATCACCGAACCCGTACCGGACGGAGACGGCTGGGCCTTCGCCGTATCCAGCGGCGGATTCTTCGATATTCCGCTCCTGACCCGCATCTTCACCTGGGACGGTGAGAAGCTCGACATCCTCAAGAACTTCCAGCTAGAGGACAACAATGTCTTCAACCCCCAGCTGGAGCGTGATGGCAACGGCGACCTGTTCCTGTTCTACTGGGACATCTCCTCCTTCCCCGGTCCGCGGATCGTCAAGGTGGATGTCAAGACCGGTGCGGAAGAGACCGTCCTGCCAAATCTCGCCGCCGGGGGGATCTACGATGTGGAGTACAACCCCGGCCTGGACGTGTTCGACATCGTCTACTGGAGCGGTGCTCTGAAGTGGGCCCGCTATGACGGCAGCACCGTGATTGACGGCGCGGACATCACGCCCGTGTTTCCACAGGGCCAGGAGGTGGATGCCGCGGTTGATCCCACCACGGACAGGCCGCGCATGATCTACTGGCATCAGGGCACCGTGCAGTACAGCGAGCTGAATGCCGACAACGACACCTGGACCGCGGTCCAGCCTGTCACGCCCGGGGACTTCAACGGCCAGCGGCTGCGCATGATCTGCGCGGACGGTACGACCTACGTCGGGATCATCAGCTTCAGTACGGCGCTGTGCACGGTCTACGAAGGCGGCAGTGCGGGCTGGCAGGCCTTCAACACGCTTGACAACCTCCTTGGCAACGTGGAGATGGCGATCTGCAAGGTCCCCGGCGACCCCGGGATCCGCAGCATGACGCAGTACCAGGACTGGAGCTCGCGCGTGCATGAGCTGGCTGCCGATGACAGCGAGCTGCTGCTGGCTCAGCTGGACGGCACCTGGGGCTCGGGCTTCAAGATGCAGGCGGCCTCAGCCACGGACGGCCTGCACCTGCTGCAGGTCCGGATCGCCCCCGGCGATGTCCAGCTGCACCTGCGCAGTGGGGATGGCGTGAACTGGAATGAGGTGACCGCTCCCAACAACAGCATCGATCATCTGGAGGTCGGGGCCACGGATGCCGGCGAGCTGTATGTGACCTACAACCGCGGCGGGCGCTTCAGGCTGGCCCGCTGGACCGGCAGCAGCTTCAGCGAGCAGCAGAATGGCAACGTGGTTACCGGCGGGCTGGGCATGGTTTCGGATGCCGGACCGCTGCGGTTCTCGTTCGGCGAGGGCTCGCAGCAGTTCTTCAATGTCTACACCCCTGCCACGGGCATGCAGTTCTTCCCGATCACCGCGGACAGGATCTTCGGGGGTTCGCCCACCGGCTTCGCAGGAGACTTCGGTGCACTGGTGTTCTATGGTGATGGCAACATCTCAGTGAGCGACCTGGGCTTCGTGACCGTTGCCAACGGAGCGGCGAGTCTTGAACCGGTTTCCGGGATCGGGCGCAACTACCTCGGCACGGGTATCACTGAAGGCAGCACGGTGGATGGTGCCGACTACATTGAACCCGGCAACGGCGGCGGGATCGCCACGGCCTGGCATGTCAACACCGGACCGGACAGTTCGCCGATGCGCGTCGTACGCCACTCGGACGGCAGCTTCACTACCAAGGCGCTGCAGTTCAACTATCCGGGCAGTGTGGTCCCGGATTCCCTGTTCGTCAGCTCAGCCGTTCAGGCCTGGGGCAATACCTTCGTCGGGCTAAGTGCCGACAACATCGGGTTGCGACAGCACATGGAGTGGAACAAGGGCAACGGCTTCGCCCAGCTGGCGGTGCCTGATGTCGGAATTCCGCTGTCACTGCCGGAGTTGCTTGTCGGCCAGGATGGCCGCTGGCACATCATCTTCCGCGACTATGTGAATGACGAGCTGCTGATGGTCAGCACCATCGAATAGCGGCTGCAGTGGCAATCGATGAGAATTCATCCATCCGGGTCCGGAAGGCAAAACGCTTTCCGGATCCGGATGCCGGCGGCTCGAACAGCACAGCGGCTTTATGCATCCTGATTGCAGGCTGCCCGGAACCCCGGTTCCGGATTGCTATAATCGCGATTCAGATGCCCCGATTCCTTTCCGTGATGCTGTTGCTGCCTGCGCTCTGCGCCCTCTTCAGCACACCATTGCGGGCCCAGGACACGATCCGCATCGAAACCGTGCTCTCCTCCACTCCCAACGGCAAACCGGCAGTGGCACTGCTGGTCAACGGCCAGACCGTGGTCCGGCTCGCCAAGAACCAGCGCAACCGTACCCCCCTGCGCAATCTCTCCCTGGCCAGCGTGCAGCTCAGCTCCGCCTACCGCCGCGGGCGTACCGCCCTGCATGTGGAGGAGGATGGCAGTGATGGGCGGCAGTGGCGGCTGCTGCTGGATGGCGAACTGCTGCTGCTGGCAACCGACATGGAAGGCAAGGCCTGGGGAGCCACTCCCGAGGAACTCTGCCTGAGCTGGATGAACAACATCAATGACGCCCTGGACCAGGCTACTGCACCCGCGCAGAGCAGCCGTCCGGCACCTGCCTCACAGGGAGTGGTGCTGCCGGCCACCGCTGACACGGGCGGGCAGGGCATATCCGGCCGGCCCCAGGGCAGCCGTGCCGAGGGGGACAATGGCACGGCCGGTCTGATCAAGTCCGGAGGGCATCGCGTGTTTGATCCCCCGGCCCCCGGTTCGGCACCCAGCAGCCATTCCGGAGCACCTGACCGGGTGGTGGTCACCGGTGACAGTGCCGGACTGGAAGTCATCCGCGAGGCGATTGACAACATGATCCGCAACCGGCATGGCCTTTCACCGGACAGCCGGCTGGTCTGGCACAGCGACGGCCTGAAACTCTCCCCAGGCCGCGAACGCCAGCTCAGCCTTGACTGGATCAGCAGCCAGCCCGGCGGTGGAGGTTCCAGGGGCAGCGAGCAGTTCACGCTGGAGAACCGGCGCATGCACCTGCCCCGCGAAAGCCTGACCTTCTTCTCCAACCGCCCGGAACGGGTCAGCCGCGCGCAGCTGCTGTACTTCGCGAAGCTGCGTGGCCAGCAGGCCGGGCGGCTGGTGTTCCACCATCAGAACCAGAGCGGCTCAGACATGGACATGGTCTGCCGGCTGATCAACACCGGCAGCAGCCCCGCCAGCGTGCACGTCACGCCCGGCCTGGCCGGTCCGGATGTGAATACCTTCTATGTTGGCTACCGTTCCGCCGAGAACTACTGGAACAACCTCAACGGTGGCAACGGCTACGTGCTGGAGATCCCCGCCGGCAGTCAGGCCTTCCTGGTCCAGCAGCGCATGCCGCACGGGACAACCGCCAGTGGCTACATGACCGTTTCCAACCTGAGCGGGGCGGAACTGCGGCTGGAGACCCTGAGTGTGGCGCACGGCAGCAGTGTGCCGCCCTGGCCGCTGGAGAGCAGCGGCGAAGCCAGTTACTGCGTCTTCGGTGAACCATTCGTGAATGCGGACCTGCAGTACAGCACCGGTGACAACTGGCTCTACATGCGGCTCGGCAGCCAGCTGCCCGCCAGCCAGAGTGACAGCTCGGTGCTGCAGGGCTGCTACGGCATGACCCATAGCTACAGTGTGGAGCTGCGCAACCGCAATGACTATCCGGCCCTGCTGTTCGTGGTGCTGCGGGCCAGCGCCGGAGAGGTCAAGGGCCAGTTCTTCATAGATGATGAATATCTCGGCACCTCACTCGTGGCCAGCGGGGAGGAGCAGCTCCTGAAGGACATCCCGCTGCGGCCGGGGGAAACCAAGCTACTTCGCATCCGTGCCATCCCGCTCAACGGCGGCTTCTATCCGGCCAGCATCATCATCCGGGAACAGCGTTACCCCTAGCTGGTCTGTTGCATTGTCCCCCAGGGGACATTATCTAATGTATGCAGCAGGCGAACAGTCGGGGTGGATCAGCAGATATCAACAATCGATAAACCGGAATTTGCCCAACGTTTGTGGGGGTGAATCAGGGAAATCGGGACTGCTGCTTTCAGAATACCGCTCAAATTCCAATTTCGGGGCTGTTCAGGACGGGCATACTAATATATACTTTCTCGAAGCAATCCGCCCGGATCGGAGCTTTGCGCTGTGCCGGTCCGTGACTGCCTTAGGGCAGGGGCGCTTGCTTAGGACGGGGCGAGCTGATAATATGGGTGCTTGTCTGCAGCGTAAATCTGAGATGAGGCGATGATATGCGCTTTCTAGTTACAGGGTTGATGATGACTATTCTGGCATTGGGCACGGCCTTCGCGTCCGATGGCGGAAAGAGCGAGGTCACGGGACTCCCGCTCTACGAGGGGCCGATGTACCGCAGTCTTGACAGCAAGACTGAGGATATTGCGATCGACCCGCAGTTCCATGCCTTCCACCACCGCGGCGTCGATGAGGTGGGCTTCAGCCCGCTGACGCTTGAGGACTTCCGCCTGCCGGTCCCCGGACGCGTGCAGAAGGAGTTCAACTGGGAGCGCATGACCTATCCCGACAACAGCAAGATCGTCTGGCATGACGACTGCAACAAGTACACCGTCAGCGCGTTCTTCTTCACGCGTGACATGGTGCGCGACCACATCCAGACCCTGATCGACGCGTATTACGTCTGCGACCCGCTGATCGTTCAGCAGATGATCGACTACTACGCCGAAGTCACCCCGCAGAGCGGAGAGGCCATCAGCTGGGTCTGGTTCGCCATTGATGAGGACAACCACGACATCACCGACCTCGGTGGCAACCGTTACTTCGAGCGCTACCTGTCCAACTTCAAGGACAAGTTCTACCTCGAGTTCGGCCTGCCCAAGGCTCAGGCGATTGTGGACGACAACGTGCACGAGTTCCTCTACAACTACCAGCGCCGCGGCAAGTTCGTCTGCGGGCCGGAGCTGCATTACCGCGCCTGCGGTGATGACAAGTGCGACGGCAGCTGCGCGAAGTGCACCGCCACCTGCAAGGAGAAGACCTGCAATGTCTGCCGTGAGAAGAAGGTGGGCAAGGGCGATGAGGCTCTCTACTGCCAGGACTACAAGTACCACGGCTTCAGCCTGGACCTCAATGAGAATTATGTCTATTACCCGCGCAAGGCCGTGATTGAGGACATCACCTACGATCACGTGGCCCGCGCCTACCGCTGGAAGTTCGCCTGGCGCTTCAACGACTGCGAAATCAACTTCCTGCGTGAGATGTGCCACTACGGCGAGGCCTTCGACATCAGCCTGGTGCTGAGCGACCCGACCTGGTACGCCCATGCCAAGGTGGATGCCCGCCTCAAGCGCAACATCCTTGCCAGCATGGATCCGACCGCCTGGGGTAATGTCTGGCCTGCCAGCAACCTGCCGGTTGACATGAGCTGCTGCCCCTGCGGCCTGCCGACCTGCGATGGCAACTGCACCGAGCGTGAGCTGGTGGACTGGGACTTCAGCCGTCCGGCCGAGCCCAATGTCCCCGTGACGCCGAGCAACAACACCCCGCCGACGAAGTACGAGCCTCCGCAGAAGGACAAGGAGACCGACGTCGTTCCCGGCAAGGGTTAGACCCGGACCTCATTCAGATAAACAGAGGGCCCCGCTTGATGCGGGGCCCTTTCTTGTTTCTGCGTGTGCTCCGGCGCTGAGCTTGAAACGCTTTCGCGCTTCGATCAACTCAACGCGTCTGGCCACCCCAGCGCGTATCAAGCACGCCCTTCCTGCCGAATATGGTCAGGCAGTAACCACTGCTGTCGCCGGATTCCAGCCGCTCATAGTGCACCATACCGGTACAGGACTCCGCGCTGAAGGCGTCCGTACCGCAGTCGCTGATCGGCTGGCTGGCATAGGGTTCGAGCAGGGGCTGGCCATCCAGCAGCAGGTACTGAGACACATCAGCAAGGCTCTCCGGATAGTCCATTTCCTCACTGTAGTACTGCTGGATCGCTCGCTCGATACGATTGGCTTGGATCCGCATCGCGCGGTCCTTGGGATAGGCCTGGCCGCTGATCAGCACGGCCAGGATCACGAAAGCCACGCTAGCCAGTCCGTACCTGATCACCAGGCTGGCGCTGCGCTGTTCCCGCTCAAGCTCATAAAGCTCATGGTGGGATCCGCGCATGTGGTTCTGGGACCTGTGGTCCTGTTTATCGTACATACATCACTCCTTGCAGAACATGGAATGATCTTCGCCGGCCCGCATCCATACGGGGCCATGAGTGGGTTTCAGCCGGTTCCCAACATCATTCGCAGTATCAGTCCTTACATAAAGTAAATCTGATTTTCAGCGAAATTGCACGCCAGTTCAGCGGATTCCGGGCAAATTTTCCGGATCTGGCGGCAATGTGATCCCTGGCGATTCCTGCAGGTTCAGCTTCCGGTGACGTATCCACCCCAGCGTGTCTGCAGAATGCCATCACGGCCGAACACGGTCAGGCGGTAACCCGTTTCCCCATCCGTTTCAATCCGCATGTAATGCACCATGCCGACGCTGCCGGAGGGATCGAATTCATCAGTGCCTGTGTCCGCGATCCTTTGCCCGTTGTATGGTTCGGTCGGCCACTGGCCCGCCACTGGGAAGTACGGCGAAGCCTGCTCAAGTTCGGCCGGGTAATCGGCTTCATCGGCGTGGTATCGCATCACAGCCTTCTCCAGTAGTGCCGCCTGGCCGCGCATCTTCTCATCAAGCGGATCCGGTCGCGTACTCAGCCAGTACCAGCCTCCCGCCGCCAGCAGTATCACCGCCAGTACCCACATCACTGCAGATGCTCCGCGTTGCTGACTGCGGATCCGGTCCAGTCCCTGGTTGTCCCGCTCGAAGTCGATGTCCAGCCCGGGGTTGGGCTGATACTGATCCTTGTCAAATCCCATTACAGTTCTCCCTGTGGGTAGGACGCAGACCGCAATGACGGAGTTGCAGCGGGACATGCCATCGTCGGGAAAGACCGGTGTGATGTTTACCGCCTATTCATCTGTGCCGGATTTCGCATTTCAGTGGATCAGTCCCCGCCCTCAGGCAGGTTAAGCCCAGTATTGATCAGGTACCAGGCATACGCATTGTGATGAATTCGTGATCATAATGGCGGAATGCCGTGAATTGTGGTAAAATGACTTTGGAATTAGTGTAAAACATACACTAATTAACAGCAAGAAAGGTGATTCGATGTCCGTAGAGACAATCAACTGGAGAAACCTGCCCTATACGGAGGCGCAGATCGCTGACGAAGCCGCCCGCCTGCACAGCCAGCTCAGCATCGTGGGCTGGTCACCGGTGGAGTGCGCGCTGATCGCCCCCCTGACCTGGGAAATCAACAAACTCAAGCGCGAGATGAACGCGGTGGTACTGGCACACAGCTATCAGACCCCCGACATCATCTACGGAATAGCCGACCATGTCGGTGACAGCCTGGGGCTCTCCCAGGTGGCTGCCACCACTGACGCAGACGTCGTGGTGTTCTGCGGTGTGAAGTTCATGGCCGAGACCGCGAAGATCCTCTCCCCGGAGAAGACCGTGCTGCTGCCCGATGACCGGGCCGGATGCTCGCTGGCCGCCAGCATCACAGCCGAGGACGTGCGCGAGCTGAAGCGCCAGTATCCCGGCGTACCCGTGGTCTGCTACGTGAATACCTATGCCGAGGTCAAGGCTGAGTGCGACGCCTGCTGCACCAGCGCCAATGCCCTGGCGGTAGTCAACGACATGGAGGGGGATCGCGTGATCTTCCTGCCTGACACACTGATGGCCCAGAACCTGCGTCCGCATACCGACAAGGAAATCATTTCCTGGAACGGCACCTGCGTGGTGCACGAGAACTTCGGCGCGGCTGAGCTCGAGGCCTTCCGCGGCCAGTATCCGGATGCGAAGGTGCTCGCGCACACCGAATGCGTCCCGGAAGTGGTAGCCCAGGCTGACATGGCCGGCAGCACGAGCGGGATGGAGCGCTACATCGCCGAGCATGAGGAGGCGAAGACCTTCATGCTGGTCACGGAATGCGGCATGACGGACAAGCTCAAGGTGCAGTTCCCGGACCGGGACTTCATCGGAACCTGCGTGCTCTGCCCCTTCATGAAGAAGATCGAGCTGCGCAATGTGCTGACGGCGATGAAGAACCCGGACAGCAGCCAGGTGATCGAGCTGGACAGCCAGGTGATCGCCGGCGCGCGCCGCTCCCTGGACCGCATGCTGCAGGTCGGCCGAGCCGAGCGCGTGAAGTAGGACGCTGTTCGATTATCCAGCTGCAGCCACGTAGACCGCATTGCATTAATTGACCTTAATCAGCAATGCTGGCTGGACATGCCATGACAATGATGACGAGCTGAGGGAAGGCATCTGGCTGCCTCTCAGTATTCGCCTGGGACTGCGAAGTGCTGTTCTGCATGTATGCACAGCACATCAGGCCTACAGCCCCGGGACGCAAGAAGTTGTGCTTGGCTAAGCTGCTGATCTACCAGATCGGGGCGTCATCGGGCCAGATCCGCGAATGGCGGCTGGCACCGGCGATGTCCTTGACCTGCTTGTTCTCCGGAGAGAAGTCGCGCAGCCCCTCGCTGCTGAAGAAGCCGTTGCAGATACTGCAGTTGCCCATGCTCACATCGAGCAGGGTCAGTTCGGCTTCACAGTGCGGGCAGGCCTTGCCGGACAGCACGCGGCTCTGCACCTTGCGCGTATCGCGCTCGGTCGAGACGGGGCCCCGGGACTCACTCGCAGGTCGCAGCCCGATTGCACACAGGGAGCATTTTTCGCCCGGTGCACCAACAGGCAGCGGCTTATTGCAGCTTACGCAATGCTTTGGATTGTTCATATAAGTACCAACGGTCCAGAAATCAAAGCAACATACAAGGTGTATGTCTAAGACTCTAACAGTCTAACAGAATTGCAAAGATCAAATTGAGATTAATAATCGATAAACTTCAAATTTAATGATTTATACTATTCGTATGTATAGAAAAAGGGTCCCCGCAGGGACCCTTTGTGTTTCGAATGCGTGTTTGTGTTGAATCAGCCCTTGTCAGAAGGGGCCGGAGCGAGGGGTTCGGACTCGAAGATCATGTCGATCAGGCCGTAGTCCTTGGCTTCCTGAGGTGTCATGAAGTGGTCGCGGTCGGTATCCACCTCAACCTTGCTGAGCTCCTGGCCACTGTGCTTCGCGAGGATTTCATTAAGCCGCTTCTTCGTATCCTGCATCTGCTTGGCGTGGATTGCAATATCCGAGGCCTGGCCCTGGAATCCGCCCCAGGGCTGGTGGATCATCACCTTGCTGTTGGGGAGGATGTAGCGCTTGCCCTTCGTGCCGCCGGCCAGCAGGATCGCGCCCATGCTGGCAGCCAGACCGACGCAGATCGTGGAGACGTTGGGCTTGATGAGCTGCATCGTGTCATAGATCGCCAGGCCGTCGATCACCGATCCGCCGGGGCTGTTGATGTAGATGTCGATGTCCTTGGTGCTGTCCTCCTTCTCCAGGAAGAGCAGCTGCGCGATCACGGCATTTGCGAGCTGGTCGCCGATCGGTGCCCCGATGAAGATGATGCGGTCCTTCAGCAGGCGGCTGTAGATGTCATAGGCGCGCTCGCCGAAATTGGACTGCTCAATTACTACCGGTACGTATGCCATGTTCTTGATCCTCCGCGCCGGTATGCTACCACGCGAGTCCGCTGAATGATTCAGCGGCCAGGTCAGCTCCGGCCAGTCTATTATGCGGGAAATCACTGCCACAGTGTGCCGCATGGACACAAATTTGACTTTCGGCGCGGGATAGAATCACAGAGTGGAAATCAGGGACTTTCGCAGACTGAAACTCGGTGAGCCGCAGCGCCTGACCGGCGGGCTGACCGACCATGAACATCCGGCGGTTTCCCCGGACGGCACGATGCTGGCCTGCTACAGCGGGGACTACGGGCATATCTCGATCGTGCTCCTGAGCATCGAGGGCCGCTTCATCCGCCGCCTGAGCCGCGGTGACGGCAACAACACCCAGCCGGCCTGGCATCCCGCCGGACGGAAGATCGCCTGGCGGCAGCAGGACGGCAGTTCCAGCCCCTGGCGGATCGTACAGAGTGACATCCTGCAGGAGCTGAAGCATCTGGCACTGCTGGAGGACGCTGTCTTCAACTACAAGCACCCCTGTTTCGATGCCGATGCCTCCCGGCTGGCCTACTTCTCCGATGAGGGCACGCCGGAGACCTACCAGCTCTGGATCATGGATCTGGCCAGCGGGGAGCGTCGCAAACTGACGGATGGTCCGGCCGGCCGCAACAACTGCCATCCGGTGTTCAGCCCTGATGGCCAGCGCCTGGTCTACCACGTCTATGAAGGGACGGGCGGTGCGGAGACACCCGTTGTCAACCTGTATGAGATCGGCATCGAGAGCGGTGAGATCCGCCAGCTGACCGCTGATGAGCACCAGGACAAGCATCCCTTCTACATTGACGACGAAGTGATCAGCTTCCACCACCGTGACAACGAAAGCCGCATCCGCCACATCGAGCTGATGCACCTGCCTACGGGCGAGCGCCTGAAGCTCACCGATGGCCGGCACAATGACAAGCACCCGTTCCCGTATCGCGATGGCAAGGGCCAGCTGCATCTTGCCTGGAGTTCCAAGAAGCTCGGCACTGAGCTGGCGGATGAGGAGAAGACCTACGACATCTTCACTGCCATGCTAAGTGTGGATGAGGACTGATGTCTCGCATTGCATCAGCTGCCGCAATGTTTGCTGCGTCCGCCTTAATGCAAATGTCTGATTCATTCGCGCTGGCAGGGGAAGGGTATCCGCAAGGTGTAGAGCCTATTGAGTGCTGTACGCCGGATCTGGAGGTCCTGCACTATGCGGCACTGGTTGACCATCGAGTAAGCTCGGATAATGCTGAAGCAGTTGCTGATTTCCTCGTGGTCAGCAACCTCAGGAGTGGCGGTAATCCACACCTGATTCTGGCAATCAGAATGACCACGACAGACTGGAATGAGGATTGTGCCATCCGGATTTCCCAAGTGATGGATTTCAGCGGCATGCAACAGCAGTATGCTGAAGCCAATCCTGATGCGCAGGTCCCCCTTCCTCAGCTGACATTGTTCCGGCATGTCTTCATTCAGCAGGAAACTGGGTCATACGCTGGTAGCAAGACATTCTGTAGGCGGCCTGATCTTGAGTCAGCACTGAACGGCATGATTTGTCTTGAACTCTGTTTTGACGGAAGCAAGGGCTGGCATTGGGATTCGGCAATCTGGCCCTGTCTGTTTCATGCAAAGTCTCTGTCAATCGAGTTGATCAGTCCGCAATCCGTCCGAAAGGAATTGCTGATTGACAAACAGGCTGCTGGAACCTTGCTTGAATTCTATGCGGAGCAGGCAGGAATTGCCATCAATTACCAGGCGCTGCACGACTACTATCTCTGGGACAGCAAACAAGGCCACTTTGCCAAATGATAAGAAGGACAACTGGAAGTTCACCTAGTTGAGGTATCACTACAGATATGAAGAACATCCTGAGCCATATGTGACCGTCCTGCTGGCTGTTCCTCGGTCTGGGGATCTACTGGCTGGTGACGAAACTGCTGGGCCACTGAGGCGGGCGGGCGTAACACTTTGCGCGCTGTGTCGCGAAACACGGACTGCACACTATCTGGCTCCGGCGGGCATCGTTTAACTACCTTATAATCTCTTGTGATCAACTACCGGTAGGGCCCTCATGCATCTGCGACTGACATCGATCTACTCCGGCATTCTCTGCTGCCTGCTGCTGCTGGCAGCCTGCGGCGGGAACAACGACAATCTGGATCAGATCCAGGCGGGCAGTCCCGCGCCGCCCGCGCCTGAACCGGCCGTGCCGGATGCGGTACTCGAGCGCTTCGCGCTGTACCTGAATGAGGGCAGCAGGCTGGGGGATACCAGGCTTGATGGCCTCCGTCTGGAGCTGTCTGAGACCGAGTCAGCCAGCACGCTGCACGTGATTGCTGACAATGTGGAATCTCTGCGGGCCCTGTACTTCTCAGTGGAGTATGATTCACACAACTACAGCCCCATCAGCGCCGATGCTTCCGGAGTGCTCACTGCAGAGGCACTGGAACTGCCCCTGCTGGCGGACCCCGGCGAGCTGCACTACGGCCGCGTGCTGCTGGACCCCCTGGCCCAGGCTGGCTTCAGTGGCAGCGGTGTGCTCGCAGAGCTGCGCTTTGCCAGGCACGCCTTTGACCCGGCTGACAACAGCCAGCCGCAAGCGAAGGCCGTGCGGGTTGCTCCGCCGGCCCAGAGCTTCGAGCTGATCAGCACGGACGAACCGGGCCAGAACTTCCGGGTGCTGATTCCCTACCAGCTGCCCGGTGACTACGACCAGAACAGCCAGGTCAACCTGGCCGACCTCACGCCGCTGGCGGTGCATTTCGGCAAGAAGGCCCCCTTCGCGCTCGGCAGCGTGGAAACTGTGGTGGACGGCGATGCCAACGGTGAGATCAACATCGCCGACATCTCCGTGATCGGTGCCAACTTTCAGAACAGCTTCACTTCCGTGTCCGCGCTGGCCGGGGATCAGGCCGCGCTCGACTCCGGCAGCGGCCAGCTGATCAGCGAGTTTGCCTTCGGCGATGCCCAGGGTGTCAGCAGCGCGGACCGCCTCTGGTTCAGCGCAGGCTTCGAGATTGACAGTGTCAGCCCTGCTCCGCTGGTCTGGACGGAATTCAGCGGCAGCAACGGGGCCAGCCCGCTTGTTGACAAGCCTTCCGCGCCGCTGGCATTTGAGACTGAAGGCCAGCCCGTGATGTCCCTCAATGCCCAGGCCTATCCGCTGCAGTCCGCTACCTCTGAGGAAGTCAGCTTCTTCGTCAATGCCCTGGATGCGGACAGCGTGATCACAGAAGCGCTGATCGACTTCGGTGACGGCTCTGAGCCCCAGAGCCTGCCGCTCAGCCTGAGTGGCGATTTCTCGGTTGCCAGCACGACGCATGCCTATGCGGCGGCAGGTCAGTACATTGCCAGCCTGAGCTTCCGCAGTGCCCCGGAAGCGGCCCCGCGTGCCGCGAGTCTTGTGAAGGGCGTATTCAGCCGCAGCTTCACCGTCAGCGTGCATGATCCCTTCAGCAATCCGCCGGAACCCACGCTGGAAATCAGTCCGGCAATCAGCGGCAACCTCGGTACGCAGCTCACGCTCAGCGCGGGGCTGCTCAGTCCCGGTAGCGGCAGCAGCATCACGAACTACGAATGGGACTTCAATGGCGACGGAATCTTCGATGAGGAAGGTGCCGCCTCCGCCACGACATTCGATGCCACTGCGGCGGATGTGGATCTCGGGCATGTCAGCCTGCGCGTGACATCCGACAGCGGTGAGCAGGGCAGCGCGAGCCTGGCCTACATCCACAACACAGCCGGAGCAGCAGTGCCGCAGGTGGAGCTGGACTACGCCGGTGCGCTGCAGTTCAGTGAAACCAGTGTGCAGCTCGGGGGCCTGGGTGCCGTTGTCAACGGTCTGGGGGACAGGATCGGCGGGCTGGAAAGTTCATTCGGCAACTTCCGCGGCCAGTTCCAGGCCACGGATCCCGCGGGCATTGTCAGTACATACGCCTATGACCCGGGTACGCCGCTCTCCATTGACATCAACGGGGTGGGGGAGCATCTGATAGAGTTCCAGCTGCTGTTTGCCGGTGCCGTGCTGGCCCGCGACGGCATCACGGTCACACTCGGGGCGCGTGCCATCGGTCTCGATGTGTTCCCCACGGAAACCACCATTCTTGCTCCGATTTCCTTCACGGCCGATCCCGAGTCACCGGAGCTGATTGACCACTACATCTACGACTTCGGGGATGGCAACCAGCTCAACTCCACGGAAAGTACGGTCTGGCACGAGTACGGCGTCAAGCAGGACTATGACGCCACGGTCACGGCCTTCTGGACCGACGGCAAGCAGAACACGAGCGCGGCCGTGACGGTCAGCTGCGGCTTCGAGCGCCAGGTCGACCTGCTGGTTGACACCAGCCCCGGTCTGGTCGGCGTCGAGCTGAACTTCACTGCGGATGTGGAATTCCCCGAGCTGGTGACGCAGTACATCTATGAATTCGGCGATGGCAATGCCGTAACCACAACTGATACCAGCGTCCCGTACACCTATCAGGTGGTTGGCAACTACGAACCATTCCTGATCGCGAGCTACTCCGATGGCCCGACCATTCTCTCCGACAAACTCAACCTGGACGTGCAGGATCCGGGCCAGCTCGTGACCGAACCGCTGCTGGAGATCGTGGGCACGCAGAATGACTTCCCGCTGCTGGTGGAGTTCACCGCCAAGAACACCAAGTTCAAGGTCGGCACCAGCCTGTTGTCCTTCAGCGTGAGCTTCGGCGACGGCACGAGCGTGCTGAACATCACGGACATCAACCAGAGCGTGTACCATGCCTACTACACTCCCGGCAGCTACACCGTCACGCTCACCGTGCGTGACACGGACTTCGAACAGAACACGGATGACATCCCGGTCAGTGTCGTGGATCCCGGCGGCAAGTACCAGTACAGTGCGATCGGCTCGACCGCCAACACCTTCGAGGTGGCGAAGCTCAGTGCAGTGCGGGGCAACCCCGGCCAGGTGGCCTGGTCCTCCCGTGCGGCCGGCGGCAGCGATGGCTTCGCCGTCAAGAACGGTGTCAACGACCTCTATCACGTGAACTTCGCCTCGACCTCCAACACCGAGGGCACCGCCTGGAACACACCGTTCAAGATCGCCGAGGCCAAGGGCGTGCAGGAACACCTGAGCGCGGCCAGCATGTCCGGCGTGCCGGCGGTGGCCTACTACCTCTACAACGCCGTTGACAATCCCTTCCCGGATGACGGCGATCTGCTGTACTGCACCAGTACCGCCGTCGACGGCTCCACCTGGAACACGCCGGTCGTCGTCAGCACCGCAGGCGACATCGGCCGCCATCCCTCGCTGCTGTCGGTCAATGGCAGGCCGGCGATTGCCAGCCGCCTGAGCACCAGTGCCACGGACGGCAGCGGCCAGTACATCCGGGCCACGGCCGGTGACGGCAGCACCTGGGGCAGCTTCCAGGATCTCGGTCCTGCCAACAACGAGGACTACTTCTCGCTGCTGCTGAGTTTCAACGGCGTGGAGCTGGTACCGTCCGTGGGCATGCAGCTCAGCAATGCCGGCAATTTCCGGCTGGGTTTCCAGGCGGCGCAGGACCAGAACGGCGCGACCTGGGCCGGTGGCGACACCGTGTTGTTCGGCACGGATGACCGTGGTTACGGCGTTGACACCATGATTGCGGACGAACCCTGGATCGCCTTCCAGGACAGCCTGAACGGCCGGATCTACTTCTCGAAGGGCAATGATGCCGCCGGCAGCAGCTTCACGACGGAGTCCGTGGTGATCGACGCTCCGGACGGCAGCTTCCCGGCCTCATTCTCCCTCGGTCTCAGTGCCAACCGGCCCGCCGTGCTGGTCAGTGTCAAGGGCGGTACGGACGGCGCACCCGAGCCGGTCTACATCGTCACTGCGACTGACGCTGATGGTGCAGGCTGGAGTGCTCCCGAGCTCGTGGGCTGGACCTGGCAGCACCATGCGGTGGCCTTCACGGTCAATGATGACGAGGACCAGCTGATCCTGTTTTATGACCACCTGAATGCGGTGGGAGGCACGGGGCAGATCCGCAGCGGCATGCGCAGTGTCCCCGCGCCCTAGCCGGGAGTTGCCAGCAGGCCTGAAAGCTCAGGCTTCCAGCGGCACGGACTGCAGCCAGCCGAGGTCGGACTGGTAGAGGTCCTTGATCACGCGCACGCCGTAATAGGCCATTGCCAGACGCTCCACGCCGAGGCCCCAGGCCAGCACGGGATGCTTCACGCCGAAGGGCTGCGTGACCTCCGGCCGGAAGATCCCGGCGCCGCCCATCTCCATCCAGGTGTTGCCCCACTTGATGTGGACCTCCACCGAGGGTTCGGTGTAGGGGAAGAAGGCCGGCTTGAGCTTGATGTCATGGATCCCGAGCCGCTCGTAGAACTTGCCGAGCGTACCCATCAGCGTTGCCAGGCTGGCATGCTCGTCGATGATGATCCCGTCCACCTGGTGGAACTCAGGCAGGTGCGTGTTGTCAACCGTCTCGCGGCGGAAGACGCGGCCGATGCTGAAGACCTTGCGCGGGGCCTGCGGACTGCGGCTGATGGCGCGGATTGAGGAGGCCGTCATGTGTGTGCGCAGCACCACCTGGGCCGCACGCTCCGCACTCCATGTGTAGCGCCAGCCGAGGCTGCCGGTGTCACCGCCGTCCTCATGCGTGCGGCGGATCCTGTCAACCAGTCCGCTGTCCTCCGGCAGTTCGTAGCTGCGCGGCTGCTTCAGGTAGAAGGTGTCCTGCATCTCACGCGCCGGGTGGTCCTGCGGCTGGAACAGGCAGTCGAAATCCCAGAAGGCGGTCTCCGCCATTTCGCAGCCGGCCTCGCTGAAGCCCAGCTCGAGGTAGGCCAGGCGCACCTTCTCGATCACGCGCATCAGCGGATGGGTCTTGCCCGGATGCAGGGTGTCGGCGGCGAGGCTGACGTCGTAGCGGCGGAACTCCACATTGCGCCAGCTGCCGTCGCTGAGCATTTCCGGGCTCAGCTCATTCACCTCGACCAGCTCCGTGACAGCGCCGCTGGCAATGCCCTCCGCGAGCTTCCGGCCACCTGGCGTGAGCTCGACCGAGCGGCGGCTGCGCTCCCGCACGTTGACAAGTTCCCTGCGGCCCTTGAGGAAATCCGCTCCGCGCTTGTGGCGTTCATCGGACGCAGCGTCCAGCGTCAGGCTGCCGCCCGCGATCTGGATCGCCACCATCAGGGCTTCGGCATCACTGGCCGGCGGTTCGTGTGCGCTGTACTCCGGCTTCATGCTGAGCTGGCCCTTCTCGAAATCCGCCCAGCCATGCTCGGCCAGCACGCGGGCATACTTGCCCGGAACCACTCCGGCCTCCGCCAGGCGCGGATTGCCGCCCAGATCCTTCATCGAGGCACTGCCCCCGAGGCTGACCAGCACCTCCGCGATCAGGCGCTCGGGCAGCACGGCCTCGCCCTGCTGGATCGCCTGGCCCAGCTCCCCGAGGCTGACCTCGCGGTAGGGCTGCTCGTCGACGCTGACATGGCCCTCGCGGGACAGCTCGACGGCGGCGGCACTGACGAGCGCCTGGTCGATCCCGGCGATCAGGGCCAGGTTCTCGATGCTGCTGTCGATGGGCTCAGTACCGAGAGCCTTGATCAGCGCATACTGGTGTGGTGGCAGTTTCTGCATCGGGCAGATTATATCGGGCGGGAAGACGGAAGGGCTCCCCGTGGGGAGCCCCTCCTGCTGATGGCAGTCAGCATCTGTCTGGTAGCACTGTTCAGTCCAGGATCGGGTCGCCGTCCACCACGTCGCTGATGCGTTTCACGATGAAGTCGATCCCGCGTACTGATTCATCGCGCAGCACGACATCCACATCAGCCGGACGCACGACCAGGCGGTCGTTGCCACTCTCGGCATGCACGGTGTAGCTGCCGCTGTCGAGGTTGCGGAACACATAGCGTCCCTCATCATCAGTCAGCACGTGGCTGCGGTCCGTGCCTGGCAGGCTGATGATGATCCCCGGCACCGGGCGGCCGTCCTCGGTCGTGGCATGTCCGCTGATGAACAGGCCGGCTTCGGCATCGCGCTCGCCCCACCAGCCGCCGTCCACATTGCTGTGGCCGCTGCGGCCGGCCTCATTGACGGCAAACACGGTGTAGAAGTAGCGCACTCCCGGCCGGGCATTGTCATCGAGGAAATGCTCCTCGCTGCTGCGACCGATGGCCACGAAACGCTGCTGCTCCTGCCGGTCATCGCCGGGGTCCTGATCCGGCTGCAGCCGGCGCATGATCACGTAGTGGTCCACCGTGCCGCGGCGCGGGGCATGCCAGCGCAGGCCGATGCCGTTGTCAACCGTACCGTCGGAGGCCTCCAGCCCCCAGGGCGCATGCGGACGGCGCGTGGGCCGCTGCTGGTCGGAGTCGAGAATCAGGCTCGCGCCCTGCATCATCGCACCCTTGGGATGGATCGCGAACACGAGGAAGTACACGTCGCCGGCGGGTGAGATGAAGCTCGGATCACGCGGCAGGCGGACCTTTGCTTCGCCCTCATGCGGGCCGCTCACCATCCAGCTTCCGCTGGAGTAGTTGGCAACGGCCACGAAGTAGCCGCTGGCACCCTCCATCGGGAAGGCATTGACATCCAGGCCCAGCAGGTCGCAGTCGCCCGCGCCGATACCGTAGAGGGCCCAGGCCAGGCCGAAGCCCGGCGGCTGCAGCAGCAGGCCATGCCCGGTCTCGAAGGCATTGCCGGCGTCGATGTAGTCAAAGGGGCCGACCGAGGGGGCTTCGCCGTCAGTTGAGCTGCCGGAACGCAGGGCCTCCAGCCCGGAGGGGATGGCCGGCAGGCCTGTCACATCGGCGCTGCTGCCATCCAGGTTCTCGGCCGGACTCCCCGCCAGCGGGATATCTCCCTGGGCATCTTCCAGCGCCACCGTCTGTGTAGCACCGCCGCAACCCGCCAGCATCGCCAGCAGGCAGAGCAGCAGCAGGCTGATCAATCCGTATGTGGTTTCCTTTCGCATGTCCGTCTCCTTTCAGGACCAGGTCCTGTGCTTGGTCACAGTGGGATGATAACCGCACTGAAACCGCAGGAACAGACACAAATGTGTCCCAAGGTGTGGGGCACAGGCCGTGTTTATCGGCATTCATGGGACTGTGTTTGCTGAATCGTGCCAGAAGTGTGATCCTTGATGCGCAGTTGAATCTCAATTAGCCCATGTAACCGCGGCAGGCGGTCGGCGTCCTTGATGTTGTAACGCAGCTATACAAGGCGGGAGGGACCTCCATCATCCCATCCCATCCCAACCCTCCCGCCATTTCATTCCCTTCCAGATAACTCCCAAAGGCTCTTCTGACCAACGAATTCAAGGCTGTACAATGCGCTGCATATGCCTCCATTACCGGTAGTCTCAGGCAGGAAAGCACGCCGGGCCTTTGAGCGGGACGGATGGGAATTCGTGCGGCAGAAGTGCTCACACATGATTCTTGTGAAACAGGGTTTCCGGATCACCTGTCGGTGCCGGATCATGCAACTCTGGACAGGGGAATTCTGCGTGACCTGATCCGGGATGCCGGAATCAGCGTGGACAGGTTCATCGAGCTGCTGAGGAAGTGATCTCAGAGTGCGAGCTCAAGCTCCACGGTCTCCTCGAGATCCGGCCAGCCCAGTTCCCGGCGGGTTTCAATGCAGGCCGCTATCGCTTCGCGGATATTGGCCAGCGCTTCTTCGCGGGTCGCGCCCTGGGAATGGCAACCAGGCAGCTGCGGACAGCTGGCAAGCACCATGCCGTCCTCGCCTTCCCTGATTACAACTGATATCTGCATCTCAGTCGTGATTATACCCGCGAGCTAGAATCAGCGTGTCATGAGCATCTTCGTACGTGCGAGCCTCAGGCTGCTGGCCGGGTTCACGGTGCTCTACCTGCTGCTCTTCGTACTCACAGGCGATCCTCTCTGGCCCCAGGGCTGGATCCTCTGGGGCCTGCTGGCACTCTTCATGCTTGGCAACATGCTGGTGCTGCGCCGCGACCCGGGCCTGCTGGAGGAGCGGATGCAGCCGATCCTGCGCCGTGGCCAGCCGGGCAGCGACCGCATCCTGCTGCTGCTGTTCGTTGCCAGCTATGGAGCCTGGTACCTGCTCATGCCGCTTGAGCACCGGCTACATCCCGCACGCAGCTACCCGCTCTGGCTGCAGGCTGGAGGGACCCTGCTGCTGATCGGCGGCTCTGCCCTGATCATGGCATGCTTCGCCCAGAACAGCTATCTCTCCAGTGTGGTGCGCATCCAGTCCGAACGCGGCCACCGGCTGGTTGACAGCGGGCTCTACGCCGTGGTCCGGCATCCGATGTATCTCGGCATCCTCTGCCTGATGAGCGGAGCCGGGCTGCTGCTTTCATCCCGCTGGGGCATTGTTGCTGCAGTGCTGGGGGGACTGATTCTCTACCTGCGCGCGATCGAGGAGGAGAAGCTGCTGCAGGCGCAGCTGCCCGGCTATGCCGGATACATGCAGCGGGTGCGCCGCCGGATGATTCCCTGGCTGCTGTGATCCCGGAAAGCAGCCTTGCCGGCAGCACTGTGTCCCCATATACATATTCAGTTATACTCAGTGTGATCCCCTGATTGGGACACAATTGGGCTCCTGATGCCCAGGTCCTCACGGGTATCCTACAGATGGAGCGGGAATCTCAGTGAACATCATCCTTGACCGCGACAGCCGGCTGCCGCTCTACAGGCAGATCATCGACACCATCACCAACTGGGTGAAGAGCGGGGAACTGCCGCCCGGCGCATCCGTGCCAAGTGTGCGCCAGCTGGCCCGCGACCTCGGAGTGGGAATCAAGACCGTGAGACAGGCATACGACGAACTGGTGGCGAACGGCGTGCTGGACACCCGACAGGGCAGCGGCACCTTCGTCTCCGACCGGCCGGCGGGGCTTGTCTTCAGTATGGACCGCGATGAACTGCGCGAGGGCATGGACGAACTGCCGCCGATGATCTGGCAGCCATACAAGTTCGACACCCGCTTCGGGCAGTTCACGATCAAGCGCGAGGAGGGCGTGCAGGTGGAGCTTTCGCTGGCCCAGCCGGACCCCTCGCTCTTCCCCTTCGAGCGCATCAAGCAGGTTGCCACCAACATGCTCTGGTATCCGAAGGAGATGTTCTTCGACCGCAGCCATCCCCAGGGCTACCAGCCGCTGGTGGAGTACCTCGAGCGGGAAATGGCGCTGGCCGGCGTGGACATGCGCCCCGGTGTCAACGAGGTGATCATTTCAGGCGGCTTCCAGCGCGCGCTGTCCCTGATCCTGGACCTGCTGGCGGCCCGCGGTGAGATGGTCGCGGTGGAGATGCCGACCTATGCAAGCATCCTCAACCTGCTGATCGTCAAGGGTATCCAGTGCGTGGGCGTGCCGGTGGACGGTGCCGGGATGGACACGGAGTACCTCGCCGTGCTTTTGCGCAAGGAGCGCATCAAGGCCATCATCACGGTGCCGACCTACCACAACCCGACCGGCACGGTGCTTGCCAACGAACGCCGTGCGCATCTGCTGCGCCTGGCGGCCCAGCATCGCGTGCCGGTCATCGAGGACGACTGGGGCCGGGCCCTGCGCTATGAAGGGAATGCCGTGCCGCCGCTCAAGGCGCTCGACACCGGCGGATACGTGATCCACATCGGCAGCTTCTCGAAGACATTCCTGCCGGGGCTGCGCATCGGCTGGATCACCCTGCCCGGCGAGATCGCGGTGACGACGCTGCGCGCCAAGTTCGCCGCCGACAAGGGTGATTCCTGGTTCCTGCAGGTGATGCTGCATGAGTTCATCTCGCGCGGCTACTACGACAAGCACCTGCGCAAGACCCTCAAGGTCTACAACCAGCGGCGCCTGGCATTGCTGGAGGCCCTGCGCGAGCACATGCCGCCTGAGGTGAGCTGGATCCGTCCCGCCGGCGGACTGTCACTCTGGCTGCGCCTGCCGCGCTCGATCAAGTCGCTGCCGCTGCAGAAGGAATGCAGCAAACGCGGCCTGGAGTTTGCCACAGCGAACTTCTTCAACATGGAACGAGAGGATTCAAGTGAACTGCGCCTGAGCTTCGGCCGGGCGAGCGAGGAGGAGCTCCGCGAAGGAGCGCGCATCCTCGCGGAGGAAATCCGCGGCCTGCTGGCCCAGCATGCCGGCAGCGTGGAGAAAAGCGCTGATTTCAGCGAGTGAACATTAGGAGCGAGACATGCAAGAGAAATGGCCCATCCTGGCAATCGCCATTCTGCTGAGCGGACTGCTCGCGGCCTGCGGGGGAGGCAGTGCCGATCCTGAACCGCTGCCCCAGCAGGGCAGCCTCGGAGGCAGCATCACGGTGGAGGGCGCGGCGCTGGCTGATCTCGGCAGCGGCCTCAACCCCGGTGCGCTGGATCCCGGCAAGATCGGCGTGCGCGTGATTGAGCCGATCATCGACATCGATGCCATCGAGATCGAAACCTCCGGTGGCACACTCAACATCACCGAGGTCCCGCCCGGCACGGCCAAGCTGCTGCAGCTGGAACTGCTGCCGGCGGAGGATCTGAGCGGCGGCAGTGCCGCGAGTACGCCGGTGCAGCTGAGCATCCCACTGAACTTCGTTGCCGGTGAACTGACAAGCATCGCCGCTGAAGTCAGCTTCGAGCAGGAAGCCGCCAGCGCATCGCACGTCGTTTCCCAGGCGGGACGCGGTTGGTATGTACGCCTGCGCTACACCATCTCCGGTCCCGGCGCGACAACCCGCAGCCTGCGCATCCGCTGGAATGACAGCACTGTACAGTACGACAGCAACCTCGACATGCAGTTCAGCGATGAGGATAGCTTTGCCGATTCGGACCGTGACGGACTGGGGGATGAACTCCGCGAGCTGGTCAATGACCAGGCCAGTGACCGTGAGATCGTGGAGCGCAGCGGACTGATCAGCGAACTGCTGCCGGCCCAGCACGGGATCTTGCTGGACAGCGGACTGCGGATCGGAATCAATGAGCTGACAAGGATCCGCATCAATGGTGCCGCCGCCCGGCCGGGCGCACTGCACGTCGGTGATTCCTGCACCGTGCGCGGCTATCTGCATGATGCGGATGGAATCCGCGCGCTGGAGATTGACGTAACACCGCAATCTGACGTATCATCAAGGCGATAAAAGGCAAAAAACGGGGCTATGACCGTGCAAATCCATAGCGCGCAGGGGAGGGCTCCGGCCCTCCCCTTTTCCTTTTCTGTGTCGCTCTGGAGATCAGGAAAGGCTCAGGTAGGTATAATGAACCGGTAGTCCCCCACGGGGACCCAGCTTGATATTGACAGGACACACACCGGAGAGGTTGAGACCGTGAAGACCAGCCGACAGACGATCACCGCCTGCCTTGCAGTTCTGCTGCTGCTTGCTTTCGCGCTGCCCGCAGCTGCACAGGAGGAATCCGGGGAAAGCGCCAGCTCCCATGGCAACGGCATCAACCGGGCCGTGAGCTACAGCCAGGCCCTGCTCTCCGACCGTTTCCTGCCCGGACTGCCGGACTTCGACGGGGCCAGCGGCTATCAGACGCGCGCCCAGAAGATCGTCAGTGACATGTTCGCCGAAGGCGAGAGTGATGTCAGCGACCTGGTGCAGGTACTGGTTGCCAACAACCGCACGGTGTTAGACCATCTGATCGTCAACATCGCCACCCAGACAATCTACGAATGCAACATCAACGGCGAGGTGCTGAACTCCAGCCGCACCTCCACCGGCGCCAAGGGCTATGACACCCCGCTGGGCGAGTACAAGGTCGTCAACCAGGCGAGGAAGGCCTACTCCCAGAAGTACGAGAGCTGGATGCTGCACTGGATGGGCATCACTCCTGACGGTGCCTATGGCATGCACGGCCTCGAGGGCAGCAGCTATGAGCGCAAGCTGGGCAGTGTTGCCAGTCACGGCTGCGTGCGTCTCAGCCGCGAATATGCCAAGGACCTCTACAGCCGCATCAAGGTCGGGACACCCGTCTACATCGTTGATGATCCTGAGCTCGACCTGCCGCCCTTCCGCGAGATCAGCGAGGAGGCCGCGCTCTCCATCGTGCTTGACGTTGTCAACCCCTGCGATCCCTGGGACGTGTTCTGATCAGTCCCGCTCGCCGGCGAAACTCAGCTGGCAGCGTCTGACCCGGCTGCCTGATGGACCAGGTTCCAGCAGCAGGAAGCAACCATCCGCATCCGGCCAGCTCAGCATGCTGCTGCCACTCCGCAGGCTGAACAGATGATCCCGCCGCATAGCGAAGTCATGCACGAGCAGACCGCCGCCGTTGCGTTCGGTGAGCCATGCCAGCTGCGGGTGGCGCTTCGCCAGATTGCGTACCAGCTGCATCAGCGCTCCGCATTCATATAGATCCGCACGCAGCAGCAGGCTCCCGCCCTCCGGCCCCGCCTGCATCTCAAATGGACCGATTGGGCGGCGCAGGTCATGGTACTCCTTGTCTATCCGCGAAGCCTCCTGATCCAGGAAAAGACGGTTCAGCCCGTTGACATCGCTGACCGCCACGAGATTGCCGGCAGGCAGCAGCTCCAGCGCGCGGACCAGCCGCCCGCCGCTGAGCAATCCAACATCCCGTAGTTCATTCCCATCCATGCTGAGCCGTTGCCCCTGATGGTCACTGGCAACGATGTAGGCAAGGGGAGCCGTGCTGATCCGCCTGCTGCCATCCGGATCCATGGCCATCCGGCTGCTTCTTGCTTCCCAGATCTCCTGAACCTCGCCCTGCTGCAGCAGCGGATGCAGGATTTCAGCTGGTGCACGTTTCCCTGCGCTGTCCGGACCGGGACATTTCCAGAGCTCGCCAGCCTTGTCAGTGAAGTACAGGGCTCCGTCGCTGCGCAGCAGCAGCGGACCGGCAAGGTCCATCTCGTCATGGACGTAGAAGGATTCAGCCAGCGCCCCATTCGCAGTGTAGGCATGGCACTGTCCTCCACTGCAGAGCAGGTACATCCGGCCGTCATTTCCGGCATGGGGCAGGGTCAGGAATGGTGCTTCCTCCAGCCCAGCATCATCAATGAGATTTCGCTGCCAGACCTGCCTGCCGGATGGATCAATCAGGACCAGTTCCCCCTCCAGATTCGCTCCGAAGTAGCCTTGGCCAGGCCAGGCAGCATAGTTCCAGTCATAGTTGCTGCCGGGCTCCCAGATCGAATGAGCACCATCATGGCTGGCAAAGCAGTGCAGCCGGAACTCACTATCAAGCAGGGCGGCACCGTTCCCGCAGTCCAGGCTGCTCATGATTGAATCCTCTCCGAAGGCACTCCCGATCGTTTCCAGGCGCTCGATGTGGGGCCGTGGTTCAAACAGCAGGGCCAGGCCGCCCATCAGCCAGATGCCAAACAACAGCAGGGCGCAGATCGAGATGCGCCTGCGCAGGACTGCTGGCGAGCTGGTCGGGGGCATGCGGTTCAGGCGTGTGGGATATCAAGGGCGAAGCGGAAGAACAGGTAGCTGCCGATGCTGATCACGAGCAGCAGCAGGCAGAAGAACAGCACCACCCGCCGCCCGGTCAGGCTGTCTGGTTCATGCGGCTGGGGAGCGTCCATGAGAGCGAGATTAGCACAGTGCCGGGCAGGCATGCTGAAATCTGCAAAACACATCAAAGCATTGGCGGGATACCTAACATTGGTATAGGCTAATCCTGTTTGCGCATGCTATAATGATGCTTCATAAATATAAGGTATGTAGAAGCGTGAAACAACCCTCCGCGCCTGAGAGTGGGCAGGCCGGCGGAGACCTTACCAGAACTGTAGGAACGGGCGGTTTGGCCCGTGTTTCACGTTTCTGTCGGAGAACAGGTCTTGACCAAGAAACGTAACGACAGGCTCGAATTCGACGAGAACATCAAGCCACGCCGCATCGTGGAGGAAATGGAGGACAGCTTCCTCGATTACTCCATGAGCGTGATCGTGGCCCGTGCCCTGCCGGATGCCCGTGACGGCCTCAAGCCGATCCACCGCCGCATCCTCTGGGCGATGCAGGATGCCGGCTACACCGCGGACAAGTCCACGAACAAGAGCGTGAAGATCGTCGGTGAAGTGATGGGTAACTACCACCCGCACGGCGACGGTGCGCTGTATGAGGGACTGGTGCGCATGGGCCAGGACTGGAGCATGCGCTATCCGCTGATCACGCCGCAGGGCAACTTCGGCTCGATCGACGGCGACCCCCCTGCGGCGATGCGATACACCGAGGCCAAGATGAGCAACCTCGGCCAGTATCTGCTGAAGGACGTCAAGAAGGACACCGTGGACTGGGTCCCGACCTTCGATCCGCATCGGATTGAGCCCACGGTGCTGCCCGCCGGTGTCCCGAACCTGCTGATGAACGGTTCCGAGGGCATCGCGGTCGGTATGGCGACGCGCATCCCGCCGCACAACCTGCGTGAGTTGACCGCCGCGGTCAGGAAGCTCGTAGCCAACCCCGAAATCGACATCGAGGAGCTGATTGAGGAAGTACAGGGTCCGGACTTCCCGACCGCCGGCCTGCTGCTCGGCAATACGGGGGCCAAGGAGGCCTACCGCACGGGCCGCGGCAGCGTGACGATCCGCGGCCGGGCGGAGATCGAGGAGGATGACAAGGGCCGCAACAACATCGTCATCACCGAGATCCCCTTCCAGGTCAACAAGAGCACGCTGATCCAGAAGATCGCGCTTCTGGTGCATGACAAGAAGATCCAGAACGTGCGTGACATCCGTGACGAGTCTGACCGTACGGGGATCCGCATCGTGGTCGAGCTCGGCAAGGATGCCCAGGCCAATGTGATCCTCAACAACCTCTACAAGAACACCCAGCTGCAGACCACCTACAGCATGATCATGCTCGCGCTGCGCAACGGCGTGCCGCGCCTGCTGACGCTCAAGGACTTCCTGAGCGTGTTCGTCAAGCACCGCCAGGTCGTGATCATGCGCCGCAGTGAACATGACCGCCTGAAGGCCCAGGAGCGCGCGCACATCCTCGAGGGTCTGAAGATCGCCATCGACAACATCGATGAGGTCGTGAAGATCATCCGCGAGAGCCGCGACCCCGAGTTCGCCCGCACGGAACTGATGAACCGCTTCCAGCTCAGTGAGCCGCAGTCCCAGGCGATCCTCGACATGCGCCTGGCCCAGCTCACGAACCTCGAGGAACACAAGATCATCGAGGAGCTGAAGAAGCTCTACGCCCTGATCCAGGAACTGACGGAGGTCATTGAGAATCCCGCGCGTCTGGATGAGGTGCTGCTGGAGGAACTGGATGAGGCAACCCAGAAGTTCGGCGATGAGCGCCGCACGGTGGTGGGCCGCGTCTCCGAGGATGGCAGCTTCAACGAGGAGGACCTGATTCGCCGTGAGGACGTGGTGGTGACGATCACGCGCGGTGGCTACATCAAGCGCATCCCGGCGAGCACCTACCGGGCCCAGGGCCGCGGTGGGCGCGGGATGATCGGTGCCCGCACCAAGGAAGAGGATGTCGTGCGCAACATCCTCCACACGAGCACGCATGACACCATGCTCTGCTTCACCAGCCGCGGCGCGGTGCACAGCCTCAAGGTCTTCCAGATCCCGGCCTTCGAGCGCTACGCCAAGGGCATTCCCGTCGTCAACCTGATCAGCCTGCAGCCCGGTGAATGGGTCACCAGCCTGATCACGGTGACGGATTTCTCCAGGCCCTACCTGTTCATGTGCACGAAGAAGGGCACGGTCAAGCGCACCAAGCTCGAGGAATTCAGCAGGCTGCGCGTGACCGGCAAGCGTGCCATCGGCCTCGCTGACGACGACGAGCTGTACTTCGTGCGCGAGACCACAGGTGAGGATCAGATGCTGATCTTCACGCGGCGCGGCTATGCCGTCAAGTTCGATGAGGAGCAGGTGCGTGTGATGGGCACATCCGCACAGGGTGTGCGTGGCGTGAACCTGCTGGATGACGATGACTACGTTGTCGGGATGGATGTTGCCAGCGATGAGGACGAGGTGCTCGTCGTCGGCGAGAACGGTCTCGGCAAGCGCAGCAAGGTCGAGCTGTTCCGCAAGACCAACCGCGGTGCCAAGGGCGTGATCGCGATGAAGGTCACCGAGAAGACCGGCAGCGTGGTCGGTGCGGCGCGCGTGCTGAATGACGACGAGGTGATGCTGATCACCTCCAGCGGCATGATCATCCGCACCCGCGTCGCCGAGATCAGCTCGCTGGGGCGCAGTACCCAGGGCGTGAAGGTCATCAACCTCAAGAATGACGATCTGCTCACCGCAATCGAGATCATCAGCGGCGAGGATGAGGATGGTGAGGATGATCCCGGCCTGTTTGACAATCCGGAAGGCGGGGATGCTGGCCCCACGGAGTAACATCCGTTGAACTGAGCGCGTATCACCGGACGGGAGGCCAGGCTGCCTCCCGTCCGTCTTTCCAGGGGTGGACAGGCTAGAATGTTTGCGGACCATAAAGCATGATGCAGATCAGGCTGAGCCAGAAGGAACGCAGGGAGCTGATTGCCCAGCTGCGCAACATGGCGCACCCCAACATCTCCTTCTATGCGCTGATGGTGCTGGCAACCCTGATCGCTGCCTTCGGGCTGCTTGCCAACAGCACGGCGGTGGTGATCGGCGCGATGCTCGTGGCCCCGCTGATGGGGCCGATCTTCGGGATGACGCTCTCGCTCGTGATCGGCGACCGCAAGCTGTTCTTCGACGCCCTGCTGGCGGAGGCCACGGGCGTGCTGCTGGCGATCCTGATCGGCGTGTTGATCGGCTCGCTGCCGATGGTGCCTAGCTACGGCTCAGAGATCTTCTCCCGTACGCAGCCCACGCTCTTCGACGCGATCATCGCCCTGGCCAGCGGCCTGGCCGGTGGTTACGTGCTTGTCAACCCGAAGCTCAACTCCGGGATCGCCGGAGTGGCGATCGCCACCGCACTGGTTCCGCCGCTGGCGGTCTGCGGCCTGGAAATCGCCGCCGCTCACTGGAGCGGGGCCGGCAGTGCCTTCATCCTGTTCATCACGAACTTCTTCGCGATCCTGCTCAGTGCCGCAGCCGTGTTCATGCTGGCCGGGCTGGAGCGCGTGCACGAGGAAGGGCCCTCACGCTGGCTGCACCTGCTGCGGACCTTCGGCCCCGGCGCCGTGGCGCTGATCGGCCTGACCGTGCTGCTCTCGATCCGCCTGATCGAGATCGTCAGCCGCGACCAGCTCGAGAATCGCATCCGCGAACGCCTGCGCGAGCAGATCGCCGAACTGGTGCGCGGAGCGGAGCTGGACAGCTGCGAAATCGAGTTCCAGCCGGAACGCATCAACGTGGAGAGCGTGGTGCTCTCCTGGGATGTGTTTGATGCATACCGTGTCCAGGTCCTGCAGAATGCGCTGGAAAGTGCCTGCGAACGGCCGGTGCAGCTCATCGTACGCACCTATTCCACGCATGACTACGATGCCGCCGGCAAGAAGTTCTGGGATCAGGATGAGGAACTGCGTGAACTGCAGCGCCAGCGCGCCGCACGGGACCGCGAGGAGCTTGACGGCATTGAGACCGCACTGCGCCAGTACCTGCTGCAGCTGCCGGGAGCGGTGCTGAAGGAGGTCTACCGCGACCCGCCGAATGACAACGGGCACATCGCCTTCACCGCTGAAGTCGAGATCACCCGGGCGATCAGCCCGCGCGAGGTGGGTGAGATGCAGGTTATCGTCGAGCGGTTGCTGGCTGTGCGCCATCCCAGTGCTGATCCCGTCTATCTGCGCGTGCGGCAGGACAGTGTGCGTTACGCCGATGCCAATGGCTACATCTTCGAACCGCAGGCCGAGGAGCTGCCGGAAGGCTACAGCGACACCCGCGACCTGCTGTTCAATGCCCTCGCCGGACGCCTGCGGCTGCTGCAGCCGGGAGCCGTGCTTGACGACGTGCAGCACAGGCTCGGTCCGGATGCCCGACTGCTGGAGCAGGGCGGAAGCGGTCCCCTGCAGGATGTGCGGATCGTGCAGGCAACGGTCTATTCCCCCCAGCTCTTCAGTGCGGAGCAGGTCTCGGATCTGGAGGCAGAACTGAGCGAGCTGACGGGTGAGCCGCTCTGGCTGCAGTTTGACAACTATCTGCGTGCCTTCATCGATGCCGGCGGAGTGCGCAGCGGCTTCACCAGCGGAGGCCTGTCTCCCTGAAAGCAGTGGTGCAGGGCAGCCGCTGTGCGGGTATACTGGGATGAATGGGGATGTACGGGAAAGCCGTCCTGCCGCGCGTGCTTGCTGCACTCACGCTGCTGCTTTCCTCATCCGCCCTCAGTGGCTGCGCAGCTTCAGCCGGCAGCCAGGGCTGGCCCGGGATTGACGACCCCGCACGAGTCAACTTCAGCGCTGCCTACAGTGCTGTCTACCGCTTCAATGAATACCGCCGCCAGGTGGGTGTGCAGACCGTGGACCTCGACTACGACCTCTCCCGCGGCTGCCAGCGGCATGCCGATTACCTGAGCCTGAATGAAATCAGCCTGAATGTCGTGGGTCTTGCAGCCCATACTGAGGACAAATCCAATCCGCTGTACAGCGAGGACGGTGAGCGGGCCGCCCGTTCGAGCATCATCTATGAAGGGGTGGCACCGGTGGAATCCGTGGATCGCTGGATGCGCACCTTCTACCACCGTCTCGGCCTGCTGGATCCCAACATGCACTACGTCGGCTACGGCAGCAGCGGCCGCTTCCAGGTGATGGATGTGCAGCAGGGACGGATCCATGGCCGTTTCAGTGCGGAGGCCGTGGTGCTCTATCCCCAGCCGGGAGCAGGAGACATTCTCGGTGTGTTTGAGAATGAGATTCCCTGGCCGGTACCCGGTGACACCCGGCTCGGAATTCCGATCACCGCTGAATTCTTCGGGCCGGAGCAGTACGAAATCAGCGCCGTGGAGGGCTGGCTGCAGGATCTGTCCGACAGCTCAGTGGTCCCGACCCTGCTGCAGTACCCCGGCAAACCCATGCTGGAGGACTGGGACATCCCTGACGTGATCGCCCTCGTGCCCACTGATCCGCTGCCCGGCAACCGCAGCTACCGGGTGCACCTTTCCGCGATCGTGAACCGCCAGCCCTGGCGCGAGAGCTGGGATTTCAGCACCCGCTGATCAGTCGCAGCTCAGGCGGGATGCGGGTTTGGCCCCGCGATATAGGCTAAAATTGCAGACTGGTGGCAAGGTCCCGCAAATCTCAGGCCCAGAAGATAGTCAACATCGGTTGCGCCGTGGCAATCGTCGGCGTGCTGTCCGTGATCATCTATTTCGCCGTGGACCTCGTCCGCAATTTCGACAGCGGCGGTGCCCGTGCTGATTCCCCCAAGGTGCCGGCCATCCTTGGCCTCAGTGCTGAGGAGGCGGAACAGCGCATCCGCGACGCCGGCTTCAAGCCGGACCGGCGGGAAAGCGTGGTCAGTGATTCGGTGGAGCAGGGGCTGGTGCTCAAGCAGGACCCCGAGGCCGGCAACCGCCGCAAGCCCGGCAGCCGCGTCAGCTTCTATCTGAGCCTCGGCAATCCGCACTACGTGGTGCCGGATCTGGTCGGTCAGGACATCACTTCCGCCGCCCGTCTGCTGGATGAGACCGGTATGAAGATCGGCCGCATCGAACGCGTGTACCGTCCGGCATCAAGCGCCGGGACCGTGATCAGCCAGGACCCGGCCAAGGGCAAGGAGTTCCCGGGACCGATCTCCGTGGATCTGCGCGTGGCTGACAGCCGGGACCTGCCGCAGGTGAAGGTCCCGGATCTCTCAGGCAAGAGCCTCCGCAACGCCGAAGAACTGCTGGTGCAGGCCAACTTACATCTGCATCAAGTCGATTACGTCGCGAATAACTCAGTGGCGGCCGGTACGGTCCTCAGTCAGAATGTCAGGGCCGGTGAGGATGTCACGCTCGGCAGCGAGGTCGGGCTGAGCGTGGCGGCTCCCGTGGATCTGATCTCCAGCTGGACGCGCACGCTGACGGTCAGGGTTCCGGTCACCGGCGGCCCGCGCATGCAGCACGTCAAGATCAAGGTATTCGACCAGATCGCCCAGAACACCATCGTCTATGACGAGATGCACGAAAGCGGCAGTGTAGTGGAGAAGAAGATCCCGCTGGAAGGCAAGGCCACCGTGATGGTGTACATCGACGACATGGAGAATGCCTTCCGCGAGGAGCGGATTCCATATACTGCGGCGGACAATCTATGAAGATCGCACCTTCAGTACTGGCCAGCGACCTGGCGGATATCGGCTCCGGCCTGGAGCTGATGGAGCAGACCGGCTGTGACATGGTCCACTGGGACGTGATGGACGGGCATTTCGTGCCCAACCTGAGCTTCGGCCCGGGCACCGTGCGCTGGGGCCGCAACCATACGGACCTGCCCTTCGACGTGCATCTGATGGTCACCGACCCGATGATGTACCTGCCGCTCCTGACCGACATCGGCGTGGAGATGGTCAGCTTCCAGATCGAGGTCACGCACTTCGCCCCGCGTCTGATCAGCCTGATGCGGGAGCTGGGTTTCCGGCCGAGCGTGGCGATCAATCCGCAGACCTCGCTCGTGGCGGTCGAGGAGATCCTCGACCTGGTTGACAACGTGCTCGTGATGAGCGTGGATCCGGGCTACGGCGGGCAGGAGTTCATGAGCTCCACCTTCGCCAAGCTGGAGAAGCTGATCGAGTTCCGCGAGTCCCAGAGCCTGGTGTTCAGCATCCAGGTGGACGGCGGCGTGAACCTGAACAATGCAAGTGAACTGGCGGCCACTGGAGTGGACATCGTCGTCACCGGAAGCTCGTTCTTCCGTGCCGACGAGCCCTCGGCCTTCGTGAAGCGCATCCGTGGCCTCTAGGCCGCGCTGAGGAGAGAGAAATGGCGGAACACCTGTTTACAAGTGAGAGTGTGACTGAGGGGCATCCTGACAAGGTCTGCGACCGGATCAGTGATGCCGTGCTGGATGACATCCTCTCGCATGACCCCATGGCCCGCGTGGCCTGCGAGACCTGCACCAATACCGGGCTCGTGATGCTGATCGGGGAGATCAGCACCACGCACTGGTCCAATGTGCAGGAGATCGCCCGCCAGACGATCAGGGACATTGGCTACACCGAGGCAAGCGGCCTCAGTGCCGAGCAGTGCGCCATTCTCGTGAGCCTTGATGAGCAGAGCCCGGACATTGCCCAGGGTGTGAACGCGAGCATGGAGGCCCGGGCGGGCAGCAGCGATCCCTATGACGCGGTCGGCGCCGGTGACCAGGGGATGATGTTCGGCTATGCCAGCACAGAGAGCGAGCGCTTCCAGCCCGGTAGCTTCATGCCGCTGCCGATCCAGATCGCGCATGCCCTGGCCCGGCGGCTGGCGGCGGTGCGCCATGCTGATCTCGCGGCCGGGCTGCGTCCCGATGGCAAGACCCAGGTCAGCGCACTCTACGTTGATGAGCGATTCAGCGGGCTCGAGACCATCGTTGTCAGCAGCCAGCACGACCCCTGGCTGGAGCTCAGTGATCTTGAGCGGATCGTGCGCGAGCAGGTGCTCGATGAGGTCGTGCCGCGTGAACTGCGGCGCGCAAGCATGAAGCTGCATGTCAACCCCACGGGGCGCTTCGTGACCGGTGGGCCTCATGGCGACAGCGGTCTGACCGGGCGCAAGATCATCGTCGACACCTATGGCGGCTCCGCGCGCCACGGCGGCGGGGCCTTCAGCGGCAAGGATCCCACCAAGGTCGACCGCAGTGCCAGCTACTTCGCGCGTTATGCCGCCAAGAACCTCGTGGCGGCCGGCGTGGCCGAAAGGCTGGAGCTGCAGGTCAGTTATGCGATCGGCATTGCCCGTCCGACGAGCCTCTATGTTGACTGCTTCGGCACCGAGAATGTCCCGCTGGAGCGCATCCAGGCCCTGCTGGATGCGGGTGAGCTGTTCGACTTCCGCCCCAAGGCGATCATCGACAGCCTAGACCTGCGCCACACGCGTTACCAGCCCGTTGCCAGTTACGGCCACTTCGGCCGCAGTGACCTCGATCTTAGCTGGGAGCGCCTGGACCGCGTCGATGCCGTGGCCCAGGCCCTGGGAACAACCGCCGTTACTGTATGACGGCCACCGAGCTGCCCTCGAAGTCCGAGGCGGTGCTGTGGCTGCCGTCGCTCCACTGCACGTCGAGCTCCGTGTAGCTGCGTCCCGCCGGAATCGCGAAGTACTGCGGCCCGATATAGCTGGAGAGGTAGCCCTGGCCGGCCTGCACCAGGCGGCGCAGCACGCTGCCGTCGTCAAGTGTCAGGCTGATCACCGCTCCGCTGGCGAAGCGGTTGCCGGCCTTGCCCTGCAGCAGCACCTCCAGTGATGAAGCGCTGTGCTGGCTGCTCTCCAGGCGCTTGGCCCGGCCGTTGCTCACGCTCACCAGCAGCTCCTGCATGCCGTCGTGGTCGAGATCGCAGGCGATCACACCGCGCGCATCCTCATGGATGTTGACACCGGACTGCATGAGCTCCAGCGGCTGCCAGCTGCCATTGTCCTGCAGCAGCACGGTGGAGTAGCCGAGGTTCCAGCGTCCGGTTTCCGGCTGGGTGAACTTGTAGTTCTCCGCAAGCAGCAGGTCCTTGTCGCCGTCGCCATCGAAGTCCATGGCGACGATGCCGTAGACCGGGGAGAGCTGAGCCATCACGGGCAGCTGCACGGCCGCGCTGAAGCTGCCACCGCCGCCGTTCATGAAGATCGAATTGTGCAGGTCCGCCGCCTCATACTTCTCCGGCAGGCTGGAGGGATCGCCGTAGACATCCTCGAAACTGGCATTGGCGAAATCCTCCCATTTCGGGAAGCGCTGCTGGATGCTCGGCATCGCGTAGCCGCTGCAGGAGCGCCCGCGGCCCGGCAGGTAGCCGCCGTCGTTCTTGTTCTTGGCCTCGATCAGGTCGCGGTCGCCGTCACCTTCCATGTCACCGGCGAACATCGTGTAGGGCTTCTCAGCGCTCGGGTGGTACTTGGTGTTCTGGCCCCAGTTGCCGGCCACGATGTCGATGTTGCCATCCTCGTCCAGGTCGGCCAGGCAGAGCGACTGCCACATCCCGCTCAGACTGACGGGCTGGCGCGGTCCGAAGCTGCCGCCGGTGTTGGCAAGCCAGCTCACAGTGCCGAACTCCTCGCAGATCACCAGGTCCTGGTCGTTGTCATTGTCCATGTCGGCGAACTGCGCATCACTGATGCAACCCGTCAGCGGACTGCCGCCGGTGAAGTCGTGCACACTCAGATTGCCCTTGCCGTCGTTGCGCAGGAACACGCTCTCCGCGGGCAGGCCGAAGCGGTGCGGCACCTGGCGGCCGGCTACGAACAGGTCCTGGTCGCCGTCGCCGTCAATGTCGGCGGCGCAGGCCGCGCCGCTCGAGAAGCTGGTGCCGGGCACGGTGGAGGACACGAAACCCTCTGCGGTGTTGAGTACGATCACGTCGTCATACAGGTCGCTGTCGGGATAGGCTTCCATCGAACCGTTGGCGATGTAGAGATCCGGGCGCTCGTCGCCGTTGGCATCGAACCACAGCACCGACATCTCCTCGCGGTCGCGCATGTTGATGTCCGCCGCACTGCTGCTGCTCTCCAGCGTTCCGCTACCGTCATTGAGCTTGAGCCTGCCGCTCTGGCCCGCAGCGCCGGCGAAATACACGTCCAGGTCGCCGTCCAGGTCGGCATCCGCCACACCGAGGCCGCCGCCGAGGTAGCTGCGCATGATCGGCAGCAGCATCTCCGCCTTGAACTCCTCCTTGTCGGTGTCACGCTCATCGCGGCTGAAGTCCAGCTCAGTCTGGGCGAACAGCGGGGTTTCCTGCGGCGGCGTGAAGCTCGTCAGGCCCTCGCGGCGGCGCACGTTCCACTGCAGGTTGGCAGCGAGATTCTCCTCGCTCTGCAGCATGCCGTCCGGCCAGCGGATCTCCAGGCGGTCCACCTGCGTATTGCCACCGATCCCGAGGTGCACGTGCGGGCTGACACCGCTGCCGATCCCGCGGCCGATCACGACCGTGTCCGTGAAGATCTCATCCCCGCAGTGGGCCGTGACCCTGCTGCCGACGCCGAAGGTATTGGCGGAATCCTGGCTGAGGGACACGGCGATGAAGTTGCCGCAGTCAAGTTCGTTGCGCCAGACCTGCAGCTCGCCGTTGGTCTGGTTGGCAACGATGTCCAGATCTCCGTCACCGTCGATGTCGTCGATCACGGTGCCGGTGTCGATCGTCTTGCCGTTCAGACCCCAGTTGCCGCTGGCCCGCCTGTAGTCCATGGGAGTATCCGCGGTGAAGATCACGTCCTCGGCCGGCGCGCTGCCCATCTCCTGCATGAACTGCCGCACGGCCTCGCGGCCCTGGCTCTCGCCGATCTCCCGGATCTGGTTCTGGTAATCCACGTTCATGGCGGTCATCGTCAGGTAGCCGTTGGCAACGAACAGCTCCGGGATCCCGCTGTAGTCGAGGTCCGCGATCCGGGCCGACCAGGACCATTCGCTGGCCTTCACGCCGGCCAGTGAGGATATGTCGGTCATCCAGCCACTGCCGCGGTTGAGCTGCAGCATGTTGTGCATCATCTGCTGCGGGTTGCTCGTGATCAGCACCTCGCGGAAGTCGTACATGTCGCCGCTCATCAGCTTGCTGTCCTTGTAGCCGCTGGGGAGCATGTCGAGGCAGAACAGGTCGATGCGGCCGTCGCCGTTGATGTCACCGCTGTCGCAGCCCATCGAGAACCAGGGCGTGCGCCTGAGCATCGTGGCCGCGTGGTCGGTGAAGGTCCCGTCGCCGTTGCTGATGTAGTAGCGGTCGTTCGTGCTGTAGTCACTGGAGACGAACAGATCCATGTAGCCGTCGTCATTGTAGTCCGCCGGCATCGCCTGCCAGCTCCAGCTCAGTCCGTCGATCCCTGCGGCCTCCGTGCCGTCGCTGAACTTCCCGCTGCCGTCGTTGATGTAGAGGATGTCGCGCTCCGGCATGATCGTGATGTGATTGATGTCAACGCCCTGGGCGGCCATCGCGTCGTCAACGGTCATGCGCGGATCGAATGAATGGGAACAGACGTACAGATCAAGGTCGCCGTCAGGTTCCACGTCGAAGGCCGCGATGCTGGAGGTGGCAACCGTCGCGCTGGTGCCGCGCTGGGTGGCCTCATCGCTGAACTGGCCGCTGCCGTCATTGATGTACAGCCGGTCGTCCGTGCCGCGCACGCCGAGGTAGAGGTCCTGGTCGCCGTCGCCGTCAATGTCAACGAACAGCGCGCCGAAGGTCTCATGGCCGCTGACGGCGAGGTCCTTGCCGCTCTCCGCTGTCACGTCATGGAAGCGGAAGCCGCCCTCGCCGAGATAGAGCCTGTTGTCAGTCTCGATCCCGCAGAGGAACAGGTCCATGATCCCGTCGCCATTGGCATCCCCGCAGGCGAGGCCGGCCTGGCTGGCGCGGTCCTCAGCGATGAAGTCGATGTCGTCAGCCCGGTTGTCAAATTCGATACCGGTCTGCGCGGCGTCAAGCCGCACGAACTGCCCGCTGGTGCCGCTGCGTTCCGCCAGCGCGGTGGAACTCAGGTAGTCGTCAACGGACGTGCTTCCGGCGGGAACCCGCGCGGTATGTCCGTTCTGCGTGTCGCTTCCGTTGTCACAGGAAGGGATCAGCCCGCAAGTCAGCAGCAGTAAAGTGGCCACTGCAGTAATGCTTCTGCTTGTCATGCTCCGCCTCTGCGATAGTGAATATTTCAGCAGGCTGATTATAGCCCGGCGGACCGCAGCGGCAGTGAATCGGCGCGAATTGCGAAAACTTCCCGTGCTACTGCGACTGCGAAATCATTCTTAGCAATCGCTCCAGCGCCTGCGGCAGGCCCGTTGACAACCACTCGAGCCGGCTGCGCTCCTGTCCGGTATGGGCTCCCAGGCCCCAGGGTCCGAGGTTCAGCACGGGGCAGGCCAGCTCCTGCAGCATCCCGATGTCATCCGGCTGCTGCTCCAGTGGACTGCAGCGCTGCAGCAGTTCCGGAACCCCGCCCTGCCAGGCGAAGGCGCTCATGTCGGAGATGTAGGGATAGATGTGCATGTGCGTCAGTCCCTGTTCGCGGCAGAGTGCGCGCAGCAGTTCCAGCCTGCCGCTGTCGTGCTCAATGCGACTGGGGTACCAGGGATGCAGCAGCTGCGCCACAACCAGCGCCCGGCCCTGGGGCAGCAGCTGTGCCAGCCGGTTGACAAGCTCGATCCCGCGCTGGCGTTCATCCTGCTCGCTGAGCTGCGCCCGGGTCTCCGCCAGCAATGCCTGCGCTTCCCGGCCGGTGTGCTCACTGCAGCGCCTGAGCAGCGTGGCGAAGTCGATCAGTTCCGGACGGCGCGCATCCCGCGGCGGCTGCATGTCAGCCCGCGCGCTGAAGCGGTTGTAGCGCTTGCGCATCTCGGAGTCGTAACGCTTCAGCAGGCGGCGCAGTTCCTGCAAGGTGTCGCGCCAGAGCCTTTCGCTGTCAGCGGAGATGTTGAAAACGTTGGCATACAGCGAAGCGCTCTCCACGGTCATCACGTCATAGCGCCGGCGCCGGTCCGCGAGGTGCAGCACGGTCGGCGGCGGCAGCCATTCACCGCGATGCCCCTGCAGGAAGCGCCGGTCATGCTCGAGGGCATAGGCCAGATAGCCCGCCAGCGCTGCGGCGTTGACACCGCCGAAGGGCGAGCCGGCATGCGTGGTCGTGCCGAGCACGGTCAGGCCCAGCGTGAACTTGCCGATCGTGCCGCTGTAGAGGAAACGCCGTTCGTCGCCATCGAACAGCGGGGACATGTAGTCCGCGTTGACAATCTGCACCAGTTCGAGATCCGCATCACGGCGCAGCCGGTGCAGTTCCGGCAGCGCGGCATACAGCCCGCGGCTCTGGCTTTCCTCATCAGGCGTGATCAGCAGGATCAGGTTCAGCGGCAGCTCCGCCTCGCTTGCCAGCGCGCGGAACAGCTCGATGATCACGGCGATGCCGCTCTTCATGTCCAGCCAGCCGCGGCCGAAGACCCAGTCCGGGTCCGCTGCAGCCGCCTCCAGGTCCGGATCGCTGCCCGCCGCATAGGCTTCCCGCAGCGCCTCGCTGTCCAGGGCCTGCTCCGCCAGGCTGCCGTAGGGTTCCAGGCCCACCACGTCGTAATGCCCCATCAGCACTGCCGTGCGCTTCGTGTCCGCAGGGCTCTTCCAGTAGGCCAGCAGCGCGGGCGGGCGATGGCCGTAGTCCGTCTCGATCCGCCGCAGGCTGACGCCGGCAAGCGAGCCGCATTCGCGCTGCAGCAGTTCGAACAGATGCTCTCCGAGCCGCCGCTCACCCTCGGTACCGACCACGGAATCAATGCGCACGAGCTCTTCCGTGAGCTCGATGATGCGTTTACTGGAGAATCCTGCCGCCACGGCTAAGAGGATATCAGGGGCAGTACGGGCGAGTAATAGAATATGGCGCGAGGGAGAGCTGACATGAAACTCAGGACAATCGACACACTGGATGTGACCGGCAGGCGCGTGCTGCTGCGCGTGGATTTCAACGTGCCACTGCGGGACGGCCGTGTCACGGATGACACACGGATCCGCGCCGCACTGCCCACGCTCGTGGAGCTGCTGAAACGGGGAGCGCGGCTCGTGCTCTGTTCGCATCTCGGCCGGCCCAGGGGCCAGACGGTGCCGGAGCTGAGCCTCGCGCCGCTCGTACCCGTGCTGCGCGACGCCCTCAACTCGGCACTGGCCATTGAGCATCTCGCCCCGCTGGAGGTCTTCCTCAGCCCGGATGTGGCGGGGGAGGGGGCGCAGCGCACGCTTGAGGCCGCCGGCAACAACATCGTGCTGCTGGAGAACCTGCGCTTCGAACCCGGCGAGGAAGCCAACGACCCGCAGTTCTGCCAACAGCTGGCCGCGCTGGCCGACTGCTACGTCAGTGATGCCTTCGGCACCGTACACCGCGCACATGCCTCCACGGAGGGCGTGGCCCGGTTGCTGCCCAGCGCCGCCGGCCGGCTTGTGGAGGCCGAGGTCAGCGCGTTGTCAAAGGTGATTGACAAGCCCGTGCGGCCGCTGGTGATCGTGATGGGGGGTGCCAAGATCTCCGGCAAGCTCGAGGTCCTCGAAAGCCTGATCCCGCTTGCCGACAGCGTCTGCATCGGCGGGGCAATGGCCAACACCTTTCTCGCGGCCCAGGGTCACAACACCGGCAACAGCCTGGTGGAGGAGTCCATGTTCCCGGAGGCGCTGCGCATGCTGGAACTGGCGAAGGACAAGGACACCGCGCTGCTGCTGCCGCAGGACTACCGCGTCGGTGAGCGTTTTGACAACCCGGAGACATGTGAGCTGCGCAGTGCCAATGGCCTGCAGGATGACGATGTGGCCCTGGACATCGGTGATGCCACGCTGGAGCTCTACCACAATGTGATCTGGGAAGCCCAGACCGTGTTCTGGAACGGGCCGATGGGCGTGTTCGAACAGGAGCGCTTCGCGGCCGGCACGCTCGGGATCGCCCGCACCCTGGCGGCGGTCAGCGACCGCGGGGCGGTGACGATCGTGGGCGGCGGGGAAAGCGTGGCGGCGGTCAACCGCGCCAATGTGGCGGCGGCCCTGACGCATGTCAGCACGGGCGGCGGTGCCTCGCTAGAGTTCGTGGCGGGCGATGAGCTGCCGGGCCTGAAGGTGCTGGAGGAATCCGCAGGCTAGCCTGGGAACCGCATATAGGCTCTTGTTATACTGGTTTAACCAGTCCTTAACCGGAGAATTCTGATGCGCGATTCCTGCTTCCGGCCGGCGATGGCCCTGCTGCTGCTTCTGCTGACTGCTTCCTGCACCGGCTCCACTGCCCTGCATGAGCCTGGCCAGTTTCCGACGGCTGGCCCGGAGATCACGCAGAGCACTGCCGGCCTGCCGGAGAACGGCTTCCCGGGCAGCCTGCCCGCGGATGGCCTGCAGCCCTGGGAAAACCTGGACAGCAGCGGCTTTGTTTCTGTGCAGGACAGGTCGGCCGCATCGATCAATCCCCAGACTGAATTCACGCCGGGGGTGGAGCGTTTCCTGGCCGGCGGGGATGTGGCGGACAATGCCGAGGCTTCCCGCATCAACGGCACTGACGCTTCAGCGGCTTCGTATGCGATGTACCGCGTCAGCCTCGGCGGCAGCCAGCCCGGCATCGTCAGCATCGATGCCAACCTGCTCAGCGGCAGCGGCTACTACGTCGGCCTCTCCAACTACGGCACGGGCCGCTGGGACTGGCGGGGCCCCTTCACTGACAACCATATCCGCCTGCAGGCCGCACTCGCTGAATCTGACAATCTGCTCAGTGCGCTGGGCAATACCTTCGTCTCCGTACTCTGCCCCGCCGGCAGCAGTGCTGACCTGATCGGCGTCGGCGTGAACAATCTCGAGCTGGCGGATGCACTGGCCCCGGCGCAGATTACGGGCCTGAGCCTGACTCCCGTGGCCGGCGGAATCGAGCTGGCCTGGGCTCCGCTGCTGGAGCCTGATCTGGCCGGCTACCTCGTGCTTTACAGCACTGCCGCCTTCACTGATCCAGCCGCCGCCGGTGTGCGGCGTCTGCCCTATCTGGAGGGCAGCACGCGCCAGCAGCTCAGCGGTCTCAGCACTGAAAGCTTCGTGGCCGTCAGCGCCGTGGACTTCGCCGGCAACTTTGGCCCGCTCAGCGAACTTCAATCCGCCACGCCGCTGGCCGGCACGGCTCCCGCCCTGCAGCTCACTGCGGATGCGGTTTCCGCCCCGCTGAATGATGCGATCACCCTCAATGCCTCCGGAGCTGCCAGCTACGACTGGGATCTCGACGGCGACGGAGTGTTCGAAGTGCTGGCGGATGGCAGCGGCAAGCAGCAGGCCGACACATCCTCCGCCGGGCTGCTTCGCCCCCGCGTGCGCGGCACGAATGGCGAGGCCACCGCGCTCGGCGGCGTCTCCCTGATCGTAACTGGCAATACGCGGCCCGTGGCCAGTGCCACGGCGGATCCGCAGAGCGGGACCGCCCCGCTCAACGTAAGCTTCAGCGGCGAAGCAGAGGACATGGAGGACAACGAAGCCCAGCTCAGCTATGCCTGGGACTTCGACGGCGACGGCATCTACGAGCCGGACACGGACAGCCTCAGCCCCGATCCCGTTGACTACGTCGATCCCGGTCTCTACAACGCCAAGTTCCGCGTGACGGACTCTGAGGGTGCCTGGGATGTGGATACCCTGGCTGTGCAGGTCAGCCCCGCCGATGTTGTCAACCTGCCGCCGGTGGTGGCCTTCAGCTTCGACTCACAGCATGGCGACAGCGAGGATGGCATCCGCAAGTTCTACATGCCGCAGGATGACGACGTTGAGCTCTTCCTCGATGGAACAGGCAGCATGGATCCCGAGGGCGGAAGCCTGACCTACCATTTCGATGCACTTGGCTATGGCGAGTTCGAAAGCCAGTCCGGTGCCTTCTATACCGCGACCTACACCGAACCCGGCATCTACAAACCGACACTGATGGTGGAGGATCCGGATGGCAACACCGCCGAGGCCTCCTTCCTGATCCGGATCTACCGCTTCAGCTCCCAGGAGCTGACGCCGCACGGCACCAATATCCAGGCGACGAGCATGGCCGTGATCGGCGGCCTGCCGGCGATCATCTACCGCGACAGCGGCGAAGCCTGGTACACCCATGCCCTGGATGCGCGGGGCGAGAACTGGTCAGAGCCGGTGCTGGCTGCCAGCACGGACCAGGGCACCTCGGAACTGTCACTACTGGAAGTGGACGGCCTGCCAGCCTTTGCCCAGGCGCTCGGCAACAACATCGTGTTCGTGCGCGCCCTTGCGGCTGATGGCAGCAGCTGGAGCGCTCCCGTGACCGTGGAGGACCATGCCACGGACAGCCTGTTCTATCCCAACATGGCAATCGTCGGCGGGCGTCCGGCGATATCCTACTACCAGAACACCACTGAGAAAGTCCGCTATGCCCGGGCTGGTGACGAAAGCGGAACGACATGGTCACTACTGACCGATGTTGACACTGACGTGGGCACGCAGACGACATTCTCAAGGCTTGCTGTCGTTGCCGGCCGGCCGGCGATCCTCTACCGGCACAGCGATGATTCCGATCTCTACTTCCTGCGCGCAGAGGACAGCACGGGCACGGACTGGAACAGCGGCGGCAGGGTGCTGGTCACCGACAATGCCGACAACTACTTCGACATGAAGGTCGCGGCGGGAATACCCGTGGTGGCCTTTGATCGCTTCGATCCGTATTTCTGCGCTGCTGCCAACAGCACCGGTTCAAGCTGGAATACCCCGGTGCGTGTTGACCCGTTCAACGGCGGCAGCAATCATGGCGACTACATCCGCCTGCTGGTGATGGATGACCACATGGCGATCTTCAACTATGACCTCGCCGATGACGACATCCGCATGTCCTACTCGGCAAGTCTATCGGGGGACAGCTGGCCGAGCTTCGACATCCTCGTCGACGGCCTGGGAGATGCCGGGCGTAACCTTGGAGCAGCAGTGCTGGATGGCCGCCCGGCGGTCTGCTATGAAAGCAATGATGAGGGTGTGCTGCGCTTCGCCAGGCCGCAGCTTAACTGAGGCGGGCAGTCACAGTGGCTAGCCCGTCAGTTCGCGGATACCGGCCACCAGCCGGGTTCGCACGTCCGGCCATTCATTGCGGATGATGGAGTAGTAGAAGGTGGAGCGGTAACTGCCGTCGGTGCGCTTGCGGTTCTCGCGGATGATGCCCTCGAAGGTGGCACCGATCCCTTCCAGGGCATTGCGGCTCGGCATGTTGTCCGCATCGCCCATGAACTCCACGCGGTTCACCCCAAGCTCGCCGAAGGCATGGTCCAGCAGCAAAAGCTTGCTGGCCCGGTTGCGCCCGGTGCGCTGCCACTGCGGCCCGAACCAGGTGTAGCCGATCTCCAGGCTGTCATCGTGCGCCTGCACGTTCATGTAGCTCGTGCCGCCGATGGCCCGGCCGCTGGCCACATCGATCACGGCGAAGGCCACGCGGCTGGTGTCCTCGCACATCTTCAGGCTGTGCTCGATGTAGCCCTGCATGTCGCCCTCAAGGAAGCGGTAGAAGGACCACTGCCAGGTGCCAGGCTCGAAGGCCTCCTCGAGGTCCGCGAGGTGCTCCATTGAGAGCGGTTCGAGCCTGACGATGGGCCCTTCAAGTCTGATCGGCTGCGGGATCTGCATAAGGAAATGATACGGCAAGCCGACCGGGATGTCGCTGCAGGGCAGGCTGAATCGCTGCGCGGACCTCTGGAACTACTCTGGGCTGAGAAGGGGCATGCTAGCATCTTGCATCGTCCCGGAGGCCGGCCATGTTCCGCTTTGCCAAGGTTTACTGCAGCCTGCTGCTGCTGATTGTCTGTTCCTGTTCCCAGGGAAATCCGGGAGGCTCGCTCGATGCGGCGAATTCCCAGCAATCACTACCTGCTGTCCAGATTACGCCAGATCTGAAGCCGGAACAGTTCCCCTCCGCTCTGCCGGCTGACGGCGTGCAGCCCTGGGAAAGCCTGGATGCTGATGGATACGTGGTCCCATCCGGGCGCAGTGCCTCCTCCATCAACCTCAATACCGACTTCACTCCAGGTGTGGAGCGCTTCCTCGACAGTGGCGATGCCGCTGACAAGCTCGAAGCCACACGCCTGAACGGCATCAGCACCACGGGCATATCCTCAGCGATGTATCGCATCAGCATGGGGGCTGAGCAGCCAGGCATCGTCAGCGTGGATGCCAATCTGATCAGTGGCAAGGGCTACTACGTCGGGCTCTCCAACTACGGCACGGGCCGCTGGGACTGGCAGGGCCCCTTCATTGACAACCATGTGCGCCTGCAGGCAGTGACTGATTCCTCCGGCGATCTGACCAGTGCCATTGGCAACACCTTCGTCTCCGTGCTCTGCCCGGCAGGCAGCAGTGCCGACGTGGTCGGCATCGGTGTCAACCAGTATGATCCGGCCAGTGCGACTGCTCCTGCGACTCCGCTGGGGCTGACGGTCGCACCGGTTCCCGGCGGACTGGAACTGAACTGGTCCCCGGTGCTGGATCCGGATCTCGCCGGCTATGCGATCTGCCATTCTGCAAAGAGCTTCAGCAACCCGCAGGCTGTCGGTGTACAGCGCGTGCCCTACCTCGAAGGCAGTGCCCGGCACCTGCTTGGTGGCATCACCGGTAACACCTTTGTCGCCCTTGCCGGTGTGGATTTCTCCGGCAATGAGAGCCTGCCAACGCCACTGGTGCAGGCTGCTCCCCTGCCGGGCGGCAGCCCGCTGCAGCTTATCAGCAGTGCGCCGTCAGGGATGCTGAATGACACGATCAGCCTCAGTGCGAGTGGTGCGTCCAGCTACGACTGGGATCTGGATGGCGACGGCGTATTCGAGATCCAGAATGACAACTCCGGCAGCCAGGCGGCACTCACGACTGCCACGGGCATCATCCGTCCGCGTGTTGTCGGCAGGGACAGCGCTGGCAATCACACTGCACTCGGCGGCATTTCCCTGATCATCTCCGGCAACAGCCGTCCCGTGGCCAGTGCCAATGCGACTCCGGCAACGGGCGATGTGCCCCTGGACCTCACCCTGACCGGCATCGCCGAGGATGCCGAGGACAGTCCCGCACAGCTCAGCTATGCCTGGGACCTCGATGCCGACGGTATCTACGATGATGATACCGATCTTACCGAGATCCCCCTGACCTACAACGTCCCCGGGCTGTACAACGTCAAGTTTCGCGTGACGGACAGCCAGGGTGCCTGGGATGTGGACACAATCTCGGTGCTGGCAACCGGTGACGACCCCAGCAACCAGGCACCTGCTGCAAGCTTCACGGATACCCAGATCAGCTTCACGAGCCCATTCCTGTTCCTGTTTGATGCCAGCGGCAGTTCCGATCCCGATGGCTCGATCGTGCTCTACGAGTGGGACTTCACCAATGATGGCAACTTCGATGAAAGGGGACAGCAGCCCTTTGTCCAGCACAGCCTGCTGGACTTCTCCGAGAACATCATCACGCTCAGGGTCACTGATGACAAGGGAGGCACGGCGGAGACCTTCAGCTTCCTGCGTCTGCCCAGTGCCTGGCCCTGTTATGCCGGCAACCACCGCGGCAGTGGCTACTCCGGGGAGATCGCCCCGCAGTCATTCAGCCAGCTCTTCTCAGTCCAGACAAGCTCTCCGGAAATCCAGAGCCAGCCTGTATTCGGCCCGGACGGCACAATGTATGTCTGCGGAAACGGATATGAACTGATGTCGATCAACCCGCAGAGCGGTGCTGAGAACTGGAAACTGCTCGGGAGTTCCTTCTTCTCCCCGGCCGTGGATGCCCTTGGCAACATCTACTACTCGAACCAGACCGGGGAACTGCGCTGTGTCAGCTCCGGGGGCCTGCTGCAGTGGGAAGTGACCGGCCTGGATTTCCAGCGGGGCAGTGTCAACATCGACCTTTCCGGGAACGTCTATGTCGGCCATGGCAACAACTTCCTCGACAAGTATTCGGCTGACGGGAAGCTGCAGTGGAGCCATGACACCGGTGGGATCCCGCGTCAGGGTTGTGTTGTGGATTACAACGGGACGGTCTATGCAACCCTTGACAGCGGTGTTGTCAGGGCCATCAGCAGCAGCGGAGAATTCCTCTGGGACTATGTCTCCGGTTCACCTGCCAATTCCAGGGCCGTCCTCGACCCGTCCGGGAACCTGTACATTGCCACTGACAGGCTTCACGCCATCAACCCTGACGGCACGAACAGGTGGATCTTCGGCACTTCGCGGACCGGTTACAGCAGTGTGGCCAGTGACCTGTATGGCAATGTTATCTTCACCAACGGGGATAGCGGCGGTGTTGGCACCGTGTACAGCCTGACCACGGGCGGCGTGGAAAACTGGCATTTCGACGTCAGTGGCGAAATCTTCGGTCCGCCGGCGGTGGATCTCCTCGGCGGTATCTACTGCACGACGAATGCAGATGGCCATATCTATGCACTCAACAGCAGCGGAACTCTGCTCTGGTCAGCCTTGATTGGCGAAACCGTATTCACGGGACCGAGCATCGGTCCCAATGGCATCCTCTATCAGTGTGACAGCGCTGGCGGGCTGAGTGCCGTCAGCCCCTAGGCCGGGTAACAGGCGTGGCATGGAACTGCGTGGTTGATGCCCAGCGGGCGGCATGCTAGCATCATGCGTCGTACCGGAGGCCGGCCATGTTCCGCTTTAATTCAGTACAGTGCAGCCTGCTGCTGATTCTGATTGCCTGTTCCTGTTCTCAGGGGAATCCCGGGAGTGCGCTTGATGCGGCGAACCCGCTGCAGTCCAGAACGGGGATTCAGGACGGATCTGCGCAACAGGAGCTACAGTTCCCCGCGAGCCTGCCTCTGGACGGCGTGCAGCCCTGGGAAAGCCTGGATGATGGTGGATTCGTGGTCCCGGCAGAACGTGCTGCCTCATCAATCAATGTGAATACGGATTTCACCCCCGGTGTGGAGCGCTACTCGGACAGCGGCGATGCCGCCGATAATCTTGAAGCGGTGCGCCTAAATGGCAATGATGGCAACTCCCTCTCCCATGCAATGTACCGGATCAGCATGGCTGGCAGCCTGCCCGGCATCGTCAGCGTGGATGCCAATCTGCTGTATGGCAGCGGTTACTACGTAGGTATCTCCAATTACGGCTCGGGACGCTGGGACTGGCATGGTCCCTTCACCGACAACCATGTGCGCCTGCAGGCCGCGACGGATGAGACAGCGCTGCTGACCAGCCCCCTTGGCAACACCTTCGTGAGCGTGCTCTGCCCGGCCGGCAGCAGTGCCGACGTGGTGGGTATCGGAGTGAATCAATATGACCCCTCTTCAGTCACCCCACCGCCGACGCCGATCGCCCTGACTGCCAACCCGGTGCCCGGCGGCATTGAGCTGAGCTGGTTCCCCGTGCTGGACCCTGACCTGGCGGGCTACGCCATCTACTTTTCAGACAGTGACTTCACCGATACTTCCGCAGCCGGCGTTGAACGTCTGAGCTACCTGGAAGGCAGCACCCGCCATCTCCTTGCAGGCCTGAGCGGGCAGACATTCGCCGCGGTTACCGCCGTTGATTTCGCAGGCAATCAAAGCAGCCCGAGCACCGTAGCATTCGCCACACCTCTGGCTGCTGCCCCCGTACCACTGCAGCTCAACGCGGATGCACCATCCACTGGAATCAACGGTGCTGTCCAGCTTTCGGCAACAGGCGCGGACTCATATGACTGGGACCTCGATGGTGATGGAGTGTTCGAGATTGAGGATGACATCACCGGATCCCGGAATGCTGATACGAGTGCGACGGGCCTGATCCGTCCACGGGTGCGAGGCCGGGATGCCGGCGGAGAATATGTAGCGCTTGGTGGCCTGTCACTGATTGTCACGGCAAACTCCCGCCCCGTAGCCAGCGCTGGCGCCAGCCCGCAGTCCGGCATGGCTCCGCTGGATGTGACATTCACTGGATTGGCCGAAGACCAGGAGGATGCAGTTGAGGATCTCAGCATCGCCTGGGACTTCAACGGCGACGGCATCTACGAACTGGACGCCGACACATTGAATCCGGCTCCGCAGAACTACGGCACTCCCGGCCTGTACAACGCCAAGCTGCGTGTGACGGATACCGACGGCGCCTGGGACGTTGACACCGTCAGTGTCTATGCCCAGCCGGAAGCGGCAAATCTGCCGCCGGTTGCGGCACTCAGCGTGTTCCGTGATGATGAGGGAGACCTGCCATTTACAGCCGCATTCGATGCCGGCAACAGCATGGATCTTGACGGCACGATCGTCTCCTTTGAATGGGACTGGGAAAGTGATGGAATCTATGATGAGGATACAGGCACGGAATTCCAGGTGGAACATGTGTTCACGACTGCCGGGGCCCACAGGGTCTCCGTGCGCGTGACGGATGACGACGGCGCCAGTTCGCTGGCGAGCAGGTCCGTTCTGGCACGCGGCTGGCGCGCGGACACAGTGGATTCAACATCGGACACCGGGCGTTACACCTCCATGAAACTCGTTGACGGCTTGCCGGCGATCAGCTACAGGGGTGCCAACGGACTTTACTTCGTCCGCGCCCTGGATGAACTGGGCCGCAACTGGGGGACTCCGGTTGCGGTGGACACGAGCGGAAACCTCAACTCATATGGCTCGATGGACATCGTGGCGGGCAACCCCGCCATCAGCTACACGATCACCGGCAGCGACACCCTGAGGTATGTCCGTGCGACGGACTCCCAGGGAAGCAGCTGGGGCACTCCCGTTGACATCGAAGGCGGGACCTACTCCTCACTCGAGGTGGTGGTTGGCAACCCGGCAATCAGCTACATCAGCGGAGGAAACCTGAAGTATGTCCGCGCGACAAACGCCCAGGGTACGGCCTGGGGAATGCCGGTGACGCTTGACAACTCCGCTGCGAACCAGAGCTACACGACTCTGCTTGTGGTGTCAGGCAACCCCGCGGTTGGCTACAGTGGCGACTCCAGCGTGCTGTTCGTGCGTTCCACTGGCAGTACGGGCGCAACCTGGGGAGCCCCTGTGATCGCGGATGCCGACGGAAACACGGGTTACTACTGCTCAATGGCGATTGTCAACGGCCGGCCGGCAATGTGCTACTACGAGTTCGATTCCGCTGATCTGCGCTATGTCCGTGCCTCAAACAACATCGGTTCAGGCTGGGGCGGTTACGTGACGGCAGCGGGAACGGGCAGTACGGGGTCATTCTGCTCCCTCGCCGTGATTGACGGTTTCCCCGCAGCCAGTTACCGCCACAGCACCGCTACAAGTACTCAACTGCGTTACGTACGGGCCACGGATGCCAACGGCACTGCCTGGGGAACTGAGGAAGTGGCGGACTCATCCGTAGGAGTCGGTGAGGATACATCATTGATTTCCATCGACGGCTCACCGGCAATCAGCTACCTCGATGTCAGCAACGGCCGGCTGAAGTTCGCCTATCTCTACCAGTAGGGCTGTTCCGGCTGAATAGCCGGCAGCTTCAGGCTGCTGCTGCAGGGGTCCGGCCTGGTTATGCGCCCTGGCGGGACTGTGCTAGCATCTGACATCAGCATCAGGAGGCCAGCCATGACAAGAGCTGCCGCAATGCTTGTCGCCGTATTGGGAATCAGCTTGATTTCCTGTTCTTCAGAGACTGCCCGCCGGCAGGATCTCAGCTTGCAGCAGAGCAGTGAGACTGCGCTGCAGGCCGGTACGGTGCAGTTGTTGACTGGCCTGCCCGCTGATGGAATGCAGCCTTGGGAAGCGCTGGATGCTGGTGGATTCGTGATTCCCGCGAGCCGCATTACCTCCTCCATCAATCTGAATACCGACTTCACGCCTGGCGTGGAGCGTTTCCTCGACAGTGGTGACGCCGCTGACAACCTCGAAGCCACGCGCCTCAATGGCACGGATGCAACGGGTACTTCCTATGCGATGTACCGAGTTACGATGGGAGCGGAGCAGCCCGGCATCGTCAGCGTGGATGCCAATCTGATCAGTGGCAAGGGCTACTACGTCGGGCTCTCCAACTACGGCACGGGTCGCTGGGACTGGCACGGTCCATTCACTGACAACCACGTGCGCCTGCAGGCCGTGACTGATTCCTCCGGCGATCTGACCAGTGCTCTTGGCAACACCTTCGTGAGTGTGCTCTGCCCGGCGGGCACGAGCGCGGATGTGGTGGGCGTCGGCATCAACCAGTACGACCCGTCGAGTGCCGAAGCTCCTGCAGAACCAACAGCTTTGCAGGTGGTCCCTGTTGCGGCAGGACTTGAACTCAGCTGGGAAGGCAACACCGAGCCAGACCTGGCAGGCTACCGCATCCTCTTTTCCGATGCATCATTCATCAACCCGGACGCAGTGGCTGTGCGCCATGTGCCCTACCTGGAAGGCACGACGCGGCACCTGCTCAGCGGGCTGTCCGGCGAGACCTTCGTTGCCATCCAGGCGATTGACTTCGGTGGCAACGTCAGTGAGCCCAGCGTTCTGCAGTCGGCCACTCCGCTGGCGGGTGCACCCGGCCAGCTCACACTCAGTGCTTCCCTTGTCTCCGGACTTGTCGGTGCGTCGATCAGCCTCACAGCCTCCGGTGAATCCAGCTACGACTGGGACCTGGACGGTGACGGCGTCTTCGAAGTGCTTGCTGACTCCGAAGGGCTGCAGCAGCTTGATACCTCCGCAGCGGGAATCATCCGCCCGCGGGTGCGCGGCACTGACAGCGAGGCGGTGGCCCTGGGGGGCCTGAGCCTGCTGATCGGCACGAACTCCCGTCCCCTGGCGGAAGCCAGCGCCGACCCGCTCAGTGGTTTTGCCCCGCTTGAGGTGAGCTTCTCGGGCAACGCTGATGACCTGGAGGATGACAACAGCCTGCTTGAGTATGCCTGGGACTTCGATGGGGATGGCATCTACGAAGCGGATACCGACACGCTCACACCGGATCCGGTGAACTACCCGGATGCCGGGATCTTCAACGCGCGCTTGCGGGTGACGGATACAGGAGGCCTGTTTGATACCGATCCCGTGGCGATCCAGGTAAGCGGAAACTTCGCCCCGCTGGCGCTGCTCAGGCTCAATGCCGGTGACCAGCCCGCACCTTACGATGCGCAGTTTGATGCCTCCAGCAGCACGGATACTGACGGCAGCATCGTCAAGTATGAATGGGACTGGGACAATGACGGAACCTACGATGAAGATACGGGGACTGACCCGCTTGCCTCGCATCTCTTTGAGCTGGCCGGTGACTACAGCGTAACGCTGCGCATCACGGATGACCTGGGCAGTACGGACACGGATACACTCAGCTTCACCGCATCCGGCTGGGCTTTGACTTTAGTGGACGATAGCGGCGACCCATCAAACAGAGTACGAGACATAACGATGGAAGTGTTCAACGGCAAGCCTGCCGTTGCCTATACAATTCATAGCGATTTTGCCCTCAGATATGTCGTCAGTTCCACATTGAATGGAGAGCAGGCAGAAGACTGGAGCGACCCGGTAATCGTTGACGACAGCGGGTTTTTCCTTGGAATCTTCTCTCTGGCCGAAGTGGACGGAAACCCAGCCATTGCATATACGGATAACGCCGGCTTTGATCTGAAGTATGCCCGCAGCACAACTGCAAGCGGGGCGCAGGCAGCGGACTGGAGCCAGATCGTCACTTTGAATATAGGCGACGGTACTGGAATAGCCCCAAGCCTTGCCGTTGTGGATGGCAACCCGGCCATCAGTTTCCAGGATGGCGACAGCGATTTCCTGATGTACACACGCAGCAATACCTCGACAGGCAGCATGGCTGCCGACTGGGACACCTTGGTGACGCTCGACACCAGCACGAATGCAGGCTACAAATCGAAGCTGCGAGTGATTGACGGCAAACCGGCAATAGCCTATTGCCGCCTTCCCGAACTGTGCTACATCCGCAGTTCGACAGCGACGGGGAGTACGGCGCTGGATTGGGATCCAATCCTTGCCCTGGATGCCTTCCCCGATACTCCGGAGTATGTGGGCCTCATCATTGCAGATGGCAACCCGGCCATTGCCACCTATGACATTGACAATGATGCATTCTTGTTCTACAGCTCCACTACTCCAGACGGTGGATTGCTTGGCAATTGGCAGTCGGGAAAACTGGGTTTCATCCCGCAGAATGGAGCCAACACCATGTCCCTCGCACTTGTGGATGGCACTCCGGCAATGTGTTTTACTTATGGTTCAAAGCTCGGATTTGCCAGCAGTTCCAGTCCATTTGGATTGCCAAAAACCACCTGGGAATCAGAGTTTGCGGAACCACTGCCTGGAAACCTCTTCAGGGATACCAGCCTCGCGGAAGTGGACGGCCGGGCCGCCATCGCATATGTGAATGGATTTGGCGACCTGATTTACGGAATAATCTATGAGTAGCTGAGTTGCAGGCCGCCAGTCTCTGCTTTGGGAGCATATCCGCCACATCTAAACAAACGTACCGTATAACGGGTATAATGCCCCGTTATGCCAAAGGCGAAGAAGTGGAAGGTGAATGAGGACGAGCTGCACCGCCTGCCCGGTGACGATCCCGTCAACGAGGACGTGTTCGGCGCAGCGGCGGTCGAGGCCGATTTCTGGCAGCGCGAGGGTGAGTTCAGGCTGGCCTCGGACTACCAGCCCGGCGGGGACCAGCCCACGGCGATCGCCTCGCTGGTGGACGGCGTCGGCCGCGAGCTGAAGCACCAGGTGCTGCTCGGCGCGACCGGCACCGGCAAGACCTTCACGATGGCCAATGTGATCCAGGCCACGCAGAAGCCCACGCTCGTGATCTGCCACAACAAGACGCTGGCAGCCCAGCTCTGCGCGGAGTTCCGCCAGTTCTTTCCCGAGAACCACGTGGAGTACTTCGTCTCCTACTACGACTACTACCAGCCCGAGGCCTACATCCCGAAGACCGACACCTACATCGAAAAGGACAGCCAGATCAACGAGGAGATCGACCGCCTGCGCCACTCCGCCACCGAGGCGCTGCTCACCCGGCGCGACGTGATCGTCGTTGCCAGCGTGTCCTGCATCTTCGGCCTCGGCTCCCCCGAGGACTACGAGAAGCTCAGCCTCCGGCTCTTCCCCGGCTTCGAGGTGCGCCGTGAGCACCTGATCCGCCGCCTCGTGGACATGCAGTACATGCGCAATTCCTACGAGCTTGTGCGCGGCAGCTTCCGCGTGCAGGGCGATGTGTTCGAGATCTTCTCCGCCGACAAGGAGGAGATCCTGCGCCTGGAGTTCTTCGGCGACGAGCTGGAGCGCATCGCGCGCGTCGACCCGGTCACGATGCACGAGCTGGAGCAGCTGGAGAAGGCCTACGTCTTCCCCGCCACGCACTACGTGCTGATCCCCGAGAAGCAGGAGCTCGCCATCAAGAGCATCCGCCGCGAGTCCCGTGAGCAGCTGGCGAAGTTCGAGAAGGAGGGCAAGCTGCTGGAGTACCAGCGCCTCAAGGAGCGCGTGCACTTCGACATCGAGATGATCGAGAACGTCGGCTACTGCAACGGCATCGAGAACTACTCGCGGCACTTCGACGGCCGCATGCCGGGCGAGACGCCCAGCAACCTGATCGAGTACTTCCCCGACGACTTCCTGATGATCATTGACGAGAGCCATGTGACGATCCCGCAGCTGCACGGCATGTACAACGGCGACCGCTCACGCAAGCAGACGCTCGTGGACTTCGGCTTCAGGTTGCCAAGCGCGCTTGACAACCGTCCGCTGCGCTTCGATGAGTGGGAGAAGTATGTCAACCAGGTGATCTACACCACCGCCACGCCGGGGCCCTATGAGCTCGATGTGACACAGAACACGGCGGAGCAGATAATCCGCCCGACGGGGCTCGTGGACCCGCAGATCGTGATCGAACCCACGAAGCATCAGATTGACGACCTGCTGGAGCGGGTGCGCGAACGCAATGAACGCGGCGAGCGCACGCTGGTGACGACGCTCACGAAGCGCATGGCGGAGAAGCTCAGTGACTACCTCTCCGACAGCGGCGTGAAGACGCAGTACCTGCATGCCGACGTTGACACAGTGGAGCGCATCCGCATCCTGAAGGACCTGCGCATCGGCACCTACGACGTGGTGGTCGGCATCAACCTGCTGCGCGAGGGCCTGGACCTGCCGGAGGTCTCGCTGATCTGCATCCTCGACGCCGACAAGGAGGGCTTCCTGCGCTCGGACCGCTCGCTGATCCAGATCATCGGCCGCGCAGCCCGCAACGTGAACGGTGAGGTGATCCTCTACGCTGACAAGATCACGCCCTCGATGCAGCGCGCGATAGACGAGACGAACCGCCGCCGTGACATCCAGCTGGCCTTCAACCAGGAGCACGGCATCACGCCCAAGACGATCATCAAGAAGATCCAGGACATCACCGAAGGCCTGGAGGAAAGCGGCCTGAAGGTGATCAAGGTCGCCCAGGCCAGCATCCCGGACGAGCATGACGCAATGGGCATCGGCGAACTGACGATGCTGATCGCCGAGCTGGAGGCGCAGATGCACAAGTGGGCCGAACTGCTGGAATTCGAGAAGGCGGCGCTGGTGCGCGACCAGGTTGACGCACTCACTAAGAAGATGGCGCGCAAGATGAAGAGCGAAGGTGCCAACCGGGGGAAGGTGGGGTAAGGAGCTCCGGCTTCAGCCGGGGATGTGGAGGCCAAGCTGTAAGCTTGGCTGGGAGGCACTGCGCAGCTGTGCCATTGGAGGCGCGATGAAGTCGCGCCATAGGAGGTCTGGCGCAAGCCAGGCGTGGTGGCCCAGCGCCAGCTGGGCGCGGAAGCCAGTTGTCATTCTGGCAAACTCATCCCGCATCCCGCCGCCGGCCGGTTTGCCATCCCACCCGTGGATCTCAGCTGCGCTTCGATCCCCGCCCTGGCTGTCCGGGGGCCTGGTGCAAGTTCCTCTGCAAGGCGGGAGGCCGCGCAGCATCCCGCTGAAAGCGGGATGGGGGTTCAACATTCGAAGAGGCGGATGGATGCCGTGTGGGCTGAATGCCCGCGATCCGGCGAGCTGAATGCTCGCGCTCCGGTTTCCTTCGCGGCTCAGCGGCTTAGCGTTGAATAAACCCGCCTCATGGACCGCATTGCCAGTTGAGCAGAGCGAGACTGCGCAGCTGCGGCTGCGCCTCTGCTACGCGCTCCGTTCCCTGCGCCTCTGCGCCCATGCGTTGAATAATGCCGCCACGCATTTCACGTTGCCAGTCGAGCAGAGCGTTCCAATCATTGTGCGGCAGCAAGTGCCGCACCTCCTCCTACTGCTCTGTAAGTTAACTATGTTTTGCATTCCCGGATCTCCGCCCCAGGATGTCCGGCGGCTGGGCTACAATGCCAGGGATGGGTCAGTCCATGTCAATTGTTCTTCTGCTCCAGCGCGTTGCCGGGGATGGCAGCGAGCGCTGGCAGTGGTGGTTCTGGGGAGTGTTCGTCGTGATTGCCATTGTGGGGATGACGATATACACGGTCATGCGCTGGAAGATGGACCGGGGAGAATAGCCGCCGGCTGGATTGCCATACCCAGATCAGAGTTCAGGGAACCGGGAGCAGGGAACGGACTGTGTGGTCACGCTACGCGTGTTTGATCAAGGCCGGTGACAGCCAGGCCGTCTCCTTCCGACCAAATCCGCAACCCGCAACCTGTAACCAGTAATCTGCTAGCTCGCCCATCCCCCACCATATTGTCCGGCGGCTTGTGGAAACGGAGTGTGGCTCCTGGAGCCACATGGCCCTGTCTGACCCAGGACCGTCAAACCGTCTCACTTGCTGGACCGCTGCGCAAAGATCAATTCCTCTGCAAGGCCGGAGGCCGCGCAGCATCCCGCTGAAAGCGGGATGGGGGTTCAACATTCGAAGAGGCGGATGGATGACGGGCGGGCTGAATGCCCGTGATCCGGCGAGCTGAATGCTCGCGCTCCAGTTTTCCTTCGCTTCAGGCTTCCGTTGTCAGCTTTACAGCTGACCTCCCTTGCCAGGCTTGCGCCTGCCAGCCATCGCCTGGCTTGCGCCAGGCCTCCATCAGAGCCAGAGCTCCAGCAGCCACATCGCCGCCATCCCGCCGAGGATCGTTGCCAGCATGTTGCGCGTGCGCCAGGCGATGCCGATTGCCAGGATGCCCGCCAGCAGGTGCGCCGGTTGGCGCGGGGCCCAGCCCATGGGGTCGCTGCGGTAGAGCGCGGGCAGCACGAGTGCGGCGAGGATCGCCGGCGGCAGGAACTTCAACGCCTCCAGCAGGCGCTCCGGCAGTTGGATGCGCCCATGCAGGGCCAGCATCGAGAAGCGCAGCAGGAAGGTCCCGAGCCCGGTCAGGAGGATTGCCAGCCAGACTTCAGCGGCACTCAGCGGCTGGGCCAGGTTCTGCGGATCAGGCATCGCCGCCCGCCTTCCCGTCAGTCTTGCCGCTGGCCAGCACCCCGGCGAGGATCCCGCCCAGCGCGCCGAGCAGCAGCGAGAGCTTCCAGGGCAGGCCGCCCAGCAGAATGGCAATGCTTCCACCCGTGACGGCCGCGAGCAGCGAGGGGCGGTCCTTCACCGCGGGCACGAGGATCGCGATGAAGCACAGCGGCACCGCAAACTCCAGGCCCCACTCCTGGGGCACCCCGCTGCCGAGCAGCACCCCGGCCAGCGTGGCACTGAGCCAGCTTGCCAGCAGCGGCAGCGCCGCCCCGAAGTAGTAGGCCTGCGCATGCGGCAGCTGGGGCTGCTGGCTCCAGCGCCGGTAGCCGAAGACATAGGCCTGGTCCGTCATGATGTGCGCCGCCGCCACGCGCAGCCGCAGCGGCAGGGCGGAGAGCATCGGCGCGAGCGCGGTCGAATACAGCAGGAAGCGCAGGTTGACCGTCAGCGCGGCCAGCACCACGAGCAGCACGGGTGCCGCATTGCCGATCAGTTCATAGGCCACCAGCTGCGAAGCTCCGGCGAAGATGCACAGTGAACCCGCCATGGCCTGCAGCGGGCTCAGTCCGGCCCTGAGCGCGGCAATCCCCGCCACCATCCCGAAGGGGATGATCCCCGGGATCAGCACGGCGATCTCGCGCGCGCCTTCGAGGAAGGTACTGCGGGCTGTGGGGCTGTCGGGGACAGGCATCGCCGCAATGTAGCACACGCGGGGCTGCTGGCTATAATCAGGGTATGAGCGCGCGGGACAGCAGGGAACAGCGGGCCTGGCTGCAGCCGCTGCCGGACCCTCTCACTCATCCCGATCCGCGCGTGGCCCGGGCCTTCTCCCTGACGATCAATGCCGCCGAACGCCGCTGGATTCTGGCAATGCTGGTCTGGCTGGTGCTGCCCGTACTTGGTAACTGGTTCCTGATGGGCTACCTGCTGATGCGCGGCCAGCGTTTCCTCTCCACCGGCTCCGGCGATGTGCAGCACTGGCTCAGCATCGAGAGCATGGACGAGCTGCTGCTGCATGCCTGCGTCTTCATCGCAGTCTTCCACTGCGTGTTCTTCGTCAGTGGCCTGGTGCAGCGCGTACTCAAGGAACTGTGGCGCGAGCGCATCCGCCTGCGCGTGATTGACAGCCGGCCCCGGGCCCGCTCCGTGCTGGAGATCCTCTCCGCAGCGGATTTCCTCGCCTCGCCTGAACTGACGCAGTTCCTCGAGGAGCATCCCGAATCACGGCTGGACTTCCCACCGGATGCCGACGAACTGACGCAGCGCGAGCGCCTGCTCTACGGCGTCAGCTCCGCCCTGCCGGATTTCCCCGGACCCGGCCAGGCTCCATTCCCGCTGCGGATCAGCTCCGTCAATCTGGCAATCCTGCTGGCAACCCTGGCCACAGCCTGGCTGGGGGCCTTGCTCTACAGCCGGGGTCTGGATTACGCCCGCGTGCCGTTGATCCTCTGGCTGGCCTGCCTGACCACGCCGCTTTTGGTGGCCCGCCTGCATGCCCTCGATTTCTCCCGGCACCTGCGTCTCGTGACCCAGCAGGGTCTCGGCCAGCTCTTCGATCCGCAGCTCAAGGAGGACTACCGCCGCCGTCTGCGTCCGCTGGGACTGCTGCCGGAAATTGTCGCAGCACCAGCCAGGCCGGTTCAGGCCGCACCACAGGGTCCGCAGCTGCTCGGATCATCCAAGCTGCAGGCCCAGCCGGAGGAGGGAGAGATCCCGCCTGACGATGTGTACCGCGAGCTGAATCATGAGTTCTCCCTGGGGCTGAAGACAGTGGCGGTTCCGCCGAACAGCCTGCCGGCCTGGATGTGGGGGCTTGGCCTGATTGCGCTCGTCAGCGGCATCCGGATGTTCCCAGCACTGGATAGCTGGTACTACGAGATGATGTATTTCGATGCCGCGGAGCTGCGTGACTTCGCCGGCCACTGCCAGTACTGGGACCATCCCCCGGCCCTGCTACTGCATCCGTTCATGCTGGGCTTCTATGCGGCCCTGCTAAGCATCCCGCTGCGCTGGCTGGGCAACAGCCAGGAACGCTACTGGCGGCGCTACGTGGCCGTTGCCCCGGAGCTCGATCTGCTGCTCGACCCCAATCCCTGGGACAGTGTGGCCCTGCGCGACTTCATCTCCGAGGAGAGCAGCCTGCAGTACATCCCGCCGCGCGAAAGCCCGGCCTACCCCGGCTGGCTCAGGCAGCTGCGCCTGGCCGTGGCCCGGCGCATGGACCGTTTTCCCGATGAAAATACGCATCCCAGCTGGGCCGGACGCAGCTTCTACCGGCTCATGGCCCTGCTGCTGTACTTTGGCATGCTGCTGCTGTTTTGCTGGTTCTACGTGCCGCTGCACTGGCCCGGGATCCACTGGCTGTTCATCCTCCCCGCCCTGTTTGTCGGTGCCGGCGTGCTGCGCTACTGGTTCCGGCGGCTGGAGATGCAGCGCATCTGGCTGCTGTCCTGCCGGCTGGACCAGCCCCTGCTGCAGAGTCTCGAAGCCACTCGCGAGCGCTGAGTCTGCCATCTGCGGATCGACTTCGTCAGTGCTCTGCTTGCAGCTTCCTGCCAGCCAATGCAGCTCCCAGCTGTTACCATTTCCCTCGTGAAACCGGTGTTCATCAAGACCTTCGGCTGCAAGGTCAACTATTCCGAGAGCGTGGCCTTCGCCGACGTGCTGAAGAAGTACGGCTACCAGCCGCTGGAGCTGACGGGCAGCGAGCTGCCCAGCACGGACGAGCTGGAGCGGCCGGTGGTGTTCGTCAACTCCTGCTGCGTCACCAAGGAGGCGGAGCGCAAGGCTGCCCAGTTCGTGCGCCGCATCAAGCGCGAGCATCCGCAGAGCTCCGTGCTGTTCACCGGCTGCGCGGCCCGCAACCACACCGTCTCCGACCAGTACCGCGATGCCGGGGCCGAGGTCTTCGACTTCTACCCGCAGGCCTTCGCCTACCTTGACGAGGTGCTCGAAGGCAATGCCCGCCGCACGGATGCAATGGCGAGTGAGACACGATACGAAAGCAGCCAGGCGATTGACACTGCCGCCCTTGACAACACGGGTATCGTCGGGCTGGGACGCAGCCGCGCCTTCATCAAGGTGCAGGACGGCTGCCACAACATGTGCACCTTCTGCATCATCCCCTTCGTGCGGCCCTACGCCTCACTGCCATTCGATGAGATCATCGCGCAGGTGGATGGCAACATCGCCGGCGGCGTGCGCGAGATCGTGCTCACCGGCGTGAACATCGGCCACTACGGCATGACCCCGGTTGACACGATCGAGAACATCGCCAGTGACAAGCACTGGCGGATGGGCAAGCTCTACGAGCGCACCCCCGGCCACCCGGACCTCTCCGACCTGATGGATTCCATTCTCAACCGACTGCCGCAGGGCACGCGCCTGCGGATCTCCTCCATTGAACCCGAGGACATTGACGATCGCTTCTACGCACAGCTCCGGCACCCGCGCATGGCCCCGCATGTGCACCTGCCGCTGCAGAGCGGCAGCGACGGCGTGCTGACCGAGATGCGCCGCCTCTACGACACCGCTACCTACCGGGAAGTGGCAACGCGCATCCGCGCGGCGATCCCGCATGGTGCGCTGACAACGGACATCCTCGTCGGCTTCCCGACCGAGACGGATGAGCAGTTCGCCGAGACCCTCGACTTCTGCACGGAAATGCGCTTCGAGCGCATCCACGGTTTCCCGTACTCCCCGCGCCCCGGCACCCGCGCCGGGCGCCTGCCGCAGCTGCCCCGCGATGTGGTGCAGGAACGCAACCGCCGCCTGATCGCACACTGCGGCATGCTCGGCGAGCAGCAGTGGCAACGCTTCGTCGGCCGCACAGCCCAGGTGCTGCTCGAGGAGGAGCGCGAGGGCATGCTGATCGGTCATGGCGAGGCCTACCAGGTGGTGCAGCTGCCTGTGCAGGAAGGCATAGATGCCGGCAACATCGTCGAGCTTAAGCTGACCGGGTTGAGCGAGGGGGTGTTCAGTGCTGAGCCGGTGAGAGAGAAGAGGGCGCAGAGCGTTTAACCACCGAGAGCACCGAGGACACAGAGCTCTTTCTGGATTTGATAACTCGAAACGATCTTTGAAGAGCTTTCCCTGTGATTCACGAATAATCTGATTGAATTCTCCGTGCTCCCTGTGCCCTCTGTGGTTATGATCTCAGTGAGCTCCTCCCCCTCTTTATCCCTTTCATGTAACCGATTGACTCCCCCAACGTCTTCATCGTCAAGGCAACCCGGGTAGCAGACACCCGACTTGCCAACGCTGTAGACATCTTTGCGGGAATACTGGGAACTCTTCCATTCCCCCCGTTTCCATGCGCTCCCGCGAAGGGGGAAGTATGTTTGATGGGAATCGCCCTGGCGGTTACCGCTCTGTTCGACACGGGATCGGCGACCGGGTTGCCGCCTCCCTGATCTCCATGCTGAGCCTGGAAGGCATCATCAACATGCTGGTGGCGCTGGCAATCATCCTGGTCCTGCTCAACTACATCGTGATCCCGCAGTACCGCAGGCTGGCTGACAATGTGCATGGCCCGCCGGCGGGGATCGCGCTCCAGCCTCCAGGGGAAGTATTCGGGGACAAGGCTGCCGACTGAGGCAGCGGTTCAGGGGACAGGGAACAAAACCGGAACGGGATTCAGCCGGCAGGGACTGGAGCCGCTGCCTGCAGCTCAGTGCTGACCTGCAGGTTGGCAATGTACTCCTGCCAGGCCTCGGCGCTGAAGCGCCAGTGGATCACGTAACTGCCTGGGCCCCTGGGTTCCGAAAGGCAGATGAACAGGACGTTGCCATCGGCATCGCGCTGCAGGCGCTGGTTGTCAGCGGGCAGATCACAGTTGAAGGCCGGTTCACTGAACCCGTTCCAGTTGCCGCGGGCCTCGGCGCTCCCGCATTCCTGGCGGAAAAGGGCCTGCAGGTCACTGTAGCTGTTGGCATCACCACTCCATCGCAGCATGATGCTTTCCAGTCCGTTGGTTCCGAGTTCCGTGCTGCACCAGGCATTGTGCAGGTAGAAGATACTTCTCTGCCGTTCACCCGGGCGCAGGGCTGGCGCATCAGCATGGCGGATGAGCATCATCCTCAGACCGACCCGGTCGAGATTGCCGCCAAGCTGCAGATCCTCGCTCAGCCGCCCGCTGGCGAGTCAATGGTCCGTTTGCTGAGGTAATTGCAGGGCCTGCTGCTGCGGATTGTGCATCCGCTCATGCATTCCTTCCCAGCTCAGCGGACTGTGCAGCAGCACGCTTGCAGTCGCACCGTAGTCAGTCTCCCAGTCATAGCGCAGCTCAATCACATTGCCCTGCGGGTCAAGCCAGCCATGCATGCGCTTCATGTGGTTTTCCGAGGGAATTGACAATGAACTGTTGCGGTACATGTCCAGCAGGTAGCTGTCCAGTTCCTCGTATCCGTTTGCAGGATCCTCAAACCGGTCAAGCTGTTCATGGTAGAAGCGGTAGGCCTTGCCATTGGCAACTTCGTCGGACACACTGAAGCTAGTGTCCACCACGATTCCATCCTTCATGATCGCCACCACGGCGTTGTCGCCATCTTCCAGCAGCATCTGGCTGCAGTGCTGCAGCCAGTCCGGGTTCAGCGCGGCATCACCGAGCGGCAGCTCCTGCCAGCCCGCGGTATCCGGTCTGCTGCCGATGGCGGGAATCTCCGTCCTGACCGCCAGGTAATCCTGCTGCATGGCTTCCAGGTATGCCGCTTCATGCCTGAGCATCGTCAGCTGTCCGCCGAAGCGCTGCAGCAGGCTGGGCAGGAAGTCGTTGGTGAACATCGAGATATGCATCTGGTTCTCCAGCACCCGATCCCGGCTGTCGCCGAGAAATGCCAGGTTGCCACCGTTGCCGATGAAGCTTTCGTAGCGGTTGAAGCCCTCGTAGGAGAAGTACTCCGGATACATCCAGCCGCGCGGGGTGTTCTCCGCGAGAACGCGCTCGCGCAGTTCCGCATAAAGTGGCTGATCCGCTGCATCATTGCCGCTGCGGCTGAACCAGCTGTTGACATGCACGGCGAGCTCTCCCTGCAGCAGCACGAGATCCCGCTCGCCGGGCAGCTCGCGGATCATGCTGAAGCCCAGCAAGTGGCTGTCCGCCGCCTGCTCCTCCGCCGCGATCGGGCGCAGGCCCAGCTCCAGCAGTTCGGCCCGGCTCATGCCGATGCTCAGGCCGCTCAGTGAAATGTAGGCTTCATCGGCCGCTGCCGCCAGCTGGGACAGCAGGGCAAGGCACAGTAGAATCGTGGTAATCAGACGCATGGCACACTCCCCGGAATCTTTCCCTGCATATCGGCAGCGCAGCGCCGGACTTTAGCATTGATTTCAAACCCGGCCGCCCGGCCCCGCGTCCCAGATGCGGTGACTGATAACATTGTGGTCGTGAGGCGATGGATCCACGGGGCATGGCGCTGGACCGGCACGTTCGTGCTGGCCTGTGCGCTGTATTCCCTTGCCGCCGCCGCGCCATCCAGCAGCGTCGGCTATCCGCTGCACCCTGTCGAACGCTTCGTCTCGCGCTACCCCGAGAAGCATGGCAACTTCGAGGTTCCGCCCACGCTCGAGGAACTCAACAAGCCGAGCTTCTACGAATGGGATCCGGCGCTCGGCAAGCATCTCGACGGCTTCACGCTCTGGGTGCTGGACGACTTCGGCCAGCCCAGCACGCTGCTCAATGACAACATCGTGCTCACCGGCCGCGACATGGTCGACGGTGACTACCACCTGGTTGTGACCCTGATTGACGCCCCGGAGATCTACGACCTGCTGGTCTACGTGCGCTACCACCAGGAGCGCTGGGACCCGGAGCGGGTCGAACCCGGCAGTTTGTTCGGCAAGGAGGGCGACCGGCTCTGGTACGAGCGCCAGGACCTGCCGGGCGTGGTGGCCGCCGGGATGACGCGTATCCGCCCCGATGTCAACGGCGGGATCAAGTTCAGCGAGGGCGTGTTCGCCGAGTTCTGGTTCAATGAGCGGCCCGCCGACCAGAAGCCGCACTGGCTGGACAATGCCCCGAGCGGCACCCACAACATCATCGAGGACTTCAGTGTCTACGAGGACCCGGACTGCGGCTGCCTGATGCTCTGGTGGGAGGAGCGCAACACCGGCGACCTCAACAACGACGGTGAGGTCAATCTCGCCGACATGGTCCCGGTCGGGCGGCGCTACGGCTATGTCAGCACCGATGGCCGTGAGGATGACTGGGACTGGCACCCCGACGGCAACCACGACGGCGAGGTGAATTACAAGGACATCTGGCTGATGGACCAGAACTACGGCCATCTGCTCAGCGGCTACCGGATCTACCGCCGCCGGGCGGAGGACCCGCGCCACACCGAGGTGCTGCTGCCGCACCGCAGCTATCCGATCATGCCGATGAGCATCCACCGCCCGAAGGAATGGGATCCGATCCGCCGGATGGAGTACCGCTACCTCGATGACGGCGTGCAGCGCAGTGGCCGACCGCAGCGCTGGACCTACCGCATCGTGCCCTACAACGCCCGCGATGACCGTGAAGGTGAGAAGAGTGGGCTGGAGTTCACTGTGAGCGTGGATGCGCAGTCCATTAAAATTGAAAAGTAAATCACTGAATGAGTCTCAATCTTAAAGAATTCAAAGAATCGCTTTCGAAATATTAAGAAAGTTATTGCATAAACTGAAAATCTGATGTAATATGCTCCATAGGGGGAGTCGCGAGGCTGTTCGCAGCTTCAGCAATTCGGGAGCAACACATGGACATTGAAGCCTTATTCGGAATCCTGGCAGGGACGCTCATGGTACTGAGCATCCCCGGCACGATGATCTACCTGCGCCAGCTGGCCAGGACGGAACGTCGCGAATCCAGAGAGATGTATGAACGGATCGTGCGCGACCGCCTGTTCGTGATTCAGACGGCATTGGAAGCCGGCTTTGATGACCGCGAAGTCGCCCGTCTGGACCGCCGGCTCTCGGGCCTGATCGGCCAGCAGGAAATGCAGAAGCTCGCAGGCGTGCAGATCCGCAAGGTTCCGGAAGCACCCGAGGACCGGGAGCTCGACATCCTCGAGGATGAGGTGGAGGAGATCATCGAGCGCCGCAAACGGAAACAGGAACGCGAACTCAAGCGTCAGATCAGGGACGCGGGAATGTGAATCCGTAGTCATGGGTATGGGAGAACTGCGCCATGCATGAAAGTGAAACACTGATGTTCATCGTTCTGATGATCACCTCCGCCATCACCATCTACAAGGTTTACTACCGCAACAGTGAAATGGCACTGAAGAAGGCTGAGCGCGAAAGCCGCGAACGCATTGTGCTCGAGAAGCTGGAGATCCTCCGCAGCGCCATCGACGCGGGCTATCAGGAGCAGGATCTGGGCCGGCTGGATGCCCGGCTTATGCGACTGATCGGTCGCGAAAGCCTCTCGGGAATGGATGGCACACTTGAAGAGCAGGGCGACCTGGCGTACGATCTGGAGCGGGTGATCCGCCGCCACAGGCGCCGGGACGCCGAAGTCTAAGCTGGTAAACGGCTGCAATACAAAGGTACAGGTTCAGGGTAATGCTGGAGATACTGCGCCAGGACTCCTGGCTGATCATACCGGTGCTGGCACTGATGATCCCGATCATCGCCATCATCACCGCACAGATCGGGGGCCACTTCGAGCGCCTGGAGCGCATGCGCGCCCGGCAGATGTATGAGAATCTCGTGCGTGAGAAGCTCGATGTGATGCGTACTGCCGTGGCCATGGGCCGTGACGAGGACGAGATCGCTCTGCTGGATGAGCGGCTCGAACGCCTGATCGGCACCAGGGAAATGGGCAAGCTGCTCGGCAAGAAGAAACCGGGTGTACCGGAAATCAGCCATGAGCTGGAAGCCAGTGAATTCGATGCCGAACGTGAACGGCTGCGCAGCAGGCCTCGCAAGCGCAGGCAGGATGCGTGATAATCTCTGGTTGTGCCTGAATCACTGCCATTCCTGCAGACCGTGTTCACCAGTTTCTGGGGAGTGGTCTGTGTGCTCGGTGTTTTCTTCGGCGCGGCGGACCTGCTCAAGCATCTTGGCAACCGCCTGGACAAGCGCCGGGCCATGGAGATCTTCCGCGAGCTGATGAAGGACCGCATCGGACTCATGAACAATGCGGTACAGTTCGGCGCGGATGAGAAGGTACTGGCGGAGCTGGGACGGCTGATGGACAAGCACACCGATCTGCACCAGCTGACCGAACTGACGGAGATCCGCGTCTCGGAGGAGGCGGAGCAGGCCAAGGCCCGGGTCAGCATCAGCACGGAGTCGCAGCCGCAGGCGGAGATCCAGGCCCGTGACATCACGGATGCACAGTCCGGCAGCAGCCGGCAGACAGGGAAGGAAGCGAACTGAAATGACAATGCAGCAGACGGACAGGGGGCGGGGACATGCCTGAGCTGATCCAGATCGGTATGATGGTTGCCATCATCATCCTTGCGGCCGGAGCCTCCAAGGCGATCTTCGGCGACGGAAACTCTCCCGGGCGCAGGCGGCATGCGCGGCGCATGGCCAACCTCAGCCGTGCCGAGCGCGACAAGGCGCTCGAGATCTACCGCGATCTGGCCCGCGAGAAGATGGATGTGATGAAGACCGCGGTGACCATGGGCTACAGCGAGAATGAACTCGACAAGCTGGACCGCCGCCTGGAGAAGCTGATCGGGCGCGAGAAGCTCGAGGAGATCATCGACGGCGGGCTGCCCGAGGCCGATCTCGATATGCGCGACCGAGATCTGCTGCGCGAGCTGAAGCGCCTGCGCGATCCCGACGGCGACTGATCCCCCGCGGCTATACTGCTGCGCATGCGAATCGTATCCTGGAATGTCAACGGCCTGCGCAGTGCGCTGGACAAGGGCCTGCTCGACAAGCTCTCCGAGATCAATGCCGACATGCTCTGCCTGCAGGAGATCAAGGCCATGCCGGAGCAGGTGCCGGATGTGGACTGGGCTTGCTATGAGCTGTTCTGGAATCCCGCACAGAAGAAGGGCTACAGCGGCACGCTGATCATGACCCGCGAGCAGCCGCTGAACGTTGTCAACGGCATGGGGGATCCCAGGCATGATGACGAGGGCCGCGTGATCAGCGCGGAGTTCAGGGACTTCTGGCTGGTGACGGTCTACACCCCCAATGTCAAGAATGACCTGAGCCGTCTGCCCTACAGGCACAAGGAATGGGATCCGCATTTCCTCTCGCACGTGCGGAAGCTCGAGGAGCAGAAGCCGGTGGTGTTCTGCGGCGACCTGAATGTGGCCCATCAGGAGATCGACCTCGCACGTCCGAAGCAGAACGTTGGCAGCGCCGGTTTCACGGATGAGGAACGCGCGGGGATGGACAACATTGTCAAGGCCGGCTTCATCGACAGCTTCCGCCACCTCAACCAGGAGGGCGGCCACTACTCCTGGTGGAGCTTCCGCGCCGGAGCACGCGAGCGCAATGTCGGCTGGCGGATTGACTACGTCTGTGTCAGCCAGTCGATGGGTAAGAACCTGAAGAGCGCCTTCATCATGCCGGAGATATATGGCAGCGACCACTGCCCGGTGGGGATTGAGCTGAAATAGCGGATTTTCCGCAAAACCATTGTTAACCAAACGGTTAAGTGTTATACTCCGGTCATGGATGCAACACAGTCACAGGACCTGAAGCAGCAGCTCCAGGCGAAATGGAAGCAGCGCAATGCGCTGAACATGGAAATGGCCGCGATCGAGAAGCAGCTCGGCGGCCAGTCCATGCAGGACTACAGCCTGACCCGCCACGACGGCAGCACGGTCAGGCTCAGCGAGATGTTCGGCGAGCACAGCCAGATGGTGCTCGTGCACAACATGGGCTTCGCCTGCAGCTACTGCTCACTCTGGGCGGACGGCTTCAATGGCTACTACCACCATCTGGAGAGCGGGGCCTATGGCCAGCGTGCGAAGTTCCTGCTCGTCAGCAATGACCGCCCGGACCAGCAGCTGGCCGGCGCCAGCCAGCGCGGCTGGAAGTTCGACATGCTCAGCTGCCGCGACACTTCGTTGTCAATGGACTGGGGTTATGCGCGCGCGGACGGCGACAAGCTGAACTACTCCCCGGGGATGATGATCGTCGAGAAGAATGGCGACGGCACGCTGCGTTGCCATCAGCAGACGGGGATCTGCCCCGGCGACAGCCTGATGGGCCTGTTCCACATCTTCATCCGTCTGCCGGACACGGATGGCAAGGCCTTCGAGTAGGTGACGCAAACGAAGCCAGCCCGCCTGCCCCTTGGAAGGGCGGCGGGTCTGGCAACCCGGCCGGCTCTGCCGCTGCCGGTGAAGTTCCTGTGTATTATGGGAATGGTGGAGCAGCAGCCCCCTCATTCCGTGTCCTAGAAGCGCGCGAGCACTTCAGGACGGAACTGGACGATGAGGAAGAGCACGCTGCTGACAACCAGCACGGCCAGCAGGGGGATGTTCCGGCGGAAGTCGAAACTGTCACCCTCCTCCAGCACGAGCTGCCTCTCGATCGCTCTGATTGCTCTCATGTCCTGCATGGCTTTATAGACCGTCCTTTGCACTTGTTTGTTGCGTTGGGGTCCAAAGCCCTGGCTTCAAACCGTTCTGTATACCCGGCCCTGGCAGGGGTTAAACGGTCTTCTGCCGGAATCATGAGATTTGTCTGGTCAGTCCGGTAACCGGCGGCTGCCGGACTGCTGCGTGTCACTGCGTCAGGGGAAAGGACTACCAGCTGGCGATGTAGAAGAACTGGGCCAGCGGGCTGACGATGGATACCACCATCAGCACGGCTGCGAATCCCAGCAGTCCGATCGTCGCCGCATTCTCGCGGATGTCCATCCCGAATCCCTGTTCCCAGATCAAGCGCTTTTCAGTAATCGTAAGTCTGTTGCGCACCATCATGCTGAAATGATGCCGCTGCTGATGACAGCCGGATCAAACATCAGGTGTAATGAGAGTGAAGTGCCGCTGAACTATATGGCAACAGATATTCCATTGGAGGGCCCACCAATATTCCTTCGGGGGATTCCGAACTTGCTGCTGACAAGTCTCAGTTGCCGGCTCGCTCAGGCCTCTTGGGATCAGTGCAGACAGTGTCCCCGGTACATGCCCGAATATCTGATTGATTCACTGCCCCATATTGATTGCCAATAATATTGGCTGGCACATTTGGTGCACCAATGATATTGGCAATACCGGATCATGCAGCGCGCTGCAGCAGCAGGCGCAGCCCCAGCAGTCCGAGTACGGTCCCCCCGATGCGTTTCAGCCAGATCCGGCTGCGCTGCCCACCGGCCAGCCTGCGGCTCGATTGCACCGTTGCCAGGGCCACGATCAGCAGCACCAGCGTTCCGTTGAAACTGAAGATCAGCCCCAGTACTCCGAGCTGCAGGCCGATCCGCCCACGCGCCGGATCACAGAACTGCGGCAGCAGGGCCAGGAAGAACAGCGCGACCTTGGGGTTGAGCATGTTCGTGAGCATCCCGGACAAGAACATCGCCCCCATGCTTCCAGCCTGTCCATTTGCAGCCGGATGCTGATCCTGCGAGGCATTGCGCCACATCGTGATCCCAAGCCAGATCAGATACAGCGCACCGCACAGGCGCACGAGCTCGTAAGCCAGCGGCACCGCCTGCAGCAGTCCGGCCAGGCCCAGGCAGACGGCCGCCACGTGGAACAGCGAACCGCAGCCGATCGCCAGCGCACTTAGGAGGCCACGACGCAGTTCACCGGCACTGGACTGCACGATCACATACAGCATGTCCTGGCCGGGGATGATGTTCAGCAGCAGACCGGCACTGATGAAGGCCAGCAGCTCCGCGGTGTCAGGCAGCAGTGTGCTCATTTCCCGCTGTACTTCAGCAGCATCACCTGGCTGCGGCCCTCCTGTTCCAGCGTCAGGAACACATCCGCATGCACGGCATGCCGCCTCAGCAGCCCGGCCTGCTCACAGACCGGCAGGGCCGCCAGGGCCACAAGCGGGCTCAGCCCCGCACTGGCTGCGACTTCCTCGATGCTGAAGACCTCCCCCAGACCCTGCTGCTTCTCAAGCTGGTGCAGGGCCAGCACCAGCGCCGCCGACTCCGGGCCGACCGCCACTCCCAGATCCCGGCTCAGCGCTCCGGCCAGCTGTTCCCGCAGGTCCACGCTGCCATTGTAGCCTCCTGCGGTCCGACCCCACATATATACTCAGTCTGATGCCGCTGCCCGCCGGATCCTTCCTCGTTGACGCCCACCAGGACCTCGCCATGCACTGCCAGATGTACGGCCGCGACCTCGTGGATCCGGGGGACGTGAGCTGCATGATCACGCTCGGCTGGCTGCAGAAGGCCGGCACGCGCCTGATCTGCGCCACGCTCTTCGTGGAACATGAGCACCCACGCGAGCAGCGCCTGCACCTGCTCAACGAGCAGTATGGGATCTATCGTGACTGGCTGATGCTCTACCCCGAGGAGCTGCGGCTGGTAACCAATCGCCGCGAACTGGCGGAACTGGCCACTGCTCCGGCTGTCCAGGGCCGGGACGGCGGACTGGTCGCTCCGATTGGCATCGTACTGCTGATGGAAGGCCTTGATCTGCTGGAAAGTCCCGCCGAACTCGCGCTATGGCATGCCCGTGGCCTGCGCATGGCTGGCCTGACCTGGAACGGCCGCAACCGTTATGCGAGCGGCACCTTCAGCGACCAGGGGGGGCTGAGTCAGGCCGGCCGCCAGCTGCTCTCCGAATTCGAGCAGCTGGGGATGATCCTCGACCTGGCGCATCTCAATGACCGGGGGATCACGGAGGTGCTCGGCAACTTCCGCGCACCGCTCTGTTCCACCCACGCCAATGCCCGTGCCCTGGCCGGGAGCGAGCGCAACCTGCAGGACTGGCAGATCCGGGAGATCGCGGCCCGGCGCGGAGTGATCGGGCATGTGCTGCTGGCCCCCTTCCTCATCCAGCCCTGGAATACCGGGGATCCGCAGCCGGCGCTGGGATATTCGCTGGACCACATCGAGTATGTTGCGCAGCTTGCCGGCCCGGAATGCATCGGGATCGGCAGCGACCTCGATGGCGGGCTGACCGTGGAGAATACGCCCGCGGGCATCAATGACGTGCGCGACCTGCGCCTGCTGCGCGAGGGCCTGGCCGCCCGCGGCTGGGATGCGGCCCGGCTGGATGCCTTCTACGGCGGCAACTGGTGGAACTTCCTCGAACGCAGCCTGCCGCACTGACGTCCGGGCCTGTGCGGCCAGGCGCGCACCAGCTTCCGGCGCTATACTGATAGGTCTCTCAAACCAATGGATACCGGCACCATGACTCACAGATTCCTTACGACGTTGATCGCGGCTCTCGGCCTGCTGATGCTCGCGGCCTGTCCCGGACAGCAGTCCGGCAGCGGCACGGGCAAGGCCCAGGGCAACTTCAACCCCGCCAATGCGAATGTCCCTCCCAGCAAGGCGCTCTACCCGCACTATCTGGACCGGCCCTATACGGACATCCATGAGGATGCACGCCAGGCCTGGTTCCTGGTCGAGGTGTCCTACCTGGTGATCAAGGACAAGTACGACCGGGCCCAGCAGCTCAAGGAAAGTGCGGATGCGGCGGAGCGTGCCGAAGGACAGCAGCTCTACAACGAGGTCGTGGGCGAAGTCCAGACCGTGATTTTCGGCACCAATGCCACGGTGGAGCAGCTCTTCCAGAGCGCCATCGCCGCCGAGCCGGACAATCCGCTGAACTATGCCAGCTATGCGGTCTACCTCAAGCCGCGCAAGCGCTATTCCTCCGACACGCAGTATGTGGATACGGAGCAGGAAGCGATCGAGAACATCGACAAGGCGATCGAGCTCTGGCCCGATGAACCCCGCTTCTACTACATGAAGATCTACACGCTCTCCGAGCCGCATCAGGCTCATGAATGGATCCGCAGCCAGGGCATGGAAGTCGATGCAATCCGCACCCGCCTGAAGGAGATCAGTGACATCTACGACGAACTGGAAAAGCGGGACCCCGAGAATTCCTTCGTCAACTACAGCCGCGCTCTGTTCCTGGCGCGCATCTACTCTCCGGAGTTCGGAGATGAGCCGATCCGTGAGATGATCCGCGAGCTGCGCAAGGGCAATGCCAAGCCCGAAGGCTGGTTCTACTATCCGCCGCCGCTGGCGCCCAGGGTCCACGATGCCAGCCATCCGATGGTCTATGCCGAGCAGGAAGGTCCGGTCTATGTCGATCTCTGGCTGCACTGGGGCAATCTCGATCCCTTCGCCGTCAACCAGCTCGTCCGTCTCGTGGATGGCACGAGCACCTGGCCGCAGGACAAGAAGGACATCGGCGAGGTGATGTACATGCTCTATGCGCTCGGCCGCCTTGAGCCCTTCGATCGCACCTTCTTCAACCTGCAGCTGAAGTGCCTGCACAGGCAGCAGGAAGCCCAGAACCCCGCATCCGAGGAGGCCTCGCAGCTGGCCGCAGCCACGCGCTTCCTCAATGATCAGTACCTTGACATCAGCAACCAGCTCTACAAGGACAAGCTGATCAGGGACGAAACCCGCTTCGGGGTGCTCGCCATCGAGGATCTGGAGACGAGCAGCCTCAGCGGGCAGAAGTACATGGCCAAGTACATGCAGGGTCCGCAGGCCGCCTATCTCAAGCGCGCCGGTGAGATCCTCGGGCTGGACTTCCCCCTGCCTGAGGATCCGACGAAATGGTAGGCAGAACCCCACCGGCCGAGGGTGGCACGCCTGCCCGCCCGCGCCTGCTGGACCTCAGCATGGAACGGCTCGCCGAGGAATTCACGGCGCTGGGTGAGCCCCGCTTCCGTGCGAAGCAGGTCTACGACTGGCTTCACGTCAAGAACGTGCATGAGCCGGCGCAGATGACGAACCTGCCGGCCACGCTGCGTGACAAGCTTGCCGAGAAATTCGACCATGCACCGCTCAGGCAGGTTGTCAGGCTCAACAGCCAGGATGGCAGCATCAAGTACGCCTTCCTGACCCGTGGCAACGATCCGATTGAATCAGTCGTGATGCCCAGCAAGTACGGCTGCACGCTCTGCATCAGCTCCCAGAGCGGTTGCCCGATGGCCTGCAAGTTCTGCGAGACCGGGCACATGGGCCTGCGCAGCTGGTTGTCAGCGGGCGAGATTCTCCAGCAGCTCTACCTCGCCGAGCAGGACAGCGGCCAGACCGTGGACCGCATCGTGTTCATGGGAATGGGTGAGCCGCTCCTGAACCTGCGTGCCCTGCGCCGCGTGGTGGAAATCCTCTGCGGCGAGCAGGGCCGCAACTGGAGCCCGCGCCGCATCACGGTGTCCACCGTTGGCATCGTGCAGCCGATGCTCAAGCTGGCTGACACCTTCCCGCGCGTCAACCTGGCGTTGTCACTGCACTTCACCACGGAGGGCAAGCGCCGCGAGCAGATGCCCGAGGCCACGCATGACATCACCGAGCTGATGGCGGCGCTCTACTACTACCGCCGTGTCAACGGTGGCAAGGTCAGCATCGAGTACACCCTGATCAGCGGAAGCAATGACAGCGATGACGACGCGCGGCGGCTGGTGGACTTCGCCCGCTTCAAGGGCCTGCCGCAGAACCACCCGGTGGTGCTGGATGCGGAGATGCAGGAGAAGCCGGCGCGGATGCAGCCCCTGCCGGTGCATGTCAACCTGATCAGCTACAACCCGATTCCCTCCGCGGGTTTCCGCGGCACGAGCGAGGAACGCATTGACCACTTCGCCCAGCACCTGGCCTCCAAGAGTGTGCCGGTCACAGTGCGCCGCTCCCGCGGCCAGGATGTCGGTGCGGCCTGCGGCCAGCTCGGCGGCAAGTTCGCTGATAACTGAGCTGCCGGCTCAGGCCCCGGCATTGCGCGGAGCGCGCAGCATTCTGTCAATCGACTCATAATCGAACATGCTCGCATCGTACTGGTCCGGCTCGTTGTCACGTTCCCACTCCACGGTGCGCAGGGCCGCGGTCTGCGGGTCGACGATCTCCTCGTAGCCCAGTTCCTCGCGGATGCGTGCGCTTGAGACATCCAGGTGATGCTTCGTATGCGCCTCGCACTTGAGGTGCTGCTCCCAGTGCTCGCGCGGCACGCTCAGCACCTGCCCGTCCCAGCCCTGGGCCCGGCCGATGCGCTCGATCCACTGCTGCTCCGTGCCGACCGGTTCGCACAGGTTGTACAGCCGGCCCGCACTCCCGGGCTTCTCGATTGCCAGCGTGATGCCGTGTGCAATGTTCTCCACGTAGCCGCGCGCACAGCGCCAGGCCAGAGCATCGGAGTCCAGCGCGATGTAGGGCCGGTCGTCCAGCATCTGCCTCAGGTAGGGGAACATGCGGCGTTGCCAGTCGCGTGGGCCATAGACCATCGGCAGCCTGACAACACAGCCGGGCAGGGTGCGGTGCGAGAGCACGACCTGCTCAGCCGGGATCTTGTCGTAGTCATCCATCACGCGGCGCGGGTCGTCAGCGGGGCGCGGCTCCTTGCCACGGTAGGGGAAGAGCTGCTCCCTGAGCGGGCTGTCCTCCGTGATCGGGCCATCCAGCGGCTCACCGGGCTCGGTGCCGAGGATCCGCCCGAACACGCGGTAGACATCCATGCTGCTGACCATCACGCTGCGCTCGGCGATCCCGTCAAACACCTCGCACAGGAGCTTCGCATCCACCTCGCGGATCACCATGTTGTGGTAGACCACGTCCGGCCGCGCCTCGACGAAGTGCTGGCGGTAGTCCGCCAGTTCGTTCATGTCGCCGAGGATCTCCTCCACCTCGTGACCCGGCCAGCGGGCCTCAGTGTTGCCACGGTGGAACACCGTCACATGGTGCCCCTTGTCAAGCAGTCGCTGCACGGTATGCCAGCCGATGAAGCGGCTGCCGCCGATGACCAGTACTCTCATTTCCGTCTCTCCGATGTGTGTGTGTCTGCCAGGTCGCTGCCTGCCAGTATCCTGACGCCCGATCCCTGCCGAGGGTTTCGCCCCGCTCAGTCCTCCCCGCCACGCTAGGCCCGGAGATCCAGTCAGCAGCTGAAATGCTCTTCAGATGTCCAGCACTCCACCAGGCTGTCATCAGCATTTCAACTCTGATCACTGAAGTATTGCAACAGTGCGCGCAGAGCTGCCAGATGCCGGCATTGCCCCATTACAATGGACAATCCGGCAATTGGCACAAGTCCAATTCCCATTCCGAATTCCAGATTCATGCTGATCAGGAATACTGCAACAAACACCATGATTCCCACGGATACTGGAGTTACCCAGACCGGCACGCTGGGAATGAACTGATATCCCAGGGCGCGGTTCAGGTCATTCCAGCGCCAAGCAATGAAATTCAGTCTTTGGGCCAGTCCTTCCGTATCAGTTTGCTGCCGCAGTAAGTAGTTTTTAAATGTTCCTCCCGGAAGCAGTTCCCAGGGGGCGGGATGTTCCATCAGTTGTGGCAAGCCATCCGAATGGCGAATCTGATTGGAAACATCGCGCTGGAGAGATGGCATGATCAGCTGATTCAGCACCAGCCAGCATAGCAGCCCCAGAGTAAGTCCCGCAAGGAGGGAGAGCAGGGCGTAACTCAGCAAGCCAATTGACAACACATAATTAAGGGTTCGCCTGCTGACCAGCAGACACAGCGAGACTGCCACTACAACCAGAGTGGTATTGCCAATCAGCCCCAGTCCAAGCGCAAGACGATGACCGCGCTCCTGTCGGATCAATGCCTGCAGGACCTGGTTGGTGACTTGGGAATGCACGGCCGGATGCTCACTCCTCCCCGCCGCGCAGGGCTTCCAGCAGCACCGAGCGCACCGCATCACACTCCAGGCTGTCCAGCGCGAGGCCCAGCACATAGACACTGCCCAGTACCAAAAGCAGGCTGACGCTGTGCAGCAGCACCGCCGCCACCGGCACGAGCACGATCAGCGCGAGGTAGAGCAGGTGCAGGCGCTGCAGCAGGCGGGGCAGGGGCGGATGCCCCATGTGGTGGATCACCACCGACCAGTTGCTGACGATCCACTCCAGCCGCCCGCCCATGCTGCTGTTCTCGCGCACGCCCGCCGTGTTCAGCAGGCCGCGCCGGCTCTGGCCGGGCAGTTCATGCAGCGGGCTGTCAATCAGCTGCGTGAGCAGCATCCCGTCGAGCAGCAGGCCCTGCACATGCCGGATCGCGTCCGGTAATGCCGTGTTCTGCAGCAGCATCCCGAGCGCCATCCCGCAGGCGGAGCCGATCAGGAAGCCCAGGAACTGCAGGCTGACGCTGTCCAGGTTCAGCACAGCGGGCAGCCCGCCACCCATGGCGTTGCCAAGTCCCAGCACGCACAGCCCGCCGCCGATGGCGAAGTACAGGCGCATGCTGCGCTGCGAGAAATGCAGGCGCTGCTCCATGCGCTCGAGGATCTGCCGGGCGGCGATGTCCATCATTCCATGTTAGCAGCGCGGGGTCCGCATGCCGACCGGCGGGCAGGGCAGCGCACTGCTCAGTCGCGTGGCGGCCTGGGATATCGCGGTAGGATGAAGGCTTCGAGCAGCCATTGCGCCCAGCTCATCAGGCAGATCAAACCCAGGCTGAAGTAGCCCATGAAACGCTCGTATGAGCTCTCGCTCTGCACGCTCTCCGGCGGATTCATGTTCCACAGCAGGCCGGTCACCGCCACGAAGATCCCGAACATGGCCAGCATCTGCTGCCAGCCAGGACGCCGGGGTGCCAGACGGATCTCCTCGCTGAGTCGCGCATCGCGCCGGATCTCCCGGCTGCTGCGCTCGCGGATATGCTGCGGTGCCAGACCCTCCGGGTGGATCCCGGCGGCGCGGGGCGGGTCTGCCGGCCGTGGTTCATCCTCCGCCATGAGCTGCTGCAGACGCTGGCGGTAGGCCGGCACGGCGCTGCGGCCCCCGGCCCTGTCACTGCTGTCCCTGGGTTCCTTCATCGCCACTGAAGCATAGCAGTGTGCGGCATCATCAGTAGTTACCTCTGCGCAGTTCGGCTGCGATCAGTCTGTACAGCAGGCGCTGCACCGCCGAGTTCTCCTTGAGCGACTGGCGACGCAGCTCGTCCAGCTGGCTGAGTTCCGTGGTGGAAAGCGGACCATGCCAGGCCAGTCCGCGCCGCTCGCAGATCCCGATGTAATTGTCAACCAGGAGCTCGATGCGCGCCAGCTCCGTTTTCAGCGGGCGGTTGGAGCTGATCAGTTCCCGGGTAAGGATGCTGGCCTCCTCCGGAGGCAGGATGCCGTGGCGTTCCCGCGCCTGCAGTACCTCCCACAGCAGGCCCCCTTCGCGCAGGTTGGCAAGCGCCTGTTCCCGGAAGACGCGGGCGGTATCGGGAGCTGCCTGCTGCCTGGCGCGGATGATCCAGAACTGCAGCCCGGTCATGGCGATTATGGCAAGTATGAAGGGCCAGGTTTTGAGGAGGTTCTCCTTCCAGTGTTGTAACTCGCCGCGCTGAAGATCGAGTAGGAATGACATCAGCATCGGGATGAACAGCAGAAACTGCCACTTCGCGCTACTGCGCATCTTTCCGGCAGCCCGGTTCTCAAGCTCGGCGATGCAGGCCGCCCTGTCGCTCTGCCTGGCTGTGGCAGGCAGAGCCGGGCTGCGAGGCGGGGTGATGCTGATTTCCGGCAGCTCCCTGCGCGCAGCCTCGAATTCCTCCGCGGATACCGGCCTGAGCCGGTGCCTGTACTGCTGCTTCCCGCTGTCATCCTTGTGCATTGTGCAATCAGCTTAGCAGTCTGGCGGGATGTTCAGTAATCCCCGCTGCGCAGTTCGGCTCCCACCAGTCCATACAGCATCAAGCGCAACCAGGGGAAATTTCAGACATCGCCGCTTTCCGCACTGACTCTGCCCTCGAGGATGTCCTGCAGCAGTTGCAGCAGCACGATCCGCACGGCATTGACACTGCCGTAGTGCAAGGCCATTGCCCTCAGGCTGAAGGAACTTCCGTAGTTGAGATGCCTGCGGAGACGTTCCTCGCGGGCCTGGACATCGCTGTAACGCCAGTTGCGCAGGCGGCAGATCTCCTCATAGTTGCGCACCAGCAGTTCAATCCTGGCAGCGGGACCGATATCCGAAAGCGCCTGGCTGGCGGGATGCATGCTCAGTCCGCCAGGCATTCCCTCAACGATGCTGAGCGGATCCTCCGCATTCAGGCACTCCCGGAGCAGTCCCCGGCGCAACAGGTTGTCAGTGGCGAAGAAGCGGATGCGGCTGGCAAGCTCAGCATCCGGGTCGCCGCTGAGCAGGGGTGGCACGGCAAGCACTGCCCCGAACAGCAGGGTCAGCCAGGCTTTCGGCTCGCCGTTGAGCAGCATCGCCAGACTGATGCAGGCGAAGATCAGCGGCGTGAACATGCCCCAGGCCAGCCGCTCCCGGAACATGGATTTGCGGATCTGCCGCAGGCGCAGCAGGATCAGCTCCCGCGTGATGTGATCCAGCTCAGGCATCGGAGTTGCCACCTTTCAGGAGCTCGCTGTCAATCCGGCCCTCGAGGATGTCGATCAGGACTTCCAGCAGGATCTGGTGTTCCTCGCCTTCCCTCCGCGTGGAGCTCCAGTCGCTGTCCGGAGGCGTTCCCCGGCTGCACCGGCGTCGCCAACCGGAGCCGGCCGGGTGCAGTACGGGCCGCTCCGGGACGCCTTCGTAATGCCAGCGGCGCAGGTAGCACAGCATTTCGTACTCGCTTGTCAGGAAGTGCAGGCGCTGCTCCGGTGACTGCAGCTGGCCGGAATTGCCATAGCTGGCATTGAGAATCTCCAGGTGCCTGCGACCCCTTTCCGAGTCATGCGGTATCAGCTCCGCCACACTCCGTGCTTTCAGCACTTCATCCAGCAGACCGCGTTCTACCAGGTTGGTGACGGCCAGCCGGCGAATCCGGGTTTCAACAGCTTGGTCCAGTTCTCCACCTTCCAGGATGCCGTAGGCCACAAGCATATAGAAGGGAATAATTGTCAGAATGGCAGGATGCAAAGTCAAAGCCAGTCTCACACCGTAGATGATTATGATAATGCCCATGATGACTGCCAGAAGCAGTTTGCTGCGACGGCTCGCAGCGGGAATGGCTGCCAGCTCACGGCGTAGCCCGGCGGCGAGTTGAGTGTGTGGGTATTCTGGCTGAAGACGCTCACCCATCGTGTGATTCCTCCCCGCCATAGCCAACGCTGCCATCGAGGATGTCGATCAGAGCCTGGATCACGATGGCATTGAAATCGCTGTTATCTGTGCGTGAGGAGCTGCCCAGTCCTGGATCCTGCTCGAACATGAATTCGCTGCTTTCAAAATTCAGTCCGCGGTTGTAGCAGATCTGCGCATAGTTGTCGGCCAGGTAGCGGAAGCGGTCCACGCTGCTCGTGAAGGCAGTTGCCTGCCTGCTGCCGATTGGTGCCTGCCTGCCCTGCATCGCCAGGCCAAGCAGCTCTGCACTGTTCCGGGCCTCAATCGTGACAAGCAGCAGCTGCTTCTCCAGCAGGTTGCGGATTGCCAGCCTGCGTACCAGTGCCCTGGTGCTGCTGTTCAGCCTGCCAAGCCTGACGAAGGCGACAAGGGCAGCCATGCCCAGGAGCACGGCGCAGAAGCTGCGGCTGGCAAGCGTGCTCAGCTCAGTCATCATTCCGATGACGATTCCCGCTGCTGCCATCAGGCCAGCATAGTAGAAGCGCTTTGCGGCACTGCTGACGGGAATCTGCTTCAGCTGCCGCCGCAGCTCCTTGACGACCTCCTGCCTGCCTGCAGAATCCAGTGCAGTTCGTATGCCTACATGAAGATGTCCGTCATCCCATTCCGGCAGGGGATATTTAGGCATCCGGTTCCCCACTGTTCCCCAGCTCGTCCTGTGCGTCGAAGATCTCCGCCAGTGATTCCAGCAGGCTGATCCGCAGACGCATGGCATGCTTGTCTCCGGTTCTGGCAGCCTCCAGCTTCCTGAGCCAGCTGCGGCCGGCCTGCCAGGCGGGGCCGCTGACCGGCCAGTCGCGCCGCAGGCAGATCGCCTCGTAGTTGTCAACGAGGAAGCTGATCCGCCGCTGCATGTCCGTGAAGGTGGCCTGGCCGGCACCTGAGCCTGTCAGCAGCCGCGCGAGGGCCGGGCCGGCCACCAGCTCCCGCGGATCGCGGCTGTCAATCAGATCAATCAGCAGGCCCTTGTCAAGCAGGTTGTGGAAGGCATGGAACTTCATCGACTGGCGCTCCGCTCCATCCCGGTTTCCCTGTTTCCAGCTCGCATGGATCAACCACAACATTGGCGGCATCATCAGGAACATCGGCCAGTAGAGCATGCCGGGCAGGCCGGTCAGCAGCATCACGATGAAGCTGGAGATGATCAGCTCACTTGCGCTATGCCGGTCATAGTTGCGGCGCGCCTGACGCAGCAGGCCGGCGATCTGTCGCTGCAGCTTGCCGTTCACCGGCAGGCTGAGAATATCTGCACCCGTCAGCCGTGCCGCCTGCTCATGCTGCTGCCTGGACCGCTGCTGTTCAGGCATCCCTGCCTCCATCCTGCCTGGCCCGGTTGTCAACACCGCCCTCCAGCAGTTCGATCAGCAGCTCCAGCAGTTCACGGCGGTGCTGGTCATCCAGCGCCAGGCCCTCTGCGCCATGTTCCCCCGGCTGCAGCGGGGTGAGCGGGTCGGCGAAGGCCGGCCAGCCGCGGGATTCGCAGAGCAGGGCATAACTCTCCAGCAGGAACCCGATGCGCTCGCGCATGTCCCGGAAGCGCTTCGGCAGCAGTGCGCGGATATGCCCGTGGTTGTCAGCTTCCTGTTCCAGCAGTTCATGTGCGCTGCCGGCGCAGATCAGCTCCGCCAGCAGTCCGCGGCTGATCAGGTTCTCACCCGCCAGCTGCCTGAAGCCCTGCAGGCTCCGGCTGCGCGGCCGGGAGGGGTTGTCAGCGATGAACACCAGCACCGCTGCCGGGATCAGGAAATACAGCAGCAGCGGATTGACCCAGTACAGCACGCAGCCCAGCACGGCGAGCACGATCCCCTTGAAGATGTTCAGCCCGAGGCGGTCGCCGCTGTCCATCGCCCCACGCATCCGCCGCAGTTCCGCAAGCAGCGCGCTGTCCTCCGCTGCGATGCTGTCCGCCGCCGTGCTCCCTGTGGCCTGCCTGTCCATGTCCCTGTATCATAGCGAAATCGGGCAATGCGCGCATGCCTGCCGGCCTGCGGGGATCATGGCAATCCGGCGGAGTTGCGGGCAGAGGGTCCGGCGGGACGTTCTTCGAATATGTCAATCAGCACGCCGACCAGTGCCTGGCGCTCCCAGGGCAGCAGACGTGGCTCACGTTTGCGCTCCTCACCGGCCTTCAGGCGCCCGGCGGACTTCTGCACCCGCGCGCGCCATTGCCAGCCGCGCTCGTCACAGATCATCGCGTAATGCTCCACGAGGAACTCCAGCCGCTGGGTCGTGTCCGTGAATGACGGCCGCTCCCTGGCCTTCAGCCTGGCCAGCTCGAGGCTGCGGTCCTGCTCCAGCAGCCACTCCGGCCTGTCAGCCTGCAGCAGTTCCACCAGCAGGCCCTTGTCGAGCAGGTAATGCCGCGCATTCTGCATGAAGTACTGCATCCGGGCCAGCCCGGCATTGTCAAACACGGTTCTGAAGTAGTAGCAGTAGAAGATTCCAGTTCCGCCCAGGCAGTAGATGAGGTTACCGGAGATCAGGCCCAGCAACAGCAGCCCGCCTGCCGGCAGGCAGAAGAGCATGGCGGTTCCGAAGCGTCGCAGCTGCCAGGCTGACTGCCGCAGCGCGAGTTGGCGCACGACGCGTTCCATGTACATGCCGCTGCATTGCTCGCCCGCAGCATCCGCATTGCCAGTCCGGTTGCCACTGCTGACGATCCCCGGAAACTCATCCATCTCCTGGTGCATTGTCCACCTGTTGACATGTTACCGCCATGCCTGATCCACTGAGTGGCCGTTGAAATCAACTTTAGCTGCCTTCACTGGTCCCCTACAACCGCCACACGAGAACCTCCCCACTCCTTTGCTATACTGCCTGCTCCCCGACCAGGGGCAGGAGCCTGCCTTCACGATCAGTGCAGAACTACAGTCCGCCATCATCGGTGCCGCCGCCGGCGGTGTCTTCTACATCACGGCCCTGCTGCTCAGGACCTGGCTGTCCAACCGCAGCGACCACAACGCCGCCCGCCATGAATCCCGGGTGCGCTTCCTGCAGGAGCAGATCTCCTCACTCTACGGCCCGCTCTCGGGCTACCTCCACGAAACCACCACCTACTACGAGATGCTGCGCAGCATCACCCAGCGCCTGCGTGCCGACAGCGCCGCCGGCGGGGAGGACCCGCAGCTCTGCGAGGAGCGCATCCGCATTGTCAGCGAGCGTTTCGACAGCGAGTACTTCACGCGCATCAACCGCCAGATCGCCGCGCTGATGCGCTCCAAGCGGCACCTGATCGCCGAGGAGCACTTCCCGCAGTACCTGCGCGACTACCTCGCGCATGCCGCGGACTGGGATGCCACGCGACTCGTGGTGCGGGAGCTGGGCCGCGGGCATGACTACGCCGGGATCAGCGGACAGCAGTGGCCGGACGGGATCGTTGCCAGCGTGGATGCGATCCTCTACGAGCTGCGCCGCGACTACCGCCGCCACCTGCGGAAGCTCGGGCGGATGGGCTAGGAGGTGCCGTGCGAGTGGCACAATGGCGGATTAACCACAAAGAACGCAATGATCACAAAGTTGGCTTGCGGACCGCAAAGCAATTCTTCGTGAACAAATCAAACTTCGTGTACTTCGTGGCTTCGTGGTGAAAACTGGCCATGATGTGCGCTGAAACAGCACAGGCTCATGCCTGATTTCTGCTGCTTCTGTTTCTCATTCTGATTCTGCATCTGTTTCTCATTCTGCTGCTCCCTCAAGCCTGCTCCGCACATCCGGCCAGTCCGCTGCAGCAATGCTGAAGCGATTGTTGTCACCGACGCGCCCGTCGCGGTACAGCCTGTCGCCGAGGCTCACTCCGTCAAAGTGGGCCCCGATGCACTCCAGCGCACGGCGGCTCAGTTCATTCTCGGCGGCAGCCTTGAAGTGTACCTGCTGCAGGCCCAGCACCTCGAAAGCATGCCTCAGCATCAGCAGCTTGCATTCGCGGTTGGCACCCGTTCCCCTGAGCTCCCGCCAGAGCCAGGTGTAGCCGATGCTGAGCACCCCGTTGTCAGGTTCATGGGCGTAGAAACTGCTCGTGCCTACCGCCCGCCCGCTGTCCAGCGCGATCAGCGCATGCGGCCAGCGCTTGCCCCGCTCACGCTGCTCGATTGCCATTTCGACATAGACCCGCACGTCACTGCCGTACAGACTGGCATCCGGTGCATGCTGCCAGCAGTCCGGACTCCAGGCCGCCTGCAGGTCTGCAATGTGCTCCAGCTTCAGCGGTGTGATCGCCATCCTGCCGCCACGCAGCTCGACATCGAATTGCATTGTCAGACTGCCTACTGCCTACTGCTCACTGCCAACTGCCCTACAGCTCGCTCGTGCAGTGGCCGCAGCGCGTGGCCGCGATCGGGATCTCCATCATGCACCTGGAGCAGGACTTCGTGGTCGGCTCGGCCGGCGGAGCTTCCTCCTCGCGCTTGAGGCGGTTCATGACCTTGATCACGAGGAACACCGCCCAGCTCACGAGCAGGAAGGTGATGATCACGTTGATGAAGGAGCCGTAGTTGATCGTCACCGCGCCGGCTTCCTTGGCGGCCTCCAGCGTGGCATATGTCTCCGCGCCGTCGGCTCCGGCCTTCAGCAGCAGGAACTTGTCGGCGAAGCGGATCCCGCCGGTCAAAAGCCCCAGCGGGGGCATGATCAGGTCATTGACCAGGGACTGCACGATCGGGGTGAAGACCCCGCCGATCACGATGCCGACCGCCATGTCGATCACGTTGCCCTTCATGGCGAACTCGCGGAATTCCTTGAACATGTCCGTGCTCCTGCGCTGTGTCACCGGGCTCGCTCCGGCAGTCCATCCAGATTAGCACATAAGCAGTGGTCGGTGCTCAGTGGTCAGTTACGAACCAGAATCAGCTTGCTGAAACAGAATCAGCAGAAATTGGTTGTCAGTTGAAAGTCCGCACACCTGCTCCTCATTCTGCTTCTCATTCTGCTTCTGCCCACTGCCAACTGCCTACTCTCCACTGACAACTCCCTTCCGGTTCGCCTCCACCAGTCTGGCAATGATCCAGCCCAGCACGCCGAGCCCGGCCACGAAGCTCACGAGGAACATCGCGAGCGGGCCGATCTGCATCTTCAGCGGATCGGCGGCGATGTCAAGGTATGGCGCAAGCTGCTGGTTCTGCATCAGCTGCCGCGAGACGGCCTGCAGGCCCAGCGCCAGGAACTGCGCGATCAGGGCCCAGAGCCCCGCCGCCGGGACATTGCGGCCCAGCCAGAGGATCAGGAGCGGCAGGCCCGGGCCCAGCACCGTCAGCAGGTTGAGCGGCAGCAGGCTGCCACTGCTCATGTACTCCCGCAGCCCCGGCTCCCAGCCCGCGGCATACAGCAGGCCGCCACCGGCATAGACCAGTACTGCGAAGGTATAGAACTTCGGCGCGAAGCCGCGGGTCCAGCTGCGGTACTCGCTGCTTTCACGCCCCGCCAGCACCGCGCCGTCGAAGGCCACGTAGGCCGCAGTCGTCGTCATTGCCAGTCCTAGGAAGAACAGCATCCGCGTCCAGAGCGCGGTGTTGCCAAGTGCATGCGCGGTGCCGTACACGGCCGCGGCGCGTCCGCTCTGCTCGGCCAGCGCCGGCCAGCTGCCGGGCTCCGCCATCGTCAGCATCGCCGAGTGGAAGATCACGGCGATCACGATGAACAGCAGCGCGCTCAGCCAGCCGCTGGCGCGTTGCCAGCGGGCCAGGGCGTCCATGCCGACCGTGCGCAGGCCCACGGCGTAGATGTAGACGCCGTAGTAGGCCAGGCACAGCAGTGCGATCACGCTCAGCCACTGCCAGGCCATCAGGATCGTCGCGCTGTAGAACACGCGGTAGCCCATCACCTGCAGGAACAGCAGCGGCACGATCCCGAGGTTGACACCGAAGGCGATGATGAAGGGCATCTGCGACATCAGCCGTGCGCTGAAGCGCCGTGCCTCGGGGACGCGGGACAGGCCGAGCAGCATCGCGGTGATCGTGCCGGCGTACCAGAGGTTCATCGGCAGCAGGTGCAGCGTGAAGCCGAGCACGCGGAAGAAGATCAGGAACCAGAAGGGCGCGGGATAGCCCAGTTCATTGACGGGAGCGATCAGGCCGTTGGGATCCATCAGCGCACCTCCTCACTTGCGTTGTCATTTCCGGGCAGCATGCTGAGCGGCTGGCCCGGTCCCTCGCCGAAGTCCATCCCCGGCGGCAGCTCCGGACGCAGCTGCATCAGGTAGTCCGTCAGCAGTTCGGCCTCGGCCTCCGTGCCGCTCCAGGGCGGCATGAAGTACTTGAGCTGCTCGGGGTGGCGCACGGATGTCGCCACCATTTCCCTGTTCCAGCCCGTCAGCAGGTGCGCCATGGCATTCACGCCGTTCTCAGCGGCATGGCAGTCGTTGCAGTGGTACATGAACAGCACCTCGCCGATGTCCACGCGTTCCTCCGCCGGCAGGCCGAGCAGGGCCTGCTCGTCTATCCGCAGCCGGCCCTCGCTGTCACGCTGTGTGAGCTGCGGATGCCGTGCCGCCAGCCAGGCAGAGGGCCAGGTCGTGCCCTCGATGAAGCCCTCGCTCCTGAGCCGCGGCACGTCCTCCACCAGCACCTGGTTGCCAAGTACGAGGTTGTAGACGATGTAGGGCTTGCGCACCGCTTCGCGGATGTACTCGCCGGTGGCGGTTGCCGCCAGTCCGAAGCCGAGGAACATGATCGCGAAGCCGGGGCTGAGCCAGCCGGGGTTCCTGTAGGGGCCGAGGTAGAGCAGGGCGAAGACCACGATCGTCAGCGTGAACATGATCACCATCAGCACGTTGATCACCGCCGCGCCCTGCAGCGCCGCCTTGCTGCTTTCGGGCAGCATCAGGAACCACCACAGCCCGCCCACCGCCACGAGGATGCTGCCGAGCATCGCCGGGCGGCTGCTGCGCCGCTCGATGTAGCGCAGATGCTCGCGGTCCCGGCAGCGGAATGAGGCATGGAAGTAGACGTAAAGCGAAGCCAGCAGGAAGGCACCGCCCGTGCGGGCCAGCACCTGCGGCAGGAACTGCGGGTTGAAGAAGCCGTCCCAGAAGTTGTGGGTCTCGGGCCAGCGCCCGGGGTCCAGCATGAAGGCCGTGATTCCGGTGATCAGCACGAGGCTGATCCAGGCCGCAATCGCGTAGATCCAGCCCATCGCCACATGCGTCTTCGGATCGAGCCTGCCCCAGAAGTAATAGAATGCAAAGCCAGCCGTGAGTTCAATCACGAAAAACACCCATTCCGTGGCCCAGCCGAATACGAAGGTCTGGATCAGGAAATGCGTGGCCAGCGGGCTGGCGAGCCCGATGATCCACCAGATCCCCACGCCGGTGATCGCCCCGAAGACCACGGTCAGCAGCACGAAGAACCAGGCATGCTGCTTCAGGTACGCCAGGTAGCGCTCATCCTTGTGGCGGTAGGCGTGGCTTGTCTCCACGGCCAGGAACAGCCCGCCGCCCACGGCGTAATGTGAAACGAGCACGTGCACCGTGGCGATCAGCGCGATCAGCATCGGCGCCGTCAGGAATGGCACGTGCCACCAGGGATAGCTCATGTTCAGACTCCCTTGCTCTGCTCCGGAATTGCTCCGGTGATGATGTCTTTGCTTACCTGATTCGTGAACCGATTCACGTAAAATCAGCAGAATCAAATAGCTGAGAGAGCCGGCGACGCGCTGCGGCTCGCTAGAATCAGCTGTCATGCCGCCATTTCTCTACATACCTATCGGCCTCGGCATCGTGGTCTTGGGCTATATCGCATACATGCGCGGGAAACGCCCGGCCGGGCCGGATGCCGCGGCGATCGCGGCCCAGCCCTTCAGCTCGGCGCGCGACGTGCTGCTCTACATGCAGCAGCAGCGCATCGGCTACATCGCCGTGGAGGGCGGCGGCAAGTGGGAGGCCAAGGATCTGCGCCAGCAGGGGCTCGTCAACCTGCTGCGTGCGCGCTACTTCGAGCTGCATGATGCCGAGCAGCGGCAGTACTTCAGCGAGCTCTCGGAGAACAACGTGGAGCAGGCCCGGGCGCTGCTGGCAAGGCGGCCCGTTGCCAACCTGCGCGGCTACCGCCAGCAGCTCCTGAAGCTCATGATCTACGTGAAGGACCCGGATTGCCAGCGGGAGATCCAGGTCGAGCTGGCGGCGATCAGCAGCGCGGTGGAAGAGGAGCAGGTACGGGCAGCGCTGGCCAGCCCGCCTGTGGAGGTCGATGCGGAGTACCTCGCCCTGCTGGAGAACCAGCTGGAGGCCAACCCGCAGTTCAGCCTGGCCCGCGAACTGCGCGCGGAGATCGCCCGCGTGAAGCAGCTCCTGGGAACTCAGAATTCATTCTGACAATGGAGGCGCTGCGCAGCTGCGCCATCGGAGGCCTGACGCCAGTCAGGCTCGGAGTGCCGGCGCAAGCCGGATGCGGGCAGTGAAGAGTGAACAGATGTGGCGCGCATGCGCGCGTGGGGCAAAGAGAGTGTGCAAGCGGGTTTGACAACGCAGAAGCGCAGAGGCGCAGGGCGGATGGTACGAAGTCCGGCACGCCACGGGCGTAAACGCCCGGCTACCGGTAGCAGGCCGTTCACGGCCGTACATACCTGCAGTGCACCCACGCCTGTCCAAGGACCGGCGCGGCCCAGCCGCGAGTGGGAGTCAATGCTGCGAAGCAATGACTAATGAGCGATGAGCCGGTGTTGCATTCTGCCTGCCTGGACCGATCTGCATTGCCAGGCAGATGCCCCATTTGGATCTTGCGCTGTTCCGGCAGCGTTCCTGCAGCGGGAACGCGACCGGACGAAACCGGTTTCGTCCCAGCGTCAGACCAGCGAGCCCTGGGGCGAGTTGGCAGCGTAATCAGAACAGCGGCTCATAGTCCAGCTTCAGCCAGGCGTAGATATTGAGCAGCATGTCAGCCCGCGTCATGCCCGGCGGATCCGTGACTGTGGCGGCAGCCCAGGGGTAGCCCACCACCCAGTGCCGGGTGCTACCGTGGTCCTGCCAGTTCCAGGGCCACATCCCGATGTCACGGTAAGGTGCACTCGGTGTTCCCCAGCTCAGATGGCCAAGAGCGTACTGGCCGTCGACTTCATCGTTCGGTGACAGACCGTAGGCAAGATCATTCAGGCTGAGGAAGCCGTCATCATATCCGCCGACCCCCATGTATTGCAGACCATCCTGCATAGTCACATTGCCGGGCCTGCTGGCGCTGGATTCGTTGCCGGTGAAATTCTCCCCGGAATTCATGTAGCCGAGTCCGGGATGCAGGCCGCCGAAGGCCGCATTGAAGCTCAGCGGACTGGATCGGAAGAACAGTCCCGCACCGAGGCCGGTGCCGTCATCCGTGCGCAGGCCGCTGGCCCAGGGGTGCCGCAGTTCGGTGTCAGCCACGGTGAATGCCAGCTGTTCCACCCCGTAGTAATGGTCCCAGCCGCCGAAAAGGCTCTGGTTCGCGTGGTCATTCACCTTCGAGTTGTTCTGGCTCATCATCAGCATGGGCCGGCCCTGCTCGAGGATGGCGATGTAGTTGTCAATCTCCGCCGTTGTCCACATCGTCTCCTGGCGCGGCTCTATGGCATCAGCCGGTCCGCCGCGGTACCACAGCACCACGAAGTGTCCGTGCGGGGCCAGATCGTCAAGGATGCTGTCATTGTAGGGGAACAGTTGCCAGCTCACTCCCAGGTCATCCAGATCGGAAGTGATCGCATCCAGGTTGGCCTGGTACGTGCCGCCATCATTGCGGATGATCGCCACGTCGATATCCCCGGCATAGACATTGATCTGCTTTTCGAGGCTGACATAGCCCAGATCGTTGCCGGCATACATCCTAAGTGTGTGGCTGCCCGGTCCCAGAGCCTCTGTGGTCCACTGGAAGTCATTGCGGTGCTGGTTGAGGAACACGTCATCAAGTTCCCACTCCAGGAAACTCAGCAAGGGTTCACCGCTGTATTCCGTGACTTCGATTTCGCACTCCAAGCTGCTTCCGAAATGAACCGGAGGATCCGTCTCGAAATCGATATAGACCTTGGCAAATTCCAGTGGATGGGTTTCCGCCAGCGAGCCCAGCGACCCCTTGTAGATTGTGTGGATGAGGATCTCCGTGGGGTTGCTGCCCGTGACTTCCGTGCTGCCACTGCGCTCAGCCGCTGATTCATCCTCAAGATATCCCACCTTCGGGAACTTGAGCCTGATCTTCTCGATGGCATTGTCAGGATCCATGAGCGAGCTGAGTTCCCAGTCCACCGTGTACGGGCTGAAGCCGATCCCGGGGGAATAGCTGAATTCGAACTCCGGCCTGCGGTATGCCGTGACAACCTGCGGAGCGGAGACCTGCACATTGCCGAAGCGGTCCGTGGCGCGCAGCTGCAGGGTGTGGCTGCCTGGATTGTTGCTGAAGTATGTCCAGTGATTGGGCTGTGCATCGGGAGCGATACCCGACTCATTGCCATCCACCAGCAGCTCGAATTGCGGATCAGCCCCGGTATAGCCATCCAGGCTCAGCTCGAAGACCGCCGGCAGGAACTGCTGCGGGTCCTGCACGCTGACATCCAGGCTAAGCGGCAGGTGGGTATTGAGCTGCACATCAGCTTCGCGGTAGATCTCATCACTGCCCAGCACGCGCAGCCGCACATGCGTCAGTTCAGGCAGTGTGACCTGCAGCACATATGGATCAGGCTGCTGCGAAATCAATCGGGGTGCGATGTCCGCGTTGACAAACCACTCATACTGCAGGGCCGGCAGACTGCCTTCGACAACCGGCTGCAGGCTGTACTGCAGCGGTGCCACTCCTTCAGTCGGAGTGGCTTCCAGTACAAGCTGCAGCTGGCTCTCGAGGCTGATCTGCAGGCTGGTCTGCGCCTGGGCTCCATCCGCATCCGTCAGACGCAGGCCGATGAGTGCCTGGCCACCCGGCAACTGCGTGCTGACCACGGTTTCCTGTCCGGATATCTCGAATTCTCCGTTGCCATCGAGGTCCCACTCATAGCTGACAATCGTGCCGTCAGGATCCAGGCTCGCGCTGCCATCGAACTGCACGATATAGGGCTCAGATTCGTTCAGTACCTCATGGCTGATTACCGGCTGCGGCAGGGCATTCACGTGGTAGCCAGCCGCATTGCCCGCCGGGGATTCAGTGTCGGTGAATTCATCCCAGGCCCGCACGCTGTACTCATAGCTGCCGGGGATGTCGAGCATGTCCACGTAGACATACTCCCGCAGCAGCGGGTCGTCCGCCTCGCGGCTGACGCTGATCGGGCTGTCCTCCACGTCCGGCATCGGCAGCAGTACGCCGTTGCCAAGTTCCAGGTTGCGGCGATGGATGCGATATCCGGTGTAGCGCTGCCGCCAGTGCTGGGCGATCACCGTCACGTCGGCGATCCCCACCTCTCCGTCATGGTTGCCATCCACATAGCTCGCCAGCCAGTTCTGCTGCCCGAGCGCGCCGTCATGCCGGTCCCCGGCCGGGTAGTGGGCGATCCCGCTCTGAGCCTCAGGCAGGTAGGAGACCTGCCGGCCCCAGCGCTGCCCGAGCGGCACTAGATCCGCCGCGTTGACCTCGCCGTTGCCATCATAGTCACCGGGCAGGTGCTTGGTCCAGCGCAGTTCCACGCGGTTCTGCTGCTCGCTGGGCTCTGAAATGCGCTCCGCCGTCAGGCTGAACACCGCACTGTCTGCCCCGGGGGCTGCACTCGCGCTGCGCTGCATCTCCAGCCGTGCAAGCTCAGCCTGCAGAAAGCCCTCAAGGGCTTCCATGCTGAGCGGCTCCTCTGCCGTCTGCCCAGCATCGCCAATCTCCGGCTGCTCCTGCAGCAAGCCGCTTCCATGCACTGTCTGGATCTCCGTCACGGAGTTGCCGCCTTCCAGTCCTGCGCCACTCTTCCCGCCGCAGCCGGCCAGCAGGATCATCAGCATGCTCAGATGAATGTAATGCAGCAGGCGCGCAGCAGTAGCAGGATGCCTGTACGCAGTAGCCGTTTCAGCCATTGATTCCCCCAGGAAAAGCCGGTGGTTAAGCCCAGTGTAAATATACTTACCTGCTGACCGGCCTCTGTCAAGCCGGACAGGCGCTGCAGCTGAAACTCTGCGGCGTTCCGGCCAGTCAGATGAATGGGAGGTACTGCGGTATGGACCAGGACATTCTGCGCTCCGAAGCCCGGCGCACACGCGGCTGCCGCTGCTGCGGCTGGCTGCTCGTCGTCGGGCTGCTGGCGGTCGGGCTGCTGATCTGGGGTGATTACCTCAATACTCTGCGGCTGGCGGTCACGCTTGATACCCAGGAGCTGAGCAGCACGGAGCAGGTGGAGCAGTACCTTGCCGAGCATGACATCAAGGTCAAGCATGAAGAGGGCGAGTGGAAGGCCGATCCCCCCTGGAAGCAGGCCCTGGTGGACCGTCTGCGCGAGCGCTTCGATGAACTGGCCGGCGAGGAGCGCCTGGCCGGGCTGCAGCAGCAGGCTGAGGACAGCCGCGATTACATTCGCGAACTGCTGGCCCGCACGCCGGAGGAGATCCAGCCGCATCTGGATGAACTGAAGCAGCAGTTCGCCCTGCTGGCGGACAGCGAAACCGTCCGCAGTGCGACGGAGACACTCTCAGAGATGGATCGCGCCTGGCTGGAAGAGGAGGCCGGCCGCCTGCTGGACAGCCAGCCCGGCGAGAACCTCGCGCTCTACATTGACAGGCTCAGGGCCATGCTGGACAACGTGCAGGATGAGGATCTGCGCGAGCGCCTGCGCAGCGCGATCGATCGCCAGCTCGGGGAGCAGCAGGAGCAGAGCCTGCGCGGTGAGCTGCCGGAGATCCTCCCGCGCACGGGCGAGGTCCCGCTCGTCAGTGCCTACATGCGCGAACAGGGCGAACAGCGTGAGCCGCAGAGCTGGGGCTTCGTGCGCGAACCGGAGCTGGAGGACGGCCCGGCCTACAGCGTGGTTGTCACTTTCACGGACGGCAGCCGCACGATATACTACATCCGCGACGGGGTGGTGCTGCGCGGCGAGCCGGCGGGTGAGGACCAGCGCTGAGGTCTGTTCGCTCGGATAAGATTGTGCCCTGCCTGAATCACTGAACAGCTGTCCGCACTGCCATGCCCCGCTTGCGCCTGATGCGCTGCGCTGCGCGGGCTGCGGGGCCTCCACGCCGCTGGGGCGCGAGCTGGAGCCGGAGGATCGCATCACCCGCGAACTGGCCCAGGCTGCCGAGGATGAGCATCCGGATCTCCGAGACCTGTTGCGCAGCGGGCTGGACAATGCTGACTCCGCGCAGGCTGAGCCTGCCGAGCCCGAAGTGATCGTGATCCGCGAGCCGGTGGTGCTCGACAGCCCGCAGGCCTCAGGTGCTCACTACAGCCAGCGCGCCCGGGCCAGCTCCTGCTACGTCAACCGCTCCTGCCCGACCTGCGCTCCCTGCTGCCTGGCGCTGTTCCTCGCTCCACTGCTCTATGTGGGCTGGAGCATCCTTCCGACTCTGCGCGAGTCCCGCGAGATTGAGCGCTTCCAGCGCATCAGGGCTGAGCAGGAAAGCAGTAGCAGCCCCGACCCGGCCAGCGACCGGTTGCTGGAAGAAGTGCGCAGCATGCAGTTCGCAAGCCGCCCGGAGCTGGAGGCCTTCATTGAGCAGCGCGGCATCGGCTTTGAGAAGCGCGAAGATGGTTACTGGATTGCAGCCGACCGCACCCAGCAGGCTGCGCTCGTGGTGCTGCAGCAGCGCTGGCTGGAACTGCCGGAAGCTGCGGATGACAGCCCGCATGCGGATGACGGTTCGCAGGGCGACTGAGCCCTGGATGCCAGCCTGGAATTTCAGCGGCATTTTGCCCGGCAGTCTGTAACGCCTTCCCGCTCAGCACGTCTTAGATGGTGCATACACACCTGTGACAGGTTCGCAGGAGCGGTACGGGCAAACCGGGCTGCAAAGCAGCCGTTCGGATTAGCCTCCTGGCGATTTCGCCCGGTCCCGTCCCTTCCGGAGCCGTCCGGCCATGGGGTGGCAATTGACGCGATCCATCACCCCACCTTGCATTCATGTACAATCACGCCATGGCCGGATGGCTCCGAACCTTCTTCCTGATCTTTGCGGCAGCCCACCTGCTCATCATTGCCCTCAACCACTTCCTCGGCCCCTTCGATCCCTTTGCCGGCGAGGGTGATCTCAGCCGCCACCAGGTGGAACTCGGCACCGGCTTCTACGGCGTGCTGATCGGCCTGCTGATCTTCGGCTGGGTGATCCTCTGGCTCGTGGTCTTCTTCCTGATGCGCGACCGCGCCCTTAAAAGAAAGTAGCGGCGACACTCCTGTCGCCGATTCTGTCGCGACACTTCTGTCGCCGATTCTGTCGCGACACCCCTGTCGCCGATTCCTTCAAGACACTCCTGTCGCCGGTTCAATCACGCCAACCCTGCAACACCTGCACCTGACCTGCCGCGGCGTAGAATGGACGGATGTTCTACCTGCTCTACGCCCTGATCGGGATAGCAGCCGGCATGCTCGGCGGTTTCGTCGGCGTGGGCGGCGGCATCATCATCGTCCCCGCGCTCGTGTTCCTGGCCGGCTATTCGCAGATCAAGGCCCAGGGTACGAGCCTCGCGATCCTGCTGCCGCCGATCGGCCTGCTGGGCTTCCTGCAGTACATGAAGAACCCGGAGACCAAGATCGATCTCGTGGCAGCCGGGATCATCGCGCTGTTCTTCGCGCTCGGGGCACACTTCGGCGGCAAGCTCGCCAACAGCATCGAGCCATCCATCGTGCGCAAGAGCTTCGCGATCCTGATGTTCGTGACTTCCTTCATGCTCTTCTTCAAGAAGTAGCCCCGACAGGCAGCCCGGTGACTTCTGGTCTATAATCAGCCCATGGACGCATCCGACGGCGAGTCCGCCAGGCCCGGCCCCGGGGGGGTGAGCGCGCACTGACGCGCAGGGCTTGGATATCCTGATCTCCATCCTGATCATCGCCGTGCTGATCATGCTCAGCGCCTTCTTCAGCGGCGGCGAGCTGGCGCTGATGTCGCTGGACCTAGTGGCACTGGAGGACCGGGCCCGCAGCGGGGACCGCATCGCCGCCCTGCAGCTCGCGATGCGCCGCCGTCCGCAGCGCACGCTGGGTACGATCCTGATCGGCAACAACGTCGTCAACATCATCGCCCCGACCTTCGCCACGCTCACCGCCCAGAAGCACCTCGCTCCCTTGCAGGGCATCGGTGAGCATGCCACGCTGATCAGCACGGTGGCGATGATCGTGCTCGTGACGATCTTCGGCGAGCTGGTCCCGAAGACCTTCGCCGCCGTGCGCGGGGTACGCGTTGCCAAGCTGGTGACGCCGCCGCTCTACCTGCTGGACCTGCTGCTGCTGCCCGCCAACTGGCTGCTGGAGGCCCTGCTCTCACCGCTGATCCGCTGGCTGACCGGCGGACGTACGAGCGTGGAGCAGCGCATCGGTGCGGACGAACTGCGTGCGGTGCTCACCGCGGCGATGGCCGGCGGGCACATCAACAAGCAGGACGTGGCGATCGCCCGTGAGGCGATCCAGATGTCGCACCGCGACCTGGAGGACGTGATGACCCCGCGTGTGGAGATCGCCGCGCTGCCGGCCACGGCCACGGTCGGCGAGGCCATGCACCTGATGGACTCCACCGGCCACTCGCGCCTGCCGCTCTATGAGGAAAGCGTTGACAACATCACCGGCGTGCTGATCCTCAAGGACCTCGTGCACGTCAGCCTGCAGGCTGCGGAACAAGGCCGCGACAGCGGCGACCAGTGGGCCGCCGAGCCCGCGGTCAAGTACCGCCGCGAGGTGCTGCACTTCCCCGGCACCAAGGGCATCCTCGAGACCATGAGCGAGATGAACCGCAACCGCGTGCATCTGGTGGTCGTCGTCGACGAGCACGGCGGCACGGACGGGATCGCCACGCTGGAGGACATCATCGAGGAGCTGATCGGCGACATCCGCGACGAGACGGACAGCGAGCACCACGCCGACATCGTGCGCGTGGGCGAGGGCTTCATGCTGATCACGGGCCGCGCGCGCATCGACTCGATCGAGATGCTGGACGGGGTGGACGCGAGCGAGCTGGACAGCAACAGCGTGGGCGGGCTGATGATGGAGAAGCTGGACCGCGCGGTGGTGGCCGGCGACGTGCTGGAGCTGCCGGGCCTGCGCCTCACGGCGCTCAAGGTGCTTGGCAACACGATCAAGCTGATCCGCGTCGAGGAAGTGGGGGAAGCGGAAGAAGTTGACAGTGGGCAGTAGGCAGTAGGCAGTAGGCAGTAGGCAGGGGGAGAGCGAGCATTCAGCTCGCCGGAGGCCGGATGTCAGTCCGGCGATTGGGGAGGTCGGAATTCATTCTGGCAACAAACCTGGAGGTCAGAATTCATTCTGGCAACGGACTGGAAGTAAAAGCAAGGGTAGTAGGGATAGTCTGAATAGTACTGATAGTCTGAGTAATTGAAGAAGTTGTCAATAGTCCCGGAGGTGCGCAGCTGGCCTGCGCACAATGCCATGCCGTCTGTTCGCAGGAATGCTGATTTGTATTCGATAGTCCAGTACAGCCGGACAGTTGATGCCGGAGGTGCGACACTTGATGTCGCACAACTTTCTGCTCGCGGGAATAATGTGTGGCAACAAGTGCCACACCTCCATCACGATTGCAGCTTCTGCGCTCTGCTCCCATTGCCAGACTTGCATCCGGCCTCCGGGCTCTGCCTGTACACCTCTGCGTTACTGCGGCTCTGCGTTGTCAGAACCGCACAGGCTTGCCTGTTTGCCGCCCGAGCATAGCGAGCAGCCTGAGCGACTCGCGCCGGACCTCCACGCCCGGCTTGCGCCGGACCTCCGCTACACCCTACACCCCAGCTCCTACACCCTCGTTAAAGCCTGTTCAAGGTCCGCGATGATGTCCGCCGTGGTCTCGCAGCCGATGCTGAAGCGCACCAGCCCGTCCGGGATCCCCGCCTCCTTACGCTCCTCCGGGGTCATGCCCACATGCGTCATGCTCGCCGGATGCTGGATCAGGGTGTCCACGCCGCCGAGGCTGACCGCCAGCGAGCAGAGCCGCACGGCGTTCATCATGGCCTTGCCGGCCTCCAGCCCGCCCTTCAGCTCGAAGCTCATCAGGCTGCCCGGCCCGCTGGCCTGCTTCGCATTCAGCGCACGCTGCGGATGCGACTTCAGCCCGAGGTAGTGCACGCGCTCCACCTGCGGATGCTGCTCCAGCCATTTGGCAATCTTCTTCGCGCTCTTCTGCATCTGCTTCACGCGCAGCTCCAGCGTCTTCAGGCCGCGGATCACGAGCCAGGCCTGGTGCGGGTCCATCGTGGCCCCGAGGTGGTACCAGGCATGGTGCACCGCCTTGTAATGCTCCGCATGCGCGAACACGATGATCCCGCCCACCACGTCCGAGTGGCCGTTCAGGGCCTTCGTGATGCTGTGCACCACGATGTCCGCTCCGTGCTCCAGCGGGCGCTGCAGCACCGGGCTGAGCACCGTGTTGTCAACGGCCAGCAGGCAGCCGTGGGCATGGGCGATCTCCGCGGCGGCGGCGATGTCCGTCACCGCGATCGCCGGGTTGGCGGGGGTCTCCGTGAACACCAGGCGCGTGTTGGGGCGCATCGCGGCCTCGATGTTGGCAGTGTCGGTGCTGTCAACGAAGCTGAACTCCACCCCGAAGCGGCTCCAGTGCTTCTCGATGTTGATGCGGGTCGGGGCGTAGATGCTCTCGCTCATCACGATGTGGTCACCGGCGTTGAGCAGCGCGAAGAACAGGGTGTTCACCGCGCCGATCCCGGTGGAGCAGGCCAGCGCGGCACAGCCGCCCTCCAGGCCCGCGATGTTGGCCTCGAGGATGTCGATCGTCGGATTGGCCAGCCGCGTGTAGATGTAGCCCTGGCTGTGGTCCTTGAAGCAGGCCGCCCCGTGGTCCACGTCGCGGAAGCTGTAGGTCGAGGACTGCACGATCGGCGGGATCACCGAACCCCACTCATCGCCCTCGAAGCCGCCGTGGATGCTGCGGGTGGCGAACCCCTCGAATTCATGCCCGTTGTGCTTGCTCATTGCTGCTGCTCCTGTTTGCCTCGTGCCTGATGGCCTGCAATTATAATCCCGCTGTGCTCGATCAGTTCGTACAGCAGGCCCTCGAAAGGGCGAGAATCCGCCCCAGCCGGGCCCGCGGCCAGCATTTCCTCATCGACGACCGCGTGCTGGCCGAGATCCTGCGCGCAGCCGAACTGTCTCGCGAGGACTACGTGGTAGAGATCGGCCCGGGGCTCGGAACCTTGACCACCTCGCTCGCGCGCCGCGTGAGGAAAGTCTTCGCCTTCGAGCTGGACGAGGGGCTCGCGCGCTACCTGCGCAACTGGGTGCTGCACGACAACCCGAACATCGAACTCGATGACATCGCGTTCAACAAGTACGTGCTGGAGAAGGTCATCGAGCGCGCGAAGGCTGACATGGCACCGCTGAAGATCGTGACCAACCTGCCCTACCAGATCAGCTCGGCCTTCCTGCATACGCTCGTGGACTACGCCGAGGAGATCCAGCTGAGCGTGGTGATGCTGCAGAAGGAGGTCGCGCAGCGCGTCACGGCGCGCCCCGGCGACCCGGGCTACAACTCCTTCTCGATCTACCTGCAGACCTGGCTATCGTCACGGATGGTCTGCGACGTGCCGGAGCACAGCTTCATGCCGCCGCCGAAGGTCAAAAGTGCGGTGATCCGCATCCGCCCGCTGGAGGACAGCGAGAAGCCGAAGCCCGTCAACCGCGAGATCTACTTCCACCTCGTGGAGAACATCTTCCGCCAGCGCCGCAAGCAGATCAGCAATTCGCTGAACTTCGCCTTCGGGCATCTCTCGGCGGAACAGGTGCAGCAGGCGATCACGGGGGCCGGGCTGGACCCGCTGATGCGCGCCCAGGATGTCTCGCTCGAGCAGTACGTGATCCTCAGCGATGTGCTGGACTCAATGGGCGTGATGGCGAAACGGAAGGGGCGGGAAGAGGAAGAAGAGTAATCAGTAGTCAGTGGGCAGTGGTCAGGGGGAGCGCGAGCTTTCAGCTCGCCGGAGGCCAGGCTGTCAGCCGGGCAAGTGGAGGTCAGTCGAAAGTCTGACAACCAAGCATCGCAGGCGCTTCTCGTGGCAAGCTGTCTGAATAGCAGGAATAGTCCGTGAAACTTTGTGGCGTTGAAACCGCCACCGGGATGCAGTGTCACCCCATCTATACGTCACAGAAAACCCTCTGCGTTCTCTGCGGTTCTGGGTTGATCAACACCGCTCGCACTCCAGCCAAGTCACCCGAGCGCAGCGAGTTGAACTGCCTTCTGCCTCTTGCCTTCTGCCTGACGCTTGATCCTGCCAGACTTGCGTCTGGCCTCCGGGCCGAGCTGGCGCTCGACCTCCGCGCCCGGCTCGCGCCGGACCTCCGCTACAGCTGTCCCAGCAGGCGCAGGCCGCGGGCATACTTGCCCTCGGCGGCCACGCGGCCCTCGTAATTCTGCAGCACCCAGTCCGCCGCGCTCAGCAGCAGCTCATCGCTCACGCCGTGGCTCTCCAGCTCCAGCACGAATTCGCCGGCCTGGCCCTCGGCATCCGGACGCGAGTAGCTGCACTCGTCAATCGAGACATTGAGCAGATTCTGCTCGCTGCCGAGGTAGGCCTCGCGCGCCAGCTCGCTGATCTCGAGGATCGTCTCCATGCGCTGGTTGACGAGGCTCTCCGTCAGGCTGCCGAGGAACTGCAGCACGCTGCCGTAGTCCGGCTCTGTCAGCTTCAGCTTGAATTCATCGCGGATGAAGAGCACGTCGTGCTCCTGCAGCGGGCGCTTGTAGGTCAGGCGGATCTCATTGCCGCTGTAGACATTGCCGAGCTTCTGGCGCACGCGCAGGCTGTGGTCAATCGCCAAAAGCGCCATGTCCGGGGTGTCCACCATCCGGTCGTAGGTGGTGCTCATCCCGAGGCTTCTGAGCGGAAGCTCCAGATGGTGCGCAAGGCCCTCGAGCAGCTTGTGCGGCTCGGGACTGCCCTCCAGTACGATCTCGATCTCTCTTTCTTCCATGTTCACCACCGGTTTTGCGGGCTCGGATTATAACAGACCCAGGCACGGAACACGGGCCCACCGGCACGGGTCTGGTAGCATGTAAGCGGGAATCTCCCGGAAGCACAACAATGACACACAACCGCAACACAGTAAAGCTCCCGCGCCCCGCCGGCTGGGCCCTCGCCGCACTCTGCGCCGTCCTGCTCGCGGGCCTGCCCGGCACCGGGCATGCCGACATCCGCCACAAGGAGCGCTGCAACATCACCCAGCTCGTGCTGGAGGACTGCCCCAACGGGATCCGCGCCGACTTCGACAACGGCCGCCACCTCTGGAGCTTCGCCGTGGCCGGGCCGATCGCCTTCGCCGAGAAGATGGAAACCTATCTCGAACAGCCGGTGGCGGTCTACATCGTGGACTACCCGACCCGCAATGACGAGAACCGGCGGATGGTGGATGTCGAGAAGGCCTGGTTCCTGTTTGATGCCGAGGGTGATGAGACACTCAGCCAGGCCCCGCATATCTACGGCTTCCGCGAGAAGGATGCAGCGGTGGCGGCGCAGAAGGAAGTCGGCGGCGAGCTGAAGCGCTGGGACTACGTGTTCGGGGAAGTGACGGCGATCGCCGCGGACTGGGACCGCTCCTCGAAGCACCGCCACGGCAGCCTGCGCGAGGGCCGCAAATAGGTCGGAGGTCTGGCATGCGCCAGGCGCGGAGGTCCGGCGCAAGCCGGGCGATGGAGGTCCGGCGCAAGCCGGGCGATGGAGGTCCGGCGCAAGCCGGGCGTGGAGCTCAACCGTCAGGTTGACAACGGCTGGGACGAGTTCTTAGTTGTTAGTCGATTAGTTCTTAGTCTGTCCCTGACACTCTGATTCCTTTCACTAAGAACTAATTACTAATCACTAACAACTGCGGGTTTGATCCTGACGGCGGGACGAGTTCCTAGTTGTTAGTGAGTTAGTCTTAGTCTGAGTCCTGATCCCTGCTACTAAGAACTAATCACTAATCACTAACAACTGCAGTTTTCAGCCCGTCGTTAACTCCTCCCGGTACAATCTAATCATGAAGTATCAGGTGATTCTCACCGAGGACGAAGCAGGCTGGTTCATCGCTGAATGCCCGTCCCTGCCGGGCTGCGTCTCACAGGGCGAGACCCGTGAGCAGGCCATTGCCAATATCCGCGAGGCGATGGAAGGCTGGCTGGCGGTGGATGCCGAGGACCGGCAGGGGCAGTTGCCGGCAGCGAGGACTTCAGAGTTCATCGAGCTTGATGTCAACGTCCCGGCCTGATGCCTCCATTGCCAGTCCTGTCCGGGAGACAGGCCCGCGCTGCGTTTGAAAGACTTGGATGGGTCTTCAGACGGCAGAACGGCAGTCATATGATCCTTTCAAAATCCGGACAGCCTGAAAAACTGTCAGTTCCGGATCACCGCGAACTCCGGCCTGGAACCCTGAGAAGCCTCATCCGGCTGGCCGGGATAACAGTGGAGGAGTTTGTCAGACTGCTTGATTGATCAGCATTACCGATGAGAACCGTCAGCAATTGCCATTCAGCTCGCCGGAGCTCAGGCGCCAGCCGGGCGTGGAGCTTAATCGTCAGCCTGACAACGGCGGGGCAAGTTCTTAGTTGTCAGTACGTTAGTTCTTAGTCTGACACCCTGATCCCTGCTACTAAGCACTCAGAACTAAGCACTGACAACTGACGACAAGCGGCATTCCGGCAATTGCCAGCTTCTCCCACTTCTTCAACTATTCAAACTACCTGGACTATTCAGACTGCCAGGCCAAGGGCCTGGCCTCCCCTAGTAGATCAGCACCTCGACTTCCTCGCCGTCGCTGTAGACGCGTCCGCCCTCGATCGGCAGCAGGGCCTGGCCGTGGATGTAGTCCAGCCAGGGGTCGCCCTCCTGGCCGCTGAAGCGCGTCGTCAGCCGGCCGCTGTCACGGTCGCGGCGGTAGCGGATCGCCCGTAGGCAGTCCCGCTCGCTGCTGATGCGCGAACCGTGCTCCAGCACCACGATCTCCGTGCTCTGGAAGTTGCGCGGGCGCAGGTACTTGTGCGACAGCGGGCGCACGAAGGCCAGGAAGGCGCTGATCGCCTCCGGCAGCGAACCCGGCATGGAGATCACCGGCCGGCCGTTGACCTTGCCCGCCGTGATGTGGCGGCAGGGTTCGACGTCGATTCCCGCCATGTGGATCGTGCCCAGCGAGGCGATCACATCATGCGCCAGCGAGCGGTGCCGGTGGTGCGATCCGCCGACGATGTACAGCACGTCCACCTGGCTCGTCCAGATCTTCATCGCATTGCGCAGCTCGCGGAAGCTGTCCGGCGCGTAGCCCATCAAGAGCGAGGCCACCTGCGCACTCTGGGAGAGGTGGTAGCAGGCCGTGGCGATCGGGCATTCCTCGTCGCGCTTCTCCTGCCCGCCGGCGCGTCCGGCCACCGGGAAGGGCAGGCCGAGGCTGGCAAAGCCCACCACGGGCTTGCGGAAGACCTCCACCTCCTCCACACGCAGGGCCTTCAGCATCGCGAGATCCAGCGGGCCGAGCACGGCCTTCTCCGGGATCATCGCCTCCTTGTTGCGGGCCCAGGAGCCGATCGGCAGCAGGTGCCGCGGGGGCTTCTCGAAACTGCGCGGCAGTTCCACCTTGCCGCTCTGGTAGCTGTTGACGAGCTCCCAGTCGCGGGGCGGCTCCTCCACGGGGGCGGCATCCTCCGGCTCGGGCTCATCGCGGCGCCTGCGGCGGCGGCGGTCCGGCTCGGGCTTGGGTGGTTCCTTGTAATCGAATTCGTATTCACCGGGCAGCGGGACGAGATCATCCACGGGGTAGACCATGTCCGCGCCGCGCGGCACTTCCTGGCCGATGCTGATCGGAATCGCCTGGCCGCTGCGCAGGGCCTCATCCTTGCGGTTGCTCTGTGGCGGGCGGCGCAGCGAGAACTCGGCGGGCGGGACCTCCACATCGCTGTAGCGCTCCTCGCGCCGCTCCTCGGCGGGGCCGCTCTCGGCGTAGTCATCCTCGAACTCGGCCTCGGCCGCGTTGATCTGCAGCGCCTCGAAGCTTTCCTCCTCCTCGTCGTCCTCCTCGGACTCCGCGGCGGCGGACTTGCGCTTGACCTTTTCATCACGGCCGATCATCGACATGTCGATCGCGGCGTCGACGGGAATTGCATCCTCGACGATCTCATCATCCTCGGCCTCGATCAGCTCCTCGGGCTCATCATCCGGCTCATCGGGCAGCGCCTGGCCGGATTCGGCGGCATGCTCCTTGAGCCAGCTTGAGGCCTTGAGGTCGCGCGACATGATGGCCAGGCCATCCACGAGCGACAGCGGGCGCGAGGGCTGGTTGCCACGGGCGATCACGGGCTTGGCCAGGCGGTAGCCCAGGGCCTTGGAACTTCTGATGGACAGCGTGCGGGGCGGATAGGTCAGATCCATGATCCGCGCCAGCGCTTCTGCAAGATTTGGCTTGTCTGACATTGAACTGAGTATTTTAGCGCTAAAGCCATGGATCAGGGACCGGGGACCGGGGATCAGGGACTGGGATGAGGCAGAAGGCAGGAGGAGAATCAGAATGAGGATGAGAATGAGAAACAGAATGAGAATGAGAAGCAGAATGAGATGTAGCGGCGTCGCCTCGCGACGACTGCACGCGAGCGGATGCATAAGGGCGTGAAGTTACGGGAGTGAGCGGTGAACTTCGCTGTTTCAATTAGCTAACTTCGCTGCATTCTCTCCCAGTCGCGGCCAGGCCGCGCCGCTACCCATTCTCATTCTGTTTCTCATTCTGAATCTGACCACTGACCACTGCCCACTGACCACTGAGTCCCCGATCCCTGTCCCCTACTGATTCAGCTCATCCCGGCGCGCACGGTACTGCTCGGCATCCTCCGTCTCGCCGAGCGCCTCGCTGATCTGCACCAGCTCGTCAAGCAGGGTCACACGCCGGTCGCGCACGTCCACCTCATCCTTGCCGTCCACGGAGTCGAAGATCGCCAGCGCCTCGCGGATGAAGGCCTTGGCCTCCGCCAGCTTCTCGAGGTGGAAGTTGGCAACGCCCGCGTGGTAGATGATCTCGGCAGCGTCCATGCTCGCCCCCACGCGCTCGCCGGGGCTACTGTCCGGATCCGCCGCGAGCCGCGCGCTGAGCTTCTTGTTCTCCTGCAGGGACTCGCCCAGCACAGCAAGCGCAGCCTGGTAGTCACCGGTATTGATCATCAGCGCCGCCTGGTCGAACAGCGCACCGTGCAGCTCATCCGGCAGGTCGCGCCGCACCTTGCTGACCCGCTCCTTGAAGGTTGCCAGCGATTCCTCGTAGCGTCCCAGCTCATACTGGCTCTCGCCGATCACCTTCAGCGGGTAGGGGCTCATCTGGTCCGGGAAGTAGCGGTAGCCGAGATCCGCCGCCTCACGCATGTAGCTGATGGCCTTCTCATAGTCCTGGAAGAAGTAGTAGCAGTCGCCGAGCAGGAACACGCAGTCCACGAGGTGGTCGAAGTCGTTCGCATCCCGGAAGACCTGTTCCAGCGGCAGTGCGGCATCCAGCGCATCCTTCTCGCGGTTGTCCATCCTGAACAGCTCCTGGGCGTGCTCCAGTTCGGCGATCGCCTGGGTGTTGCTGAGCGGCTGGGTGGGCACGCCGTTGGACTTGCCGTCCACCGGACCGCTGCCCTGGCCGTAGGCCAGTGAGAGGTTGCCAACTGCTATGAGTGTCGTGAGCATGATGCGCATTCCCGTACCAGACATGGTGACTCCTTGAGCAGGCCAATTGTACTGCGCAATCCGCAGCAAAGGCTGACCGGGGTCGCAGCATGCAGGTCAGCGAGCAAGCATGCATTGAACCCGCCGTGTTGCAGGCGACGATGCCGATGCCGCGCTAGGGCCTGGTCGTGCTCAGCATCCAGACCTCGTCCGAATACGGGTCGCGGTAGAACACCCGCCAGATGTTGTCCTCACCGATGATCAGCTCATGCATGCCCATGCCCTGCAGCTGCTCAGGCACCGGCAGCGGCTCCCATTCGCCGAAGTTGCTCCATGCCATTTCCACATCCCGCCCGGCCACATCGGACATGATCATCACGCCGGTGAACGAGGGCGCGGTGTCGGCACTGACCGTGCGCCGCGCATCATACGTGAATGGCTCGTACGGCATATCGAGCAGCATGGTCCGCGCATCACCTGAGTACTTGATCTCATGCCGCAGGGCATGCTCATCCGCGGAGTAGGTCGCGAAGAAGGCCTGGTCGGGCAGGTACAGCCGGTCTCCCAGATAGGCGCAGGTCGCCATGCTGCGCCCGCGCACGATCTGCTGGTCAAACAGGTTCATCGGGGTCACGAACAGCTGCGGCACCAGCGTGTCATAGGCGGTGCCGCGGCCCTCGCTGATCGCCAGGCCGGCCTCGTTGCGGCTGTTGCCACCGGCCATCACCAGCAGGTGCATGCCGTTGCCACTGTTGTTGGCAACACCGTCCCAGACCTTGAGCGCCGCGCTGTAGGTCAATTCCTGGTAGTCCGTCACGGGCACGCCGCTGTCGCGGTAACCCAGCAGCACGCGGTACTCCGGCCCGCCCTTGTCATACCTGAACCAGTACATCTGGCTGACATTGCTGCGCTTCGCGAGGATCGGGTCATAGATGTTGCCACCGCTCAGCCCGTTCCACTGCTCCACGAACATCGTTCCGTTCCAGTAGTTCAGTGTGTCCAGCAGGCCGTTGCGGCCGCTGTAGTAGATCTGCCCCTGGGCATTGGCCCCGCTCCTGTAGTAGCTGTCCGGCAGGATTTCCGGAATGCTCCAGCTGGCACCCTCATCCGTGGAATAGCTGAGCATGTCAAGGTTCTGCTGCTGGGCATACCAGTTCACGTGGATCTCGCTGAGACTGTTGATGGCATGCATCGCATTGCCCTGGCCCGTGCCCCGCGGCAGCACCGAGGTGACTTCGCTCGTGCCGTCACCGCGCACTCGCAAAGCCCGCAGCTCGCCGTCGGCGGTGGTGTCATACAGGTCCAGCATCTGGCCGTCCACCTGCGCATCCGTCAGCGCCATGCCCCAGCCGGAATCCATGCTGTGCTCCAGGGTGTTGCGCACGTCCCAGCCCGTGCCGTTGAATGCATAGACCCGGGCCTGCCCGCTCGAGTAGGCGAAGCAGGCAAATGCCTGGTCCGCCGCCCCCAGCGCTCCGCCGGAACGGTTGATGAAGGCACCGTCAATGTTCTGCATCGCTGGCCAGTTGCCCAGTTCGTCCTGCAGCGACCAGCGGAAGAAGGTGTCGTAGCTCATCACCAGCGGCCGGCCGCTCAGCGGTTCGATGCAGGCCTGCACCTGGTTGTCAAGGAAGGCCCCGACCGGTTTGGAGTCCAGCAGGTTCATGTTGCCATCCAGGTGGTACCAGAGCAGCTGCGTGGTCGTCTGCACGAAGACATGGGCCGTCTGGCTGGCCTCGTCAACCGCCGTGGAGATGGTGAGGATGTCGCCGACGTCCGCCGCGATCACCGAATGCGCATACAGGTTGTCAAGGTTGGTGGCGACCAGGTCCTCGCTGAAGTTGCCGCTGAAGCTGTGCAGCAGCCAGTTGCGGCCGAAGCCCAGGCCGGCGATGTCCGCTGCCTGGATGCTCGGCGTCGGCGGGCCCGGCACCCAGTGGTGCCCCTCATTGCTGAAGGTCGCCAGCCAGATCTGCCCGTTCATGATCGCCGCCGCGGCGATTCCGAAACTGAGGTACTGCGCCCTGCTCAGATGGCTGACCGGCCAGTAGGCCGGCAGGCTCTCCAGGAAGGCGTTGTCAGTACTGAACTCCTGGTTCCAGAGCACGACACTGCGGCTGGACTGGTCATAGCCGCAGAGCACCGGCTTGCCCTGCAGCCCGAACAGGGCGCTGGGGTAGAGGATGCGCGGGCTGCTCGTGGAGGCCGGCGTGGGCAGCACGAGCTTCGGCTCCGCCTCCCACTGCGGCAGCACGCGCAGTGTGCGAAACTTCGTGTCGATCCTGCCGTCGCCCGTCTGGATCGTGAACTGCAGCATGTGGCAGCCGGGGTAGAACTGCACGTTGGCCCTGCCATCCGCCGCCGAGATCAGGCCGATCTCCGGACTGGCAATGTAGTAGCCGGTGATCACATCACCTTCGGGGTCATAGCTGTCCGTGCCGAAGTCGAACTCGACGCTGACCGGGCCATACAGCGGTCCATTCGGCGCATGCAGCACGATCACCGGATTGAGCTTCGTGAGGTTGGAGCTCACTCCGTTGTAGAGCAGCCAGCTGCTGCGGTTGCCACTGGTGTCAACGGCCGCCACGCGGTAGCGGTAGGCATTGAGCGGGGTGATCTCCGCGTCGATGTAGGTGTTGCCCTGCAGCAGGCCGTTGCCGATCTGGGCATAGTCGCCGAAGAGCTGCGGCGCCCGTTCCAGCAGGTAGCCGGCGAAATCCGGGTCAGCCTGGTCAGGGCTGCCGGTCCAGGTCAGGGAGATCATCGTGGCATTGCCTTCGGTCGAGAGGAATGTCGGCGGACGCGGCCCACTGCTGCCTCCGTGTACGCCGACTTCAATGCTCGCGAAATCAATCATGCCCTCCGTTGCCAGAAGGCCGATGAAGCTTGATCCGCTCGGGGAAACGTAGCGGCGTTGCATTCCCTCCTCAGTCAAGCCCGGGAATTCAACCGTCGCATCTCCGCTGAAGGGGCCGATCATCGTCCAGCGGCCGCTGGAGAAATCGCTGGCGCAGACGAAGTAGGGTGAATCGACTATGTCCCCCAGTCCCAGCCGCAGGCTGGTCGGGAAGCTGTCTGTGCCGAAGCCCTTCAGTGGATAGACCGCATAGGCCAGGCCCGCACTGCCGTCCAGCTGCACGAAATCCGCGGTGCCGCCGGCATTGGACTGGGCCGCCAGCCCGCCATTCACATAGGGGTCGATCCGGTGCCAGCCCGGTCCGGCGATGCTGCCGGCCCGATCACCCGCAGCCAGGTCCAGGATGGAAGGCAGTCCGGCTCCAGAACCGGGGTTGACGCGAGCAGCCTGTGGTGGTTCGATTGCGCCGCTGTCTCCTCCTGAACAGGACAGGAGCAGGGCGGACAGGAATGCGGCCAGCGCCGGAATCAGCGGCTTATGCATGTCAGGACCTCGGGTTAGGACATTGCCGGAGTTGGCGTGGGCTGCGAGCTGCCATGGCCGCGGTCCCGGCATTTAGATGATACGCGATCAGGCCTGATTTGAATTGTGTGATTTCAGCGCTCTGCGTGACAGCAGGTGCCACGGGGGAAATCCGGAATCCTGACCTGGATAATCCTGATCACGATTTCATAATATATGAGTTTCAATTTCCATATATGAATTATCCGAGGGTAATTCATAAAATATATTGAAGTAAGGCTTTAGATATGTTAGGATTTAACCAACAGGAGGTCATGGATATGTAGGACCAGGTTTGGCATGGTGGTCCAGGCATTCCTGGACGGCTGGTTCATATAATGGATCAGGAAGCGGATGCGGGCCGCAGTGGCTGCCCGCACTGGAGCGGATGACAGAGGTCACGGCAATGGATGTCCTCAACTACATCTACTGGCTGAGTTTCGTGCTGGGCACGGGCTACGTCGTGTTCGCGGGTCTGACCGGCCTGATCGGCGGGTTTGATACCGATGGCGGTGATGTCGGCCTGGACGGGCACGACTTCGATGCCGGACACTCAATCGAGCTTGAATCCCACGATATCGGCTTCGACGCCCATACGCTGGACACCGGCGGCATGGAGCTTGAGGCTGATCATGAGCTGGAATTCGAATCCGAGGCGGAGCATGAGGCCGGGCATGGGGTGAAGGATCACAGCTACGGCGAGAATCTCGCCGGCGGGGTCGGTCATTCGCCGGATCTGGCGAACTTCAACCCCTTCAGCCTCGTGAGCATCAGCTCCTTCCTGGCGGCCTTCGGCGGCGGCGGAATCCTCGCCGCCTGGAACGGTGCCGGGATGGCAATCAGCCTGCTGGCAGCGCTGGCACTGGGGGCCGTGATGGCCTTCCTGTTCTGGCTGATCGTCGGCAAGTGGCTGTTCAGCCTGCAGGGCACGAGCCAGGCCCGCGAGGCCGACATGATCGGGCTCGAGGCCGAGGTCATCACGCCGCTGGCGCATGACCGCACGGGGGAGATCGCCTACAACCTGCGCGGCTCCCGCTTCACCTCGCCGGCCCGGCTCAGCTCCGAGGGCGAGGCCGGCCGCAATGAGAAGGTGCGCATCCGCCTGAAGAAGGACAACACGTTCTATGTGGACAAGCCGCGCAAGCTGCTTGAATGAGTCTGCGGCAGGGGACAGTACTGGCGCAGTGAACTATAATCGGCCTGCACAATGTGTGCAGGAAGGCAGGCCCGGCATGGCCGGGCAAGGAGCGGGGAAATGTTAGCAATGATACTGATGCAGGGACCTCCGCCGAACCTGATGTACGGGGTGATCGGCATAGGGGCGATCCTGTTCATAGTCCTGGCGATCTTCGCCAGCCGCTACACCAAGGTTCCGCCGAACAAGGTGATGGTCGTCTCGGGTGGCATGGGCCAGCGCCTGCGCGGTGCCGAGGGCCATGGCGACCGCATCGGCTTCCGCATCATCAAGGGTGGCGGTACCTTCGTCGTCCCGGTGCTGGAGCGTGTCGACATGCTCTCTCTCGAGCTGATGACGATCGACGTGCGCACGCCCGAGGTCTACACCCAGCAGGGTGTGCCGATCCTCGTGGACGGCGTCTCGCAGATCAAGATCCGTTCTGACGACGTGAGCATCGCCACCGCGGTCGAGCAGTTCCTGAGCAAGCCCAATGAGGAGATTGCCAGGATTGCGCAGCAGACGCTTGAGGGCCACCTGCGTGCCATCATGGGCACCATGACCGTCGAGGAGATCTACCGCAACCGCGACAGCTTCGCCCAGAAGGTGCAGGAATTCGCCGCGGCGGACCTTGCCAACATGGGCCTGCAGATCGTGAGCTTCACGATCCGCGACGTGAAGGACAACGAGGGCTACCTCGACGCACTGGGCAAGACGCGTACCGCCGAGGTCAAGCGTGACGCCGCCATCGGTGAGAGCCAGGCCAACCGTGACGCGACGATCAAGGCCGCGGAGTTCCGCCAGCAGGGTGAGACCGCCAAGTTCGCCGCCGAGACGAAGATCGCCTCCTCGAACCGTGACTACGAGATCGAAGTTGCCAACTACGCCAAGGACGTCAACCGCGAGAAGGCGGAGGCCGACCTGGCCTACGAACTGCAGAAGAACAAGTCGATGCGCGCCGTCCGTGAGGAGCAGGTGAACGTCGAGATCACCGAGAAGCACAAGCGCATTGAGCTGGAGAACCTCGAGATCGAGCGCAAGCAGAAGGAGCTCGAGGCCACCGTGCAGCGTCCGGCGGACGCCAAGAAGTACGAGATCGAGCGTGTGGCTGAGGCCGAGCGCTTCCGTCTCGAGAACGTGGCGGAGGGTGAAAGCCGCTCCAAGCGTCTCACCGGTCTGGCGGAGGCCGACGTGGTCAAGGCCCAGGGTGAGGCGGACGGTGCGGCGACCCGCAACCGTGGTCTGGCCGAGGCCGAGGTCAAGCGCCAGAAGGGTCTGGCGGAAGCCGAGATCGTGCTGCAGACGCAGCTCGCCGAGGCCGAGGGTCTGAAGCAGAAGGGTCTGGCCGAAGCGCTTGCCGCGCAGGAGAAGGCCAAGGCCTGGCAGGAGTACAACGAGGCGGCGATCGCCCAGCTGCTGATCGAGCGCCTGCCGGAGATCGCAAGTGCGATCAGTGCCCCGATGAGCAAGATCGAGCGCATCGTGGTGGTCGGCGGCGGCGACGGATCCCGCGGCACGGGTGCCTCGAAGATCACCCAGGACATCGGCCAGGTGCTGGCCGAGCTGCCCCCGGTGGTCAAGGCACTGAGCGGCGTGGACCTGCAGCAGCTGATCGAGCGCCTGCCCGATCTGGCCAGCGGCAAGTACAACGGCAACAGCGGCAGCCAGCCGGTCAAGTCGCACAGCAATGGCGACAATGACGGCGGCCCGGTGATCAGCTAGGAGCTCCGGAGCAATCCGGACAACGGTAGCGGCGGCATCCTGCCGCCGGACATCAGTGGTCAGTGGTCAGTAGTCAGCTCTGAGGTCTGACCAGACGGTAGCCCGCCGTTCACGGCGGGAAGCCACCCGGGCGTAAACGCCCGGCTACCCATGGCAATCAGAGGCCCCGCTCCGGCGGGGCCTTTCTGTTTTGCTAGCCCGCCGTTCACGGCTGGACCGGTCCGGGCGTAAACGCCCGGCTACCGCAATAGCAATGAGTGCTGAGCAATGAAGAGTGAGCCAGTGTAGGACGAGGTAGTCTCCAACAGTTTGAGGCTCATTGCTCATTCTTCATTGCTCATTGCTCCCCGGCGGCTTGAAGCCGCCGCTTCTGACCACTGACCACCGACCACTGTCCACTGACTTCTGACCACTGACTACTTTCCCGGAGATTTCTCAATTGGCGGGAACCAAGTTTCATACCGCTGGTCTATCTGATCGGGTGAGGTGTTCTCCCGGAACACCAAGTTGTGCAAGGAAGGTACACGCATGGGTCGCAGTGACATCAATACTCTTTCCGTGAGCTTCGAGCCGGTCAGGCAGATCGAGTTCAAGCCGGAAATCAAGCCAGCCGCCGCGCCGGCCGCCAGCCTCCTCGTCGACCTGGAGTGCTGCCCGAGCTGCGACAGCAAGCTCAGCAAGCCGGAGGCCAAGATGGGCCGCTGCCTGAGCTGTGGCACGAAGCTCCAGCAGGAGCAGGGTGGGGAGCAGCAGCGCTCCTTCACCATCGGAATCTAGACGTACAATCCTCTAACCGATCTAACAGTCAACGTCTGCAGGTGCATCCTAGGGTGCACCTGTGGCCTTTTCTTGGGTTAATGAGAAACTCTCTTTAAATGAATACTGCGACCTCTCTTGTCAAGTAAGAGGTTTGGTACAGAGGTCCCCACCAACGCAACAATTGGTAGAATTCTATGGGGCAGGGCAATTGGACAAGCCACTTAAGCATCCCGGACCATCCATGTAGGACGCAGTAAATGAAGCTGTTCAGATCCGACGAAGAGCGGTATAAGGCGAGAAGGCAGTTGTCCACTGTTGTCTTTTGTCTTTTCGCGCTTTACGGACCCTTGCTTAGCACATGGGCTGATAGTGATGCCAGGTATGTCGTGATCGGTTGCTGGGGCTTAGTACATCTGGTAGCGATAGCTTTAGCTGTTTATGTAAGTCTCCCCACAACACAAAGCAGGGATTACGAGAGCGATGAGGAAAGCGACTGAGTATCAGAAACAATCTCTGATCACTTCGTCCCGCCCCCATTGATATAGCGGTAGTTCTCCAGGTCATCAATGTCGTAGGCGATCCCCGCATCCCGCACATGCACACCGCGTACGCGCGCCCCGGTCAGATGTTCCGCACGCCGCTCCAGCTGCGCCAGCGTCAGGCGGCCGGTGAGCATCCCGAACACCACCGGCAGGCCGAAGAAGATCGCCATCTTGTGCACCTGCTTGCGGTTGCGGAACAGGTCGCGGGCCAGCGGCATGTTCTGGCGCAGCACATTGCCCGTGATGTAGAACACGCTGCCCATCGTGAACTGCCCGCCGTCCAGCTTCTCGAAGCGGTTCGTGGCCCCGGGGAACTTCGCGAGGAAGTCCTCCCGCGAAACCACCGGCATGCACAGCTCGCCCATGTCGCGCGCACGTGTGACGAAGTTGCCGAGCACCTCCGCATTGATGCGTGGCAGGTCCGGGCTGAGGATCAGGTAGTCATGGCCCGGTCCGCCGAGGTGCTCGAAGGCATTCATGATGTTGTCCACCACGTCCGCGCCGATCTGCACATACTCCGCAGCCTCGGGCAGGTTGTCCGCCACTTCATGGTTGCCGCTGACCACGATCCGCTCGAACAGCTCACAGTCCGCCGCCGCGTCCACCGCGGTCTGCAGCAGGCTGCGGCCCTGCACGGGCAGCAGGGCCTTGGTGGCATGCGGGCTGAACTGCCGCAGTGTTTCAGGCAGCTGTCCCCCGGCGATCAGGATGGCATGGAGGGCCACCCGCCTATTCTAGCGGAACCACGGCCCCGCAGCGGGCAGAGCCGTCTAGAATAGAGGGGCTTGGGAACAGACCTGCACAGACGGCGCTATTCGGACTGGCTGATCGATCAGGAGGCCAGCCTCACCCGCCGTCGCGAATTCGTGAATCGTCTGCTGATGGGCGCCGGGATCTTCGTGGCCCTGCTGGAAGCGCTCTTCCCCTGGCAGCATTACACCCCGAGCGTGCCGGCCCTGCTGCACATCCTCGTGGCGGCGATCCTCCTGCCGCTGATCTACTTCCTGCTGCAGAATGACTACCGCAACAAGCTCGTGGACTTCAGTTCCGCCATGAGCGAGACCACGCGCCGCGTGATCTTCATCGACCCCTGGCTTGAGCCGGAGCAGATAGCGCTGCAGGCCAGCTTCCAGTCCAGTGCGCTCGGACCCACACGCCAGGCCCTGGACCAGGTGATCCGCCGCAGCGCCACACCCTCGCTGCGCCTGCGTGTCAGCGAGTACTACCGCAACCTGCCGAGCAACCTGCACGAGGGCGACCGCATGGGCCTCCTGAGCCTGATGCACCCGAAGACCGCGCTGAGCTGGCTGGCCAGCGCCGCAATGATCTGGATCATGATGCCCGGCATCGGGGTCAGCATCGGGGCCGGCAGCGGCCTGAGCATGCTGCCGCTCCTGCTGCCGGTGTTCCTGATCGGCGGGCACTACAATTCGCGCTTCGCCTATGAACTGGCGCTCTACAACTGGCTGCGGCTCGGGTGAGTGCCGGGGCAGCTCTGGGTAATACACTTAGGTGATGGGAATCCGCAGCTTCCTTGGCATCATTGCCACTCTCGCACTCGCCCTGCTCAGTGCCTGCCCGCAGCAACCCGCCGGCAGCACAGGCAGTCCGGCAGGCACTAACCCGGCCCGGCCCGTATCCGCGCCGCGCAGTCTGAATCTCGTCTGCGACCCGCTGCTCGTCAGCCTGCTTGAGCAGCTGGAACCGCAGCTCGGCCCTGGTCTGAAGGGCTATGAGCTGGAGGCCGTGGAACGCGGTGCATTGCTGGAGCGGATCAGTGCCGGAGAGCGCTTTGAGGGCGTGGATGCCTTCCTGATCGCGGATGCGGAGTGCCGCAGTGCACTCGTCGGGGCCGGGCTGGTGAGCGAGGCCACGCTGCGCAGCTTCGCCGGGGACCGCCTCGCGCTGATCAGCAAGCCCGATGAAAGCTGGCGTGCGCCGAGCCTGTTCGACATCTACCGCCTGCGCTTCAAGTGGCTGGCAATCGGCGCGGAAGAGACCGCGACCGGACACTATGCCGCCCAGGCACTGGTCAGCGACGGCGTGATGCCGCGCGTCGAGGAGCGCCTCAGCCGCCCGCCCAGTGCGGAGGCGATCATTGCCGAATTGCTGGATGGCCAGGCCCAGCTGGCGATCGTGCCGCGTTCGCGGATCCTCGGCCGCGAGGATCTGCGCATTGTGCTGCTGCTGGACAGCGAGCTGCACATGGACTTCGTCTACCAGGCTGCAGCGGCCAGCGGGCTGGAGGACGACCCCTCCGTGATGGCGCTGCTCACTGGACTCGCGGAGAATGAGGAGATCCAGGCGCTGATCGCGGGCTACGGCTTTGACGACCGCCGCGAGGCGCTCGGCCTGAACGTGGCCCCGGGCCAGGACGGCGATCAGAACTCATTCTGACAACGGGCCGGCGCTGCGGCCAATCGCCGGTGTGGCAACTTGCTCATATGTAGCGGTTTTGCTGACGCAGAGCCGCAGTGACGCAGAGAAAACATCCAATATGCCAAGGACCGGCGCGGCCCCGCCGCGATTGGGAGGGACTGCTGCCAAGCAATGAAGGAAGAGTGAAGCGTAAATCGTGAAGAGTGAAGCGTAGCGGCGACACTCCTGTCGCCGGGTAAACCGTGAAGCGTAGCGGCGCAGTCCCACTGCGCCTGAGAGGGCATGCATCGAAGTTACCACTGCAGCCAGGCTTGGCAGTTACAAAAATAACTCTGTGCCCTCTGCGACACCTGCGTCTCTGCGCTATTAGATCCTGCGATGCGAGTACAACGCTTCTCGCGATAAGCGCGCCGCGCTACGCTTGGGTGGCAACGAGGCAGGGATGAAGCGGTTCTGTTCAAACACCGAAACACAGAGTTCACAGAGGAAATCAATGGTGTATGGGCTCATTGCTTAGCGGCGTTGCCACTCAATCGCGGCGGGGCCGCGCCGGTACTATTGTTTATCGAAGCATCCCGAACTAAAGTACCGGCGGCGCTTGGCGACGCTAGCACGCGAGCGTCTGCTTCGTGCGCACTGCATTACGCGAGTGAGGGATTGGTGCCAGCCTTGATCGAGTCGCACGCGTAGCGGCGCAGTCCCACGGCACCTTAGAGGGCATGCATCGAATTCTCCATTGCTTTGCGGCATTGGCTCTCAATCGCGGCGGGGCCGCGCCGGTCCTTTACTGAGTGGATCAATGCTCTGTGCCCTCTGTGCCTCTGTGTTTGATCTGCCCTCTGCGACACCTGCGTCTCTGCGTTGTCAAACCCGCCTTTTGTTTTTCAGTTTCCCTCTGCGACCCCTGCGTCTCTGCGTTGTCAAAACCACCCACACATTCTCCCTTCCCCCGCGCGCCGCTACTGATCACTCATCACTGTTTACTGTTCACTCTTCACGCTTCCCGCATTCCCCCGCTCACGCTCCATCCAGCTCCGGCCGTAGTCCACGATGGCCCGGGCCCGCACCAGCCTGCTCTGTGCCTGGCCCGTCATCCCGCTTCGCGTATCCTGCGTCTCGCGCTCGAAATCGTCCTTGATGAGCATGAAGTCCGAGTCATCCGTTGCCAGATCCTCGAATTCCACCCAGCGCCGCGCGCCGTCCACGAGCATTGCACAGCCCTGGCGCTCCGTGCTGCGCCCCGGCCAGTCCGCCAGATGCTCACTCAGGTGCAGCATGCTGTTCGTACGCACTCCGAGCGAGAGCACATGCCCGTCCGCGCGGTACAGGGCTCCGAGCGGGGAGCGCTCACCGAGCTGGCAGTCCCGCGCGTGGCCGCTGACAAGCTCACCAGAGAGCCGGCCCCAGGCGCAGAAGCTGCAGACGGGGTGCGCGCTGCGCTGCACGCCGGGCAGGGAGCGGAACAGCTCCGGCACCCGCCCCAGCCCGCGGCTGGGGGAGATCTGCGGGATGTAGGGCGGCATGCTTTCGCGGATCGCCGCGTGCCAGGCCTCCGGCACCGGCGGGTTGCGCCAGCCGGCGGGCTCGCTGTTCCAGTTGCTGAAGGCCGGCATCAGGATCGTGCCGGCGGGCGTGATGATGCTCACGAGCGCGCTGACCACGGCCTGGGCCCCGCCGCAGACCCAGCCGAGGCTGTTCAGGGAGCTGTGTACGAGCACATGCATCCCGCCCTGCAGCCCCAGGCTGCGCAGGTCCTGCTCCAGCTGCTGCTGGCTGAGCATCCGGCCGGTGGCGACGGCATCCGCTTCGGGCATGGCGTGTCCCTCCTCTCGGGCTATCCATGCGGATTATAGGCAATGCCTGCGGATTGCAGGTGAGTGAAGCGTAAAGAGTTAACCGTAAAGAGTGAAGCGTGTAGAGTGAACAGTAGCGGCGACACTCCTGTCGCCGGGTAAACCGTGAAGCGTGAAGCGTGAAGCGTGAAGCGTAGCGGCGACACTCCTGTCGCCGGGTGAACCGTGAACAGTAGCGGCGACACTCCTGTCGCCGGGTAAACCGTGAACCGCGAAGCGTAGCGGCGCAGTCCCACTGCGCCTGGGAAGGCATGCATCAAAGTTGCCACTGCAGCCAGGCTTGGCAATCTGCATAACGCCCTCTGTGCCCTCTGTGCCCCTGTGTTTGATCCATCCCCCCTGCGATCCCTGCGCCAATATGACCTGCGATGCAAGTACACCGCATCTCGCGATTAGCGTGGCTCGCTACGCTCGGGTGGCAACGAGACAGGGATGTAGCGGTTCTGATCAAACACCGAGACACAGATTTCACAGAGGAAATCAATGGTGTATGGGCTCATTGCTCATTCATCAATGCTCATTGCTTCGCGGCGTTGCCTCTCAATCGCGGCGGGGCCGCGCCGGTCCTTGGCATTTTGGATCAATGCTCTGTGCCCTCTGTGCCTCTGTGTTTGATACATTCCCCTCAGCGATCCCTGCGTCTCTGCGTTGTCAAACCCGCCCGCACATTCTCCCTGCCCCCGCGCGCATGCGCGCCGCATCTGTTCACTGTTCACTGCTCACTGTTTACTGTCCACTCTTCACTCCCCCCTACCAGTCGTTGTCATTCCACTCCAGCTGGGCCTCGTCATAGCTGCCCTCGGGCAGCTTCGTGAGGAAGCGGCTCGGGCGGTTGATGATGCGCTGGAAGTCATGCGTCTCGCTGATCATCGGGTAGCTCATGAACAGCAGCTGCTCGGCGCGCGTGACCGCCACATAGAACAGCCGGCGCTCCTCGTCCTCGCCCTCCGGGTCCGTGCGGCTCATGCGGTGCGGGATCACGTCGTCCTGCACATGCACGAGGAACACCGAGTGCCATTCCAGGCCCTTGGCCTGGTGGATCGTTGACAATGTCACCGCGCCTTCCTCCGGGTCATCCGCGCCCTCGACCTCCTGGCCCTGCAGCTCGCTTCCCGAGAAGCTGCCGTTCAGCCCGATCTCGGCGAGGAAGGCCGTCACGGTGTCGAACTGGTTGGCAAAGATCTCCAGCTGCTCCAGGTCGTCCAGGCGCTGGCGCCAGTTCTCCCACTTCATCTGCAGGTAGTCGCTGTAGCGCTCGTCGATCACGCGGCGGATCAGCGTGGAGGGCGGCATCGTCATCGCCTCGGGTTCGAGCTGCTCGAGGAAGCGCTTCAGCTCGCCGAGCGTCTCCTTGGCCTTGCCGCGCACGCTTTCCACCACGCCGTTGTAGATGAACTTCTGCAGCGGGTTCTGCACGCGCAGCTTGCCGACCACGCCGGCCACGGTCTTCGGGCCGACGCGCTCACACATCTCGAGCATGCGCTGCCAGGCCAGCTCGTCATGCGAGTTGGCAAGCACCAGCAGGTAGCTCAGCACGTCCTTCAGGTGCGCCTGCTCGAAGAAGCGCAGCCCGCCGCGCACCACGAAGGGGATGCCGCGTCGCGTGAACTCCAGCTCGACCTCCAGCCGGTTGGCATGCGCGCGGTAGAGCACGGCGATCTGCTTGTAGTCCAGCTGGTGCTCCTCGCGCAGGGCGAGGATCTGCTCGCAGACGAACTCAGCCTGCTCCTCGCGTGAATTGCAGGCCACGAGCAGCGGGCGGTCCTCGGAGTCGGGCTTGACGCTCACGAGCTGCTTCTTGAACTCCGCCGGACCCTCGCCGAGGATCGCGTTGGCAAGTTCCAGCACCTGCGGGGTGGAGCGGTAGTTCGTCTCCAGCTTGCAGATCCGTGCATCCGGGAAGCTCCTCGGGAAGTCGAGGATGTTGCGGTAGTCGGCCCCGCGGAAGGAGAAGATGCTCTGGGCGTCGTCACCGACCACGAACAGGCTGCGCCCCTGGGGGGCCTCCGGGCTGTCCTCGACCGGCTCCTCGAGGTCGTCATTCGGCTCCGGCACTTCAGTGCGCATCGTCGCCGCCATGATGTCAATCTGCTGGCCGCTGAAGCGCGCCGCATTGAAGGGGTCATACTGGAGGCCCGATGTCAGTCGGGCGGGTTCCTGGAGGCCCGATGTCAGTCGGGCATTGTCAGAATCAGAATCAGAAGCAGCAGAATCTTCGCTCGTATCAGCTTGCCCTCGCGCGTGACCTTTCACATCGTGATCTCCACGGATGTATCCACTAACTGGAGTTCCATCTCTCCGAGTGTATGGACCAACCTCGGAACCCTTCCTATGATGCTCACCTATATCACTCTTTGCATCAGAATCAACATCAGCAGTTGCGCTGGGCAGCGGGGCGGGAAGCTCGGATTCGTCATCGCTGACGGGTACGGCGGGTCTGGCCTCACCGCGCGGGTCGCCGAAGGTCTTCGCTCGCTCGCGCATCATCTTCTCCGTGACCGGGAAGTTCATCCACTTCACGATCTCCGCCTGGATGTGGTTGACATCCTGGTACTCGTCGACCAGCAGCTGCGTGAAGCGCCCGCAGAGCCGGCGGCGCACCCCGGGGTGCTCGCGCAGCAGCTTCAGCCAGTTGATCAGCAGGTCGTCAAAATCCATCTGGTTGCTCTGGAACTTGCGCTCGGTGTAGAGGATCAGCACGCGCTGGATCTCGGCGTACTGGTCATAGAGGTGCGGGTAGCGCGAGGAAAGCAGGCTTTCGAGGTCGGTGTCGGTGTTGACCATCGCGCTTCCGATGTCAACCAGCACGCGGTCGCTCGGGAAGCTCTTGCCGCTGCCCTCGATGCCGGCCTCCGTGCGGCAGAGCTTCATCACCTGGCGCTGGTCGGCTGAGTCGAGGATCGTGAAGCTGGAGTTGAAGCCGATGTGGCGCGAGTAGCGGCGCAGCACGAGGTTGGCAATCGAGTGGAAGGTCCCGCCGGTGATCTCGCGTGCCGGGCGGCCGATCAGGGCCTCGGCGCGGTCCAGCATGCTCTTCGCGGCCTTGTTGGTGAAGGTCGTCATCATGATCCGGCGCGGGTTGATGCGCAACTCGCCGATCAGGTAGGCGATGCGGTAGACGATCACGCGGGTCTTGCCGGAACCGGCCCCGGCCAGCACCAGCGTTGCGCCGAGCGGCGCGGTGACCGCCGCATGCTGCTGCTCATTGAGCTCGGCGCGCCAGTCGATGTTGAAGGGGGAGTGACGCTCCTCAGCCGTGCGGCTGAGCCTGATCCTCCTGATGTCGCGGTTCTCCGTCACATTACCATTTTACAGGCAGGAAACGGGTGTATAGGGGAAGTGCAAAACAGGAAGCCTGGCGCAGGACTCATTCGCTCTTGCGGATTGCTGCGCCAGGCTTGATTCTACTTAATTCAGGTTACAGCTCACTTTTTCTGCTCGATATTAGTGCCAGCCGTTCAAAACGGGGTCTCCGCTTGATCCGGATGTTGTCAGGTAAGCTGCATCATGTCCCATGGAAACGTGGCCAATGGGTTCACCTTGCAGACTTGTGTCTGAATACACCGCGGATGTGCCATTTGGTTGCGTTGTATCGAAGGTATAGAATCCTCCCGGAGTTGCCGTGCAAATTCTGCGGGTCAGTGTACTGATCGCCGGATAACCCGCATAATGATCACACAGGTCCGGCATGCTGGCGGAGTACCAGGCGACGCTTCCGTCTGTCATGCTGTATCCGACAATCTGGGATTCCGTGCTCTTGTTGGTGTTGACGTACATCACCCCATCCAGTACTGCTGGAGCGCTGACAATGTTCTGGAAATAAAGCGTCACACTCCAGTCCGTTGTCAGACTCTGCGAGCCTGACAGGCTGATTGCCGGGGCCGAGAGACCATAAAGATGATCACCAGCCGCCAGGTAGAGTTTGTCAGGACCGGATGTGTTGTTGTTCGCCACCAGGCAGGAATCAGAGTTGTAGATGAAACTGCCGGCAGTCAGACCGCTCTTGGCATAGACCTGCACAAATTCATAACTGGAGGTTCCTGAGTTCCAGCTGAGAGCATAGCCTGAAATGGTGAAGGATACCGGCGTATACAGCGAAGCAACACCTCTGTGCAGGACATATACAACAGCAAGAGTGTCGCCACCGCTGTAGATGTAGTCAATCAGTGGTTTGCCAACCGCGGTACCTTTTGTGCTGGAGGGGTCAGTGTCCACGTAATCCAGGATTGCGGCTCCGTCTGCATCAAGCGCCCAAAGCAGGCTGCCGCGCATGTCGAACACGGCGCGCTGACTGCCGGAGGACAGGGATCCATAGCCAATTGTTGCGAATGTGGGGGAGGTGTTGGTAGTACCGGTGTTGGCATTTGCGCCTGTTATGCCGCCCTGATCTTCCACGATGGTGATTCCGTTGACAGGATTAGTGGTAACCAGCATACGCTTTCCGGTTTCGTTATCCTGGAACCGGCAGATCCCTTCATAGTTGCTGGGGATGGAGTTGAGTGAATTGTGAATCCAATCACTGCGGTCCAGCTGCGGAGGATCGAAACCAGGTATCGCGCTGCCAGGATCCCAGAAGTATCGGTAGATTTCTCCAACCAGTCCGGAACAGAAAATTGTGTCTTCGTATGAGATCTCGTTGAGCAGGTCCCTGCCGGCAAGGGAATCGGAGTCAACATCGAGACCAGTGGGAATATCAATTGCGGAATGAAAGACAGTGCTCGAAGAAGTAGGGCCAAAGGTGCAGTCTGCGCTTCGCTCGTTGCGCAGGTTCCCTCCAAATGAATCCCATACGGGGAAGTCAGTGAAACTGGTTTCATCCACAACATTGAATCCGTACATTCGTCCATCTGCCGCTGATGCATAGAACACGCAATGTGTCGAATTCAAGCCATATTCCAGATAGACAACAGGACTCGTGAAGGATGTTGAATTCTTGATCCGTTCATACTCCTCATTGAGAACGGTTGAAACACTCCCACTGGGCGGATAAGAGGTAAGGTATATCGGATCCCAGTATCCGAAACCTCCTGATGTATTTGGAATCAGTCCAAAGACACCGTTTGTTGTTGTCATGAATATATCAGTCCTCGCATCAATCACTGCAGAACCAAGTGGTTCACCTGCAAAGGTGGAGAATCCTGAATCACCGGGATACCACAATAGACTGCCAGTACTGGAGTAAACCGCTGGGTTCGTGTTGTTTGTCCAGTTCCTTACAACACATACCGCGCTTGACGCGGCCGCAGGCTGCCCATATGCTTTTCCACCATTCGAAACATCTGCTACGGGCCAGCTCCCGCTTGTGCTTAGGTCATCGTTGAAGCCGTAGGTGTTGATGTTGTGATTGAAATAAACCTTGACATTGCCAAAGAGGTCCCGAGCAACAACAGGATAGATCTCGTTGCCATAGAAGTAGGTCAGGTTGCCATATATGGCACCCACGTCTGAGCTCGTACTGTCCAGGAGATCCGTATCAATGAGCGGTGGTGTTGGATCGTAGTTGTCTAGATCATACCGAGCCAGCACACCGGTACCTCCAGAGGTTTGATAGGTTGACTTGTACAGGTACATGTAATCAACACTACCGATCCTGACAAATGAGGGAGCGCCGAATCCTGCGGCATTGCTGGAATTGATCTGGGCGAAAGTGAATTCCAGGAACGGTGAAGCTGTGCCAGTGTTCATACTGCCTGCATTGATGAACACCATCTGTCCTGCAGGAACGGAACTTCCTCCTGAACCTGCGAACATTGCTGCCACGAACTCGGTTCCCAGGTCCTCCGAATACCAGACAACGGGCGAGCTATGTGCGTTGTTGAAGGTGCTGCCGGCGTCATACGAACTGACCGCAATCCCGGTTGATAAGCGCACCGCAACCAGCTCGCGGCCTGCATCAATGTAGTAGGCAAAGCCGTAGTTTGAAGACTGGCTGGCGACAGCTGCCGCACCGTGGTATCCCGATACTGTATATCCGGAAGGTCTGACCCAAAGGGCTTCTAGAGTGGTGGCATCGTAGCAGATCAGGTCCGAACTTTCCGAAACACAGAGAATCACCTCCCTGTACATGCCACCCCCCTCCACGATGCGTCCATGCACCGACCTCGAACTGGAGGGTGACTCATAAGCAGGAGACTGGAAGACGTTGAACGGAGGTTCAGGGTCAGTATCAGGATCCAGTTGCCAAAAGTGTTCCATTGAAGCAGTCTGATTGCTGCCACTGCTGTTACCTCCGATGGAACGCCACTCGGTTGTCAGAGTACTTACATTGAACGAAGCACCTCGATCCGGCTGAAGCTCATCCGTGAGTGTCTGATAATTCGGTTCTGCAGCTGAATCCAGGGTTGCAGCATTTCTGCCACACGCTGAAATCATGAGCGTCATTAGCGCTATAGCTAGAATCGTAGATACGTACCTCACCTTCACTCCCCAGCCTGCACTTTGCAGACATAAAATTGGCATACTACTAAATAGATAAAGCAAATGACTTGATGGTGCGACAATCTATTACTTGTCAATTTGCTTAATGTTCTATTCAGAATGCTCAAACCATACCATAATTACTTAATCAGAGTTTGTGGGAATTTGCAAATTTGGGTAACTGGTGTTGAGTATAAATTGCCAATAATTATCAACATTTTGCCAACAATAATTTGAAACAATAATAAATGATATAAAAAAGTTAAACTGATTTATCTCTAATCCCTACAGCCCGAACCCGCCGCTCAGGGTAAGCACCGAGCCCGTGGTCTGGCGGGCGGTTTCGCCCGTCAGGTACCAGATCGCACCCGCCACCTCGCGCTGGCTGACCAGCACACCTGAGGGCACATGCTCCGCGTCGAACTGCGGCACACCCTCGGCCGCCAGCTCCGTGATCCCGAGCGCGATGCAGTTCACCGTCACCTGGTCCGGGGCCAGTTCGCGCGCGAGGCTGCGGCTGTAGCTGGCGAGCGCCGTCTTGGCAGCGCCGTAGACCGCCACCGCCTTGTAGCTGCGGATGCTGTCATTCCCGGTGCTTAAGAAATTGACAATGCTGCCCCCGCCGATGCGCAGGTAGCGGTTGCAGGCGCGCACGGCATTGTGCACGGACAGCACGTTGTCATCGAACACACGCCGGAGCGTCGCGGAGTCGGTGCCGCAGATCGTGCCGTCGGCGGCTGAGCCCGAGGCGTTGATGAGGATGTCGATCCCGCCTTCCTCGACGGCGACCTGCTCGGCGAGCCGGCACATCGCGTCGTAGTCCAGTGCATCGCAGCGGTGGGTGTGGAGCTTATAGCCGGCGGCCTGCATTTCATCGGCGAAGGCCGCCGCGCTCTCGCCGTCATTCCTGAACACGGCATGCACATGCTGGCCTTCGACCAGCAGCGCCTCGCTTACCCAGCGGCCGACGCGGCGCGTGCCACCGACCACGATGGCCGTGCGGGGCCTGCCCGGCATGCTGAGCTAGTGTCCCCCCGCGGACTGCCAGCCGCGGATCTTCGCCTCGCAGCGCTCGTCGCAGAGTTCGGCGATCTCCGCCAGCGAACCGACCGCACCCTCAGGGTTGGGGAATTCGCCAACCGGGCCGAGCGCGGCCTGGAAGCAGGGCAGCTGGTCCACGTTGCCGGGGTCGGCGAGCGAGGGGTAGGCCACGAGCAGGCGCAGCATGCCGTCCACGTCCTCGAAGAGCGTCACCACGCGGCGGTGGCCGGGAATGCGGCCCGGCTCGAACTCCTGCTCGGCGATGCGCCGCATCTCACCGAAGTTCAGCGGATGCACCGGCGTGAAATAGAGCTTCTCAGCGATCATGATGGATAGATTCTACAGCAGGCGGGGGAGGAGGCCCGATGTAAGTCGGGCAAAAGAGGGAGAGGAGATCACGGAGAATGCTCAACCACAGAGCGCACAGTGAGCACGGAGTTTTCTTTAGAATTGGTGAGACGGAATTCCACGATGCAGTTCGGGACGGTGGTTCTGACTAATGATAAGAATCTTCTGTGTCCCCTGTGATCTCTGTGGTTGAAATCTCAGAGAGCTCCTCCCCCTCATTGTGCGACTTGCTCCGGACCTCCGTCTACCGCTGAAGCGGATAGCTCCATTACGCGCAGGCGAGGCGGTGCGCAGGCGCGCGGGCGGGACCGTAATCGCCAGTCTGGTTCAATTGGCGCAGAGCCGCTGAGTCTGAAGAGAGGCGCTGAGCGGAGGGCAGCGTTGCCAGATCTACTGCAACGGATACTTCCATGCATCCCCTCCCAATCGCGGCTGGGCCGCGCCGCTACTCTTCACGGTTTACTGTTCACTGATTCGGAGGCGGGGCCGCGCCAGTCCTGATACTTTCTTTGGGAGACCGTTTGAAAAACTCTGTGTCCCCTGTGATCTCTGTGGTTAAAATCTCAGTGAGCTCCTCCCCCTCATTGTGCGACTTGCGCCGCAGCTCCGTCTACCGCTGAAGCGGGTAGCTCCGTCAGCCGAAGATCCTTCCCAGCAGCTCCCCATGCTGCCTCTCGCATTCCTCGCCGCAGCCCCGGAACAGCTCCTTCAGGTCAATCCAGTCGTCAAGTTCCTCGTCCCTCGCCACATGCGCGATGAACCACTCCGCTGCAGTTGCCTTGTCATGCCGCCGCTGGATCAGCACGCCGAACAGATAATCCCCTGCCGGGTTGCGCATCACGAGCATCCGGCGCGTAAGCCCGGGATGCAGCGTGCAGTCCTCGGCGAACTGCTGGTAGACCAGCTCCGTTGTCAACTCGAAATCCGGGTGGTGCTCGAAGCGCAGCTCGAACTCAGGCATCGCCGTCCTCGCGGCGCACGCGCAGCTCACCGGCCGCCGGCTGCACGCGCAGCACTTCACCGGGGGCCACGCTCGCGGCATCACGCACGAGGCTGCCATCCTCCCGCCAGACGAGCGAGAAGCCGAGCCCCAGCGGAGCGCGCGGGTCGAGCGCCTTCAGGTGCTTCTCGATGTTGCCAACGCGCTGCCGGGCGTCCTCACTGGCATTGCGCGCCAACCTCAGGAAGTCGGCGGAGAGGCGCGGCAGGCGGTGGGCATCCTCCTCCATGCGGCGCATGGTCAGCGTTGCCATCCGGTCCAGCAGCTCACCATGGCGGCCCTCGCTGCCGAGTCCGCTGTATTCCACAGCCAGCTCCGCCAGCTCATTGCCAAGTTCATCCAGGCGCTGGCTGCGCTCTTCCACGCTGCCCGCCACATCCCGCAGCAGGCGGTGGTCGAACAGGCGCTTCAGTCGTTCACCGGCATTGCCGAGATTGTTGCGCAGCTCACGCACCAGCCGCCCTGTGCGGTCGCCGATCGCCCCGCGCAGCTCGTTGACATCTGGGGTCACGACCTCGGCCGCGGCACTGGGGGTCGGGGCGCGGAAGTCGGCGACGAAGTCCACGATGGTGAAGTCGATCTCATGCCCGACACCGGTGATCACCGGCGTCTGGATCTCCGCCAGCACGCGGGCCAGCTTCTCGTCATTGAAGCACCAGAGGTCCTCGAGGCTGCCGCCGCCGCGCACGAGCAGGATGCTGTCCAGGCCGGGGAAGCGGTCCGCGGCCTGCAGTGCGGCGATGATCTCCGGGGCCGCCCTGTCGCCCTGCACGCTGCAGGGGAAGAGCACGACCTCCATGTAGGGCGCGCGGCGTCTGAGCACGTTCAGCACATCCTGCAGGGCGGCGGTGGCAATCCCGGTCACGATCCCGATGCGGCCGGCCACGGCCGGCGGGCGCTGCTTGCGCTCCGGCGAGAACAGGCCCTCGGAGTCGAGCCTGCGCTTCAGCTCTTCGAACT
>JAGRNT010000109.1 GCA_020440605.1 bacterium | reverse complement strand
CGCAGCGCTGCCATGGAAAGAACTGGGAGTCGACGTGGCTCTGGAGTCTACCGGATTCTTCACCGGTCGCGCCAAAGACGGAAAGCCCGGCTACGATTCTCACCTGGAAGCCGGAGCTCGCAAGGTTGTGATTTCTGCACCAGCCAAGGACAAGCCGGACCTGACGGTCGTGATGGGCGTCAATGACAACGAGCTGACCGCAGATCACAAGTGCATCTCCAATGCGAGCTGCACCACGAACTGCCTGGCCCCCATGGTCAAGGTCCTGAATGATAACTTCGGCCTGGTGCATGGACTGATGACAACCTGTCACGCCTACACTAACGACCAGAAAGTGGCCGACCAGCTGCACTCCGATCCGCGACGCAGCCGGGCGGCAGCGATCAACATCATTCCGACCTCAACCGGCGCAGCGAAAGCCGTGGGTGAGGTTCTTCCTGCCGTCAACGGCAAGCTGACCGGACTGGCTCTGCGAGTTCCTGTCGCCACCGGAAGCATCACCGACCTGACAGCCGTCCTGTCGAAG
>JAGRNT010000108.1 GCA_020440605.1 bacterium | reverse complement strand
GTGAATTTCTGCAGATCAACCGGTATCTCGTGCGTGACCTCCAAGAGCGCGGGCTTTGGAACCCAGACGTGCGCGGCCAGATCATGGCGTCGGACGGTTCGATCCAGATGCTCGATCTGCCTGAAGACATCCGGGCGTTGTATCGCACAGCGTGGGAGTACCCACAGAAGGTGCTCATCGACTTGGCGGCCGCGCGTGGCGCATATATCGACCAGAGCCAGAGCCTGAACCTGTTCATGGCGACCCCGACCATCGGCAAATTGTCTGCGATGTACCGCCACGTCTGGCTGTCTGGGCTGAAGACCACCTACTACCTGAGGTCGCGACCGGCATCGGGGATCAACAAATCCGTTTACGCGGGCAGCGATCAATCCGCCGTTGCCTGTTCGCTCGAAAACCCTGAGACCTGTGAGGCCTGTGACTGATGGAAACCAACTCTGCACAAGCTCAATGGTTTGCGCCATCCGCTCCTGGCGCTGTGTCGGCACCTCCAGAGGTGGCGTTTACCACGACAAACGCTCCTCTGGA
>JAGRNT010000107.1 GCA_020440605.1 bacterium | reverse complement strand
CGTTGGACGCCTGCTCAGGCTTGTCCTGCTGCTTGTGCATCAGGATGAACGTGGCGCCGGAGATCGGCCAGCTGTCCTTGCCCGGCTGTTCCGTCAGCACCTGGTAGAAGCTGCGGGCCCAGTCGGCGCCAGCCGCCGCGGCCTTGAAGGCCGAGTCATCGGGCGCGACGAACTGGCCGTCCTTGTTCTTCAGCAGCACATGGGCCATCTTGTTCTGCTTGGCGTAGGCGTACTCGACATAGCCGATCGAGTTCGGCAGGCGCTGCACGTACGCCGACACGCCTTCGTTGCCCTTCCCACCCACACCGGCGGGCCACTTCACGGCCGTGCCCTCACCCACCGAGGACTTCCACTCGGCGTTCACCTTGGACAGGTAGTTCGTGAAGATGAAACTGGTGCCCGAACCGTCGGCGCGCCGCACCGGTGCGATCGCACCGTCCGGCAGGGTCAGGCCGGGGTTCAGCGCTGCGATCGCCGGGTCGTTCCAGCGCTTGATCTTGCCGAGGAAGATGTCACCCAGCACCTGGCCATC
>JAGRNT010000106.1 GCA_020440605.1 bacterium | reverse complement strand
CAGTGGGTGGGCAGCGGGTCGGCCGTGGCCGGCAGGCCGTCCCAGGCAAAGCCGCCCGGCACCGGCCGCCAGACGATGGGCACACCAGCCGCGCGCGACTGGGCGCGGGCCGACTCCAGCAGCGCTGCCAGCCGCTCGCCCTCGCGCGCCAGCTGGTCGGCCCCCGAGTCGCGAAGCGCCAGGCTGGCCACGGCGGTGCCGATGGCGATGACGGCGATCACCACCATCAGCTCGATCAGGGTGAAGCCGCGGCCCGCCCCGTTGGGTCGAGCTGGCTCACCCATGGACCGCTGCAGGACCAGGTCGCACGGGACCTACGCGCCCGACGACCCGAAGGCCACCCGCTGGGTGGCGGCGAGCAGGGCGTAGCCGAACTTGCGGTCTGGCTCGAGGTAGACGCCCTCGGCCCATTCGTTCCAAGCGTTGATGAAGACCATGCTTTCGGAGCCGACCGCGGGGTTGTCGGCCGCATAGGCCACAGCGTTGCGCAGCCAGGTCTCGTAGCTTTCGGGCGTGCAGCCATGAAAGATGTG
>JAGRNT010000105.1 GCA_020440605.1 bacterium | reverse complement strand
AAAATTGCACCGATAGATTTGATTGATTGCAGCCTCCAGTAGCTTAGTCAAAAAGGCGTGTTCCTATCGGAACTTCAGCGCGACCCGGACAGCTTAGCTGGCCGCTGCGCCAGACCGAATCCTCTTGTCGGCTCAACCAAGGTCTCGCCGGTCTGCAGCCCAGCTCGAAACACGTTCCTTGCTGTCTGCTCTTACAAGAGATGAATCAAAAGGAGAAGTAACTTCAGCGCGACCCGCTGGCAGCGAATGCGCCAGCGCAGCGCCAGACCGACGAGCCCTTGGGCGAGTCGGAAGAAAAAAAAGAGCCCCGAGAGATTGGGGGTTCCCTCGGGGACTACCGGCTGAAATATAGGAGGTAATCTGATTTGGTGGCTGATCTGAGTGGGATACCCCGGCCACCCGGCCCGGGACCCCTCTCACACCTGCCTTGCAAACTGGTGTCGCTTAATAGATGAAGCTGCTGCGCTGAATGTTACAGGCACTCAGAAAAAAATCCGCTGGGATTCCTGAAACAGCGCTGAGCCCAGTACTGGAGAGCCC
>JAGRNT010000104.1 GCA_020440605.1 bacterium | reverse complement strand
CATCGGTACCACTGACGAGGATCGGATCGTCGTATGACTTGCCATCCGCGTTCAGTTGAAACAGCCCGGCAAATCCTCCTGCGAGCGGCATCACTCGCGGCGATTGCGTGCGAGCCATCAACGACGGGAGTCGCTTCATCGATTGTTCGTAGACTTCGAGGTCGACTCCGGCGTCCTTGTAAGTTGCTGCCATTATTGCGTCAGTAGTCAGTAGTCAGTGGTCAGTGGTCAGTGGTCAGTGGTTGTCCTCGACGGACAACGGACGACTGACAACGGACCGGTGATTGGTGATAATGCGAGGTACCTCCGCTGAGCCTCGCTGACGAAAGCCTACGTCCCCCGTGAATGCCACACAACTCATCGCCAAAAAACGTGACGGTCACGCCCTGACCGACGACGAGATTGCCTGGCTGATTGAAGGCTACGTCGCCGACCGTGTGCCGGACTACCAAATGTCAGCCTTCGCGATGGCCGTCTACCTGCGAGGGATGACGAACGAGGAAACTGTCGCACTCACGCGGAGCATGCTGAACTCAGGAAC
>JAGRNT010000103.1 GCA_020440605.1 bacterium | reverse complement strand
ACGGTCGCGATTGCCATCGAGACGATCACGTCCAGAGCACCGGTGTCATACTTGGCTGCCTCAACGGTAATCACCGTTAATACAACCAGAGCAAGAAACACGCCTACCAGCACTTTGACTGGTACGATATGCACGTGGCAGCTTTGTGTATTTTCTGCGTGAGCATCACTTTCAACATGATCTGACATGATGAATACTTTCGTCTCTTTATCTGAAAACTGCTGAGAAGCGAATTGGCCTCTCACAAATGTTGGTTTAAATCTTGAATTCTACAGACGCTAATTGATCAGGTATAACAGCGGGAACAGGTAAATCCAGATCAGGTCGACCAGGTGCCAGTAGAGCCCGACAAAATCAACCGCGCCAAAATAATATGTTGTAAACGCGCCATGAACGGTTCTGACGATCAGCCAGCTGATCGCGATCATACCGCCGATAATATGGATGGCGTGCACACCGGTCATACAGAAGTAAACGCTGAAAAACGTTCTTGCCAGCATCGGTTCCGGGATTTTTTCTTTCTGTTTCGCGTATTCGGCAGG
>JAGRNT010000102.1 GCA_020440605.1 bacterium | reverse complement strand
CTGCACGAACGCGATCGCCTGCAGGTGATCGAGGTTCATCTTCCAGTTTCCCGCGATGAGCGGGGTGCGCGTCACGACCATCCGAGGACCTCCAGTCCGGGCAGCTTCTTGCCCTCCAAGAACTCGAGGCTCGCGCCTCCCCCGGTCGAGATGTGACCGAACTGTTCGTCTGAGAAGCCAAGCTGGCGCACGGCCGCGGCAGAATCGCCACCGCCCACGACGCTCAGCCCATCGACCTCGGTCAAGGCCTGGGCGATCGCGCGGGTACCCGCGGCAAACGGCACCAGCTCGAACACGCCCATCGGCCCGTTCCAGAACACCGTGTTGCTGGCGCGAATCGCTTCAGCGAACGCCGCCGCGGTGACGGGTCCGATGTCAAGACCGATGCCGGAGGCGCCGAACGGCGTGTCTTCGATGGCATCCGCGGCACTCACGACATGCTCCGCGTCGGCGCCGAATTTCGATGCCACCACCACGTCGTGTGGAATCCCGATTTGCACGCCGAGCTCTGCGGCGGTGCGAAGGTAGTCCTGCACCCGCGGGA
>JAGRNT010000101.1 GCA_020440605.1 bacterium | reverse complement strand
CGAACTGTGGCGCAACGGACTGGCCGTCTGGGATCAGGATCCCGACCGCATCGGCCGCTACACGGGCGCGGCCGACCGCGTCATCTTCACCCCGGGCAGCCGCGCCGGCGTGCCCCTGGCGGTGCTGCGCTCGTTCGCCGCGCCGCCGGCGGCGGTGCGCGACGACGCCGACGCCCTGCGCGAGAAGATCACCGGCGCCGTGTCGGGCCTGTGCGCCCTGCTCGACCTCGACGCCGATCCGCTGCGCAGCCGCGACCACATCCTGCTCTCGTCGCTCCTCGACCACGCCTGGCGCGAGGGCCGCGACCTCGGCCTGGCCGACCTGATCCGGCAGATCCAGGCGCCGCCCTTCGACCGCCTCGGCGTGTTCGACCTCGAGTCGTTCTACCCCTCGCGCGACCGCCTGGCCCTGGCCATGACCATCAACAACGTGCTGGCCTCGCCGTCGTTCGGCGCCTGGGCCGAGGGCCAGCCCCTGGAGATCGACGCCCTGCTGCACGCGCCGGACGGACGACCCCGTGTCTCAGTGGTCTCCATCGCCCAC
>JAGRNT010000100.1 GCA_020440605.1 bacterium | reverse complement strand
ACCATCTTCATTCGGAACACGATACTGTACTCGCTTGGATTCCTTCTTCTGGCCTTGTCCGTGCGATCACATGCCAATCAGCCCGATGGCTCTGACCCTAGTCGCCGATGACGCGAGTTATTCGGTACGTACCGAATAACCCCGGCCACCGCGCCGCATTGCGTCATCCAATACCGCAATATCTGCCAATAGTTGCAAAGGGTGCGAAACGTTGATAACCTTTCACGCGAAGCAAAACGGCGTTTTCATCGTGATTCACGCGGTTTATGTGAAGTGATTGAGTCGCTTTCACACGGCAGAGGTCACTGGTTCGAATCCAGTATCGCCCATGAACCGGTCGGAACGTTTCGTCCCGACCCGTCTTTTCCCGAGTCAAGCACGTTGATCGGTTCTCCCCCTGTGGCGGCGGCAAGGACGACGACATTTGTTTGGTTGTTGGTCCAAGGTCGGAAGAATACATCCGTGGTTCAATTGACGAGTCGGGAAAACAACACTTGAATCCGCGCAGTCAATCTCCTGTGGACTGGAAGCTGCAAATCGCCTCG